>NZ_AXAS01000018.1 GCF_000472925.1 Bradyrhizobium sp. Ec3.3
CTGTCCCTTGCTATACGGCCGCACGTATTTGGCTGGCATCAGCCGGGCATTGTGGCCGAGTCCCTGTAGCTTGCGGCTGAGATGATGCGCGCCGACGCAAGCCTCCATCCCGATCAGGCACGGCGCCAGGTTGGCAAGTCGCGCCTCGACCTGGCCACGCGACCATTTTTGCCGGAGTACGATCGCACCACGCCGATCGTGCCCTACGACGTGAAACGAGTTCTTGCCGATATCGATACCAACCACGGCAATTGCGCTGCTAGATTTCTGAGACATGGCGCGCTCCTTTTCGGTGCCCCGAACCAGCTTCGATCACTGGCGGGGCTGGAGCACGGCCGGACCATGCCATTAGCGGTCACTGACAGGTCTAGCGGACAGTATCAATTTCCAGCGTCTAGTCTTCTTCACGCATGCCGGCTCACTATCGGAAATACTCTGGGGAAACCGTCGCCGCCGCACACGGGTGGGCCGCCGCACACGAATATCCGCAACAAGTCGCGCCTGACCGTCCTGCAGGAAACCCGAGCTAAGCCGACATGTGCTTCTCCAGAGCTACCGCGATCTTCTCCAGGGCGGCATTCCTGTGCTTCATGTCGACGGTCTGTTGTTCGCACATCTCGATCATCGTCCGGCCGGACCAGCGTCTGCGCGCATGCAAACCTAATCGGGAACAAAGCCAGCCCGCCACCGCGAAGAGGCCTATCGTGGCGAGCCAGGATAGCGCCTGCCCCTGACCGAAGTCCGCGATGGCGCGGCGGAAATCGCCCCTGGTCAGGTACGCGCTGGCGCGACCGCTATGGGCGTCGCTATCTTTCGGATCGAGCGCGATCATCTGATCGTAGTCGGCGATGGCGCGGTCAATATCGCCCTTGGCTTGATAAGCGTAGCCGCGGTTGTAGTAGGCGTCCCTGTATCTCGGATAGAGCGCGATCGCCTGACTGCAGTCGGCGATGACGCGATCGAGGTCACCCTTTGCCCTGTATGCGAGGGAACGGTTGTAATATGCGACCGCATATTTCGGGTCGCGCGCGATCACCTGGTCGTAGTCGGCGATTGCGCGATCAAGGTCGCCTTTGCCATAGTAGGCGTTGCCGCGGGCGGTGAGGGCGACATTGTTGTTCGCATCGAGTTCGAGGCTGTCGGTATAGTCGGCAATGGCACGGTCGTTGTCGCCCTTGGCCTGATAGGCGTCGCCGCGCTCGCCGTATCCGACGCGCTTTCCATAGTCCGACAGACCGCTTTCGAACGCCCGGTTCACGTCCGCTATCGCCCGATCGTAGTCGTGCCGCTGGTTGTAGATACGCGACCTGTTGAGCAGTGAGCCGGCGGCTTTCGGTTCGAGCCGGATCGCCTCGTTGTAGTCGTTCAAAGCGCGGTCGACGCGATCGGCGAGACTTGTCCACGACCAGGAATAGCCACGCGCATGATACAAGTTGGACAGGCCTTGGTCATCGTAGTCGCCGCTTTCGATCGCACGGGTACAGGCGGCGATGGTCGCGGCAGCGGTTTCCTTCGATCCGTTCAAACAGTCCTGTCGATCGCCGGCTGCCGCGGGCCGGCTGACGGCGGCTGCCATTGCGATTACCAAGGCAGCCAGCCAGGCATACGCAGAAATCCTAGAGCGCATCCTCTTCTCTCCGCGACGCACCGATGTTCGGGCTAACCGGCAGACGGCTTTTCCAGAGCCGCCGCGATCCTCTCCAACAATGCGTTCGTGCGTTGGGTTTCCACAACCTGCTGCTCGAAGAGATCGACCCAACTCGCTCCGGATGCTGCGCGCCCATTCCTGCGCGAAAACCACAGCCAAACGCCGATCAGCGCCAGGAACGGCAACCAGGACATGATCAGACTCACCAACCAGTACGGCGCACCACCGCGTGCTGTGAGCGTAAACCAGGCGAAGAAAGCTCCGACGAGAACGATCCACACAGCGGCGGGCAGAAACCAAGAGCGAAGCTTGGTCATTCCATGCACGACAGTTCCCCTTGGTTGATCTTGGGATACAGACGCTATCATTGGTTGATTGGTCTTTCCATGCAGTCCCCTCTGCAGCCGTCGCAACGTGGTTAGCCGTTTCTTTGCGAGATGCCTCAGCCACCATGAAAAGCTTGGCGCAAGCTGGCGCATTGCCGCATGTCACGACTGCGCCCCTTGCTGCAACGCCTCTACACCTGCAAGAAGTGCGGCACGGTCGAGGTAAACAGAGAGCTTGCGGACTCCACGCGCCGCTCCCGGTTCGGGGCCTGTCGCTACTCTGCTATTGATTACGGTTCGCGGCCGTCATGACGAAAGTGGCAGCGCCGTTGAGCTTGTTGCAATTGTCTGGATTTGGCCCATCGGCGAAGTGGCCGCGCGCCTCGTCGAGATCCGGACACGGTTGCTGGAGCGACACGGGTTCGAATCGCCGAAATAGGGCACGACCGGATATATGAAGATAGGAAATCTACTCGAGCCGGGCGTCGACCTGTTATGCTTCAATTGGAGACCGAATTGCCTGTCCCGCACGGGGCGCCGGAGGTAGGTGATGACGACTCGGCGCCCATAGTTCTATTCGCCGCAATCTTTCACAGCATCCATTCCAAGTTCAACTGAGCGAGGTTCTCGTGGCCAGGCGAATCCTGTGTTTTGGCGACTTTCTGACGTGGGGGTAGATTGCCGTTCGCGAGGGCGCACCAACGACAAGATTCCCTTATCCAGAGCGGTGGACGGGGATCATGGCCTCCAGACTTGGATCCGACTACGAGATCGTGGAGGAAGGTCTGAGTGCACGAACGACGGCGATCGATGATCCCGTTGATCCGCGTCTGAACGGATCCGTCTATCTGCCCTCCGCGCTGGCAAGTCACCTTCCGCTGGACCTCGTCATCATCATGCTCGGAACGAACGATGCGAAGAGTTACTATCATCGCACGTCATATGAAATTGCAGTCGGCATGTCGAAACTGGTCGGCCAGGTGCTCACGTCGACGGGTGGCGTAGGCACGGTTTACGGAGCCCCTCAGGTGCGCGTCGTGGTGCCGCCTCCACTTGCGCCGGTAGCCGATCCCTGGCTCCAGGGAATGTTCGAGGGCGGGCGCGAGAAGACGGTGGAGCTTGCGACGCAGTACAGGTCTCTGGCCAACTTCATGAAGGTCGACTTCTTCGACGCAGGACGCGTGATCCCAACAGGCGGTCTGGATGGGAATCCATTTCTCCGCGCAAAACAATGCGGATCTCGGCAACGCCCTGGCTGACAAGGTCTTGGAGATATTTTCGCGCAAGCACGGTGAATGTCGGCAGGTGAAGCTTGCGCGCCTCTGCCCATTGCTCGTGTGAATATACGGCTTGGTCACAACTCGCGCCTCACCGCCTGAAATCAAGTCGCCCGTTCGGAAAGCATCCGTCGATGCGCGCCGCGTCGACCACGCGCCCGACCCATGGCCGCGTGATGCCGGGGTCCGTCAGGTTGATGTATTTTCCGACCAGGCGATCTGCACCGTCGCGCACGGCATCGATGAGCCCGTGCCTTCGGCCATCGTCCCAATCGAAGCGCAGATAGATCCGGTTCCCCGCGACGCGGAGCTCGGCGCGGCCCTGTTTCCACTTGTCCGGCGCATCGCCCAAAATGGTCGGATCGGCGCCGCCGCTCCACCGGCTCGCCCAGGCGCCGTCCAGAGGATCGGATGCTGCAGGCATCGAGGCCCATTGTGCCGCGTTGCCGTCGTCCTCGCCGCCGCCGAGTGTCGCCGTCGCGGCATAGGTGATCACGTCATGGTCGTTGGGTTCCGGCACGTCCATTGTGCCGAACGGGTTGCGGATGACGCGGCGCATGGTGTCTTGCATGACGATGTCCCGAGATGAGTTGGCTTTGAAACAGCTCTATCGCCAGGACCAGTCATCGCCCACCCGATTTCCGCAAAGGCAAACGCGATCCTCCCCCTCCGTCATTCCGGGGCGCGACGAAGTCGCGAGCCCGGAATCCATTTCGTTACGATCTCTGAGGCGCGATGGATTCCGGGCCTGCGCCTGTCCGCGCATCCCCATTGCGCAAGTGCGCAATGTGGAATGACGACGGTGAGAGAGTCGCGCTCTACTTCAAATGCTTCGCAAAGAACGCCATGCTGCGCGGCCAGGCGATGTCGGCGCTGGTCTTGTCGTAGCTCGCGCGCTCGTCGCAGTGGAAGCCATGTTGAGCGCCGGGATAGATGAAGACCTCGACGTCCGCCCGCTTGCCCTTGATGGTCTCGACGTCAGTCAGGGGAATGCCGGCGTCTTTCTCTCCGAAATGCAGCTGCGTCGGCACCTTCGGCTTCTCGTCGGCAAAGCGCACGACGGCGCCGCCATAATAGCCGATCGCGGCCGAGAGGCCGGACAGCCGTGCCGCCGCGACATAGGCGATGCTGCCCCCCAAGCAGAAGCCGATGATGCCGACCGGGCCGACACTCTTCACCGCGTCGATCGCGGCCTGCGTATCGTGCAGCATCGCTGACCAGTCGGGGTTGACGACGAACTTGCGTGCCTCGGCGATCTCGTCGGGCGAATAGCCCGACTGGAAATTGGGCGAGGTGCGATCGAAGATCGACGGCGCGACCGCGACATAGCCTTCCTTGGCGAGCCGGTCGCACACCGAGCGGATGTGATGATTGACCCCAAAAATCTCCTGGATCACCACCACCGCGCCTTTCGGCGCGCCGGTGGGGTCGGCGCGATAGGCGCCAAGCTGAAAATTGTCGGAGGCCGTCAGTTGGATGTCCTGTCCCACGAGGTTGTCCTTCGTTGTTGGTTGTTGATCCAGAATACCGCTCCGACTCGTCATCCTCAGGAGCGTGCTCTTGCGCGCGTCTCGAAGGATGAAGGCCCTGTTGCTTCAGCGGAGGCTGCATGGTTCGAGAGGCGCCTTCGGCGCTCCTCACCATGAGGAGTGAGAGTCGCGGTTCTACTCCCACATCCAGTTCTCGCCGTAGTCTTCTTTCCAGCCTGCGAGGCGACCATGGCGGAATTGCAGGAACAGGCGGTGGCGGTGGGGGATGAGCCGGCTGCCGCCGAGATTGCGCAAGGCGAGGTAGATCTCGTTGCCGGGGCGTCCGCGAACATATTGCAGCGGCTGGCCCAGCGCCTGCGCCGCCTGGGTGGCATCCATCCCGAAGGCCAGCGGCGTGGTGTTCGACAATGTCATGACGAAGGGTAGGCGCGGCGGCGTCCATTGCTCGGCTTGCGCCGCGGCCGTCATCATGCCCAGCACTATCGCGACAGTTGCCATCATCGTCGGCTTCATCGTTCAGGTCCCTTCGCGGCCCGCCTCGTGCGGCAGATTTTTCAGGAAGGGGACCACTGCGTCAACAAAAGCCTGCGGCTGATCGATGTTGACGGCATGCCCGGCTGCGGGAATCACGACCTTGTGTGCGCCGGGGATTTTTGCCGCCATGTAGTCGGACGCGGCGAGGAACGGGGTGTCGTCGGCGCCGACCACGATTAGCGACGGCACCTCGATGTCCGGCAGCAGCTCCATCACCTTCGCGTCGCGCTGGGTCAGCATGCGCGCGCGGCGAGCGCAAGCCCCCTGGCGTTGCGGTGGCTGGCGGTCGCGCGCTCGCGGGTCGCCGATGTCAGCACCTCGAGACCTTCGCGGTCGAGCTTGTCGGCCGTGGCGCGTGCGCGCGCGTTCCAGGCCTCGCGCGCATGGTCCTTTTTGAAGCCCGGACCGGTGTCGACGATCAGGAGCGCACGCACGCGCTTCTGATGCGCGCGATAGAAGGCGAGCGACATGTAACCGCCGAGCGACAGCCCGCCGATGATGGCGCGCTGCGCGCCGACCGCATCGAGGACCCCGGCCATGTCGCCGACGGTCAGCGCTTCGCTATAGGCATTGGGGTCGTCGGGATAATCCGACTGGCCGTGACCGCGCATGTCCCACAGCACGAGCGTGGTGTGCCTGGCGAGCGCATCGATATGCCCATGCCACATCGCCGAGGTCGATGAATAGCCGTGGGTCAGAAGCAGCGGCGGCCCGCTGCCGTGGACTTCGTAGTGGATGGCAACTCCGTCCCGATCGATCCGTGGCATCGCGCCCACCTGTGTTGATGTCGAACATCCTAGCGTGATGAGTTACTTCGAGGAAACTGCCTCAGCGTGACGGCATGCATGCGTCATGCGAATTTTACGCTTATTCCGTCAGGCGGTTGCGTCAGATCGTTGTGGCAACGCACAACGGTGATGCCAGCATCATGTTTGTTTCGATCGTTTCCAAATTGCATTTGCCTCGGCAAACGAACGCGATCATTCTCGCGCCCAAGGCCGACGCCAGCCCGGTGGGTTTCGGTCAGACAAGTTGCCGCCGTAAGCGGCTTCATGCACCGGCAGGGGAAGAAACCATGCCTACTCTCACCATCAACGGGCGGAGTATGTCCGTGGATGCGGCGCACGATACGCCGCTCCTTTGGGCGATCCGCGAGCAATTGCAGATGACCGGCACGAAATTCGGCTGCGGGGCCGGTCTGTGCGGTGCCTGCACCGTGCACGTCAACGGCGAAGCCGTCCGCTCGTGCCAGACCATGGTCGGTGACGTCGCCGGCAAGAAGATCACCACCATCGAAGGCCTCTCCGCCAAGGGCGATCACCCCTTGCAGAAGGCGTGGATCGCCGAGCAGGTCCCGCAATGCGGCTACTGCCAGTCCGGTCAGATCATGCAGGCCGCAGCGCTGCTGTCGAAGAACTCGAACCCGACCAAGGAAGAGGTCGTCGCGCATATGGACGGCAATCTCTGCCGTTGCATGACCTATTCGCGGATTCAGAAGGCGATCATGCGTGCCGCATCCGAGATGCGCACCGCGTCCGCCTCCGGCAATGAGCGGAGGCCCACATGAATCAGCACGTAAAGAACGTCACCGCCGAGACGACTGATCTCAGCCGCCGCTCGTTCCTGGTCGGCACTGCGGCCACCGGCCTCGTGCTTGGCTATGCCGGCGTCCCCGGCGTCAGTGAGGCGCTTGCCGCGCCTTCGAATTTCGAGCCGAGCGTCTGGTACTCGATCTCGCCCGAAGGTCTCGTCACCGTGACCTGCGGCAAGGCCGACATGGGCCAGCACATCGCCTCCACCATGGCGCAGATCGTCTGCGAAGAGCTGGGCGCAAAGTGGAGCGACATGCGCGTGCAACTCGCCTCCAACGATCCGAAGTTCAACGACCCCGTGCTGGGTGCGCAGATCACCGGCGGCAGCTGGTCGACCATGATGAACTTCGACGCGATGAGCCGTGCGGGTGCCGCGGGCCGCATTGCGCTCACGGAAGCTGCGGCCGCCGCGATGGGCCTGCCGCCCTTCTACAAGGACGAGCTGGTCGTGCGCGACTCCGTGATCTCGCATCCGAAGTCGAAGAAGCAGATGACCTTTGCCGATATCGTCAAGAGCGGCAAGGCGACCAAGACCTTCACGGCCGACGATCTCAAGGCCATCAAGCTGAAGACGCCGGACCAGTACACCATGATCGGCGTGTCGGTGCCGCAGCTCGACATCCCCTCCAAGACCAACGGCACGGCCAAGTATGGCATCGACGTCATGCTGCCGGGCATGGCCTACGGCAAGGTCGTCACTCCGCCGGTGCGCTTCGGCGCCACGGTGAAATCGGTCGACGACAGCGATGCCAAGAAAGTGCCGGGCTTCATCAAGGCGGTCATCGTCGACGACAAGACGCAGACCACCTCGGGCTGGGTCGTGGCGGTGGCCAACACCTACGCGCAGGCCCGCAAGGCGGCGGACGCGCTGAAGATCGCCTATGACGGCGGTCCGAACGCAAAGCTGTCGAGCCAGTCGTTGCTGGACGAGGCGAAGCGGCTCCAGGGCCTCGACGATTCCGGACAGTATTTCGTCAAGGACGGCGATCCGAACGCGGCGTTCGGCTCGGCGGCCAAGGTGCTGGAGGCGGAATACACCACCAACATCAACATCCACGCGCCGATGGAGCCGATGAACGCCACCGCGGAGTTCAAGGGCGACATCCTGCACATCTATTCCGGCAACCAGTTCGCAACGCGCTCCGGCGCGATCGCCGCCGGTGCCGCCGGGATCGATCCGAAGTTCGTGGTCATGCACCAGATGTGGCTCGGCGGCGGCTTCGGCCGGCGGCTCGATGCCGACATGATGGTGCCGGCGGTGCAGGCGGCCAAGGCCGTGGGCAAGCCGGTCAAGGTGATCTACTCGCGCGAGAACGACATGACGATGGATTTCTCGCGTCCGCTCACCTACCAGAAGGTCAAGGCCGGCGTGGACGGCGACGGCAAGATCGCCGCGATCAGCCACGACGTAGTCTCGGCCTGGCCGACCGCGCGCTGGGGAATCCCCGATTTCCTGACACCCTCGGTCGACCAGAAGGGCCCGCTCGATAGCTTCACGGTGAACGGGTCGGACTTCTTCTACACCGTGCCCAACCACTATGTGCGGGCGATCAAGAACGAGATGGCGCACAACGCCACTCCGTCCGGTCAGCTCCGCTCGGTGGCGCCAGGTTGGACCTTCTGGGCCGTCGAAAGCATGATCGACGAGATCGCGGCTGCGACGGGCAAGGATCCGGCCCAGCTCCGCATCTCGCTGCTCGACGGCGCAGGCAAGAACGACGGCGGCGCTCAGCGGCTGCGCAACACGCTGCTCGCCGCGATGGGCCTTGCCGGCTACGGCACCAAGAAGCTCCCCAAGGGAGAAGGCATGGGCGTGGCCTGCGTGTCGTCGCAGGAGCGCGCCACCGCAAGCTGGACGGCATGCGTCGCGCATGTCGCCGTCGCGCCGTCGGGGGCCGTGACCGTGAAGAAGCTCACGGTGGCGACCGACGTCGGCACGCAGGTGCATCCCGACAACATCCGCGCCCAGGTCGAGGGCGCAGCGCTGTGGGGCCTGTCGCTTGCGCTGTACGAAAAGGCGACGCTGAAGGACGGTGGCATCGAGCAGACCAACTTCGACAGCTACACGCCCTTGCGCATGAGCCAGATGCCGGAAGTCGCGGTCGCCGTGATCGCCAATGGCGAGAAGGCGACTGGCGTCGGCGAGCCCGCGGTGACGGTGGTCGCCCCGGCCATCGGCAACGCCATCTTCAACGCCTCGGGCGCGCGCGTCCGCGCGCTGCCGATCACGGCGGAAGCCGTGAAGGCGAACATGAAGGCGTAAGGCCGGCCGCAAATTGCATCGAGACGATCCGCCGGAGGCAACCTCCGGCGGATTTGTTTTTGCGCTCGGCCTTGCCACAAACTCAACGTCATGCCCCGCGAAAGCGGGGCATCCAGTACGCCGCGGCCTCTCCGTATCCTCGCGCTGTCGCTGGAATACTGGATCACCCGCTTTCGGGGGTGATGACGGCCGAGAGTGGGGTTGGCATCCAGCACGGTCTCTTTGGCCGACCTGTCAAATGGCTTCGGCGACTGCCGCGTTACTTTGCATGGGGTTGTTTTCGACATTTTTGGCCGAGCCGTCGGCACCTCGGCAAAATCCCTCAAACTTTAACAAACCCCGCAGGTTCCCGTTCAGCACGCGCATTAAGGGCCGGAGAACCTGATGCCGCTAGGGTGGTGCAGTCGAGCGCAGTGCTCTTTTCAGTTTCCTGTTCAGTTGCTTTTGGGGAAGCCATGACCGCCTCAGCCAAACCCGCCGCCAAACGCAGGCTCCTCCTGGCCTCCGACCGCAGCGACCAGAGCAGCGAGCTCGCCCACATCCTGCAGTCCGTCGGCGACGTCGCAACGGTCTCGACTGAGGAGATCCCCGAGCAGCCGGCGCTCGATCTCTCCGGCATCGTCGTCGACATCAACCTGCGCTCGCCCGAGAGCGTGCAGCGGGTGCGCAACAAGCTGCGCGGCGATGCCTATCGTTCGATGCCGCGTCTGTTCGTGCTGGCGGATGCGCTTCACCACGGCACCATGCAGGCGTGGGCGCTGGGCGCCACCGACACGATCTCGCGGCCACTGCAACCCGAGGCCATTTTGCAGCGCATCCGCGCCGCGTTTCCGGACACCACCACTTACGACGCCAGCGATCGCGGCAAGACGCTGAACCGTGGCGTCGAGGCGGCGCATGGCGTGCTGGCGAAAATGTTCGAGAAGCTGCCGCTCGGCGTGCCCCTGACCTTCGACGACGTCATCGCCGCCGAGAGCAAGATCCTCAAGGCGATCAAGCATTCCTCGCTGCGCGAGTGGCTCACCACCGTCGGCTGCCATCATGTCGGCAGCTACCGGCACTGTCTGTTCGTCACCGGCTTTGCGGTTGCCTTCGCGCAGCATCTCGGCATGCGCGAGGACGACCAGCGCCGCCTGACCCGCGCCGCTCTGCTGCACGATGTCGGCAAGGCCTTCGTGCCGTCACAGCTTCTGGACAAGCCCGGCAAGCTCACCGACGAGGAGATGGACGAGGTTCGCCAGCATCCGCGCCGCGGTTACGAGGCGCTCGCGGCGCAAGGCGGCTTTCCGCCGGAAATGCTCGATGTGGTGCTGCACCACCACGAGTTCCTCGACGGCAGCGGCTATCCGAACAAGCTCTCGTCGAACCAGATCAGCGACATCGTCCGCCTGACGACCATCGTCGACATCTACGCGGCGCTGGTCGAGAAGCGCGCCTACCGCATGCCCTTCACCCATTCCCGCGCCTTCGCGATGCTGGAGGGCATGGCCGGCAAGCTGGACCAGCAGCTCGTGCAGGCCTTCCGCCCGGTGGCGCTGGGATCGTTCTGACTTCCCACTTTCTCATTCCGGGGGCGCGCGAAGCACGAACCCGGAATCTCGAGATTCCGGGTTCGGTGCTGACGCACCGCCCCGGAATGACGATCTACCTCATGAACGCCAGCCCGCTTCAATTCTCATACGACGAAATCTCGATCAGGCTCCCGTCCGGATCGCGGCAATAGACCGAGCGCAGCGTGCCGCGGGCGCCTTGCTTCTCCACCGGGCCTTCCTCGATCGCGACGCCATGCGCCGTCAGATGCGCCACCACCTCATCGGGCGTGGCCGTGGTGAGGAAGCACAGATCCTCGCTGCCGGCAGTCGCGTGGTTCGCGGTGAACCACTCCACCCTGTCGGCATCGCGCGGCCGGACGTTGATCTTCTGGTTGCCGAACTGAAGCGAGGTCCGCGGCGCTTTGCCGCCGCCCGGATCGAACACCCTCACTTCCATGCCGAGGATTTTGCGGTACCACTCGGCGGTAGTTGCGACATCTGCGACGTTGATGACGAGGTGATCGAGGGCCTGGACCTTGACGGACATGCCTTATCCTTTCGTCGCGATGCAGCTAGCGCACTTCTCGTCGCTGGCGCGCTTTGTTACAACGCGCTGCCTTCAAGAACAACAAACCGGGAGACGACTTCAGATGATCACACGCCGCACCGCGCTGCGCCTGCTCGCCGCCAGTCCGCTTGCAACCGCGCCGTTCTCAAGGGCCTTTGCGGCGGAGTATCCGGCGCGGCCGGTGAAATGGGTCGTCGGCTATCCGCCGGGAGGCGCCACCGACATCCTGGCGCGGCTGATCGGCCAGCGGCTGTCCGAAAAGTTCGGCCAGCAGTTCGTGATCGAGAACAAGCCCGGCGCCGGCAACAACATCGGCACCGAGTCCGTCGTCAATGCCGAGCCCGACGGCTACACGCTGCTGCTGGTCAACCCGGCCAACTACATCAACGCCTCGCTCTACGCCAATCTCAAGTTCAACTTCGTGCGCGACATCGCGCCGGTCGCCTCGTTCCAGCGCGTGCCGAACGTGATGACCGTGAACAAGGACGTGCCGGCGAAGAACGTCGCCGAGTTCATCGAGTATGTGAAGGCCAATCCCGGCAAGGTGAACATGGCCTCCTCCGGCAACGGCACCTCGGTGCATCTGTCCGGCGAGATGTTCATGGCGATGACCGGCTGCAAGATGCAGCACGTGCCCTATCGCGGCGCAGCGCCCGCGATCACCGACATGCTGGGCGGTCAGGTGCAGGTGATCTTCGACAACATGCCCTCGATCATCCAGCACATCCGCTCCGGCTCGCTTCGCGCGCTCGGCGTCACCACCGCCGACAGATCCTCGCAATTGCCCGACGTGCAGGCGATCGCGGAAACCGTTCCGAACTACGAGGCGAGCGCGCTGTTCGGCATGGGCGCGCCGAAAAACACGCCGAAGGAGATCATCGCGAAGCTCAACGGCGAGATCAACGCCATCATGAAGGAGCCCGACATGACCAAGCGCCTGGTTGAGCTCGGCGGCGAGCCGCTCGTGCAGACGCCGGACGGGTTCGGCGACATGATCAAGGCCGAGACCGAAAAGTGGAAGAAGGTCGTTGAGTTCGCCGGCCTGAAGGTCGACTAGCGATCTCGGCTAGCGCATCACGACGCTGACGAAGCCCCGCCGCGAGGCGGGGCTTTTTAATGTGCGGTCCGGAACAGGTTCCCGAGCCTGCGCGCGATCACGCACTCGTGCGGAGGAGTGTGCGCGCGGTCCGGCTTGACGTCCTCGCGCTTTCGCTTATACTAAACCATATGGTTAAGTATCAAAACGAGACGCTGGACCGAACCTTTGCGGCGCTGTCCGATCCGACGCGGCGTGCGCTGCTGGCGCGGCTCGGCGAGGAGGACAGCCTGTCGGTGAGCGAGCTGGCCGCGCCGTTTTCGATCTCGCTGCCCGCGATCATGAAGCATCTCGAGGTGTTGTCGGATGCAGGCCTGATCGTGCGGGAGAAGACCGGGCGCACGGTCGCCTGCCGGCTCACCGCCAAGCCGATGGAGCAGGCGATGGACTGGCTCAATCGCTACGCACGCTTCTGGTCCGACAATTTCGATCGCCTTGCAGCTTTTGTGGAGGACGACCCATGGCCATCAACCAAGCAGCCGCCCGCGCCGATGAGCGCCCAAGCCTCACCCTCACGCGCCGCTTCCGCGCGAGGCCGGAAAGGGTCTACGCCGCGTGGACGCAGGCCGAGCAGCTAGCGCAGTGGTTCGGCCCGCCGAACATGAAGCCCGCGACGGCGCAGGCCGACCTCGACGTCCGCACCGGCGGCCGCTACCGGATCAGCTTCACCCGCGACGATGGCGAATATTTCGAGGCCGGCGGCATCTACCGCGAGGTCGTGCCGAACGAGCGGCTGGTGTTCTCCTGGGCCTGGCACTCGACGCCGGAACGCGAGTCGCTCGTCACCATCTCGTTCAAGCCCGACAACGGCGGCACGCTGATGATCTTCCACCATGCCCAGTTCTTCGACGAAACCGCACGCGACAACCATCAGCGCGGCTGGAGCTCGTTCTTCGACAAGCTCGATGCCTTCGTCGCCTGATCAGCGGAGTTCATCATGCAGCAACATCAGATCGTTTCCCGCCAAGAGTGGATCACGGCGCGCAAGGCCCATCTGGCGCGTGAGAAGGAGCTTTCGCAGGCGCGCGAGCGCCTCGCTGAGGAGCGTCGCCGGCTTCCCTGGGTCAAGATCGACAAGGAGTACGTATTCGACGGCCTGAACGGCAAGGTGACGCTCGCCGACCTGTTCACGGGACGTCCGCAGCTCGTCGTGCAGCATGTGATGTTCGCACCCGACTGGGAGGCGGCCTGCAAGAGCTGCTCGTTCTGGGCCGATGGTTTTGAGCGCATGGTGCCGCATCTTGCCGCGCGCGACACCACCATGGTCGCGATCTCGCTCGCGCCGGTCGCCAAGCTCGAGGCGTTCAAGCAGCGCATGGGCTGGACCTTCGACTGGGTGTCCTCGGGCGGCAACGACTTCAACCATGACTTTGGCGTGACGTTCACGCGCGAAGAGATCGAGAAAGGCGAGCCGAAATACAATTTCGGTACCACGCCGTTCTACGGTCCCGAGCTGCCCGGCATCAGCGTGTTCTTCCGCGACGAATCAGGTGCCGTCTTCCACACCTACTCGTGCTTTGCCCGCGGTCTCGACATGATGAACGCGGCCTACCAGTACCTCGATCTCACCCCGCTCGGCCGTCACGAGGAAGGCCTGCCCTATCCGATGGACTGGGTGCGCCTGCGCGACCAGTATCAGCCAGAAGCGGCGAAGGCGGGGTGCTGCCATAGCTAGATCCCGGACGGCGCTGCCGTAGGGTGGGTAATGGCGCGAAGCGCCGTCCCCCCATCTCTCCGAGATTGCGAGAAAGGAGGTGGGCACGCTTCGCTTTGCCCACCCTGCGGCTCCTGAGTTGAGCGGGTCGTCCTGAATACGCACAAGCTACCGCTTCGCGTCGGCCTGCTCCGTGCCCGTGCACGAGATCAGCATCGTGTAGGCGCGGGCGTTGCCGGCGATGTCGGTGGTCTTAAGTTCGCCTTTCGGCTCTGCGGTCTGGTAGGGCACGACGGAATTGTCGAGGAAGTCGCGCACTGCGCCGGTCTTGATCGCGAAGTTGATGTTTTCGGGGATCGTCCCGGTCGCCTTGATCACTGTCCTGGCATCGAGCTTCGCCACGACGACGCCGACCAGCTGGCCGGACGTGTCGAACAGTGGGCCGCCGCTGTTGCCCGGCTGGACGGCCGCGCTGATCTGGAGGTGACGGGTGTCGTTGAGAATGCCGCTGAGCGAGCTCACGATTCCCGTCGTGACCGTGAAGTCGGAGGTCAGGAGGCCATGGTAGGGAAAGCCGATCGCCACGACGGAATCGCCGGAACGGATTGAACGATCGCGGATCCTGGCAAAGTCCTTGAACGTGGCTGTCGCGGGCGCCTGGAGCAGCGCCAGATCGTTGATCGCATCGCGCGACACGACGCGCAGCACCATCGTCGCTTCGCCGGTGAGATTACCCTTGATGTCCCCGACGCAGCCGTCGATGACATGATTGTTGGTGACAATGTGCCCGCTGGCGCTGACCACAAAGCCCGTGCCGCTGTAGGTTCCGGTCTTGCCCGGCTTGGCGGCGGGCGGCGCGGCTGGTTTCTCTCCCGTCGCCGGCTTCGCCGCGACCTTGGTGAAATCGCCGGCCTTGCTGAGTCCGTCGGCCTTTACCTTGGTGACGCAATTGGCCAGCGCCGCGATCACGGGCCCGCTCGACGTCAACTGGAATTGCAGGACGGTGCGGCCGGCCGTCGCGACCATAAGGCTCGCCTTCTGGAACGACCGCACGACATTCGACGGCATGATCGCGGTGAGCATGTCGGATCGATTGGCTGTGGCAAACACGCGCGCTTGCTCCTGGCCGTCGAAGATCACGTCGATCGCTGCGTTCTCGCCCTTGTTGAATTTGTAGCCGGGACTGGCGAAGCTCAGCAGCCACGAGCCCGCTGCATTCTGGGCGACGACGAGAATGACGCCGTTGGCATAGGGCGCCGTTGCTGCGCAATGCGAGAACGCGCCGGACTCATCATTGCTGAACGCGCCGCCGACCCAATTGCCGATATTGACGGACCCGAACGGCCCCGCGGCATTGGCAAACCCGACAAGAAGAACGTGCAACACGCACGCAACAGCCCACTTCAGCATCGCAAAGCCCCCGGAACGCCCTTGGGCCGCATCTTACCTGTCCGATCCGGCCAGGCGCAACCGGCAGTTGTCCGGCGCCGGCCGTCGCCCGGCCGGACGGCGGCGCCCTTGCATTTACTTTGCGACGCGGTATACTTTGCATCACAAAGTAAGGCTTGCACCCGTGGGTGCGAGGGTGGAACGAGGCTCGACGTTGCAGATGCGCGATCTCGACAAGGCGCTGGCGGATATCGTGGCGATCCGCAGCCAGATCGCAGCCGGCACCGCCTTTCGCGGCTACGGTCCCGCGACGATGGTCGCAACCGGAGCGCTCGCACTGATCACCGCCATCCTGCAATATCTCTTCATCGACGACCCGACCACCGAGCCGCTCGCGTTCTTCCTCGGCTGGGGTCTTGCGGCGGCGCTCTCCGGCGCCATCATCTGGATCGAGATGCGCGCGCGCTCGCGCCGTCATCACTCCGGTCTTGCCGATGTCATGATCTACCAGGCGATCGAGCAGTTCCTGCCGGCCGGTGTCGCCGGCGTGCTGCTTGCGGTGGTGTTGTGGAAGTTCTCGGCCGAGACGCTCTGGTTGTTGCCGGGCTTGTGGCAGATCCTGGTGTCGCTCGGCATTTTCGCTTCCGTCCGCTCGCTGCCACGCAGCGTGGCGCTGGCGGGCGCCTGGTATTTCGTGTCGGGATTCGCGGTCGTTGTGCTGGCGAGCCAGACCCACACGCTTTCGCCCTGGACCATGGGGCTACCCTTCGTGATCGGGCAGTCCGTGATGGCCGGGATTCTCTATGTTGCGTCTGGAGACAATGATGTCGAAGACTGAAAGCGCGCCCTTCTCCTACGAAGGCCTCGACCGCGTCATCCACGAGAAGGCGAGGCTTGGCCTTTTGACCTCGCTGATGGCGCATCCGAAGGGTCTTGCCTTCGCCGATCTCAAACAGCTTTGCGGCCTGACCGACGGCAATCTCAGCCGGCATCTCGCCGTGTTGCAGGAGGCCGGCCTCGTCGACGTGACCAAGGGCTACGAAGGCAACCGCCCCCACACCACCTGCCGGCTGACAAAAGCCGGTCGCCGCCGCTTCCTGGACTATCTCAGCGTGCTCGAACGCCTGGTGCGCGATGCCGCCAAGGCCGCCGGCCGCGAGGCGCCGCCGCTCGGCCGCCTCGGCATCATCTCGACCTGATCACCCCATTTCTTGACCGGAGACTTTGCGATGCAAAGTGACGTCACGCAGGCAAACGAAAAGCTTCACGTCGGCATCATCATGGACGGCAACGGAAGATGGGCGACACGGCGCGGCCTGTCGCGCGTCCGCGGCCACGAGGCCGGCGTTGAGACGATCAGGCGCATCGTCGAAGCGGCACCGAAGCAAGGCATCGGCACGTTGACGCTCTATGCGTTCTCGACCGACAACTGGCGCCGGCCCAAGGCCGAGGTCGCAGCGCTGATGACGCTGCTCCGCTTCTATCTCGCCAACGAGGTACAGAGCCTGGTCAAGAACGGCGTGCGGCTCTCCGTTATCGGCCGCCGCGACCGCCTGCCCGAGGGCATCGCCGCGGCGATTGCAGGTGCGGAGCGCGCGACCGCCCGCGGCAAGACTCTGCATTTGCGCATCGCCGTCGACTATTCGGCGCGCGACGCCATCCTCAACGCCGCCGCGAAGGCGGCCGCGCTGACGAGCCTGACCCGCGAGGCCTTCTCGCAGCTCGTCACCGGCGAAGCATCCTTGCGCGACGTCGATCTCATCATCCGCACGTCTGGCGAAAAGCGGCTGTCGGACTTCCTGTTGTGGGAGGGCGCCTATGCCGAGCTGCATTTCACCGAGCGGATGTGGCCCGAATTCGATGCCGGCGATCTCGCCGAGGCGCTTGCCTCCTTCCATCGCAGGGAACGCCGCTTCGGCGGCTTGCAGTCCCTGCCGCTGGAGCCCGCGCCGAGCATTTGACGCGATGCGGCATGGCGGCCGATGCCGAAAAGTTGAGCAGCTTCGCCGCTTTTATCCCTTCGACGCCGGACGTGCCGGTGCCTAGTCTCCCGGAGATGGGGATATCGATATGCGCGCAGTCCTTGACTATTGCACTGGCGGAACGCAGCGGCAGGTGCCAGCCGGAACCTTGATCCTCACCGAGGGCGGCGCCTCCGGGCACCTCTACGTGCTGATGGAAGGCAAGCTCGAGGTGATCAAGGGCGGCACCGTGGTTGCGACCATCGCCGAGCCCGGCGCCGTGTTCGGCGAGATGTCGGTGCTGCTCCAGCAACCCCATACCGCGACGGTACGTGCTTGCGTCGATTCCGTCATCTACGAGTTCGACGATGCCGCCTCGTTCCTGATCCAGAAGCCGGAGGTCGCGCTTCTGCTTGCGCGCCTGCTGGCGCAGCGGCTCAATGTCGCCAACACCTATCTTGCCGATCTCAAGCGGCAATATGCCGGCCAGGGCAACCATCTGGCGATGGTCGGCGACGTCCTGCAAAGCATGATCAATCTGCCGCCGCAGGAGGTTTCGCCAGGCTCGGATCGGCAATCCGATCCAAGAATGTGAGCCAGTCGGGCGGCCGCGTGATTGCTGCCGCAGGCCGCCGCAAAGGCGCATCGAGATCGATCCATTGGGCTTCGCCCGCCGCGAGCCAAAAGGCCTTGCCCGCGTCGAGATCGAGTACGATGTGGGTCGGCGGCCGGCCGTGCTGGAGGCCTGCATTGAATACCCAGGTGGTGCCGAGCCGGTCGTACCACGAGCCTTCGGTGATGAAGGGCGATTGGTGCACATGGCCCGAGATCACCATCGCCGGCTGGTACTGCGCGATCCATTGCACGAGATCGACGTCACCGAAGAAGCGCTTGCCGCCCCAGCTCGTCGGCGAATTCGCCGGCGGCGCGTGATGCGCCCAGATCCAGCGCCGCGGTCGTCTTGCGGCGGCCTCGCGCAGTTGCTCGGCGATGCGTGCCTTGGCCAGCGGCCCGTCCCACCACGGGCAGACCGTGAACAGCGTGTCGCCGATCCTCAAGTCGTCGCCGTCGCAGGCAATGCCGAGCTCGCGCACGTCAGCGATCCAGCGCGAGATTTTCTCGCCCTCGGCGCTGCGCTCGTCGAGGTCATGATTGCCCGAGCACAGGATGACGCGCGTCTGGCGCACCAGCGTCGCGAGGTATTTTTTCACCACCACGATCTGCGCGCGAAAATCCACCTGTGAGGAGATGTCCAGCGCATCGCCTGCGAAGATCACGAGGTCGAACTGCGGCGCCGCGCTGACGAGCCAGTCGAGCTGCGGCAGCGAGTAATGCAGGTCGGCGACGACCAGGCAGCGCATCGAAAATCCGTCAGGTCAGGAAATAAGGCGCGGGAATTCCGTATCGGAAAAGCAAGAAGCAGACCAGCGCGGCCAGCCCGCGGCCGCGGCAAATTGGCAAGGGCTGGACCTTCCCGGCGAAGTCTGATGTCGTAGCGCGGCCTCATCGCAGGTGATCGCATGACCTCGTTCAAAACCATTCGCGCCCGCGCCGAGAAGCGCAAGGGCGGGCCCAAACAGCTCGAGAAGCTGCTGCCGGCAAAGCCCGATGCAAAGGCGCTCGCCAAACTATCTGACGATCGCATCCTCGCGGAGATGACGAAGCGGGTGTTTTGCGCGGGCTTTGCCTGGAGCGTGATCGACCAGAAATGGGACGGCTTTGAGCAGGCCTTCCTGCGCTTCCAGCCGGCCAAGCTGAGTTTCCAGCCCGAGGACTACTGGGAAGGCCTGATGCGCGACGCCCGCATCGTGCGCAACGGCGCAAAGATTATGTCGGTGCGCGAGAATGCCGCCTTCGTGCAGGAGATTGCAAAAGAGCACGGCAGCTTCGGCAAGTTCCTGGCGAAATGGCCGACCTCGGATGAGATCGGCCTGCTCGATCTGCTCGCCAAGCGTGGCAGCAGGCTGGGGGGCAATACCGGCCAGATGTTGCTGCGCTTCGTCGGCTGGGACGGCTTCGTCACCTCCCGGGACGTCGTCGCGTGCCTGCGCGATGCCGGCCTCGATATTGCCGAGGAGGTGAAATCGAAGGGCGATCTCGCCAAAGTGCAGGCGCAGTTCAACGCCTGGGCCAAGGAGACGGGCTTGCCCTATGCGCACCTCTCGCGCATCTGCGCGTTGTCGGTGGGAGAAAACCGCGGGGAGTGACGGCCGCCGCGCCACGGCAGGCGCCGGACGAAGCGCCCAACAGGGAGAAGCGTCCATGGCAAAAGATCTGGAAGGCAAGGTTGCCGTCGTGACCGGGGCTGCGTCGGGCATTGGCCTTGCGAGCTCCGAGGCGATGCTGGCTGCGGGCGCGCGCGTGGTGCTGGTCGACCGCGACGACGCAGGCCTGAAGGCCGTTTGCAACAGGCACGGCGACGCCGCGATCCCGCTCGTCATCGACCTGCTCAACCCGAAGGACTGCGCCACACTGCTGCCGCGCGTTCTGGAGAAGGCTGGTCAGCTCGATATCCTGCACGCCAATGCGGGCACGTATATTGGCGGCGACCTCGTCGATGCCGACAGCGGCGCGATCGACCGGATGCTGAACCTGAACGTCAACGTCGTGATGAAGAATGTCCACGACGTGCTGCCTCACATGATCGAACGCCGGACCGGCGACATCATCATCACGAGCTCGCTGGCGGCCCATTTTCCGACGCCGTGGGAGCCGGTTTATGCGTCGTCCAAATGGGCGATCAACTGCTTCGTGCAGACGGTGCGGCGCCAGGTGTTCAAGCACGGCATCCGCGTCGGATCGATTTCGCCCGGTCCCGTCATCACCGCGCTGCTCGCGGACTGGCCGCCGGACAAGCTGAAGGAAGCGAGGGACTCCGGAAGCCTGCTCGAGGCCGGTGAAGTCGCGGATGTGGTGATGTTCATGCTGACGCGGCCGCGTGGCATGACCATTCGCGACGTGGTCATGCTGCCGACCAATTTCGATCTCTAGAGCATGATCCGGACCCGAAGGGCCGCGTTAGCGCAAAGTGCGAAGCGGTTTTCCCTCGCGACAAACGCGGAACGCGTTTGCGCGGAGATCATGCTCAAACAACAACCTAAAGCGCGATGACGATTCTCCCTAATCTCATCGCGCTTTAGACGCGTCCTGATCTCCAGACGCGTCCTGCGGGCAACCGCCGCAGCGTGTCGACTACGTTGAGCCGCCATCTCGATGTCGCCCCAATCATGCCACGAGCACGGCACACGCAACCGATCGCCTCGGACATGGTGGCGCGGGGGAACAATTGCGCGCGCGATCTGTTCGGAAGTCTAGGCCGGGGCGGCCAGTGCTGGAACAAAGTCCGCCACGGTTACGCCGGGGACAACAGACAAGCGCGAAATGGAGCGGCTCATGAAGCTGAATCCCATCCAGGTCAAAGAGACCATGAGACAGTTGGACGCCCAGGTGCTTCCCGACGGACACCCGGCCGTGCCTCAGCTCAACAGCCTGTTCGGAGACCATACGTTTTTCGTCGACGAGAGCGGACTGAAAGTGCTGGAGCCCACCGATTCCTCCGAGATGGAGAGCCGGACCGGCGAAGTCGTCAGTCTTGCCGACTGGAGCGATCCGGAGCTGACCAGCCTCCGGGCGCACGAGCCGGAGCCGACCGGCGTGATCGTGGTGTTCGAGCCGAGCAAGCATTGAAGGATTTCGCGCAAGCGCGACGGCCGTCGGCGCGCTGATGGGCGCGCCGCGGCCGATGACGATCGGATGACGACTGGACCCCAGATTTGCCATTGATGCCGCTCGCTAACCGGCGACCGAGCCGTCGCTCGCCCACGACAACGCGCTACTCGACGCCAGCAGCGTCGGACATTGCATGCGGAAGCTTGCCAGGGAGCGCCGCAGCCAATGAAGATGGGCACTGCTCGTTCTCCGTGGCGCCATGATGCAGCAGCCTGCTGCGCGATCCGCCGGGTGGTCGGGTTACCCCTGTAGTTGCTTCACCGATCACCACCATCGGCGGCTTGCTCTTGACGTGTAGTCGAGCACATGAAACCGTTCGCGCCCTGCGGCCATCGGATTTCAAGCTTGGTCGTTTCGTCATGTCTCCTTTTTAGGCACGTCTCGTTGTGAGACGAGGGCCAAATTGAAATAGTTAAAGGACTACGCGTGAAATCCCCGCTGCATTTGACAATCGCCATTCTTGCTCTCGTTGCTTCGACACCGGCCTGGGCGCTCAAGGGCCTTCCCGCGTCCGTTCAGTTGCCGCCAGGTGTGGCCTTCAAGAATACCGATCGCAATGTGGACGTCGAGGATTTTGGCCAGGCGGAGTTTCTGATCGAAAAGAATGCGGAAGGCTTCGATCAACGGATCGTGCAGCAGGGCAAGCACTATCAGAGCATTTTGCACATGATTCCTCGACCGAAGCCCGATGACAGCAACAAGACGTGGCAGGAGATCAAGCCCTATTGGCTCAAGGCCGGCTGGCAGATCGTGCGCGAGTGGGAAACTGGCGCGACGCTCAAGAGTTCTCAGGGCGGAGCGGAAGTTTGGGCGACGGTGGGTGTTGCCAATGATTTCGACGAGATACAGATCGATATCGTCGAGGTGGGCGGCTCGAAGGTCGCTCTGACCCTGCGCCCTCCGGGCGCCACGCCGGAAAAGGCCGGCGACAAGGATGACTTTCCTTATCTTGCGCACTTCCCCGGGACGACGCTTGGAGGCACCAGCCAGGATCCTTCGCCGCTTGATGTCACCGTGCCGCAGAAGGACCAGGAGAGAGTGCTGGCGGGAACCGGACAGGTCATCAAGAGCTATCGCTATCCTGCGAGCGTGTCGGTGCTGCAATTCATTACGGTCTACCGTGAAGCGCTAACCAAAGCCGGCTGGCAGATTCCATTTGAAAGCCAGGGCCTCTCCCAGTCAGACGGAATTCTGCTTGCGCACTACGCACAGGGAGGCCGAGACATCTGGGTCTCCATGCATATCGGCGCCGGTGAAATCAGCGTGGCTGTGGCTGATGCCGGCGCGGACGACCTCGCCGCGCGTCTGGACAAGGACTGTCATGTGCCGCTTTACGGCGTGCATTTCGATTTCAACAAGGCGACTCTGCGCGAGGAGTCCGAGCCGGTGCTCAGCCAGGTGCTGGGCACGCTCAAGGGCCAGCCAAAGCTGATGATCGAGCTGCAGGGACATACCGACAATGTCGGCAGTGACGATTACAATTTGAAGCTGTCGGGGGCCCGGGCGCAGGCCGTCATGCAATGGCTGGTCGCGCACGGCACTGAAACGTCCCGGGTGAGCGCGCAGGGCTATGGCAAGAGCCGGCCGGTCGCTTCCAACGACAGCGACGAGGGACGCGCGAAGAATCGGCGCGTCGAGCTCGCGCGCAAGGGGTGCCAGCGTTGACGGGATCCAAATTGCGACTGATCCAGGAGGTCGCGCGAATATTCTGATTGGCACGCCGCTGCGGATGAAGATGGGCACTGTTTCGCCGTGGCGCGATGATACGGCAGCCCGCCACGCGCTGCTGTTGGTAAGGTTGCGACACCCTCGCGACGTGACGGCCAGCTTGTCGCATTTGGTTTGGTATGAGCGATGAATCGGCATCTTTCCCTCGTCAGCCTCATAGTCGCGGACTATGACGAAGCGATCGCCTTCTTCACCGGTGCCCTTGATTTCGAGCTCTGCGAGGACACGCCGCTCGGCGGCGGCAAGCGTTGGGTGGTCGTCCGCCCACCGGGCGGCGCCGGCTCCGGCCTGCTATTGGCGCGGGCAAACGGTCCGGCCCAGGTCGCGCGCATTGGTGACCAGACCGGGGGCCGAGTCTTCCTGTTCCTGGAGACGGATGATTTCGATCGCGATCATGCGCGCATGATCACAGCCGGTGTGCGGTTCGTTGAGAAGCCGCGGCATGAGGCGTATGGCGTCGTCGCGGTTTTCGAGGATCTCTGTGGCAACCGCTGGGACCTGATCCAGCGCAACTCGATGCACGGCTGCGAGACCAGCCCTTAGCCGCCGCCGCCAAGAGGCGGTTTGCTGCAGCGCGTTGTGAATGCCCCGCCGGTGAGCGGCTAGTTGTTTGGGACTAGTCATTTATCTCTAACTCTCATGTCCGGCTTGGCGTTGGGGATGCGCACTGGGATTCTTGCCTGGCACGATCGTATTGGCCGTGCGTCTAAGCAGGAGCCGACGACAATGAATTTCCGCACGTTTTGTCTTTCATTCCTTGTTGTGAGCGCGTTGGTCGGCGTCGCGCATGCCGACACTGACGCCGCGAACCCCGCTTTGCCGATCATCATCGGTCCGCTACCCCCCGTGCACGTCGGGCCTCCTCCGATGCCGTGGTGGCCGCCACATATCCCTGTCGATCCGGTGCCGGTCCATCCGTGGCCGCCGCTTCCAGCGCCACATCCGATTGTTCCTGGTCAGGGGTGCGTGCCGGCGCCGGGCACAGCTTGCCCGCTCTGAGGCAGACACCGTCTGCTCGCGTCAGCCATAGCGCGACATATGCGCAAAGTACCGGCACGGCCTTGATAAAGGGCTGCAGCTAGTCGGATGACCCCGTAGCCGTGTGGTCCGCACCCGGTAGGGGAAACCTCAGGGCGCAAGAGTCGGAGTCGGCCGGCGTGATCGTGGTGTTCGAGCCGAGGAAGCATTGAGCGAAGCTTTGCGCTGCCCGATGGAGGTGGGCCAGCTTGCTGGCGCGCCACGGCCGATGAAGATGGGCACTACTGCTTCGCCGTGGCGCTATGATGAACCATCCCGATTTGCCAAAAGCCATCCTGACTTCGCCGTTGCCGCGAGGTCATCCTCATGTAAACGCCTTAGAGGAAGCGATGTTTGCAAGCCGTATGCGCGTCGGCGCCGGCGCTCTTGTCGTCTCCGGGGTCCTGTTCGTGATCTACCCGGCACTTCGCCCGTTCTCCGACGAGAGTTCGTTGCTGGGCGCGCCGCGGCCTTTGGGTCTGGGGCATGGCTGGTTTCGCACATGCTTGCCATTGTGGCGTTTGCCTTGTCGCCGCTGGGTTTGCTGGGGCTGCAATACTCTCTACTCGGGACATCGGCCGAACCGCTGCTCTTTCTCGCCGTCCGTGCGCTCGACGGTGGCACGGCTGTTGATTTTACAAGACGAACGGTCTAATAAATTGCTGTGAAAGCGATTTTGCCATCAACAGGGCCCCGTCGTCGTGGTCGCCCGCCCAAGGACCAATCGCGGCCGGACGCGCCGCGCGCACGGCTGCTACGCACCGGCGTCGCGATCCTGACCGAGAAGGGCTTCAGCGCCGTTGGAGTTGAGGAGATCCTGGAAGCTGCCGACGTGCCAAAAGGGTCATTTTACCACTACTTCGACAGTAAGGACGCCTTCGGTCTCGAACTGATCGACGCCTATGCAGACTATTTCGCGCGCAAGCTGGACCGATGGTTCGACAACATGGAGCGGGCTCCCCTCGACCGTTTCCGCGATTTCATTGCGGACGCACGGTCGGGGATGGCGCGGTACCGCTACCGGCGCGGCTGTCTCGTCGGTAATCTCGGACAAGAGATGGGTGTCCTGCCGGAGCCGTTCCGAAAACGCCTGGCCGCCGTCTTCCGTGACTGGGAAGCGCGGACGTCCCGTTGTCTGCGCTCGGCGCAAGAGGCGGGCGAGATACCCAGTGGCATCGATTGCGAAGGCCTAGCGCAGTTTTTTTGGACAGGCTGGGAGGGCGCGGTGCTGCGCGCCAAGCTTGAACGGCGCCCCGACGCGCTCGACTTATTCGCCGAAGGCTTTTTTGCGATCATCCGGGCAAAGTGTAAGGAGAGTTGATAGTGGGTTCGAATTTCAAAGCCATCCTGATCGAGCATGATGGCAACCGGCAGTCGGTAAGACTGGCCGAGCTTCCACGGGAACGATTGCCCGAGGGGGATGTGACGGTGCGCGTTGCCTGCTCGACGTTGAATTATAAGGATGCGCTGGCCATCACGGGAAAGAGCCCGGTTGTTCGTAACTTTCCCATGATCCCTGGCATCGATTTCGCGGGGACCGTCGAAGAATCTTCGAACGCGAACTTCAAGCCAGGCGACCGGGTGGTGCTGAACGGCTGGGGCGTGGGCGAGCGGCACTGGGGCGGATTGGCCGAAGTCGCCCGGGTGAAGGGCGATTGGCTGATCCCTTTGGAGCCGGCCCTTTCCCTGGCTCAAGCGATGAGTATCGGGACGGCCGGTTACACCGCTGCGCTCTGTGTGATGGCGCTTGAGCGCCACGGCGTTACGCCGGGAAGTGGCGAGGTGCTCGTGACCGGCGCGGCAGGCGGTGTGGGCAGCGTCGCAACGGCGCTGCTCGCCAAGCTCGGTTATGAGGTGGCCGCAGTTACAGGGCGTCCAGAAGAATCGGACTATCTCACGAAGCTTGGTGCCAAGCGCATCGTGCCGCGATCGCAGTTCCGCGAACCGGGGAAGCCGCTCGCGAAGGAAGAATGGGCCGGCGCGGTCGATGTGGCCGGCGGGCAGGTGTTGGCCAACGTCTGTGCATCGATGAAGTATCGCGGGGTGGTCGCGGCTTGCGGACTTGCCGCCGGCATGGGCTTGCCGGCGACCGTCGCCCCCTTCATCCTGCGAGGCGTCACGCTCGCCGGCATCGACAGCGTCATGTGTCCTCGCGAGGAACGCCGCGAGGCGTGGCGGCGACTTACCCGCGACCTCGATCCTTCTCTCCTTGATGCGATGACCGAGCGCGTGCCGCTCGAAGCCTGCATCAGCGTTGCAGATCGTCTCATTGCGGGCACGGTGCGCGGCCGCGTAATCGTGCCAATCTCCAACGAGCAATAATTTAGGGATCCAAAGTCATGACCCAAGCCCTTGCAGTCAGCCGCTTCCCTGTCCCCGATCTCGCCGACATGCCGGATGACATCCGAAACCGCATCCTTGCCGTTCAGGAGAAGTCGGGCTTCATTCCGAATGTCTTCCTCGTGCTCGCGCACCGACCGGACGAGTTCCGCGCGTTTTTCGCCTATCACGACGCGCTGATGGACAAACCCGGCAATCTCACCAAAGCCGAGCGCGAGATGATCGTGGTCGCGACAAGCAACCTCAACCAGTGCCAGTATTGTGTGGTGGCGCATGGGGCGATCCTGCGGATCCGTGCCAAGGATCCCCTTATCGCTGATCAGGTCGCCGTCAACTACCGCAAGGCGGACATCACTGATCGCCAGAAAGCGATGCTGGATTTCGCCGTCCGGGTCTCTACCGAGGCTCAGAAGGTCTCCGAGAGCGACTTCGCCACGCTGAAGTCGCACGGATTCACGGAAGAGGACATGTGGGACATCGCTGCGATCTCGGCCTTCTTCGGCTTGTCGAACCGGCTCGCCAACGTGACAAGCATGCGTCCGAACGCCGAATTCTACTCCATGGGTCGTGGCTGAGAGGAGAGAGGACGCTATGGAGTATTCGTCCCAGCAATTGGCCCTGAAGGAACGAGCCGCCGCGCTCTCAAACGGGCTGCTCCGCAAACGCGGCGTCGAGATCGATCAATCGCGTGAGTACCCCTGGGATGTTGTCGAAGCGTTGAAAGCCGAGCGCTTCATGGGAATGACCATTCCGAAGGAATACGGCGGCCAAGGCCGGAGTTTCCTTGATACTGCATTGGTCATTGAGGAGATGGCACGCTCCTGCACAGTCTCGGCACGCATCGTCGTTGAAGCCAACATGGGTGCCATCTCGACCGTCATGGCGTACGGCACCGATGCGCAGCGCCGGCGCGCCGCCGATCTTGTATTGGCAGGCGACAAGCCCGCCATCTGCATCACAGAGCCAGAGGCAGGCAGCGACGCGAGCGGAATGAAGACCCGGGCTGACAAACGCGGCAATCGCTACGTGCTTAACGGCAGGAAGCATTGGATCACCGGTGCTGGCGTGTCGCGTCTGCACCTGATTTTCGCCCGGGTTTTCGATGAGGGCGGCGAGGAACTCGGCGTTGGCGGCTTCCTGGCGGTGCGCGGGGAAGTCGAAGGACTGCGGATGAGCAAGCGCGAAACGACCATGGGGCTCTGCGGCATGCCCGAGGGCGAGCTCATATTCGAAGATCTCGAGATTACGCCAGAGATGGTGCTGCTGCCCCCGTCGGGCTTCAAGCGCGGCTTTGCCGATCTCATCAACGCCTATAACAGCCAGCGCGTCGGCGCGGGCACCGTCGCCATGGGGATCGCCGCCGGCGCGCTGGAGCACGCGGTCGAATGGGTCAGGACGCGCGAACAGTTCGGGCGGCCGATCGGCGAGTTCCAGGGCCTGCAATGGATGCTAGCTGACATGCAGACCCAGCTCACGGCGTCCCGCCTGATGCTGCATGCGGCAGCATCCTCGCGCGGTCCGGGCAGCGCGTTTCCCGACCCGATGCTCGCAGCCCAGGCAAAAATCTTCGCGTCGGAAGCCGCGATCAAGATCGTCAACGACGCGCTGCAAATGTTCGGGGCACGCGGTTATTCGCGTGACTTTCCGCTTGAGCGCATGGCGCGCGACGTGCGCATGTTCACGATCGGCGGCGGCACCGCACAGGTTCTGCGCACCCTCGTCGCCAGCAAGGTTCTGGGCTGGAAGCTGCCGCAGACCCGCGATGGCTACACGATACTCGAAAACCAACTAGATCGAGATCTAGGATCAAAGCCATGACCTTGAGATCGTTGGCGTCACCATTCAGGGTTTCTTCGCGCCTTGGCTCTTCCTCAGATCAGCAAACTCTTGCCTGAGCAGGTCCACGACCGTTCTGACCTTGGGTAGATCCGCCATGCGCTTGTGGCAGATGATCGTGAGTTCTGCGCGGAGCGAGGTTGGAAGTTCGAGCTTGAGCTCCACGAGTTCGCCCGGTCGTTTGAGCCGATGGGAAGTCTTCAGAAGGATCATCGCGCCGACGCCGGCCTGGCAGGCCGCGACCTGTACGCTGTAATCGTCAGATGTGAAAGCAGGACGAAAGTCCGGGATCCTGGCCGCGAGCTCCGGATTCGGGCTCGTCATCTCGCGCTCTCCCGCCCATGCGATCCAATCGAGGTCGCGGAAACCGTATTTCGCGGGCAGTCTCCGCGCGTAGTCCCTGCTCGCGTAGGCGCCGATCGGAACGACAACTTCATCGACTGTGATCAGATCAGGATCATCGGACGGGTATCTCCTGAGCGCGATGTCCGCCTCGCCGAGCGAGAGGTTCAGGCGTTGCGTGCTGGCCAGAACCTCGAGAGTGATCTGTGGATGCTTTCTCTTGAGCTTTTCCGCGATCGGAGCCAGGAAATCGAAGGCGAATGAAGGTACCGCCGCGATGCGTACGCGGCCGCTCACGGGTGAGTTCTTCGCATCGAGTGAGCGGGCAGCTTCCGTCGCCCATTGCGCCATACCTTGAGCCGCGGGAAGTAGCCTCGCTGCGGTTTTCGTCAAGGTGATGCCCAGGTTCTTGCGGACGAAAAGCGGCTCGCCGAGCCCGTACTCCATCTCTGCAATCCTCCGGCTCAAAGTGGGTTGGCTCACCTTGAGGCGCCGTGCGGCGCCGCTCAGACTCCCCGCGTCGCAAACGGCGAGAAAGATCCGCAGGTCATCCCATTGTAGTTCCACCTTCTCACTCCCCAGTCCGCGGTCATCCATTTATGTATGGTGACATAGGAAGTTAGGCGATTGCTATTCTGCCTGTCGAGGGCAAAAGGAGCGCCAGAAATGAGGAAAAACAATCATGCTCCGCAAGCCAGGTCTCTTTTTCATTGGCGCCTTTGCCATCGCCGTACTTCCCGCGTGCACGCAAACCTCGCATCCGGGGAAGCCCGCCGATCTCGGCAAGCCTATTAGCTCGGCGGCAATGGAAGCCTTGATCGATCAGCCGGGACCGATTGAGCTCAAGACGGTCATCGGCGCGGATTGGATCGCCGATCTTTCGGGCCTGCTCAATCTGAGCGATCCGAAAGCCGTCCAGGCCGGGCTCAAGGATCACGAGGAGCCGATCAAGGTCTATACACACGTCGTGCGGCATCCGACGCAGGGATTTTTCCTGGTCGACACCGGGGTTTCAAAGCGGCTGGTGGAGGATCCGGCGAGCTTGGGGGTCGGATGGGTTCTGAGAAAATTCGCCAAGATTCAAAGGATGCAGGTTCGGGAAGACACGTCGTCGGTCATCAAATCGGAAGGCGTTCCTCTCAAGGGTGTGTTCATGACCCATCTCCATCTCGATCATATCTCCGGCATGCCTGATGTTCCGAAGGACATTCCGATCTACACAGGCCGCGGTGAGCCCGAATATTCGAGCCTTGTGCATATGGTCGTTCAGGGGACGGAGGACAGCCTGCTTGAAGGAAGGCCCCCACTTCGGGAATTCCAGTTCTCGAAAGATCAGGATGGGAAATTCGAAGGGGTGATCGATGTCTTCGGTGATGGTTCATTCTTCGCGATACAGACCCCGGGACATACTCCGGGCCATGTCTCCTATCTCGCCCGCACACCAACAGGTCCGGTGCTCCTGACGGGCGACACAGCCCATACGCGTTGGGGGTGGGAGAACGACGTCGAGCCTGGGACTTACACGGACAACCGAGAAAGCGAACGGAAGAGTTTGCTCGCGTTGAAGGCCCTGAGCGAACGTCACCCGAAGATGATTGTGAAGCTGGGTCATCAGCCTCTGGACTAAAGGGCAGCTAGTAACTGGTCCACAAGCTCAAGGCGCGGCTCGAGCATGGTGAGGCAGCAATTAGGCCTCGCCTCAAGCCGCCGCCCGTCACTTGCCGCTGAGGCATTCGTGGACCTGCTGGTGGTCGAGGTCCCCCCTGCGTGACGCCGCTTGCCTGCTCTGACAGGGCGAGCACATTCAGCAGACAATCGTGATTGCGCATCGATGATGTTGGCGCACCCGACACGATTCGAACGTGTGACCTTTGCCTTCGGAGGGCAACGCTCTATCCAGCTGAGCTACGGGTGCAGCGAGCCTCATTTAGCTGATTGGCGCGGGGTCGGCAACCTCTGGCCGGCGTCCTTCTCAGCCCCCGGGCGGACCTGCGCCGCCGGGGCCGGAACCTCCCGAATCCCGCGATCGAGGCCGGCGATTTCGGTCTTGGGGAGGCGGGAAACGCCGCTTCAGGCCACCGCCGCCACTTGGGCGCTGCGCGGGCCGAACAGCTTTCGCACGTCGCTTGCGGCCTTCGGTGCGCTGAACAGATAGCCCTGCATCTCGGTGCAGCCGAGGGCGCGCAGCATCTCGCGCTGCGCCTCGGTCTCGACGCCTTCGGCCACGGTGGTCATGTTGCTGGCGCTGGCGATGTTGACCACCGCCTGGACGATGACGGGCGCGCCGCTGGTTTCCGCGATGTCCGCGATGAAGCAGCGGTCGATCTTGATCTTGTCGAACGGGAAGCGCTTCAAATAGCTCAGCGAGGAATAGCCGGTGCCGAAATCGTCGAGCGCAATGCGCACGCCGATCGAGCGAAGCTGATGCAGGATCGAGAGCGCGGCCTCGTCGTCGCGGATCAGCACGGCCTCGGTGATCTCGAGTTCGAGGCGGCACGGATCGAGACCGGACGCGGCGAGCGCGCCGGCAATCTTCAGAGCCAGCGTCTCGCATTTGAGCTGCACCGGTGAGACGTTGACGGCGAGCCGCACATGGCGGGGCCAGCTTGCGGCCTCGGCACAGGCCGTGCGCAGCACCCAATCACCGAGCTCGTTGATCAGGCCGGTGTCCTCAGCCACGGGAATGAACTGGGCCGGCGAGACCATGCCGCGCTCGGGGTGATGCCAGCGCAGCAACGCCTCGCAGCCGGAGACCTCGCCGGAGCGCAAATTGACCAGCGGCTGGTAGTGGAGCTCGAAGCCGCCCTCGACCATTGCCTGACGCAGGTCCTGCTCCATGGCAAGGCGCGCCTTGGCACAGGCATCCATCGCCGGCACGAAGAAGCGATAGGTGCGGCGGCCTTCCGCCTTGGCGCCGTACATAGCGAGGTCGGCATTCTTGATGAGCTGGTCGAGATCGGTACCGTCCTGCGGCGCCAGCGCGATGCCGATCGAGGCATCGGTCGAGAGCTGATGGCCGAGACAATGGTAGGGCTGCCGAATCGCCTCGTGGATCCCTGTCACGAAGGCCAGCACGTCGGCGGATGTCTCGATCCCGGTCTGGATCACCGCGAACTCGTCGCCGCCGAGCCGCGCGATCAGGTCGCCCGGCTTGAGGCAGGTGCGGATGCGGGCCGCGACCGCCTTCAACAGCTCGTCGCCGACGTGATGGCCGAGCGAATCGTTGATGCCCTTGAATTCGTCGACGTCGATATAAAGCAGCGCGAACCGCCCGCCACCCGCGACCTTCTCGAGCTCGCGCTCGATCTGCTCGCGGAACAGCAGGCGGTTCGGCAGATCGGTCAGCGCGTCGTAATGCGCCATATGCGCGATCTTCTCGTCGGCGCGGCGCCGCTCCGTCACGTCCTCGATGACGTTGATGATGTAGCGCGGCTCGCCACCGTTGTCGCGGATGCCGATACGCTTGGAGATGACGTAGCGATGGCCACCGGTCCTGGTTTCCCAGGCCTGCTCACCCAGGACCAGGCCCTCGGGCGACTGCAGCAGGCTGTCGTCCTCGCAGGTAACGGTCTCGGCGTCTGCCGGTGGAAGAATGTCGAAGGCCGTCTTGCCGACAATCGTCTTGCCCGATTCCCCGAACACCTCCTCGGCAATCCGGTTGACCAGCAGATATTGCCGCGTGCGGGCGTCCTTCACCGTGATCTGCGAGGGGATATGGTCGATGATCTCGCGCAGGAAGGTGTAGTTGCGGTCACGCTCCTGCTCGAGATTGCGCCGTTCGGTAATCTCCTCGATCGTGGCAACCCATCCGCCCTGTGCAAGCGGGGTGTTGATGACCTGGAAGGCGCGGCCGTTCGAGAATTCATGGATCCTCGTCGAGACCTTGCCCTCGGCGACGATCTTCATGACGCCGGCGCAAAACTCCTCGACGTTGCCGTCGAACGTCCCGCGCTCCTTGCGATGATGCATCGCCTCGTGGATGTGGCAGCCGGGCTTGATGACGTCCGGGGACAGGCCGAACATGTCGGCATAGCGCCGGTTGCAGGTGACGATGTATCCGTTGGCATCGTAGAGGATCAGGCCCTGCGACATGTTGTTCAGGGCGGTATCGAGCCGCAGTCGTTCCGCCTCGATCCGCGCTTGCGTCTCGCGGTTCTGGCGGCTGATCTGGCGAATGATGAGATAGAGGATGAACGCGATGATCGTCGCCACCAGCGTGGCCGCTGTTATCATGAAGCGGGTTTGCTCGCGCCAATCCGCAAGCGCCGATTCCGTCGTGTTGGTGGCGATGACGATGATCGGGAAATGCACGAGCGACGCACCGGCGCCCAGCCGCCCCACGCCGTCGACCGGACTCTTCTCGATCCGCACCGTCTGCCGACCGCCCTTGGCCGCGATCTTCCGCAACAGCGGTGCGTCGGCGTAACTCTTGCCGATCAGCGTTTCGATGTGCGGGTACCGTGCCAGCATCGTGCCGGCGCTGTCGAACAGCGATATGGCGGCGCCACTTCCGAGCGCAACGGAGGAAAAATATTTCTGATAGCTCGCCGGATCGATCCGGCGCACCATGATGCCGAGGAGCCCGCCCTGCGGGCTGGTCAGCCGACGTGCCACCACCGTGGTCCATTTGTCGATGATGAGACTGCGCACCGTCTCCAGCAATACAGGCTGTGACTGGGGATTGGACTTGAAGGTCTGGAAATAGGCTCGCGACGAGATGTTGATTTTCGGCAGCGGCTCGTTTCGCGACCAGTTGATGATGTCTCCGTTGATGTCATAGATCGCGATGTCGCCGAGATAGTTCACGGCGCTGATCTTGTTCGTGAGCATGCGATGGGCTTCATCGCTCGACATCCGCTCGCGGAACACCTCAGGCGAAGAGATCTCGGCGAGCTTCATCTGCGCCACCAGATCGGCGGCGACGGTCTCGGAATCCTCGAACTGCTGATCGAAATGGCGGGTCAGCAACACGACGGTGTTCTTGAGCTCGCGTTCGTTGTTGACGAGGGCGCGCTCGCGGAAATCGTCGATCACCATGGTGGTGACGACGAAGATGCCGGCCACCAGCAGCGCGCCGCACAGCGTCAGCCACAGCACGGGTCCGCGCCGTACGGCAGCGTCCCAGCCGCCCCTTGTGGCGGTGGCTATTCTGCTCGTGATCGTGGACGACATCAGGCGCATTCCCCCTCCCAGGGGGAACATGCATACTATGCACAAATGGCCTAACCCTTAGGAAAGCCGGTTATTTAAGGCTTAACCGGGCGGCGCCACTGTCCGGGTCGATGGCGACAGCGGACTATCCTGCTTCGCCTTCAGCTTGCGCGTTACACGCGTGAAACGGAGCAACCGCGGTGTTAACGCCGACTTAATGCGATGCGTCTTTGGCGGGCTTGGCGCCGGCATTGCGCAGACGCCCGACCACGCCGGTCGGAAAGAAGTAGACGCTGGCAATGAAGAGCAGCCCGAGCCACAGCAGCCAGCGGTCCGGGTGCAGCAGGCCCGGCAGCAGCGGCAGACCGGCATCGGCCACCGCCTTCGAGGCAACGCCCATCAGGGACTGAAGATAGTTTTGCGCGAGGATGAAGATGGTCGCGCCGATGATCGCGCCGTAGATCGTGCCCATGCCTCCGATCACGACCATCAGGAGAATATCGAGCATGATCGAGAAGCTGAGCGAGGTGTCGGGCCCGGCGTAGCGTAGCCACAGAGCGTTGAGAATGCCGGCGCTGGCGGCGACCAGCGCCGCGAGGCAGTTGGCATAGGTGAGGTGGAACACGGTGCGGAAGCCGAGCGCCTCGGCGCGAAAACGGTTCTCGCGGATCGCCTGGAGCACGCGGCCGAACGGCGAGTTCACCACGCGCAGCAGCGCGAGGATCATCAGGGCTGATGCCGCGAAGACGAGGTAGAAGGTCAGGGTGCGGCCGTTCAACTCGAAGCCTGCAAAGCTCTTCGGGATCAGTACGGTGCCTGGCCGCAGCAATTCCGGCAGCTGAAAGCTCCGCCCGTCCTCGCCTCCGGTGAGCCAGGAGAGCTGCGAGGCCAGCACCTGGAACGCGGAGGCGACCGCGAGCGTGATCATGGCGAAGAAGATCGCCGCCACCCGCAGCGAGAACAGTCCGATCGCGAGCGCCAGCAGCGCCGCGAGCGGCAGGCCGATGACGATGCCGGTTGCGACTGCGCCCCAGTTCGGTCCCATCGAATAGAGCGCGATCGCGATCGCGTAGCTGCCGATGCCGTAGAACATGGTGTGGGCGAACGACACCGAGCCGGTATAGCCGAGCAAGAGATCATAGGAGGCAACGAGCGCCGCAAAGATGCAGATCTTGGCCGCGACGTTCATCGCCTTGGCGCCCGGAAACAGATAGGGCGTCGCCGCCAGCGCCAGGATAATGACGACGAGAATGAGGGTGAGGACGCGGCTGCGCGGCGGGTCGCCTGACAGGATCATCATCGGCTGGTCACCGCATAGAGGCCGCGCGGCCGCCACATCAAAACGGCGACCATCAGCAGGATGTTGGACACGAGGGCGAGCTTCGGCACCAGGAAGCCGCCGTAATTGGCGACCATCGCGACCAGAAGCGCGCCGATGAAGCAGCCGCCGATCGAGCCGAGCCCGCCGATGATCACGACGATGAAGATCAGCACGGTGAGATCGTCGCTCATGGAGGCGTGGACCTGCTCGCGATAGAGCGCCCACATCACGCCACCGAGGCCTGCAAGCGCCGATCCCGTCATGAACACGCCGAGGAACAGGCGGCGGATGCGATAGCCGAGCGCCTCCACCATTTCGCGGTTCTCGACGCCGGCGCGGATCAGGAGCCCGAGCTTGCTGCGGTTGAGCACGAGCTGGATCGCGATGAAGACGACGAGGCCGACCAGCATCGCGAGCAGGCGATATTTTGCGATCGCGACGTCGCCAAAGATGAACGAGCCGCGCAGCGAGGTCGGCAGCGGCAGCGGGATGATCTGCGGGCCCCACACGGCATAAAGCGTCTGCTCGGCGACGATCAGGCCACCGGTCGTCATCAGGATCTGCTTCAGGTGCTGGCCGTAGACCGGGAGAATCAAGATGCGCTCGACGACGAGGCCGAGCGCACCGGACACCGCCATCGAGAGCAACGCGGCCGGCGCCAGCACGGCAAGGTTCATCAGAAGCGAATCCGCCTGCATCGCGGCGGCAAACGGTAGCAGGATCAGAGTTGCCACATAGGCGCCGACGGCGATGAAGGCGCCGTGGCCGAAATTGAGCACGTCCATCAGGCCGAACACCAGCGTCAGGCCTGAAGCCATGATGAAGATCATCATGCCCATGGCAAGGCTCGCGGCGGTCAGCGTCAGCCAGGAGCTGGTCGAGCCGACGAAGGGAATCATGGCGAGTGCGAGCGCGATCGGCAGTACGATCGGCGCAATGTCGCGCTTGGGCTTCGGCAGCGGATCGGTTGCGGCAAGGTCGGTCATTGATGCGCCTCCAGGCTCAGGCCGAGCAACCGCTCCTGGAGCGGCACGTCGGCGGCGAGCGCCGCCATCTCGCCGCGATGGACGATGGTGCCATTGTCCATCACCAGCACGCTGTCGCCGAGCTCGCGGGCGGCAAAGAAATTCTGTTCGACCAGGAGAATCGTCGCGCCCTTGCGCTTGATCTCCTTCAGGCACTCGATCAGCGCCATGACGATGGCGGGCGCCAGGCCTTTGGTCGGTTCGTCGATCAGCAAGAGCTTGCGCGGCTCGATGATCGCGCGGGCAATCGACAGCATCTGCTTCTGTCCGCCTGAGAGAGAGCCGGCGCGCGACAGCCAGAACCGACGCAGCGCGGGGAAGAAGCCAAAAATCCAGTCGAGTTGGGCGTCGTCGAGCGGACCGTCGCGCGCTGCGAGCACCAGGTTCTCCTTCACCGTGAGGTCGGAGAACACCGCCATGCTCTCCGGCACGTAGCCGACGCCCAGCCGGGCGATGTCGGGCGTGGCGCGGCCTTCGATGCGCTCGCCGGCGAGACTGATCTCGCCGCTGGAGGCCTGCCACAGCCCCATGATGGTGCGCAGCGTCGTGGTCTTGCCTGCGCCGTTGCGGCCGAGCAGCATGGTGGTCTGCCCCTGGGCGACCGCGAGGTCGATGCCCTGGAGGATGTGATAGCGGCCGATATGGGTGTGCACGCCGGAGAGTTTGAGCAGATCGGTCATGCGGCGCTCTTCGGGGCAACGCCGAGATAGGCTTCCTGCACGATCGGCGAGGCGATCACCTCGGCCGGCGGGCCGTCGGCGACGAGCTGGCCGTTATGCAGCACGATGATGCGGTCGGCGAGCGAGCGCACCACATCCATCTTGTGCTCGACCAGGAGGATGATCTTGCTCCTGTCCTGCTTGAGTTGCGCAATGAGGTTGAGCACTACCGGAACCTCGTCGATGCTCATGCCTGCGGTCGGCTCGTCGAACATGAAGACCTTCGGCTCCAGCGCGATCATCAGCGCGACCTCGAGCTTGCGCTGGTCGCCATGCGAGAGCGCGGTCGCGGTGACGCCGCGGCGGTTGCCGAGCGCGACCTGGTCGAGGATGCCGTCTGCGCGCGCGATCATGTCGCGCCGCACCATCCAGGGCCGTAGCATGTCATAGTGCGTGCCGTTCGCCGCCTGCACCGCGAGGCGGACGTTCTCTTCCACCGTCAGGGTCGGAAACAGGTTGGTGAGCTGGAACGCGCGGCCGAGACCAGCGCGCGTGCGCAGCGGCGCCGAGTGCTCGGTGATGTCGGTGCCGTCGAACAAAATGCTGCCGCTCGACGCGCGCAACTGGCCCGAGATCAGGTTGAAATAGGTGGTCTTGCCGGCGCCGTTCGGTCCGACGATGGCGGTGAGCTCGCCCGGGCGGAAGCTGCAGCTCACATTGTTGACCGCGACATGGCCGCCAAAGCGGATGGTCAGGTCGCGCGTCTCTAACGTCAGGGCCATCGGGAGAACTCTCGGATCATTCACGGAAAGTCCTCTCCCCGCGAGAGATCGCGGGGAGAGCAAGACAGCATCACCGCTTGTTGCGGATCGGAACGTCCATGTCCTCGATCTTCAGCTCGCGCACCGGCTCGAGGATGGCCCAGGCGACGTTCGGATCGACCTTGACCTTGAAGTGATACATGCTCTGGAGCGCCTGATGGTCTTCTTTCCGGAACACCATCTTGCCCTTCGGCGTGTCGAACTCCATGCCTTCCATCGCCGTGATCAGCTTCTCGGTGTCGGTCGACTTCGCCTTGGTGACGGCGGCAACGACGGACATCGCCGCGGCAAAGCCGCCCGCGGTGAAGAAGTCCGGCGGCGCGTTGAAGCGCTTCTGGTGCTCGGCAACCAGCCAGTCGTTCACCGGGTTCTTCGGGATGTCGTAGTAGTAATAGGTCGCGCCTTCCATGCCCGGCAGCGCCTTGTAGGCGGCGAGCGCCGGCAGGATGTTGCCGCCGGTCGAGAGTTCGATGCCGTAACGCTTCGGATCCATGTCCTGTAGCTTGGCCAGCGGATTGCCGGCGCCGGCCCAGATCACCCAGATCACCTTGCGGCCCGGCTTGTCCTTCAGCGCGTCGAACAGGCGCTGGCCGACGGCGGTGAAGTCGGTGGTCGAGGTCGGGGCATATTCTTCGGCAGCTAAGGTCGCGCCGGTCTTGGCCAGCGCTTCCTTGAAGGCGGCGACGCCGTCACGGCCGAAGGCGTAGTCCTGCGCCAGCGTTGCAACGGTCACGCCCTGCTTGCCGATCGCGACCGCGTTGGAGATCGCGTCCTGCGAGGAGTTGCGCGCGGTACGGAAGATGTAGCGATTCCACTTCTCGCCGGTAATCTGATCCGCGACGGCGGGCTCGACGATCAAAATCTTCTTGTTCTCTTCGGCGACGGGCAGGATCGCGAGGGCCGCGGCCGACGACGTCGTGCCGATCGCGATGTCGACCTTGTCGTCCTGATAGGCTTCGGCGAGCGCAGCTTTCGCTAGGTCCGGCTTGCCCTGGTCGTCCTTGGTGATGATGACGATCTTGCGACCGTCGAGCATCATCGTGCCCTTGGTGGCGTATTCAAAACCCATTTGCAGTCCGGTCTCGGTCTGCTTGGCATAAGCCTCCAGCGGGCCGGTCTTGCCGTAGATCAGCGCGACCTTGAGATCATCTGCGCACGCTGTGGTGGCCGCGGCGAGGCCAAGAATCGTTGTTGCTATGGTTGTTGTTATGATGACTGGTAAACGCAAGATGATCCCTCCTGATCCATTTTGTTGGGCAATAGCGATTTGCACAGCGCGGCGGACATTGCAATTCAACCTTCCGCCCGGGCCTGCGCATGCAAGGTCTGCATCATTTTTGAGCCTTCCGCGCGCCGCGTGACGCGCCGTCATCGCGTGCGTCAGTCCCTTCGACCTGCCGCATATCCGACTGCGCCTCGGCGGCGCTCTCGAAGATGTGCGGCGCTACGCCGCGTTTTTCCAGCGCCTCGCCGAGCTTGATGCGCAGGAACCCTGATGTCGTGTAGCGCGAGACGCCGGAATAGAAGCGGTCGACGAGGCCGCGGACCATGGCCGAATAATCGTCCATCAGCTCGGGCAGGATCGAAAAGTTGTCGTAGTTGACGATGGCGTAGACCCTATGGCCGAGCGGGGCGAGCCTGGCCTCGACGATGCGCGCGATGGCGTCGATATCGGCCTTGCTGCGCAGGGGATAGCGTTCCAGATTGACGAAGAACATGTTCTGCTGCTCGTCCAGCGTGAAGCGCTGGTCGAGCGGGATGGTCAGAAGCCGTTCGCGCAGCTCCATCAGATCGTCACGGAAGATGCGCGCGTCCATCAGGGCGGGGTCGCGCGGGACCAGCGGCTTGAAGTCCATCAGGCGCAGGATGTCGCGCTCGATATCGATGCCGGGCGCGACCTCGATGAGCTCGAGGCCGTCGGGGCGTAAGCTGAAGACGCAGCGCTCGGTGACATAGAGCACGCGCTGCCCGCGCGCCGCCGAGACGGCTCCGCTGAAGGTGACGTGCTCGACATGGTCGACGAACTTGCGTGACTTCGCTTCTTCGACGATCGACAGCTTGCCGTCGCTGACCGCGATGTTCTGCTTGCCCGCGCCGAAGGTGCCGACGAACACCACCTCCTTGGCGTTCTGGCTGATATTGATGAAGCCGCCGGCGCCCGCAAGCTTCGGCCCGAACTTGCTGACGTTGAGGTTGCCGGCACGATCGACCTGCGCGAGGCCGAGGAAGGCCGCATCGAGTCCGCCGCCGTCGTAGAAGTCGAACTGATACGGCTGGTCGATCACGGCCTGCGTATTGATGGCCGCGCCAAAGTCGATGCCGCTCGCGGGGATGCCGCCGATCACGCCGGGTTCCGCCGTCAGCGTGATGAGGTCGATGATGCGCTCCTCATTGGCGACCGATGCGATTCCCTCGGGCATGCCGATGCCGAGATTGACGACGCTGTTGGCCTTGAGTTCGAACGCGGCGCGGCGGGCGATGATCTTGCGCTCGCTCATCGGCATCACGGGCAGGGATGCTGCACGCACCCTGATCTCGCTCGAAAAAGCGGGGTTATACTGCGTGCCAAACGTCTGCCAGTGATGCTCGGGCTTCGCCACCACGACGCAGTCGACGAGGATTCCGGGAATCTTGACCTGGCGCGGATTGAGGCTGCCGCTCTCGGCGACGCGCTCGACCTGGGCGATGACGATGCCGCCGGAATTATGCGCGGCCATGGCAATGGTGAGCGCTTCCAGCGTCAGCGCTTCCTTCTCCATGGTGAGGTTGCCGTCGGGATCGCCGGTGGTGGCGCGGATGATCCCGACATTGATCGGGAACGTCCGGTAGAGCAGGCATTCTTCGCCGCCGATCTTGATCAGCTCCACCATGTCCTCGGTGGTGCGTGCGTTCAGCTTGCCGCCACCGTTGCGGGGGTCGACGAAGGTGCCCATGCCGACGCGGGTGATGTGGCCGGGCCGGTGCGCGGCGATGTCGCGGAAAAGATGCGTGATCACGCCCTGCGGCAGATTATAGGCCTCGATCTGGTTGGCGATCGCGAGCTGCTGCAATTTCGGTGCAAGGCCCCAATGCCCGCCGATCACGCGCCGGACCAGGCCCTCATGCGCGAAATGGTTGAGACCGCGGTGCTTGCCGTCGCCCTGGCCCGCCGCATAGACCAGCGTCAGATTGTGCGGCTTGCCTTGCGTATAGGGCGCATCGCCCTCGTTGGAGAGGTAGAGCTCCTCGAGCGCCATCGCGATCTCCTCGGCAAAGCCGATGCCGACGAAGCCGCCGGTGGCGACCGTGTCGCCGTCGCGGATCAGCATGACGGCTTCCGCCGCCGTGACGATCTTGCCCTTCTCGGAATTGCGCAGGTAAGGCAGAGCTGGGTGCTGGCTCACGGCGTTCCTCCCGATTCCTGGACCGCATGCCGTTGTTGTTCTATTGCGTCGATCTTAGCGCGAGGAGCGGTCCTGGAACAGGCCGCTCCTCGCGGCGCGAGACGTGGTCGGGCCGGTCAGGCCTGAACTATCTTGCGTGTTTCGGTGGCGAAGTAGACCGACACGATGGTGATGATCGCCAGCGCGATCATGTACAGTGAGATCGGCCAGGTTGCCGGCGCATAGGCCGTCATCAGGCCGGTCGCGATCAGCGGCGACAGCGCGCCGGCGAAGATCGAGGCGAGGTTGTAGCCGAGCGAGACGCCGCTATAGCGCACCTTGGTGCCGAACAGCTCGGACAGGAAGCTCGCCTGCGGGCCATACATCGCAGCATGTCCGACGGCGAGGCCCAGCACGATCGCGATCCAGGCCAGGTGCGGTTCCTTGGTCGACAGCAGCATGAACAGCGGGAACGACATCAGTGCGGAAAAGACCGCGCCGAAGATGTAGATCGGCCGCCGCCCGACGCGGTCGGAGAGCGCGCCGAACGCAGGGATCGTGAAGGTCTCGATCGCGGCCGCGATCAAAACGCCGTTCAGCATGTCCTGCTTGTTCATGCCGAGCGATTGTGTCGCATAGGCGAGCACGAAGGTGGCATAGATGTAGAAGAATCCGTTCTCGGCGAAGCGCGCGCCCATCGCGAGCAGGATGTTCTTTGGATACATCCGGATCGCCTCGAGGATCGGCATCTTCACTTCCTGCTTGGTGTCCTTGACCTTCTGGAACTCCGGCGATTCCGCGATGGTGAAGCGGATCCACAGGCCGACCAGCACCAGCGCGATCGAGAACAGGAACGGGATGCGCCAGCCCCAGGCATAGAGCTGCGCGTCGGTCAGCATCGAGGAGACGACCGAGAACACCAGCGTGCCGAGCACGAGGCCGAGTGGAGCGCCAAGCTGCGGCCAGCTCCCGTAAAAGCCCTTCTTGTCCTCGGGGGCATGCTCGACTGCCATCAGCACGGCGCCGCCCCATTCACCGCCCAAGCCGAAGCCCTGGATCAGGCGGCAGGCGACGAGCAGGATCGCGGCCCAGATGCCGGCGGTCTCATAGGTCGGCAGGAAGCCGATCGCCGCGGTCGCAGCACCCATGATCAAGAGCGTCAGATACAGCATCGTCTTGCGGCCGATCTTGTCGCCATAGTGGCCGAACACGACGCCACCGAGCGGGCGTGCGATGAAGCCGAGCGCATAGGTCGCAAACGCCAGCAGCGTGCCCATCATGGGGTCGAAGGTCGGAAAGAACAGCTTGTTGAAGATCAGCGCGGCGGCGGTGCCGTAGAGGAAGAAGTCGTACCACTCGATCGCCGTGCCGATCAGGCTCGCGGTGGCGACGGTGACGTGCGATGGCTGCTTTGCCTGAAGCTGATTGACTGTGATCGCTCCACTCATCTTGGGTTCTCCCTGTTTTTGCCAAGCGCGCATTTGCAGCATGCGTCTTTGTGCAGAGCGAAAAGCAAGCTCCGCGCCAGATGCGGCGGATGTGGGCAAAGTGGCTGAAAACGCGGCAATTCGCGCATCTGCGCCAGGAAGAACGCGCAGCGAGTCGTGTCCGGAGTCTGAGACTCCGGACAATCTCAGTCTCGAAACTCAGACGGAGGCCGGCCCTGAGGCGAGGCCGAACTTGGCGAGCTTCTTGTAGAAGGTCGCACGCGAGATCTGGAGCATCTTGGCCGCTTCCGAGATCTGGCCGTTGCTGGCGGCGAGCGCCTGTTCGAGCGTGTGCTTCTCGAACTCGGCTTCGGCTTCGGCATAGGGAATGACGGTGCCGCCGGTCCGGGCCTGCGCCACGGGTCTGGTGTCGGCGCCGACGGGAAGGATGCGAGCAAAATCCTCGCCGGTCAGCCGTCCCGAATCGCTCAGGATCAGCGCCCGCTCCAGAATGTTGCGGAGCTCGCGGACGTTGCCGGGCCAGTTGTAGCGGGCAAGGCTTGCGAGCGCGCTCGGCGTGATCCTGGCATTGACGTAGTCGCCGGTGGCACTGATGTCCTCGAGCAGCCGCGCGCAGATGTCGGGGAGATCGTCGAGACAGTCGCGCAAGGGGGGTAGGCCGATCGAGAGCACGTTGAGCCGGTAATAGAGATCGGCGCGAAAGGCGCCCTCGCTGACGCGCTTGTGCAAATCGACATTGGTGGCGGCGACCACACGCACGTCGATCTTGGTAACTTTGTCGGAGCCGAGCGGCTCGATCTCGCGCTCCTGCAACACGCGGAGCAGCTTGGCCTGGAGCTGGAGCGGCATCTCGCCGATCTCGTCGAGGAACAGCGTGCCGCCATCGGCGATGCGGAATTTTCCCTCGCGGCCCTTGCGGTCGGCCCCGGTATAGGCGCCCGGCGCAGTGCCGAAAAATTCCGACTCGATCAGCGTGTCGGGAATCGCGGCGACGTTGACGCTGACGAACGGCTTTTCGGCGCGGGAAGAGGCGTTGTGAATGGCCTGCGCCAGCATCTCCTTGCCCGTTCCGGTCTCGCCGGTCAGCAGCACGGTGACGTTCTGCCGCGCGGCGCGCGCCGCCAGTTCCTTGGCCTGCGCGATCCCTGGCGTCGCACCGACGTAATCGGCAAAAGTGAAGCGCGCGGCACGTGCGTGCGACAATTGCCGCCGCGCCAGCCGCAGATCGCTTTCGAGCTGGGTGACGCGCGCGAGCAGCGGCTTCAGGCCTTCGAGGCGGTCATAGAGCACGAAGCCGATAGCGCCGATGATGTTTCCGCGCTCGTCCTCGATCGGCATGCGGGTGACGACGAGCTGCTCGCCGCCGAGCTCCATGATGTCGAGGATGATCGGCTCCCCGGTCTCCACCACCCGCCGCATCAGGCTGTTGGGAATGATCTCCTCGATCGGACGTCCCAGCGCCTCGGACTCGTGCGAGAGGCCGATCGCGGTGACGTATTTCTCGTTGACGTAGACCACCCGCCCGTTGCGATCGATCGCAATGGCGCCCTCGCAAAGATGCTCCAGCCGCTCGAACAGCGTCTCCATGGCGCGGGCGCGAATATAGGCGGGATCGCTGACGACGGAGGAGGGAGCGGACATGGCGTACCTCGGTGGCTGCCAAGCGAGGCAAGCCCGGACGTTCGCCTGCTTCTTAGCAAAAGGCCAGCAATTTCAAAGGGAGAATTCGCTGCTTGTAAGGATGGTCGATCCCCAGCACGTCGTCCTGGACAAGCGCAGCGCAGATCCAGGACCCATTACCCCAGGGAGTAGTTTGGCGAAGACTCGTGGTCACCGACTTCGCGCCACAACCACTCCCTGGGGTAATGGGTCCTGGCTTTCGCCAGGACGACCTCGAGGTGGTTGGGCCGCTTCAGGGCCTACCGCCGGTATCCACCCGCCCGTGAATAGCCCTGCCGGTTCTGCTGCATCGGGCGGCTGGCGATGCTGACGCGCGCTTCGCTGGCCGCGGGGGTTGCGAGCTTCAGCTCTTCCAGGAAGACCGGCCGGGCGAAATAATAGCCCTGCGCATAGCGGATCTTGGTCGCGGCCTGGAGATAGGCCAGCTCCTCATAGGATTCGAGGCCTTCGGCGATGACCGTCATGCCCAGCGCTTCGCTCAAGGATTCGATCGCGCGCAAGATGCCCTGGCTGCGCGGGCGCTTATGGATGTCGGTGATGAAGGAACGGTCGATCTTGATTTCGTCGGCCGTGATGTCGGCGAGCGCCGAGAGCGAGGAAAAGCCGATGCCGAAATCGTCGATGGAGATACCGACGCCGAGCTTGCGGAACATCGGCAGGATTTCGGACTGAAAAAGATTCGTGGCGACGAAGGCATCTTCCGTCACTTCGATCATGAAGCGTTTCGGGAAGCCGGTCTCGTCGAGCGCTTGCGCAAAAGAGCGCATGAACTCGGGATTGCCGGCCTGCTTGGCGGCGACGTTGATGCTGATGCTCGCTTCGGCGCCAAAGGTGTCGTTGATCAGGTCGATCGACCTCACGATCTCGGCCAGCACGAGATGGGTGAGCTCGTCGATGAGCCCGAGCTCGACCGCGAGGTTGATGAACGAGCCCGGTGCCTGGATCACGCCCTCATCGTCGCGCAGGCGCACCAAGGCCTCGATGCCCTTCACGGCCTGGGTCCTGATGTCGACCTTGGACTGGAACGCGCAGCAGAAACGCTTCTCGAGGATGGCGAGCCGCAGCGACTGCTCGATCTTCATGCGCGCGAGCGCCTCGCGCTCCATGCCGGAGTCGAAGAACGCAGCAGAACCCTTGCCCTGGTTCTTGATGCGGTACATCGCGATGTCGGCGTTCTGGCGCAGCACCTCGAAGGAGCGGCCGTGATCGGGATAGAGGCTGACGCCGACCGAGGTGGAAGCGAAGATCTCGGAGGAGTCGATGAAGAAGGGCGCGGTCAGGCGCTTCAGCGTCGCCTGGATGAATTCGGCGACCTCCTCTTCGCTCTTGATCGGCGAGAGCAGCAGCAGGAATTCGTCGCCCGAGATCCGCGACAGCATGTCGGTCTCGCGCAGGTCGCGGCCGAGCCGCTTCGATAGCTCGACCAGCAGCGCATCGCCGACCGAATGGCCGTAATAATCGTTGATGTGCTTGAAATTGTCGACGTCGAGAAAGGCGAGTGCAAAACGCTCGCCGTTGCGCTCGCGCCCCAAAATGCTGTTGACGCTATGCTCGATCACGCGCCGGGAGGGCAGGCCGGTGAGCTCGTCGAAATAGGCCGAGCGAAACAGCTGGTCCTCGAAATTCTTCTGCTCGGTGATGTCGGAGGAGGCGGAGATGAGGAGATCGCGGCCGGCAAGGCGGATCGGGCGATGGGTGGTGAGCAGGACCTGGCGCGCAGTGCCGTCGTGGAGGGATTCCTCGGCCACCACGGGCTGGCCTGCCCGCATCGCCTGTTGGCAGGCTTCGTGGCGCTGCGCCAGGTCCGGCGCCGGCCGGCTGCCATCCATGCCGAGATGGCGGGCAGCGGCATCGTTAACCAGAATGAGGTCGCCGCGCGCATCCTGCACGGTCACGCCGGCAGGCAGCATTCTAACGATTTCCTTGAGAAATCCGAGCTCGGCATCAGTCGCGCCGGAGTATTTGCTGTCGTTCATAGAATTCATGAATCTTGTTGTTCAGGCGCGCCTTTGTAATGGTGCGATCTTGCCGAAGTCCCTCTTAGGTTTGGTTAAGGGATACACAGAAATTCGGGAATGGTTCGCCGCAACTTGTCGCGCCGGCGCGAGCGGCGCCGATCGTCATTAACAGAGCGTCAACGCCACTTGCGAAACTGCGGGGGATGCGCGCAGCTCGCTTTCGCTCTGCCGTCAAAGTGTCAGGATTTGGGAATGCGACATTGCATGATGCAATGAACGCCGCTCTTCAGGTATGAGATCTCGGTCTTGCCGTCGAAGGCGACGAGCGCCGATTTCAACAATTTGGTGCCGAAGCCAGGCGCCGAGACCTTGTCGACGCTGGGTCCTTCGGTTTCGTCCCAGGTGATGGTGAGGCGGTCGTCGGAGACGGTCCACGACACCATCAGCAGGCCGCGCAAGGCGGAGAAGGCGCCGTATTTGCTCGCGTTGGTGGCGAGCTCGTGAAACATCAGTGACAGCGTGACCGCGAGCTTCGCCGGCAGGAAGAGCCGCTCGCCGTTCAGCGTGAAGCGGACATGGCCGTAAGGACCGAGCTCGGAGATCAGGAGGTCGCGGATGTCGCAGCCGGAATTGTCGACCCGCGCGATCAGATCGTCGGTTGCCGCCAGCGACCGCAGCCGCGGATCGATGCGGGCCCAGACCTGCGGCTGGTCATGCAGCACCTGATGCAGCACCGCATGTACGGTCGAGAGCTTGTTCTTGAGCCGGTGCTGCAATTCATCGACCAGGAGCTTGCGATACTCCTCTTCCTCGATCAGGCGCTTGGAGATCCGCCGCTGCTCGATCAGGAGCGAGCGGTAGTGCTCGACGCCCCAGATCGTGAGCGCGGTGACGGCCCAGTACAGCACGAGCAGGACGAAGCGCGCGGTGTCGGCATGGGCGTCGCCGAAATTCAGGCTGACGCCGAGCACGCCGCCGATCAGTGCCGTGATGACGCCGATGCGCAGGCCGCCGAATGCAGCGGCAAAGAACACGGCCGGAAAATACGGTGTGAAGAAGATGTCCGGCCGTACCTGGGCGAGGCCCCAGCGCACCAGCGTCGCGAGCACGAGACAGATCGTCGCAAAGCCGACGCTGAGCGCCAGCGAAGGCGGCGAGATGCCGAGCCAGCCCTTCCGGAATTCGTCGACCAGTTTCACCATCTGCCGTTTAACCGCGAAGCGAGCTCGATAGGCGGGCTGCAAATGAAGGCGATGCACAGGCCGTCTGCGCAAGCATAGCTTGCCTCGGCATTGGCGGGCGCGGATATTGACCGTTGGAACGACAGCGCCGCACGGTGCCGGTCTATTGGCCTCAAATCATTCGAAAACAGGAACATCCCACGGGCAGGCTGGAGCGACCAGTGGGAGTCTTTATCGTCGAAGATGCCAAAATTGTGATCGATGGATGGCTATACCGGAAGGCGAGGTGGCCAGACCACAGCGAAGAATCCGTGAGGTGGGCAAAGCGAAGCGTGCCCACCAATTCTCCATCCGCGAAAAGTGGTGGGCACGGCGCTCCGCGCCTTTGCCCACCCTGCGATCTCACACCGCCTTCACGTTCACCCGCAATCCGTCGCGCGGCTTGGGGATCGGCCACATCTGCCAGTCCGGCTTGTAGCCGGGCTCCAGCGATACCTCGAGATTCTGCAAGAAGTGCCGCGCAAAGCATTTCGCCTGCATGTAGGCGAAGTGCAGGCCGAGGCACATATGCGCGCCGCCGCCAAACGGGATCCAGGCGAAGCGGTGGCGGTTGCGCTGCGCCTCCTCGGTGAAGCGCTTGGGATCGAAACGGTCCGGCTCCGGCCAGATGTCCTTCATGTGATGGGTGTAGAGCGGATTGACGCCGACCGCCGTGCCGGCCGGAATCGTAAACCCCTTGAATGTGAAGTCGCGCATCGCACGGCGCGGCATCGACGGCACCGGCGGCTTGATCCGCAGCGCCTCCTTGAATGCCATCTCCGACAGCGGCATCTTTTCGAGATCGTCAAAGCTCGTCGGCGAATCGGCCGAAAGTTTTAGCGCCGCAACCTCGTCGCGCAGCCTGCCTTGCCAGTCCGGATGGGCCGCGAGCTCGCCGATGAACGACGTCAGCGACGAGGTCAGCGTGTCGTGCGCGGCCATCATCAAGAAGCTCATATGGTCGATGATGTCCTGCTCGGAGAGCAGCGCGCCGTCCTCATGGGTGGCGTGGCAGAGTTGCGAGAACAGGTCCTCGCCGCCTTGCTTAGCGCGGCGCAGCGGAATCTGCTCCCTGAAATAGGCGACGATGCGCTTGCGGCCGTTGACGCCGCGCGCCATCTGCGTGCCCGGGAGCGGACGACGGATCGGGGTGACGGCGGCCGCCACCATGTCGACGAAGGCGCGATTGATCTCGGCGACCTCCGGCCCGATATCGGCGCCGAGGAAAGACGTCGCGGCGAGATCGAGCGTAAGTTGCTTCATCGCCGGATAAAGCTGCATCACGCCCGGTTTTGCCTTCCACTGTGCGACGCGCGCCGCGATGCCCTTGTCGAGATCGGCGAGATAGGACTTCATCGGCCCGGACTTGAAGGCGACCGACAGCGCCTTGCGGTGCAGGCGGTGCTCGTCGAAATCGAGAAGCATCAGGCCGCGCGGAAACAACAGGCCGAGCACCTTGTTCCAGCCATGGGTCGAGGAGAACAGCTTTTGCTGGTCGAACAGCACAAGCTCGTTCGCTTCGGGCCCGAGCAGCACGACGTTGGTCTCGCCGAAAATGTGGGTGCGATAGACCGGGCCGTATTTTGCGCCGGCCGCCTCGATGTGGCCCTTGGGATCGGCCAACACCTGGAACGTCTTGCCGATGATCGGCCAGCCCTCGTCGCCCGGAATGTGCGTGAGCTCGTTGCGCTTCGGTGCGGTCCAGCTGATCGCAGGCGAGGCCACACTCTGCATCGACATGGCGTTGGCTCCCGGTTGTTGACCGAACCGGATCGCGCGACCACGACCCGGCTGACGTCGACAGCATAGCACAGTTGGCGCGGAAATGATGTGACGGCATTCCCAGGCGAATGTCGCGATGCAGACCCTAGGCCTGCCGTTTCGCAGCTTCCTTCTGTAAATCCGGTGCGTTGACGGCGGGTATCGCGACGCGGCCGGGGCCGGTCTGCTTCAAGGCCTCGGCGGCCTTCTCGTTCTCCATGATCTTGGCCATCACCGCCTGTCCCGCCCGCTCGAAGATCGCGCGGTTCTCGATCACGAATTTTTGCGACCTGCGAAGCCCGTCGATATAGCCGTTGATCTCGGGCACCACATAGCACGCGACCATGTCCCAGCTCCGGCGCGTGGCTTCCGGATTGGCCCAGTCGTGCACGAAGCCGATGATGGCGCCGACACCGCCGGATACCTCCATCACGTTCTTGATGGTTTTGACGAGATCATCGGGCGTGCCGATGGTGGAGGCCGCGCCATCGACGAAGGCGGTCTTGTCCACGGCCTCGTCGGGCGAGGAGAACGCTGTGAGGCCCGGCCGCTGCAGCGTGCCGACATTATATTCGTTGTGCCAGCGCATCAGCCCGGCGCCGGCCTCGCGGCGCGCCTGCTCGCGGGTCTCGGCGATGTGCCAGGTGAGCAGCACACGCCAGTCGGCGCGGTTGACCGTGGTGCCGTGCTTCCTGGCTGCATCCTCGGCAAATTCCCATTGTTGCCGCAGCGACATCAGGCCCTGCGTCGTCATCGAGCCCAGCGAGATGATGCCGATGCCGTATTTTCCGGCGAGCGTCATGCCCGACGGCGAGATCTGCGAGGCCACCACGAACGGCATCTCCTCCTGCAGGGGCAGCAGCTGAAGCGCGGCGTCGTTCATGGTGAACCAGTCGCTCTTGGCGGTGACGCGCTCGCCGTTGAAGAGGCGGCGGATGATCGCGATCGCCTCGTCCTGGCGGTCGCGCTGCGTCATCGGGTCGATGCCGAGCGTATGCGCGTCGGAGGCGAGCGCGCCCGGACCGGAGCCGAAGATCGCGCGTCCGCCGGTCATGTGGTCGAGCTGCACCATGCGCTGGGCGACGTTGAACGGATGGTGATAGGGCAGTGACACGACGCCGGTGCCGAGCTTGATGCGCTTGGTGCGCTCGCCGGCCGCGGCCAAGAACATCTCGGGCGAAGCGATCATCTCCCAGCCGGAGGAATGATGCTCGCCGCACCAGAACTCGTCATAGCCGAGGCTATCCAGCTGCTCGACCAGGTCGAGATCGCGCCGGAACTGGAGCATCGGATGCTCCCCGATCGGGTGATGCGGGGCAAGAAAGGCTCCGAATTTCAGGCGCGCCATGGGTTTCTCTCCGGCTTGTTGTTGCAGGCTTTCGGTCAACCTACGGCTCGGCCCGAGCCGACGCAATCCTTCGAGGCCGCGCAGACGTCATGGTTGTCGCGCAAATGAGCGCTGCTTGCCGGCAGCCGGAATTTTGCGCCAGCCGTCGCTCCGATCTCACGGCGTGTTCAGCGTGCGTATCACGCGAAAGCTGTGGCATCGCCTTCGAGCCACGGCGCGCCGTCGGTCGGGGTGCTTGGTCGCGCGCCGAAAAGATCGCGTTCATGTTGCGATCGGCGCAGTCTTCTTCGCGAGCGAATCGTTGCAATCGGCGCGCGCAGCATTTCTCGTCGCACTCGCCTCGTTTGCGACGTTAATCGTGATCTGCGTCGCATTTCTGACATGGATGCGCCGCGTGTCCGCATGAACTCTAGGCAACATTGTCGATTGCGCTGTCGAATTGCCCGTTAATTCACGGGGATTGACGACACACAGACTTTTTATTTTGCGACGCAGCAACTATCTGTTTTGGGGTGACGTTGGAAGTCGCCCCATCAGGAGCTGTCGGTGTCGTTAACCAGGAATGTCGATCTGTTAAGACGTCTGCCAAAGCTGGACGGTCTGCGCTTTGCCGAAAACTTGCGCGGCGCGGGCCAGCACAGTCCGCTGACGGAGATCACCGGATTCGGCTCTAATCCCGGAAACCTGCGCATGTTCGCGTACGTGCCGGCGCAATTGCAGCAGGTGCGCGCGCTCGTCGTCGTGCTGCATGGTTGCGGCCAGTCCGCGGCTGGCTACGATCTCGGCGCGGGATGGTCGACGCTTGCAAAGCATTACGGCTTCGCGCTGCTGATGCCGGAGCAGCAGCTCGTCAACAACGCCAACGCCTGCTTCAACTGGTTCAATCCGGAAGACACCACGCGCGACAGCGGCGAGGCCTGCTCGATCCGCGAGATGATCGCGCACATGGTCACGACGCACGGCATCGATGCGCGCCGCATCTTCATCACCGGCCTATCGGCCGGCGGCGGCATGACCTCGGTGATGCTCGCAACCTATCCGGAGGTTTTCGCAGCCGGCGCGGTCATCGCGGGGCTGCCTTATGGCGTGGCGTCGAACCTGCGCCAGGCACTCGATGGCATGTTTCATTCGCCCGAGCGTCCCGCGCGCGAGCTCGGCGATCTCGTGCGCAAGGCGTCCGACCATCGCGGTCCCTGGCCGAAAATCTCGGTGTGGCACGGCAGTGCCGATCGCACCGTCAATCCCGGCAATGCCGATGAGATCGTCAAGCAGTGGCTCGACCTGCACGACCTGCCGCTGGCGCCGATGGCGGAGACCGTCGTCGACGGCTATCCGCGCCAGGCCTGGTGGAATGCGGACGGCGAGACCATCGTCGAATCCTTCGCCATCACCGATATGGCGCACGGCACCCCGCTCGGCGTCGCCGACAACGATCATCGCTACGGCGTGGAAGGCGCCTTCCTGATCGAAGCGGGCATCTCCTCGTCGTACCACATCGCAAAATTCTTCGCCCTGACCGACTGGATCCGCAGCCCCGCGCCGGAGCAGAAGCCGACCGCGGCGGCAAAGCCGGTGCCGGCCCTGTCGCCCGCGCCGCATCTTGCGAGGTCGATCCGCACCGCCGTCGCCGAGCCGCATGGAAATGCCAAGCTCAAGGCCAAGCCCAGCAAGAAGGCCAGGCGCGGCCTCGACATCAGCGCCGTCATCACGCGCGCGCTGACGGCCGCGGGGCTGATGAAGTAGATCAGGCTGCGGTGGCGTCGATCACCTCGATCGGCGTCACCGTCACCTCGCCGCCGGCGACCTGTCGCGTCATCTCGGTATAGTGCTTGAAGAAGTCGCGCGATTGCAGCGTCTTCTGCGCGGCCTCGTCGGTGACGCTGGCGAGGTGGAAATAGCTGTTGTCGTCGCGGTTCTTCATGCAGCGATAGCCGATCCGGCCCTTGAGCTCCGGATCCGCGTTGATCGCCTTGATGAAGCGGCCGATCTCCTGGTGCCAGGCTTCCGTCGTGCCGTTCCTGAACTGGTACTTGATCATGAAGTGCTTCATGTGACGCTCCCTTCGTCATGTGCGCCATCATCTGCGCCTTGGGAGCAGTTCTGCAAGTATGGACAAAATTGATAGTATGGACTTTTTCCGCATCCCTCCTATCCTCAATCCCCGCGATGCGATGGAGGTGACGAGATGGCGAAAGCGAGATCGGCCTTAAGGAGCTGCCCGGTCGCAGCCTTCCAGAAGATGATCGCAGGCAAGTACAAGCTCAGGATCGTCTGGGACCTGAAGGACGGCCCGCGCCGCTATGGCGAGATCAGGAGCGGCCTGCTGCGAGGTGCCGTGGGCAGCGCCGAGATCACCCCGCGCGTGCTCAGCCGCGAATTGAAGGCGCTCACCGAGAGCGGGCTGATCGACCGCCGGGATTTCGGCGTGGTGCCGCCGAAGGTCGAATACCGCCTGACCCGCAAGGGCAAGAGCTTCGTGCCCGTGATTGCCGCAATCCGCGACTGGGGCGAGCGGAATTTGAGCGAGCCGGCGGCGCTCGCGGATGCAGCCGAATAAAGCTTGGAGCGTGATGGATTTGGTCGAATCGGTGCGAGCCGCGGATTCGGTTCACCTCTCCCCGCTGGGGAGAGGTGAACGACCGCTTCGTAGTTTAGCTCATCATGCTCTACATCTCGCCGGTGATGAACGGATTGGTCATCCGCTCATGGCCGATGCGCGAGCCCGCGCCATGGCCGCAGATGAAGCCGACGTCGTCGCCGAGCGGCAGGAGCTTCGTCTTGATCGAGTTGATCAGCGTCGCGTGATTGCCGCCGGGCAGGTCCGTGCGGCCGACTGAACCCGCGAACAGCACGTCGCCGACATGGGCAAAGCGCAGCTCCTTGTTGAAGAAGACGACGCTGCCGGGCGAGTGGCCGGGGCAGTGCAGGATGTCGAAGGAGAGGTCGCCGATCGAGACGGTGTCGCCTTCCTCCAGCCAGCGGTCCGGCGCGAAATTGCGCACGCCGGTCATGCCGAAGCGCGCGCCGCTCTCGACCACATTGTCGAGCAGGAACTTGTCGGCGGCGTGCGGCCCTTCGATCGGCACCTTCAGCGCGTCGCGCAGGTCGGCGGCGCCGCCGACGTGATCGATATGGCCGTGCGTCAGCCAGATCTTCTCCACGGTCACGCCGGTCTGCTTGATTGCGTCCAGGATCTTCGGAACGTCCCCGCCGGGATCGATCACCACGGCCTTCTTGCTGGGCTCGTCCCAGATGATGGTGCAGTTCTGCTCGAACAGCGTCACGGGAACGATGATTGCGCCCGCTTTCGCCGCCTCGGATTGTTCGGTTTGCTCGGTCATGGCCTCACATTGCCGATTTTTGGCAGCCCGCCAAGCAAAAGATTCGTGCGGGATCTCGCGGAACGGTTGTCCTGAAGTCTTGAGGGATCTTGAGGGAGGCCGGATCCCTGGACGATGACCGCAGCGGCGAGGATCTGATTGCAGTTTGTCCCCGCCGCCGGCGCCGGAGTGGTCCTACCGCTTGATCTGTGCCTTCAGCGTATCCTCAACGACCCCGTCGAAAGAGGATGTTCTCGGCGCCTTCGCAAGCTGGTCGCCGACATACTTGTCGCGCTTGGCGACCAGCGTTGCGAGTTGCTCGTTGAGCGCCTTGCGTCGGTCGATCTGTTTGGCGACCTCGGCCGAGCGCTCCTCGGGTTTCATCGCGCGCAGCCTCACCGGCAGGTCTTCTTCCTTGACGGAGGATACGCTGGTGCCTCCGGCAGCGGCGTCGGCGACGAGATCGCCGCCGCTGGTGATGGCCTGCGAGGTCACTTTGGACCGCTTGTTGATGAAGCTCGCCATGTCGGAGGCGCTTGCCGGCGCCGCGTTTGCCATGCGCCCAGCTTTTTCCACCTGGATTTCGGTGCGCTTCTGGAGCTCCGGCGACCCATAGGGAATCACGGTTTCGTTGATCTGCCGCTGCAGGATGATGATGTCCTGGTCGTAGGGCGTTTCGATCACCACGACCTGCCCTCCGTCCTGCGGTATCGCGATGAAACGGCCGTTGCCAATCTGTGCGATGTCGCGCCACACACGCTCGGTATCGCGTGCATCGCCGGCGAGCACGGTGTTGACGATGATGTCCTTCTGCCTGGCGACTGCCAGGGTCAACGGATATTTGGTGTCCTGCGCATAGTCCATGTGCGGCGGTGCGTCGCCAACCAGGAATACGATGCGTCGCGACTCCGCGCCTGGTGTCCACTGCAGCTTGTTGATGGCGACATCCAGCGCCTCATTGACGCTTTCCGGCCAGTCGCCGCCACCGCGCGCCTTGAACTCGAGCAGGTTGGCGTAGAGATCCTGGATGTCGCGCGTGAGCTCGATCTTGGTCGTGACGTACTCATCCCCGATATCGCGGTAGGCCACGAGGCCCATGCGGATATCGGCGTCCGGATTGGAATCGACGATGGCCGTGGCGATCGACCAGATCTTGCGCTTGGCGCCCTCGATCAACCGGCTCATCGAGCCGGTTGTATCGAGCACGAAGGCGACCTCGACGGTCGGTCGTGCCATGGCCGAGGACAGGCCTGCGGGCAACGGAAGTACGGCGAGAGCGAAGGCGAGCGAGTAACGGGTGATGCGTGACCTCATAGGTCTCCTCCAGGGTTTCGTCCCCGGAACCAAGGTTCCATCCGCATCGCGGTGGGCTGAAGGCGGGATCGGCGCGAAATTGCGGTACGAGTCCGCATCACGCGCCGTCCTCGCGGCATGACGCGAACTCGCGGTCATACGGACGTCCCATTACCCTGTTCCTCTGAACGCGCGCGCCAGTCCCGCGTTGCTTCGTCTGAAGCGCATATTTTCGGGGGAAATCACAAGAATATGGCCCAGGACGACGAATACTGGTGGCGCGACGGCATCTTCTATCAGATCTACCCGCGCTCGTTTCAGGACACCGACGGCGACGGGGTCGGCGATCTCGCCGGCATCCTCAAGCGCCTGGCTTACGTGAAATCGCTCGGCGTCGATGCCATCTGGCTGTCGCCGGTCTTCCGCTCGCCGATGGCCGATTTCGGCTACGACATCTCCGAGTACACCGGCATCGATCCCCTGTTCGGCACCATGGAGGATTTCGATGCGCTGCTTGAGGCCGCGCATGAAAGCGGGCTGAAGCTGATCCTCGATCTCGTGCCGAACCACACCTCCGACCAGCATCCCTGGTTCATCGCGAGCCGCTCCTCGCGCGACAACCCGAAGCGCGACTGGTTCATCTGGCGCGATGGCGGGCCCGACAGCGGTCCGCCGAACAACTGGCTGTCCGAGTTCGGCGGCAGTGCGTGGCAATATGACGAGGCAACGGGACAATATTACTACCACGCCTTCCTCGCCCGGCAGCCGGACCTCAACTGGCGCAATCCTGATGTCCGCGAGGCGATGTATGACGTGATGCGGTTCTGGCTGGAGAAAGGCGTCGACGGCTTTCGCGTCGACGTCATCTGGCACCTGATCAAGGACGCGGAATTCCGCGACAATCCGCTGAACCCGCATTATGTCGAGGGACGTCCGCCGCACGAAAAAATCCTCACGCAGTACTCGACCGACCAGCCGGAGGTGCATGACGTCATCGCTGAGATGCGCCGCGTCACCGATGCCTATCGCGCACGCGTGCTGATCGGCGAGATCTATCTGCCGCTGCATCGCCTGATGGCCTATTACGGCAACGATCTCGCCGGCGCGCAAATGCCGTTCAATTTCGCGCTGCTCTCGACCTTCTGGAGCGCGCGCTCGATCGAGAAGATCATCGAGGACTACGAGAAGGCGTTGCCGAAGGGCGCCTGGCCAAACTGGGTGCTCGGCAATCACGACCGGCCGCGCGTCGCAAGCCGCGTCGGGCCGGAGCAGGCGCGGGTCGCCGCCATGCTGCTGCTGACGCTGCGCGGTACGCCGACGCTCTACTATGGTGACGAGATCGGGATGAACCAGGTCGCGATCGCGCCCGAGGACGTCCGCGATCCCTTCGAGAAGAACGTGCCCGGCATCGGCGTCGGCCGCGACGGCTGCCGTACCCCGATGCAATGGGATTCTTCGAATTTTGGTGGCTTCTCGGAAGTCACGCCGTGGCTGCCGCTGCCGGAGATCTACGTCCATGCGAACGTGGTCAATCTCGAGGCCGACAAATTCTCGATCCTGAATCTCTACAAGCGCCTGGTCGCCTTGCGGAAGGCGCATCGGCCGCTGGTCGCCGGCGACTATCATCCGATCGCCGCGCAAGGCGACCTCCTGATCTATCGCCGGCAGGCCGGCGACGACGCGCTGGTGGTGGTGCTCAATCTCGGCCCGGACCCCGTCGCCGTCACCACCAGCGCCATCCGCTTCGGAAGCGAGATCCTGCTCTCGACCTTCCTCGACCGCGAAGGCGAAGAGCTCGAAGGCGTGCTCGACCTGCGCGGCAATGAAGGCGTGGTGATCGGACCGACGCGATGATCGCTGTCGTCCCGGGCTCGCGCTTCGCGCGCCCCGGAATGACGGGAGACGTCACTTCCCACGCGCATTCTTCCGCATCGCCTTGGCGTCGATATCGCTGCGCTTCAGGAGATAGTCGAGCCCGCCGACGCGGTACCAGCGATAGCCGTAGGGCTCGAGCACGACGCGGTGCCGGCCGCGTTTGTCGGCGCGGCTGTGATCTTCCGCCAGGAGATTGATCAGCAGCCCGCCATGGCCTTCAGGCAGCTTCGTCGAGAACGCGACCTCGCGCGGCTTCTCGTCGAGATTGTGCACGAACAGCACCGAATTGTTGCGCCAGTCATAGCGGATGATGAAGATCGCCGGGTCCTGCACGGCGATGACCTCGAAGTCGCCCCAGCCGACCTCCGGCACTTCTTTTCGCATGCGGATGATGCGCTCGGTCCAGTTCAGCATCGAGTTCGGATCGCGCCGCTGCTTGGCGACGTTGACGTGCCCGAAGCCATATGGTCCTTCGTCGATGACCGGCGAGACCGGCTTGTTGCTGTCGGTGAAGCCTCCGTGCGGTTCGGTCGACCATTGCATCGGCGTGCGCGCGCAATTGCGCTCGGGCAGCGACAGGTCGTCGCCCATCGCGATCTCGTCGCCGTAGCGGATCACCGGTGTCCCCGGCAGCGTGCACATCAGGCTGTAGGCAAGCTCGAGCCGGCGCCGGTCGCCGCCGAGCATCGGCGCGAGCCGCCGGCGGATGCCGCGGTCATAGAGCTGCATGTCCTTGTCCGGGCCGAAGCATTTGAAGACGCGATCGCGCTGGGCCTTGGTCAGGCGTCCGAGATCGAGCTCGTCATGGTTGCGCAGGAACAGGCCCCATTGGGCGGACGCCGGCCGCGGCCTGGTCGCCTTCACTGCCTTGGCGAGCGCGCGCGAGTCGGCCGAGGCCAGCGCATAGAACAAATGCTGGTTGACGTGGAAGTTGAACATCATGTGCATGCGGTCGCCGTCGCGGCCGAAGTACTCCATGTCGGTCCTGGGCAGCACATTGGCTTCCGCAAGGATGATCGCGTCGCCCTCGCGCCATTGCAGAAATTCGCGGAACGAGCGCAGCATATCGTACTGCTCCGTCGGCGTCTTGACCTTCGCTCCCTTGGTGGCGATCACGAACGGCACGGCATCCATCCGGAAGCCGGAGACGCCGAGCTGGATCCAGAAGCCCATGATCTTCAGGAGCTCGGCCTGCACGCGCGGGTTCGAGGTGTTGAGGTCGGGCTGGAAATCGTAGAAGCGGTGGAAGTACCAGGCGCCTGCTTCCCTGTCGCGCGTCCAGGTCGATTTCTGCACGCCTGGAAACACGACGCCCTTGGCTGCGTTCGCAGGCTTCTTGTCGGACCACACATACCAGTCGCGGTGGGGCGAGTCCTTCGAGCTGCGCGCAGCCCTGAACCAGGGATGCTGGTCCGAAGTGTGGTTGACGACGAGATCGATGATGATGCGGATGCCGCGCTGCTTGCAGCCATGAGCGAATTCGACGAAGTCGCCGAGCGTGCCGTAGCGTGGATCGACGCCGTAATAGTCTGATATGTCGTAGCCGCCGTCGCGCCCGGGCGACGGCTGAAACGGCATCAGCCAGATCGCAGTGATGCCGAGGCCGTGCAGATAGTCGAGCCGCCGCAACAGCCCCTTGAAGTCGCCGACGCCGTCGCCATTGGCATCCATGTAGGTGGCAACAGAGAGGCAGTAGATGACGCCGTTCTTGTACCAGAGGTCGTCGATCATGTCGGGGCAGCCTCGTGGGTCCGCGCGGCGGTTGGTGGCTGCGTGATTAAGTGTCGGCGAGAGGCGAGGTTCCACACCTCGCACTCAGTGTCGTCCCGGGCTCGCGCTTCGCGCGCCCCGGAATGACGACGGAGAATGGGCACCAGCTGCGTCTCCATCCAACTGTGGGCGCACCCAGTGGAATCGGCTAAGCTCACGTCCATGGACAACACCGCCCGCCACATCGCACTCGTTCCGCCGACTGACGGCCGTCAGTCGGAAACCGCGCTCGCGGTCGCGCGCGGTACGGCGCGGCTGTTGCGCTCGCTCGGCTTCTCCTGCATCAGCGAATTGCCGCTGCCGTCGGGCCGCCGTGCCGATCTCGTCGCGCTGAACGAGCGCGGCGAGATCTGGATCGTCGAGATCAAGTCGTCGGTCGAGGATCTTCGCAGCGACCAGAAATGGCACGAATACCGCGCCCATTGCGACCGGCTGTTCTTCGCCTTCACGCAGGATCTTCCTTGCGAGATCTTTCCGGAAGGCACCGGCCTGATCATCGCAGATGCCTATGGCGCGCATCTCCACTGCGAGGCGCCCGAGCACAAGCTGCCGGCCCCGACGCGCAAGCAGATGACGGTACGCTTCGCGATGGCCGCCGCGCTCCGGATCAACCGCCTGGTCGATCCGCAGGGCCATGCCGAGTTTTGGGAGTAAGGCAAAGAGCGACGCCGACCCGTCATCCTGAGGTGCGAGCGTAGCGAGCCTCGAAGGATGAACGGCCGGGATGCGGCCGGGCCGTCGCCCTTCGAGGGCCGCTTCGCGGCCACCTCAGGGTGACGGTGCCAGAGTACGATCCTGAAACTACCGCGGCGCGCGCTTGGCCAGAATTCGCTGCAGGGTGCGGCGGTGCATGTTGAGGCGGCGCGCGGTTTCCGAGACGTTGCGGTTGCACATCTCGTAGATGCGCTGGATGTGCTCCCAGCGCACACGGTCGGCCGACATCGGGTTCGCCGGCAGCTCGGACTTTTCGGTGCCGGTCGAAAGCAGCGCGGCGACGACGTCGTCGGCGTCGGCCGGCTTGGAGAGATAATCGATCGCGCCCATCTTCACCGCGGTCACGGCGGTGGCGATGTTGCCATAGCCGGTGAGCACGATGGCCCGTGCCTCCGGGCGCTTCTTCTTCAGCGCCGAGACCACGTCGAGGCCGTTGCCGTCGCCGAGCCGCAAGTCGACCACCGCAAACGCCGGCGCGGCCTTGCCGATCTCAGCCAATCCATCCGAGACGCTATCGCAGGAGGTCACCGTGAAGCCGCGCGTCTCCATGGCGCGTGACAGCCGCTCCAGAAACGGCTTGTCGTCCTCGACGATCAAGAGCGAGCGGTCGGCCTGTTCATTCAGTTCGGCGATGGCGTTCAAGGTTTTGTCCTCTCTCCAACGCTGAAACATATGGCGTTGCAATCGGGCGCTGCCAAGGTCGCCGAAAGTCGATCGTACTTGCAGTGCGACCCAACGTCGCGGCCTATCCTATTGTTTCTTCGGCTGTCTCGGTAGCCTCAAAACGCTCGCGCGGCCATGCGATCTGCACCACGGCGCCATGCTCGGGGAAGGTCCGATTGGTAAACGAGACTTTCGCGCCCGTGCGCTCCAGGAGCGTGCGTGCGATGAACACCCCGAGCCCCAGGCCGCGACGCTCGCCTCCACCGTCGTCCTGCAAGCGCCGCCGCGATAGATAGGGTTCGCCGATCCGGTTCAAGAGATCGGGTGGAATGCCGGGGCCGTCGTCGGAGATCAGGATCTCGAGACTGTCATTGTTCCACCACGCGTTCACCTCGACGGTGGTGTGGGCAAAATCGACGGCATTTTCGACGATATTGCCGACGCCATAGAGGATCGCTGGATTGCGCGAGCCGACCGGTTCCATGGTCGCCGCCACCGCGATCCGCACCTTGATGGCGACACCGAAATCACGGTGTGGCGCTACGACCTCCTCGATCAGCTCGGACAGCTTCATGCGGTCGAATGGCGCGCCGGTGGACGAGAGCTGGGTGATCTTGCTCAGGATGTCGCGGCAACGCTGCGTCTGCTCGCGCAGGGTTTTCAGATCGGCGGCGAAGCTCGCGTCCTTCACCGTCTTCTCCAGTTCGCGCGAGATCAGGAAGATGGTTGCCAGCGGCGTGCCGAGCTCATGCGCGGCCGCGGCCGCAAGCCCGTCGAGCTGGGTCAGGTGCTGCTCGCGCGTCAGCACCAGCTCGGTTGCGGCGAGCGCGTCCGCGAGCTTCCGCGCCTCTTCGGTCACCTGGAAGGAGTAGAGGCTCGTGACGCCGATCGCGAGCACGATCGAAAGCCAGACGCCGACCAGATAGATCGGCGGCAGCACCAGGGGATCGTCGGTGTCCCAGGGCAGCGGCAGATGAGAGAAGACCAGAATCGAGGCGCAGGCGACCGCGAGCAGGCCGAGGCCGAAGGTAAGCCGGGCCGGCAGCGCGGTCGCGGAGATCAGGACCGGGGCCAGGAACAGGAATGAGAACGGGTTCTGCAATCCGCCGGTGAAGAACAAGAGACCGGCCAGTTCCACGATGTTCAGCGCCAGCAGTGCGGCCGCATGGACCGGCTTCAGCCGCTGCATCGGATTGGCCGCCGTTTGCAGGGTGAGGTTGAGCGCCGCCGACAGCCCGATGATGGTGACGCAGGGGATGATCGGAACGTTGAATTCCAGCCCCTGCGCCACGATGAAGATGGCGGCGAGCTGGCCGAGCACCGCAAGCCAGCGCAGCCGCAGAATCGTATCCAGGCGGATATGTCGCTGCGAATGGCGAAACTCGGAAGCGGCAATTTCAGTCATATCGGCCAATTGGGCACTGCCTTCTCAGGTCACAAACACCGTGGCTCACACAATCCGACTGGTTACAAGTCTTGCGCTTGCCGCCGCAATAGCAGAAGAACGCCCAGCATGACCGAGAATGACAAGGCTTCAAGTCGGCTGACTGTCGCGGACGGCGCCCTGTCCGCGGCGATCGAGGTCGACCATCTCGTCAAGGTCTACAAGCAGACCCGCGCGGTCGACGACATTTCCTTTTCGCTTGCCCGCGGCACCATCACGGGCCTGCTCGGCGGCAACGGCGCCGGCAAGACCACGACGATCGCGATGATCATGGGCCTCGTGCTGCCGACCTCGGGCCGCGTGCGGGTGCTCGGGCATCGGATGCCCGAGGAGAGCGCCGATGTGCTCGGGCGGATGAATTTCGAGAGCCCCTATGTCGACATGCCGATGCGGCTCACGGTGCGGCAGAATCTGACGATTTTCGGCAAGCTCTATGCGGTGAAGGATCTGTCCGGTCGCATCGCGCAGCTTGCCGACGATCTCGATCTCAATGAATTCCTCGACCGGTCGAACGGCAAGCTCTCGGCCGGGCAGAAGACCCGCGTTGCGCTTGCGAAGGCGCTGATCAACCAGCCCGAGCTGCTGCTGCTGGACGAGCCGACGGCCTCGCTCGACCCTGACACGGCAGACTGGGTGCGGGCGCATCTCGAGGCCTACCGGAAAGCGCACAATGCCACCATCCTGCTCGCCTCGCACAACATGCTCGAGGTCGAGCGGCTGTGCGACCGCGTCATCATCATGAAGCGCGGCCGCATCGAGGACGACGACACGCCCGACGCCATCATGGCCCGCTACAACCGCGACACGCTGGAAGAGGTGTTTCTGGACGTCGCGCGCGGCCGGAGCAATGGAGCGCCGCGGGAGGCGGTGCGATGAGCGAGCTTGCGCTTCATCGTGGCCTCGCCATGCATCGCATCAACGCGATGATCCTGCGCTACTGGTACCTGTTGATGTCGTCCTGGCCGCGGCTTCTGGAGCTGCTCTACTGGCCGGCGCTCCAGGTCATCACCTGGGGCTTCATCCAGCTCTATATCGCGGAAAATGCCAATTTCTTCGCGCGGGCAGGCGGCACGCTGATCGGCGCCGTCATCCTCTGGGACATCCTCTTTCGGGGCCAGCTCGGCTTCTCCATCTCGTTCCTGGAGGAGATGTGGGCGCGCAACATCGGCAATCTCATGATGAGCCCGCTCAAGCCGATCGAGTTCCTGCTCGCGCTCATGGTCATGAGCCTGATCCGGCTCGCGATCGGCGTCATCCCGATGACGCTGCTCGCGCTGTTTCTGTTTCACTTCAATTTCTACAGCCTCGGCCTGCCGCTGATCGCTTTTTTCTGCAATCTGATCTTCACGAGCTGGGCGGTCGGCATCTTCGTCTCCGGCCTGGTGTTGCGGAACGGGCTTGGGGCCGAAAGCATCGTCTGGACCTTGATGTTCGCGATCATGCCGCTCGCCTGCATCTACTATCCCGTCAGCGTGCTGCCCGGCTGGCTGCAAGTGGTCGCCTGGATGCTGCCGCCGACCTATGTTTTCGAGGGGATGCGGGCGCTGCTGATCGAGCACAGCTTCCGGGCCGACCTGATGCTCGCCGCCCTCGTCATCAATGCGGGCCTTCTGGCTGCATCTTTCGGGGCATTCCTTGCCCTTTTGCGCAGCGCCAAGAAACACGGCTCGCTGCTGTCCAGCGGCGAATAGTTTCACTTTCCCGTGGATTCAGGCTCGTTTTTGCTACTTCAAGCCCGTACATGTACGGAACCATGCATTGACGCAATATTACGCATTCGGCAGTATGCTGCGATGCGAGAGGATATACGATATGCCTATTGGTGAGTTTGGCGGCGCACCGCCCCTGGTGGCCGAAGGCAGTCCGGTCTTAACGACGCCGATGTACTGGATGTACGAGATGGCGCACGCCTCTCTCAATCCAGCGCGCGCAGTCACCGACGCCACCAAGATCCTGTTTCAGAATCCCCTGAATCCGTGGTCGCACACCGATGTCGGCAAATCGCTGGCCGCGGCTTGCGAATTGTTCGAGCGCACGACGCGCCGCTACGGCAAGCCGGAATGGGGGCTCGACGACACCGAGGTCAACGGCATCCGCGTCCCCGTCGAGGTCCGCCCGGTCTGGGAAAAGCCGTTTTGCCGGCTGCTCTATTTCGATCGCAAGTTTACCCGCCCCTTGCGCAGCCCGCAGCCGCGCGTGCTGATCGTGGCGCCGATGTCCGGCCACTACGCGACGCTGCTTCGCGGCACGGTCGAGGCCCTGCTGCCCGCGCATGAGGTTTACATCACCGATTGGGCCGACGCTCGCATGGTCCCCTTGAGCGAAGGCCGCTTCGATCTCGACGACTACATCGACTACGTCATCGAGATGCTGCATGTGCTCGGCGGCAACACCCATGTGATGGCGGTGTGCCAGCCTTCCGTCCCCGTCGTCGCGGCCGTTTCGATCATGGAAGCGCGGCGCGACCCCTTCGTGCCGACCTCGATGACGCTGATGGGCGGCCCGATCGACACCCGCCGCAATCCGACCGCGGTGAACAAGGTTGCCGAACAGCGCGGCATCGACTGGTTCCGCAACCACGTCATCACCAAGGTGCCGTTCCCGCATCCCGGCATGATGCGTGACGTTTATCCGGGCTTTTTGCAGCTCAACGGCTTCATCAGCATGAATCTCGACCGGCACATGGATGCGCACAAGCAGCTGTTTGCCAACCTGGTGAAGGGCGACGGCGATCTCGTCGACAAGCATCGCGACTTCTATGACGAATATCTCGCGGTGATGGACCTGACCGCGGAGTATTACCTGCAGACGGTCGACACCGTGTTCGTCAAGCACGCGCTGCCGAAGGGTGAGATGACCCATCGCGGCACGCGGGTTGATCCCACCAAGATCACGCGCGTTGCGCTGATGACTGTGGAAGGCGAGAACGACGACATCTCGGGTCTCGGTCAGACCGAAGCGACGCATGGTTTGTGCAGCTCGATCCCCGAAAATCGCCGCGTGCATTACGTGCAGAAGGGCGTCGGACATTACGGCGTGTTCAACGGCTCGCGTTTCAAGTCGGAAATCGTGCCGCGTATCCACGATTTCATGATTTCGGCGGCGAATCCCAAGGCTTCACTGGCGTTGGCGGCCGAATAGGCCGCTTTTTCGGGTTTCCCGCGCCTGCCGGACCCCTCCGGCGGGCCTGGGTTCCCGCCAGATTCGCGGTAATTAGGTAGCGCTCTAGGAGTGAGTCCGCCCTCAGATTTTGGGGCCCCAGCATGCGTCCAGCGGGGGCGAAAAAATCGGGTTCCAACCCCAGTCTGTAGGGTCTCCCGGGCTGCCAACCCCTGTATATTGGGCAAATGATTTGTTTTTGCGCCGAGCGCTTTCCCTGGCGGCGGTTATGGCAGAATCCGGGCGAACTCCTGCCCCCCGGACTGACAGACATGGCCACTCGCGCGCTACTTTATCGGCGGCCTCACGAACCCAAGACCTTTGTGATCCACCACGGATCGCAATTCTTCGCGATAAGGCTGCGCCGGCACCGCCGCGCGCGTCGCTATACGCTTCGAATTCATCCGAGCGATCGCGAAGCGATCCTCACCATGCCGCCGCGCGGCACGCTCGCGGAGGCAAAAGACTTCGCGCAGCGTCACGGTGCATGGATTGCCGCGCGCCTTGGCCGCTTGCCAAAGGCTGCGCCGTTCCAGGCGGGCACTGTGATACCGCTTCGGGGCTTGCCGCACCGGATCGTGCATCGCGCCGGCGTCCGCGGCACGGTGTGGACCGAGACGCGCGATAGCGGCGAGCGCATCATCTGCGTTGCCGGCGGCGTCGATCATGTCGATCGCCGTGTCCATGACTTCCTGAAGCGCGAGGCGCGCCACGATTTGCAACGGTCGGCGGAAGCCTATGCCGCCGAGCTCGGCGTTCGCGTCAGGCGCCTCTCGATCCGCGATCAGTCGAGCCGCTGGGGCTCCTGCACCTCCGCCGGCTCGCTGTCGTTCTCGTGGCGCCTGATCCTCGCGCCGCCTTACGTGCTGGATTATCTCGCAGCCCACGAGGTCGCCCACCTCGTCGAGATGAACCACTCGCCACGGTTCTGGCGCGTCTGCGCGAAGGTCTGCCCGTCGGTGGAGCGCGCCAAGAAGTGGCTCGACACCCACGGCAACGACCTGCATCGGTACGGGATCGAGGATTAAGCTCTCATTGCTAGCCAGGCTGTAAGCCGGCGGCCGTCTCCGAAGCTGTCATCGCCCGCGAAAGCGGGCGATCCAGTATTCCAGAGGCGGTGACGAATACGGAGAAGCCGCGGCGTACTGGATTCCCCGCCTGCGCGGGGAATGACAGCGGAGAATGAGGCGATTTCTGCGCGTCTCTCTCGATTCTTCCCAGTCGCTGCGATGATCGCGCGGCAAGCTTGGTTTATCCCGCCGCATCAAAGACTTCGCAAAATCTACCGCGCATGGCGCCGGAAGTCACCGGCTAGTTTGCATGGGGTTGTTTTCGAGACTCTTGTTTTGGGGTCACAGCGATCCCAGACAGAACCTACCTGTTCCCGCCGAACAACCGATCCATCAGCCAGCCGTCGAGACCCGCGGCCGGCTCCGGCCGGACATTGGCGCGCGTCGGGGGCGGGCGAGTGCCGCTGTTGTTGACGGGAGCAGGCGGCGTCGGGGCGGAGACTTGCGAAGCCGCCTGCGCGAGGTTCGACAGACCCCAGCCGACTTGCGAGTTCGGCAGGCTTGCGACCGCCACGCCTTCGTGCGCGGTGCGCATGAAGCGCGACCAGACTTCCACAGGCAGGCCGCCGCCGGTCGCCTTCTTGGTCGGCGAGTTGTCGTCATTGCCGAGCCAGACGCCGGTGACGAGGTTGGCGGTGTAGCCGACGAACCAGGCGTCCCGGTAATCCTGGCTGGTGCCGGTCTTGCCCGCGGCCATCCAGCCCGGGATCTCCGCCTTCTTGGCGGTGCCGGAGATCAGCGTTTCCCGCATCATCGTGTTCATCATCGCCACATAGCGCGGCTCGATCACCTGGTTGCGCTCGTCGGGTTGGCGCATGTAGAGCAGTTTGCCGCCTTCTATCGTCTTGATCTTCGTCACCACATGCGGCGACACCGCGAAGCCGCCATTGGCGAAGGGCGCATAGGCGCCGACCAGCTCGACCACCGAGACCTCGGAGGTGCCGAGCGCGATCGAGGCGTTGGGCTCGAGCTTCGAGGAGATGCCGAGCCGGTGCGCCGTGCGCACCACGTTCTTCGGCCCGACTTCGAGGCCGAGGCGAATTGCGACCGTGTTGAGCGACATCGCGAGCGCCTGCGTCAGCGTCACCGCGCCGAAATATTCATGAGTGTAGTTCTCGGGCTTCCAGCCCTTGACCTCGATCGGCGCGTCCTGGCGGATCGTGTCCGGCGTCAGCCCCTGCTCCAGCGCGGTCAGATAGACGAACGGCTTGAACGAGGAGCCCGGCTGGCGCTTGGCCGTCACGGCGCGGTTGTACTGGCTATCGGAATAATTCCGCCCGCCGACCAAGGCGCGCACCGCGCCGTCGGGCGTCATCGCGACCAGCGCGCCCTGGCTGACGTTGAATTTCACGCTTTTCGCCGCGAGCTCGTCGATGATGGCGGCCTCCGCCACGCTCTGGAGCTTTGGATCGATCGTGGTCTCGACCGTGATGCTCTGGTCGATCTGGCCGACGAGATCGTCCAGCACTTCGCCGATCCAGTCGGCGACGTAGTTCACGGTGCCGGCGCCGGCCGGCTTCACGTTGTAGGAGGGATGGCCGATCGAGGCCTGCGCCTGGGCTTCGGTGATGAACTTGGCCTCCGCCATCGCGGCGAGCACGACCTGCGCGCGCGCTTCCGCGCCTTCGGGATTGCGGTTGGGCGCAAGGCGCGAGGGCGATTTGACGAGGCCCGCGAGCATCGCGGCCTCCGCGATCGTCACGTTCCTGGCCGACTTGCCGAAATATTTCTGCGCGGCGGCCTCGACGCCATAGGCGCCGGAGCCGAAATAGACGCGGTTGAGGTAGAGCTCCAGAATCTCGTTCTTGGAGTGCTTGCGCTCCAGCCAGATCGCAAGCTCCGCCTCCTGCAGCTTGCGCTGCATGGTGCGCTCCTGCGTCAGAAACAGGTTCTTGGCGAGCTGCTGCGTCAGCGTCGAGCCGCCCTGCGAGACACCGCGACGGAGAACATTGGTGACGGCGGCGCGCAAGATGCCGACCGGGTCGATGCCGAAATGCGAATAGAAGCGGCGGTCCTCGATGGCGATGAAGGCCTTTGGCAAATACGGCGGCAGATCCCTTAGCGCGACATTGGCGCCGGCCATCTCGCCGCGCTGCGCCAGCACGCTGCCGTCCATGCCGACGATCTGGATCGTCGGCGGGCGCTTGGGAATCTCCAGCGATTGAATCGGTGGCAGATGGGCGCCGACCCAGATCACGACGCCGACCACGGCGATCACGCCCCAGAGGCCGAGCACGGCGCCCCAATAGAACAGCCGGCCGATGCCAAAGCCGATCCTCGACTTCGACCTTCGCTTTGCGCCGCTGCGGCTCACGGGGGCTTTCCTCTCGCGCGGCGGCTCGTCATCGGCATCGTCGCTCTTGCGCTTGGCCTTGGCCTTTTTCGGCTTGTCGTCGGCAGCGTTCGGGATGCGATCGGCAGCCGTCAGGCGCAAATCGGCCAGCGCTGCGGGCAAGCCAAACAGCGGCTCCTTGCGCCCGCCTTTTTTCTTTCCCAACGCCATCCGCGAAACGCCCGCTAGCCCGCCCGATCGCACGCTAGCGGTGGCTGTTTAAGGCCCGGTTACGCAAAGCTTAACGCGGGATTAGGAGGTGCGGCGGGCGCGTGCCGGTGGTTCCGCGAGGAGGGCGGCAAAGCTAGGATCGAGCCATCAACGAAAGGAAACGCCCATGGGCCATATCGATCCGACCAAGGAGGTTTTCGCGCAATTCCGGGAGAACGACCGCCCGGGCCCGATCCACATGCTCAACCTGGTGCGCCTGCGCAAGGAGGCCGCCTATCCGGACGGCCGGAAAGCGACCGGCGCCGAGGCCTATGCGGCCTATGGTCGCGAAAGCGGTCCGGTGTTCACACGCCTCGGCGGCCGCATCATCTGGCAGGGCAAGTTCGAGATGATGCTGATCGGCCCGCAAGAGGAGCGTTGGGACCATTGCTTCATCGCCGAATATCCAAGCGTCACCGCCTTCGTCGAGATGATCCGCGACCCCGTCTATCGCGAAGCGGTGAAACACCGGCAAGCGGCCGTGGAGGACTCGCGCCTGATTCGCCATGCCGTGCTGCCGGTTGGAAAGAATTTCGGCGAGGTGCCGACGTAAGCGAGGGGACCACTGGCTGATTTGATTGAAGTCAGCGCCGCAATCACCGCTGCGCTCCCTCCCCCCTTCAGGGAAGGGAGCGAGAGAGCATACGCTCTGGCCTAACCAAAGCGAGAGAGTCAGCGCTGTAACTAACCGGACGGTCCGGTGTCTTCCATGATCGGGCCAAACAGCTCCCAGCGTTCGCCGTTGAACTTCATCATCTGCATCTGCTTGTTGACGCGGAAGTCGTTCGGTCCGGTGTTGATCTTGATGCCGGGGAGCGCGAAGCTCGGGGTGAAGTCCTTGATGTTGGCGACCTGCTTCATGACGTTCTCGCGCGTCAGGTCGTCGCCACACTGCTTCAGCACCTGCGTCAACAATTCGGCCACCGAATAGGCATAGGTGTTGACGGTGTTGAGCTTGTCGCCTTCCGGGAAATACTTGTCCATGAAGGCGAAGAAGGCCTTCACGCCGGGATCGTCCTTCCACTGCGGATCGCCGGGCTCCTTGCCGTACTGGGTCGAGATGATGCCCTTGGAGATGTCGAGGCCGGCAGGTTTCAGCGTCGCCGAGATCGGGCTCGCATTGATGTCGACGATGTGGACCGGCGTCCAGCCGAGGTCGGCGAGCTTCTTGATCGCCTGTGCCGCGAATTTCGGCGTCGAGGCATCAAAGAACACGTCTGTGCCCATCGACTTCAGCTTGACCACCTGCGAGTCGACGGTTGGATCGGTGACCTCGTAGGACACCTCGCCGACGATCATGCTTGTGGCCTTGTCGCCGAGGCCGCTCTTCAGGCCGGCGAGATAGTCGCGGCCCATGTCGTCATTCTGGTAGAGCACGCCGATCTTGGCGTTGGGGTGATTTTCGAGAATGTATTTTGCGTAGATGCGCCCCTCGGACACGTAGTTGGGATTATAGGCGATGGTCCAGGGATAGTTCTTCGGATCATTGAAGCGTGCGGCCCCGGTCGAGGCGAGCAGCTGCGGCACCTTCTTGCCGTTGAGATATTTCTGCACGGCGGCATTTGCCGCGGTGCCGATGATCTGGAACGTGAACAGCACCTCGTCGCCTTCGACCAGCTTGCGCACCTGCTCGACCGTCTTCGGCGGCGAATAGGCGTCGTCATACTGGATCAGATTGATCTTGCGGCCGTTGATGCCGCCCTGATCGTTGATCATCTTGAAGTAGGCGGCCTGGGTCTTGCCGATATTGGCGTAGACGGAATAGGGGCCCGAGAACGGCACGGTCTGGCCAATCTTGATCTCGGTGTCGGTGGCGCCGGTGTCGTATTTCTTCTGCGCGAGCGCCGGCGAGGCTGCGAGCGCAAGGGCGAAGGCCGCGGTGGCGGCCAAATGAGCTAGACGATTGTTCATCCGGAATCTTCCTCCTGACGGAATTATCTGCCGATGGTCTGATTGCGCCTATTTTGAGCGGCCGCCATCGCTGTCGGGAATTGTGGAGGAAGCCCCGCCACGGCGCAAGGCGGATCAGCTTTCGGGTGGCGTTCACGGGCGTGCCGCGACAATGTGTGCCTGCCCATTTGGCAGAGATCATCCTGATGAAGTCGACGACGCAGAACCCGGAAGCATTCGGTCTCGATCGCCTCGCGACGCCGATCGGGGCCGCTTTGCTCGTCTTCGATGCCGACGGCATTCTTCGCGCGCTCGATTGGGAAGATTACGAACATCGCATGCGGGAGCTGTTGCGCCTGCACCACGGCGCGGTCGATCTGCGCGCGCGGCGCGCGCCCGCCGAAATGCGTTTCGCGCTGTCAGGCTATTTCGACGGTGATCTCGATCGGCTCAAGTCGATCAAGTGGCGTGTCACCGGCACGCCGTTCCAGCGCAAGGTCTGGACGGCGCTTGCAACGATTCCCTCAGGCACAACGCTGAGCTACGGCGCATTGGCGGCAAGGCTCGATATGCCCAAGGCGGTGCGCGCCGTCGGTCATGCCAATGGCTCCAACCCGATCAGCGTGGTGCTGCCCTGTCATCGCCTGATCGGCGCTGACGGATCGCTGGTGAAATACGGCGGCGGCTTGGAGCGCAAGCGTTGGCTGCTCGGGCACGAGGGGGTGGAGGTGTAGCGCGTCTCTCTCTACTCGTCCTACTCGTCATTCCGGGGCGCAGCGCGCGCGGCGAGCCCGGAATCTATCGGGCCACTGGTAACGCGGATGAATGGATTCCGGGCTCGCGCTACGCGCGCCCCGGAATGACACGTGGAGAGAGTCGGGCGCGCCCCTCACGCCGCCGGCTGAACCGCCTTCTCGCCCGCCATCACATGCGTCAGCGCGCTCTTGATCGCGGCCTGGCGTGTCGGCGCGTTGATCTGCGCGCCGAGGAGGTCGGTGACATAGAACACGTCGCGCGCGCGCTCGCCGAAGGTCGCAACATGAGCGGAGGCGATGTTGAGGTTCAGCTTGGAGATCGCCGTGGTCAACTCGTATAGCAGGCCGGGACGGTCGAGGCCGGAGACCTCGATCACGGTGTAGCGATCGGACCACTGGTTGTTGATGATCACTTCCGGCTCGATCACGAAGGGGCGCGCCTTGCTGCGCACGGTGCGCCGCGCCACCACCTCGGGCAGCCGCAGCTTGCCTTCCAGCACGTCCTCGATCATCTCGCCGATGCGTGTGGCGCGGCGGCCTTCATCCTCGTCGCGCTCGTATTCGCGCGAGATCGAGATGGTGTCGAGCGCACGGCCGTCGGTCGTGGTGTAGATCTGGGCGTCGACGATGTTGGCGCCGGCGGACGCACAGGCGCCGGCGATGATCGACAGCAGCCAGGGATGGTCGGCGGCGAAGATCGTGAGCTCGGTGACGCCGCGCACCTCGTCGAAGCCGACATTGATCGCGAGCTTGTGGCCGGCCTGCTCGCTCGCGCGCACGAAGCGCGCATGGCGCATCTTGCGCGGCAGTTCGACCTTGAGCCAGTAGGCCGGATAGTGCCGGCCGACATAGGCGTCGAGCTCATCCTTTGGCCATTCGGCAAACGCAATACGGAATTCGGCCTGCGCGGCGGCAAGGCGCTTGCCGCGGTCGACTTCGGAGAAGCCGCCGGTCAGCACCGGCTCGGTCTCGTAGTAAAGCGAGCGCAAAAGCTGCGCCTTCCAGCCGTTCCACACGCCGGGCCCGACGCCGCGGATGTCGGCGGTGGTCAGGATCGTGAGCAGCTTCATCTGCTCGACCGACTGCACCACGGCGGCAAAGTTCTCGATGGTCTTGCGGTCGGAGAGATCGCGCGACTGCGCGACCGTCGACATGGTCAGATGTTCCTCGATCAGCCACGCCACGAGCTCGGTATCGGCCGGGCTGAAGCCGAGCCGCGGACAGAGCCGCCGTGCCACCTTGGCGCCCGCGATGGAGTGATCCTCGGGCCGGCCCTTGGCGATGTCGTGCAGGAGCGTCGCGACATAGATCACCGAACGGTGCTCGGGCCGGGTCTTGCGCATCAGGTCGCTGGCGAGCGTGAACTCTTCGATGCCGCCGCGCTCGATGTCCTGCAGGAAGCCGATGCAGCGGATCAGATGCTCGTCGACCGTGTAGTGATGATACATGTTGAACTGCATCATCGAGACGATCTTGCCGAAGGCGCGGATGAAATGACCGAGCACGCCGGTCTCGTTCATCCGTCGCAGCACGGTCTCGGCGTCGTTGGAGGTCAGGATCTCCATGAACAGCCGGTTCGCTTCCGGATTCTCGCGGAGCTGCGCGTTGATCAGGTTGAGCGAGCGCGTCACGGTACGCATCGCGTCGGGGTGGAACGCGAGGTTGTTCTTCTGTGCCAGGCGGAAGATGCGGATCAGGTTGACCGGATCGTGCTTGAACACGTCGGGTGCAGCCAGGTTGATGCGGTTGTTGTCGACGATGAAGTCGTCGCTATCAGGCACGCGCCGCTTCACGGTGCTTGGCCTCAGGCGCGCCATCATCCGGCTCAGCACCGGCGCGGGCTTGGCCTGCTGGTCTTCCAGCTTCGCGCACAGGATGGCGGTAAGATTGCCGACTTCCTTGGCGACCAGGAAGTAGTGCTTCATGAAGCGCTCGACGTCCTGCATGCCGGGATGCGAGGTGTAGCCGAGGCGAACCGCGATCTCGCGCTGGAGGTCGAAGGAGAGGCGCTCCTCGGCGCGGCCGCAGTAGAAATGCAGATTGCAGCGCACCGACCAGAGGAAGTCGGCGCAGCGGCGGAAGGTGCGGTACTCCTGTGCGTCGAACACCCCGCGCTCGGCGAGTTCGTCGGTGTCGCGCACGCGATAGACGTATTTCGCGATCCAGAACAGCGTGTGCAGGTCACGCAGGCCGCCCTTGCCATCCTTGACGTTGGGCTCGACGAGATAACGCGACTGGCCGCCGCGGCGATGCCGCTCCTCGCGTTCGGCGAGCTTTGCGGTAACGAATTCGGATGCGGTGCCCTGCACCACGTCCTTGTCGAACCGCGCGACCAGCTCGTCATAGAGCGGCTGGTCGCCGGTCAGGAAGCGCGTCTCCAGGATCGCGGTGCGGATGGTCATGTCGCCGCGCGCCTGCCGGATCGATTCATCGACCGAGCGCGTGGCGTGACCGACCTTCAGGCCCATATCCCAGAGGCAATAGAGGATGGCTTCGGCCACCTGCTCGCCCCAGGCCGTCTGCTTGTAGGGCAGGATGAACAAGAGATCGATGTCAGATTCCGGTGCCATCAGCCCGCGGCCATAGCCGCCGGTCGCAACCACCGCCATGCGCTCGGCGCCGGTCGGGATCGGCGAGCGGTAGAGATGGCGGGTCGCGGCCGAATAGAGAATGCGGATGATCTCGTCCTGCACGTGGCACAGCCGCTCGGCGCAGCGCCTTCCGTGGCGGTCTTTCAGCAGGATCTTCTGCGCTTCGGCGCGCGCTGCGATCAGCTCGGTCTTGAGCAGTTGCGCCATCGCCGTGCGGAACGCGTCCTCGCGCCCCTCATGCTTTGCGGCAAGCGCGTCGACTGCGGCGGTCACCCGCGCGCTGTCGAAGCGATCATCCATCTCCTGCTTGTGCTGGGTCGTGACGCTGTCCATGCTTCACCGGATATAAGAGGTGACAGGCGCTGTCACCCGCCATTCTTTCGCAATAGTCGTTCCATGCTTGGAAAGGCCGGCTTTCGGCAAACTTGTTCTCGGTCGGCCCGGTTTCAAGACAGGGATTTTCTCGTTGACCTCTAGGTATAACTCATTGAAAAACAATGAAGTTTCGTAAGGAGGCCGGCATGACCAGATTTTCACGACGCATTCTGCTGGCGGGCGCTGTGGCGCTCGCGCTGACCCCTGGTTTGGTGCGCGCCGCCGAGCCGCTGAAGGAGCTTCGCATCGACTGGGCGACCTACAATCCGGTGTCGCTGGTCCTGAAGCAGAAGGGGCTTCTCGAGAAAGAGTTCGCCAAGGACGGCATCAGCATCACCTGGGTGCAGTCGGCCGGCTCCAACAAGGCGCTCGAATTCCTCAATGCCGGCTCGATCGATTTCGGCTCGACTGCGGGTTCGGCGGCGCTGGTGGCGAAAATCAACGGCAACCCGATCAAGTCGATCTACGTCTATTCGCGCCCCGAGTGGACGGCGCTGGTCACGACCAAGGACTCCAAGATCGCAAGCGTCGCTGACCTGAAGGGCAAGCGCGTCGCGGTGACGCGCGGCACAGATCCGCACATCTTCCTGGTGCGTGCGCTGCTCGGCGCTGGCCTTTCCGAGAAGGACATCACGCCGGTGCTGCTCCAGCATGCCGACGGCAAGACCGCGCTGATTCGCGGCGACGTCGACGCCTGGGCCGGCCTCGATCCGATGATGGCGCAGGCCGAGGTCGAGGAGGGCGCGAAGCTGTTCTACCGCAAGGCCGACGCCAACACCTGGGGCATCCTCAATGTGCGCGAGCAGTTTTTGAAGGATTATCCGGACATCGTCCGCCGCGTGCTCGCCGTGTACGAGGACGCGCGAAAATATTCGCTGGCGAATTACGACGAGCTGAAGAAGACCTTCATCGCGGTGACGAAGCTGCCCGATGCCGTCGTCGACAAGCAGCTCAAGGAGCGCACCGAGCTGACCCACAGCCGCATCGGAGCCCCGCAGCGCGAGTCGATCCTCGCCGCCGGCCTCGCCCTCCAGCAGGCCGGCGTCGTCGACGCCAAGGTCGACGTCAAGGCCACGCTCGATGCCCTGATCGACGACCAGGTCCCGCTGCCGACGAATTAGTTCCTGTCGGGAAGAGGCGCGTCGGCGCAACAAACTCCGTTGTCGTCCCGGATCGCGCTCCGCGTCGCTGCGCTTGTCCGGGACGACGACTGAGATTGCCGCGCGGCCTTGCATTCCCTCGTGAGACGCGCTTGCTATGGCTATGACCTTCGAAGCCCCAGCGGTGGAACAATCCGATCGCGGCGTAACGCGTGCGCCGCGCCTCTCCCGCTATGCGCGACCGCTGCTCGGGCTCGCGCTGCCGCTGACGCTCGCGCTTGGCTGGGAGCTCGTGGTCTGGCTCGGCTATTCCAACGGCCGGCTGGTGCCGCCGCCCTCGCGCGTCCTTGCGACCATTCTCGATCTCGCCCGCTCGGGCGAGCTGACGCGGCACATCGCCGCGACCTTGTGGCGCGTTGGTCTCGGCTTCCTGCTCGGCGTCGTCGCGGGCACGCTGCTCGGTGCGATCGCCGGCTACTGGTCGCTGGCGCGACGGCTGCTCGATCCGACCGTGCAGGCGCTGCGCGCGATTCCTTCGATCGCCTGGGTACCGTTGTTCATCCTCTGGCTTGGCATCTTCGAAACCTCCAAGATCGCGTTGATCGCGGTCGGGGTGTTCTTTCCAGTCTATCTCGGCGTGATGGGCGCGATTCTCATCGTCGATCGCAAGATCGTCGAGGTCGGCCGTATCTTCCGCCTGTCCGGCCCGGCCATGATCCGCCGCATCCTGCTGCCCGCCGTGCTCCCGGCCTACGTCGTATCGCTGCGAGTCGGGCTTGGCCTTGGCTGGATGTTCGTCGTTGCCGCCGAATTCATGGGCGCCTCCGAAGGCCTCGGCTATCTCCTGATCGATGGCCAGCAGCTCGGCAAGCCTGCGCAGATCGTCGCCGCGATCGTCATCTTCGCCATCCTCGGCAAGCTCACCGACTGGCTGATCGAGGTCGCGAAGGCGCCGCTGCTGCGCTGGCAGGATGCCTTCGGGCGCGAGCAGGGAGGGGCGTGATGCTGGCGCTCGAACGGGTGAGCAAGACCTACCCCAATGGCGTCGAGGCGCTGGCGCGCTTCTCGGCCGCGATCAGGCAGGGCGAGATCGTCGCCATCATCGGCGGTTCCGGCTGCGGCAAGTCCACGCTGCTGCGCGCCATTGCCGGCCTCGATCGCGCCAGCTCGGGCACGGTGACGCTCGACAACGAGGCGATATCGTCGCCGCATGCCAAGATCGGCATCATCTTCCAGGAGCCGCGGCTGTTGCCCTGGCTCAGCGTCGCCGACAACATCGGCTTCGGCCTTGCGGACCTTCCCGCGGGCGAGCGACGCGAAAAAGTCGCGCGCGCGCTCGAGCGCGTCGGACTTGCCGACAAGGCCGATGCCTGGCCGCGCGAGCTCTCCGGCGGACAGGCGCAGCGCGTCGCGATCGCGCGTGCGCTGGTACCGCAACCCGAGGTGCTCCTGCTCGACGAGCCGTTCTCAGCGCTCGATGCCTTCACCCGCAGGGATCTCCAAGACCATCTGCTCGACCTCTGGGCCGATACGCGCCCGACGCTGATCCTGGTGACCCATGACGTCGACGAGGCCGTGGTGCTGGCCGATCGCGTGCTCGTGATGCGGCCGCGGCCGGGCCGGCTGTTCGACCAGATCGAGATCAATCTCGCACGCCCGCGCGACCGCAACTCGCCTCTGTTCGACAGCTTCAAGCGCAGCGTCCTGACTTCGCTCGACCGCTCGCTCGATCGCAACGTGCCTGACCGTGACGCAACCCAGGGTCCCGGCCAGGCGATGTGGTGGTGACAATTTTGCTCCCAGCCGGTACATCGAGGGGCGATCTTCCGGGAGAGAACAAAAATGGATGCCGCAGAACTCCGCCAGATGCAGGCCCCGATCAAGGAACGCTACAAGACCGATCCGAAGGCCGCGCTGATCACGCTGAAGGCCAAGGGCACGACCGACAACGACGGCATCGCCTGCAAGGTCGAGACCGGCCGCGCGCTCGCGGTGGCTGGCCTGCATCCGGCGACCGGCGGCTCCGGGCTGGAGCTTTGTTCGGGCGACATGCTGCTCGAGGCGCTGGTTGCCTGCGCCGGCGTCACGCTGAAATCGGTCGCGACCGCGATCGATGTGCCGCTGAAAACCGGCAATGTCTACGCTGAAGGCGATCTCGATTTCCGCGGCACGCTCGGCGTCGACAAGGAGACCCCGGTCGGCTTCGCCGAGATCCGCCTGCGCTTCGAAGTCGACACCGACGCGCCGCAGGACAAGCTCGATCTGCTGCTGAAACTCACCGAACGCTATTGCGTGGTCTACCAGACTATCAAGAACGGCCCGAAGGTCTCGGTGTCGATGCACAGGATGTAGCCGTCCACCTCTCCCGTAGGGAGAGGTCGCACCGAAGGCGCGGGTGAGGGGCTGCGCTCTCTCGTGGGACCTGAATCCCTCACCCGATTTGCTGCTGCAACTCGACCTCTCCCTACGGGAGAGGCGAACGAGCCCGCGGATAATTCACTTCAACAAAAATCATCCCGCGCAAAAATGCCCGCCGAACTCACCTTCCTCTTCTTCCTCCTCTTGCGCATGGCGATCGCTGCGGCGTTTGTCGTGACGGCGTCGATCATCACCGAGCGCTCCGGCCCGGTGATCGGCGCGCTGGTTGCAACGCTGCCGATCTCGGCGGGGCCCTCTTACGTCTTTCTCGCGCTCGATCACGATGCCGCCTTCATCGCGCAGGGCGCGCTGGCGAGCCTTCCCGTCAACGCCGCGACGATCTTCCTCGGGCTCACCTATGTCGTGCTGGCGCAGCGGCGTAACCTCATCGTCAGTTGTGGTGCGGCAATCGCAGTCTGGATCGCGCTCGCCTCGATCATCCGCCAGTTCGACTGGTCGCTCACATCAGGCCTTGCCGCCAACCTGATCGCGTTCGGCATCTGCATTCCGCTGCTGGCGCGCTATCGCCATGTGAAGATGCCGCTGGTGACGCGCCGCTGGTACGACATTCCCTTCCGCGCAGCGCTGGTCGCCACTCTGGTCGCCATCGTGGTGTCGACCTCAGGCTGGGTCGGGCCGCGCGTCAGCGGCATCATCGCGCTCTATCCGATCGTCTTCACCAGCATGATGGTGATCCTGCACCCGCGCATCGGCGGCCCGCCGACCGCCGCCGTCATCGCCAATGCCGCCTGGGGCCTGCTCGGCTTCGGCATGGCGATCGCGGTGATGCACGTCGCGGTCGTGAAATTCGGATCGGTGATTGGCCTCACTCTCGCGCTCGCCACCTGCGTGAGCTGGAATCTGACGTTGTGGTGGACTGCGCGAAGAAAGAAACTTTCCTGATCGTGGCGGCAGTCTCTGCTGCAGTGAAAGTGTCTTGCCTTCTCGTCGCCGTCCATTCGCCCCTGAGCGCTGCTACTGCAAGTCGACGACCTTCGGGCCCGGGCCTATTGCAAGCTGAAGTCCGCGCGTTTGCGGGCGGTTCGTTGCCGAATTCCGATCGTATCGTTAAGCGAATCTTCGCATCTCGGCGCAATTGTAATTCCAAATTGATTCTTTCGGCAGATGAGCTGGGGCGCCTCGATGAGATGACGGTGTTCATCGACGACGAGCATCCGAGACGCCCTCGAGTTACATCGATTGAGATGCGCAACCGCGGCGATAAGCCGAGCGCTCAGCTGCTTCACTGAAAACGGCGCGGCAAGCCAACGGAGGCGTCGCTCTGGACACATTGCAACACGAGACGGATTGTTCGCGCGGCTCGAGCGCAACTTGGGAGACACAAAGGTGTTTGGACGCAAAACGACTTCCGATGCGTACGCGCTGCTTGCCGCCAAGGTCATCGACGCAAATGTCATGATCGCAGATGAGAACCTGAACATCGTCTACATGAACGAGTCCGTGACCCGCCTTCTGCGGGGCGCGGAAGCCGATCTCAAGAAGGACCTGCCGCAGTTCAACGTCGATCGTCTGATCGGCACCAACATTGACATCTTCCACAAGAACCCCAGCCATCAACGGCGAATGCTTGAGGCTCTCAATTCCAAGCATCGCGCGACGATCAAGATCGGTCGGTGGAGCTTCGATCTGGTTGCGACGCCGCTGAAGCACCCGGACGGAAGGCGCGCCGGCACGGCGGTCGAGTGGACCGATGCGTCGATTCGCCTGCAAAATCTCAATTTCGAAGCCCAAGCCGCAGCCATTAGCCGCGCACAAGCCGTGATCGAATTCAATCTCGACGGCACCGTCGTGACCGCCAACGACAACTTCCTCAACGCGTTAGGGTACTCCCTCACAGAAATCCAAGGCAAGCACCACAGCCTGTTCATGCCTCCCGATCAACGCGACGGCGGCGCCTACCGCGAGTTCTGGGCTGCACTCAATCGCGGTGAGCTTCAGTCCGGTGAGTTCAAGCGGATCGCCAAGGGCGGGCGCGAGGTCTGGATTCTCGCGTCCTACAATCCTGTGCTGGACGAGAAGGGGAAGCCCTTCAAGGTCGTCAAATTCGCAACCGACGTGACCGCGGACAAGCTGAAGAATGCCGATCTCGCCGGCCAGATCGCGGCGATTGACAAGGCGCAGGCCGTGATCGAGTTCAACATGAACGGCACGATCATCACCGCCAACGACAATTTCCTGGCGACGCTCGGCTATTCGCTGGCCGAGATCAAGGGCAAGCACCACGGCATGTTCGTCGAGCCGTCCGAGCGCGACGGCGCGGCCTATCGCGAGTTCTGGGCTGCGCTCAACCGCGGCCAGTACCAGGCCGCCGAGTACAAGCGCATCGGCAAGGGCGGCAAGGAAATCTATATCCAGGCCTCCTACAACCCGATCCTCGACCTCAACGGCAAGCCGTTCAAGGTCGTGAAATATGCGACCGATACCACCAGGCAGGTGCTGGTCCGCATGGGCAATGAGCGCGTCCGCGGCATGATGGAATCGGTCGCCGCCGGCTCCGAGGAGCTCAACGCCTCGGTGCGGGAGATTTCGGAAGCGATGACGAAATCGCGCGAGACCGCGATGGGCGCGGTCGAGCAGGTCGCCTCCGCCGACGCGCAGGCGCAGCGCCTCACCGAGGCCGCGCAGGCGATGACCGGCATCGTCGAGATGATCAACAGCATCACCGGCCAGATCAACCTTCTGGCGCTCAACGCCACGATCGAATCGGCGCGCGCGGGGGAAGCCGGCCGCGGCTTCGCGGTGGTCGCCTCCGAAGTGAAGAGCCTCGCCAACCAGGCCAAGCAGGCAACCGACAAGATCGGCCAGGAGATCGGCAGCCTCAACGGCATCTCCGGCGACGTCGTCAGCGCGCTCGGCTCGATCAAGCAGGCGATCAACAATGTCAGCGAATATGTGACGTCGACGGCGGCCGCCATCGAGGAGCAGAGCACGGTCACGAACGAAATGTCGACCAGCATGCAGCGCGCCGCCGCCGAAGCAGCGGCGATCGCGGCGAGGGCTTGAGCCAAACACGCAGATCGTAGGGTGGGTTAGCCGAAGGCGTAACCCGCCGCTTTCGTCGCCGCGAGAGAAGAGGTGGGTTACGCTTCGCTAACCCACCCTACGGCACCGTCACTGCTTCGGCAGCTTCGCCTTCAACGCATAGAGCGCATCGAGCGCCTCGCGCGGGGTCATCTCGTCGGGGTGCAACGCCCTTACCGCTTCGATCAGCAGTTCGGCTTCGCTTGGCGGAGCGGCTTCTGCCGCGGCGCGTGAGGGGACCGCGAACAGCGGCAGATCGTCGACCAGCGCACGCGCGGTCTGGCCGCGGTCTTGTGCTTCGAGTTTCGCCAGCACGGATTTGGCGCGCGTGATCACTGCCGGCGGCAGGCCGGCGAGCTTGGCGACCTGGATGCCGTAGGAGCGGTCGGCGGAGCCCGGCAGCACCTCGTGCAGGAACACGACGTTGCCCTGCCACTCCTTGACCCGCACCGTGGCGTTGAACATCCGTGGCAATTTTGCCGAGAGCGCGGTCAGCTCGTGGTAGTGCGTGGCGAACAGCGTCCGGCAGCGGTTGCTCTCGTGCAGATGCTCGATCGCGGCCCAGGCGATCGAGAGACCGTCGAAGGTCGCAGTTCCCCGTCCGATCTCATCGAGGATGACCAGCGAGCGCTCGCCGGCTTGGTTCAAGATCGCTGCGGTCTCGACCATTTCCACCATGAAGGTGGAGCGGCCGCGGGCGAGATCGTCGGCGGCGCCGACACGCGAGAACAGCCGGTCGACGATGCCGATGCGGGCGCGCGAGGCCGGCACGAAGCTGCCGATCTGCGCCATCAGCGCAATCAGCGCGTTCTGGCGCAGGAAGGTCGATTTACCGGCCATGTTCGGGCCGGTGAGCAGCCAGAGCTGGCCGGATTTCTGGCCAGGCGCCGGCGACAGATCGCAGGCATTGGCAATGAACGGCTCGCCATTGCGCTTCAAGGCCTGCTCGACCACCGGGTGCCGGCCGGCCTCGATCGCAAAGCCAAGGGAACTGTCGACCTCAGGCCGCACGTAGTTCTCGTCGACCGCGAGCTTTGTCAGCGACGTTGCGACGTCGAGCAGCGCGAAGCCATGCGCGGCAGCGCGCAAATCTTCGCTGATATCAAGCGCCTTGGCGCAGAGCCGCTCAAAGATTTCGAGTTCGAGCCCGAGCGCGCGGTCGCCCGCATTGGCGATCTTGGCCTCGATCTCGCCGAGTTCGGATGTCGTGAAGCGCACCTGACCCGCCAGTGTCTGGCGGTGGATGAAGGTCGCGTTCAGCGGGGCCGACATCAGCTTGTCGCCATGCTGCGCGGTGACCTCGACGAAATAGCCGAGCACGTTGTTGTGGCGGATCTTCAGGCCCTTGATGGAGGTCGCGTCGGCGTAGCGCGCCTGCATCGAGGCGACCACCAGGCGCGAGGCATCGCGCAAATTGCGGGCTTCATCGAGCGCCGGCTCGTAGCCTTCGCGGACGAAGCCGCCGTCGCGCTTGATCAGCGGGAGCTGTTCGGCGAGCGCGGTCGCAAACTCAGCCGCGAGCTCGCGCGAGGGCCGCTGCATCGCTGCCATCACGGCGGCGATCTCCAGCGGCGGCTGGTCGAGCTCGGAGAGCCGCGCCAGCGCCTGGTCGGCCGCCAGAATGCCGTCGCGGATCCCGGCGAGATCGCGCGGTCCGCCGCGGCCAACCGAGAGCCGCGCCAGCGCGCGCGACATGTCAGGGGCGCCGCGCAGGATGCTGCGGATGTCCTCGCGCGCGGCGGTATCAGCGACGAAGGCGCTGACCGCATCGAGCCGGCGCGCGATGCCGGTCGCGTCCGTCAGCGGGGCCGCGAGCCGCTGCGCGAGCAGGCGCGAACCCGCCGACGTCACCGTGCAATCGATGGCATCGAGCAGCGAGCCGCGGCGTTCGCCAGCCAGCGTCCGCGTCAGTTCGAGATTGGCGCGGGTGGCAGGATCGATCGCCATGGTCGCGCCCGAGGCCTCGCGCGCGGGCGGCGACAGCGGTGGATGTTTTCCGACCTGGGTGCGGTCGACATAGGTGACGGCGGCGGCCGCAGCCGTGGCCTCGAGGCGCGTGAGCTGCGCCAGCCCATCCATGGTTGCGACGGCAAAGTAGTCGCACAGGCGTTTCTCGGCGGTGGCGCCGTCGAAGACGTCACGCGTCAGCGGCGTCACTGCCGGCAGCTCGCGCAAGGTTGGCCCGAGCTCGCTGTCGTTATAGAGCGCGTCGGTGACGATCGCCTCGTTAGGGTTGATGCGTGCCAGCGTAGCGGCAAGCTCGCCGCCCGCGCATTCCGTCACCATGAACTCAGCGGTCGAGATGTCGATCCAGGCGAGGCCGAAACGGTCGCCGCCGGAAGAGGAGCGGGCGCGCGCGATCGCCAGCAGATAGTTGTTGGCCCGCGCATCGAGCAGCGTGTCCTCGGTCAGCGTGCCCGGCGTGACCAGCCGCACCACGCCGCGCCGCACGACGCTCTTGTTGCCGCGGGCCTTGGCGGCCGCGGGATCCTCGGTCTGTTCGCACACCGCGACCCGGTGGCCGGCTGATATCAGGCGGTGCAGATAATCCTCGGAACGCTCGACCGGCACGCCGCACATCGGGATGTCGGCGCCCTGATGCTTGCCGCGCTTGGTCAAGACGATGCCGAGAGTCCTGGAAGCGATCTCGGCGTCCTCGAAGAACAATTCGTAGAAATCGCCCATCCGGTAAAACAGCAGGAGGCCCTGATGCGCCGCCTTTATTTCAAGGTACTGTTCCATCATCGGCGTGACGCGCGCGGCAGCTTCCGCCTGCGGCGGGGGCGCGGGTTCAGGTTCTGGCGCGGGGATGGGCTGTTGCAGTGTCATGGGCGGCGCAACCTACAAAATTTCGCCCTGTGGTCCTATGGCTTTGGCCGGAGAGAGCGGGTTTTCCACGTTGTCCGTATTGTGGAACGCGGGTCGACACATCCTCAGTCGTCATTCCGGGATGCGCCGACAGGCGCAGGCCCCGAATCCATAACCCCGATCGATGGTTATGGATTCCGGGCTCGCCCTGTGGGCGCCCCGGAATGACGACTGAGATTGTTGCAGACGCACATGCGCCGAGCCACGCGCGCCCCCGCGAAACCGTCAATTGACCTGCCGCGGGCGCCCTCCTAAAACTCCGCCGTCATTGAAGAATTTTGGCCGAACCGCGGCGCTCAGGGAGAACAACGATGCGTGATGTGTTTATCTGCGATGCCGTCCGGACCCCGATCGGCCGTTTTGGCGGCTCACTCGCCAAGGTGCGCGCCGACGACCTCGCCGCCGCTCCAATCAAGGCGCTGATGGCCAAGCACCCCAAGCTCGACTGGTCGCAGGTGGATGAGGTGTTCTTCGGCTGCGCCAACCAGGCCGGCGAGGACAACCGCAACGTCGCGCGCATGGCGCTGCTGCTTGCAGGCCTCCCGGATTCGGTTCCCGGCCAGACACTCAACCGCCTCTGCGCCTCCGGCCTCGACGCGGTCGGCGCGGCCGGCCGCGCGATCCGCTCCGGCGAGATCGAATTCGCGATCGCCGGCGGCGTCGAATCCATGACCCGCGCGCCCTTCGTGATGGGCAAGGCGCAGGAAGCCTTCTCGCGCTCGGCCGAGATTTTTGACACCACCATCGGCTGGCGCTTCATCAATCCGCTGCTGAAGGCGCAATACGGCGTCGATGCCATGCCGGAGACCGGCGAGAACGTCGCCGAGGAATTCCAGGTCTCGCGCGCCGACCAGGACGCCTTCGCCATCCGCTCGCAGCAGCGCGCGGGCGCGGCGATCGCGGCGGGCTATTTCGCCGAGGAGATCACGCCGATCACCATTCCCGGCGGCAAGGCCGGCCCCATTACGGTCGACAAGGACGAGCATCCGCGTCCCGAAACCACGCTTGAGGGCCTCGCCAAGCTGAAGCCCATCGTGCGCAATCCCGGCACGGTGACCGCCGGCAACGCCTCCGGCGTCAATGACGGCGCCGCCGCGATGATCCTTGCCTCCGAAGCTGCCGTGAAGAAGCATGGCCTCACGCCCCGCGCGCGCATCCTCGGCCTTGCATCGGCCGGCGTGCCGCCGCGCATCATGGGCATCGGCCCGGTGCCCGCCACCCGCAAGCTGATGGAGCGTCTCGGCAAGAAAATCAGCGATTTCGACCTGATCGAGCTGAACGAAGCCTTTGCCTCGCAAGGCATCGCCTGCCTGCGCCAGCTCGGCGTCAAGGACGATGCTGATTTCGTCAATCCGCATGGCGGTGCGATTGCGCTCGGCCATCCCCTCGGCATGAGCGGCGCGCGTCTTGCGCTCACCGCCGTCCACGGCATGGAGAAGCGCGGCGGCAAGCTCGCGCTCGCCACCATGTGCGTCGGCGTTGGCCAGGGCGTCGCTGTCGCGATCGAGAAGCTGAATTGACGGGACGCGCATCGTCCCGTCATCCCGGGGCAGCCCGACAGGGCTGAACCCGGGATCTCGAGATTCCGGGTTCGATGCTTCGCATCACCCCGGAATGACGGGGGAAAGGACCGCCCATGATCATCGAGCGCGAGCAGGACGTCACGGCCGCGGCACTGGCGGTGATGGAGCGGACATCTGATCCGCGGCTTCGCCAGATCATGGTCTCCCTGGTCGAGCACCTGCATGCCTTCGTCCGCGATGTTCGGCTGACGGAGGCGGAATTCCGCGATGCCACGGCGATCGTGGCCGAGCTGGGCAAGCTCTCGACCGACACGCATAATGAAGTCGTGCTGATGGCGGGCTCGCTCGGCGTCTCGCCGCTGGTGTGCCTGCTCAACAATGGCGATCAGGGCAATACGGAAACCGATCAGTCGCTGCTCGGGCCGTTCTGGCGATTGAACTCGCCGCGGGTGGAGAATGGCGGATCGATCGTCCGCTCGAAGACGCCGGGTGCGCCGCTGTTCGTCAGCGGACGCGTCGTGGACGGTGACGGCCGTCCCGTCACTGCGGCGGAGGTCGATGTCTGGCACGCTTCGCCCGTCGGCCTCTATGAGAACCAGGATCCGGAGCAGGCGGACATGAACCTGCGCGGCAAGTTCACGACCGACCAGGACGGACGCTTCTCCTTCCGCTCGGTGATGATGGTTGGCTATCCGATTCCGACCAACGGCGTGGTCGGCCGCCTCCTGAAGGCGCAGAGCCGGCACCCCTATCGTCCCGCGCATCTGCACGCCCTGATCTTCAAGCACGGATTCAAGGTGCTGATTTCGCAGGTCTACGACCCCGCCGATCCGCACATCGACAGCGACGTGCAGTTCGGCGTGACGCAAGCGCTGATCGGCAAGTTCGAGCGCCACGATTCGCCGCATCCGACCGAGCGCGAGGTTGCGACGCCCTGGTATTCGCTCGACCACACCTACCGGCTCGAGGCCGGCGAGGCCGTGCTGCCGCGTCCGCCGATCAAGTAGTGCGCCCATATGTCAGGTGCCGGGCGCAGGAAGCCCGCCAAACCGCTTCCCCCAATTAGTTATATACTATAATGATTGGCCGAAGCGTTGACCGGCCGGACTAAAATGGCCGGGGAGGAACTCGCCAGGAGTTTGGCCATGACATTCATTTATCCCGTCGACAGCAACAAGGCGCATCCCCTGCCGCTGTCGCCCGACTACAAGAGCTCGATCAAGCGGGCGCCGAGCAAGCCCCTGATCCCGATGCGCCACACGCTGTCGGAGCTGACCGGCCCGGTTTACGGCCACGAGACCGTCCGCGAGGGCGACAAAGATCTCACCCTGCAGCATAAGGGCGAGCCGCTCGGCGAGCGGATCATCGTGCACGGCCATGTGCTCGACGAGGACGGTCGCGGCGTGCCCAATTCGCTGGTCGAGATCTGGCAGGCCAATGCCTGCGGCCGCTACGTGCACGTGCGCGACCAGCATCCTGCGCCGCTCGATCCGAACTTCACCGGCGCCGGCCGCACCCAGAGCGATGCGGCGGGCTACTACCGCTTCGTCACCATCAAGCCGGGCGCCTACCCCTGGGGCAATCATCACAATGCCTGGCGGCCCGCGCACATCCACCTCTCGGTGTTCGGCCATTCCTTCGTCACGCGCCTGGTGACGCAGATGTATTTCCCCGGCGATCCCCTGTTCCCGTTCGATCCGATCTTCAACTCGGTGCCGGACGAGAAAGCGCGCATGCGGATGGTCTCATCCTTCGATCTCGAGAACACCCAGCCCGAATGGGCGCTGTGCTATCGCTTTGACATCGTGCTGCGCGGCAAGAACGCCACGCCAATGGAGAACACCTAAGTGCAGGATTCTGTGAAGCCCAACGGGATCACGCCATCGCAAACCGTCGGCCCATTCTTCAAATACGGCCTGACGCCGACCGGCGATTACGAGTGGAACGACGCCTTCACCAACTCGACGCTCACGCCCGACGTCACCGGCGACCGCCTCCGCATCGAGGGCAAGGTGTTCGACGGTGACGGCGTCGCCGTGCCGGACTGCATGCTGGAGATCTGGCAGGCGGATGCGCAGGGACGCTTTGCCGATCCGCAGGACAAGCGCGCGCTGCCGAACGCCAGCTTCCGCGGCTTTGCCCGCTGCGGCACCGACAAGGACGGCAACTATTCCTTCGACACCATCAAGCCGGGCGCGGTGCCTGATCCCGACGGCAGGCCGCAGGCGCCGCACATCCTGGTCGCGGTGTTCGCGCGCGGCATGCTCAGGCATCTCTACACCCGCATCTATTTCAGCGACGATGCAGGCCTCGCCTCCGATCCGGTGCTGGCGCTGGTGCCCGCCGACCGCCGCGCGACGCTGATCGCGATGCGTGAGGCCGGCAAGCCGGTCTATCGCCTCGACCTGCGGCTCCAGGGCGATGAGGAGACGGTGTTCTTCGACGTGTGACGCGGCTGGCGCTTCCGGGTGTGATCGTGCAGGATGAGCGCGGCACCCGGGGGCGCTTCATGACAACTCCACAACTGCCGGCGGTCGCTGAGGCCGCCCATCTCACCGTTGCGCTGCGCAAGGCCGGCGCGCTGGACCGCGGCGCGGTGCGCGAGGTCAAGGTGCTGTCGTCGTACGACACGATCGTGTCGCACATCAAGCGCCTCGGCCTGCGCTATGTCGGGGAGTCCAATGGGGCGCCGCAATCCCTGATCTTCAAGACGGCCCATGCGTCGTTCGCCAAGTCGCTGCCGAACGCCGGCCGGCGCGAAGTGGCCTTTTACACGCAGCTTGCACCCAAGATGCCCTTGCGCCTCGTGCCACGCTGCTTCGACGGACATTTCGACGAGGAGAGCCTCGCCTGGCATCTGACACTGGAAGATTTGACCGACAGCCACGAGATCGCGACGGCGTGGCCGTTGCCGCCATCACACAGGCAGGCGATGGGGATCGTCACCACGCTCGCGCGCATGCATGCGGCGTGGTGGGATCACCCAAGTCTCGGCGAGACGGTTGGCGTCTGGATGACCGCCGACGAGACGGCAAATCTGCTGGAGACGTTCACCGGCCACTACGACCGCTTCGCCGATGTGCTCGGCGATCGCCTCGGCGAAGAGCGGCGCGATCTCTTCCACCGCTTGCTCGCGCAATGGGGCCGGCTGTTCCAGCGTTACCATTCGCGCCGCAACGTCACCATCGTCCATGGCGACGCCCATATGTGGAATTTCCTGCTGCCGCGCGCCGCCGTTGCCGACACCGTGCGCATCTTCGATTTCGACCAGTGGCGCATCAACGTGCCGACCGGCGACCTCGCCTACATGATGGCGTTGCAATGGTATCCCGAGACCCGGCAGGCGCTCGAACGGCCGCTGCTGGACAGTTACTACGATACGCTGATCGCGCACGGCGTGACCGGCTACAGCCGCGACGCGCTTCACCGCGACTATCGCCAGTCGGTGCTCTGGCACATCACCAACCCGGTCTGGCAATGGAGCGTCAACATCCCGCCGGTGATCTGGTGGAACAATCTTCAGCGGGTGCTGATGGCCGTCGATGATCTCGGCTGCGAGGAGTTTTTGGAGTGAGGGCGCCGCACGCTCGCTGTCATCGCCCGACTTGAATCGGGCGATCCAGTATTCCAGAGGCAGTGACGAATACGGAGATGCCGCGGCGTACTGGATGCCCCGGTCAAGCCGGGGCATGATACCTACATTTACTCCATCACCGCATGCTCCGGCCCGGCCGCCTGCTTGCGCAACGCGGCCTTGGTCGAGCCGATCATCAGGGCCAGCGGGATGGTGCAGAGGATGAAGATCATCACGAGCGAGTAGTCGTGCGCGAAGGCGATGATCTGCGCCTGGATGGCGACGATCTTGTCAGCCATGGCGCGGCCGGCGTCGGTGGAGAGGTTGATCATGCCGGCTACATCAGGCATCTGCAGCGCGTGGTTGAACGGGTTGATGTGCTCGGAGAGGATCGCATAGGTCTTGCGCGAGCCCTGCGTCAGCTCGGCGATGACGATGGAGATGCCGACCGAGCTTGCGACGTTGCGGAGCAGCGTCAGCATCGAGGTGCCGTCGGTGCGCAAATCGTTCGGCAGCGTCAGGAACGACACGGTCGAGAGTGGCACGAAAACGAGACCGAAGCCAAAACCCTGGAAGATGCTGACGGTAATGATCTCCGGGGCCTGGGTCTGGTCGGTCCATCCGGTCATCTGGAACAGCGAGCCGGCGGTCAGCGTCAGCCCCGCAATGATCAGCGTGCGCGCCTCGAAATAGCGCATCATGCGGCCGACCAGCATCATGGCGAGGAAGGTGCCGAAGCCGCGGGTCGCGAGCAGTTCACCCGCGGTGATGATGGGATAGCCGATGACGTTCTGCAGGTAAGGCGAGGCCAGCGCCATGGTCGAGTACAGCACAAGTCCCATCACCGTCATGAAGATGCAGCCGGTGAGGAAGTTGCGGTCTTTGAACAGCGCGAAGCGGATGAACGGCCGTGAGGTCGTGAAGGAGTGGGCGAAGAAATAATAGAAGGCGATGGCGGAGACCACGAACTCGGTCACGATCTCGGCCGATTCGAACCAGTCGAGCTGCTCGCCGCGGTCGAGCGCGAGCTGGAGTGCGCCGATCGCAATGGCCAGCGCCGTGAAGCCGAACCAGTCGAATTTCAGGCTGAGATCCTTTTTGGTCTCGTCCATGAAGACCATCAGACCGAGCACGGTGATCACGCCGAACGGCAAATTGACGAAGAACACCCAGTGCCAGGAATAGGTCTCGGTCAGCCAGGCCCCGAGCGAGGGGCCCATGATCGGGCCCATCATCACGCCCATGCCCCAGATCGACATCGCCTTGGCGCGTTCCTGGAGCGTGTAGGAATCCAGCATCACTGCCTGCGACAGCGGCACCAGCGCGGCGCCGAACACGCCCTGCAACAGGCGGAACAGCACCATCTGGTTGATGTCCTGTGCGAGCCCGCACAGCACGGAGGCGAGTGTGAAGCCGGCCGAGCAGACGATGAAGATGCGCTTGCGGCCGTAGCGGTTGGCGATCCAGCCCACCGGTGCGGTCATGATCGCGGCGGCGACGATGTAGGAGGTCAGGACCCAGTTGATCTGGTCCTGCGAGGCCGACAGCGTGCCCTGCATGTAGGGCAAAGCGACGTTGGCGATCGTCGTGTCCAGCGCCTGCATGATGGTCGCGGTCATGGCGCAGATCGTCACCATGTTCCGGCGCAGGCCGGGAACCATCGCTGTGCTGGCGGGACCGGACATCGACGTCAGTCTTCCTTGTCCTGGTTGGCATTCGCCGACAGGCCGAGCAGGCCGGCGAGCGAGCGCTGGTGGCCGGTGTCGATGGTGGCATAGACGCTCATGCCGGCCTTCAGCTTCTTCACGAACTTGTCGCTTTCGTCGAAATAGATCCGCACCGGCACGCGCTGCACGACCTTGACGAAATTGCCGGTGGCGTTCTGCGGCGGCAGGATCGCGAACTGCGCGCCGGTGCCCGGCGACAGCGAGCCGATCTTGCCCTTGAACACATGGTTGGGGAACGCATCGACCTCGAGCGTGACTGGTTGCCCGACCGCGACATAGGTGAGGTCGCTCTCCTTCGGATTGGCGTCGACCCAGGGGTGGGCGATGTCGACGATGGAGAACACCGGCGTGCCGGCGGCGACGAAGCGGCCGAGCTGGATCTGGTCGACCTGGGTCGCCACGCCGCTCATCGGGGCACGCAGCACGGCATGGTCGAGATTGCGCTGGGCGTCATCCAGCTTGGCCTTGGCCTGCACATAGGGCGGGAACTCTTCCAGCGGCAGGTCGGGATTGCCGAGCAGCTGCGTCTTCGCGTTGGAGAGCTGCTGCTTGACGAACTGCGCCTGCGCGCCGGCCGTGACCATCGCGTTCGACGCGTTGTCCAGGTCGAGCTGCGACCCATAATTGTTCTTCACCAGCGCCTGCTTGCGCTCGACGTCGCGCTGCTTCAGGTCCATGCCCTGCTGGGCGAGATCGAGCATCTGGCCGTAGATTTTGACGTTGGCGACGAGGTTGTCGTAGGTGGTCTTTGCTTGCGCGAGCTGCGCCTTGGCCTCCTCCACCGCGAGGCGGAACGGGACCGGATCGATCTCGAACAGCTCGTCGCCCTGCTTGACGAGCTGACCTTCCTTCACGACGACCTTGTTGATCTTGCCGGAGATGTCGGGCGTCACCAGCACCTTCTGCGCGCCGACATAGGCATCATCGGTGCCGACATAGCGGCCGCCATGCAGATAGAAGGTGATGCCGCCGATCGCGGCCGCCGCGGGCAGCACCACCATCAGCAGGAAGCGGCGATAGCGGCGCAGGCCGGCGAGCAGCCGGCGACGCGGCTCGGCCGCGAGCTTCTTGCTAGGCTTGCCGCTCTGGCCGCCCTTCTGCTCGGGGGCGAATTTCAGGACCTGATCAGCCATAGCGCTGCTCCTTACGTGCTTGTTCCGCTCCACTGGTCTGGATGGCGTGACGCACGTTTTCCTTGATTGTTTCGAGTTGGGTGAGGAGACGATGGGCGTCCGCCGGGTTGATGCCGTCGAGCGCGTTGGCCGTGAGCTCGGACTTCAGGCCGCTCATCTTGCCGAGCAGCGCGCGGCCGGCCTTCTTCAGATAGAGGCGGTTGACGCGGCGATCGCTGGCGTCGCTGCGGCGCTCGATCCAGTCATTGTCGCAGAGCTTGTCGATCAGCCGCGTCAGGGTGATCGGCTGCATCTCCAGGAGCTCGGCGAGCTCGGACTGCTTCATGCCCTCGCTGCGCTCGACCTTGGCCAGCACCGCCCACTGCGCGCGGGTGATGCCGTAGCGGGATGCCTCCTTGTCGGCATAGACCCGGAGCAGGCGATACAGCTCGCCGAGCGTGAACAGGAAGTTCTGATCGACCGACGTGCGGCTCATAAGCTTGGTCTCCAATAAGCTTTGCATATAATAAGCAAGCTTATGATTATTTCATGGCAAGTTAACGCGGCGCTGCTCCGCCACAAAAGCATGGCTGGCAGCCATTCGAAGCCGCGCCCTTTGGGTTCCCGGTCCGGAAATGCTAAAAGCCTGCGCGATGAGCCTCGTAAAGCCGGCCTTTCCCGCGCCTGACCACGATCACGGCCGCTGCACTGCGGATGCCTTGACGCATGCGGAAGCCGTCTGCGAGCAGCGCGCGCAGAAATTCACGCCGATCCGCCGCGAGGTGCTCAAGGCACTACTCTCGAGCCACCGTCCGCTTGGGGCCTATGAAGTGATCGACGAGCTTGCCAAAACGATGCCGCGGCCCGCGCCGATCACGGTCTATCGCGCGCTCGAGTTCCTGATGGCCAATAGCCTCGCGCACCGCATCGAGAGCCGTAACGCCTATCTCGCCTGCGCCCACGACCACGATGCGACCTCGGCGGTCGCGTTCCTGATCTGCGAGCGCTGCGGCCTCGTCGGCGAGATTCCGGCTGCGTCCGTCGCGCAAGGCCTCAACCAGGCTGCCCGCGCCTCCGGTTTTGCCCCCAAACTGTCTGTGGTCGAGATCACGGGCACCTGCACCCATTGTCAGAAAGCTTCTTAATCAACAAACGGCGCCAAGCCGGTCCCGGGAAGATATGTCGATCGAACCAACAAGCCCATCCGCCGGCCGCCCCCTGAGCGCCGGCGCCATCGCCCTGATGCTCATGCTGTGCCTGACCTGGGGTTTCAACCAGATCGCGGTGAAGCTGGTCATCCCGGATATCCCGCCGGTGCTGCAGGCGACCATCCGCTCGATGGGAGCGCTGCCGGTGGTGTTCATCATCGGCACCTTGCGCGGCGCAAAATTCTTCGAGCGCGACGGCACGCTTGCCGCAGGCCTCATCGCCGGGCTGATGTTCGGCCTCGAGTTCGTGCTGATCTATGAGGGCCTGCGCTTCACGCCGGCCTCGCGCGCCGTGGTCTTCCTCTACACCGCGCCGTTCTTCGTTGCGCTCGGCTCCTACCAGGTGCTGGGCGAGCGGCTCAGCGGCACGCAGTGGCTCGGGCTCGCCGTCAGCTTTGCCGGCGTGGCGCTTGCGATCGGCGTGCCGCAGCCCAACGTGGATTCACAGGTCCTGCTCGGCGACCTCATGATCGTCGGCGGCGCCGCGCTGTGGGCGGCGACCACGCTGGTCGCCAAGTCGACGCGGCTGCGCTTCGCCCCGCCGGAAAAGGCCATCGGTTACCAGGTCGCGATGTCGATCCCGATTCTGGGCCTGGCCGCGTACCTCCTGGGCGAGTCCATTCCCCATACCCCGAGCCCGCTCTCGATCACGCTGATGGTGTTCCAGGCGGTCTGGGTCGTCGGAACGACGTTCACGCTTTGGTTCGCGCTGGTGAAGGCCTATTCGGCGAGCAAATTGTCGGCTTTTACCTTCATCACCCCTTTGTTTGGCGTCGTCGCTAGCTATTTCATCCTGCATGACACCCTCAGCCTCACGTTCGGGGCCGCCGCCATCCTTGTAATTGCTGGGCTTTTTCTGGTTAACCGTCCCAGCCAAGAAGCTGCGGCCCCGCGCGATGCATTGCTGAATGTCACCAAAACCTGATATTTGGACCCCATGAACAAGCCCGAAAACACCATCGATTCCGACATCGCGGGGCCCGCGCCGCGCCACAACACCACCCAGGTCAAGGTCGGCGACGTCGCCGTCGGCGGCGGCGCGCCCATCGTCGTGCAGTCGATGACCAACACCGACACGGCCGATATCGACGGCACCATCGCCCAGGTCGCAGCGCTGTCGCGCGCCGGTTCCGAGATGGTCCGCATCACCGTGGACCGCGAGGAGGCCGCCGCCGCCGTTCCGCACATCCGCGACGGCCTGCGCAAGCGCGGCATCACCACGCCCCTGATTGGCGACTTCCATTATATCGGCCACAAGTTGCTCGCCGACTATCCGGCCTGTGCCGAAGCGCTCGACAAGTACCGCATCAATCCCGGCAATGTCGGCTTCAAGGACAAGCGCGATACGCAGTTCGCCGACATCATCGAAATCGCCAACAAGCACGACAAGCCGGTGCGCATCGGCGCCAATTGGGGCTCGCTCGACCAGGAGCTCTTGTCCAAGCTGATGGACGAGAACGCGGCCTCGGCCAATCCGCGCGATGCCCGCGCCGTGATGCGCGAAGCCATGGTGCAGTCCGCGCTGCTGTCGGCGGCGCGCGCCGAAGAGCTCGGCATGCCCAAGAACCGCATCATTCTGTCGGCCAAGGTGTCGGCGGTGCAGGATCTGATCGCGGTCTACGAGGTCCTGGCGAGTCGTTCCGACTACGCCATCCATCTCGGCCTCACCGAGGCCGGCATGGGCACCAAGGGCATCGTCGCCTCGTCCGCCGCGCTCGGCATCCTGCTGCAGCAGGGCATCGGCGACACCATCCGCATCTCGCTGACGCCGGAGCCCGGCGGCGACCGCACCCGTGAGGTGCAGGTTGCGCAGGAGCTCTTGCAGACCATGGGCTTCCGTACCTTCGTGCCGCTGGTTGCGGCCTGCCCGGGCTGCGGCCGCACCACCTCGACCACGTTCCAGGAACTGGCGCGCTCGATCCAGGATTTCATCCGTGACGAGATGCCGACCTGGAAGACGAAATATCCCGGCGTCGAAGAGCTCAACGTTGCCGTCATGGGCTGCATCGTCAACGGCCCCGGCGAATCCAAGCACGCCAATATCGGCATCTCGCTGCCCGGCACCGGCGAAGCGCCGGCTGCGCCAGTCTTCGTCGACGGCAAGAAGTTCCGCACCCTGCGCGGCCCCGGCATCGCCGCCGACTTCAAGGCGCTGGTGATCGACTACATCGACCAGCGTTACGGCCAGGGCGCCAAGGTGCCGGAGACCGCGGCGGAGTAGAACTGAGCGGAGTGATTTTGCTCCGCTGGTGCCCCATTCTCCGCTGTCGTCCCGGCGCAGGCCGGGACCCATAACCCCAGGGAGAGGTTGTGGCGCGAGCTGGTAAACGCGAGTCTTCGCCAAACCCAATCCTGTGGTTATCGCGACGAGCGCAAGCGCTCGCGCGGGGGTCCCGGGCTCGCGCTACGCGCGCCCCGGGACGACGAATTGAGTTTGTGGCTCCGGATTGCGCTTCGCTCCATCCGCGCTACCATGCCCTCAATCAAAACGATTGGGAGCAACACCCATGAGCTCGCTCGCCGGCAAGCAGGGTCCGCGCTATCGCCACATGGCAGACGACGGCGCACCGTATGAGACCATCGCCGTCGAAAAACTCACGCCGATCATCGGCGCTGAAATCACCGGCGTGGACATCGGCAAGCTCGTGTCCGACGATGCGCGCTCCAACCGGCAGATGGACGAAGTCCATCGCGCGCTGGCCGAAAACCTCGTCATCTTCTTCCGGGACCAGCACATCACGCCGCAGCAGCATCTCGCCTTCGGACGCAAGTTCGGCGAGCTGCATTTTCATCCCGCCGCTCCGCATGAGGACGACGATCCCGCGCTGATGAAGATCTATGCCGACAAGAACTCGCCGCGCGCCAATGGCGAGGGTTGGCATTCCGATGTGTCCTGCGATCTCGAGCCGCCGATGGGATCGATCCTCTACATCAAGCAATGCCCGCCGCGCGGCGGCGACACGCTTTTCGCCAACATGTATGCGGCCTATGAGGCGCTGTCGGACCGCATGAAAGCCTATCTCGACGGCCTCATCGCGCTGCATGACGGCGAGCCGATCTATCGCGGGCTCTACGCCAATTACGGCGTCGCCGACAAGCAAAGCTACCCGCATGCCGAGCACCCCGTGGTGCGCACGCACCCCGTCACGGGCAAGAAGGCCCTCTACGTCAACCGCGGCTTTACCCGCAACATCAACGGCATTCCCCGCGACGAGAGCGACGCGATGCTCGCTTATCTCTATCAGCACGCGGAAAACCCGCTGTTCCAGTGCCGCTTCCGCTGGACCGAGAACGCCATCGCCTTCTGGGACAACCGCTGCACCCAGCACCGCGCGATGTGGGACTACTGGCCGCACACACGGTCAGGGACGCGCGTGACGGTGAAGGGGGAGCGGCCGGTGTAGCGCTTGGCGTCCGTGAGGGCCATCATTGCAGCGGTCGTTGCTTCGCTTCTTCCGCTGTTGCTCGCGCCGGTCGATGCGAGGCATGCCGTACCGGCGCGGAAGATCGTGCGCGCGAAGCCCAGGCCCAATCCCAAGCTCGCGCCCGAAAAATGTGAGCCGGCCAGATTCCGCATCGTCGTGGACGTCGGCCACACCGCCGAAGCGCTTGGCGCGGACAGCGCTCGCAACGATCCCGAGTTCGCGTTCAATCTCCGGCTTGCCAGGCTCATCTCGGAGAAACTGAAGTCGGAAGGTTTTGCCACGACGCGCCTGCTGGTGACGGAAGGCCGGGCGAGGCCGAGCCTGTTCAAGCGCGTCAACGCCGCCAACGACTGGCGGGCCGATCTCTTCCTGTCGATTCATCACGACGCCGTGCCGGACAAATTTTTGGAGCAGTGGGAGTTCGAGGGCGCAAAAAGCCATTTCAGCGACCGCTTCTCCGGCTATTCGCTGTTCGTCTCGCGGCAGAACCCGCGATACGCAGCGAGCCTCGCGTTCGCCCGGCTCGTGGGTAAGGAGCTGAAGGCGCAGGACCTGACTTACGCGCACCAGTACACGCTGCCGCTGATGGGCCGCTATCGTCACGAACTCGTGGACAAGGATGTCGGGGTCTATCGCTACGACCAGCTCGTCGTGCTCTCACGCACGAGAAGCGCCGCGGTGCTGCTGGAGGCTGGCTCGATCATCAACCGTGACGAGGAGATGGCGATGAACTCGCCGGAGCGGCAGCAGGTGATTGCGACAGCGGTGGCCGCCGCCATGGAGGAATTCTGCGAGAAACGCTAGTCTGGTGCAACACCGTCATTGCGAGCGCAGCGAAGCAATCCAGACTGTCGCCGCGGAAAGACTCTGGTTTGCTTCGCTGCGCTCGCAATGACGATCGGCGGAGACACCCGCCCATTCACAGCGGCACCCTCTGAAACTCCCGGTTCGCCAGGCTTGCTTCCTCCAGATCGAGATCGCGCTCGATTCGTCGCCTTGCTTCGTCGGTGATCTTGCCCTCGCGCAGGAGCTCATGGATGAACCTGCGCTCGGCACTGATCAGCTCGCGCGTCAGCGCGGTGCCGGCGGCGGAGACGTCGTGGCGGCTCGGTTCGAGCGAATCGGGAAGCTGGCTGGCGCGGATTTCGTGCCGGGCGCGCAACAGGTGCACGACCTCGCCAGACAGCTCCTTCTCCGCGGCGAGCGTATCGAGCGACCTCAGGGCGGCATCGAGCGCCTGGCGCCGTGCGGCGATCTCGGCCTCGTGCTCGGCAACGTGTTCGGAGCGGCCGGCTTGGGCCACGCCGAGCCATCGCACCACCTTGGGCAGGCCGAGGCCGACGCCGACCAGCGTGACGAAGATGACGCCAAAGGCGACGAACAGGATCAGGTCACGATAGGGGAAGGCCTGGCCGCCTGGCAGCACGAAGGGCAGCGCCAGCGCCGCCGCGAGCGACACCGCACCGCGCACGCCGGTGAAGGCCAGGGTGAACACCCATTGCCAGGGCGGCGAGGGATCGCGCCGGCGCAGGCTCTCGCTCAGCATCCGCGGCAGGTAGGTTGCGGGATAGAGCCATGCAAAGCGCGCGATGACCACGATGACCACGACCACGCCAGTCGCGATCAGGATCTCGTCGAGCGGAAACGCCTTTGACTGCTCATAGAGAGCGCGCATCTGGAAACCGGTGAGCAGGAACAGGATGCCCTCGATCAGGTAGATCACGAGGTCCCAGAAGAAGATGCCCTGCAGGCGCGTCGCCGATGAAATCCACAACGGCCCGTTCCAGCTCACATAGAGCCCGCAGGCGACGGTGGCGATCACGCCGCTTCCGCCGACATGCTCAGGCAGCCAATAGGCGAGGTAGGGCGTGATCAGCGACAGCGTGATCTCGACCTGCGGATCCCTGGCCCATTTGCGGGCGCGCAAGGAGAGCCAGCCGACCCCGATGCCGTAGGCGACCTCGCCGGCGATGATGAGGAGGAATTCGCCGGTCGCAAGCGGCAGCGAGAAGCTGCCGGTCATGATCGCGGCGAGCGCGAAGCGGTAGAGGATCAGCGCGGTGGCATCGTTGGCAAGCCCTTCGCCTTCGAGCACCACCAGGATACGGCGCGGTATGTGCAGCTTGCGTGCGATCGCAAGCGGCGCCACCACGTCGGGCGGCGCGACGATGGCACCTAACAGGAAGCCGGTGGTCCAGGGCATGCCGATCAGGAAATGCGCAGCGGTTGCCACCATCGCCGCTGTGAAGATCACGCAGCCGACCGCGAGCAGCACGATCGGGCGCAGATTGTTCCTGAACTCGCGCCAGCTCATGGCGACGCTCGCCGAGTAGATCAGCGGCGGCAGCACCAGCAGCAGCACGAGCTCCGGCGGCAGCTCGACACGCGGCATGCCCGGCACGAAGGCCAGGCCCACGCCGGCCAGCATCAAGAGGATGGCGGGCGCGATGTTGAGGCGCCGGGCCACCAGCGCCGTACCGGCGAGCACGCCGAGCAGGATCAGAAAGATCTGAAATCGCGCTTCCACCATTCTTTCACTTGGCCCGGAAGCGCGGCCGAGGTCAATGCGGCGGGATCATCCCAGCTGCGCGGCGACCGTCTTTCCGATGGAAGCGAACACCGTATCGATCTGCGCGGCGTTCGGCGTGCCGCCCTGGGTGTAGGCCGCAATCAGGATCGGCGTATCGGGCTTCGGCCACGCCACCACGATATCGCCGGAAGCGTCCTTGCCGTTGTTGCCGGTCTTGTCGCCGATCCTCCAGGTTCCCGGCAAGCCGGCGCGCAGCCGTTTTGCGCCGGTCTTGCAATTCACCATCCACTCGGTGAGTTGCGCGCGCGAAGCCGCAGACAAGGCTTCGCCGAGCACGAGCCGGCGGAAATTGCCGGCCATGGCAGAGGGCGTGGTCGTGTCGTGCGGGTCGCCCGGCGGCGAACGGTTGAGCTCGGGCTCGTTGTGGTCGAGCCGCGAGGTGGTGTCGCCGAGCGAGCGCCAGAACGCGGTGAGTGCCGCCGGTCCCCCGATCCGCGCCAGCAGGAGATTGGCGCAGGTGTTGTCGCTGAGCTCGACACTGGCCTTGCACATGTCGGCGACTGACATTGCGCCTTTCGAAAGGTTCTCCCTCGCCACCGGCGCATAGTCGAGCAGGTCGTCCCGGCCATAGCCGATCATCGCCGAAAGCTGGTCCTCGCCGCGATCGACCCGCGCCAGCACGCAGGCCGCCAGCGATGCCTTGAACGTAGAGCACATGACAAACCGCTCGTCGGCGCGCCAGCCGAGCTTTTTGCCGGAGCTGAGGTTTTCAGCATAGAAGCCGACCCGCCCGCCGCTCTCGCGCTCGTAGGTTTCAAGTGCAGGCGGTGCGCCTTCAGCAAATACGGGACGTGCGGCCAGCGCGCACAAAGAAGCGAGCAGGGAACGACGATCGAGCAGCATGGGGATCTTTCAGGCAGGATTGGGGTGAGGCATTGCGGAGATGTCATGAGTGCGCTCACGACGGTGTCATTGATTGTTCTGACAAATCTATGGCGACACGTCGCTCATCGCGCTGGTGTGAACGCGTCGCCGCGAAATGCAGTAACGAAGCACGGTGCGGTGTGCGATCTCTCCCGCCGTCATTGCGAGGAGCGCAGCGACGAAGCAATCCAGACTGTCTCCGCGCAAGAATCTGGATTGCTTCGCTTCGCTCGCAATGACGGAAAAATTGAGGAACGTCTTCGATCGCGACGCCCAACCGCCGCGGCCGCCGTCCCTCAATCCTTCAGATCATACCGATACGACTTCGACACGATCTGCCAGCCGTCGGCGAGCTTCATCGCCACGAGATAGTCGGTGAAGTAGCGCGGCGGCAGTTGGCATTTGGCCTTGATGAAGGCGGTCTTGTCGTCCGAGCGGTCGATGGTGACGATGAAATCCTCGCGCGGCTTGCCTTCCGACTTTGCGGAGGCGCGCTTGCGCACCCAGGCGAGCCAGTCCGGCACCGTCAGGATCTTGAGCTCGCCCTTTTCCACCCAGCGCAGATCGGCGGAGGGATGGAACACCGCGCCGAGTTTGTCGGCGTCGCCTTCATAGAGCGCATCGAAATAGCCTTGCACCACGGCCTCGACACTCGAACGGTCATACCCCATGCTTCTCTCCTTCCCTGGCACGTTGCCGCGACGAGAGAACGTAGGGCGGACCTCGCGAAACCGCCAGCGTTTTGCTCGCGAAAAGCTGATCGGCACAGGCTGGCCGACCCGCTAGATTGTCATGCCGCATTCCGCGCTGGAGAAAGATCGTGACAAGCTCGACAAGCCGTCGCCGCCTCGCTGGGAAATGTTACTGCGGCGCCGTGCAGTACGACGTCGCGGATGAATTCGTCTATGCGCTGAATTGCCATTGTTCGGATTGCCGCCGCACCACCGGCTCCGCCTTCAAGCCGTTCGCGGGGATCGAGCGGCACAAGTTCTGCGTGGTCGCGGGCGAGGATGCGCGGCTGATCTATGGCGACGAGATGACTCATGATGCGCATTGCGCCCGCTGTGGCTCGCTGCTTTATTCGGTGGTGCGCGAGGGGCACTGGGTCCACGTGACCATGGGAACCCTGCTCGACGATCCCTCGATCCGCCCCACTGCGCATATGTTCGTCGGCTCGAAGGCGCCCTGGTACGAGATCACGGACAATCTGCCGCAGCACCGCGGGCACGTCGGAGCCGGCTGAGCGGGCCGGAAACGCCTGATCCTGCGAACCGCTACCCTTCTGGCGACACTAACAAAAAGGGCTTTGCTCGCGAGCTGTCGCGCCCTTCGTGACCTCGGTTACAAGCTGTGGACCCGGTCACAAGCTGTGAGTCACAAGCTGTGACCTTCGTCACAAGCGGATGACGCGGATGTTGCTAGGTAGATCCAAAAGGGAGCTGGAAGTTCCGTCATGCGCAGCCTGTTCAGATTTTGCCCGCTTCTCCTCGTGCTCGCGCTGCTGCTCGGCGCCGGGCCCGCCTTTGCCGGCAAGCGCGTCGCGCTGGTGCTCTCCAATTCCGCCTATCAGAATGCGCCGCAGCTCGCGAATCCCGACAATGACGGGGCCGTCATCGCGAAGACGCTGAAGGAGGCCGGGTTCGATGTGGTCGACGCCCGCCACGACCTGCCGGCGCTGGAGACCCGCCGCGCGCTGCGCGAATTCGCCGACTCCGCGCGCGATGCCGATATCGCCGTCGTCTATTATGCCGGCCACGGCATCGAGGTTGACGGCGCAAACTATCTGATCCCCGTCGACGCCAAGCTCGAGCGCGACACCGACGTCTATGACGAAGCGCTGTCACTGGACCGCGTCCTGGTCGCGATCGAGCCGGCCAAGCAGCTTCGTCTGGTGATCCTCGACGCCTGCCGCGACAATCCCTTCGGCAAGACCATGAAACGCACGATCGCCTCGCGCGGGATCGGGCGCGGCCTCGCCCAGGTCGAGCCGACCAGCCCCAACACGCTGATTGCATATTCGGCCAAGGCCGGCTCCACGGCCCAGGACGGCGACGGCAGCAACAGCCCGTTCACGATCGCGCTGGCGAAGCATCTGACGACGCCAGGCCTCGACGTGCGCCGTGCCTTCGGCTTCGTGCGCGACGACGTCTTGAAGACCACCAACTACAAGCAGGAGCCGTTCGTGTACGGCTCGCTCGGCGGCGACGACGTGCCGCTGGTGCCGGCCAAGATCGCGGCGGTCGCGCCGGCCCAGCCGGCCGTCAATGCGCAGGCCGAGGTGCGGCGCGACTATGAGCTCGCGCTCCAGGTCGGCAACAAGGCGGCGTGGGATGCCTTCCTGGTCCAGCATCCGAACGGCTTCTATTCGAGCCTGGCAAAACTCCAGCTCGACAAGATCGCGGCCGAAGAGGCGCATGCGGCGGCGACCGCCAAGGCGAAGCAGGCGGAAGCCGAGCGCGATCGTCTTGCCGCAGCCGGGGCGCAGAAGGAGGCGCAGGCCAAGGCCGAGGCCGATGCAAAGGCTGCCGAGCAGGCGCAGCTCACCGCCCAGAAGGCCAAGGAGCAGGCGCAGCAGCAGGCGGCCGCCGCCGAGCAGCAGCGCGTCAATCTGGCTGGCGCTGCGCCCGACGGCTCGACCGTCAAGGCGAACAATCCACCCGGCACCAACGTTGCCGCGCTGACACCGAGCGCACCAGCCGACCTGACCCGCTCGGTGCAGACCGAGCTCGGCCGCGTCGGCTGCTTCTCAGGTCGAGCCGACGGCAACTGGAATACGGCCTCGCAGCGCTCGCTGTCGCAGTTCAACCGCTACGCCGGCACCAAGCTCGACGTGAAGGTCGCAAGCACCGATGCGCTCGACGCGGTCAAGGCCAAGCCGTCGCGGGTCTGCCCGCGGGTCTGCGATCGCGGCTTCAGGGCGGATGGCGACAAGTGCACCAAGATCGTATGCGGCGACGGCTATGTGCTGAACGACGACAATGAATGCGAGAAGAAGCGCGGCAAGCCGCCCGCGAGCACCGCCAAGCGCGACGACGGCCAGCAGCAGGATCGTCCGGCAAAACAGCGTCCACAGGCTGGCGCCGCCGCTGCGGCGGCCGGAGGCCGCGCCTCGGGAGGCAGCGGTCAGATCTATTGCAACGACCTCATCTGCCGCCCGGTCAAGCGCGGCTGTCATCTCGGATTTCGCGGTGGCGGTGGCTATGGCGCCGACCCCAACCCGGAGATCTGCGACTGAGCTCCCTGACGTCGTCCTGGCTTTCGCCAGGACGACTCCAAGGATGCAGCCTACGTCGCGATCGCGCTTGCCGCGATGTTCACCGTCAGTGCCAGCAACGCCGTATTGTAGATGAACGAGACGATGCCGTGCGCGGTCGCGGTGCGGCGGATGGTCTTGTCGGTGATGCCGACGTCGGAGACCTGTGCGGTCATGCCGATCACGAAGGAAAAATAGACGAAGTCCCAGTAGTCGGCGTGGTCGTCCTTGTCGCCGCTCGGAAATTGCAGGCCGCCCGGCTTGGCGTGGCGGTAGTAGTCGTGGGCGTAATGCAGCGCGAAGGTCGTGTGCACGGCAGCCCATGACAGCGCGATGGTCGAGATCGCGAGCGAGAGTTCGCCGACGCCGCGATGGGTGCCGAGTTCGGCAACGATGGCCGCGATGCTCGCGAATGCGCCCATCGCTATCACCAGCAGCAGTACGAAGCGGCCGTCGTCCTGCATGACGGCGGCCCGGCGGATGTGGCTGTGGTCCTGGTTCAGCATCATGCTGTAGACGAGCACGAGATAGACCGTGATCAGCGCGTCCCAGCCGAGCAAGAGCCGTGTCACCAGCCGCAACGAGCCGGGCAGCAGCAGGCAGACGAGAACGCCGACGCCGAGCGCGATGAAGGTCCGCGGCCGCGCATAAACCACGCGCACCGGTCGCGACATCTTGCGGAAGCGGATGAGGACGGGATCTTCTTGGTCCATGGCCTTCAATGTCCCGGACTGCCGCCGCGTTGCAGGTGCACTCCCTCTCCCGCTTGCGGGTGAGGGCTGGTCAATTTCGTCCTTGAAAGCCTAGTTCTTCCGCTCCGCCACGAACCGCGCTGCTGCCTGCAGCACCGCGGCGCGGTCGCCGAAGATCGAGACGGCGGCGTCCGCGCGCGCGAGCAGGTCACTCACGCGCTGCTTGGCGCCCTCGATGCCGAGCTGGGTGACGAAGGTGGTCTTGCCAAGCGCTGCGTCCTGGCCCGAGGGCTTGCCGAGCGCCGCCGCATCGCCCTCGACGTCGAGCAGGTCGTCGGCGATCTGGAAGGCTTCGCCGAGCGCGCGGCCGTAATCGTCGAGCGCCTGATACTCCTTCGCGGTGGCTTGTCCCAGGATCGCGCCGGCGATGCAGCCATAGCGCAACAGCGCGCCGGTCTTCATCTGCTGGATGCGTGCGACGTCGACCGGCTCGCGATCGCCGAAGCGGCCTTCACCGGCGAGATCGAGCATCTGCCCGCCGACCATGCCGCCGATGCCGGCGCAGCGCGCCAGCGCGCGCGTGAGCAGGAGCCGGACATTGGCGTCGCGATGGATCTCGTCGCGGGTGACGATGTCGAAGGCGAGCGTCAAGAGCCCGTCGCCGGCGAGGATCGCGGTGGCGTCGTCGGTCTGCTTGTGCAGCGTCGGGCGTCCGCGGCGCAGGTCGGAATTGTCCATCGACGGCAGATCGTCATGGATCAGCGAATAGCAGTGGATGCACTCGAGCGCGGCGCCCACGAGCAAGGCGGCCTCGCGCGGCACGTCGAACACCGCGGCGCTCTCGACCACCAGGAACGGCCGCAGGCGTTTGCCCCCGCCGAGGCTCGAATAGCGCATCGCGTCCATCAGCCGCTTGGGGCGCGCGATCTCGTCTGGCAGGATGTCGTCCGACAACAGCCTGGCCAGCAGGGCCTCGGTATCGTCAGCGGTCTTGTCCAGGCGTTTAGCGAAATCGGACGGGGTCGTGCCGGTCATCAAGAAGGGCTCCAGAACTAAAATTCGGCCGGACAATCCTTTATGCGGGCGCTTCCGTCAATCACTTGGAACGCCTTAAAACTGCTGGAAAAGCCCCGAATTATCACAGGCTTAATCGCCGGGCCGGTTCATCACTTCCATTTTGGCGCAGGACAAGGTCGATTTTTCGCATCGTCAAAACCCTGGCTCTGGTGCTGACCGTTGCGGCGCTCCTGCCCTATCTGATTGCGCCATTCTACCGTGCCGGCCACCCGGTCTCGACGCTGATGGTCTGGCGCTCCCTTCGCGGTGCTCCGATGCAGCGGCAGTGGATCGAACTTTCGGCGATGTCGCCCTATTTGCCGCGCGCGGTGGTCGGGGCTGAAGATGCCCATTTCTGCAAGCATCACGGCATCGACTGGGGCGCGCTGCGCGAGGCGATCGACGATGCGCAAGAGGACGGAACGCCGTTCCGCGGCGCCTCCACCATCACCCAGCAGGTGGCCAAAAACCTGTTCCTCTGGCAGGGACGGGATCCTATCCGGAAAGTGCTGGAGTTTCCGCTGGCGCTGTGGATCGACTTCGTTCTGCCGAAACACCGGATTCTCGAGATTTACCTGAATATTGCCGAGCTCGGCCCTCAGGGGCAGTTCGGGGTAGAAGCGGGCAGCGCCTATGCCTTCGGCAAGTCCGCAGCCAGTCTCTCGCCCCGGGAGTCGGGGCTTTTGGCCGCGATCCTGCCAAACCCGGTCAAACGCAGCGCCCGTACGCCGGGACCGGGGGTGCGGCGGCTGGCGGTGACCTATATGGCGCGGGCGCAGGCCGTTTCGACCTGTTGGCGGGAAAATCGCGGATTTTGAGCCCATTTCGGGTGCTTTTTCCGCCCCAAAACCCTAGCTTTACGAGCAGCCTTCCTCTATAAGCCCGGCCTTGATCGGCATTCAGCTCGCCCCGTTTGCGGGTGCTGAGCCGTCCGGAAGGCCGGACGATGCCCCGAACACCAATCCCTAGAGGATATTGATAATGGCCGTTCCGAGAAGAAAAACCTCGCCGTCGCGCCGTGGCATGCGCCGCTCGGCTGACGCGCTGAAGAAGCCGACCTATGTCGAGGACAAGGACTCCGGCGAGCTCCGCCGCCCGCACCATCTCGACCTCAAGACCGGCATGTACAAGGGCCGGCAGGTCCTGAAGAAGAAAGAGTCCTGAGGCCGGCGTATCAACAGGCGAGGCGATTGACCCGCCTGGATTCGGCCAATCAGTGAGTTAAGACGGTGACGGCGGCGGAGCAAACGCTTCGCCGCCGCATTGTCCTGCCCGGATGTCTCGATCAGGAAGGCGCGCACGCGATGGTCGGTTTCCCGCTGCTTCTCATTCCGCTCGCGGTCTACAACATCATCGTGTTCCTGATGCACGACGTGTCCTTCACGGCCGTGCTTTTCAAGGTGCCGATGCTTGAGGGCCAGGTCTGGCCGGTGACGCTGAGCGACCTGCTGCTGGCACTCGGTGTGGTGCTGCTGCTGCTCGAGATCGTCAAGGGCGCGCGGCCCGGCGCGAAATTCCTGATGGACCATCTGCTGTCGCTGATCGTGTTCGGCGCGGCCGCGGCCGAATTCGTCATGTGGCCGGACAAGTTCGGCAACTCCACCTTTTTCCTGCTTGTGCTGCTTGCGATGGCCGATTTCTTCGGCGGCGTCGCCCAGCGTACCCGTCGCCGCGCCTATGTGACCGAGGCAGCGCCCGCACCGCGCAAGGCGCGCCGTCAGGTCGAGGAGGAGGCGGACGAGCCGGTCGTCGAGCCGCGCATGGCGCCTGCACCGCAACCCGCACCGGTCGTGCCTCCTGCACCCGCGCCATCCGCGCAGTCCGTCGCCGAGTCCGTGCTGATGGATCCCCCCGCGCCAAAAGCACCGCAAGCCGCGCCCTCGCCGGAAATCCCTTCGCCGCATCTGCAGCCGAGCAACGGCACGCCGACGTCGCCTGATACGCCGCAGCGCTGATCGCGCTAAGGGTGCCTCGCGGCTCGGATTGCGAAACTAACCAACGTCCTTCATGCCACCTGGCGCGTCCTGGCGCTCACGGTGCCCAGCGGGCGCTTATGGCCATAGGCCATGTTCGCATCGGCGGGGCTCGCCCGGCGCAGCCGGCTCGCCTGCGGCAGGTGCTCGGCATTGGCGATGAGTTGGGTGACGAAGCTCGGGTCGGGGCGGGGCAGCACCACCACCTTGTGCGCCCATGCGAGCGTCGGGGTCAGCAGGACCAGGGCGGTCCCCGTGCCGCCTTCCGCTTCCTCTGCTCGGTCCGTACTCACCATCGCAAACACCGTTAATCCGGCTCGAAATCCGGCGAGACTGTCGCGTTTCGGGACGCGGGTCGCCGTGCGTGTGAGGTACTCGCAAGGTCTATGCCGGCGGGGCCGTTCTGGTTCCGGACCAGCTTCGAAACGTGGTTTCCAAATTGTTTATGAACTTTGCCTAGGGTCAAAGCCGAATCTCGCTTTATCCTCAGGAGTGCGAGACCGTCTCCGCTGTCCCGAAACGAGGCGCCTTTGACCGCTGCCCTGCCGCAAGCCTCCGACATTCTGGCCTCCCTCGGCGAGGCCGTCTTCATCTGGGATATCGCGAGCGATGCGATTCAGTGGGGCGAGCAGGTCGGTTCCGTCTTCCCCGGCATCCCCGCCGAGCGGCTGACGACCGGCGCGGACTTCGCCCGCCTGATCGAGCCGTCGCAGTCGCTGCGCACGGCCGCCCTGGCCCAGTCGCCGGCCGTGCACGGCGCCGACGGCACGCCCTACCGTGCCGAATATGGCGTGCGCATGAGCGCTTCCGACCCCGTGGTCTGGATCGAGGAGACCGGCCGGTGGTTCGCAGGTCCCGATGGCCGGCCGGTCCGTGCGATCGGCGCCGTCCGCATCAACAATGAGCGCCACGCCCGCGACGAAGAGCTTGCAAAGCTCGCCCGGCTCGATCCCCTGACCGGCGAGCTCAACCGCACGCATCTGATCGCGGCGCTCGCCGAGGCGATCGAGGAGTCAATCCGCTTCCGCTCCTCCAGCGCCTTCATGCTGGTCGGGATCGATCATCTCGCCCGCGTCAACGACGCCTTCGGCTTCGACGTTGCGGACGCCGTGATCCTCGACGTGGCAAAACGCATTCGCGCGCGGCTTCGCGGCGGCGACGTGCTCGGGCGCTTCTCAGGCAACAAGTTCGGCCTCATCTTGAAGAACTGCACCATTGACGACATGAACGTCGCCGCCGAGCGCTTCCTTGCCGGCATTCGCGACGAAGTGGTGCCGACCAAGTCGGGCCCGGTTTCGGTCACCGCCTCGATCGGCGCGGTCGGCGTTCCCCGCTATGCCCGCAACACCGATGAAGCGATCAACCGCGCGCACGAGACGCTGGATGCCGCCAAACGCCGCCGCGCCGGCTCGTTCGGTACCTGGCGGCCGAATGCAGAGCGCGACGCGCAGCGCCGCGTCAACATCCGTGTCACCGACGAGATCGTCACCGCGCTGAACGACCGTCGCATCGTGCTCGCCTATGAGCCGGTCGTCTCGGCCGCGACGCGCGACGGCGCATTCTATGAATGCCTGGTGCGGATGGAGCAGGGCGACGGGCGGACGCTGCTCGCGCCCGACATCGTGCCGGTGGCCGAGCGGCTCGGCCTCATCCGCCTCGTCGACCATCGCGTGCTCGAGCTCGTCGTCGCCGAGCTTGCCGCCTCGCCCGAGGTCAGGCTCAGCCTCAACATCTCGCCCGATACCACCATGGATCCCGACTGGTGGGCGGGAATCGAATCGCTGATGCAGGCCCATCCGGGCGTTGCCGAGCGGCTGATCGTCGAGATCACCGAGACGGTGGCGATCCAGGACATCGACGACGTCCGCGCCTTCGTCGGCCGTCTCAAGCATTTCGGCAGCCGCATCGCCATCGACGATTTCGGTGCCGGCTACACCTCGTTCCGCAACCTGCGCAAGCTCGGCGTCGACATCGTCAAGATCGACGGCGCCTTCGTGCAGAACATCACCCGTTCCGCCGACGATCGCGCCTTCGTGCAGACCCTGCTCGACCTCGCGCGCCGCCTCGACATCAAGACCGTCGCCGAATGGGTGCAGGACGAGGAAGCGGCAAACATGCTGCGCGACTGGGGCTGCGACTACATCCAGGGCCGCCTGATCGGCCTCGCCTCAGCCGAGCGGCCGTGGGGGGTGTCGCCCGATCGCGTGATGCCGGCCATAGGATAGCGGCCCGCCTGTGGCGCCTGCCTCCGGCGTGGACGCCCGATGGCTTGGCATGACGTAGCCGTCGTGCCACCCTGCGCGAACCGAAATGCGACGGGGAGGCACAGCCATGTATCGCCGTGTCGTGTTGTTTTGCCTGGTTGCGATCGCTTCGATGAGCGCGGCGTCATCGAGCCTCGCAGTCGGCCCCGAACGATGCCAGGAACTGGCGCGCCGGTTTCAATCCTTGAAACCTCAGGTCAGCGCGATCGAGGTCTCATTGACTTTGTTTTCGGCGGCGGATGCGAATTGCATAGCACTAGCAACCGAACTACTGGACGATGGAGCGTCCGTTGACGCGCGCGACCGGTTCGGCGCTCGCCCGCTTAGCCATGCTGCAAGGTTCGGTCACCTTGAGATGGTCGACCTGTTGCTTGCGCGCGGTGCTCCAATCAATGCGCGCAATCTGGCCGGGGCGACTGCACTGTACTTTGCGGCCGAACGAGGCCATGTCGCAGTCGCACAACGGCTCATTGAGCGGGGGGCTGACGTCAGGCTGACCGGGCGCAGTGGCATCTCGCCAGTAGCGGCCGCGGCCTATGCCGGCAGTGATGCCATCATCGAAATGCTGCTCGCGCATGGCGCCGACGAGCGCGCACCCGACGAGACGGGGAAACCGCCAATCGTCTATGCGGCGGCCCGGGCATGGCTCGACATCGTGAAGCGGCTGCTGGCGCAGAATATCGACATCAATGCCCGTTATCCCAACGACCTCACCCTGCTGATGTGGGCGGCGGGGCCTGATGAAAAGGTACCCGAAGCGGAGGCGGTGAAGGTCGTCGGATATTTGCTGGATGCGGGTGCACGTGTTGATGACCGGGATGTCCGCGGGCGCACGGCGCTGATGATTGCCGCTGAAGGCGGACACGCGGAGATCGCCGCTCTCTTGCTGGCGCGAGGTGCCGATCCATCGCTTATGGACAATGCCGGCAGACGTGCCGCAGATCTTGCCATTCCGTCGGCTCTGCGTGAACGCCTGTCAGTGCGGTGAGCCGGCTCACTGGCTGCGAGGAATTTGGAGACCGGCCAAATATTCCGCCAGCGCTGTAAGGTCGTCGCCCGCGGTGGCGATCATCAAGTCGGACATGCCCGGGTTGTTACCGCGCGCGCGGGTGCGGAAGTCGGCCATCGTCTTGGCCAGGTATTCGAGGCTTTGGCCGGCAAGCCGGGGCACCGTGCTGTCGCCCTGAAATCGATCGCGGTGACAGCTGGTGCAGCCCACCGAGTACTCGGCGCGCAGGGCTCGTTCCGCAACGTTCCTGGCTGTGACGGGCTGGCCCAGATCAGGCCAGGGCTTCTTCGAAAAAATTTCAGCTATCGCCAGCATGTCATCCTTCTCGAGCGTCGACGCGATGGGCTGCATAATGTCGCTTTTCCGGTCACCGCGTTTGTAATCGCGGAGCTGGATGTAAGCGTATCCGAGTTTTTGTCCCCAGATGACGGGAGTGGTCTTGTCGATCGGCTTGCCGTCCAGGCCATGACAGCGGGCGCAGCCCTCGGCCTTCTCGGCAATGCTTTCGGCAACTGCCGGAGCGGGGCTTGCCCCCGACAACGCTCCGATGATGATCCCGCCGGCTAACCAGCCAAGCGGCCTCTGCGACTTGCTGCGCATCCATCCCATTGCGTGAGCCTCAAAAGTGCGGGGCCGCGAACGGCCCCGCCGGTGTGAACACCTGATGCCAGCCCGCTCAATCGAGCGTGAAGGCGATGATGTTGTTGCCGCGTCTGAAGTTCACCTGCGTGTTGCCGCCCGCGCCGACCACGATGTATTGCTTGTCGCCCAGCATATAGCTGGATGGCGGCGCATTGACGCCCGCACCGGCGCGGAAGCTCCACAATTCCTTGCCGGTCGACGAGTTATAGGCGGCGAACTTGCCGTTGCCTTCACCGGCAAACACCAGACCGCCTGCGGTGGCGAGAATGCCGCCGATCATCGGCTCCGGCGTCTTCACCTGCCACCTGATCTTTCCGTTGTTGTAGTTGACGGCGGTGATATTGCCCGACTGTTTTTCACCAGGAATCGCCGTGAAGGCGCCACCAAGCCAGAGCTTGCCGTTCGGATAGGGCGAGTTCTCGACCCGGTAGTGCATGGGCTGATGCAGGTTGATGGCGTAGGCCAGTTCCTGTCCCGGATCGGTAGCGATCGGCGACCACTCGACGCCGCCATTCGCACCCGGAAGCATGCGGGCTCCTTCCTTGGTCGGAAGCGTCCACATGTTCTCCTGTGGCACCATGGCTTCGGAGAACCGGATCAGGCTGCAATCCTTGCGGTCGTGAACGTAGATGTGACCGGTCTTGCCGGCATGGATCACGCCAGGGACGGTCTTGCCGGCCTTGTCCTTCACATCGACCAGAACCGGCGGGCTCACGGCATCGAGATCCCAGACATCGTGGGCGATGTACTGGAAGTGGCAGACATACTTGCCGGTCTCGAGATCAAGCGAAACCAGCGAGTCGGTATAGAGATTGTCGCCCGGCCGCACGGAGCCGTCGAGGTCGGGTGATGGATTGCCAACCACGAAATAGATCCGCTTGGTCTCGAGATCGACGGCCGGATTTTGCCAGACACCGCCACCGAGCTTCGCGTAGGGATCGCCAGATTTGGAGAGCTGGGCCTTTTCCGCTGCGATGTCGCGGTGCATGTCGCGCCCCGTGGCATCCTTGGTCGTCCACTCGCCGACGGAATTTTCCGGAATCGTATCGAAATTCCAGATCAGCTTTCCGGTCTTCGCACCGTAAGCCCTCACGAAGCCACGGATGCCATACTCACCACCATTCGTTCCGATCAAAACCTTATCGTTGACGACGGTCGGAGCCATCGTCTCGCTATAGCCGAGCTCAGGATCGGCAACGTCCGTCTTCCAGACGACGTCACCGGTCTTTGCATTGAGTGCGACGAGCTTGGCGTCCAGCGTGGCGAGATAGACGAGATCGCCAAGAACCTGGACGCCCCGATTGTTGGGACCGCAGCAGTAAATCGTCACGGGTCCCATCTTGTGAGCATAGTGCCAGAGCTGTTCGCCTGTCTTGGCGTCGATTGCATAGACATGGCTGAAGGATGTTGTCACATACATCACGCCATTGACTACAATGGGCGACGTTTCCAGAGATTCCTTGACCTCGGTCTGGAAAATCCAGGCGACGCGCAGGTTCTTCACGTTGTCGCGGTTGATCTGCTTTGCAGGGTGAAAGCGCGTCTGAGCGTAGTTGCCGTTGGTCAGCAGAAAATTCGTCGCGTTCTTGCCTGCTGCGTTGAGTTGATCTTGAGTGACTGGAGAAATCTTCGCCTCGCGCGGTGGCGTCCACTGGTCCGGATTGGGGACCTCTTGCGCATGACTTGCTGCTGCAGCGAGCGTGCAACTCATGCCGAACAAGGTGGCGCATGCAATAGAAAATCTATTCATGGTTCCGCCCCTATGATTTGAACCGGCCCATTTACTTGCCGGTGTTGTTCAAGTCTGATCCCACAGGGGAACCTTGACAAGGAAAAAGCGGCAACTGGCGCGTCTTGCAATCGCTCTGTTTGCGACTGCGAGATAAGCGTGCGTTGCAGTGTTTGCGTGACTGCAATGACGGCGCGGCGGCGTCCTCAACGGCGCGAGCGGAAACGGTACTGCAGCAGATTCACGTGTGCTGGCGGTGGGCGCGCGTCGGCTGGGAGGCGAGCCTCTTGCTGCAGTCCAGCTGGCTGTTGCTCGTGTGGGCGGTTTATCCCGTTACCGCTTTCGCGTGAACGCTGCGCGGAAGTGGGGCGTTCAATTCCAGTGCCGCGTAACTCAGACAGTTCGGGTTGTCGCCGATGGCGCGGCGGAGCCGGGTTGAGATGAAGCCGACCTCTCCGCAAGCGGGGCGAGGTGAAGAAACATCATGCCACGCGCCTGATCGCGTTCAGCCGCTCGATCGTGCGGCCGACTTCCGCGGCCTGGCATGGCTTGCCGAAATAAAATCCCTGCACCGCGGTGCAACCGCATTCGCGGACGAAGTCGAGCTGGTCGGAGGTCTCGACGCCTTCCGCCGTGGTCTCGACGCCGAGCACCGAGCCGAGGCTGGCGATGGTGCGGACGATGGCGACGCTTTCCGGGCTTTCGCCGAGCGTGCCGACGAAGGAGCGGTCGATCTTGATGCGGTCGAAGGGAAATTTTCGCAAATAGCTGAGCGAGGAATAGCCGACGCCGAAATCATCGAGGCTCACGCGCACGCCGAGTGCGCGGAGCTGATGCAGGATCTCGATCGTCGCCTCGCTGTCGTCGAGCAGCGCCGTCTCGGTGACCTCGAGCTCGAGCCGATGCGGCGCAAGGCCGGCCTCAGCGAGCGCGCTCGTGATCATGGCGACGAGACCACGCGCGCGGAACTGCACCGGCGACAGGTTCACCGCGATGGTCATGTCCGGCCAACCCGCCGCCGTCGCGCACGCGGTGCGCAAAACCCATTCGCCGATCGGAACGATCAGCCCGGTCTCCTCCGCGATCGGAATGAACTCCGCCGGCGAGACCATGCCGCGCGAAGGATGTTTCCAGCGCAGCAGCGCCTCGAAACCGGTCAGTTCGGATGTGTCCAGGCGAACCTGCGGCTGGAACACCAGATGAAACTCGTAGGCTTCGAGCGCGCCGCGCAAGTCCGCCTCCAGCGCATGCCGCGCGCGCGCCTCTTCCTCCATCGCTGGCTCGAAGATCTGATAGGCGCCGCGCCCCTTGGCCTTCGCGCCATAGAGCGCGAGGTCGGCGCACTTCATCAGCTCGTCCGCGTCCAGCCCGTGATCGGGCGCGAGTGCGATGCCGATGCTGACGCCGACATGGATCGACTGGTTTTCCAGCGGCGGCGGGCGGCCGATGATCTCGATCAGGCGGCGCGCCAGCTTTTCTGCCGCTTCCGGCTGCGGCCCGCGCTGGATCAGCGCGAATTCGTCGCCGCCGAGCCGCGCCACGGTGGCGTGCTCGCTCGCCTGCTCCTTCAGCCGCGTGGCGACCCAGCGCAGCAGCTGGTCGCCGGCGGCGTGGCCGAGGCGGTCGTTGACGGTCTTGAAATTGTCGAGGTCGAGGCACAGCACGGCCATCGCGCCGCCGGCGGTCGCGACCTCGTTCAGGCCCTCGCTCATCTGCTCACGAAACAGCACGCGGTTGGGCAGGTCGGTCAGCGAATCGTGTCGCGCCATATGCGCGACGCGGGCCTGCGTCTTGTGGCGCTCGGTGACGTCCTCATAGGTGACGACCCAGCCGCCATGTGACATGCGGGTGTGGTTGAGCTTGATGATGCGACCGTCGCTCAAATGGCGGTGCAGCGTATGCGCGCCCTCGCGCAGCCGCTCGAGATAGTCGGCATAGAGTGCGGCCGCCGTCGTGTTCGGGTTGATGCCGAGCGCGCAACTATGCTCCATGATCTCGCGCATCGAGACACCGGGCTTGACGATCTCGGGCGACAGGCCGAACATCTCGATGTAACGCGTGTTGCAGACGATGACCCGCAGGTGGCTGTCGAACATGCACAGCCCCTGACTCATGTTGTTCAGCGCCGCATCGAACCGGCGATACTGCTCGCTGAGCTCCTCGACCGCGCGCTCGCGCTCGGTGATGTCCTCGTAGGTCGCGACGAAGCCGCCCTCGGGCAGCGTGCAGTAGCGCACCGACACGACGGTGTCGTTGGCCATGCTCCGCCGCATCGACGAGTCGTCGCGGCTCGCTATGCGCGCGCGGGCGGCTTCCAGGATCTGCTGCGGACTGTACTCGGATGCGAAGGCGCCATTCGCCATCGACCGCTCGATCAGCTCGGCGAGATGCGTGCCGGGCCTGGTCTCCTCGGGCGACAGCCGGTAGATCTCGCGGTAGCGGTTATTGCAGACCTTGAGCCGCATGTCGCCGTCGTAGAAGGCGAGTCCATGCGCCATGTTCTCAAGCGCCGCGTCGAGCATGATATTCTGCTGCTTCAACGCCTCCTCGTACCGCAGCCGCTCGGTGACGTCTTCGTGCACCGTCACCCAGCCACCGTCGGGCAGGAAGCGCGATATCGCCTGCACCATGCGACCGTCGTAGCGCATCAGGAGCACGGCGTCCGAGCTCTTGCTGCGCACATCGTTCATCCGTCTGTCGTGGAATTCCTCCGCAGACATTCCGGGCAGATTGCCGCGCGAGATCCAGTGCCCGATCACGGCACTGTGCGACACGCCGGGTTTCACGATTTCGGGGTCGAGGTTGTAGAGGCGCAGAAACCGCTCGTTGCAGACGACGACGCTGCCTTGCGCGTCGTACATGATGAGACCGTGCGACATGTTGGTCAGCGCATGCTGGCTGCGCTCGGTCTGTACGCGCAGCTCCGCCTCGAGCCGGTCGAGGCGGGTGACGTCGTCGCAGATTGTCATCCAGCCGCCCTCGGGGAGCGGCTTCAGGTCGAGCGCCAGCACCAGGCCGCTGGACAGCCGCTGCTCCGTCCGGAAGTGCTTGCCGTTCGTGATCTGCGTGACGCGCTCCTGATAGAGCTTGTCGATCTCGCTCGCCGGAAAGTTGCCGCGCGAAGCGCTATGAGCCAGCACCTCGCGATAGCTCGTCCCGGGGCGCACCACCTCGGGCGACATGTCGAAGAGGTCGACATAGCGGCGGTTGAACAGCACGATCCGGTTGTCGGAATCGTAGACGCAGACACCCTGCTCCATGCGATCGAGCGCAAGCTGGCTCAGCGCGAGCAAGGCTTCGGGCCCGTGCTGGACGCTCGCGCGCGGCTCTGTCGTGCTGGGCGTCGTCATCGGCAAAGGCGCTTCGTCAGGAGCGGGACAATGAACGGGCGTAATCGGGAACCGGAGCTTAAGCCGCCATCCGGGAAGATTGTCTTAAGCGCCTTAGTTTACGGACCGTGACCGCCGGTGCGGATTCTGCAACTGATCGTCGGGCAAACGGCTGCATGCCGACGAGAAGCTGTGTCCGCGATTTGGGATGACGAGATCGAGACACACGCGTGCCGTACTCTCGGTGTCATCGCCCGACTTGATCGGGCGATCCGGTACGCCGAGATGTCCGTGATCAATCGATAAGCCGCGGCGTACTGGATTCCCCGCTTTCGCGGGGAATGACGGCGGCGGGTGTGGTCACGGTCGATGCAAATTGCTGCGCAGGAAGAAGTGGCACGCGCGACGGAGGAGCCTACTCCTCCTTCTTCGACATCCGCTCGAGGCGCTCCTGCATGTCCTTCATCTGCTGGCGCAGTTCGTCGATGTTGTCGCTCTTCGGCGCCTCGCCGTTGGCTTCCGGCTCGGGCTCCGGCGTTGCGGAGCGCTGCGGGGTCGCGAACGGCTTGAACATCGAGAAGGTCTGCTGGAACAGCTCCATGTTGCGGCGGACCTGCTCCTCCAGTGGCGCAAAGGGCGTGCCGGACAGGGTATTGGCGAGCTGCTTGCGGAATTTCTCCTGCTCCTGGGTCAGCGTCGCGAGCGACTGCTCCAGATATTTCGGCACCACCATCTGCATGCTGTCGCCGTAGAAGCGGATCAGCTGGCGCAGGAAGGTGGTGGGCAAGAGGTTCTGGCCGGCCTTGTTCTCCTGCTCGAAGATGATCTGGGCGAGCACCGAGCGGGTGATGTCGTCGCCGGTCTTGGCGTCATAAACCAGGAAATCCTCGCCTTCCTTCACCATGGCGGCGAGGTCTTCCAGCGTCACATAGGTGCTCGTTCCGGTGTTATAGAGCCGGCGGTTAGCGTATTTTTTGATTGTGGTGGGTTGGTCTGATTTCGCCATGGGCTCTCACTTGCAAACGCTGAGAACGGGAACCCGGCGGGCTATGCCGCAGGGCGGGAAGAGTACGCAACGCAACAAAATAAGCATTTTCAAAGGGCTCACGCTACCGTTTTGTGCGCCACGGTTAATTGCAGAGCAAAAACTTGCTTGCGAAAGCGACAGATGCGCTATTCTGAATGCGCTGCGGTATGAATCTGCCCCTCCGCCGATTGACATGCCGCAACGACGTTAACAGGATGCCGGGTGAGACTGGCGAGCCTTTTCGGATCGCTTGCCTGCCCCCATTTCAAAGAACCTCAAGCCCCAGGAGATGCCCATGTCAGACGATGTTGTCATCGTCAGCGCCGCCCGCACCCCGGTCGGAAGCTTCAACGGAGCCTTCGCGACCCTTCCCGCCCACGACCTCGGCGCCATTGCCATCAAGGCCGCGCTGGAGCGCGGTGGCATCGAGCCCGGCCGGGTCTCCGAAGTCATCATGGGCCAGATCCTGACCGCAGGTCAGGGCCAGAACCCGGCCCGTCAGGCCTCGATCGCGGCCGGCATCCCGGTGGAGAGCCCGGCCTGGGGCGTCAACCAGCTCTGCGGGTCGGGCTTGCGCTCCGTCGCACTCGGCTACCAGGCGCTGCTCAACGGCGACTCCGACATCGTGGTTGCCGGCGGCCAGGAATCCATGAGCATGGCCCAGCACGCCCAGCATTTGCGCAGCGGCGTCAAGATGGGTGCCCTCGAGCTCGTCGACACCATGATCCGCGACGGGTTGTGGGATGCCTTCAACGGCTACCACATGGGCAACACCGCCGAGAACGTGGCCAAGCAATATCAGATCACCCGCGCCCAGCAGGACGAGTTTGCGGTGGCCTCGCAGAACAAGGCTGAAGCCGCGCAGAAGGCCGGCAGGTTCAAGGACGAGATCGTTCCGGTCACAATCAAGACCCGCAAGGGCGACGTCGTGGTCGATGCCGACGAGTATCCGCGCCATGGCGCTACTATCGATGCGATGACCAAGCTGCGGCCGGCCTTCGAGAAAGATGGCTCGGTGACTGCCGGCAATGCGTCGGGCATCAATGATGGCGCCGCTGCCGTCGTGCTGATGACCGCCAAGCAGGCGGCCAAGGAAGGCAAGAAGCCGATCGCCCGCATCGTGTCCTGGGCGCATGCCGGCGTCGATCCGAAGATCATGGGTACGGGGCCGATTCCGGCTTCGCGCGCCGCGCTGAAGAAGGCAGGCTGGAACATCGCCGACCTCGACCTGATCGAGGCCAACGAGGCCTTTGCGGCGCAGGCCTGCGCCGTCAACAAGGACCTCGGCTGGGATACCTCGAAGGTCAACGTCAATGGCGGCGCGATCGCGATCGGACATCCGATCGGCGCCTCCGGCGCACGCGTGCTGGTGACGCTGCTGCACGAGATGCAGAAGCGCGATTCGAAGAAGGGTCTCGCCACGCTGTGCATCGGCGGCGGCATGGGTATCGCCATGTGCGTAGCACGTGACTGAGAACGGGTGCGTTGCACGCGACTAAACAGGCAGCGGTTGCAACTCAAATATTCTTCGCAACCGCGTAAGCCTCGACTAAAGACAGGCGCCCGGCTCACCGCCGGGCGTTTTGTTCTTGATGTCCGTCAATCCACCCGCATAATCCGTCAGTAAAAACGATCACTCAAGTCTCTAGAAGCGCCCAGGGAAACGTCGAGGGAAGGAATACAATATGGCACGTGTTGCATTGGTCACGGGTGGTACGCGGGGCATCGGTGCTGCGATCAGCAAGGCGCTGAAGGCGGCCGGCTACAAGGTCGCGGCGAGTTACGCCGGCAATGACGCGGCGGCGGAGAAGTTCAAGGCCGAGACCGGCATCAACGTCTACAAATGGGACGTCAGTTCCTTCGACGGCTGCGCCGAGGGCGTGAAGAAGGTCGAGGCCGAGGTCGGCCCGGTCGACGTACTCGTCAACAATGCCGGCATCACCAAGGACGGCGCCTTCCACAAGATGAGCGTCGAGCAATGGAATGCCGTGATCGGCACCAATCTCGGCTCGCTGTTCAACATGTCGCGCCAGGTGATCGAGGGCATGCGCGCGCGTAAATTTGGCCGCATCATCAACATCTCGTCGATCAACGGCCAGAAGGGTCAGTTCGGCCAGGTGAACTATTCCGCCGCAAAGGCCGGCGAGATCGGCTTCACCAAGGCGCTCGCACTCGAGAACGCCAAGGGTGGCGTCACCGTGAATGCGATCTGCCCGGGCTACATCAACACCGAGATGGTGCAGGCGGTGCCGAAGGACGTGCTGGAGAAGGCGATCCTGCCGCTGATTCCGATCGGCCGCCTGGGCGAGCCCGAGGAGATAGCCCGCGCGGTGGTGTTCCTCGCAGCGGATGAGGCCGGCGCCATCACCGGCTCGACACTGTCGGTCAACGGTGGCCAGTACATGGTGTGATGCGCAAGCATCACGCCCGATCACAACCGTCTCGACGTCATGCCCGGGCTTGTCCCGGGCATCCACCCATGCACTGTCATTCCGGGGCGACTCCAACGGGTCCGGCCTTTGGCCGGCCCGATGACAGGCTCGGAGCCGAACCCGGAATCTCGAGATTCCGGGTCCGGCGCTTTGCGCCATCCCGGAATGACGAGGTATCCTCTCTGATGGCTCCCCGCTCCGCGACACTGATCGGATTGACCGCAATCCTGATGTGGTCCCTGCTCGCGGTGATGACGGTCGCGACCGGCAAGATCCCCGCGTTTCAGCTCGCTGCGATGACGTTTGCGATCGGCGGCCTCGTCGGTCTCCTGACCTGGATCGGTCGCAGTGGCGTGGCAGCGAGCCTGCGCCAGCCGCCGGTCGTGTGGGCCGTCGGCGTCGGCGGCCTGTTCGGCTATCACGCGCTCTATTTCCTCGCGCTGCGCTTCGCACCGCCGGCCGAAGCGGGCCTGCTCAATTATCTCTGGCCGCTGCTGATCGTGCTGTTCTCGTCCTTCCTGCCGGGCGAGCGGCTCGCCGTGCATCACGTCGTCGGCGCCGTGCTCGGCCTCGTCGGCACCGTGCTGCTGTTCGCCGGCAATACGAGCGGCTTTGCGCCGGGCCAGTTGCCGGGGCTGATCGCAGCCTTCATCGCTGCCTTCGTCTGGGCAACCTATTCGGTGCTGTCGCGCCGGCTGAAAGCGGTGCCGACCGATGCGGTTGCCGGCTTCTGCCTCGCCACCGCGCTGCTCGCCGCGCTGATGCATGCCGCGCTCGAGACCACGGTGTGGCCGGAGACGACGCTGCAATGGCTCTCGGTGATCGCGCTCGGCATCGGTCCGGTAGGTGCTGCGTTCTACGCCTGGGACATCGGCATGAAGCGCGGCGACATCCGCGTGCTGGGCGCGGCGTCCTACGCGACACCGCTGCTCTCGACGGCCTTTCTCATCGCCGCCGGCTTCGCCAAAGCCAGCGCCAACATCGCCTTCGCCGCGATCCTGATCGCCGGTGGCGGCTTGATCGCGGCGAAGGACATGGTGTTGCGGAAGCGGTGAGGGCGTTTGCCCGCCGCTAGGGCTCCCAGCCCTTCGGCGCGAGCTCGAACTTTGCGAACTCGAAGGCCGGCGCCACGGTGCAGCCCACCAGCGTCCATTCGCCTGATGTCTCCGCCATCTGCCAGGCCTGCGCCGGCACGATCGCTTGCGGCCGCTCGCCGTGCGCGAGCCCGGTGCCGAGCCGCACCTCGTGCTGCGAGCAGCCCTCATGCGCAATGCGCAGCGTCAAGGGGCTGCCCGCGTAGTAGTGCCAGACCTCGACCGCATCGATGCGATGCCAGTGCGAGCGCTCCCCGCGCGCCAGCAGGAAGTAGATCGAGGTCGAGCGTGAGCGTCCTTGCGCGTCGGTCGTCTGGTCGCGAAACGTCTCACGGTAGTGCCCGCCCTCGGGATGCGGTCTCAGCTCCAGGCGCGCGATGATCTCGGCTGCTGTCGGCATCGATCCCCGTCAGGACTTGTTCTTGCGTTCGCGCAATTCGCCGAACACGATGGCGCCATCGGCGCCCTTCATGTGTAGCTTGGCTGCAACCGAGGGGTCATCGGCGCGCAGGAACACATTTGTTCGCTTCTCATCACCAAGCAGTGAGGGGATCGTGGGCTTGTTCTCGGCGCGGAGCCTGGTCACCTCTGCCGCGCGGGCCTGGAGCGCCTGATTGTCAGGCTCGATGGTGAGCGCGAACTTGACGTTGGAGGCGGTGTATTCGTGGCCGCAATAGAGCTTGAAGTCGTCGGGCAGCGCCCGCAGCTTCAGGAGCGAATCCCACATCATCGGGTAGTTGCCCTCGAACACGCGACCGCAGCCGATCGAGAACAGCGTGTCGGCGGCGAACACCGTCTTCTCGGCGTCGAACACGTACGAGACATGGTCGAGCGTATGACCGGGCGTCTCTAGGACGCGCGCGAGCAGGCTGCCGACCTTGATGACGTCGGCATTGACGACGCGCAAATCGACATTGGCGATTTTCGTCGTCTTGTCATGCGGCGCGACGACGCGGCAATTATATTTCTGCTTCAGCTCGGCGACGCCGCCGATATGGTCGCCATGGTGATGAGTGATGAGAATGTCGGTGAGCGTCCAGCCTTCGCGCTCCAGCGCCTTCAGGATCGGCCCGGCTTCGGGCGCGTCGATCGAGGCGGTTGCCTTGGTTTCCGTATCGTGGATCAGATAACCGAAATTGTCGTTTAAACAGGTGAAAGTACGAATTTCGGCGGCCATGACATCTCCATCGCGCTCAGCCCCGGCAAACAGATATGGCGTTAACGTTGCGCAGGCAATGCAATATTCCGCGCGCCCAGGCCGCCGGGCGCATGTTACATTGCGGCCATGAGCATTGATGTCATTGATCTGCGTGACTTCTATTCGCGCCGCCTCGGGATCGTGGCGCGCCAATTGATCAATCGCGGGATCAGGGAACGCTGGCCGGGTGCCGAGGGGCAGCGGGTGCTCGGCATCGGCTATCCCACCCCCTATCTCGGCCTGTTCCGCGAGGACGCCGAGCGCTGCATCGCCTTCATGCCGGCCGCTCAGGGCGTGTTGAAATGGCCCACAGGCCGGCCGGCGCTGGCCTCTCTGGTCGATGAGTTCTCGCTGCCGCTGCCGGATGCCGCGGTTGACCGCATCCTGCTCGTCCATGCGCTCGAGATCTGCGACGATCCGGCGGCGCTGCTGCGCGAGGTGTGGCGGGTGCTGGCGCCATCGGGCCGCGTCATTGCAGTGATCCCGAACCGGCGCGGGGTGTGGACTCGCACCGAGAACACGCCCTTCGGCCATGGCCGGCCGTATTCGCGCGCACAGATCACCGACCTGCTGCGCCAGACCTGGTTCACGCCGACCGCCTGGGGCGAGGCGCTGTTCATGCCGCCCTATGCCGGCGGCTGGCTGTTGAAGTCGGCGCTGATGTGGGAGAGTGCGGGCGCCGCGCTGTCGCTGCCGTTTGCTGGCGTGCACATCGTGGAAGCGACCAAGCAGGTCTATCGCGTGATCCCGGCGAAGCGCGAACGCGCGCGGCTGATCCCTTCTTTGAAGCCCGTGCTGGTGCCGTCCTCGACGACGGTGACGCGGAGCTGACAGCAAAACGCCCCGCGGGCCGGGGGCGTTTTTTCATGTCGGATAAATCGAAGCGGGCTTTGCGGCCTACTCACCGGGCGCGAGATCGTCGCTCGAGGCGGCCGGCGCTGCCTCGCGGTCGGGGCGCGGGCCATGCGGCCGGCGGCGCCGCCGCGGATAGCGCTCACCGCCACCGCCGCCTTCGAAGCCACCCTGGCCGCCATTGATCTGCGGCTGTGCGCCGGTGATGAAGGAGGGCAGGCGATCGACGCTGCCGGCATCCGCAATCACCGGCTGCGGCTGGTTCTGCGGTTGCGGTTGCGGCTGGGGCTCATATTGCGGCTGCGGACGGTGGTCGCGATCGCGATGCTCGCGCGGCTGCTGCTGGTTGCGCTGATAGGGCTGGCCCTCGCCGCGCTGGTGGTCACGCTGATGGTCGCGGTCGCGCATATAGGGCTGCTGCTGGGGCTGCGGGACGAAGCCGGGCTCCTGGCCGAAGTTCGAAAAACTCTCGCCGTCGTCTTCGCTGTCGTCGCTGCTGACGACGACCTCTTCACCGCTGCGCGGCTGTTGTTGGTTCTGGCGGAATTGCTCCTGGGCGGCCGCGATCAGGCGGAAATAATGCTCGGCGTGCTGGTAGTAGTTCTCGGCCGCAACCGGGTCGCCGGAAGAGCGCGCGTCGCGCGCAAGCTGAAGATATTTTTCGGCGATGTGCGAGGCTGTGCCGCGGATCTTGATGTCGGGTCCGTTGGACTCGTAAACCCGGGTCATCGGGTTCTGGCCGCGCCGGTTATTGTTGTTGTTGTTGTTATTCCGGTTGCGCATCCGCTGCTTGTTCTGACCGTTTCTCATGTCCTGCCTTTAATTCCAGCCCTTGAAAAGTTCGTACGCGTTACTGCTGTTGAGAGTGACCTGAATTGCTGCGACGCAGGCTTCATACGCGCGCAGCGCACGCCTCAAGACCCTGCCGAGTTCCTGTCAATGTCGTGACCTTCGCGTTCAACCAAGACGCGTTCCCCATCGCCAGCGCCCATCGCCGGCGAACCCATTCATTCTGCCTGCCGAAACAAGCCCTGGTTTCTTGCGTAAATCTTCAAGCGCAATATCAGGCTTTCGTTCACTTTGCGGTCGGAAAGCAGCGCAGCTCCACGGGCCATCGCGCTTAACAGGACCTGCGGCTTGGAACCTTCAATCCAGTGCAGCTCTCGCCTTGAGAGCCCGGCTTTCGCCCGTAGGTCTACGGGGCCGGCACCGATGTTTGACCGGAACGTAGTCGTTCCCACGGGATATTCCAAGAGGTTTTTGCTGCCCAATCGGGCTTTTATGGGGGCATTTTTCGGGCCGACACGGCCCTTAAGACGCCCGCCAGGTCAGCCTTGGGCGGCCTGTCCACCTCTAACGCCGCAGCTGCCATCAAGGTTTCAATGCCGCGTGCCTGACCTTGTCCGGCCTCCACCACCAAGGCTCCGCCGGGGGCCAGAAGCTCCGCCGCCTGCGGTATCAGGGCGCGGTAGGCGTCGAAGCCGTCCTTGCCGCCGTCGAGCGCAAGGCGCGGATCGTAGTCGCGGACCTCGACGCTCAAATTCGCGATGTCGCCCGAGGGAATGTAGGGCGGGTTCGACACGATCAGGTCGAAGGGACCCGCGAGCGCGGCTGCGTAGTAGCAGGCGATGAAGGCGGAACGGTCGGCGAGGCCAAGCGCTGTCGCGTTAGCCTTCGCGGTGCCCAGCGCGGTCAGGCTGACATCGGTGCCGACGCCGAACGCATCCGGAATCTCATGCAACAGCGCAAGCAGGATTGCGCCCGAACCCACGCCGATATCGGCGATCCGCGGCGGCCGTCCTGAGACGGGACGTTCGCGAAAGATCTCCAGCGCCAGCTCGACGACGGTCTCGGTGTCGGGCCGTGGCACCAGCGTTGCGTCCGAAAGCTGAAGGGTGAGGCCCCAAAATTCCCTGGTTCCGAGAATGCGCGCGACCGGTTCGCCCACGAGGCGACGCTGCGCGTAGCGTTCGAGCTGCGCGGCCTCGGTGGGCGTGAGTGGCCGGCTCGCCTGCGTGATCAGCCCGGTCAGATCGAGGCCCAGCACGGCTCCGACGAGCAGGCGCGCCTCGATCTCGGCCTCGTCGATGGCGGCCGACCGCAGCCGCGCCGCCAAAATGCGCCGCGTGCTCTCGATACTGCTCCCGGGAACGAAATCTGTCACCGCTGGACCATCCTGCCTCGCCACGTGGATAGGACGATGGCCCTGCTTGCGTCAACGGAAGCGGTCGCGTTTGATCGGCGAAAATGCACGGTAACAGCCATGCCGACCTATGACGATCAGAATGTCTTCGCAAAGATTTTGCGCGGCGAGATTCCCTGCCTCAGGATCTACGAGAACGACCGTGTGCTGGCCTTCCTCGACATCATGCCGCGCTCGCCCGGCCATACCCTGGTGGTCCCCAAGGCGCCTGCGCGCGGCATCCTGGACATCGCCGAGGACGATCTTGCCGAGGTGGCACGTGCTGCCAAGCGGATCGCGATTGCGGCGATGAAGGCGTTCGGCGCCGACGGCATCATCATCCAGCAATTCAGCGAACCCGCGAGCGGGCAGGTGGTCATGCACCTGCACATGCATGTCATGCCGGTCACGGCGGGCGTCGAATTGCTGCCGCCGCAGACGCGACAGGAAGATCCCGCGGTGCTCGCCGATCACGCCAGACGGATGATTGCCGCGCTCGGCGGTTGATCCTGTGAAGCGGATCAGACGCCGAGCCAGCGTTGCAGAAGCTGCGGCTGGGCCTTCAGCTCCTGGGCTGGGCCCTCGTGCACGATGTGACCGTTGTTGATGATGTAGATGCGCTTGGCGAGCGCGAGCGTTGCCGCCAGGTTCTGCTCGACCAGCACGATGGTCTGGCCGGCGGCGGCGAGATCGCCGCATGCCCTGACGAGATCGCGGACGATCACGGGGGCAAGCCCCTCGAACGGCTCGTCCAGCAGGATGATCTTGGGATCGCGCACCAGCGCGCGCGCGATTGCCAGCATCTGCTGCTCGCCGCCGGAAAGCTCGTTGCCGCGATTGCCGCGCCGTTCCTTCAGCCGCGGAAACATCTCGTAGATGCGATCGAGCGGCCAGCGCTTCACCGCGGTGAAGCCGGCAATGACGATGTTCTCCTCGACGGTGAGGCTGCCGAAGATGCGGCGTTCCTCGTGGACCAGCTGCATGCCGGCCCGCGCGATCCTGTGGCTGCGGCGCCCGGCGATGTCGGTGCCGTCGAAGATCACGGTGCCGCTGCGCGGCCTCACCACGCCCATCAGGCTCTTCAACGTCGTGCTCTTGCCGGCACCGTTGCGGCCGAGCAGCGCGACGACCTCGTGCCGCTCGACGCGCATGGCGACGTCGAACAGGATGTGCGAATCCCCGTAATAGCTGTTCAGGCCGTTGACCTCGATCAGGCTCATGCGGCGATCTCTCCATGCACGCCGCCGAGATAGGCTTCCTGCACGGCGGCGTTGGTCCTGATTTCCTCCGGCGTGCCCTCGAGCAGCACGCGGCCCTCCTGGAGCACGGTGACGCGCTCGACCAGCTCGAACAGCGAATCCATGTCGTGGTCGATGATGATCATGGTGCGGTCGCGCGCGATGGCCTTGAGCAGGCGCACGGTTTCAATCCTCTCACGCGGGCTCATGCCCGCGAGCGGCTCGTCGAGCAGCAGCAGCCGGGGCGAGGTGGCGAGTGCGAGCCCGATCTCCAGCCGGCGCTTCTCGCCATAGGCGAGCTCGGCAACCGGCGTGTCGGCCCGCGCGGCCAGATTGACGAGATGAAGCGTATGCTCGACCTGCCGCGACAGGCCCTTCACGGTGGAGAGCTTGCGGAACAGATCGAGGCGGAACTTGCCGCGCAATTTTGCGAGCGCCGCGATGGTCAGGTTCTGCCGCACGGTCAGGCCGGCGAAAAGCTGGTTGACCTGGTAGCTCTTGGTCAGGCCGAGCTGGCAGACATCGGTGATGCGCTGTCCCGTGATATCGCGGCCCTCGAACACGATGCGGCCCGAGGTCGGCGCGATCTCGCAGGTCAGCATCTTGAAGAAGGTCGACTTGCCGGCGCCGTTGGGGCCGATGATGCCGCGCAGCTCGCCATGATTGACGCTGAAGTCGAGGTCGCTGTTGGCGACGAGGCCGCCATAGCGCTTGGTCAGGCCGGTGGCTTGAAGGATTGGACCCGGACGGTGGTCGCGTTTGGTCCCCGCCGGCGCAGGAACGACAGGCGTTCGTTCCGCTATTTCGGCCTCCGCGGCGTGCTGGCCTGCTACGGCTGGCGCTTCCTCGGCCGGAGCCGCGGCCCGCTTGCCCGTGACGAAGCCGAAGAGGTTGATGAGTCCGCCGACGATGCCGCCGCGCAGGAAGCAGACCAAAGCCACGAAGGCGACGCCGAGCACGAGCTTCCAGGCGGCCCCTAACCCCATCGCGGCCTGCAGGAAATCCTGGAGGAACAGCCAGACGGCAGCGCCGACTAGCGGGCCGAACAGCGTGCCGCGGCCGCCGATCGCGGTCTGCATCACGAGCTGGCCGGAGGTGTCGAACGTGAAGGCGTCCGGCGGCATGAAGGCTTGCAGCACGCCGAGCAGTCCGCCGGCAAAGCCGGCATAGGCGGCGGCGATCACGAAGGCGGTGAGCTTGTAGCCGTGGATGTTGTGGCCGACCGCGGTTGCGCGCAGCGGATTGTCGCGGATCGCGCTGAAGATCGCGCCGACCGGCGAGCGCACGATCCTGAGCGCGATTACGATGCCGATGAAGTAGCAGAGCGCGATGAACTGGTAGAGCGACCAGCCATCGGTGAAGTGAAGCGTAATGAAGCCGAGATCGAAGCTCGGCGTCGGCACGCCCGGCAGGCCGTTCTCGCCGCCGGTGAAGTCGGCCAGCGGATTGAACTCGACGAAGAAGAACACCTCCGCGATCGCCACCGTGATCATGGCGAAGTAGATGCCGGTACGGCGCAACGCGATCAATCCGACCAGGTAGCCGGTCGCAGCCGCGGCGATCATGCCGATGATCAGCGCGCCCAGCACGTTGCCGAAGCCGGCGCGGGTCAGAAGCCAGGCGGCGACGAAGCCGCCGGTGCCGTAGAAGGCAGACTGGCCGAACGACAACAGCCCGGTGAAGCCGAACAGGATGTCGAAGCCGAGGCCGAACAGGCCCCAGACCAGGATCCGGTTCACGGTGTTCGGCGCAAAGCCAAGATGGGGCAGCAGGACAGGTGCGACGATCAGGCCGGCCGCCGTCAGGATCTCGATCAGATAGGGAAGCTGCCTGGACTTCGCTTGCTTGGGCATCGGACCACTCATTCGCGCCCCTGCACGCCGAGCAGGCCATGCGGTCGCACCACAAGCACGAGCGTCATCGCAGCAAACAGCATCACATAGGCATAGCCGGGGTTGAACATGGAGGTGACGCTGATGATCTCGCCGGCGATCAGGCCGCCCAGAATGGCGCCCGGGAACGAGCCGACGCCGCCGATCACCACCACCACGAAGGTCTCGACCAAAATGTCGTCGCCGACGCCCGGTGTCAGCGACACCACCGGCGCGTTGATGATGCCGGCAAATCCAGCGGCCATCGCGCCGATGCCGAACACGACCATGAAGACGCGGTAGACGTCGATGCCGAGCGAATCCACCATCACGGAGTCCTCGATGCCGGCGCGCACGATCATGCCGAGTCGGGTCCGGTAGAGTACGAGGAACAGCGCGCCGAGCGCGACCGCGACGATGCCGACCACCGCGAGGCGATAGGTCGGATAGAACATGAAGCCGAGATTGGTGATGCCCTGGAACAACGGCGGGGGCGGGACGATCTGCGACTGGCTTGAGAAGATCAGCCGAACGATCTCGACGAAGCAGATGCCGAGACCGAAGGTGACGAGAAGCTGGTCTTCATGCGGACGCTGGTAGAAGTGGCGGATGATCACCCGCTCCATCGCGATGCCGAGGAGCATTACGAACAGCGAGCCCGCGATGACGGCGATGATGAACGAGTGGGTGTACTGAAAGGCGACGAAGCCGGCGTAGCCGCCGATCATGAACATCGCGCCATGCGCGAGGTTCAATACGCCGAGCGTGCCGTAGATGATGGTCAGGCCCGAACTGATCAGCGCGAGCAGCGCGCCGAGCGCGAGCCCGTTGAAGAGCTGGGAGATGAGATTGGGCCAACTGATCATGAGTGCGTCTTGATTCCGAGCCGCGCGAACCGACGCGCCGATCCGCAAAAGGCTGACGCCGCAGGCGTGGCAACTGCCCGCGGCGTCACAGGGGTCAACCCAGGTTCACGAGTACTCGCCGAGATGGCAGCCGAACGCGTCCGGCTTCTGCATCAGGCCCTCACTGGGGACGATCTCGACGACGTCGTAATAGTCCTCCTTGTTCTTCATGTCCTTTTCCATCTTGCCCTTGACGATGATGACAGGACGGACGCACTGATGGTCTTCCGCGCGATAATGGACGTCGCCGACGAAGGAGGGGATGGTCTCGCCCTTCTCATAGGCCTTGATGACGTCAGGCGGATAGAAGCTGCCGGCTTCCTCACACATGCGCGCCCAGTGCGCGAAGCTGACATAGGCGTTCTCGGCGCCCCACTCCGGCTTGTAGCCGTACTTCGCCGCGAAGGCGTCGTTGAACATCTTGGCGAGCGGGAACTTGTCCTCGATCGTCCACCAATAGTCGGTCGCGGCATAGACGCCCTGCATCAGGCCGCCGGTCTCGCGCGCGATGAACGGCACCTGGTAGGGAATCACGAGCTTCATCCTGTCGAGCACGCCGAACTGCTTGGCCTGCTGGGTCGAGAGAACGGCATCGTGGCCCCAGTTGACGTTGATGAGCACGTCGGCGCCGGAGTTCGCGACGTTGAGCAGATATGAGGAATAGTCGGGCGCGCCGAGTGGCGCGACCTGGTTCGTCGCGGTCGTCCATCCCGCGCTTGCCAGAAAATCCTGCATCGACTTCGTCACGGTGTGTCCGTAGGTGTAGTCGGGCGTGAGGTAAGCGGCCTTCTTGTTCTTGCCAAAGGCTTTGACCATCACCGGGCCGATCGCCGCGGCCGCCGTCTGGCCGAAGAAATCCTGGCGGAAGCCGTAGCGGACGCAATCCTTGCCGGTGGTGTCGTTCGAGCCGGAGATGCCGCACACGAAGAGCACCTTCTCGCGCTGCGCGAGCTTGTTCAAGGCGACTGCGACCGCGCTCGACGTGCCGCCGGTGATCATGATCGCCTTGTTCTCGCTGATGAAGCGCTGCTGCGCCTGCACCGCCTCGTTGGGCTTGGCGGCGGAATCGGCGACACCGAATTTCAGCTCCTTGCCGAGCACGCCCTTGCTGGTCTTGGGCGAGATCTTCTTGATCAGATCATGCCCGCTGTTGATGTGCTCGATCGCGAGCTGATAGCCCTTGAGCTCGTCCTCGCCCTGCACCGCATAGGTGCCGGTGCGCGGCACGGAGATGCCGATGAAGACAGAAGAGCCCGAGGCGCCCGCCGGATAGGTGCCGAGCGCGGGCTTGTCGTCGGCGAGCGCGGGCATCGCCGGCAGCAGCGAGCCGCCGATGATGCCGGCGCTGCCTTGCAGCAGGCGTCGGCGCGAAAGTCTTGAATTCAGGCCGCGGCTGATGAAGCTGTTTGTCATGATCAAGTTCCTCCCGAGCATGTTTGTTTGGGGGACGTGACCATCCATCGGCGCTGCTCCCAGCCTTGCCGGTTGCGCGTCGTGTCACATCCCCGTGTAACTCTTGCCGCAAGCATTGCTTGTGATGTCTCGCTGTCAATTTCGCCTTTGGTCTAGGTGAGAAAATTGTCCCGCAAAAACATATCGTGTTACGATACATATTAGCCTTTATGAGTACGTACTCGATGGTTCGGCAGACGACATGACGCGGCAAACGAGAGTGGCAGGTGTCAGGAAGCGGCGGTCATGGCCGCGGAACTCGCGGCGGGCAGCGGCGGATGGTGACGGCCACCGGACCACGCCGCAGGCTCTCGACGCTTTTCGCGCGCCGGAGGCGCGCAATCGGCCGGACGGCTGGCGCAGCTCGCCGGCCGGTCAGTCGAACCTGGCGCCCGGCCCGATGAAGACGCCGAGCGTGCGCGCCCAGAACGTGCTCAAGGAGCTTGCGGTCGAGCTGACGGGTGAGCAGCCGCCGAAGGGAAGCTGGTCGCCGTCACGCGAGTTGCTGCTCGCGCTGACTGCCGAGCGTCTTGCGACCGCGCGCAATTGCGGCCCGCACACGACACGCGAGATCATCGCCTGGGCGCAGGGCTGCGGCGTCACGATCAAGCCGGCGGTCCGGCCCGGCGGATCACTGCCGGAGATGTGGACGCGGCTGATCGCCAACGCCGCATCCGGCGCACTCACCAGCACCGAGATCGCCGGCGCGTTGCAGCGGTCGATCCGGCGGCGAAGCGTGCGCATCCCGATCGCGTTCCAGATCATCCTGGTGAAGATCCTGCTCTCGAATTTTTCCGACTTCGAATAGGCGGGCGGATAGCTGTGCATCCGCGGTGCCGGCCGGTTGGTCCGGAGCTGGCCGCTTGCTAGCCTTGACCTATCCGCTCCTGTCGGCGGGTGGTGAGATCGAGGCGGACGGCGCGGCATGGTTCAACCGAAGAAGACGACAACGCCGGCGCGGCCCGAGGGCGCGGCGATGCGCGAGGCCGACTATCAGGCGCTGGCGCAATTCCGCTACCAGGTGCGAACCTTCCTGGCCTTCAGCGAGGCCGCGGCCCGGCGCGCCGGTCTGGCGCCCCAGCAGCATCAGGCCCTCCTCGCGATCAAGGGGGCTGCCGGGCCGGAAGATGCGACCATCGGCGACGTCGCGCGCTTCCTGCTGATCCGGCATCACACTGCGGTCGAGCTGATGAACCGGATGGCGAAGCTGAAGCTGATCACCCGGGTTGCCGATCCGCAGGATGCCAGGAAGGTCCGTCTCAAGCTGACAGCCAAGGGCGAACAGAAGCTGCGGTCGCTCTCAAAAATCCATCTCGAAGAGCTGCGCGCGGCAAGCCCTGCCTTGAGCAAGATCCTGCGATCATTCCGCACGAAGAGGCGTTAGGCCGCAGCACCCTGCGCCGCGAGCTGGGCGGCCTGATGCTCCGTGGTCAGGGCGTCGATCAGCTCGCCGAGCGCTTCGCCCGCGATCACCTGCGGCAGCTTGTACAGCGTCAGATTGATGCGGTGGTCGGTGACGCGCCCTTGCGGAAAATTGTAGGTGCGGATGCGCTCGCTGCGGTCGCCGGAGCCGACCTTCTCCTTGCGGTCGGCCGAGCGCGCCGCCTCGACACGCTGGCGTTCGGCGTCGTAGATGCGCGAGCGCAGAATGTTCATCGCGGACGCCCTGTTCTTGTGCTGCGAGCGGCTGTCCTGCATCATCACGACGATGCCGGTCGGGATGTGGGTGATGCGGATCGCCGATTCCGTCTTGTTGACGTGCTGGCCGCCGGCTCCTTGTGCGCGCATGGTCTCGATGCGCAGATCCTCGTTCTTGATGTCGACGTCGACATCCTCGACCTCCGGCAGCACCGCGACGGTCGCGGCGGAGGTATGGATGCGGCCTTGCGTCTCGGTGTCGGGCACGCGCTGCACGCGGTGCACGCCGGATTCGAACTTCAGCTTGGAGAACGCACCGCGGCCCTGCACCTCGGCGATGATCTCCTTGTAGCCGCCGACGGTGCCTTCGCTCGCCGAGATCACCTCGACCTTCCAGCCCTGCAAGCCGGCAAAACGCTCGTACATCCGGAACAGGTCGCCGGCGAACAGCGAGGCCTCGTCGCCGCCGGTGCCGGCGCGGATTTCCAGCACCACGTTGCGGTCGTCCATGGCGTCCTTGGGTAACAGCGCCACGCGGATCTTCTGCACGAGATCCTCGATTCTGGGCGAGAGATCGTCGCGCTCTGCCTCGGCCATGCCGCGCATTTCGGCGTCGGTCGCGGGGTCGGCGATCAGCGCCTCGGTATCGGCGAGCTCCTTCACCGCAGACCGATAGGTCTTCACCGCCTCGATCAACGGGCTGATCTCGGCGAGCTCGCGCGTGACCTGCACATAACGCTCGGAGGAGAGCTGGCCGAGCGACTCGGCCTCGAGCGAGGCATGATGTGCAAGGAGGACGTCCAGTTTGGCTTCGGGGAGTGACGACATCGATCAAGTCTCAGGTGCAAAAAGGGGCGAGGCGGACGGCTTTTCGGACCGGCCCGCTACAACGACAGCCCTTCGGCCTCGGCAAATTGCGTCAGCTTCTGCCGGATCGAGACGGTGCCGGTCGGCGCATCCAGGAGCGGATCGAGCATCGCGGCCGCCTTCTTGGCGTCGAGCTCGAGGACCATCGCCTTCACCGGCCCGAGCGCGGTCGCCGACAGTGACAGCGAGCGGTAGCCCATCGCGATCAGCGCCAGCGCGCCGATCGGCTTGGACGCCATCTCGCCGCACAGCGAGACGGACTTCTGCGCGGCCTTGGACTTGCGCACGATCTCGCGCAGCACGCGCAGGATCGGTGCCGACATGGTGTCGAAGCGGTCCGAGACCTTGGCGTTGCCGCGATCGACCGCGAACAGGAACTGGAACAGATCGTTGGAGCCGACCGAGATGAAATCGACCTTCTTCAGGAGCTCGTCGAGCTGGTAGAGCAGCGCCGGCACCTCGACCATGGTGCCGATGTCGATGCGCTCCGGCAGCGTGTGGCCGTGCTGGCGCAGATATGTCAGCTCGCGCTCGACCAGCGCCTTCGCCGAATCGAATTCGGCGACCTCGGAGATCATCGGGAACATCACGCGCAGCGCCCGGCCGCCGCCGGCGCGCAAGAGCGCGCGGATCTGGCCGCGCAGCAGGCCGGGGCGGTCCAGGCCAAGCCGGATCGCGCGCCAGCCGAGCGCGGGATTCTCCTCGATCACCGCCTCCATATAGGGCAGCGCCTTGTCGCCGCCGATGTCGAGGGTGCGGAAGGTGACGGGCTTGGTGCCGGCGGCATCGAGCACGGTGCGATAGAGCGCGAGCTGGTCGCTGGTGCGCGGCAGGCTCTGGCCGACCATGAATTGCAGCTCGGTCCGGAACAGGCCGATGCCGGCGCTGCCGGTGTCGTCGATATGCGGCAGGTCGATGGCGAGACCCGCGTTGATCATCAGCTCGACCGCCTCGCCGTCCTTGGTGACGCAGGGCCGGTCGCGCAGTGCCAGATACTGCGCCTGGCGCCGCGCGCGGAAGCGCACGCGCTCCGCATAGGCCGCCTCGATCTCCTGCGAGGGTCGTACATAGATCGAGCCCGAGGTGCCGTCGACGATGATGGCGTCGCCGGGATCGGCGATACCCGGCGCGTTCGGCACCTCGCCGACCGCGGGGATGCCGAGCGCGCGCGCCACGATCGAGACGTGCGAGTTTGCGGTGCCTTCCTCCAGCACGATGCCGCGCAGCCGCTTGCGGTCGTAGTCGAGCAGCGCCGCCGGTCCCATCGCGCGTGCAATGACGATGGCGTTGTCGGGCAGTTGCTCGCGTGACGGCGCGTGATCCTGGCCGACGAGCTGCCGCATCAGGCGGTAGCCGAGGTCTTCGAGATCGTGCAGGCGGTCGCGCAAATAGGGATCGGTGGAGCGCAGCATGCGCGCGCGGGTGTCGGACTGCACGCGCTCGACGGCAGCTTCCGCGGTGAGGCCGGTCGCCACCGCTTCATGCAGCTTGTGCGACCAGCCCTGGTCGTTGGCGAACATGCGGTAGGCTTCCAGCACGTCGCGGTGCTCGCCGCCCTCGGCGACGTCGCCGCGCTCCAGCATGCGGTCGAGATCGGAGCGCAGCTTGGCGAGCGCGGTGTCGAGCCGCTTGATTTCCTTCGGCAGGTCCTCGGCAATGTAGTCCTTGATGACGACGCGCGGTTCGTGCAGCACGACATGGCCAAGCGCGATGCCCTCCGACAGGATCGCACCGACCTTTTGCGCGGAATGGCGCGCGGCCGGTTCGAGGCCGGGCTGGGCGAGCGCGGACAATTCGCCCGAGGCGATCAGCTCCGCCAGCACCATTGCGGTGGTCTGGAGCGCCTCCAACTCCTCCTCGACATAATTGCGCTTGGCGCGGTTCTGCACCACCAGCACACCGAGCGTGTTGCCGGCGCGCAGAATCGGCACGCCGAGGAAGGAGTGGTAGATTTCTTCGCCGGTCTCGGGACGGAACGAGAAGGCCGGATGACTCTGGGCGTCGCTGAGGTTGAGCGGGGTCGCCTCGCTGGCGACGAGGCCGACCAGGCCCTCATGGGCGCTCAGCACGGTATGGTGCACGGCCTCGCGGTTGAGGCCTTCGGTGGCGTAGAGCTCGAGGGTATTGTCGACGCGCAGCACATAGACCGAGCACACCTCGGCCACCATGTTGGCAGCGATCAGCACCACGATCTTGTCCAGCCGCTCCTGGGCCGAGACCTGCTCCGCCATGGTTTCGCGGAGCCGTCTCAACAAGACGCGGGGACCTCCCGACGCGCTCCGCATGTGCCGTCAATCTCCTCCATCTGCCTGGCCCGGCGGGGTAGCCGGCGGCTGGCCCAAAACTCCAGAGAAACAACAAATTTGCTCTTCCGGCGTCGGCACGAGCCCAAATCTTTTCAGATTTAGCGCCTGCGCCGAATCGGCACCGCCTGAACTGGGGCACAGTCTGCGGCAGCCCACCCTGTTCGCCGTATAGCGAATTGAGGCTTGTTTTGCCAAGCAAAACGCCTGCCAAACGCGAAGGTGTGTACACCTTCGCGTTTGCTGCGGTCGCTAACAGAAAATTCGTCTAAACCTGATCGAGACCGTAGAGCGTGTGCAGGGTTCGCACCGCAAGCTCGGTATAGGCGGTGTCGATCAAAACCGAGAATTTGATCTCGGAGGTTGTGATGGCGCGGATGTTGATATTCCGTGCCGCGAGGGCCGAGAACGCCTGGGCGGCGACGCCGGCATGGCTGCGCATGCCGCTGCCGATCACGGAGATTTTGGCGACGTCGGTGGCGCTATCGAGCCGCGCATAGCCGATCTTGGCCTTGGCGGCGGCGATCGTGTCCCTGGCGCGGGCGTAGTCGGTCGCCGGCACCGTGAAGGTCAGGTCCGTGGTCTTGCCGTCCTCGGAGACGTTCTGGACGATCATGTCGACGTTGATGTTGGCGTCCGCGAGCGGCCCGAAGATCGAGGCGGCGACACCCGGCTTGTCCTCGATCTGGCGCACCGAGATCTGGGCCTCGTCCTTGGAGAAGGCGATGCCGGTGACGACGTGGTTTTCCATGATCTCCTCCTCGCTGCAGATCAGCGTGCCGGGCGGCTGGTTGGCATGCGGGTCGATGTCCTCGGGCTTGTCGAAGCTCGACCGGACGAAGATCGGCATGTTGTGGACCATGCCGAGTTCCACCGAGCGGACCTGGAGCACCTTGGCGCCCTGGGAGGCAAGTTCCAGCATGTCCTCGAACGCGATCTTGTCGAGCCGGCGCGCTTTCGGCACGATGCGCGGGTCGGTGGTGTAGACGCCATCGACATCCGTGTAGATGTCGCAGCGGTCTGCCTTGACGGCGGCGGCGATCGCGACCGCCGAAGTGTCGGAGCCGCCGCGGCCGAGCGTGGTGATTCGGCCGGTCTCGGGATTGATGCCCTGGAAGCCGGCGATGACCGCGACCTCCTTGCGCTCCTTGAAACGGTTGATGATCTCGTTGCCGTCGATGTCCTCGATGCGGGCCGAGGCATGGGCGTCGCTGGTCTTGATCGGGATCTGCCAGCCCTGCCAGGAGCGGGCCTGGATGCCCAGGCCCTGGAGCACGATGGCCAGCAAGCCCGACGTCACCTGCTCGCCGGAGGCGACCACGGCGTCATATTCACGCGCATCGTGCATGGGCGAAGCTTCGGTACACCAGGCGACCAGCTCGTTGGTCTTGCCGGACATCGCCGAGACCACCACGGCAACCTCGTGGCCGGCGTCGACCTCACGCTTCACATGGTGTGCGACGTTGCGGATACGTTCAATATTGGCGACGGATGTGCCGCCGAATTTCATCACGAGGCGGCTCATGACGACGCGTGCATTCCCTCTTGAGGATCAGTATGGTGGCCCGCGCTGGACGGGGTAGCTACCGACCGCGCGTATACAGAGCGGCGGGGCCGGGGGCAAGCCGGTTCCTGACGGACCCGTCGGGGCGGGGAATGGGTTAATCGAGGTTATGGCGCGTTATATCGACAAGATCCTGCAGCCCGGCGAGAAGGTGCTGTATTCGACCAATGCGCACTGGATCTTCTATTCCCCGGCGATTCTGGCCTGGATCGTGGCCCTGGTCCTGCTTCTGATGTCCCGGCAGACGACCACCGAGGGCCTCGTGCTGCTGTGCCTCACGGCCGGTGGCCTGGTGGCACTGGGCGCCCTCTATTGGACACTGAAGGGCTGGTTCCACCGCTTCACCACCGAAACCGATGTGACCAATTTCAGGGTTGTGCATAAGACCGGGTTCATCACCCGAAAGACCTTTGAAATGAGCCTCGACAAGGTCGAAAGTGTCGATGTCGACCAGACCATTCTGGGTCGCATCTTCAACTACGGCGATGTGACGATCCGCGGCGTGGGCGAGGGGATCGAGAAGATCCAGACCATCGCGTCCCCACTTGCCTTCCGCAATTCGATCACCGTGCGGTAGGACGGCGCGTTTTCATGAGCATGCAGCAGAATAGTTCCGCCACCACGATTGTTAGCCAGTCCTCGACCGTCGACGCCGGCGAGGTCGCCAAGTTCTCAAAGCTCTCCGCCGAGTGGTGGGACCCCAACGGCAAGATGGCCCCGCTGCACAAGATCAATCCGCTGCGGCTCGGCTATATCCGCGACGCCGCCTGCCGCAAGTTCGAGCGCAACGTGCGCAGCCTCAACTGCCTCGGAGGTCTGCGCGTGCTCGACATCGGCTGCGGTGCGGGGCTGCTCTGCGAGCCGCTGTCGCGGCTCGGGGCGCAGGTCATCGGCATCGATCCTTCGGCAAGCAACATCGCGGCTGCAAAGCTGCATGCCGACAAGGGGCATCTGTCGATCGACTATCGCTGCACCACGGTCGAGGAGGTCGATCCGCGCGAGCGCTTCGACATCGTGCTGGCGATGGAGGTGGTGGAGCACGTCACCGACGTCGGCGTCTTCCTGAGCCGCTGCGCCGCCATGCTGAAGCCGAACGGGCTGATGGTGGTCTCGACGCTGAACCGCAACTGGAAGAGCTTTGCGCTCGCCATCGTCGGCGCCGAATACGTGCTGCGCTGGCTGCCGCGCGGCACCCATGAGTGGAACAAGTTCGTCACCCCCGACGAACTCGCCAAATATCTGCTCGACAACCGCCTCGTCATCACCGAGCAGACCGGCGTCGTCTACTCGCCCTTCGCCGACAGATGGAGCCTCTCGTCCGACATGGACGTGAACTACATGGTCGTGGCGGAAGGGATGGTGTGAGCGGGCATGCTGGCTTTGAGGGTCTCGCTGCAACAGCACTAAAGGTGTCGTCCTGGCGAAGGCCAGGACCCATAACCCCAGGGAGAGGTTGTGGCGCGCTGGTAACCACGAGTCTTCGCCAAACTACTCCCTGGGGTAATGGGTCCTGGATCTGCGCTTCGCTTGTCCAGGACGACGACGAAGTTTGTAGCAGGAGCATCGCTCCTATGACGTGAGCCCAATTGACCTCTTGAGTCGGTCTCGGCAGTTTGGGCTACGATTACTGCATTCCCAGCCATTCCCCCGCCCATGTTCACCATCACCAGCCTTTGGATTCCCTTCACCGTCATTGCCGCACTCGGGCAGGTGGCGCGCAACGCGATGCAGCGGTCGCTGACGAAGCCGCTGGGCACCTGGGGCGCGACCAACATCCGCTTCCTGTTCGGCTTTCCGTTCTCGGTGCTTTTCCTGGCCGTCGTGCTGGTCGTCTCGGGCGATCATCTGAGCGCGCCGCCGTCCGTGTTCTGGCCGTGGCTGCTGTTAGGGGCGCTCAGCCAGATCGTCGCCACCGGATTGATGCTGCTCGCCATGAACGATCGGTCGTTCGTGGTGACGACGGCTTACCTGAAGACCGAAGCGATCCAGACCGCGATCTTCGGCTTCGTCTTCCTCGGTGATCACCTGACCTGGCTCAAGGTGCTGGCAATCGTGATCGCGACCGTCGGCGTCGTCATCACCGCGCTGCGTCCCGGCGGCGAGAAGAGTTTTGCCGAATTGAAGCCGACCATCATCGGCCTCGTTGCCGCGGCGGCGTTCGCGCTGTCAGCCGTCGGCTTCCGCGGCGCGATCATCGCGGTGCCCGGCGTCTCCTTCGTGACGGCGTCCTCGTTCACGCTGGTGCTGGGCCTGTTCGTGCAGACGCTGATCCTGACGGTCTACCTGCTCTGGCGCGCACCCAAGATCCTGCGTGCCATCCTCGGCCTCTGGAAGCCGTCGCTGCTCGCCGGTTTCATGGGCGCCTTCGCCTCGCAATTCTGGTTCCTGTCCTTCGCGCTGACCGCCGCGGCCAATGTCCGCACGCTCGCACTGATCGAGGTGCTGTTCGCGCAGGGCGTAGCCTACTACTCGTTCAAGCAGCCGGTTTCGCCGCGCGAAATCTTTGGGATCGTGCTGATCGTGGTCGGCGTGGCGATACTGGTCGGTGCCTAGTTCCGGTCTTCCGGCAGCACCGGCAGCGGCGACACCTCGATGCCTTCATCGATCAGCGCCTTGGCTTCATCGGGCGAGGCCTCGCCGTAGATCGGGCGGTGCTCCTTGTCGCCGTAATGCATGGCGCGGGCTTCATTCGGGAAGCGCTCGCCGACATTGTCGGCATGCTTCACGATGTGGTCGCGCAATTCCTTCAGCTTGGTGCGCAGCTCGCGCTCCTGCGCCATCATCAGCGAGGCCGGCTGCTGCGGCGTGACCTCGGTCGCGGGCGCGGGTGCCGGGGTTGGCTCGGGAGCGCGCTCGCGGCCCTTCTTGCCGACGATGCGTGGCGCCATGATCGCCTTGTCGACCTTGGCCGAGCCGCAGATCGGGCAGGTCACGAGCTTGCGCTTGACCTGCTGGTCGTAAGCCGACGAGCTCTGGAACCAGCTTTCGAACGCGTGGTCCCGCTCGCAGCGGAGGGCATAGCGGATCATGCCGATCCCCGCACCAGATGCAGATGATCAGGGCCGGCCTTCGGATCGGCGACGCCGAAGCGGCGGCCGTGTTGCAGCGATGGAATCGCCTTTCGCGCGGTGTCGACCTTGGCCGGATCGATCTTGGCCATGATGATGCCTGGCTCGACATTGCCTTCGGCGAGGATTTCGCCCCAGGGATCGATGATCAAGGAGTGACCATAGGTCTCGCGCTTGTTCTCGTGCAGGCCGGCCTGCGCCGCGGCAAATACGAAGCACCCGGTCTCGATCGCGCGCGAGCGGAGCAGCACATGCCAATGCGCTTCGCCGGTCTTGCGGGTGAAGGCGGAGGGTACGGTGATGAACGACGCGCCAGCCTCTGCCAGCGCGCGATAGAGCGCGGGGAAGCGCACGTCGTAGCAGATCGTGAGCCCGACACGGCCCCAGGGCAGGTCGGAGATGACAGCAGTCTCGCCCGGCTGGTAGTTGGCGGATTCGCGATAGCTCTCGCCGTCCGGCAGCTCGATGTCGAACATGTGGATCTTGTCGTAGCTCGCCAGCAGATTGCCGTCGGGGCCGATCAGGAAGGAGCGGTTGACCGCCTTCTCCGGCGAGTAGCGTAGCGCCAGCGAGCCGATATGCAGATGGATCTTCAATTCGGCGGCGAGCGCGCGATAGGCTTTCAGCGACTTGTCGTCCTCTTCGCTGGCGAGGTGATCGAACAGCGCCTTGCGGTTCAGCTGCATCATGTTGCTGACTTCGGGCGTCTGCACGTAATTCGCGCCGTTCGCCGCCGCCTTTCGAATCAGCTTGCTTGCCTGCTCGAAGCTCGGTTCAGGCAGAAGGCCGGTGCGCATCTGCACCATGGCGGCGGTGAAGGTACGATCCTGATTCTGGCTCATGAGACGGCCTTGACGCTTTCGAGCAGCGCATCGAGCTTGCCTTCGCGATCGAGCGAATAGAGCTCGTCGCAACCGCCGACATGCTTCTCGCCGATCCAGATTTGCGGGAATGTCGAGCCCTCGCCCGCACGGTCATACATCTCCTGGCGCCACGACGGGTTCTTGGCGATGTCGAACTCGGTGAAGGCGGCCTTCTTGCGGGCCAACAGCGACCTGGCCGCGGAACAATAGCCGCAGCCCGGCCTCGTATAGATCTCGACAGCAATGCTCATCTCGCCTGATGCTCTCAATTCATGAATTGATCGAATTATATGGGACGTGACCCGGTCTCCACAACCCGGGCAAAGACCAGTGCGTCGACGTGCGCTGCCTTGGCGCGGAGCAAGGCCCGGGCGCAGGCATCCAGCGTCGCGCCGGAAGTCAAGACGTCATCTATGAGGACAATACGCCGGCCCTGCACCTCGGCCTGGTGGTCGGCAGATACCTGGAATGCGCCCTGCACATTGGTGGCGCGCTGGGCGCGCGACAGCCCGATCTGCTGCTCGGTGGCGCGGATCCGGCGCAGGATGTCGCCTTTCACCTTGACCCCGGTCTGGCGCTCGATCACGCGGGCCAGCGCGCCCGACTGGTTGTAGCGGCGGCGCCAGGCCCGCCGCCAATGCAGCGGCACCGGGACCAGCGTGTCGGCCTCGCCGAGCAGCTCGCGCCCCGCGCGCGCCATCCAGCGGCCCATGGCCGGCGCAAGGTCGGTGCGGTCCTGGTATTTCAGCGAATGTACCAGCGTGCGCGCGACGTCGTCATAGCGCACCGCGGCGCGCGCCCGATGATAGGCGGGCGGGCTCGCAATCGCCTCCATCGACAGCATCTCGGGGCCGGGATCATAGACAAAGGGGATGCCGAGCCGCGGACAGTAGGGCGGGGCGATGAACGACAGTTTTGCCCAGCAGGCCGCACAGACGCCCTCGCCATCGACCGGCTCGCGGCAGGACACGCACAGGGTCGGCAGCGCGATATCGAGCGCGAGCCTAGCCGCGCGCGACAGCATGCGGTGCCCGGCCGTCCATGTGGCGCGTAGAGATGCGGATATGGAACGGTTGGGGGCGCTGGCGGATTCCATGGGCGAGAGGCTAGCGCTACGCCGCAGAGGGCTCAAGCCGCGCTCCGGTCTCTTGCCCCGGACGCAGCGCAGCGCCATAAGCGCGTTTACGCGCGTCTTCGACGCGCTATGGCGGTGCGCTGCCGAGCCGGGCCTAAAGCGTGCACTCGGAAGCGTGGGTCCCGGATCAGCGCAGCAGCGCAAAGAGCGCTGCAGCGCGTCCGGGACACGAGGGAGAAGATTGCCAGAAACATCGTAATCGGCGTAACCAGCGGCATGGCGCAAAACCCGCAAATCCCGCCCGCCCTGTTCGATCGCGCGCTTCTGCATATGCGGCAGTCCCGTGTGCGCGCGCAGGGGCCGGTCAGCTTCCTGCTCGACCGCGTCGACGAGGACATGGCCGACCGGCTGGCGGCGGTGATGCGCGACTTCGGCGCTGTTGCCGATCTCTGGACCCCCGGCGAGGGCCTGGCGGCGCTGCGCTCACGCTTCGGCAACGCGCAGCGGATCGAGCTCGATGCGGCGGGCGAGGAGAAGCTGCCCCTGGCGCCGGAAAGCCTCGATCTCGTGGCGTCTGCGCTGGCCCTGCAATTCGTCAACGATTTGCCGGGTGTGCTCGCGCAAATCCGTCGGGCGTTGAAGCCCGACGGTCTCTTGCTCGCCGCGATGGTCGGCGGCGACAGCCTGACCGAGCTGCGCCAGGCCTTTGCCGCGGCCGAGGCCGAATGCGAGGGCGGAGTGTCGCCGCGTGTCGCGCCGTTCGCTGATCTGCGCGACATCGGCGCATTGTTGCAGCGGGCGGGCTTTGCGCTTCCGGTGACCGATGTCGATCGAATCGTCGTGCGCTACGCGAATGCCTTCGCGCTGATGCAGGATTTGCGGCGCATGGGCGCAGCCAACGTGCTGGTCGAGCGGCGGCGGACGCCGACACCGCGCGCGACCATGCTGCGGATGGCCGAGATCTATGCCGCGCGGTTTGCGGATCCCGACGGTCGCATCCGCGCAACGTTCGACATCGTCTGGCTCTCCGGCTGGGCGCCGCATGCGAGCCAGCAGCAGCCGCTCAAGCCCGGCTCGGCCAAGGCGAGCCTTGCGGAGGCGGTCAGGAAGGTTAAGCGCGACTAGTCTAGCGTGTCCCGGACGCGCTGCAGCGCCCTTGCGCTGCTGCGCAGAGCCGGGACCCAGCCAGTGCCCTCTGGGCCCCGGCTCTGCAGCGCACCGCAAGAGCGCTGCGCTGCGTCCGGGGCATGAGCATCCTCACATCAGCAGATCGATCAGATGCGGTATCAGCGGAATGTCCGCCGGCGGCATCGGATAGTCGCGCAGCTTGTTGGCGCGGACCCAGGCGAGGGTCTGGCCTTCGCGCGCGGTCACCATGCCTTCCCAGCGCCGGCAGATGTAGAGCGGCATCAACAGGTGGAACGTCTCGTAGGCATGGCTTGCGAAGGTGAGCGGCGCCAGGCACGGCTCGCTGACGGTGATTCCGAGCTCCTCATGAAGCTCGCGAATGAGGCTCTGCTCCGGCCGCTCGCCAGGCTCGAGCTTGCCGCCGGGAAACTCCCAGAGGCCGGCAAGCGTCTTGCCCTCGGGGCGCTGCGCGATCAGGACGCGCTTGTCGGCGTCAACAAGCGCGCAGGCCACCACCAATGTCAGTTTGAGTTCGGCCATGCCTGAACTTACGATCGATAGTCGCCGTTGATCGCGACATATTCCTTGGTGAGGTCGCAGGTCAGCACGCGGTCGCGGCCCTTGCCGAGGCCGAGCGAGACCTTGATCGCGATCTCCGGCGCCTTCATTGCCTCCGACACCTGCGCTTCATCATAGGACGGGTCGCGCGCGCCGCTTTTCGCAACGCGGATACCGTTGAAGGAGATCGACAGCTTGTCGCGATCGGCGGGCTCGCCGGCCTTGCCGACCGCCATGACCACGCGGCCCCAATTGGCGTCCTCGCCGGCGATCGCCGTCTTCACCAGCGGCGAGTTCGCGATCGACATCGCGATCTTGCGCGCCGACGCCTTGGTCTTGGCGCCTTCCACGGTGATCTCGACCAGCTTGCGCGCGCCTTCGCCGTCGCGGGCGACCTGCTCGGCGAGGTTGGCCAGCACCTCGTTGAACGCCTTGATGAAGGCCTTCAGGCGCGGGTCGCTAGGGCGGCTGATTCTGGGCGCGCCGTGCTCGGCGGCAGCGCCGGTCGCGAAAGCCAGCAGCGTGTCCGAGGTCGAGGTGTCGCCGTCGATCGTCACCGCGTTAAAGGTGTCCTCGACGCCGCTCTTGAGCAGCGCCTGCAGCGCGGCGGGCGCGATCGGCGCGTCCGTGAAGATGAACGACAGCATGGTCGCCATATCGGGTGCGATCATGCCGGCGCCCTTGGCCATCCCGTTGATGGTGACCTTGGCCTTGCCGAGCTTCACGGTTCTGGTTGCGACCTTCGGGAAGGTGTCGGTGGTCATGATCGCCTTGGCGGCACCCAGCCAGTCGGCGGGCGCGGCGCTCTCGGCGAGGCGGGCGAGCACGCCGTCGAACTTGGTCGCATCCAGCGGTTCGCCGATGACGCCGGTCGAGGCCAGGAAAATCTCGCTTTCGCTACAGCCGACCGCCTTGGCCGCGATCTTGGCGGTCAGCGCCGTCGACGCCCGGCCGGTCTTGCCGGTGAAAGCATTGGCATTGCCGGAATTGACCACCAGCGCGCGCGCCTTGCCGCCTTTCAGCTTGGCGCGGCACCATTCCACCGGCGCGGACGGGCATTTCGACTTGGTGAAGACGCCGGCGACCGCGGTGCCCTTGTCCAGAAGCGCGAGCAGCACGTCGGTGCGGTTCTTGTAGCGGATGCCGGCCTCGGCCGTTGCCAACCTGACGCCCGCGATGACGGGCATGTCGGGAACATGTTTCGGGGCAAGCGGGGAGACGGAGGAGGACATCGCGGGGGCGCCTTTTGGGAAGCAAATCCAGATAAGCAGATGCCCGGCACGAGGCCGGGCATCACGATGCTTAGATACTATTGGCGTCAGCGAAGTGACAGCGAATTCTTACTTCTTCGCTGGCGGCGCCATCTTGTTGTCGGCCGGCTTGTCAGCCGGCTTCGCCGCGTCGGCCGGCTTGGCCGCGTCGGCAGCCGGCTGGTCGAGCCGCTCGACCTTGGCTTCAGTGCGCAGCTTCGCGACATAGTCGGCCTGGGCCTTGCGGGTGACGTAGTTCTCGATCTGGGCCTTGACCTGGTCGAAATCCGGCGCCTTGCGGCTGCGCTTTTCCTCGACCTTGATGATGTGCCAGCCGAACTGCGACTTCACGGGGTCGGAGATCTTGCCCGGCTCCAGCGCGAAGGCGACCGCCGAGAATTCCGGCACCATCTGCTCCTTGGTGAAGAAGCCGAGGTCGCCGCCGTCGGCGGAGCCCGGATCCTTGGACTTCTTCTTGGCGAGCTCGGCGAAATCGGCGCCCTTGTCGAGCTCGGCCTTCACGGCCTTGGCCTCGTCCTCGGTCTCGACCAGGATGTGGCGGGCGCGCACCTCCTGCTCGCCGGTGATCTGCTTGGAGGCCTCCTCATAGACCTTCTTCATGGCGTCGGGGGTGGTCGCCGACTTGCCTTCCTGGGCGAGCAGGCTGTCCATCAGAAGCCGGTTGCGGGCGAACGCCAGGCGCTTCTTGAACTCCTCATTGTCGGCGATCTTCTTGTCCTCGGCGGCCTTGGCGACGATCTTCATGTCGATCAGGAAGGCCAGCACGTTCTCGTCCTTGGTCGCCGGGTCCATCTGCGCCAGCGAGGGGCCCAGTTCCTCCTCGGCGAGCGCGACGTCGCTCTTCTTGATCTCCACGCCATTGACCTTGGCCAGGACCGGGTCGTCGGCAGCCCGGCCGGGACCCGCGATCAGCGCCAGCGCAAGGCAGCCCGCAAGGGCGGTGGCAAGGCCGAAGCGCAGGCCGGTTTTCGTTACCGGGAACGAGGTGGTCATGGAAAATCCTTATCCTGAAGGGGGTATTTGGGCGGGGCGGACACTCGCCCAATCGGGGTGCCTTGGCAACGCGAAAAACCTGTCAAAATGATGAATTACCGGAAAGCCGGCCGCCGTTGACAAGGCTCAGACCGGGCCATATCTCTGGCCGGTCGCGTCCATGGCGATAGCGTTTATTTTGCTGCGTTTTTGGCCGTTGAACCCAGATTTGCTCAATTCCCACCCATATGGCGGATGACCCCGGAACGGGGTCTTGGCCGCGAGGCGTCACGGTGAGTTGATAGGCAAGTTGGTGACAACCTCTTGGCTGCAACGCGGTATTCGCGAACACAGGAATTTGGCATGATCGGCGCGCTCGCCCGCAAGTTTTTCGGCTCCGCCAACGACCGGCGGGTGAAGGGATACCAATCCCGCGTCAACGCGATCAACGCGCTCGAGCCGGAACTTTCAAAACTCTCGGACGAAGCCCTCAAGGCCCGCACCGCCGAATTCAAGCAGCAGATCGCAAGCGGCAAGACGCTGGACGACCTCCTGGTCCCGGCCTTCGCCACCGTGCGCGAGGCGGCCAAGCGCACGCTCGGCCAGCGCCATTTCGACGTCCAGCTCATCGGCGGCATCGTGCTGCATGAGGGCGACATCGCCGAGATGAAGACCGGTGAAGGCAAGACGCTGGTCGCAACGCTGGCGGTCTACCTCAACGCGCTCGCCGGCAAGGGCGTCCACGTCGTCACCGTCAACGACTACCTCGCCCGCCGCGACTCCGCCTGGATGGGCCAGATTTACGGCTTCCTCGGCATGACCACCGGCGTGATCGTGCACGGGCTCGACGATACCGAGCGCAAGGCGGCCTATGCCTGCGACATCACCTACGGCACCAACAACGAGTACGGCTTCGACTATTTGCGCGACAACATGAAGTACCGGCTCGAGGACATGGTCCAGCGGCCGCATTACTACGCGATCGTCGACGAGGTGGACTCCATTCTCATCGATGAAGCCCGCACCCCGCTGATCATCTCCGGCCCGCTCGACGATCGTTCCGACTTCTACAACACCATCGACACCTTCATGCCGAAGCTGGAGAAGGTCACGGACTACGAGGTCGACGAGAAGCAGCGCACGGTGACCTTGACCGAAGGCGGCATGGAGAAGCTGGAGACGCTGCTGCGCGATGCCGGCCAGCTCAAGGGCGAGTCGCTCTACGACGTCGAGAACGTCTCTGTCGTGCACCATGTTAACCAGGCGCTGCGCGCCCACACGCTGTTCACACGCGACAAGGACTACATCGTCCGCGAAGGCGAGGTCGTGATCATCGACGAATTCACCGGACGCATGATGCCGGGCCGTCGTTATTCGGAAGGCCTGCACCAGGCGCTCGAGGCCAAGGAGCATGTCGCGGTTCAGCCAGAGAACCAGACGCTCGCCTCGATCACCTTCCAGAACTATTTCCGCATGTACGAGAAGCTGGCGGGCATGACCGGCACGGCGGCGACCGAAGCCGACGAATTGTTCGACATCTACAAGCTCGAGGTCGTGGAGATCCCGACCAACCTGCCGGTCGCGCGTCTCGACGAAGACGACGAGGTCTACCGCACGCAGAAGGAAAAATACGTCGCCATCCTCGCCGAGATCGAGCGCGCCAATGCGCGCCTGCAGCCGGTGCTGGTCGGCACGGCGTCCATCGAGAAGTCGGAAGTGCTCGCCGAGTTTTTGAAGCAGAACGGCTACAAGCAGATCGATTTCGGTAAAGAGAGCGCGCTGGAGAAGCTCTACGCCGCCGCCCGCGCTGGCAAGCCGGCAAAGCTGTTTGCGGTGCTGAATGCGCGCTTCCACGAGCAGGAAGCCTATATCGTTGCGGAAGCCGGCGTTCCCGGCGCGATCACGATCGCGACCAACATGGCGGGACGCGGCACCGACATCAAGCTCGGCGGCTCCCTGGAGATGCGTATCCAGCAGGAGACCGCAGGGATCGAGGACGAGGCCGAGAAGGCCAAAAAGATCGAGCAGATCAAGGCCGACATCGAGCATTTCCGCGACATCGTGCTCAAGGCCGAGGAGACCGTCGAGATCGAGCCGGCGAAGGGCGGTAAGCCCGCCAAGACCGTGAAGAAGCCCGGCGGCCTCTACATCATCGGCTCCGAGCGTCACGAGTCCCGCCGCATCGACAACCAGCTCCGCGGCCGCTCCGGCCGTCAGGGCGACCCCGGTCGTTCAAAATTCTTCCTGTCGCTGGAAGACGATTTGATGCGCATCTTCGGCTCGGATCGTCTCGACAGCATGCTGCAGCGGCTCGGCCTGAAAGAGGGCGAGGCCATCATCCATCCCTGGATCAACAAGGCGCTCGAGAAGGCGCAGCAGAAGGTCGAGGCGCGCAACTTCGACATCCGCAAGAACTTGCTCAAGTTCGACAACGTCCAGAACGACCAGCGCAAGGTGATCTTCGATCAGCGCGTCGATCTGATGAAGGACGAGAACGTCGCCGAGACCATCGCCGACATGCGCCATGCCTTCATCGACGACCTCGTCGCCAAGCACGTGCCCGAGCATGTTTATGCCGAGCAGTGGGACGTCGCAGGCCTCAAGGAAGAGCTGAAGCGCGTGCTCGATCTCGATCTGCCGGTCGACGACTGGGCCAAGGAAGAGGGCATCGCCGACGAGGAGCTGCTCACGCGCATCGAGAACCGCGCCGACGAGCACATGGCGGCCAAGGTCGCGCAGTGGGGTCCCGACGTGATGCGTTACGTCGAGAAGACCATTTTGCTGCAGACGCTCGATCATCTCTGGCGCGAGCACCTCATCATGCTCGACCATCTGCGCCAGGTCATTGGCCTCCGCGGTTACGGCCAGCGCGATCCGTTGCAGGAGTACAAGACCGAGGCATTCAATCTCTTCCAGGAGATGAGCGCGCACTTGCGCGAGGCCGTCACAGCGCAGCTCATGCGCGTCGAGATCATCCCGCCGGAGCAGGAAGCGCCGGTCATTCCGGCGATGGAAGCGCACAAGCTCAATCCTGATACCGGCGAGGACGAGATGGCCTTCGCCAACGTGACGCTGGCCCCCCAGGCCAACGCCGCGCAGCGCGATCCGAAGAACCCCGCATCCTGGGGTAAGGTCGGCCGCAACGAGGACTGCCCCTGCGGCAGCGGCAAGAAGTACAAGCACTGCCACGGCCGGTATGCGTGAGGACTGAGGTGCGCCGCGTGACCTCTGAGACGCGACGCTCTCGCCTCACTCTCCACTGTCGTCGCCCGGCTTGACCGGGCGACCCAGTACGCCGCGGCTCCTCCGCTCAACCACAACCGTCTCTGGGATACTGGATCGCCCACTTTCGCGGGCGATGACGATCGCGTGTGTGGTGCGCAGCTTGGTCCACATCATCAAGCCACGACATCTGCACGAACCGCTCAATTCGAGCTATCGATCAGACTCTCCAGCAGCCGCTTCAATTCGCTCGTCGACTTGTCGCCGTAGCTCTCGACGATGTGCTCCTCCTGGTCGACCGCGAGCGAGTTGAGCTTCTTGCACAGCACCTTGCCGCGGTCGGAGATGAACATCAGGACCTTGCGGCGGTCGTTCGGGTCCTGCACGCGATAGACCAGCGCGTCGGAGACCATGCGGTCGATCATCTTGGTCAACGTCGGATGGTTGAGCAGCACGGCATCCGCGAGTTCGCCCATCGAATGACCGTCGCCGTCGGACAGGACTTTGAGGATGCGCCACTGCTCGACCGGTACGCCCTCCTTGCTCAATCGCAGCTCAAGCTGGCGGTTGATCTCCCGGTTGGCTTGCGCCAGCAGGTAGGCGAGGTGCTCGGTGATGGGGGAGTTCTCTTTCGGCGGTTTGGCCACGGCTTAAGACTTCGTATTGGTGCAAATGAGTGAATGTCTTGCAATTGCTGCTGCATCTATATGCACTTCAATTCTTGAATATTCAATATTTTCAAAATAGGATGATTGCCCAACAAAAGGGCGGATGCCGAGGTCGCCCGCTGAATGTGCTTTAGGTCTGGTACCGGACAGGAGTTGGTGTGGGCTCGACGGTCAACTTCCCGGCTTCCGGCGGGCCCGCCTTTCCGCCGTCCCTGCTGTTGAGGAATCTGTCGTCGCCGGCGATCGATTGGGCATTGTCGCCGAGCGATCACTCGTTCTTCCGCCGGCGCGGCGCCAGCAGCAAGCTTCGCATCGGCGGCTTCATCTGCTGCAGCGGCTCGCCCGGGGTCTGGGGTCCGTGCGCCACCAGCAGCGCGCAGCTCGCCGTCGCCGAGATCAACAAGCGCGGCGGCATTCTCGGACGCGAGATCGAGCTGTCGATCTACGACGCCGGCGGGCCGCTCGACGAGATCCTCGATCGTGCCGAGCAGGCGATCGCCTTCGACGAGGTCGATCTCATCGTAGGCCTGCACACCAGCGCGGTCCGCGTCGCCTTGCGCAAGGTCACCACGCGCCACCGCATCCCCTACATCTACACGCCGGTCTATGAGGGCGGCGAACAGACGCCGGGCGTCATGGCGATCGGCGAGACGCCGCGCTGGCAGAGCCGGCCGTCGATCCACTGGCTCGCCGACGTCAAGAAGGCCGCGCACTGGTACCTGATCGGCAGCGACTATGTCTGGCCCTGGCAGTCGCATCGCGCGGTGAAGCGCTACATCAAGGAGACCGGCGGCCACGTCGTGGGCGAGGAGTTCGTGCCGCTCGGCGAGGACAATCACGAGCCGCACCTGGCGCGGATCCGCGCCGCCAAGCCCGATGTCGTGCTGATCTCGCTGATCGGCACCGACAGCATCACCTTCAATCGCGCCTTCGGCGAATGCGGCCTCGGCGCGACCACGCTGCGGTTTGCCGGTGCGATGGACGAGACCGTGCTGCTCGGCATCGGCGCCGACAACTCCGAGAACCTGTTCTGCGCCTCCGGCTATTTCCCCGCCGTCGGCTCGCGCGCCAATGACGATTTCCAGAGCCGCTACAGCGCGATGTTCGGTCCGAACGCCCCGCCGATCGGCTCGCTCGGGCAATCCAGCTATGAGGGGCTGCGCTTCCTCGAAGCGGTTGCGGCCAAGGCCGGCACACTGGCGATGGGGCCGATGCTCGCGGCGGCGCGCAGCGTCGTCTACAGCGGCGCGCGCGGCCCCGTCACGGTGCGCAACGGCCACGCGAAAATGCCGATGTATCTCGCCGAGGCCGATGGTCTCGACTTCAAGCTGATCAAGCCGATCTGACACCGGCGCGGATATCCGCAAAGCGCGCCTCTTCAAAATAATACTTGAAAAGGAAAATATTTCCGTTTTGAATGTTGCGACAAGGCCGGTGGGTCTGCGCTCGCAAAGCGGACCGCGGCCGCACGCCCCAGAGACCGTCCAGGGATCGTTCAAAGCTTTGAGGAGAGCGTCGTGTCAGTTGTCCTTCCCACCCCAACCCAGCTCCGCAGCGTCGCCCAGCAGTGCGGCCTTGCGCTGACCGATGAAGACGTCGCCTCGTTTCGCGGCCTGATGCAGGGCTCGATCGAGGCCTACAATCTCGTCGCGGCGATGCCCGACGAACTGCCGCCGGTGAAATATCCGCGGACGCCGGGCTACCGGCCCTCGCCGGACGAAAACCCGCGCAACGCCTGGTATCGCAAGTCGACCGTGAAGGGCGCCCCCAGCGGCAAGCTCAAGGGCAAGACGGTTGCGCTGAAGGACAACATCATGCTCGCTGGCGTTCCCATGATGAACGGCTCGGCGACGCTGGAGGGCTATGTGCCCGATTTCGACGCCACCATCGTCACGCGCATGCTGGACGCCGGCGCCGAGATCGCCGGCAAGGTGCACTGCGAATCCTTCTGCATGTCCGGCGGCAGCCATACCGGCGCGGTCGGTCCGGTGCACAATCCGCACAAGATGGGCTATTCGGCCGGCGGCTCGTCCTCCGGAAGCGGCGTCGTCGTCGCGCTCGGCGAGGTCGACATGGCGATCGGCGGCGACCAGGGCGGCTCGATCCGCATGCCGTCCTCGTTCTGCGGCATCTACGGCATGAAGCCGACCTGGGGCCTCGTGCCCTACACCGGCATCATGCCGATCGAGATTTTTGTCGATCACACCGGCCCGATGACGGCGACGGTCGCCGACAATGCGCTGCTGCTCGAGGTGATCGCCGGCGACGACGGCTACGATCCCCGCATCAAGTCACCCAAGGTCGACGAGTACACCAAGGCGCTGGGGGCCGGCATCAAGGGCATGAAGATCGGCATCCTCAAGGAGGGTTTTGAGCTGCCGACCGCAGAAGCAGCCGTCAATGAGAGCGTGCGCGAGGCGGCGAAGCGCTTCAGGGATCTCGGCGCTACCGTCGAGACCGTGTCGATACCGATGCATCTCGCAGGTCCCGCGATCTGGACGCCGATCGGCACCGAGGGCATGACCCAGACCATGATGTATGGCGACGGCTACGGCCTCAGCCGCGGCGATCTCTATTCGACCTCGCTGATGGATTTCCACCGCGGCTGGCGCCGGCAGGCCGATTCCCTCTCCGAGACGACCAAGCTGTTCCTTCTGCTCGGCACCTACATCAACAACACCTTCGGCCCCCGCTATTACGGCAAGGCGCTCAACATCTCCCGCCGCCTGACGGCGGCCTATGACAAGGCGTTCGGCGATTACGACCTCCTGCTGCTGCCGACGACGCCGATGAAGGCGACGCCGTTGCCGCCGGCCAATGCCTGCCGCGAGGACTATGTCGCTCGCGCGCTGGAGATGATCGCCAACACCGCGCCATTCGACATCACCCATCACCCCGCAATGTCATTGCCGTGCGGCATGGTCGACGGCCTGCCGGTCGGGCTGATGCTGGTCGGCCGCCACTTCGAGGAATCGACGATCTACCGCGCCGCGCATGCCTTCGAGCAGATCGGCGACTGGAAGAAGATGTGAGGCGAGACGTGATGCCGGCTGGGTGGATCGCAACGTATGGCTAACGCATTCGTCGCGGCGTTCGAAATCCTGAGCTTTGGCGCGATCATCGTCCTGATCGTGCTGGGGCTCGGGATCATCGCCAGCATGATGGGCATCTTCAACTTCGCGCAAGGAGAGTTCGTCCTGCTCGGGGCCTACATCACCTATCTCGCCTATAGCCACGGCCTGCCGATCTGGGCCGGCATGGTCGCCGCGCCCTTCCTGGTCGGGGCGCTCGGCTTCGCGCTGGAGGGGCTGATCATCCGCCGCTTCTACGCTGCGCCGATCGTCGCCATGCTCGGCACCTATGCGCTCGGCCTGATCATCCGCGAGTCCGTGCGCGGGCTGATCGGCGGCTTCTATCTGACCGTGCCCGAGCCGATCGGCGGCTCGATCGACATCGGCACCATGCACATCTCGACCTGGCGCTTCATCATCATCGTGATCACGCTCCTGGTGATGGGCGCCTGCTATCTCCTGCTCTCGCGCACCAGCTTTGGCCTACGCGTGCGCGCCACGCTGGAGAACCCGGCTCTGGCGCGCGCCTCCGGCATTTCGACGCCGCTGATCTACGGCGTCACTTTTGCCTTCGGTGCGGCGCTCGCAGGGCTTGCCGGCGCGCTGATCGTGCCGGTCTTCAGCCTGTTTGCCGATCTCGGCATCCGCTTCCTGATTCAAGGGTTTGTCGCCGTCATGGTCGGCGGCGTCGGATCGTTCATCGGACCGGTCGCGGGCGCCGGCGTCATTGGCACGCTCAGCGCCGCGCTGCCATGGGTCATGGCGCCCGTCATCGCCGACGTCCTCGTCTTCGTTCTTGCAATTGCCTTCATCAAATTCCGGCCGCAAGGCCTCATCGCTGGAAAAGGGGTTTAGTCCATGTTCGATCGCGTCAATCTCACCCGCCGCCGCTTCCTCTCCAATTTCGCCTTTGCTTCCGGCGCGATCGCGACCGGCGCCGCCAGCTGGGTGATTCGTCCCGACTGGGCGAACGCGGCGGAGGGCCCGATCAAGGTCGGGATTGCGACCGACCTCACCGGCCCGATCGCCTATGCCGGCAACGCCGACGCCAACGTCGCCAAGATGGTGATCAAGGAGATCAATAACACCGGCGGCCTGCTGGGCCGGCCGCTCGAGCTCTACATCGAAGATACCGCCTCGAACGAATCCGTGGCCGTCGGCAACGTGCGCAAGCTGATCCAGCGCGACAAGGTCGACATGGTGCTGGGCGGCATCACCTCGTCGATGCGCAACGCGATCAAGGATCCGATCGTGGCGCGCGGCAAGACGCTCTACATCTATCCGCAGCTCTACGAGGGCAAGGAGTGCACGCCGTTCCTGTTCTGCACCGGGCCGACGCCGGCGCAGCAATGCGACGAGTTCATCCCCTGGCTGATCAAGAACGGCGGCAAGAAGTTCGCGCTGCCGAGCGCCAACTATGTCTGGCCGCACACGCTGAACGTCTATGCCCGCAAGGTGATCGAATCCAATGGCGGCGAGGTGGTGTTCGAGGAATACTACCCGCTCGACCAGATCGACTTCTCGGCAACCGTCAACCGCATCATCTCCAACAAGGTCGACGTCGTCTTCAACACCGTGATCCCGCCCGGCGTCGGACCGTTCTTTAAGCAGCTCTATGAAGCGGGCTTCCTCAAGAATGGCGGACGGCTCGCTTGCGTCTACTACGACGAGAACACGCTCAACATCAACCAGGCGAACGAGATCGAGGGCCTCGCAAGCTGCCTCGACTATTTCAAGGTGCTGACCAAGGAGGACCCGGTCAACGCCAGGATCCAGGCCGCCTATGAGAAGGATTTCCCCGGCAACTTCCTGTTCGCCGCCGGCAGTGCCGCGACCGGCACCTACCGCGGCTTGAAGTTGTGGGAGGCCGCGGTCAAGGAGGCCGGCAAGATCGATCGCGAGTCGGTTGCCGCCGCACTCGATCACGCCAAGATCGCGGAAGGTCCGGGCGGGCCGGCCGAAATGGTGCCGGGCAAACGCCACTGCAAGATGAAGATGTACACGGCGGTGGCCAAGGGCGGCAATTACGAGATCGTCGGCCGCAGCGACGGGCTCGTCGATCCCAAAGAGTGCTGAGACCGAATGCTGAAGTCGATGAGTGTGGTAAGAGAAGCCATCGACGCCGATGTCGGCGACGAGCCGGACGGTGCGATGGCTGAAAGCGAAGCGCGGCAGGCCGCCTCGGGACGAAAGGTCCTGCCGATCGTCGAGGGTCTGGTGCTGCTGGCGGCGCTGATTGCGCCGCTCGTGCTGCAGGACTATCTCACGGTGTTTGCGACCCGCGTCATCATCCTGGCGCTGTTCGCGCTGTCGTTCGACCTCGTCTGGGGCTATGCCGGCATCATGAGCTTCGGCCAGGCCCTGTTCTTCGGCTCGGCCGGCTACGGCGTGGCGCTGCTGGCGCGCGATCTCGACATCACCAACATCTTCCTGGTGCTCCCTGCGGGCACGATCATCGGTCTCACCTTCGCACTCCTGCTCGGCGGCTTCCTGCTGCTCGGCCGGCATCCGTCGAGCGTGATCTTCGTCGCGCTCGGCACGCTGACCGGCTCCTACGCCGCCGACCGCCTCGCGCGCGGCTGGTATTATCTTGGCGGCCAGAACGGCATCCCCTCGATTTCGCCGATGACGCTCGGCTCCTACGAATTCTCCGAGGGGCCGGTCTTCTACTATCTCACGCTCGGCATCCTCGTCGTCGCCTATCTCCTGTGCCGCTTCCTGGTGCGCTCGCAATTCGGCCTGGCGCTCGCGGGCCTTCGCGAGAACGAGCAGCGTATCGCATTCTTTGGCTACAAGGCCCAGCATCTCAAGGCCATCGTGTTCGCGGTCGGCGGCACCATCGCCGGCCTTGCCGGCAGCCTCTACGCCTTCCACGAAGGGTTTGTCTGGCCCAACATGGTCGGCGTCGTCGTATCCACCCAGGTCGTGCTCTACGTGCTGTTCGGCGGCTCCGGCACGCTGATCGGCGCCGTGATCGGCACCGTGATCATCGAAGGCGTCAGCTTCTGGCTGTCGGACAATTATCGCGACATCTGGCCAATCATCTTGGGCGTGCTGCTGCTGTTCGTCATCCTGTTCCGTCCCCTAGGCCTGATCAGCTTCGTGTTAGGAGAACGCGAGCGCGTCGGCAGCTTTGGTGCGAAGCCCAAGGAGACTGAAAAGGAGAAGCGCAATGCCGCTTCTTGAAGCCGCAGGCATCACGAAAATCTTCGGCAAGCTCACAGCGCTCGATGGCGCCACGCTTACCGTCGGCGAGAACGAGTTTCACGGCCTGATCGGGCCGAACGGCTCGGGCAAGAGCACGCTGATGAAGTGCATCGCGGGCGCCGAGGTGCCGACGCAGGGCAAGGTCTCTTTCGTCAACGCCGACATCACCGCATTCACGCCGACCGAGCGCGCGCGGGCCGGCATGAGCCTGAAATTCCAGATCACGAGCGTGCTGCCGACGCTCACGCTGTACGACAACATCCTGCTGGCGCTGCAGGCGCAGTCCTCGCTGTTCGATCTCGTGTTCTCGCGCACCCGCGGCGCGCTGCATGACCAGGTGATGGCGATGCTGACGCAGTTCCGTCTTGCGAGCCGCGCCTTCGATGCGGCGGCGACGCTGTCGCACGGCCAGCAGCAATGGCTGGAGATCGCGATGGCGCTCGCTGGCAAGCCGCGGCTTCTGCTGCTCGACGAGCCGACCGGCGGCATGAGCCTGGAGGAGCGCCGCGTCACCGGTGAGTTGCTCGCGCCGATCAAGCAGCACTGCTCACTCGTCATCGTCGAGCACGATCTAGATTTCATCCGCGACATCTGCGACCGCCTCACCGTGCTCGACCAGGGCAAGGTGCTGGCATCAGGTACGGTGTCGGAGATCCAGGCCAACAAGTCCGTCCAGGAGATTTATTTGCGCCGTGCCTGAGCAGGAGTTTTTGCATATCAAGCATCTCGACGCCGGCTATGGCCGCAGCCAGGTGCTGTTCGACGTCAGCCTCGGCATTCCCTGGCGCGGCGGCGTCGCTGTGCTCGGCCGCAACGGCGCCGGCAAGACCACGCTGATGAAGACGATCGTCGGCGAGCTGCCGGCGTGGAAGGGCGATGTCGCCTTCGATGGCCACGACATCAGCCGCCGCGCTACCCAAGAGCGCGTGCGCGCCGGCATCGGCTACGTGCCGCAGGAGCATTCGGTGTTCGCCCGTCTGTCGGTACGCGACAATCTCGCCGTCGGCTCGCTCGCGGCCAAGGATTCCGCCGCCGTCGACCGCGTGCTGACGATCTTCCCGAAGCTCGGCCAGCGCCTCGACCAGCCCGCCGGCACGCTCTCCGGAGGCGAGCGCAAGATGCTCGCCATCGGCCGCGCCATGCTGGGCGATCCAAAACTCCTGCTGCTGGACGAGCCGACCGAAGGCGTCTGGATCGGCGTCATCGAGGAGATCACCGAGCGCCTGATCGAGCTCGCCAAGCAGATCGCGGTGATCATCGTCGAGCAGCACCTCGACCTCGCGCTAAGAGTCGCCGACTACGCTTACGTCCTCGACCGCGGCCGCGTCGCATTGCAGGGCGCGGCGGGAGATGTGCGAGAGAATCCGGAGCTGCTAAGGTATCTGGCGCCGTAGGGAATTTCAGGTGCCCCAACTTGTCGGGCGGGCACAGCCGGTGCGCGCACTCCGCGTCTCGTCGCACGGCTCGACCGGGCGACACAGTTCGCCGCGGCCTCTCCGTATCCTCGCGCTGTCTCTGGAATACTGGATTCCCCGCTTTCGCGGGGAATGACGGCAGAGTGTGTCGCTGGACGCGACGAAGACGTCGCCTACTTCACCGCCCCGAACCGGCTGTCGAATGAGTTCGACGACATCACCGGCGCGGCGCCTGCGAGTTGCGCGTCTTTGCTGCCGGCTGCCGCCGCGCTATCCGACACCGACGGCTTCAGCGGCGGGCGTGAGGCGGCGACCTTGGTGTCGGCCGGCTTCGGCTCGGCGGGTTTGGCGGCTGCGACCGGCTTGGCTGCTTCCTTAGCAGTTTCCTTGGGGGCGTCCTTCGCGTCCTTGGCCGTGCCGTGTCCCGGCGCGAACCGGGTCACCGCGGCCTTCAGCCGGGATGCCGCCGTGGGCGGAGTCGCCGAAGCGGTGGTGGCCGGCGGCGGCGATGCGGTCGCCGTGGTGTCGGCACTACCCATGCCCATCTTGCGGGCGAGGCCGGAGAAGAAGCCGCCGCCTTGCGAATTCTCTTTGTCAGTGGGCGCGGCGGCCGCGACGCGGGTGTTGCTGGCTTGCGCAGGGGCGGCGACGACCGGCTCGCTCTGCGGGCTTGCTGCGGCAGGCTCGAGGTTCGGCCTCGGCGGATTGACGGTGCCGGGGATCGTGCCGGGCGCCTTCGACATCGCCAGCATCTGCAGCGTGGAGCCTTCGGCGCCCTCGGACAGGCCCGTCGAGCCTTCCGGAATCTTCGCGGCGAACACCTTGTTCATGCCGCCGTCGATACCGGTATTCATGCGCGCCATCGGCGTGCCCTTGGCGACGAGCCTGGCGTATTCCGCCTCGTCCTTCTGCTCCTTCTCGCGCACGGCGCTCGCGATGTCGTCGGGGATCACGTAGGCCGGGCACTTTGCGGAGGCATCGAACACGGGATCGCGCTTGGCGTCCGGCGTCTTCGCCGCGTCGAAGACGTACTTCTTCTCGCAGAAATCGACCTTCGGCTCCTGCCGCGTCACCTCGAAATGATCATTGCCTTCCTTGATCATCTTCCAGAAGGCCATGTTCGGATTGTTGCGGTGCTTGGCCATGTTCACCGGCGTCATTCGGAACGGATAGGCCTGGAACTGGAACGCCTTCTGGCCGCCGAAGAAGGACTCTCGCCCGAGCGAATAGATCTCCGCGATCTGCTCGTCCGTCATCGCGTAGCAACCGCGCGAGGAGCAGTCGCCGTGCACCATCAACTGCGAGCCGGAGCGGCCGAGCGCGCGGTCGAACGCGTTGGGATAGCCGGTGTTGAACGAGAGGTAATAGGCCGACTGCGGATTCATCTGGCTGGGGTTGATCGAGTAGAACCCCTCGGGCGCCTGGCGGTCGCCTTCGCGCACCTTCGGCCCGAGATCGCCCGACCAGCGGCAGATCGGATAGGTCTTGAGCAGCGCGAACTGGCCGCTTCGGGTCTGCTTCCAGACCTCAAGCTCGGCCTCCTGCTTGAACAGGCGGACCAGGATCGGCGATTGCAGATCCATGTCCTTCTCGGTCATCGCGGCGAGAAGCTTTGGCGAGACGGGTTGGTTGGCCTTGGCGTTGGTCGCAAGCGAGACCTGATCGGTGTCGCAGCCAGCCAGCAGCACGCTGGTGACAAGCGCAACCGACGTCAAAAGCGCGCGTGCAAGCGAGCTAGAAATCAAGATGGACCCCACACTCACCGGGCAAATCGCAAAACCCCCAGGTTTGGAGCATGGCCTGACCGGCGATCCGGACCCGCGATTGACGGGCTTTTTGCAGACCAAGCCCCAGCGCTTATGCCCTGAAGCCATTGATTAAAATCTTACCCTCTGGGCCAAACCGTCGCAACCCAGGCGCGGATCACGAGCCCGTTGCCCCATAGGGATGGTCAACAAAGACTAAATCAGGGCGTAGCGGCTCAATTACGGCCGGGATCGCCGATTCGGGCGAAAAAAGGGTTAATGGGGTGTTAGCGGGCTATTGAGGCCGTCATTCGGGGATGGTCTCGTGCCCCGGACGCGACGCAGCGCGGAGCGGTGCGTCGCTGAGCCGGGGCCCATGCCGCAGGTGATCGTGTGGCCTGCTGGGTCCCGGCTCTGCGGAGCAGCGTTGCACGCTGCACCGCGTCCGGGACACGGCACCCCCAAATCACGCCAGTTTGCGGCCGATTTCGAGGAATTTCTGCCGGCGCTGCTTGCGGATGGCGTCCGCATCAAGGTTGCGCAGCTCGATGAAGGCCTGCTCGATCGCCTCGCCCGTGGTGGCGATCATGGCGGCGGGGTCGCGGTGGGCGCCGCCGACGGGTTCTTTGAGGATGCTGTCGATGACGCCGAAGCGCAGCATGTCCTGGGCTGTGATCTTCATGCTGTTGGCGGCTTCCTGGGCCTTGGTGCCGTCGCGCCAGAGGATCGAGGAGGCGGCCTCCGGCGAGATCACGCTGTAGATCGCATGCTCCAGCATCAGGACGCGGTTCGCCGTGGTGATCGCGATCGCGCCGCCCGACATGCCCTCGCCGGTGATGATCGCAACGTTCGGCACGCCTAGCGACAGGCAGGCGTCCGTCGAGCGCGCAATCGCTTCGGCCTGTCCGCGCTCTTCCGCGCCGATGCCGGGATAGGCGCCGGCAGAATCGACGATCGACAGCACGGGCAGGCCAAACCGCTCGGCCATCTCCATCAGCCGCACCGCCTTGCGATAGCCTTCGGGCCGCGCCATGCCGAAATTGTGCTTGATGCGGCTCTCGGTGGAATCGCCCTTTTCCTGGCCCATCACGCAGATGGCTTCGCCGCGGAAGCGGCCGAAGCCTGCGACCAGCGCCTCGTCCTCGCCGAACTTGCGGTCGCCGGCGAGCGGGGTGAATTCGGTGACCAGGCCGTTGATGAAGTCGGAGAAGTGCGGCCGCTGCGGATGGCGGGCGACCAGCGTCTTCTGCCACGGCGTCAAATTCGCATAGAGATCGGCGAGCGCCTGCGCCGCCTTGTCCTCGATCTTGCCGACCTCCTCGGCAATGTCGCCGGAGGCCGAGAGCGCGCGCAATTCGTCGAGCTTGGAATCGAGCTCGGCGACGGGCTTTTCGAAATCGAGATAGCTGCGCATGAGGTCTGACATCGGTTCAATATAGGGGGCAGGGTGGGGAGACGAAGCAGATTTCCGGCGGGACAGAGAAGTGTAGCGTCTTCAATGGCTTGGCGCGGGATAAGAGCAGCCGCGCGCCAAATCGCGACAAAGGCAGACGGCTCTTTCTGCGGAGACGGGGCGGAAGTCAAGGCGGATGGTGGTGGCTCTCGTGTCCCGACTCCAACCTCCGCTGTCGTCCCGGATCTGCGCTTACGCTTGTCCGGGACGACGGCGGAGGTTGCTTCGCCTCTCCGCCAGCGGGTGCAGGTCGCGCACCAGGCTCTTCAGGCGCTCCTCCACCACATGGGTATAGATCTGCGTCGTCGAGATGTCGGTGTGGCCGAGCAGCGTCTGCACGATGCGCAGGTCGGCGCCGTTGTGGAGGAGGTGGCTGGCAAAAGCGTGGCGCAGCACGTGCGGGGAGACGAGGCGCGCCTGAAGACCGGAGGCGACCGCGAGCTCCTTCAGGTCGCGGGCAAAATGCTGCCGCGTCAGGTGGCCGCTTTCGCCGAAGGAGGGAAACAGCCATTTCGAGGCGGCGAGGCTGCCTTTCTTGTTCGACTTGCCGTCGCCCCTGCTGTCGCCTTTGGCGGCGTCCGTTGCCGCAAGATAATCCGCCATCGCCTGCCGCGCGGCCTCGTTGAGTGGCACCAGGCGCTCCTTGTTGCCCTTGCCGCGCACCACGATCATGCGCGCGTCGCGCTTTGCGGCCGAGCGCGGCAGCGACACCAGCTCGGAGACACGCAGGCCCGTGGCGTAAAGTACTTCGAGCAGGCAATAGAGCCGCAAGCTGCGCAGCCGCTGGGAGGGCGACGCGTCCGCCGCCTCACTCAGCTCCTTGGCGCGTCTCAGCATGCGATCGACGTCGGCAATCGACAGCACCTTCGGCAGGCTGCGGCCGCGCTTCGGTCCCGAGAGGATCGCGGCGGGATCGTCGCTGCGAATGCGCTCGTTGAGCAGGAAGCGAAACAGGTGCCGCATCGCCGACAGGCGGCGGGCGACGCTGGTCGATTTGAACCCGCGCGTATCGAGATCACCGAGATAGTCGCGCAAGACTTGCGTGTCGGCGCCGATGAAATCCTGGCGCTTGTGGGCGAGGAAGTCGGAGAAGTCGGTGAGGTCGCGCCGGTAGGCGTCGAGCGTATTGGGGCCGGCACCTTGTTCCGCCGCGAGCATGTCGAGGAACAGGCCGGTCAGTTGGGTATTGGAGGGCTTTGCTGGCATGCCCCGGAGGCTAGCGCCTATTTCTTGAGAAACTTGTCAGGCGAGATGGTCACGGTCATTTCCCGCGACTTTGGGCTGACGAAATTCGCCAGCGCGAAGATCACGCCATAGACGATGCCGGCGAGTACGGCGACGACCGTCAGGAAGCGGAACAGGCTGGGCATCGGGCGAAGTCTCGGTAGGGGTCTCGTCGGGGCGAATTAACCAATGAAATCATCCAACATGTTCGCCGTTTCGTGGCAAGAGTCTCTGGCGAGGGTCCCTTCGGGGTCGTATAGGTGGCCCCAGATGCCGCCTTTGGCGGCAGATTGAGCGAGATCCATGTCCGAGGCCGCCGTACCAGCACCAAGCTCGCCCGAGCCCGACATCCTGTCGGCGCTTGCGGGCCGCTCGATCGTGCTGGTCGGCATGATGGGGGTCGGCAAATCCACCATCGGCCGGCGCCTCGCGGCCCGGCTCAAGCTGCCTTTCGTCGATGCCGACACTGAGATCGAGGCGGCTGCCGGCATGACCATACCGGAAATCTTCGAGCGCCACGGCGAGCCTTATTTTCGCGACGGCGAGACGCGGGTGATCGCGCGCCTCCTGGACGGCGGCCCGCTGGTGCTCGCCACCGGCGGCGGCGCCTTCATGCGCGAGGAGACGCGCGCGCGCATCGCGGCCAAGGCGGTCTCGATCTGGCTCAGGGCCGATCATGACGTCATCATGCGGCGGGTGCGCCGCCGCGCCGATCGCCCGCTGCTGCAAACCGCCGATCCGGAAGGGACGGTAACCCGGTTGCTCAGCGAACGCGAGCCGGTCTACCAGAATGCCGACCTCACGATCTCCTCGCGCGACGTGCCGCATGACCGGATCGTGGAGGAGTGCCTGGAGACGCTGCGCGACTATCTCTGCGGCGCTCCCCACCCTTCAATGTAGCGAGTGCCGCGAGATGACCGCGCCGTTGAAACATTCAGATCCTGTTATCGTCGACGTCGCGCTCGGCGAGCGCACCTACGACATCGTCATCGGCCGTGAGGTGCTTGCCTCGCTCGGCGCGCGTGTCGCGGCCCTGCGCCCTGGCGTGCGCACCGCGATCGTCACCGATCGCACCGTCGCAAAGCATTGGCTGGAGCCGGCTGAAGCCTCGCTCGCGGCCGCGGGCGTTCCGACCTCGCGCATCGTCGTCGAAGAAGGCGAGATTTCCAAAACCTATGCCGGGCTCGAAAAGGTCAGCGAGGCGCTGATCGCTGCGAAGATCGAGCGCAACGATCTCGTCATTGCGCTCGGTGGCGGCGTGGTCGGCGATCTCGCCGGCTTTGCGGCCGCGATCCTGCGCCGCGGCGTCGACTTCGTGCAGGTGCCGACCTCGCTTCTGGCTCAGGTTGATTCCAGCGTCGGTGGCAAGACCGGCATCAACTCGCCGCAGGGCAAGAATCTGCTTGGCGCCTTCCACCAGCCGGTGCTGGTCATTGCCGACACCGCCGTGCTCGATACGCTGTCGCCGCGGCAGTTCCGCGCCGGCTATGCTGAGGTCGCCAAATACGGCGTGCTCGGCGACGAGGCCTTCTTCACCTGGCTGGAGAAGAACCACGCCGACATCTTCAAGGGCGGCTCGGCGCGCGAGCACGCGATCGCGACCTCCTGCCGCGCCAAGGCAGGCGTCGTCTCGCGTGATGAGCGCGAGACCGGCGAGCGCGCGCTGCTCAATCTCGGCCACACCTTTGGTCACGCGCTGGAAGCCGCCACCGGCTTCTCCGACCGGCTGTTCCACGGCGAGGGCGTGTCGATCGGCATGGTGCTGGCGGCGGAGTTCTCCGCAAGGCTCGGCATGATCGGTGCGGCGGATGCGGCGCGCGTCGAACGTCACCTTGCGGAGGCTGGCTTGCCAACGCGTCTTCAGGATATCGCGGGCTTTGCGCAGGAGGGGCTTGTCGACGCCGACGCGCTGCTGGCGCTGATGGCGCAGGACAAGAAGGTCAAGCGCGGCAAGCTCACCTTCATCCTCCTGGAAGCAGTCGGGCGCGCCGTCATCGCCAAGGATGTCGAGCCGTCGCTGGTACGCGATTTCCTCAACGACAAGCTCGCGCGCAAGGCGTGATGAGCGATTGATATCGGCGGTTGGGTCATGGATTGGCTCGGATTCTCCATCGTCGTCTTCTGTCTCCTGGTCTCGGCGTTCTTCGCCGCGAGCGAGACCGCGCTGACCGGCGCCTCGCGCGCCAGCATGCTGCGGCTCTCCAGGCAGGGTCATCGCGAGGCCGATGTCGTCTCCCAACTGCTCGATATGCGCGAGCGCCTGATCGGCGCGCTGCTGCTCGGCAACAACATCGCCAATATCGGGGCGTCGGCGATTGCGACCGGCATCTTCACCACCTGGTTCGGTGAGGTCGGCGTGCTCTACGCGACCGGTGTGATGACCGCGCTGGTCGTGATCTTCGCGGAAGTCTTGCCAAAGACCATCGCCATCAACGCACCCGACCGCGTCGCGCTCGCCGTGGCGCGTCCGATGCGGCTGACGATGTACGTGCTCGGGCCGCTATTGACGGTGGTGGAAGTCATCGTGCGCCTGTTGATGCGGCTGTTCGGTCTTGCCGGCGAGCACCAGGCGATCCTGTCGCCGACCGAGCGCCTGCGCGGCGCGGTCGACCTCTTGCACCATGAAGGCAAGGTCGAGAAGCAGGACCGCGACATGCTCGGCGGTCTCCTCGACCTGCGTGAGCTTCAGGTGTCCGACGTCATGATCCATCGTACCGAGATGATGATGATCAACGCCGACCTGCCGCCGGAGGATCTGGTGCGCGAGGTGCTGGCGACCGAATACACCCGCATCCCGCTGTGGCGCGACAAGCCCGAGAACATCATCGGCGTGCTGCACGCCAAGGACCTGTTGCGCGCCATTCGGGCCTCCGAAGGCGACACCTCGCGCATCGACGCCTCGACCATTGCGCTGCCGCCCTGGTTCGTGCCGGAGATGCGCACCGTATCCGAGCAGCTAAAAGCCTTCCGCCGCCGCAAGACCCATTTCGCGCTCGTCGTCGACGAGTACGGCGAAGTTGAAGGTCTTGTGACGCTGGAAGACATTCTGGAAGAGATCGTCGGCGATATCTCCGACGAGCACGACGTGGTCGTCGCCGGCGTGCGCGCCCAGCCAGACGGTTCGGTCGTGGTCGACGGCTCGGTGCCGATCCGCGATCTCAACCGCGCCATGGACTGGCGTCTGCCTGATGGAGAGGCAACGACGGTCGCCGGCCTCGTCATTCACGAGGCGCGCTCGATCCCGGACCGCGGCCAGAGTTTTACGTTCCACGGCTTCCGCTTCCGAGTGCTGCGCCGCGAGCGCAACCGCATCACCGCACTCCGTATTTCGCCGGTGCCGCGCGAAGCGGAGGTGGAGGAGGCCAAGCCGAGGCGGGCAGGGACGTCGTTCTAGCTTCACGCGCTTCTGTCGACCCTCATGGTGAGGAGGCGCGAAGCGCCGTCTCGAACCATGCAGGCCCGGCGGCAGCCTCTCGGCCTTCATACTTCGAGACGCGCGCAAGGGCGCGCTCCTCAGGATGAGGGAAAATGGCGCGATTTGTTGCTCGAATAGGGCGGTTAGCTCCCGCCTTCCCCCGGCGCCTGCGCGTGGATGGCCAGCGCGTGCACGCCGCCGGAGAGTTCCGCGGCCAGCGTCGCATTAATCATGCGGTGACGCTCGACCCGGCTCTTCCCTTTGAAGGCATCAGACACGATATAAACCCGGAAATGCGTCTCGCCGCCCGGCCGGTGGCCCGCATGGCCTTCATGCAAATGTGATTCATCGACCACTTGCAGGCTGTCCGGCGAGAAAGCTTCGCGCAACTTGTTGCTGATAGTGTCTTGTGTAGCCATGTCGTTGCCTGTCATGTGAGCCATAAAGTCGCGCGATCGCGTTTCTTTAATCCCGTGCTTCTACGCCAATCGCAATGTCAAGACTTGAAGGTTTTTGCATTGCGTAGTCAAAGTTAGCCATGCCGATCGATTCATCAAAATTCTTCGACTCCATCCGCGTCAAGCCGAGAGGTGCGAAGCCGGAAGCGAAGCCGCGCGAGACCGTGGTCGCCTGCGAATGGACCGGCTGCCAGAACAAGGGCAGCCACCGCGCGCCGAAGGGCCGTGAGAATTCGCGCGAGTACTGGCACTTCTGCCTCGATCACGTGCGCGAGTACAACCAGAACTACAATTTCTTTTCCGGCATGAATGCCGACGCCGTCGCGCGCTACCAGAAGGATGCGCTGACCGGCCACCGCCCGACCTGGAAGATGGGCGCCAATGGCGGCGTCAAGAAGGGTGCGGAAGCCGAGATCGATGGCGCCTTCGATCCGTTCAGCATGTTCAGCGAGATCAACGGCCGCGCCAACTGGCGGCGCGGGCCGGAGGCCCAGCCCAAGGCTGAAACGCGCAAGGTGATGAACGCCGAGCGCAAGGCGCTTCAGGTCATGGGGCTCGGCCCCGACGCCACGCTCGCCGACGTCAAGACCAAGTACAAGGCGCTGGTGAAGCAGCATCACCCGGATGCGAACGGCGGCGACCGCTCCACCGAAGACCGCCTGATCGAGATCATCAAGGCGTATAATTATCTGAAGACGGTGGTGAAGGAGTCGTAGGCCCCCGCACCCTGGCGCGCGCTCGCTGCTTTCCCTTCTCCCCTTGTGGGAGAAGGTGGCGCGAAGCGCCGGATGAGGGGTTGGGTCCGCGAGTTCACTGCAAGAGATTCGTCCGCCGAGAGAACCCCTCACCCGTCTCGCCGCTGCGCGGCGAGCCACCCTCTCCCGCAAGGGGAGAGGGGACAGCACGCTCCATCCGGGCTAGACGTCGCTCAATCCTTCGGCATCGCTCCCACATACGACGAACTCGGCCGGATCAGCCGTCCTGTCCGCCGATGCTCGAGTGCATGCGCGGTCCAGCCTGCAGAGCGCGCTACCGCGAAGATCGGCGTGAAGGCCTGGCGCGGGATGGCGAGGGCATCGAGCAGGATCGCGGTGAAGAACTCGACATTGGTCTCCAGCGGCCGATCCGGATTCTTCTTGCGCAGCGCGGCGCGGATATAGGCCTCGACCTCGCCGGCAAACGGCAGGTCGGCGCCGTCGGCGGAAAGCCGCTCGATTGCGGCCTTCAGCACGTCGGCGCGCGGATCGCGCACGCGATAGACGCGATGGCCAAAACCCATCAGCCGTTCGCCGCGCGCCAGCGCCGCATCGACCCACGGCCTAATCCGTTCGCGCGAACCGATTGCATCCAGCATTTCCAGCACCGGCTCCGGCGCGCCGCCGTGCAGCGGTCCCGTCAGTGCGCAGTAGCCGGCGGTGACGGCGGCGAACAGATCGGCCTGCGTCGAGGCCACCACGCGCGTGGCGAAGGTCGAGGCGTTCATGCCGTGATCGCAGACCGTGACGAGATAGGCGTCCAGCGCCGCGACCTCGCGCGGCTCGGGCATAGCGCCACGCAGCATCTTCAGCGTATCGGCGGCATGGCTCGCATTCGGATCGGGCGCGACCGGATCAAATCCCTTCGCCTGTCGCACCAGCGCGCCGGCAATCACCGGAAACGCGCCGACGATGGTCGCCTCGTGCTCGAGCCCGTTCTCGGCGCGAAGTCCTGCGACCGCCGCGCGAAACCCGTCGATGATGCCCATACCGCGCGTTGCCGGCAAAAGATCCGGCAGCCGCGCAAAGGCGCGTTCGCGTGCAAGCCCGAGGCTCGCGCGCACATTGGCTTCGCTGAGCGTGCCTCTAGATGCGCCGTTCCAGAGCCGGGCGGTGACGCCCTCGAAACTCGACTGGCGGGCGAGGGTGCCGACATGCTCGCCGGCAATGATGAGCTCGCCGCGCTCGCCGTCGACATGGCTGAGCACGGTCTCGGCGGCGGGAACCCCGTCCAGCCCAATCTGGCTTTTGGTGAGGTGGATGTTCATGGCCTGTCTCCTTTCACGATGAGAAAGGTCAGGCCTCTCGACAGATTGATCAATCTTGATTACATAAATCAATATGAAAAATTCCGAGGAGCTGTACCTCTCGGCGCGGGAGGCCGCCGCGGAACTCGCGATCTCGCCGGCGACACTCTACGCCTATGTCAGCCGCGGCCTGATCCGCTCCGAGCCGACGGCGGATTCGCGCAAAAACCGCTACCGCGCCGAGGACGTCCGCAACCTGAAAGAGCGTCGCGTCCCGTCGCCGGAGCCGCGGGGCCTGCGCAGCTTCGACGCCGACCTGCCGGTGATGGACACGGAGATCTCGACCATCACCGAGGAGGGCGCGATCTATCGCGGCGTGAACTGCGTCGACCTCGCTGAGCGGGACACGCTGGAGCATGCCGCGACGTTGCTCTGGGACGTCTCCGGCGTCGATCCCTTTGCATCGGACAATTGCCCCCAGGTCTCGGACGAGATGCGCGCGATCGCGGAGGCCGCGCGCCGAGCAGCCCCAATCGACCGCGCCATCGCGGTGCTGGCGCTTGCCGCGAGCGCCGATCCCCGCGCCTTTACCCGCGCGCCCGATGGCCGCGCGATGGTCGGAGCGCGCATCGTCCGGCTGCTGGTCGCAACCATGCTCAATGCCGAGCCCTCGTCCGCGCCGCTACATCAGCAGATCGCCAGCGCCTGGGCACCCGACAACAAGCATGCGGCTGATCTCGTCCGCCGCGCGCTGGTACTGCTGGCAGAACACGAACTGAATGCGTCGACCTTCACCGCACGCTGCGCGGCTTCTACCGGGCTCAATCTCTACGATGCCGTCATTGCTGGTCTCGCCGCGCTGAAAGGCCCGAAACATGGCGGCGCCGGCGTGCTGGCCTCGCAGCTCGTGAAGACGCTGGTGGATCGCGATGTCGAGCCGATGGTGCGTGAGCGCGTCGCGCTCGGCGAGCATTTTGCCGGCTTCGGCCACGGCGTCTACAAGCGCGGCGATCCGCGCGCACAGTCGCTGCTCAATGCGTTGGCGAGGGCCGGCGCGCCGCGCAAATTCACCCGCGAGGTGCCGGAGCGGATTGCGGAGGCGACCGGCGAGTTCGTCAATATCGACTACGCGCTCGCCGTGCTGGTGCACGCCCTGCGCCTGCCGGCCGGCAGCGAGCTCGCGCTGTTCGCAATGGCGCGCAGCGTCGGCTGGATCGCGCATGCGAGCGAACAATTGCAGCACGGAAGGCTGATCCGCCCGCGGGCGCGCTATGTTGGGCCAGCGCCTGGGCGGCGGGCGGGGACAGTCGATACGAAGGGCTGAGATCGCTCCTCGCCCCAGATCGCTCTGCCACCCCCGAGCTCTCCATCGTCGTCCTGGCGAAAGCCAGGACCCATACCGCGGAATCTATCGATTAGGGACGCTAGCAGTACCGGACGACGAATCTTCGCCGAACCACTCCCTGGGGTAATGGGTCCTGGCTTTCGCCAGGACGACACCTGTGGTGTGGCGGCCCTCTAACCCTCCGGCTTTGCCGGCACGACCCTGCTGCCGTGCCTCCGGCGGATGCTCCAGATCACGAGGCCCACAACGATCGCGACGCCGACGACAGTGAGCATCCAGATGTGCTTGGCGGGATGCCCGTGGTGCGGCAGGCCGGAATAGCTGTGCCAGGCCGAAATCGCGAGGTCGCCCGGCAGCACGTGCGCCGGCGCCCAGACCAGGATTGCAGGGATATTGACCGCATAGAAGCGCGCCGGCGCCATGCCGACCGCACCGGCGGTGACCGGTACGAAAGCCCGGATTGGTGGGACAAAGCGGGCGAAGAACACCGCCCAGGTGCCGAACCGGCGGAAGAAGGTCTCGCTCTCCTCGATCACGCGGGGATAGTTGGTCAGAGGCCAGCTATTGAGGATCTCGCGCTGCTGCTTGTGTCCGATCCAGTAGGCCGAGCCGTCACCCAGAATGGCGCCGAGGGCGGCGGCCAGTAGCACCCCTTGTAGTTTCAGTTCGCCGCCCGGGATCAGGGCGCTCAGCGCCAGGATGATGGTCGAGCCGGGAACGACCGAACCCACCACCGGAACAGCCTCCAGCAGCGCCGCGAGGAAGAGAGTCAGGTAGGCCAGCCCAGCATGGGCCGAGACGAAGTCTATGAAGGGATCGAGGAAGGACGTCACGTCGTCTCTGTATCGGGCAGGAGCATTTGGGTTCAGACCTTACACAAGTAGGGCGCGGCCGCCAAAGTGCCAAAGCGGGCGGCGAACGCTTGAAGGCCATGGAATTTCGGCGTGATTCGCAGGGCAGCCTTCCAAAAATCGCGTTCCTTGCCTATCTAAATGAAATGACAACGGAACTTTGATTGGGGCGCGGGCTTCTGCCGGCTCGTGGTCTCTGATAGGTTCGCAACTGCACCCAGCCGCCGCCAAAGTGCAAATAACTGGTCTCGGGACCGCCCGGGGCCTCGGAGGATGAATGACGACCGCCGCCCTGTCCAAAGTTGAGGAAGTCAACGGTTTGCCCGACATGAAGGTGTCGGTCCGCCAGGTCTTCGGGATCGACAGCGATCTCGAAGTGCCGGCCTATTCCGAAGTCGATCCTCACGTGCCCGAAGTCGATGCCGATTACCGTTTCGACCGCGCCACCACGCTCGCGATCCTCGCAGGTTTCGCCAAGAACCGCCGCGTCATGGTGACGGGCTATCACGGCACCGGCAAATCCACCCATATCGAGCAGGTCGCCGCGCGCCTCAACTGGCCCTGCGTGCGCGTCAACCTCGACAGCCACATCAGCCGTATCGACCTCGTCGGCAAAGACTCGATCGTGGTCAAGGACGGCAAGCAGGTCACCGAATTCCGCGACGGCATTCTGCCCTGGGCGCTCCAGCACAACGTCGCGCTGGTGTTCGACGAATACGACGCCGGCCGCCCGGACGTGATGTTCGTGATCCAGCGCGTGCTGGAAGTCTCCGGCCGCCTGACGCTGCTCGACCAGAACAAGGTGATCAAGCCGCATCCGGCGTTCCGGCTGTTTTCGACCGCCAACACCGTCGGCCTCGGCGACACCTCGGGCCTCTATCACGGCACCCAGCAGATCAACCAGGGCCAGATGGACCGCTGGTCGATCGTCACCACGCTCAACTATCTCGGGCATGACGAGGAAGTGGAGATCGTGCTGGCGAAGGCCAAGCACTATCGCACCCAGGAAGGCCGCGACATCGTCAACAAGATGGTTCGCCTTGCCGATCTCACCCGCAACGCCTTCGCCAATGGCGATCTGTCGACGGTGATGAGCCCGCGCACGGTGATCACCTGGGCCGAGAACGCCGACATCTTCGGCGATATCGGCTTCGCCTTCCGCGTCACCTTCCTCAACAAGTGCGACGAGCTCGAGCGTCCCCTGGTCGCCGAGTTCTATCAGCGCTGCTTCAACGCGGAGCTGCCGGAATCGGCGGTCAACGTGGCGCTTAGCTAGTCCCATGCCAACCATCACCGCCGAGCGCAGCATTGGGACGACCAAGAAAGCGGTGCTCGCCGGGCTCATTGGCTACAACAATGAGCGGATGGGAAAGCAGAAGTACAAGCGCCTCGCGATTTCCCTGAAAGAGCGCGGCAAGATCGTCGGCGGCATCGTCGGTGAGGTCTGGACGCAGGTTCTGTTCATCCAGTTCTTCTGGATCGAGCAGAAATTCCGCGGCAAGGACCACGGCACCAAGCTGATCGCGGCGATCGAGGACGAGGCGAGAAAGATTGGGGCGACCCGGTCTTATCTCGACACGATGAGTTTCCAGGCGCCGGGCTTCTACCGCGCTAGCGGCTACGAAGAATTCGGCGCCATTGACGGCTATCCTGGCGGCGTGACGCGCCATTGGTTTACGAAGTCGCTATGAGCAGCACATCCAACTCCAAATTCCGCAACACCAAGGAAGCGCCGACCGAGCCGTTCAAGCGCTCGGTGGCGTCGTGCCTGAAGGCGATCGCCAAGACGCCCGAGCTCGAAATCAGCTTCGCCGCCGAGCGCCCCGGCCTTGCGCCGGGCAAGGCGCGGCTGCCCGAGCCGGCGCGGAAAATGACGAAGCGCGATGCGGCGATCGTGCGCGGCCATGCCGACTCGATCGCGCTCAAGCTCGCCTGTCACGATCCGAAACTGCATCGCAAGCTGATGCCGGGCAATCCGCAGGCACGCGGCGTGTTCGAGGCGGTGGAGCAGGCGCGGGTCGAGGCGATCGGCGCGCGCCGCATGGCGGGCGTTGCCAAGAACCTCACCGCGATGCTCGATGACCATTTCCATCGCGGCAAGTTCGACGAGATTACCGACCGCGCCGATGCGCCGCTGGCGGATGCGCTCGCCATGCTGGTGCGTGAACGCCTGACCGGAATGGCGCCGCCGGCGGCGGCCAAGAAGATGGTCGATCTCTGGCGGTCGACGCTGGAGGACAAGATCGGCAGACGGCTCGACCGGCTCGACAGCCTGGTCGAGAACCAGACCAAATTCGGCGACGCCATCCATGACCTGTTGTCGGCGCTCGAGCTGGGTGACGAGCGCAACGCCGATTCCGACGAGGACGACAATCAGGACGACAACCGCGACGGCGACAACGATCAGGCCGGCGCGGAGGGCTCACCCGATTCCGACGCCGCGCAGGAGATGAGCGCCGACCAGGCGCAGGCGACGACCGAGGAGATGAGCGAGAGCGCGATGGAAAGCGCGCAGGCCTCGACCTCGGACACCTTCGACGACGGCGAGCTCGGTGACGACGAGACGCCGGGCGAGGCGACGCGGCCGAATTCGCGCGGGGTCAACGAGCCGCGCGGGCCGGAATATCACGCCTTTGCGCCGAAGTTCGACGAGGTGATCGCCGCCGAAGATCTCTGCGACCATGACGAATTGGAGCGCTTGCGCTCCTACCTCGACAAGCAGCTCGCGCATCTGCAGGGCATCGTCGCGCGCCTCGCCAACCGCTTGCAGCGCCGCCTGATGGCGCAGCAGAACCGCGCCTGGGAGTTCGATCTCGAAGAGGGCATTCTCGATCCCGCGCGGCTGTCGCGCGTGGTGACCGATCCCTATCACCCGCTGTCCTTCATGCGCGAGAAGGAGGCGACCTTCCGCGACACAGTGGTGACGCTGCTGCTCGACAATTCCGGCTCGATGCGGGGACGCCCCATTACGGTGGCGGCAACTTGCGCCGATATCCTGGCGCGCACGCTGGAGCGTTGCGGCGTCAAGGTCGAGATTCTGGGCTTCACCACGCGCGCCTGGAAGGGCGGACAATCGCGTGAGGCCTGGCTCGCCGCCGGCAAGCCGGCCAATCCCGGCCGCCTCAACGACCTCCGCCACATCATCTACAAGTCGGCGGACGCGCCCTGGCGCCGTGCGCGGAAGAATCTCGGCCTGATGATGCGCGAGGGGCTGCTCAAGGAGAACATCGACGGCGAGGCGCTCGACTGGGCGCACAAGCGCCTGCTCGGCCGCACCGAGCAGCGCAAGATCCTGATGATGATCTCGGACGGTGCGCCGGTCGACGATTCCACGCTGTCGGTCAATGCCGGCAACTATCTCGAGCGGCACCTGCGGCACATCATCGAGGAGATCGAGACGCGCTCGCCGGTGGAGCTGATCGCGATCGGCATCGGCCATGACGTTACGCGCTACTACCGCCGCGCGGTGACGATCGTGGACGCCGAAGAGCTTGGCGGCGCCATCACCGAGAAGCTCGCCGAGCTCTTCAGCGAGACGCACACCGCGCCCGCGCAAGCCCCGAGCCGCCCGCGCCGCAAACTGCATTCGTGACCGCGCGTTTCTCCCGCCGCCAATTTCTCGGCCATGCGGCGGGAGCAGCGACGCTCGCGCTCCCCGCAAATGCGCGCGCAGAGGTCGCGACCCAGCCGCCGAAATCGGCGGGGCAGGCCGAGCACACCGTCACCGAGCCGGTCGCCATCGAGGTGAACGCGCGGCAAATTCCTTCGTTCGAGCCGCGCGATCGCGCGCGCACCCGCTTCGGCGCGCTGGAGTATCGCAGCGGTCTGGTGCTGACATCGCCCTATCGCGGCTTCGGCGGCCTCTCCGGCATCCGCTTCCTCGACGCCCAAGGACAACGCAAGAAAGGAGAGCGCTTCATCGCGATCTCCGACCAGGGCGCGTGGTTCAGCGGGACCATCCGCTACGCCGGGCGCGACATGGCCGGGCTCGACGACGTCGAGGCCGCGCCGATGCTGAACGCCGAAGGGCGGCCGATCACCGAGAAGCGGCTCTGGTACGATACCGAGTCGATCGCGCTCGACGGCTCCTTCGTTTATGTCGGGCTCGAGCGCGTCAACGCGCTGATGCGCTTCGACTTCTCCAAAGGCTTTACCCGCGCCCGCGGCGAGGTGCTGCCGTTGCCGCCCGCCGCGAAGAAGCTGCCGTACAACAAGGGGCTCGAGGCGCTGGTGTTCGTGCCCAAGGGCCTGCAAAAGGCGCAGCCCTTGGCCGGCACGCTGATCGCGTTTTCCGAGCGCGGGCTCGACCGCGACGGCAACCTGATCGCCTTCCTGATCGGCGGTCCCTCGCCCGGGCAGTTCAGCGTGCGCCGCACCGAGAATTTCGACATCAGCGACGCGGTGCTGCTGCCTTCGGGCGAACTCCTGATCCTGGAGCGCAAATTCTCCTGGTTCACCGGCGTTAACATCCGCATCCGCGCGATCCCCTTGAAGTCGATCGCGCCCGGCGCGCTGGTCGATGGTCCCGAGCTCTTCGCCGCCGATCTCGGCCACGAGATCGACAACATGGAAGGCATCGACGCCCATATCGGCGCCGACGGCGAGACCGTGCTGACGCTGGTCTCGGACGACAATTTCTCCTTTCTCCAGCGCACGCTGCTGCTGCAATTCACGCTGGTGGAGTAGTAGCCTTAACCCCGCTGTCGTCCCGGGCTCGCGCTTCGCGCGCCCCGGGACGACGGCGCGTGTTGAACGCGCAGCCGGAGAGCCGCGACATATCGGCATGCTCATCCCTCGCGCCATCGTCGCTCTCGCCCTCACCCTCGCGGCCCTGTCGCCGGCGCATGCCACGGCCGAGCACGGCTATGCCAAGGGCGAGTATGCCATCATCGCGGGCGGGCATGCGCCGAACGGAAAGCTGTCGATCGCGGCACATGGAAGCGGCGAGGGCGGCCGCGACAAATTCCGCGTCTACCTGATGGCCGAACCCGGCCACCGTCGGCTGGCTGTGCTGGACGACATCAGCGAGAACAACAATCTCGATACCGCGCCCGATTCCTATCACGCCGGCTGGTCGCCGGACTCGCACTACGTCGCGGTCTCCTTCCGCAGCGAGCGCCACATCCTCACGCTGAACATCTACAGGATCGAGGGCGGCCGTGCGCAGCTCATCGCCGCGCCGGACCTGTTCCGCGACATGACGGGACGCAAGATCGACCGTAAGACCGACGGCGACATGCGCGCCTCGAGGCCGGGCGTCGAATGGCAGGGCCCGCGCCGCTGCCGCTTCTCGGACCATCGGCTGTTCGTGATGCAGGATGCCGGGCTCGCCGACAAGATCGGCGCGTTCGGCAAGTCGAGCAAGATGGACGACGGCCGCTATTCGATCGAGTTCTCGGCGGAGGCCGTCGTCGACATCGACCGCGGCGGCCGCTTCCGCATCGGCAAGCCGGAGCCGGGCGCGTTCTGGGAGTAGTGTTGTGGGTGAGGGCGCGTGTGAAGGAGGCATTCCTTCTCCCACCGTCATTCCGGGGCGCGCAACACGCGAGCCCGGAATCCATCACCACAGGGTCGTGTTGTCCAGGCGAGATCGTGGTTGAAGTCCCGCGCCACAACTTCTCCCTGGGGGGTATGGGTCCCGGGCTCTCTTCGCGCCCCGGGACGACGGCGGAGCGTGTGGCGCCGCCTTGTGACCATGTGAGAGCGCAATGCGCCGCGCCGCTAGCCGCCATTCCTCCCGCGCGGCTAGCATTCCGCCTCCCGCCGACTACACTTCCCGCCCATCGCCCCTCCATCCGCCGGAACCCGCATGAGCGCCCTGTTTTCACCGATCGAGCTGCGCGGCCTGTCCTTGAAGAACCGCGTCATGGTGTCGCCGATGTGCCAGTATTCGGCCGAGGACGGCGTTGCCACCGACTGGCACTTCACCCACGTCAATTCGCTCTCCCTGTCGGGCGCGTCCGTGTTCTGCATCGAGGCGACGCATGTCGAGGCGATCGGCCGCATCACGCCGGGATGCCTCGGGCTCTACAGCGATGCCTGCGAGGCCGCGCTGAAGCAGATCATCACCTCGGTGCGAAAACATTCCACCGCCGCCGTCGCGATGCAGCTTGCGCATGCTGGCCGCAAGGGCTCTTCCGCGCGGCCCTGGGACGGCGGGCAGCAGCTGGCGGAAGCTCAAGGCGGCTGGCAGACGGTTGCGCCAAGCGCCGTGCCGCACAAGGGGGGCGAGGCGGCCCCAACCGCGCTCGACCGCGCCGGCATGATCCGCATCCGCGACGCCTTCGTCGATTGCGCGCGCCGCGCCGATCGGCTCGGCATCGATGCGATCGAGCTGCACGGCGCGCACGGCTATCTCATGGCTCAATTCCTCTCGCCGATCTCCAACCACCGCACCGACGAGTATGGCGGGAGCTTGCAAAACCGCATGCGCTTCCCGCTCGAGGTATTCGACGCCGTGCGCGCGGCGTTCCCGCATGACAAGCCGGTCGGCATGCGGGTGTCCTCGACTGACTGGGTCGAAGGCGGCTGGGACCTGCCGCAGACCATCGAATTCGTCAAAGAGTTGAAGAAGCGCGGTATCGACTGGATCGACGCCTCTTCCGGCGGCGTGTCGCCGCTGCAGAAGATTCCGCTCGGCCCCGGCTACCAGGTGCCGTTCGCGGAGGCCATCAGGCGCGAGACCGGCGTGACGACGATCGCGGTCGGCCTGATCACGGAAGCCAAGCACGCCGAGGAAATCGTCTCCTCCGGCAAGGCCGACATGGTCGCGCTCGCGCGGGCCATGCTCTACGACCCGCGCTGGGGCTGGCACGCCGCCGCCGAGCTCGGCGGTGTCGTCGACGCCCCGCCGCAATACTGGCGCTCGCAGCCCTCGACGCAGAAGGCGCTGTTCGGCAAGACGACGTTCGGGGCGCGGTGAGGGGGCGTGTGTGCGCGATGCGGTGCGCATGAGTTACGACGCCGCTTCCCCGCACCCTCGCATCACCCCTCCGTGACTCTACTAACCTTCCGCCACTCCCGAAATTAGCCTAACCTCGCCATCGCGAACCCCCGCGAGGCCTGCCATGCGCTATGGTGTCCGGAAGTCTGCCCACGTGCTGGAGCGCTGCGGACTGGCGCTGGCGGGGGCGGCGTGCGGCCTGTTCGTCGGCGCCTATGTCGGGTCGGCGATCCCGATGCTGACCACGCAGGGATTTCTGGTGCTGATGATGGTGCTGGGGACGATCGGCTTCTATCTCGGCATCGACACCCCGCAGCTTCCCTTCGACCAGGCGCATGAGCAGATCGACGCCGCGGAATTCCTGAGCTCGGCCGGCACCCTCTTCGCCAGCGTGACCGCCTTCGTCTCCGTCGCCGTCATCGTGCTGCGCGAGAACCCGGACATCGTCTGGACCTGGCTCGTCTTTCTCGGCTGGATCGCCGGCGTCGCCATGCAGATCGTCGCGGGCGCGAAGGCGCGGTGGCGGAAGGACAAGTCTTGAGCGTGTACGTTTGTGGGGCTATCGCGCCGCGTACTGCGCTTGCGCTCCCGCGATCGAACGCACCGATGATGCGGCGCGTGCTCTCCGTCTCAGCGAGTGTATCGTCCCCCTAAAACACCACCCCGATCCGCGTCCCGCGCTTCCACGCGACGCGGCAGCGTTTGCGCGTGTTGACGTGGAGCAGCTCGAAGCGGTCGGGGACTTTTACCTGGCCGCCGAGATCGACGCAGGCGCCGCCCGGCGAATAGTCGATCAGCGTGCAGTTGATCACCGGCGCCTTCGGGTCCGTGATGATCTTGGCCTGCCGCGACACCAGCCCGCTCGGCTTGACACGTGTAAATCGACGCGGATGCTGCATGTCGCTTGTCCTCCGTACGCGAAATGCGTCCTTGCGGGAAAGAATGGCACAGAGTGTCGCATCATCACGCTAACTGTTGCGCAAGCATTTTAGCGATTCTGCGATGCGATTAAGAAAGCGTTAGCCACGCGCTCCCTGTTCTGTTCGTGTGGCGCGAGCTCTCTCCACACCGTCGTCCTGGCGAAAGCCAGGACCCATACCGCGAGGTCTATCGATTGCGGATTGTGGTAGTACCGAACTCAGAATCTTCGCCAAACCCCTCCCTGGGGTAATGGGTCCTGGCGTTCGCCAGGACGACGATTGAGGATGTGGCGCGCTCCCGCCTCACCTCACATCGCCACTTATCCCCCTTACGCCGCCTCCACCGTCGTCGGCTTTTCCGGCCCGACCGGCATCGGCACGGTGACGAAATCCTTCGGCAGATTCACCGGCCGATACTCCGGCACGTCGGCCATCCGCTTCACCACGCTCTCATGCACATGCGCGCCTTCGGGGATCAGGCGTGGCTCGCAGTCGGGGATGTAGAAGCCGAAATACACCTGCCGCTCCGGCCATTCCTTGTACTTCGCGCTCTTCGGCAGATATTCGAGCACGCGCCAGGCCGGCGTCATCGAATTGTGCAGCTCGCCCGTCACGCTGGGCGCGACGTAAGTGAACGGGCTGTTCTTGCGCTGCACGCCCCAGGCGAGCTGGTTCACCGTGCGTGGGTTGAAATGCAGCCCGGCCATGATCGCCTCGTCGATCATCCATAGCAGCGGATATTTCGACAGCGCGCTTCCGGTCTCGGCATAGCCGCCGCCGACGTCGCAATGCACGCCGGCAAAGTACACCTGCAGAATGTCCTGCGGCTCCTTCTTCTCGTCAGGGACGAAGCGGTTGCTCCAGAACTGCTGCGGCTCGATCCACTCCTTCAGGCGGAACATGCAGCGCCGCTCGTCGATCGCGATCGCCTGCCGGAAGATCTTCACGCTCGGGTTCTGCAGCGTGAACGCAAGCTCCTCCAGGCTCGGCCAGTACAGCCGGTCCGGCCGCGGCACGATTACGCTGGCGACCGTGTCCCAGACGCCGATGAAGCGGATCGTCGGCCAGCGCGAGGAGGTGATGCGCGCGAACTGCGCGGCGAGATCGAAGCGGTCCTGCGGCAGCGGCCCGTCCTCGTCGGCGCCCGCATCGGTGAGCGCGGAGAGATCATTGCCGCGCCCGGTGCCGGAATATTGCTTGTAGGCGATCAGGCCCGAACCTGCGAGGTTCGCCTGCTCCGGCGAGATCAGCCCGACCTTGTGGATCAGCCCCGCCAGCACCCGGACGGTATAGGCGCCGCGCGAGAAGCCGAACAGATAGATCTGGTCGCCCGGCGCGTAGTGCTGGACCAGGAAGCCGTAGGCCGCGAGCACGTTGTCATCGAGCCCATAGCCGGTGGCGAGCCCCAGCACCAGGTTGATGTCGGCCTTCCAGCGGTTCCACGTCGACGGCTCCGTGACCGTGCCGACGCCGGGATCATAGAACACCAGCTGCCGCGGCCGCGTCCTGTCGGTCTTGCGCAGGCAGCGATAGAGCTTGAGCACATTGGAGATGTTCTCGCTTATCTCGTTGCCCGTGCCGTCGCAGCAGATGACGATGTTCTTGGGTTCGCTCCTGGGTGCGGTCGTGTGTTCGGTTTTGGGTTTGTTGTCGGGTTCGGTTTTTGGTTCGTTCTTGGCCTCGTGCTCCATCGAAGCGTCCCCTCCGATCATGCTACCGGGCGAGTATAGCGGAATTGGATGACAGCGAGCATCGGCTGTTGAAATTAACCGCTTGTTAACCATGCGGTCGCCTAATGTGGACGATTGGGGGCTCACCATGTCGGCCCATGCGACGCGACCGAAGTTGATGCCTGTTTCGGCCGATCCGGCCATCCGGTCGGTGGCGAGACTGGCGGTTCGCGCCAAGGCCGTCCTACAGACCAAAACGGCTGTCCTACGGAGTAACCCAATGTTCGGAAAGGACGACTTAGTGGACCATCTCAGCCGCGATCTCGATCGCGTGCGCGGACGGCGCGATGCACTTGCATCCGAAGCCACGACCCTGACGGCCCAGATCGCCGAACTTGAAACCCGCCTGTCGGAGGAGAAAAGCAGGCGGGAACGCGATCGCGTCTTAAGCGAAATCGAGGCGATAAAAACGCGTGTCAAACAAGCCGCCGGCGCGTTTGGACCTGTCGTCGATGGTCTCGGCAAGGCGATCGAGTCGGCTGCGGCAGTCGTGCCCGAGGCGCGCGAGCTCAATAGTTTTCTGGTGTCGGTGGCGACCGAAATCGACAGCGTGCTCGATCCCCTGTTGCGCGGGCTGGATCAGCGCGCGGATGCGGTGCGCGTCGGCCACGCTGCGCTGGACCTCCCGATTTCGGTCGATGATGCGCCCATCGAACCGCCGAAAGAGAACAACGATCGCCTGCTTCGTTTCACAGCCTGGCTGTCTCGCGACAAGGAGACGGACAAAAAGGAACCAGCGGAAAACCCGCGCAGCACGGTAGCGTGAACGATCGGCGCTGCTTGCGTGACTTAAGAACCTCGTCTTAGCGTTGCTCCTGCCGCAAACTCCGCTGTCGTCCCGGCGAAGGCCGGGACCCATAACCCCAGGGAGCGGTTATGACGCGAAGTTGCCAACCACGAGTCTTCGCCAAACTACTCCCTGTGGGTATGGGTCCCGGCCTTCGCCGGGACGACGGCTTTGTTGCTGCGTCGCCTAGCGGCGGCCCATGTCCGGCATTGGGAGTTGTTGCTTTGCTCCGTCATTCCGGGGCGCGCCTCTTGGCGCGAGCTATGATGCGCAATTGCGCATCTGAGAATCCATTGCTCAACAGTCACTGCGGTCCGATGGATCCCGGGCTCGCGACTACGTCGCGCCCCGGGATGACGGCCTGTTGTTGGGCGCGCTGGTCGCCAAGCAAGCGCTTCTCGCGAACCCCTCAGCTGGCGGTGCGGCGCAGGAAGGCCGGGATATCGAGAATGCCGTCGTCGGTCGCATTGCGCGGAGAAGCGCGGCCGTAAGGATCGAGCGGCCGGGGCGCCGCCTGGCGCGCATAGTCCGGATTTGGCCTTGGCGGTTGCCCCGCTTGTGGGCGGGCCGCCTGCCGGAGCGGCGGGCTTTCCAATTGCGGGAGGGGAGCACTGCGCTCGATGCGATCGGCGATGCGGCGGCTGTCGTTGCGCAGCTTGCCGGCGAGCTGCGTGAGTGAGGTTTCCACCGGCATCTGCTGCGCCGGGTCGAGATTATCTATGCCGGTCGCCACCACCGAGACGCGGACGATACCTTCAAGGCTGTCATCAAAGGACGCGCCGACGATGATGTTGGCGTCCGGATCGGCCTCGTCGCGAATGCGGGTGGCCGCTTCGTCGACTTCGTACAGCATGAGATCCTTGCCGCCGGTGATCGAGATGATGAGGCCGCTGGCGCGCTTGATCGATGGGTTCTCGATCAATGGATTGGAAATCGCGGCGACCGCCGCGGCGAGCACGCGCTTCTCGCCGGACGCCTCGCCCCGTCCCATCATGGCCTTGCCCTTCTCCTTCATGACGGAGAGAACGTCGGCAAAATCGAGATTGATCAGGCCTTCCTTGACGATGAGATCGCTGATGCAGGCCACGCCCGAATAAAGCACCTGATCGGCAAGGGCGAAGGCATCGGCGAACGTGGTCTTCTCGCTGGCTACCCGGAACAGGTTCTGGTTCGGGATGATCAAGAGGGTGTCGACTGTCTTGAGCAACTCCTCGATGCCGGTTTCGGCAGAGCGCATGCGGCGCTGGCCCTCGAAGTAGAATGGCTTGGTGACCACGCCGATCGTGAGAATGCCGAGCTCGCGCGCGGTCCTGGCGACGACGGGGGCAGCCCCGGTGCCGGTACCGCCGCCCATGCCGGCCGTGACGAACACCATGTGTGCGCCGGTCAATTGATCGCGGATCGTATCGATGGCCTCTTCGGCTGCGGCGCGTCCCAGTTCGGGCTGCGAGCCGGCGCCAAGGCCTGCAGTCACCTTCGTGCCCAGCTGGATGAGGCGCTTGGCCTTCGACATGGCAAGCGCCTGCGCGTCGGTATTGGCGACGACGAACTCGACCCCCTGCAGCCCGGCCGTAATCATGTTGTTGACGGCATTGCCGCCGGCGCCGCCGACCCCGAACACGACGATGCGCGCCCTCATTTCGTGAAGATCGGTGATGCCAGCCATTGTTCCCTCGCGTTGGTCCGGCAAGCCGGGGATTAAAAGAAAGTATCGCGTGCTACCTGAAAGCTGCGCGGTCTGCTGCCACGATGGCCGCCGCCAGATGTCCCAATCGAAGCGCGGCCCGTCCCGCGGTCGAGCCGCTGGCACGGCGACCGGTCCGTAAGTCCGCCACTTCATCTTCCAATTGTGCCGCCCACGCATTGGCTGCCATCGTCTCGGCAGCCGCCTGCAGCAGCTCGACGGCGAGGCGATCGGCGCGCTCGCGCTCGCGCTCGAAATCCGCTTTGTAGCCGGCTGCCTTTGCTTCGAGCCGCGCGATCTCCGCCTTGAATGCCTCGCTCTTGAATGCCTCGATCTTTGCCATGGAGGCGGCGATGGGGTCCGCCTGGCGGCCAATTCGCGGGCGCGGCCTATAGCGGAGTTCGGAGAAATCGACGCCTACCCGGGCCTTGCGATCATCCGAACGCGAGCGCGGCAACCGGCGCCGCCTGGCAAGCGAACGAGCGGCCTCGCGCGAGACGTTGAGGCGGGCGCCTAGCTCGGCATACGTCAACAACTCAACGGACATCGGCTGTCATCCTGGAATGAACCGGGAGGCATTTCGGGCTGATGATGGCTGGACGATGACTTGAGGCTAGGCTGCGTTGGTTAATGGACGGTTAACGCGGGGGCGGGCCCCGGCACCGGATTGAGGTTGGCCTGCCAGCGGTGCCATGTCCTCGGCGCGTGACCATGCCGAGGCGGGGCGAGGTTAAGGCAGCACCGTGTGTCGGCTCTCGTCATGGCCGGGCTTGCCGGAACCGCGAGCGCGATGCCTGGCGTCTATTTCTTCTTCGCGGGGCCGAAGTCCGGTTGCCAGGCGGCCTCCTTGCGGCTCGGCGCCGCGGCGATCACCTTGGCCTTTTCCTTCTTCGGTTTCTTGGCTTCGCGATTGCTGCGTTGCTGACCCTTTGCCATGTCGTCCTCCCGTGGTGTGTCGAGTAGCGGAACGATCACCGAGGTCGATGCCGTCAAGAAAATGCGGTGATGCGAAAGCCTACGCTCCTGACTTGCGGATAGCGAGCGCTAAGACGCTGCTGCTGCGCAGCGGCGTTCCGGCGCGGGCCTCGCCTGAGAAAAGCGGTGGCTATTGACGCTGAACGGGCGCACTGTCCGAAACAAGCGGCGGTTGGGGCCATCTCGCGAAAGGCAGGCTTACATGACCATCCGCTCGCGGCGGGAGACCGTCACCTTCAACCATCCGTTCCACATCCGCGGCCTCGCACGGCAATTGCCGCCGGGCGCCTATGAGGTCGTCACCAACGAGGAGACGATCGAGGGCCTGTCCTTCTCCGTCTGGCGCCGCATCGCCACCATGATCGTCGTGCCGGCGGAAGGCGCCCGCGGCGGCGCGGTGGAGATGGTGTCGATCGGCTCGGTCGACCTTGCGGACGCGCAGCGCATCGATGCCAGCGCCTCTGGTAAGGTGCCCGGCGATGTCTGACGAGCCGGTCGATCTCGACGAGCATCGCGGCATGGCCGCCCGCAAGGCGACCGGCCTGCGCCGCGCGTTGGCGGAGGTGGAAAACAATCTGCGGGAGCTGCGCGAGCGCGAGGCCGTGCTGGAGAACCAGCTCTTGACCGTTCCCGCCGCGTCGTGGCCGGAGGCGGCGGCGAAGGCGCGCTACGTGCTCAATCTCTACGCCGCGAGCCTCCCGGCGGAGGACACGCGGCACCGCGCGCTGGTGGCGGCGCTGCTCGACGATTTTGCCCGGCTCGGCGGGGAGGGCTGAGGCGATCCTGGCGGTGCGCCATGCCGGCGCTCCGTGCGGACGCGCGGGCCTGCAACGCGTTTCTCGTTCACAGGATTCGTGTTTACGAGGAGTAAGGCCCATGACGCTCACGAGCGGCCGCTATATCGGCCACGAATACGACAGGATGATCGTGCTGTTCTCGATGCACGACGGCGCGAAGGAGATTCCCTGCGCGATCTCCACCTCCGCGATGGACTATCTCGAGCGCGGCCCGCAGGCCCGCCCCGAGCAGCGCGAAGCGCAGTTCCTGCGCCTGCGCGACCGCATCGAAGCCCGCGCCGCCGGCAAATATCGCGCGACGGAGTTCGAAGGCACGCCCCCGGGCATCGTGCTGCGGAGCATCGACTTTACGAGCTAGGCCAGGATGAGCTTTGGTTGAATCGGTGCAAGCCGTCCCGGACGCTCTTCGTTATTGCCGAGGCCGCAGCTTCTTGAATTTCGCACTGATTGTTTCGAAAAGGGATTCGAACCGGGCTTGGCTCTCGGCTCAAAGAACGGAAGCCGGTTCTTTCACCATTCGAGACATGAATTCGCGGGCTGGCCGGGTCTTGTTGAATTCAAGCTGTGCAGCCGCAAATGCCTCTTCATATCGTTTAACAATCCTTGGAATTTTGGGATTGAGCGAGAGAGCTTTGCCTTTTAGTTCTGAAGCGTACGTCTCTTGAACAAGAGCGCTGTACATGGAAGGGTCGAGCAAATCTTCAATGTCTGCTTCACTAGGAGTAGAAGACGCGAATGCTTCGGTTACAAAAGTGATGGCAGTCTCGCGAACGAGTCTGCTTTTCACTAAGTCGGTCTTCGTCTCTCGTCCCGCCCGATCATCGTCGAGGAGTACCAGCACTCTTAGCTCTTCTGCGGCCAGCAGGGCGGCCATGTAGGACACTCGTCCGGCGCCTCCTACCGGCATAAGCGTAAGCTCCGCCAGTAAAGTTCGTCGCCCACTGGTAGCGAAATGGGCGTTGATTGATGAGAGGATCCAAAAGTCTGTAATGCCCTCCACAATGAGATTGTAGTTTCCAATGAACAGGGTTTGTGAAAGGTGATAACCCAGCGCTGCTTGAAGCGGAAACAGCGTTTTGGAATCGCCGGTGGGCGTGTTGGTTACCGTGGTGCCGGACGAGGGTTGAATATTTACAGTTCTGACGATCTTGATGGCGTCGGCCGGTACCATGAACGGCGAATGTGTAGTGTAGATGATTTGATTTTTGTAGTCTTCCCGGAGATGCTTAAGCAGATCTCCTTGTGATTTGGCATGCAGATAGAGGCCTGGTTCGTCCAAGAGTAGAATTGCTCCATCAGCATTTCCTCCTCTCGTATCAGCCGAAAACGTAATGAAGAACGCGAAGAACCATCGAAAGCCGCGGCTTCTCTCGTCTAAGTTTACTTCGACGGGATATTCAGCATGTGGGTCGGAGACCAAAATATCGAGGTGGGGTCCGTCTAAATTGAATCGCACCATCAAAGTTTGATCTTTCCACAGCCTCCTGATTTCCGCAGTTACAAGCGAGCCAGCTCTGTTTAGAATTTGAGCTCGTTCCTCGTGTTCGTTGCGAATATTGTTGAGGCGCGCTGGATCGAAGTCAGCAACTCTCGCCAATTTCTCGAAGTTATTTTCTCTCTCGATGAGAGACGGATCGTGTCCCCGCCGTTGCGTAAAGGTGTCGAGGTCCTGGTGGCCATTCAACTCGGGGAATTCGGAAACATAAACAAAGATCGGTAGGCATCCCTCGATGAGTTTCTTCGCTTTGTCGAGCGCGGCATCGAAACCCGAGACGCCTCTAGCCCCGCCCGATCTCCACTTCTGAAAGCCTCGGCGAGCCAGGCAATAGTCTCGCTAGCTCGGCACTCTCGCTCTTTGAGAGCTTCCACGTACTAGACACGACCGGAGTGTCCGCCTTGCACTCCTCTAGCCGGCGTCCCCGTGGAAAATCCTTTATCGCGGAGAGAGCCGCACGCCCGGCAGGTGGCTTCAAAGTGGCAAGCGCCAGAATTAGATTGGATTTGCCGCTCTCGTTGCGGCCTACGAGCGACGTGATCTTGTCAATTGCAATTTCGCCGCTGTCATTGATCGAACGAAAGTTCGTTATACGAAACTTGGTAAGCTCCATCGGCCTCCCCCTGCAACCAGAAAGCTACCATAACTTGGATTCGCTACTGGAGAAGCAGCTTGCAACTTTGGAACGAGGAGACAGCCGGTTTTTCCATCCAGATGCGCTTGCGCCGCAAAACAAAAACGGCCGGATCTTTCGACCCGGCCGTCACTCAAACTCAACGCTTCCTAAGCTACGCCACGCGACGCTTACGCGTGCCCCCGGCCCAGCTCGTAGATCTCTTAGCTCGCCTTCTTCTCAGGCTGAGCGCCGCCGACCTTCTTCTCGATCTGGCGCTTCAATTCCAGCGCGCGCGGGGAGAGGTCGCCGGCGCGGGCCTTGACGAGGTAGGCATCCAGGCCGCCGTTGTGGTCGACGCTCTTCAGCGCATTGGTGGAGACGCGCAGGCGCACGTTGCGCTCGAGGGCTTCGCTGATGAACGTCACGTTGACGAGGTTCGGCAGGAAGCGGCGCTTGGTCTTGATGTTGGAGTGGCTGACCTTGTGGCCGACGAGGGGGCCCTTGGCCGTCAGTTCGCAGCGGCGAGACATGTTAAAAACCCTTTCCGTTCCCCCAACGATTTGCGGCGGCCATTCGGGGCGCCACGGGGGTGCAAATTCTCTGTCCTTGCAGGGAGCGGGCGGACGTATAGGGGGGAAGGGGCAAGACGTCAAGTTTTTGGCCGCGCTTTCGACCCAGCCACCGGCGTCATCGCCCGGCTCGACCGGGCGATCCAGTATTCCAGAGGCGGTTGTGATTCAACCGAGAGGCCGCGGCGTACTGGATGCCCCGGTCAAGCCGGGGCATGACGGCGGAACAAGGGGCGGGAGAGGTGACCGAGTACGCGGCCCCGCTCACGAAAACGGCAATGATTGAAATGCCTTACCATCACATAAAGGGCGTAATCGGAGCGGAAAGAGAGGCCGGTTCCAAGCGGCCGGGCGCGGATTGCCCGACCCCTGACATTGTTTGCCGCCGGTTTTGGCTTAAGTACGGGACTGGCGGTATCATCGGATTGCAGCTGAACGTGATCATGCCTCTGTCTTTCTCGCCCCGGCCGCGTGCCTGCGGCTGGCTGGCCCTGACGGTCCTTTGCGGCCTCGGCTGGGATATGGCGCCGGCTTCCGCGCAAGGGCGGCTCGAGGCGCAGTATGAGGCGACGCTGTCGGGCATTCCGGTCGGCCGCGGCGCCTGGACCATCGACATCCAGGACGACATGTTCTCGGCTGCCGCTTCCGGCGGCACGATCGGCATTTTGAAATCCTTCACCGGCGGGTCCGGCACCGGCGCCTCGCAGGGCCGCGTCGTCAACGGCGCGCTGGTTGCGACCGGCTACCAGGCCTCCACCACCACCTCGAAGAAGACCGAGGACATCCACATCGTCCTCGACAAGGGCAATGTGAAGGAGTTCGGCATCGCGCCGGAGCCGTCGGTCGATCCTGATCGTATCGTCGTGACCGAGGCGCATCGCCGCGGCGTCTGGGATCCGATGACGGCTTCGCTGCTGCGCGTGCCCGGCACCGGCGAGCCGGTGTCGCCGGAGGCCTGCCGCACCGGCGCCCCCGTGTTCGACGGCCGTATGCGCTACGACCTGAGGCTCGATTTCAAGCGCATGGAGAGCGTCAAGGCCGAGAAGGGCTATCGCGGCCCGGTCGTGGTCTGCGCGCTCTATTTCGTGCCGGTCGCCGGCTACATCCCCGATCGCCCCGTCATCAAATACCTCGCCGCCCAGCGCAACATCGAGATCGCCTTTGCGCCGGTTGCGGGCACCCGGATCCTGGTGCCGTTCTGGGTGAAGATCCCGACGCCGCTCGGGCCGGCCATGCTGGAAGCCACCAGCTTCATCACCGTCCCCCAGCCGCCCAAGGTCGCGAAGACGCAGTAGGCGTCCCGTAGATGGGGTAACGGGCTCCCGAGAGGCGTTCCTGCCCCGCAAGCCGCGCTCGCTACGGCGCTGTTTGGTGCGCGCGTCGCGCGGCTTGGTTGGAAAGGCAAGCGGTCGTCCCTCACATTGATGGTGTAGCGGAGTCAGGGCCTAAGCCTCGCTCCAAGCATCGAGGAGAGACGACCATGGACTATTATGCCGGAATCGACGTGTCATTGGAATGCTCCAGCATGTGCGTTGTCGATGCGAACGGCAAGATCGTTCGGGAGGCCAAGGTGGCGAGCGAACCGGAGGCGCTGATCGACTGGTTCCGTTCGCTTGGGTTCGGTCTTGCCAGGATCGGACTGGAGGCAGGACCGCTGTCGCAGTGGCTTTACGCGGCGATGAAGCAGGCAGGGCTTGCGGTCGAGCTTCTGGAGACGCGCCACGCGAGCGACGCCTTCAAGGCGATGCCGGTGAAGTCGGATCGCAATGATGCCCGCAACATCGCGCAATTGATGCGGCTCGGCTGGTTCCGGCCGGTGCATTGTAAGTCGATGAGTGCACAGGAGATCCGCGCGATGTTGACGGCGCGCAAGCTGATCCAGGCCAAGCTTCAGGACGTCGAGAACAGCTTGCGCGGGATCTTGCGTGGCTTCGGGCTGAAGGTCGGCAAGACGACGAAGCGCAGTTTTGCAACCCGGATTGGCGAGCTGGTGGCCGGCCATCCGGCCCTCGAGGCGATCGCCGCAGCAACACTCGCGGTTCACATGATTCTGCTGCGCGAGTTCAACGGCTTTGAGAAGCGGGTCCGGGCGATGTCTCTCTTGGATGCCAAGGCTCGGCTGTTGATGTCGACGCCGGCCGTGGGACCGATCATTTCGCTGACTTATGCCAGCGCCATCGATGATCCCACCCGCTTCACCTCGTCGAAGCGAGCGGGCCCACTCTTCGGATTGACACCGAAGAAGCACCAGTCAGGCGAGACCGACTACTCCGGCCGCATCAGCAAAAATGGCGACGCTTCCGTGCGCGAGGCGCTCTATGAGGCCGCCCACATCATCCTGACCAAGCCGATCAAGGGCTGTGCGCAGCTCAAGAGCTGGGCGATGCGGATCGCCAGGCGCGCCGGCATGAGCAAGGCCAAAGTGGCGCTGGCACGCAAGCTCGCCGTGATCATGCTCCGCATGCTCAAGGACAACGTGCCCTTCAATCCGGCCGCCAAGGCAACCGCCGCCGCGGCTTAGCAGAGGAGCGAACAAAGGTTTCGGGCGGGTCAGGACACCAGCCTTCCCGAAGCGGAGTCCCTTCGCCGGGACGATGGATCAGGTCAGGCCGTCATCCGGGTTGTCGACGCATCCCCGATGTGATCACGCGTTCCGTAGATTGGCCGACCTGCTCCTCTCTAGAANCCCATCAGGCGACGGCCACAGCGCCGATCCCGTACAGAAGCAGGTTCCTGGCGAGTGGATGACGCAAAAAGGGATTGACTAACCAGGGCCCGTTACAGAAGCCCGGATG
>NZ_AXAS01000019.1 GCF_000472925.1 Bradyrhizobium sp. Ec3.3
ATGCCCGGCCTGGTCAGCCTCCTTGCGCCAACGATGCAAGAGCTTCAACAGCGACTCCGCATCCGCATCGAGCCTTTTGAGCGGCTGGCGTTTGATGCCAGGAACAACCGCGGCTGCCAACCACTTCGATTGAGCCATCTCGATTACGGCGATGATCGTGCTATCCTGCTCGAGGGCGGTGAGGGATCTGCTCGCCTCAAAAGGTTGCGACATGTGGCGCTCCTTTGGTGTCTTTGGACAGAGCGCCGAGCGTGCCACAAACCCTCGCCGTCCGCCCCGCCCCATAGCATCTTGATCCAAAACTTTTGGCGTCCTCCGCGGTACGGCCGATCGCGGTGCTTCGAGACGAGACCCTCAAGGCCCATGCGGCAGGCTGCCCGGAAGAGATCCGGCCCGATCTCCCCGCGCTCGAAAGGCGCCACGGTGATGCCGTCGGGCCGGCGCGCCAATAGTCGCTCCAGGTTCGTCTTGCGCAAACGAAGCGGCAGATCTCGCAAATCGTCTCCAAACGGTCAGAGCCAGCGCGCCTGCGAGGCGGATGTGAAGACTTTGAGGAGGATCCAAGGCGTGAGCAGAAAAAAAAGGAGCATCGCGCTACCTCGCTTTACCGGCCATGTTCATCACCCATACCTGAGTCGCGAGGTTAGAAGGGACGAGGCCAAAAAAGAGAGGCAAGTGGTGCCCGAAAGGCACAATTTTTCCGCAAGGCAGGGTCGCCCAGCTCGATCAATTCAAGGCCAAGGGATCATAGAAGCAATCGCTGGCGGCGCATGCAATGATCACCCCCAAGGATACATTTGCAGAGACGCATCGCCCTTCTCCCTTGAGACAAGGCTAGGCACCCCTTCAGGTTTCGACCCGGCAAGTTTGCAAGCCAAGGGAGTTTCTCACAAACAGGCAGGCGTGCGGCAATAGAGCCGAATTGCGGGTCTCAGAACTCCCGCAGCGGCAGCAACGCCAATCGGCCGGCCGGTGAAGCGCTCGATGAACTCCCGCACCGGATCGGTGACCTCGTGCCCTTCGGCGACCCACCGCTCCAGCTCCCGGGCTACATCCTCGGTGGCATCGCGCGACCAGCCCTCCAGCGGATTGAAGGCGACGACACGTAAGGGGTGGTCATACTGGCCATTAAGGAGGTCATTGATCAGGATCAGGTAGTCGGTCCGGTCTTCGTCCGTCTCCCGCCACGCTGGGCCGCCGCTGAAATCCTCCAGCACCAGGTACATGTCCCGGTCGAGCCGATCGGTTGGGATGATCGAGGGAGCCTTACGCATACGCCACTCCACTGCCGTTGAGAGCTCATCGTGGGTTTACTTCCGCCTCTAAGAATGACCCCCGGCATTGCCGACGGCTGAAGCGGTAACAACAAAGGCCCTCCGGTTCACGCTGGCGGGCCTTCATTACGGCAGTTGCGGTTGCCGTCCGCGCCGAAGCGTCGAGTCGAGCACGCATTCCGCCATTTTGATCCTTTCACTGTGGGCCTGTCGGCATTCTTCCCGAATTTGTTTGATCTGGTTGTGGTCGTGGCGCAAATCAACGGCCGCGTAGACAACCACGAGACAAAGAACCACGAATGCCGCGATAGCAATCTTCCTCATGGCAGGCCCTCACTCCAGAACCTCATACTCGAACGCTACACCTTCAGGGTCGTTCTCCTCGAACCATTTTTCTGCGGCGTCGACGTTGGCGAAGACCTTGATGTGGTCGGCATCGCCTACCGCTTGGCCGTGTTGACATAGATGAAGACGGTCATTGATCCCTCTTCAGTTTGCGCCGGCCCCAATGCGGTTCTTTTCTCTTCGGATTGAACGCGTAATGCCGGTTCAAGGCGCGCATGATGCCGATCCGGGCGAGCATCGTCGGGCCGCCTTGCTCTGCCACCAGGATCAGCGCTTCCATGGCAGCCTGCCACGCCGGCGCGTCGTGCACGGCCTTGGGCAGCGCGGCGAAGTACTTGCCGGCATCGCGCAGCGTGACCAGCTTGCGCCTGCCAACTTCTATCGGATCATCGAAAGGCCGCCCCCAGCCTCGATCGGTCATTGGCTATGCTTCATTGGCCGCCTTCCTTCAGCAGCCGCACATAGGTGCCGTTCTCGTGCAGCTTGTTTCCAACCTCAGTGTCAGAATCTGTCGCCTTTGTCATGCGAACGCCCCGGATGATCTAGGCCCCCCGAGTGTTGGTGTTTCTTGCAAGGCAAGCCGAGCAAGAACGAAGAACCAGGAGATCACAAATGATCAGGCCCGTGATCAATTTCGTGGTGCTAGGCGTGTTTCTAACGGCGCTGCTGCTCATTCTGCTCGTACTCGCTCAGGTCTTTGCCCAGGGCATGGGTGGTGGAGGCATGGGTGGTGGTGCGGGAACTGGTGCCGGCAGTGCTGGTGGTGGCATCGGTGGCGGTGCAGGTTCGGGTGGCGGCTTTGGCGGGGGATATTATGATTCGCCTGGTCCAGGCGGTACAGGAGCTATCGCTGGTCATCGTTCGGGCTGGGGTTTTTCAAACCAACAGCCAGGCTCGTCTTACGCGAGGAGCTTGGGTGCGAAAGCGACCAAAAAGCACAGGAAGGCTATGTAACTCTACTCGGCCGTCCGGCAATTCTATCGGATCGTCAAACTTGCCGCGCCAGCCGGTTTCGCGCTTTGCCATTTCCGCCGCCCCAGAGCATCGAATGCGGCGGACCACCCCATCAGCGCGACAGCAGGGCTTCGCCGCCCTTGAGGAGCCTCACATATGTCCCGGATTCATGCAGCTCGAGCCAGCCACGCTCGACCGCTAGCTTGATGCCGGCGCCGAACTCCTCGCCGCTGGCCTTCAGGCTGTAGAGAAATGGCGCGTTGATCTTCTCGATATGGATACGGCCGTCCTGGACGGCTTCGATGCTGGAGGCGAGCTCGACCAGCTTGCGCGCTGCGATATCGGGATTGGAGAAGGGTCGGGCCGGGACGAATTTCATTTTGAAGTTGTCCCCTTTTCCGGAAGCCAAAGATGCAAAGCCAGCGATGCTAGACCGCCGACCAGTCCTCCAAGGATCGGCCACGGAAAGGAGTCCACTGGATAAGTGATCCAGTAGTAAAAACCCAGGCTCACGCCAACAAGGCCCGAGTGCAGAAAACCGAACACTAGACCTATTACCGCCCCCAACAAGGTTGTCACGACGATCGCCATTAGTCGTTTCAGGCTCATCGCTGTTCCTCAACCTCCATGTGCGCCGCCAGCACGTGCCGCTCCGGCGCGGACAGAGCCTCATCGGTAACCCATCGCAGAGATCGTTGGCTTGTTCCAATTGAAAGTCCGGGCGGATGTCCGCACCGCGGCGCCCGCAGACGCTGCAGGTAAAGCGCGGTTCGACATCGGACAGGCGCACCTCGTCGGGCCAGCGATCGGCGCTCAAGGCCACGTTGTGGCTGCAACGATAGTCGGCGCAATAAACCAGGACGCCGCGCACGCCCATGTCGCGCATGTCGCCGAAGGTAATCTTGATCGGGCGGTGACCGGGCGGTGTGCAGTTCTCACGTCGGACAGGCTTGCGCATTCCGCCATCAAAACGCCGACGTAAGCACCTCGCAAATTATCTATTCCTCTTGGCTCAGATCGGCCGCGAGCTACTGCACATCGTGGCCCTTGCCGGCTCTGTCTGGGTCGCCTTGGCGAGAGGTACCAGAGCTAGCACAGCGAAACGGACTTGTCGGCGATCCCGGCAGGAAAGTAGGACTCCTACCCATCAACGGCTCGCAGTCCCAAAAAGGAAACCTTCCCGCCCGCCCGGAAGCATTCCCGGCCCGCCCCCTGAAGGCTCAAAAAAAGCAAATCATTGGCAGACAACAACAAGACTTTCTGCCTAGTGCCTCCTTAAGTTGCAATGTTGGCCCGCAACCGGGTGATGGTGTTGGGATCTTGCATCTCGCGCGCAAATCAAACGAATAGCTTTTGTCACCGACCCGCGCTGCCGCCGCGCTGCAGTTCACGTGCTTGGACACAGCCAACGAAGCGGCGCAACTGGTCCGGGGTCGCGTTGCCCACTACGTCGATTGGTTTCCCGCGCGCGCGAAGTTTCAGGACTCGTAACTCAAACATAAACAGGAAAATGGCTAACTCTGTAAAGTTCATTCGCCGCCTGGCGAAGAATATCGACAGGACTCCCAAGGACAAAGGGCTAGAACTGACGATCAAGGTTGTGATGTATGACAACGGCATGGTTTCGGTGAATGGCGCGGGCTTCCGCGATGGAAGGCTCTACGTCAACCCCATGCTTGGAGCGAGTCGCCAGATTTTGCAGTTGCTCGAAGAGCTCGCGCTGCAGGCTGCAAAGCGCACCGGCAAACGCGCCGCTATCACACGCCGACGCAATCGAAACTATCCGGCTAACAGCCGACGCGCTAGCAAAGCGGCACGGACTCGTGCCACCGCGTGAAGTGGCAGGACTCATAACATGAAGAGTGGACATATCGGTGGACTGTGTGTGCTTGGCCTGTTGGCCTACGGCGGATTTAAAGACGGCGGGCACACCATACCAACACCAAAGCAAATCAGCACTGCGGCCACGCCTGATTGGCGAGCTGATCATTGGCGAGTCGATGCCGAGAAGGCAGAACGCGAAGCCAAGGAGGGCGAAGCTATTGGCATCAAGAGGCCGATGAAGCCGGTCGAGAAGGCCGCCACTCCAGAGCCGACGTGCAAGCGCGGCAATTGGCGCGCATGCGAAGACAACGCCGCCGTGATTGCGTCATGGAAGGGCGACGATCTCGGCAACGGTTGTCGCGCTGCCTATGAGGCGCAACCCGCGACGTTCTCAATCCTTGGCCGATGGCAGCGCGTGCCGTTCCCCATCTTCGGGCACGAAACGACCACGGCTTTGCACTCGGCACCGACCGGCGTCATCGTCACAGACTACTTTGCCGACTACTCGTCGAAGATGGCACCCATTGGCGTCGATTTCGAGGTCGACACCACCATGCACATCATCTGCACTTACGATCTCGAAAAGGATCGAGTTGCGGATTTAAAAGTCACCGTTAGCAAGCGGTGACATCGGTTGAAGCTGTCAACCGTGTGGCGCATGTGGCCACACAATGAAGTCTCAAGGGGCACAACAGGGAACTAAATTGAAAAAGCTACTTACAATCGCTGGCCTCGTGCTCGCAATGACGGCGTCGGCTCATGCCGATCCACTTGACTTCCACGATAACCGACTCGCTCCGGGCAAGTGGCTCACGATTCATACCCGAACCAATCCGGACAACCGTGATCTTTATGGCTGCTACGAATGTAAGAACGCGGTCGAGGCCGAGAGCCTTCGCGGGTACAACTATTGGGATGGCAGAGACGAAGTTGCCGAGTACGTTCGGCAGCACGATCTCGACCATACCATCCATGATGATCGGGATTACTGGAAGGATACCTGCATGAGTCTTGCTTCATACCCTGTTGGCGGTGACATAAAATACAAAATCGCCGACGTTAAATTCTATCGCAACATCCAGTTCATCTGCCTTGAGCCTGAGATCCACAACATTGACGTTGGAAGTCCCAACGACAAAAGACGAGAGCCCGAGAAGAACGCCAGCCCTGATCGGCCAATCTGCTTCTGGACGACTTAATGAGCATTCAAATGAAAAATTGTGTGACGGTGAACGCATACGGAAGGCAACTAGATCAGCTACGCGGAGAGGCATCCCGCATTTCAAGAGGTAACAAGGCGGACTGGTGGATCGAGCGTGGTGACAAAGGAACGCATTTTTGCTTCGAGGACGCCGAGACAACAAAGGTGTTCGCCTCGATCTGCGAAAACCTCGCTATTCCGTATAGGGAAGCCTGATGGTCCGCTGTCACAGTTCGGGGCTCTTTGATCCAACCGCGCGAGGACACTGCCACCGCGGCCGAGTATGGTCGTGGGTGTGAAAAGCGTTGCGAGGTTGCGCTGCGTCGGCTGCGGTCAGCGGCTCTAGTAAGCGCGCGGAATGAAAGAGGCCGCCAACTGAGGCGACCTTTCTTATTCAGCGAGCGTCACAAAAAGCAGCCAGCCGATCACCACCATCATCCACGCTAGCGCAAAGATAAAATAGAAGCTATCGCGCCTCACGGTCGTGCCCGCCAGCCAGCTACACACCAAGTTCTTCTGGAGGGTAGGGCGTCACGCTGACGCTGTCCTGACAACCGCTGATCAATCTCAAGTGAACCGGACGGACAATGAACAAGCGAATTAGGACACTGCCGGATTCAACTTAGGCCACTAGGGGTTAAAACAGGCCAGTGTCCTGTGAGGGTGCCGCCGGAATCCCCCGGCGGCTCATTGCTCGTTGTCATCCTCCCGACCGCGGCGCCAACCATGGTCCCAACGTGGACCGCAATAGCCATAGCTATGGCGGTACCGATAACGCTCTCGCCACTCGTCGCCATCATCATAGCGTCAGGGCGGTGAAAGGGGGGGAACGCAAAATCCCTGCCTTGATGGCCAGATTGGCCAAAAAAGGCTAGATATCATGGGATTAGAGCTGCGCGCAAACGAGCCGATTCGCTTCAAAAGCCGCGATTGAGAGCGGTGCGCTGAGCGTGTCGCCAAAACGACAAAGGCCCGCCGGTGCGGGCCTTTCGGGGCACCGAAGAGCACCAAGCTTACTCAACTGGAAACGGGCGCCCACGACGACTTTGTCGGTCTTCTGAGCAATCATTTCATTAATCCGAATTACTGAAAATCTTGGGTTCCAAAAGCCAGCGGATAATACCTTCAATCGTAATCATCCGCAACTTACGGTGCATATGACCGAAAATGCGCGCGTTCCGAGAATGGAACTCGCCGAACGTCTGCGCTTCCAAAGCGTTTTAGGGTGGAGCGAATTTCATGACGGGAGGAGATCGTGAAACGCCTTCGGTTCAAACCGGACAAAGCGCTGGGAGAACGTCTGATCAAGGAAGCCCGGCTAGCAAGAGAAAAGGCAAAGCAACTACCACCGGGCAAGGAACGTGAAGGCCTATTGAGGAAAGCCCACGAGGCCGACATCATCGCCCGTATTGATGAATGGTTAAATTCGCCAGGTCTTAAACCACCCATCTAGAGATCGAGGCCCGCCGGTTCACACTGGCGGGCCTTCATTCTTGCCGGAGTGCCGCGGCGCGGCTCTTGAAGTATTCGAGGACGAAGATGCGTATCGCGGACGATAGATTATCTTGCCGGCGGTTGCGGTCGATCTCAGCAACCAGATCCGACAGCGTCATGTCGCGCCGGCTGGCGATCTCCTTTAGGCTCGTCCAGAATGCCTCTTCCAGGCTGACACTGGTCTTGTGGCCGCCGATGACAATGGATCGCTTCACGACGGGGGATTTCACGCTTCCTCGCGACCTATGGGTACTCCCGCCCGGGTCAGTCCGATCCTGCAAACGAGAACGGCTCCGGCGCGCGAGGCTGGAGACACACCAGAGCCGTCCCTCCCTATGCGCACCGCCGCGCGCAAATCCATCGTACCGCCAAAGAGCGGCAAAGGGATGCGCGCACTCGGAGTAGCCCAGAAGCTCCGTCGGTACTTGACGCCGAGACTCGCTGGCGGCCCTATCTCACGAGCCTGTACCTCCTCGCCGGCTTCCGTCGCGGTCCCGTGCCGGACTGGGCCGGCCTCGGTTCAAGGCTCGCATAATGCCAATGCGAGCGAGCATCGACGGTCCACCTTTCTCCGCTACCAGGATCAGCGCTTCCGTCGCGGCTTGCCACTCCGGCGCGTCGTGCACGGCCTTGGGGAGCTTCGCGATGTACTGACCGGCATCGCGCGGGGTGACCAGCTTGCGGCCGTCCACCTTGATTGGGGCGTCGAAAGGCCGTCCCCAGCTTCGATCAGTCATTTCAGCCCAGGCCCCCCCGAGTTGTCACCTGAGCGTAGAATTCACCTAGTTGAATGCGCCCCCGGCTCGCTTAGGACATTATTCCCCCATGCAAGCCGTAGAGATGCGAGCGAGAGCCATAAAGTGCGCGGAACTGGCCAAGAAGGCCAACCCGATCACGCGGTACTTCTACATCCAAGCCGCTCAGCAATGGCACCACATGGCCGCGCAACTGGAACTGTTGGAGCGCGAGCGGGTGTATCGGATCATTCGGGACCGTCCGGAATAATTTAGCAGTCTCCATTCGAGGAACCAGAATTTTGAACGTGCATTAATTGCTCGTCGGACGCGGGATAAGCCCATGACTGACAGGCAAAAAGAACGGATTGAACACCAGGTCGGCTCGATGCTTGAACGGCTGTCTCGGGGGAACGATTACACGCGTGAACTGGTGGAGCACTCAAAGGAACAAATCAGGCGCTCCCTGAAACTTCTCAAGCGCTCCGAGGACCCCAAAGACGAGTAGGGCCGCCTCCATTGGTCGAAAGCGGTCCGCGCCGTGCCAGACACTGCGCAACTTCACGAGACGGTCTATGATCGGCTCGCGATGAAATCGGTGCGCAACTAGCAACTACACGAGTTTCGGTCCGTACAGGCCCGCCGCTCTGCCAAAAATCATCGAAAGGCGAAAGCGTTCTTCGAACCGTCCTCGACGGAGAAGGGTCCCCGCACCGGCGAAAGCTCTCAAGATCAAACGCAAACGTCTGGGCCAACTGCGACTTGAGCAAACAACAGCTAGGCCCAGGTGCCCGAGTCGGTGAATCACGAGTTAATTTTCCGGCAAATTTCGGCGCTTGCCGATCCCCCGACTCAGTCTATGACGCTTTCGTCGCACGAAAAAAGCGGGTGCACGGATGCAAAATTCGAACGACGTCGCGAGCAACGGGATACTTCGGGAGCGCGTCCTGTCCTTGCTCATCGTGGGAGCCAGCGTGTTGGGCGGAAGCGCTGTTTTGCTAATACAGGCGCTACCGCCAATACTTCATGGTTTTCCGTAGGGTCAGAAACGACTTTCGAGCGGCAGCGAGACAACTTTGAGCCGCGCAGAAGTGTCCAATAAAACGTCCAACAAAGCGTCCAACAAGATAATTAGCCATTCGTTGTAAGTAATTGATTTTACAAAGGAACGTCGTCAGAAATATTTGCGTCGGAGCGCTTCACCCGCTCCATCGCAATTTCCCCTTTAGATACATGAGCTTGTCGTGCATCTCCGGGGTGAATCTGGCTCGGATTTGTTCGATTTCCTACAATTGCCGTACAACGCAAGATGCTTCTGGTGCCTTCCGAAGGCGACCCATGGTCTTTGACTTCAAGGTCTATTACAGGAAGGTTGCAGTTCGCCGCTTCCACATCGGTCAGGCGGACGACCGCCGCCGCTCGATTTCGCCGGATCAGGCGGGTCAACTCGGCTCAGTTCGATTTTCACTCGGCGGGCAGGAGCAAAGTCGGCTCTTGCCTTGGCCGCCATGCGGAAACCAGACCCTCCAGCTCGCGGCGAATGTTGTCCACGACGCTGGCCCAGTCGCCTCTCTTTGGCTGCCTGAAGAGCCTCATTGACTGATACCACGGGCTGTCGTCGCGGTTGAGCATCCAGCGCCAATCCGGGCTGAATGGCACCATCGTCCAGACGGGAATGCCCAGCGCGCCGGTGAGGTGAATGACGCTGGTGTCGACCGAGATCACCAGATCGAGACAGGAAACCAGCGCCGCTGTGTCGGTGAAATCCTTGATCTGGTCCGTCAGATCGATGATGTCAGGACGTTCGCTTAGGAAGGCCCGGTCCTGATCCCGGATGCCTTTTTGCAGGCTGACGAACTGGACGTCGCAATCCAGGAGAGGCGCAAGCGTGCGCAGTGCCATCGATCGGTTGTGATCGTTCTTGTGATCCGGATTCCCTGACCAGACAAGACCGACGCGGAAGCGATTGCGGGGGCCAAGTCGGTCTTCAAGCCGGTCTTCCCACGTCTTGACGCGCGCCGCCGGGGACGCAGGAAGGTACCGCTCCGCGAACGGGATCGTATCGAGCCGCGTCCTGAACGCCAGCGGCAGGCTTCCAAGAGCACAGTGCAGGTCGAACTCAAGCCACGTTCCGGACAGGTCGGCGACACAGGTTGCGATTCCGGGGATACCACTCAAGAGCTTCTGGATTGGAGGCTGGACCGCCAGGATGACTCGAGCCCCGAGCGCGGCCACCATGGGCACATAGCGCGCGAACTGGATTGAGTCGCCCAATCCCTCGTCGCAATAAAGTAGTATACTCTTGCCTTCGATCGGCTGGTCACCAAGCCAGGCGGGGCTGGAAAAACCGCGCGTGATGGCGCCAAGAGACGCACGGGCCTCGCGTCCCGGCCAGCCCCGCTCCAAATCTCCGGTCAGCAGCTGAAGCAGCGCGAAATTGAAAATCGTCAGCGCACGGTCTGGTTCGATCGCCAGGGATCTGTCGAGGGTCGCGAAGGCTTCATCCAGCAATTGCAGTTCCAACAATATCCATGCCTTGTTGGAAAGCGCTTCGGTAAAATCCGGCCGAAGTTCGAGCGCGCGATCGATGCTCGCTAGTGCCTGCTCCGCCCGGCCCAATTTCGACTGGAGTGTGCCAAGGTTGCTGTGCGTTTCCGCCAGGCCGGGGTCGAGCGCAATGGACTTCTTGTAGTCGGCCTCCGCTTCCTCGAGCCGGTTCGCCTCCTGGAGGCACATGCCGCGTGTTTGATACAGAGCCGCGGAATTTGGATTCAGTTTCTCGGCCGCGTTGAAGCATTCCAGGGCTTCCACATACCGGCCGAGTTCGAGCAGCAGCCTGCCGCAGTTAATCGCTGCCTCCAGATATTGCGGATAGAGCTTCAGCGCCCGCTGGAAATGCAGCACAGCCTCGTCCATGCGCCCGAGTTGCCAGTGCTGATAGCCGAGGGAATTCGAGAGGAGCGCGTCCTGTGGTATGGAGGACAACGCCTTGCTCTGGTGCTGCCGTGCGTCCGGCCGCCATGCGGAAACCAGTTCCTCCAGTTCGCGGCGAACGCAGTCCACGACGCTGGCCCAGTCGCCTCGCTTTGGCTGCCTGAAGAGCCTCATTGATCGATACCACGGACTGTCGTCGCGGTTGAGCAGCCAGCGCCAATCCGGGTTGAAAGGCAACATCGTCCAGACAGGAGCGCCCATCGCGCCGGCAAGGTGAACGACGCTGGTGTCGACCGAGATCACCAGATCGAGGCAGCAAACCAGCGCCGCCGTATCGCTGAAATCCGCGAGCTGTTCCGTCAGGTCGACGATATCAGGACGTTCGCCGAGGAAGGCCCGGTCCTGATCCCGAACGCCTTTTTGCAGGCTGACGAACTGGACGTCGCAATCCAGCAGAGGAGCAAGCGCGTGCAGTGCCATCGATCGATTGTGATCGTTCTTGTGATCCGGATTCCCCGACCAGACGAGACCGACGCGGAAGCGATTGCGGGGGCCAAGCCGGTCTTCAAGCCGGTCTTCCCACGTCTTGACGCACCCCGCCGGAGGCGCAGGAAGGTACGGCTCAGCGAATGGGATCGTATCGAGCCGCGTCCCGAACGCCAGCGGCAGGCTTCCAAGAGGACAGTGCAGGTCGAACGCCAGCGACGTTGTAGACGATCGGACGGTACACGTTGCGACGCCGGGCACCCCAGCCAGGAGCCGCTGGATCGGAGGCTGGACCTCCAGGATGACTTGAGCCCCGAGCGCGGCCACCATGGGCACGTAGCGCGCAAACTGAACCGAGTCGCCCAATCCCTCGTCAGCATGAAGCAATATGGTCTTGCCTTCGATCGGCTGGTCACCAAGCCAAAGGGGGCGGGAAAAACTGTGACCGGCGAGGCCCAGAGACGACGCTTTCCAACGAGCTTCGCGTCCCAACCAGCCCCGCTCAAAGTCTCCGGTCAGCAGCTGAAGCAGCGCGAAATTGAAAATCGTCGGCGCACGGTCTGGTTCGATCGCCAGGGATCTGTGAAACGTCGCGAAGGCTTCATCCAGCAATTGCAGATCCAACAATATCCATGCCTTGTTGGAAAGCGCTGCGGCAAAATCCGGACGAAGTTCGAGCGCGCGATCGATGCTCGCCAGTGCCTGCTCCGTCCGGCCAAGTCTCGAATGAAGCAAGCCGAGGTTGTTGTGCGTCTCCGGCAGGCCGGAGTCCAGTGCGATGGACTTCTCGTAGTCGGCCTGCGCTTCCTCGAACCGGTTCGCGTCCTGGAGGCAAACGCCGCGCATTTGATACAGAACTGCGGAATTTGGATTCAGTTTCTCGGCCGCGTTGAAGCATTCCAGGGCTTCCGCATGCCGGCCGAGATCAAGCAGCAGCTTGCCGCAATTGTTCGCTGCCTCCAGATATTGCGGATAGAGCTTCAGCGCCCGCTGGAAATGCAGCACAGCCTCGTCCATGCGCCCGAGTTGCCAGTGCTGATAGCCGAGGGAATTCGAGAGGAGCGCATCCTGTGGTGCGGGGGAGGAGGCCTTGCTCTGGTGCTGCCGTGTGTCCGGCCGCCACGCGGAAACCAGGCCCTCGAGTTCGAGGCGAACGCAGTCCACGACGCTGGCCCAGTCACCTCTCTTTGGTTGCCTGAACAGCTTCATGGACGAATACCACGGACTGTCGTCGCGGTTGAGCAGCCAGCGCCAATCCGGGTTGAAAGGCAACATCGTCCAGACGGGGACGCCCAGCGCGCCGGCAAGGTGAACGACGCTGGTGTCGACCGAGATCACCAGATCGAGACAGGAAACCAGCGCCGCTGTGTCGGTGAAATCCTTGATCTGGTCCGTCAGGTCGACGATGTCAGGACGTTCGCCGAGGACGGCCTGATCCTGATCCCGGACGCCTTTTTGCAGGCTGACGAACTGGACGTCGCAATCCAGGAGATGCGCAAGCGTGCGCAGTGCCATCGATCGATTGTGATCGTTCTTGTGATCCGGATTCCCCGACCAGACGAGACCGACGCGGAAGCGATTGCGGGGGCCAAGCCGGCCTTCCCAAGCCTTCACGCGCGCCGCCGGAGGCGCAGGAAGGTACGGATCCGCGAACGGCATCGTATCGAGCCGCGTCCCGAACGCCAGCGGCAGGCTTCCAAGAGGACAGTGCAGGTCGAACGACAGCGACGTCGAAGACGTTCGGTCGATACATGTTGCGACTCCAGTGATGCCACCCAAGAGCTTCTGGATCGGAGGCTGGACCTCCAGGATGACTTGAGCCCCGAGCGCGGCCACGATGGGCACATAGCGCGCAAACTGGATTGCATCGCCCAATCCCTCGTCGGCATAAAGCAATATGGTCATGCCTTCGAGCGGCTGATCACGAAGCCAAAGGGGTTGGGGAAAGCCGCGACCGGCGAGGCCGAGAGACGATGCTTTCCAACGGGCCTCGCGTCCCAACCAGCCCCGCTCAAAGTCTCCGGTCAGCAGCTGAAGCAGCGCGAGATTCCAGATCGTGTCCGCATTGTGCGGGTCGACCGCCAGCGATTTGCGAAAGGCTGCAAAAGCTTCATCCAGCAATTGCAGGCTCCACAACGCCCGTGCCTTTTCGTTCAGCGCTGCGGAAAAATTCGGACGAAGTTCGAGCGCGCGATCGATGCTCGCTAATGCCTGCTCCATCCGGCCAAATCTCGAATGAAGCGTGCTGAGGTTCTTGTGGGTCTCAGCCTCGCAAGGGTTCAGCGCAATGGACCTCTCGAAGTCGGCCTGCGCTTCCTCGAACCGGCCCAACCGTTGGAGGCAAAGGCCGCGCGTTTGATACAGAGGTGCGATATTTGGATTGAGCCTATCGAATTCGTTGAAGCATTCCAGGGCTTCGGCATACCGGCCGAGATCAAACAGCAATTTGCCCTGTTTCGCGGCCTCCAAACTTCGTTTCGCGGCCTCCAAATTTTGCGGAGCGACCTTTTGGGATTGTTTGGCCGTGGCCCGGCGCTCTTGACGATTCATAAGCTTACCTGAAAAAGGTGGACAACGTCAGATTGCTCGCCGACTCTCTGTCATGCGGGAAGGGGGCGTCCGTCGCACTTGCCTTCTCGTTTCGTCAGTTCGCGTTCAGCTAATGCTGGTGGAGTCCACCGAGCGCGACCGTAGCATCCCATCGAGATCGTTTATGGTGCGAAGCTGGCGCGAAGCTGGCGCGGCCCGCCGCGCTTCTGGCGGGAGATGAAGACGGGCCGCGGGTCGTCCTATCAATGGGCTCCAGCTGATCGAGCTATGCGTTGCTGCTCCTCGAACAATGCCCGTGGCCGCATGCGATGGTCCTCTATGGATTGCGATGATGCGCGATTTGAACTGTTACCGTGTTCGGAAGTTCAATCCTTCGAATGAGCACCACTGGAAGCGGAGGAAGCTCAAGAGGGGAACCTGAGCCCAGTTGAGAAGGACGGGTTTCATGACCCATATTCAAACAGGCAATCAGATCGTTACCCAGATCACCGTAGTCGAAGCCGATCCGGGAAAGCAGGATGAGGCACTCTCGCTGATGACCGATCGAGCACGATTCATGGCGCGCCAGCCGGGCTTTGTCTCAATCAGCTTACATCGAAGCCTCGACGGCCGGCGCATCGTCAACTACATCCAATGGCAAAACCGCCAACTCCTGCAGTCCGCACACCAATCACCGGACTTTCGCAAGGCGTGGGGTAAGTTTGATGACCTGACCGACGAAATCGATCCCCATCTGTATGAAGTCGTTCAAGTTCTGGATGCCCGCTGAGTTTTTTGCATTGGCATCGAGATCCTGCATGGAAGCTTGACGATTGCTTTCGAGCGTAGGGACGGTTCACAGGCCCAAGTTTGCACCCTAAGCAAATCGGCATTTGTTGAAGTAGTGCGGGCAGCGGTTTGACCCGACGCTGAGACGAAGCCTCGTCATCGGCGTGCTCTTTCACGTTCTGCCTTGGAAGCGTATTGTTGCGATCGAGCGAGGTCGCCTTGAGCGGCCCCGTGGTTCAGAAGTTTCTCTTCGATCTCAGAAACTCTCGAAAAGAACCGGGAGGACCCCTCATGGATGACGCAAGGCTGAAATATTACGGGTGGGGCCGCGAAGGAGAAGGCATGAGCGCAGAGGAGCGAAAGTTTGTTCTCGGCCGCTATCATGCGAAATTTGGAACTGGCGAGTTCGATACGATCGCAGTCCCGCGCCTTGAAGACCTCTCGCTGCGGGAGCCGCGCGTGCTGCCGCCTGCTTCGCTGTCCCCCTTCTGTACGGCGGAACGCTACGATCGCGCCGCGCATACCTATGGCAAGTCATATCCGGATTATGTCAGAGCGATGCTCGGCAACTACGATTGTGCGCCCGACGTCGTGGCCTATCCACGTAATGAGGCGGAGATTGCGGCCGTGATGGACTGGGCAGGTTCTGTCGGCGCTTCGCTGACGCCTTTCGGGGGCGGATCCAGTGTCTGCGGCGGAGTCGAGCCGCGCGTTGACGGCATCAAGCATAAAGCTGCCGTTACCCTCGACCTGCGCAATCTCGCTAAAGTCGTCGAAGTGGATCCGGTATCTCGCGCGGCATTGATTGAAGCCGGCACCTATGGCCCATCTTTGGAAAAGCAGCTCAAGCCCAACGGCTTCACGTTGCGGCACTTCCCGCAAAGCTTTGAATATTCGACTCTCGGCGGCTGGATTGCGACACGATCGGGCGGCCATTTCGCCAGCCTTCACACTCACATCGACGATTTCGTCGAAAGCCTGCGCGTCGTGACGCCAGCTGGTGTGGTCGAAACGCGCCGGCTTCCCGGGTCGGGTGCGGGTCCCAGTCCCGACCGCATGTTCATTGGCTCGGAAGGAATTTTGGGTGTGATTTCGCGCGCCTGGATGCGATTGCAGCCCCGTCCCAAATTCCGCGCCGGCGCATCCGTTCGTTTTCCGTCGTTCTTCGATGCCGCGCGCGCCGTGCGTGCAGTCGCGCAAGCGGGCCTCTATCCATCAAATTGCCGGATCCTGGACCCGCAGGAGGCCTTCAACACCGGTGCAGCCGATGGGAGCGTTGCCATCATGGTGCTCGCGTTCGAATCGGGCGATCATCCGATGGACGCCTGGATGGCGCGCGCGCTGGAATGCTGCACCGACCATCGGGGAACGCCGGAGCCGGCAAAGGCGAGCGGCGCGCATCTGGAAGGTGCGGCGGGCATCTGGCGCAACGCATTCATTCGGATGCCCTATGCGCGCGAATTTCTAGCGCCCGCAGGCCTTATCAACGATACGTTCGAGACTGCCATCACCTGGGATCAGTTCGAAGGCTTTCACGACAACGTCAAAGGGGCGACCGAGCGCGCCATTCTTGAAGCAACTGGCGTCAAGGGTGAAGTCACTTGCCGTTTCACCCACCTCTACCCGGACGGGCCTGCACCCTATTTCACCTTCCATGCTCTTGGTCGCCACGGCGGACTTCTCGAGCAGTGGCAGGCCATCAAGAACGCGGCAAGCGACGCGCTGATCGCGGCAGGTGGCACAATCACCCATCATCATGCCGTCGGCCGCGATCACAGGCCGTGGTACGACCGGCAACGGCCGGAACTTTTCGCAGCCGCATTGCGGGCAGCCAAGCGGGAACTGGATCCGCAGTGCATACTCAACCCGGGCGTCCTGATTGATCCGTAGTCGCTATTGGCGGAAGCACAAAGTCGGCGGCCCATCGAACCACCGCGAGAGCTCATGACGTTCCCTTTGATTGGCACGTCTTGTGCTGCGGCACGGCGTCGCAATGAGAGCGACAGGAGCGAAATGGTGACGCGCAACGGTCAGTCCATGACGAGATCCAGAGCGTTGCTGCGTCTAGGAAAGCATGGCCGCTGACGCGAGTCGACCTTCCAAAGTTTCAACAACGCTGATTTGGAATCTTCCAAAGCAGCTTTGGAAGTTTTCCAAACATGGTGACGACTCGAGTCGTCGATGATCGAGACATTCTAAGTCGCTGCGCGCGCATTTGCGTTGCGGTCACGATAACGTCTCTCTAAAGAGGCGATGCAGACGCAGCAATCGGACGTTGCAGATCGATGGAAGGCAACCAAGTCCGGAGTTCGAGTCTGCGGATGAGTTGATTCACGAGCTACATGTATCGGCCGGGCACGGACGCGGAGAGCGGATCTTCGGTCCATGGTCGGTGCTGGCCGAGCGCGGCGTCAGCTCGCGTGGCGACGTGCTGCTAATGAGGGACTTTCTGGAAATGCGACGTGCAGGTGAAGTTCGGGTGGCAGTTCGCTTCGGTGCGAAACTGCTAAGTGGGGTGGCGTTGCTAGGCTGGTTGGAATCGCCCGCTCGATCTCAAACAGCGCAGGACGCCAACTCCCTTCCACCCGTTACGGTCGACGCTCCGACGCAGCAGTCGGTCCGTCGCGCACCAGCCAAGCGAAGTGCTGTCCGGGTCCAGTCAACGTCACGCCGCGCTGCGGTGGCTGGTGCTCCGCACCCCGAGGGGCAACCGAAGCCATCGCAATCCGGTGTGGTGCCCGCCTTTGCAGGCGGCCAGGTCGCTCAAGGCGGGCGGCTCGGACTGCTCGGCAACACCGACACGATGAAGGCGCCGTTCAACGTGACGAGCTACACGGACAAGTTCATCCGTGATCAACAGGCAACGACGGCTGCGGGTGCCTTGATCCTGGATCCTTCCGTGCGAAGTACCCATCCAACAGGTGGCCTGCTCGATTCCTTCTACATTCGTGGCTTCCCGGTCAACGAAGGCAACAACGGTGAGTTCGCCTTCGAGGGGCTCTACGGGATCGCGCCGAGCTACCGCATCTTCACGGACTACGTCGAGCGCATTGAGGTGCTCAAGGGTCCCTCAGCCGCGCTGTCGGGCATTGCGCCCAATGGCGGCGTCGGCGGCGTCATCAACGTTGTGCCAAAGCGCGCAGGAGAGGATTTGACTCGCTTCGCCGTGGACTATGGCTCGGCCTCACGGTTCGGTGGTCACTGGGATGTTGCCAGGCGATACGGCGACAGCAAGGAATGGGGCGTGCGGGCCAGCGGCAGCCTGCGCGACGGCGATACGCCCATTGATCGGCAATCTGAAGCGACGGGCGTCGGATCGCTGGCCCTCGACTATAAGGGCGAACGGTTCAGATCTTGGCTCTACCTCATCGCCCAGACCGATCGCTTCGACGCTCCGTCACGTCCCTTTCTCATGGCTTCCGGCCTGCAAGTGCCAAAGGCGCCGGATGGTCGACTGAACGTGACGCAGCCCTGGGAATGGTCGCGCATCAACGATCAATCTGCCCTGCTGCGAAACGAATACGATCTAAGCGATCAAGTGACGCTGTTCGCCGACGTCGGCGGATCGCGAACCAACGTCGAGCGATTCTTTGGTCTCCCGACGATCGTCAACACGAGCGGTGACACGACCTCGATGCCCCAATTCTTCGGTCTCAGCATTGATCGAACCACATATGACGGCGGCGTCCGCGCCCGCTTCGATACCGGCTTCATCCATCATGCCGTCGCCTTCCAGGCCTCGGTCTATCATGATGCACTGTACCGGCGGTTGACCAATGGCACTCTGGTCGCCTCGAATATCTATAATCCGACAGTGGCGCCTACTCAGTTCGCAAACGAGGTCAGCGGGCGCCCTCGGCTTTCGGACAGTGAACTCACGGGGCTCTCGATTGCTGACACCCTGTCCGTGCTCGATGAACGCGTGCTGTTGACTTTGGGTGTGCGGCGCCAGGGCATCGAGGCGAACAACTATCTCTCCAATGTCGGAACTCTCACGTCGTCGTACGACAAGAGCGCGACCACGCCTGTGGTCGGTCTCGTCATCCGGCCGCGGGACAACGTCTCTCTGTACGCGAACTACATTGAAGGTCTAAGTCGGGGTGACGTTGCGCCCCAGACCGCTTCCAATTTCGGCGAAGTGCTTGCACCGTACATCGCCAAGCAGTACGAGGCCGGCATCAAGGTGGACTTCGGCCGGTTCGCAACCACCTTCAGCGCATTCGAGATATCGAAGGCGAGCGGTGAGTTGTCCGCCGGGCGTTTCGCGGCGACCGCCGAACAGCAAGTCCGAGGGCTCGAGTTCAACGTATATGGCGAACTCATGCCTGATGTTCGGCTCCTCGGGGGCGTTTCGTTGCTGGATGGCACCCTTACGAAGACAGCCGTTGCGGCAAATGTTGGCAACACGCCAATCGGGGTTCCCAACGTACAGGCCAATGTTGGAGCCGAATGGGATCTCCCGTGGATGAGGGGGCTCACTTTGAATGGCGCAGTCATTTACACGGGCAAGCAGTTCATCGATAGCGCGAACAAGCAGTCGATCCCGGATTGGACGCGGCTCGATCTCGGCGCCCGCTACACGACGGCGATCAACGGCAGGAAGACGGTTTTCCGCGCGAACGTTCAGAATGTGACCGGCGCGACCTATTGGTCCGGCGTGGCTTCATTCGGAACATTTTTCCTGGGAGCACCGCGCACGTATCTCCTCTCAATGACCGTCGACATGTAATCGCCGCTCCTGCCGCTGGGTAGGGCGCTTTATGAACCGATCCTGCTGACAAGGATCAGGCTGGTCGATATGCAAGTTTGCCTCCTTTCGCCAACATGCTTAATCCCGACCGAAGAGGTCGATCTCGACAGAGTAGCGGAGCTGCAGGCGCAGATCCTCAGCGCAGGTTGCTGGACTGTTCCGATCACGGCGGAAAGGGATGTCCTCTGCGTGATGGACGGTCATCACCGGCTAACGGTCGCGCACCGTCTGCAGCTGCCGTTCGTGCCGGTGGTTCTCTTGGGTTACGGCGCAGTACGAGTCGAGAGCTGGCGGCCGGGGCTGACGATCACGCCAGCGAGCATCCTCGCAATGGCGCGCAGTGGTCGAAAATTTCCCTGCAAGACGACGCGACATATTTTTGATCAGAGCCTTCCGAGCTGCAACCTGTCGTTGGAGAGCTTGCGCCACCTGGCTCCGACAGAACGCGTTGTCGCCCATGCCGAAAGGGCGAGGTCGTGACCTTGCATGGCCATAAGCCCGGTGGGGGCCTCTTGCCGATTCTACGGCCAGGCACGGCGGAGCTCTTGGTGGGCAACGGCCCGCTGCTGATCGATTGGGTTACCCGACATGGGTCTCCGGTCAATCTGATTTGGCCCGATGAGCTGCGGACGAATCTCGCAGCACTCAAAAATGTCTTGCGCGAGAGCGGTGTCGCACACGCGATCTATTACGGAGCGAAAGTCAACAAATCTCCCAGGCTGTTGTCTGCAGCGTTGCGCGCAGGGGCGGGCATCGACGTCTCAAGCCTTTATGAGTTTCGAGATGCCAGGCAGCTTGGTGCCGACGGCACACAACTTGTGGCGACTGGCCCGGCGAAGACGGCTCTGTTCCACAAAGAGCTTATTGACTGCAATGCTCTCATATCGGTGGATTCACCGGAAGAGCTCGAGGATCTGATCCGCTGCCTTCCGTTAGCGGGCCCGGTTCAGGCGGTGCTGCTGCGATTGCGTCCCACCAACCATGCGCAGAACCGGTTTGGCATGCCGGCGGCGGCCATCCAGCAGTGTCTGGCGCGCATTGCTGGTGAAAACCGGTTGCGCTTTGACGGGCTGCACTTCCATCTGAGTGGCTATGGCTGGGAATCTCGTGCGCAAGCGATTGGAGAAGCAGCCGGCCTGATCGACGAATCCCGCGCACAAGGTTTTGCGCCGCGCATGATCGACATTGGCGGCGGACTGCCGATCCAATATGTCGATCGATGTGCCTATCAAGCGCATCTTGAGTCGCAGATGCCTGAGGACTACCGCACGGGGAAGGTGCCGGGCTCCTTCTATCCTTACGGTGGAGCGCTTTCTGCAGCCGACTGGCTACGGAGCCTACTGCGCGCACCGATGGCCGATGGCCGCAGCATCGCGAATTATCTCGTTCAAGAGGGGCTGGTACTGGGGATGGAGCCCGGTCGAGCACTGGCCGACCAGGCCGCGATCTCCGTCTTCCGGGTGTTGCGCGTGAAAGCGATTGGCTGTGATGCTCACGTCATCTTCGTCGAAGGCAGCAGCTTCAGCGCTTGCGAAACCTGGTTCGGCTCCGAATTCCTCGTCGACCCAATCCTGGTGCCAGCCATAACGCCGCCGGTCGCCACAAAACCGATCCGAGGTTATCTGGCGGGCCATAGCTGCCTGGACGAGGACGTCCTTAGCAATCGATGGCTCACCTTTCCGATCGCTCCGCGAGCGGGAGATCTTCTGGTTTATGCCAACACCGGCGGTTACCAGATGGACCTGCTTGAGAACGAATTCCACCGCCACCCGATGCCGAGCCGTCTTTGCGTGGTTCAGGACACAGAAGGGCAGCTAACGCTCGTTCCCGACACGATAGGAGAGGCACAATGCTTTGCACGACCGTAAGCCAGTTTATCGGCCAGACGCCGGTGATGCCGATTGCCGTACCCAACAGCGGCGCCACGCTTGTGCTGAAGCTTGAAAAGAACAATCCGGGCGGCTCCATGAAAGACCGCATGGCGCGCAGCATGGTGCTTGCGGCACTCGAGGACGGACGGCTCGTACCGGGTGGTACGATCGTCGAATCGTCGTCTGGCAACACCGGGATCGGACTGGCGATAGCCGCCTTGGAATTGGGCCTGCGCTTCATTGCCGTTGTCGATCATCACGCCGCGCCGGACAAGATCCGCACGATGCGTGCGCTGGGTGCGGAAATTCGTTACGTCGAAGGCGACTATCGAGAGGACGAGGTTGCGGTGGTGGAGCGGCAACGGCTGGCCGCCCAACTCGGTGCTCAGCTTCCCGATGCGTTGTTCATGAACCAGTCCGACAATCCGGCAAACCCGGACGGCTACGCCGGTTTCGTCGACGAACTCCTGACACAGCTTCCAGACGGCATCGACGCCTTTGTCGGCTGTGTCGGCACTGGCGGTTCAATGACCGGTATCGCCCAGCGTCTGAAGCGGGCTAACCCTGCTGTCCGGACCATCGCTGTGGAGCCAGCCGGCTCGATCGTGTTCGGCAAACCCGGCCATCCCTACTATCAGTCGGGCACAGGAACGCCCGCCGGCGATGAAGTCGGCAAGGTGCTCGACTATGGATGCATCGATGAAGGGGTGCAGGTCACCGACACCCAAGCCTTCGAAACGGCACGTTTTATCGCGCGGCGCCACGGGCTTCTGGTCGGGGGCTCGACCGGGGGCACCATCTACAAGGCGCTGGAATTCATTGCGGCCGGCAAACTGTCCGGCACGGTCGTCACGCCCGTTGCCGATGGCGGCGAGAAATATCTCGGTTCGGTTTTCGACGATGAATGGATGGCCAAGCGCGGCTTGTTGGATCCGACAATCGGCACACAACTCGATGCCTGGCTGACGGGAAGGGCGCGCGCAGCATGAAGGTGACGATCTGCGGTGCAGGGCGCACGGGGCATTTGAATGCCGTGCTCTTCAAGCAGCGTCCAGGCATCACCGTCTCTGTGCTGACGGGAGCGGCTGCCGTTGCCGAACGGTGGACGAGCGGAGACGGCGTTTGGCAGGCCCAGGCGCCGGACGGCCACGTCTTGAGCGGGCGGCCCGACTTTGTCGGCACCGATCCGAGCGAGGCACTCATCAACACGGACATGGTGATCATAACGCAGCCGGCTCAAGCGCGGCCTGCGCTTCTACACTCCTTCGCGGGGCATCTCCCCCGGGACAAGCGTGTCTATGTCGGCGCAATTCCCGGCTTTTGCGGCTTCAACTGGCTCGCAGCCAAAATCCTTTCCGGTGCGGACAATGTGGTGATCTGGGGCATGAAGGACGTGCCCCATACCGCCTTTGACCTGGTCCCGGGCGAGCGGGTGCGCACGGGAGGCGCCAAGGCCCAGCTCTTCGCGGCGCTTCATCGCCGCGAGACTTCAGCGAGCCGTACCAAGCTGCAGGCGATGCTGAATCGCCTTTATGAAGCCCCCGTCACCCTGCTGCAGGACTTTCTGGAAATCACGCTGACGCCGGGCAATGCATTGATGCATCCCGCGGTGCTCTATGCCTTGATCGGCCCCGGCGCTCCCTGGGAAAACAAGCCCTTTGATCGTCCCCTTTGCTGGTGGAGCGATTGCCCGCGCGCCGGTGCCGAACTGCTGGAGGCCTGCGATGCGGAAAACCAGGCAATCCGGCATGCGGTCGAGTCACGCCTGGACATTGATCTCAGTTCGGTGAAGCCGCTCCGACAGGAATTGATCGAGGCGTACGGTAGCCAGATCGGGGACAACCGGACTATGCACACGCTGTTGCGAACCAACCGTGCTTATGCGGGCATTCACGCTCCACTCGTTACAAACCCGGAGGGGCCCGGCCTTGTCATCGATCGCGCAAGCCGCGCTTTCCACGAAGACATTGCCTTCGGGCAGGCTCTGCTCGTGGAACTGGCCGCGCGGCTTGAAGTGCCAACTCCCGCTATCACGAAAACCTACAACTGGGCGCTCAACTACCACGGCGGGTTCACCGAAGGCGCACCGGCCTGTTTGCCTGCCAATTGGCCGGAGGAAGCGTAATGGCCCAGAGGATGTCTTCTTCCGCAGATGCGGAAGCTCAGGCGCGTGCTGCGCAGCTTTGGCTGGCGGCATCGCGCAATGCGCTCAACCGGTTGGTCCGCTGCCTGTTCGCCGAGCGTCTTCTTGTACCGGACGCATTATTGTGGTCGCGCGACGGCAACCAGGCATGGCTCCCGCTTTGGCAGTCACGGCGGGTCCTGCATTTCGCCGATCTGCGTCGTGCGCCTGCCGGAACATTGCAAAATCGTGGTTCTGTCGAAGTACTGGACGAGACCGGCGCTCGATTCCGGATCGATGATCCCGCCGATCTCATCCGGGAGGTCGCGCCCGCCTTGGCGATCCCGCCTGCATCGGACGGCGTCCAGCACCTGATACGCGACGTCGAGGACAGCATGCGCAACGACGTTCTGGCGCGTCGTCACCGGGAGCAATGGAGCGAGGAACTGCGAGGGAAGGTCGTCGCGGCAGGCGCGCGAGGATTCCTCGCATATCTGGCAAAGAGCCTGCCGCCGCATCTGGCGGCCATGACTCTCGATCAATGGGGCGCGTTGGAAGGTCACCCCTTCTATCCGACGTGGAAGGCCAAACCCGACCTGTCGCCTGAGGACGTCACGGCCTTGTCGCCTGAGTTCGGTGCTCGCGTGCGCGTTCGAATCGCAGCGCTACGCAGAGAATGGTCCTATGTGGAGAAGATGCCGCATGTTGGCAGCTATTCGGAATGGTTCGCTCAAAATTTCCCCGAGTTCTGGCGCGACTGGGCCGAAGGATTGAACAAACGTGGAAAGTCTCCCGAGGACTGGCTGCCCCTGCCTGTCCATATCTGGCACCTCGACAATTTCCTGCGCCGTGAATTCGCGGCTGAAATTTCTTCCGGAGTTTTCGACCCTGATGGCCCAGAGGTCGTGACGCTGCCGTCAATGTCGTTCCGCACAATGCTGCCGGATACACAGGAACCGAGACCCTTTATCAAACTGCCGGTGGCGATCTGGATGACCAGTGAACAGCGCACGCTGCAGGCCAAATCGATTCACATGGGGCCGCGTCTCAGCACCCTGATCTCCGATATTCTGTCGAAAGAGAGAGATATTTCTGACAGGTTGGAGATCTTTACCGAAGAGCTGGGTGCAATCCTGCACCATCCCGTAACGGGCGACGAGCATCCGGGCCGCTTTCTTTCGGTCGTCTACCGCAACTCGGACGCTCTCGCGCGAAATGATGGGCTGTTGCCGGTCACCGTCGCGTCACTCTTGACGGCAAGCCCCATCGACGGCCGCCCGCTCATTTGCGAATTGATCGCGCGAGGCGGCGATGAAAGCGAAGCAGCGGTATCTGCGTTCTTCCGTGCCTATGTGGCGACTGTCCTCCGGCCGACGCTCGCCATGTATCTGCTTTATGGAATTGCCTTTGAGGCGCATCAGCAAAACAGCACGATCCTGTTCGATGAAACCGGCTGCCCGCGAAAGCTGCTGATCCGCGATTTCGGCGATGGCCGCAGTTTTACGCCGCTGCTCAGGGAGCGAGGGCATCACCTCAAGCCCTTCACTCGCACGGGGATCTTACCGACCACATTTGATGACGATATCAGTCTCGTGCGTTCGTTCGTCATCGACGCCTGCTTCGTTTGCCATCTTCATGAAGTCGCACTGTGCCTCGACGAACATTATGCACTGCCGGGCACAAACCTTTGGCGCATCTTGCGGGAGGAGACCGAGGTGGTTTTCGATGCACTCAGGTCGCGCACGTTGTCGGACGCGTTCTGGCAGGCGGAACGCAAGGCCTTTCTCGAGAGACCCTGGCCGAGCCGCTCGGTGCTACGGATGCATCTGGAGCGCTATCGCGACTATCGCGTCGAGCACGAGCTGCCCAATCCAATGGCGGGAGCGGAATGACCAATGTTTCCGCCGCGGTTCGCGGTTTCGGACCCGTTTTTGTTTTGCTGTTCGGCCTGCAATTCATATCCATGGGGGCAATGGAAATGAGTGGCCCGTTCTGGCCGATCCAAATCAAAGTGTTGAGCTCCTCCGATAACGTCTTCGGATTGGCAAGCGTTGGTGTCTATGTTGGCCCGATGATCGGCATGTCACTGACCAGCGCCCTTTGGGGGAAAATCGGCGATCGTTACGGCAATCGGCTCATGATGGTTCGCGCTCTTGGCGGTCTGGCGGTCACGCAACTGCTTGTTGCTGCTGCGCAGGATGTCTGGACGATCGTGGCGCTACGTTTTTTGCAGGGCGCCTGCGCCGGCTATATCGCCCCGGCACAGGCCTATGGCGTGCAGATCACCGGCAGGAAGGATCGCGCGAGCCTCTTCGCCTGGCTTCAGATTGCCACCAATGTGGGCTCGCTGGGCGGAGCTTTCCTGGGCGGGCTCATTCTCGACCGTTTTCCCTTTGCCGCGGTGAATCTGACGGCCGGCGCAGTTTGTGCGCTGTGCGCTGTCATTGCCTGGTCGAGCTTGCCTGTACCGGCGCTGGGAACTGTTGCCAGCAATCCCGGCGGCGCAGCTATCGCAAAACCTGCAGCGTCGACCCGTGTTCCGATCGCAGCTCTTCTTGGCTTAATGGGGATGCTCCTCGCGAGCCGCATGGTTCTGCAGGTTCCTTTCTCACTGTACATGACCGAGGCATTTGGCGCCCGGCATTGGGTCGCCGGCCTCACTTATGGGCTGCTGGCATGCGGCTTTGTCGTGGCCGCGCCCTTATGGGCGCGACTCTTCGAGAATCGCGCGCCATCCTATGTGCTGGGTGGGAACGTGCTCATTTCGGCCGCGTGTGCTTTGGTTACGCAACTGGCAGGCAGCACGGGCTCCGCTGCCGTATTCGCACTCCTGTATTTTATCTGGGGCGCGCTTCTTGGGGGAACGACGCCGGTCCTTCTCGCGCTCATTTCGGTAGCCGTGTCGAATGATCGGCAAGGTTCGGTTCTGGGCCTGGCGCAAGCTTCCCAGCAGATTGCTTCTGTGAGCGGCATCATCGCCGGCGTCGGCGTCACGCAGCTCTTTGGTCTTGAAGCCGCGTTCCCGCTCGTCGCCACGCTTTACGCCTTGTCGTTCTTGTCGGCTCTCGGCATCTGGCTCAACACTGCGAACGCCGAAGGAAGCCGACCATGACGGAACATCGATCGCTGCTTCAAGCCGCGGCAAGGGTTCTTGTCCTGCTTGCTTTGCTTCCAACGGTGGCATTTGCCGGCGAGCCTGGTCAGACGCAGACACAGGCGCCGCTTACCCTGACTGATATCGCGGGCCGAGAGGTAACGATCAACGCGCCGGTCAAGCGCATGCTTCTGGGCGAAGGCCGGCAGCTTTATCTCATCGCCTCGCTGGAGCCGAACAATCCCTTGGCTCACGTGATTGCCTGGCGCAGCGATCTGATTGCGGCCGATCCGGCCACTTACGCGCAGTATCTCGAAGTGTTTCCCGAGTTGGCGAAGCTACCTTCCTTCAATGGGCAGGAGGACAGCCTGATCGACATCGAAGCGGCGATCATTCAGAAGCCTGATGTCGTGCTGCTTAACCTTGAAGCCATGGAGGCCAACAAGGACGCCAACTACATCGAGAAGCTCGCGGCCTTGAACATACCGGTCCTTTATATCGATTTTCGCCATCGTCCCCTGGAAAATACCGAACCGACCATTCGGCTCCTGGGCAGAATCATGGGGCGCGAGGCGCGTGCGGAGGAGATTATCGCGTTCCGCCACCAGGCCATGGCCGCGGTTGCCAACGTCCTCGCCATCAAACAACCGAAACGCCCCAATGTGTTCGTCGAACGGATCGGTGGCTACTCGCAGGATTGCTGCCTGTCTTTCGGCGCGGAGAATTTCGGCAAATATGTCGAACTCGCCGGCGGCCACAATATCGGCAGCGATATCATTCCGTCGACCTTCGGGCAGATCAGTCCCGAACAGGTCATCGTCGCAGATCCCGAACATGTGGTGGTTACCAGTGCCGACTGGAAAGCCTATGTGCCCGGCGGCCACTGGATTCCGTTGGGACCAGGGGCAGGTCCTCGCGTAATCCGCAAGAAGCTCGAATGGTTCGTTGCTCGCGACGCCTATACCGGTATCGCGGCGAAGAAGACGCGAAATTTTCACGGCATTTGGCACCAGTTCTACAATAGCCCATATGAATTTGTCGCCGTCCAACAATTGGCGAAGTGGTTCCACCCCGACCTGTTTGCCGATCTGGACCCCAATACGACATTTGCTGAATACCATCGCCGCTTCCTGCCCATAGGCTTCCGCCCCGGCTATAGCGTCAGCCTTTCGGACAGCCAGTGATGACAGATGTCCACACCGAAGCCCCGTCTTTAGCCGGACGCGACGCCTATCAAGCGCTCAGCGCCAGACGGTGGATCGTTCTCCTCATGCTGGTGGCCGGGGTTTGCATCGCATTGGTCGGCGACCTCTCGACGGGACCTGCAAGCTATGGGCTTGGAGAGGTTGTGCGTGCCCTCGTTCTGCCAGCAGAGGCGGATGCGCAGACGCGCGTCATTGTTTGGTCGATCCGCATGCCGGCGGCCCTCATGGGCGTCGTGGTCGGCGTTGCGCTTGCCATCGGCGGCGCTCAGATGCAGACCATCCTGAACAATCCGCTGGCGAGCCCATTCACGCTGGGCATTTCCGCCGGTGCAAGCTTCGGCGCTGCCCTGGCGCTTGCCTTCGGCATCGCGCTGGTTCCTATGGCGGGCGACTACATCGTTGCGGCCAATGCTTTCGTCGTGGCCATGGCAACCGCCTTCCTGATCCATCTGGCCAGCCTGCGGCGTGGAGCCTCGATCCAGATGATCGTGCTTTTGGGCATAGCGCTGGTTTTCAGTTTCAATACGGCGCTCGCTATCACCCAGTATTTCGCGGCCGAGCAGGCAGTCGGGGCCATCGTCTTCTGGACCATGGGCAGCCTCACCAAGGCGACATGGCCCAAGCTTGTCATCACCGCGCTCGTTGTGGGTCTGACCTTGCCGGTCTTTCTTCGCCGCAGGTGGCAATTGACTGCCTTGCGTCTTGGCGAGGCGCGCGCGGCGAGCTTCGGCATTCCGGTGCGGCGACTTCGGCTCGAAACTCTGATCCTTGTTTCCCTCTTGTCGGCAATCCCCGTCGCGTTTGTCGGCACGATCGGTTTTATCGGTCTCGTAGGTCCGCACATCGCCCGCATGATGGTCGGTGAAGACCAGCGCTTCCTGCTGCCCGCGAGCGCACTGACTGGCGCGCTGATCATGTCGGTCAGCTCCATCCTGGCCAAGATCGCGGTGCCCGGCGCCGTCCTGCCGATCGGCATCGTCACCTCAGCGATCGGGTTGCCAATCTTCCTCTATCTGATCCTGAAAAGCGGAAGGGACATATGGTAGTGCTGAGCACGCACCGCCTCGGCGCACGCTTCGGATCACGCCAGGTCCTGCGTGATGTGACGCTTCCGCCCTGCTACGGCGGCGAGGTGGTAGCCGTCATCGGACCGAATGCTGCGGGCAAGTCGACGCTGTTCCGGCGCCTGGCAACCATTCTTCCGGGGCCCGGCGAGTGCCGGTTGGAAGGCGTGCGCGATGCAGATCGCGCCATCGCCTACATGCCTCAGGATCAATCGGCGAGCGCAGTGCTGACTGTATTCGAATCCGTCCTTCTTGCGCGCAAGCAGGTTAGCGGCTGGCGTCTGGAGAGGTCTGATCTGGCGGCGGTGGACCAGGCGCTGGCAGCACTCGATATCGGCGATCTTGCCAATGAGATCCTTTCCGAGCTGAGCGGTGGACAGCGCCAGCTCGTCGGGCTTGCCCAATGTCTCGTGCGCGAACCGCAGGTGCTGCTCTTGGACGAGCCGACCAGCGCACTGGACATGCACCGCCAGCTGGAAGCGATGCGGCAGGTGCGCAGCCTTGCGCATGACGGCGGTATGCTCGTGCTGATCGCGCTGCACCATCTCGACCTGGCACTGAAATTCGCCGACAAGGTCGCTATCCTCTCTGATGGAACGTTGCACGATTTCGGCACGGCGGCCGGCGTCCTGACGCCGGAAAACCTTGCCGCAACCTTTCGCATTAGGGCCCGTGTCGAATCCTGCTCGCAGGGCAAGCCACATTTGATCGTCGACGACGCGATCTGACGCTCCGCGTGTCAGGGGCCGGCCAGGAGTCCATCTTTGCCAAGCTAGCGAAAGGCGCTTGGGCGGGCGGCACTGGCTTCGAAGTTTACTCGGACGACCTCTGCTTGGCTCCAGCTAGCTCAAACTGGCCCATGATGGATTGAACCGGGATATCTCGAAAAGGCAGCCGTAGCACTAGTGATGCGACGCTGAATGTCCCTTCCCAACACATAGGTTGTCCCGTGTCGGCCTCAGGCCGCGAACACAACGACCATGACCGAGCCCCAGGTCGTGAGCAGGATGTTCGCGATAGGATAGGCCGGCGTATAGCCGAGTACGGGCACCGGGCTTCCCGATCGCTCCTGGAGGGCGGCCATTGCCGCCGTTACCGTTTGCGCCCCGGTCAACCCGCCGAGCAGAAGGATTGGGTTCATGCGCAAGACGAAATGACCGAAGCAGAATCCGACGATCTGCGGCAGCAGGGTCACGACCATGCCGCCGAGCAGCAGGCCGATGCCCGATTCCCGCAAGGCGGAGAGGAAGATCGGCCCCGCATGGATCCCCGTGAGCCCGACAAATGCGGCCAGTCCGAGTGACGTCATCAGGCTGATGGCGCCGTCCGGAATCCGGCCGAAGCGCGGATTGAGCGTGCGGAGGTAGCCGACCAGAAGCCCGGCAAGCAGCGTGCCGACGCTTGTGCTCAGCGCGATCTTGATGCTGCCGACAGGAAAACTCACGAGAACGCCAAAGATGCCGCCGAAGAAGATGGCGAGCCCCAGCACCACGAAATCGATGCTTGTGCTGGGGGCCACGATGACGCCGATATTCTTCGCCGCGTTCTCCACGACCGGCTCGGGGCCGACGATGCGCAGCAAGTCGCCACGCTGCAGGATGATGCCGGGAGCAATCGGAAGCTCCTGGCCGCCCCGGCTCAACGAGCGCAAATAGAGGCCGCGAGTCCAGTCCTGCTGCGAGGCCTCCTGCAGGTTCATGCCCGCGAGCTTGGCATCGATCAGGAAGGCGTCAGCGGAGATCAAGGGAATGTCGAGCAGCCCTCTGTCCTCGACCTCCTCGGCGCGGGAGCCGATCAGTTCCACGATGATCTGGCGCGGCGCCGATATCGTGATGACGTCGCCTGGCGCGAGGATGGTGCCGGGCTCCGCCTGGAGAATGCGTTCTCCACGGCGGATCCGATGGATGAACGCGCGGTACTCGGGCAGGCGGGCTTCGGCGGCCGCGACGGTCAATCCGGCGAGGGGAGAGTGCTCGTCCAGCCGATAGGCACGCAGCTCGAATTTTCGCCACGCGGATGCCAGACCCGGCTTGGTGCGGGTCATTCCCAGCGACTGCTCGAGCTTGAGCGCCTCTTTCCGCAGATCGATCTTCAGGAGCGCCGGCGCGATCATCGTGCAGAACGTGATCACGCCCGCATAGCCGAAGATGTAGCAGACCGCGTCAGCGACCGCGATGTGCGAGACATACAGGGCCCGCTGCGCCTCCGGCGCCGAAAGTCCGTTGACCGCGTCGGTCGCCGTTCCCATCGCAGCGCTTTGACTGAGCGCCCCCGACATCAGCCCTGCCGCAAGGCCGGGATCGAGCCCGAGTATCCTCCCCACGACAATTGCGGCCGCAAGGCCGGTGAGACACACGACGACGGCGAGCAGCATCGGCTTCAGCCCGTCGCGCTTCATCGCCTGCACGAATTGCGGACCGACGGAATAGCCGACCCCGAACAGAAACAGCAGAAACAGGAAGGATTTGGTCATGCTGGAAACGGGCACATGCGCGAAGTCGCCGACCACCAGGCCGGCGAACAACGAGCCTGTGACCGGGCCGAGACTGAAGGCGCCGATCTTGAAGCTTCCGATCCAGTAGCCTGCGGCGATCACCAGGAACAGCGCGAGCTCCGGATAACGGACGAGAAACTGCTCCAGCCAGGTCAGCATCTCCAGCAGCCGATTTCTAGGTCATCAGCATGACGAGCACCATGCCCCAGATCGTCAGCAACGTGTTTCCAACGGCGTAAGTGACGGTATAGCCAAGACCCGGAATCTGGCTTTTGGCGCGATCATTGACCATGCCGAGCGAGGCAGTCGTGGTCCGTGCGCCGGAACAGCATCCGAGTACGATGGCGTCATGGAATTTGAACAGGTATTTGCCGACATACATTGCGAGGATCAGCGGCACGGTCGTTACCACGACGCCCCAGAGGAACAGGCCGATGCCAAGCGCCTTCAGGCCGGCTACGAAGCCCGGTCCCGACGAGATACCGACTATGGCAATGAAAACGTTCAGGCCGACGGAGTTCATGAACCAGACGGTAGGCGAGGGGATTCGGCCAAAGGTCGGCCGCACGGAACGCAGCCAGCCGAAGAACAGGCCTGAGATCAGCGCTCCGCCGGAGGTGGACAGCGTGAGGGGCACGCTGCCAATCTTGTAGACGATCGCGCCAACCAGCGCGCCGATGGCAATGGCGGCGCCGATGAAGGCAACGTCGGCAACGTCGGTTGCCCGATCCGGCCGGCCAAGCATCTTTGTCGCGGCCGCGACATCGGGCGTGCGTCCAACGATGGTGACGATGTCGCCCCGGTTCAGCTTGGTGTTGGGAAGAATGGGGATCTCGACCGCGATCGCGCCCCTCGTGATCTTGCGCAGGAATACGCCGCGCGATGCCGGGCGCTTCGCCAGTTCCTCCAGGGTCTTGCCGTCGACGTCCTTGCTGGTCACGTAGACATCGACACCTTCGATCGGCATCGCCAGCAGCTCGCGATCGTCGACTTCCTCCGCCTGTTCGCCGATCAGCTGGACGAGCACGTCGCGCCGGCCTGCCACGGCCACGACATCTCCCGCATGAATCACGGCATCGGCCATGGCATCGATGATCTTCCCGTCCTGCCGCAGCCGCAGAATGAACACCCGCTGATCGGGGACCAGCGCTTCGGCCTCCTGCACCGTCTTTCCGACCGCCGGGCCGCGCTCGCGAACGCGGAATGCACGGACCTCGAACTGGTGCCACGCGGTGCCGGGGCCGCCCAACTGCTTCTTGCCGCCGTGCTCCTCCTCATACTTCTTGCACGCCGCTTCGAGATCGATTCCGAGCAGGGCCGGGCCAAGCAGAGCGAGGACGATCGCGGATCCGACAGTGCCGAAGATGTAGGTGACTGCATAGGCGACAGGCATGCCGTCGAGGATCTTCTTGGTTTCTTCCGGCGACAGCCCGAGCCGGTTGATGGCATCGGTCGCCAGGCCCATGGACGCCGAGATCGTCTGCGAACCGGCGTAAAGTCCGGCGGCCGAACCGACATCGTAGCCGGCAATCTTCGCCCCAACATACGCGGCGAGAAGGCAGAACACGCACACGACGGCGGCGAAAATCGCTTGGGGAACACCATCCTGCGCGATGCCGCGCACGAATTGCGGCCCGACGCCGTAGCCGATGGCAAACAGGAACATCAGGAAGAAAAACGGCTTGAGCGGGCCTGTAATCGTGATCCCGATCTGGCCGATGATAACAGCGGCAATCAGTGTCGCGGTGACAGCCCCCAGTCCCAGGCCCTTGTAGGTGAAGGAGCCAAAATAGTAGCCCAGGGCCAGGGACAGGAAGATCGCGATTTCCGGATAGGTCTTGAGCGTCTGAAAGAACCAGTCGATCATGATGTCACCCCGTTCATGCCGTCGGCGTGCGCCCCCTTTGCTCCCGCTCCACTTCGTGAATCGAAGATCCGACGACAAGAGCTGAAGCCGTATCGATCAACAAGAAGAGACGGTTCGAAGAGGGAACGTTGATTTATGTCAATGGCAATTGCCGAGCCTCGCGGCATCTGCGAACCCGCCGACGAAATCGTTTCCTGCATTGCAGCAATTGCGTCGATCCGGAGCGTTATCGCCGCCTGGGCCTTGAGGTAGATCAAGGGACGTCACTGACCGCTCATCATCCTGAGCGCGATTGCGCAGGCGAAGTTGCACAGCTCGACAGCTCGGGAGTGTCACATGGCCGATATCTTGACCCTGAAAAAATTCGAGGCGCTGAGCCCGTTCGAGATCAAGGACGAGCTGATCAATCTCGCCAAGGCGACGTCAAAGCGGACGCAATCCGCGTTTCTGAATGCCGGCCGCGGCAATCCGAACTGGGTGGCCACCACGCCGCGCGAAGGTTTCTTCCTGCTGGGGCAGTTCGCGATCACCGAAAGCAAGCGAACTATGGAGCACCCGGCGGGGATTGGCGGCATGCCTCAGGCGAAAGGCATTGCCCCACGGTTTGAAGCTTGGCTCGCCAAGCATTCCGACATGCCGGGCGCGAGCTTCCTTTCGGAGATGCTGCCTTTTGCGGTCAAGAAATTCGGCTTCGACCCCGACGCCTTCGTCCATGAGCTCGTCGATTCCATCATCGGCGACAATTATCCGGTGCCGGACCGCATGCTGGTGCACAACGAAAAGATCGTGCACGAATATCTGATGTGGTCCGTTTGCGGTGAGCCGCGGCCGGCCGGCAAGTTCGACATCTATGCGGTCGAGGGCGGCACGGCGGCGATGTGCTACCTCTTCAAGTCGCTGAAGGCCAATCGCCTTTTGCTTCCCGGCGACACCATCGCGCTGGGAACGCCGATCTTCACACCCTACATCGAGATGACGCATCTGGAGGATTATGACCTCAAGGTCGTCCAGATCAGGGCGCCGCAGGAAAACAAATTCCAGTTCACCGACGATGAAATCAAGAAGCTGGAGGATCCGAAGATCAAGGCCTTCTTCATCGTCAATCCCGCCAATCCCTCTGGCATGGGGGTGAGCCCGGAGACGATCGCCAAGCTGGGCAACCTGGTCAAGACCAAGCGCCCCGACCTCATGCTGCTCACCGACGACGTCTATGGCACCTTCGTCCACGGTTTCCGCTCGCTGCTGGGTGAGCTCCCGCACAACACCATCGGCGTCTATTCCTATTCGAAATACTTCGGCTGCACGGGATGGCGGCTCGGCGCCATCGCCATTCACGAAGACAACATCTTCGACAAGATGATCGCGAAGCTGCCCGACGACGCCGTGAAGGCGCTCGACAAGCGCTACGGGCCGCTGACGCTGGAGCCGCGCAAGCTGAAATTCATCGATCGCATCGTTGCCGACAGTCGCGACGTCGCGCTCAATCACACTGCCGGCCTGTCGCTGCCGCAGCAGGTGATGATGAGCCTTTTCTCGCTCGCGGAAATGATGGACGCGAAGAAGGCCTACCAGGCTGCCTGCATGGAAATCGTCAACAAGCGGCTGTGGGCGATGCTCGATGGCCTTGGACTCGCCGACAAGCTGTCGCCCAATCCAAACTACGACGCCTATTATGCCCTGATCGATTTCGAGTTCTGGGCCCGGAAGAACATCGGGGATGAAGCCGTTGACTATCTGAAGAAGCACATTCATCCGCTCGACCTTGCATTCCGCTTGGCGGAAGCCCACGGGATCGTGCTGCTGAACGGTGGCGGCTTCGATGCTCCCGAATGGTCGCTCCGTGTCTCCCTGGCGAACCTGCCGGACGACGTCTACGACGATATCGGACGGGGCGTTCGAACGATTGCCAGGGGATACCGGGACACATACGAAGCGGCTAAGCGAGGCTAACGGAAACGCGGCTACGGCGACGCCCTGATAGGGCGTCGCCCGTGGATCAAGATCCTCGACCAATAGCAATCATAGGAGTGCGATTATGCCAATCCAGCTCGTGATGGACCGCAACGGGGATAGCCGTTATTCCTTCAACTCCGGCGACGCAGAGGAACTGGCCGAGGCGGAACAGCGCTTTTACGAATTGACCAGGATTGGCTTTACCGCGGCGGTCCGGACCAGTCCAGATCAGGTATCGAAAGTCTGGTCGTTCGACCCCTCGGCGGAAGAAACACTCTTCTTTCCGAGATTAGTTGGTGGGTAGTCACCTAGTCATGTTCGGGGTTCGATCAATTCTCTTGAGTCGTCGCATGAGAGCGACGAGAGCCCTCTTCATAAGGCACGGCGCCGAGGCCACGCCCGAGGGACGGTCGCTGCGGATGCTGCGAGAATGGCTATCGCAGGCGCAGCGAGAGCAGTTCGCAAGCAAGGGCTACTTCGACGTCGTTGGAGGAAACACCGGAAATCAGTACAGGATCTATACTGGCACCTCGGTCAATGTATGCGAGATTGACAAAACAGGTCGCCTCCGCGAGGGGCTATGTTTCGTGCCGGTTGGTGATCTGCCAATCGGTGATGTGATGCTTGCCCAGAAGATCGCACTGGAAACATGCGAAGACGAGGTGCGCGCCCTAGCCAGGTGGTTCACTCCCCAAACTCACTATTTTCGGCAAATCCAACTTCGTAGCTAACCGCGCAAATCGTTGTTGTCTCCGGCCGGTCCGACGTCCATTGATGTCGTCTCCGAGGGCCGTCGACAAATCGCAAGCCGCGCAGTCTCATTCTGACAAATTTTCGTTTGGCTTTGGCTTGCGACGTGCGACCCTGTCCGAAGACAAAGGACCAGGCCGTCGCGATTCGGATTCATTCGCTAGTGATGCGAGGCAAGCGCCATGGCTGAGCACATCATCGTCACCGACGACGGCGCCACGCGCACGATCACGATGCGCCGTCCCGAGAAGAAGAACACGCTCACGCAGGACATGTACCTGGCGATGAGCGATGCCATCAACGCCGCGCAATCCAATCCAGCGATCCGCTGCCTGATCCTGACGGGGCGTTCGGGTGTCTTCACTGCCGGCAACGACATCGGCGATTTCCTCAAGGCCGCGACCGCGGCCGACGATGGCGCGCGGCCGCGCAATTCCGTGATTTTCCTGCAGGCGCTGGTCAACAACACCAAGCCGATCATCGCTGCGGTCGACGGCATCGCGATTGGCATCGGCATGACGATGGTCGTGCACTGCGACTACGTGATCGCGAGCACGACCACGACGTTCTCTTCGCCCTATATCCACTACGGCCTCGTGCCCGATGGCGCCACCAGCCTGCTCGTGCCGCAGATGGTCGGGCATCAGCGCGCGTTTGCGACGCTGGTCATGGGCCGCGAGATGAGCGCGGAGGATGCGAGGGAGGCCGGCCTCGTCAACCAGATCGTGGCGCCCGGGCACGCCGTGGTCGAGGCCCAGAAGGTGGCGCGCGAGATCTGTGCGCTGCCGGTCGACGCCGTCGCGATCGCGCGCAAGCTCCTGAAGCTCCCGACGGAAGAGATCGAGCGGCGGATCGGACAGGAGAACCATTTCTTCGCAGAGCGCATGCGCTCGCCCGAGGCGCTCGCTGCGTTCCAGAACTTCTTTGCGCGCAAGGCCAGGTAGGCCGGCGCAAGTGATCCATCCAGATGCTGCGATGATGGCATCATGCCGGTGATTTGCCCGACGTGTCAAGCAAGTTCGCAAAATCCGTATTTCGCCTAAGTTCGGGATTGCTTGCTACTTTGCATGGGGTTGTTTTCGATATTTTTGCGGAGGCCTCTTCACCGCCGTGCTCGGCCGGCGATCTGCAAAGAGAGCAACTCGGGCCGCGCGGAATTCCCGGCGGGTCGGATCCCGCGCGGATGACGCCCCAGCGTGACAGGCTGAGTTCGACGGCCATACCGCTTGACCAGGAAGCAGCCTCCGGTGACGGCTGTGGAACTGGCGGGATTCTGGCGGGAACAGCTAAAATCGCAGCGCCGCAACTCCTTGCGGCTCGGCCTTGGTGCACCTCTGCGGACATAAGTAGCAGCGGTCGATTCACATATCCTAATGCGCAACACCTCCCAGCCCATCAGACTGATCGGGCTGGAAAGGGGCTGCCATGGCGATGGATCGCGTGGAACAGGCCTTTGTCGCAACCGCCATTACGGGTTTTCTCGTGATGACGGGCGCAATTGTCTGGATGATGCTGAGCTGACGGGGCGGGAGGTCATCTTGCGCGTTGCGCTGCCTTATTTCGCCGCTGCGTTGTGCTTGGCGGTGACCGCCTGGCTGGCCCTCGCGCATCTGTTCTAGCCGTCAACTTGCCGTGAGCGGGACGCTAGTTACTCCCGGCCGCTGACGTTCACTGCGCGGCAGTTCTTGACGTCCCAGCTCCTCACGCAGGCGCAGCGCACTGACGAGGTGATCGCTGCCGCGCAGCAGCGCGAGCGCCTCGCGAACCAGCTCGCGTGAATTTGCCAGGACTTTTGTATCCAGCGCGGGATTGGGTGTGTAGATCATCGCATGTCCCTCTATCTTTGCGATGAGCGGCGCGAGCACCACGCGCCGTTGCGCGTCAGATCCCTGGAGCGTCGATGAGCCTCGTCAGCTTCCGGGCCATCGCCGCGAGATCGAGCGGCTTTTCAAGGAGCACGATGTCCTGGAACTCGGGAATGATGGTGATTTTGTCGTAACCAGTCGTGAACACGAAGGGCACGTGGCGCGCCCTGAGCTCGCGGGCTACGGGGAAGATCATGTCGCTGCGAATGTTCACGTCGAGCACTGCGGCGTTCAGGACGCCGCCATCGTGCAGAATCTCGACCGCGTCCTCGATGTGACCGGCCGGTCCGGCGATCTCGGCGCCGAGCGCGCGAAGTGTCCTGCCGATGTCATCAGCGAGGAAATATTCGTCCTCGACCACCAGAATGCGCCGGCCCGCCAGCGGCATGCGTTGACGGGACAATGTGGGCGATGCCGACATGGTGCCTCCAAGGATCAAGCAAGTCTCCTCCAAGTCTTTAGGAACATAAGACCGGAAGCCGCCTTGGTCCAAACGATGCAATCGAAGGCCGGTTCCATGAGCAACCGCGACATCATCGTCATCGGGGGCTCGGCGGGGGCGACGGCACCCTTGAAGCAGATTTTGGGCCGCCTCCCGGCAGACCTGCCGGCGGCCGTATTCATCGTGTTGCACATACCGGCGCAAGGCATTGGCATTCTCTCCACGGTCGCAAGCAGCGCCGGCAAGCTGCCGGTCCGGCAGGCCGAAAACGGCATGAAAATCGAACCCGGCCGCGTCTATCTGGCCGCACCCGATCACCATTTGCTGCTGTCCGAGGACCGTGTGCTGCTCGGCCGCGGTCCGCGCGAGAACATGGTGCGGCCGGCGATCGATGCGCTGTTTCGCTCGGCCGCGCTGCATCACGGTTCGCGCGTGATCGGCGTTCTCCTGAGCGGGCTGTTGTCCGATGGCGCGGCCGGTCTCAACGCCATCAAGCGTTGCGGCGGGACGACGGTGGTGCAGGATCCGTCCGATGCCATCGCCGACGAAATGCCAAGGCGCGCTATCGAGGCGACCACCATCGATCTCTGTGTGCCCGGCGCCAGTATGGGCGACGTCCTGTCCGAGCTCGTCAGAGAGCCACCAGGGGCGGTGTTGCCGATTCCGCCGGAGATCAGGCTCGAAGTCGAGATTGCGGCTGGTGACCGCATCGGCAGTGACATCCTCACTTCGCTTGCCGATCCCGTCGCGCTGACCTGTCCGGCCTGTGGCGGCGTGCTCTCCGAGGTCAAAGAATCGCGCCCGATGCGTTTCCGCTGTCAGGTCGGTCACGCCTACACGGCCGATGCGCTGGCCAAGGAGCAGGAGGGACGCGTCGATGAAGCCTTGCGCGTCGCACTGCGCATCATCGAGGAGCGGGCGGAACTGGTGCAACGTATGGCTTCCGACGGCCGGCGCAGCGGCCGGCCCGCGGTCGCCGAAATGTACGCCTCGCGGGCTGCCGAATACCGCGAATATGCCGACATGATCCGGCGGGTCGTGCTACACTCGCTTGATCCCCGGGTTCGCAAGCAGGAAGCTTGAGGCACTGCCATGGCCCATTCCCTCGCCGAGCGTACCGAGGAGCTCCATTCCGAGCAGCGGCTTCTCGTCAAGGCCGATCAGGATATCGAGCAAGGCTGGCAGCGGATCCGCGACCAGGAAGATCGGGTGCGCGACCTCATGGCCGGCGGCCATGATACGCGCCAGGCCGAACGGCTCGTCGATCTCCTCAAGCAGACCCTGATCGAGTGGGAGCGCCATCGCACGTTGATCGAGCAGCGGGTGATCTATCTTCAGAGGCAGGTTGATCCAGGAGCGTAGGGGCCGACCGACGGACGGCCTTCTGAATTCCGTGCCGAGCTCGAATATTTAGTCGAACGCTGCGGCGCCCCCGGCACGCCGGATCAGGGCCACTCTTCGGATATTTGCATCGTGGGTTCCAGCGCCACCGGGCGGGTATGACCCGCCTCATGGCGCCTGACAACGCTTGCGCTGCGGGATCGAACGGCGCAGACGGCGTTTCTGCCTTTGAGCTGTTGGGGTAAGATCGATTTCTGCTAATTGCAGGGGCCGGACGCCCGTTGCTCCCGGCCAGCCAAAGAGAGCTACCAGAGCCATGAAAGAAGTCGGCGACCAGCCGGTCGAGGGAGAGCGTCAGGTCAAGGCCCCGCTGATCATCGGCGTGGGCGCATCGCCCGGCGCCCTGGAGAGCATCCAGCGTTTCTTTGCCAAGCTGACCGTGGCGGACGACCAGGCCATCGTGCTGGCGCTTCAGCATCACGAGGCCTTCGACGAGGACCGGCTGCGCGAGGCCATGCGCGGCTCCAACGGCGCCAAGGTCGCCGACATCGGTGACGCCGGGACGATCGAGGGAGGTACGATCTACCTGTGCCCGCCGGCGATGATCACCACCATCCAGGGCGACCGTTTCGCGATTCGCAAGGCCGAGCAGGCACCGGGCGAGCGCGCCACGATCGACAGTTTCCTGGTGTCGCTCGCCGAAGAGCGCGCCGAGCAGTCGATCGGCGTGATTCTTGCCGGCACCGGCGGTGACGGCACGCTCGGCACCGCCACGCTCAAGGACCACGGCGGTCTGGCCATTGCGGAAAAGATAGCGAGCCTCGAATCCGAGCATCTGCTCGACGGCAACACGCCCGCGGCCATCGCCGACTACGTGCTGCCGCCGGAGGATATCCCCGAGCACATCCAGGTCTATGCCCGGCACCTGCGGCGCCTCGAGGAGAAGCAGGGCTTCGACGAAGTGCTGGCGGCAGCCGCGACCTCGCTCTCGCGCATCGCCGACATCCTGCGCAACAAGACCGGCAATGATTTCCACGGCTACAAGCAGAACACCTTCCTTCGTCGCGTGCAGCGGCGCATGCAGGTGGTCCAGATCGACGAGATTCCGGGCTACGTCGATTTCCTGCGAAACGACAAGGACGAGGCGCAGCACCTCTTCAACGATCTTCTGATCGGCGTCACCGAGTTCTTCCGCGACAAGCGCGAATTCGAGGTGCTGGAGACGCAGATCGTGCCAAAGATCTTCGAAGGCAAGGGCGCGGGCCAGCAGGTTCGGATCTGGGTGCTCGGCTGCGCCACCGGCGAGGAGGCCTATTCGATCGGCATCCTCCTGCGCGAGCACATGGCGCGGCTCGATTCCGCACCGCAGGTCCAGATCTTCGCAACCGACATCGACGGGCGGGCGCTCGCCACCGCGCGGGTCGGCCGCTACCGCACCAATATCGAGGCGGATATGACCAACGAACGCCTCGCGCGCTGGTTCGTGCGCGAAGGCGATACCTATTGTGTGGTGAAGGAATTGCGCGAGATGTGCATCTTCTCGCAGCACAACGTCATCAAGGACGCCCCGTTCTCCAAGCTTGATCTCGTCTCCTGCCGCAACCTCCTCATCTATCTCAATGCCGAACTGCAGAACCGGGTGATCCCGCTGTTCCATTTCGCGCTGTTGCCGGACCGCTACCTCTTTCTCGGTAATTCCGAGAACGTGACGCGGCATCCCAAGCTGTTTGCGCCGGTCGACCGCCGCGCCCGCATCTTCAAGAAGCTCGAGACCGGAACGCGGCTGCCGCCGGAATTTCCGATCACGACGACGGCGGGCAGGGCGCCGGTCGAGGTGCCGCCGGTGCGTTCGTTCGGCCCGGATGTGGGACTGGAGCGCCGCGCACAGCGGATCGCCGAGCGCTACGCGCCGGCCTATGTCATCACCGACGACAATTTCCAGATCCTGCACTTCTCGGGGCGCACCGGCCGCTACATCGAGCCGACCGCGGGCGCCGCCACGCTCGACCTGCTGCAACTCGTGCATCGCGATCTCAGGCTCGAACTGCGCACAGCGCTCGGCCGCGCGGCGGAGACCAACGAGCCCGCCCATGCCGAGCAGGTGCTACTCGGGCTGAACGGCCACCGCGTTCTGGTCGACATCACGGTCGAGCCGATCCAGGAGGGCACCGGCGGTCACCGCAATTTCGTGGTGCTGTTCAAAGACGGTCCCGTCCGCGCGATCGAGGCCGACCAGGGCAATCCCAATGCGCTGGTGCGCACGGAGCACGTCGAGCGGCTGGAAAGCGAGCTGCGGGCGACGCGGGAGCGACTGCAGGCGACCATCGAGGAGCTCGAGAGCACCAACGAGGAGCTGAAATCCTCCAACGAGGAATACCAGTCTCTGAACGAAGAGCTGCAATCGGCCAATGAAGAGCTCGAGACCTCGCGCGAGGAATTGCAGTCGGTCAACGAGGAGCTGACCACGGTCAATGGCGAGCTGGCGCACCGCGTGCAGGAACTGACGCGCGCCACCAGCGATCTGAAGAATTTCCTCGAGAGCACGCAGATCGCAACCGTGTTCCTCGACAATGATTTGCGGGTGATGAATTTCACGCCCGCGATTACGCAGGTCCTGCACCTGGTGGAAACCGACGTCGGCCGCCCGATCGCCCACATCAAGGCGCGCATCCCCATCGAGGAGCTCTATGATGACGTCCGCCGCGTGCTGCGGACGCTGGCGAGCGCCGAGCGCGAGCTGACCGGGCCGGACAGCGGTACCCGCTATATCGTGCGCATCCTGCCTTATCGCAGCATCGACAATTTCATCGCCGGCGTCGTCATCACCTTCATCGATGTCACCGCGATCACTCGCGCCGAGGAGCGGCAGCGCCTGCTGCTCGCCGAGCTCCAGCATCGTGTCCGCAACACGCTCGGCGTCGTGCGCTCGATCGCCCGCCGCTCCGCGGAATCGAGCTCTACGGTAGAGGAATACGCCTCCCATCTCGACGGCCGCTTGAACGCCTTCGCGCGCACCCAGGCGCTGGTGACCCGCGATCCCGAGGGCGGCGTCGATCTCGAATATCTCGTCGTCGAGGAGCTCCTGGCCTATAATGCTCGCGAGGGTGAGCAGGTGCGGGTTTCCGGCCCCAAGGTACGTCTCCAGCCTAAGGCCGCGGAGACTTTCGCGCTCGCCATCCACGAACTCGCGACCAACGCGCTGAAATATGGCGCCTTGAGCCGGCCCACGGGGCGGATCGAAATCTCCTGGCGCTTCGATGAGGCCACCGATCCGCCGGAACTGGTCTTCGAATGGCGCGAGCGGGGCGGGCCACAGGTTACACCGCCGCCGCGAAAGGGTTTTGGCACCGAGCTTCTGGAGCGCACGCTGGCGTTCGAGTTCAAGGGCCAGACGACAATAGCGTTCAGCACTTCAGGGCTGCAATGTACGATCACGATTCCCTTGAGCAAGCGCACGTTCCATACGCCGGGGGGGGGTAACTAATGCCCGTGTCGACCCTCGATCGAAGCGTTACTGATCCGGTCATTCGCCGGCTGAATGCGCTGCGGCCGTTGTCGGCGGGCGCCTCTGCTTCGCTCGAGCACGCCGTCCTCGAAGGGATGCAACGCGCGGGTTCTGGCGAGGACCTGATCTCCGAGGGCGATCCCGTCGACAGCGTCCGCATCGTGCTGTCGGGATGGCTCTGCCGTTACAAGACACTGGAGGACGGGCGCCGCCAGATCGTCAATTTCATCTTCCCCGGCGAGACCTGCGACGCGCATGCGTTCCTGCTGGCGGTGATGGATCACTCCATCGCGACGCTGACGCCGGTCGTTTATACCGAAATCAAGCGCGCGCGTTTCGAGAGTCTGATCGCGAGCGACCGTTCGCTGGCGGAGGCGTTCTGGTGCGAGACGCTCGTGAGCTGCGCCATCCAGCGCGAATGGGCCATCAATCTCGGCCGCCGTGTCGCTCTGGAACGGGTGGCGCATCTGTTCTGCGAGATTTTCGAGCGGCTGCGCCCGGTCGGAATGATCGACGGCAATTCCTGTATCATGCCGGTAACCCAGATGGATCTGGCCGACGCCACCGGCCTGTCGGTGGTCCATCTCAATCGCACCGTGCAGGAATTGCGCGCCGCCGGCCTGATCGTACTGCGCGAGCGCACCTTGACGGTCAACGATGTCGAAGCACTCAAGGACGCCGCGCTGTACTCGCCGAGCTATCTGCAACTCTACCGCAGCAAGTAGCCGGTCTTTCATATCGTTGGGCAGCAAGCTCCATTCGCCTGACCGCATCGCAGTGCAGCGCCAGACCTGGCGGCGAGCAACAATTGCTCCGCTTAACCTATGGAAATGCCGGAACCCGGTTCCGCCCCGAAGCTACGAAGGCTGTCCGCCCGGGCCGCCTCCTGGTGCGGCAGGCGATCGGCCCCGGCGCTCTGAGCCTCCGGCCGGGGCCGATTCCCTTCCATCCAGATCGTTCGTGAACTCAGAAGATGACCACCAAACGCAACCGTACCAAACAGACGCATTCGCTTCAGGAGCGTTTGCAGATCTCAGCCGAACTGGCCCGCCAACATGCCCGCCGTCTTCCGGCCGGCAAGGAGCGAGAGATGTTGCTGCGCCGGGCGAAGCAGGACGAAGTGGCTTCCAATCTGACCGACTGGTTGACCGCCCCGGCTGTCCGCAAGCGCTGGCAAGGAGAAGGCAGATCATGAAGCACTACCGGGCATTCCAGATCGATCCTGACGGCCATGTCTTCGGCTGCATCAATCTCGTCTGCGACGGCGAGGAGGAAGCCAAGCGCCAGGCCCAAGCGCTGGTGAGCTTCTATCCCATCGAACTGTGGCGTCTGGACCAGCGCATCGCCAAGTTCGAACCCGTCTCGCAAATGCCTGATCGTGTGACGCAGCTTCGCGATCAGGCCCCGAGCGCCAGTCAGAATCCGAACGGATAGGTGTCCGCAGCGCCACGCGACGAGCCGACGGCTAGCGGCGTGACTGCGCTCGTCTCTTCAAACCAGACCAAGGCGTCGTACTGCTCAGGCAGCACGGCCTCGAAAATAGTGGCTCAAGAATTCCGTCTCGGGCCGATACACCACGCCGATCGCGCGCTCTAGCCGCGGATCGGTGAGACTTGCGCGCAAGTCTTTTCGTGCCGGATTGTCAGCTTTAGGCCGATCGAGACGGCAGCCGTTTCAACTGCAGCGCATCGTGCGACGAGCGGATCAGGAGATGAGACCTTGTTACGCCTCGCCGTGCGGCATGATCCGCTCCGCGTGGCCCCTGCCGTGCCAGACGTGGTCGAGTAGCTCGACGATCGGTTGGCCAAAATCCTCGTATTTCACCTCGATCGATCGCAGCCACGGCGCAATCCAGCGGTTGAGTGGGTTGCCATCGATGCCGACGAGCCTGCAGCGCTCCGGAACCAGGATGCCGCTCTCGCGAGCAAGGCGATAGGCGCCGTAGGCGATCTGGTCGCTGACGCACATCAGTCCCTCGAGCCAGCCATCTCGCGCGGCGAGCTGCCGGGCGGCCTCATAGCCGATCTCGAGGTGAGAACGGCCGGCCGCCTCGGCCTTCGGGATTTCTGTGACGCCGAGCGCGCGCATGCGGTTGCAGAACCCCTTGAGGCGATCCCGCGTAACGGACGATCCCTGGGCGGGCGCCAGCACGCCGCAGCGCCGCAGTCCCGCGGACCACAGCATGTCGGCGGCCTCAGCGCCCGCCTTGATGTTGTCGATGCCAACGAAGGCACCGCGCCCGAACGGCGGGCGGCGGTTGACGAAGACCATTGGCGCGCCATCAGCAACGAAATCCTTCAGCACTGCGCTCGGCACACTGGCGACCATGATGTAGCCGCGCACCACCTGCGAACGCATGGCGTTGAGATATTCGTCCTGCAGATCGGGCCGATCGTGCGTGTCGCAGAGGATCATCACATAACCGGCGGCGCGCAAGGCGGCTTCGGTCGAAGCAGCGATGGCGGCCATCACGGGATTGTCCAGGTTGGGGGCGAGCATCGCGACGAGGCGGCTTTCGCGCCGCCGCAACGTTCGGCCAGCGTGGTTGGGGTGGTAGCCCACGACGGCGATGGCCTTGCGGACGCGCTCGATGGTCTCGGCCGAGGCCCGGCGCGTTTCGCCGTTGACGATGCGCGAGACGGTGGCGATCGAAACCCCGGCAGCCGCGGCGACTGTCGCGAGTGAGGCGGGGGCGGAGCGTTGCTTGCTCGTCATTGTTCGGCTCGGGTGTGATCCGCTGAACAGAGAGAATACAGCGATTGACAGCTTAGGCAAACGTTTGCCAAACTGCCTCTAACAATCAAAGTATCGCCGGAGGACGCAAATGAGGACAATGACCCGACGCGCTATCAGCACCTCTGTGCTGGCGGCCTGCCTCCTGGCGGGCGGTTCGGGCGTTCGCCCCGCCGAGGCGCAGACAGTCCTTCGGATGACCTGGTACTCGGACGGCAACGAAGGCGAGGTAATGGCCGATCTCCTCCGCCGCTTCGAGGACAAGAACCGGGACATTCACGTCGTTCTGGACCAGGTGCCGTTCAAGGCCATCAACGAGAATCTGCCGGTGCAACTGGCTTCGGGGCAGGGACCTGACATCGCCCGCGTGGGCGACATGGGCGGTCTTGCCCGCTATATGCTCGACCTGCGCCCCTACTTGAAGAACGCCGATTACTGGGAGGCGAATTACGGTCCCTTCCTGCAGTGGATGCGGGTGCCGGGCGACACGTCTTCAATCCCGGGCTTCATGACCCAGCTGACCGTGACCGGACCTTTCGTCAACAAGACGCTGTTCGAGCAGGCGGGCGTCGCAATGCCGGGTCCGAAAGCGTCCTGGGAGGACTGGGGCAAGGCGACAAAGGAGGTGGCGGACAAGGTCCAGGCGCCATTTCCGATCGCGTTCGACCGTTCCGGCCACCGCTTTTTCGGATTGGCGATTTCGGAAGGCGCCGCCGTGTTCGATGGCAATGGTCAGCCGGCGGTCGTTGACGACGGGTTCAAGCGCGCGGCCAAGCTGATCTACGACTGGCACAACACTGGCGTGATGTCGAAGGAGCTATGGGGCTCGGTTGCGGGGGCGACCTACCGTGGCGCCAACGAGGAATTCAAGAACGCCCAGGTCGTCATGTACGAATCGGGCTCCTGGCAGATCAGCCAGTTCGACAAGACGATCGGAACGGCGTTTGACTGGGTTGCGGTGCCGACGCCATGTGGGCCGGCGAACTGCTCCGGTATGCCGGGCGGCGCGGCGCTGGTCGGCATCAAGTCGACCAAGCACCCCGAAGAAGTGGCGCGCGTGCTCGATTACCTCGCGAGCGAGGAGGTCGTCGCCGAGTTCTATGCCCGCTCCCTGTTCGTGCCGGGCCATCTCGGTCTCGCCCGCAAAGGCCTCGACTACAAGGATGCGTCGCCGGTTGCGAATGCGGCGCTCAAGGTCTTCAGCGACAGCGTCAACCAGCTCGCGCCAGCGGCCAACCGGCTGCAGGGTTATCCGGCGAGCCGCGTCATCCTCAATGCGGTGATCAGCCGGCTTGGCCAGGCCGTCGCCGGCGAGGTTACTCTCGATGAGGCCTACAAGCGCATCTCGGGCGACATCGAGCAGCAGCTCGCCGAGCGCAACAAGAAATAGGCGCCGGACGCATCACGGCATGACTGATTTGCCAACCGGCATTGAACCGCAGGCCGCGCCGACCGTCCCGCTGCTGGCGCGTTTGCGGCGCGCGGGCGAGACAGCGCTCGGGACCCTGCTGCGCCTCGTTGACCGTCCGATGCGCCTGTTGCAGCGGCTCATCGGCGAGCGGCGGATGGCCTATGTCTTTCTGCTGCCGAACCTCGTTTTCTTCTCGCTGTTCGTGTTCGTCCCGCTTGCGATCGATCTGGTGTTTTCGTTCACCGGTGGGGAGTCGCTGTTTCCTTCGCAGCGACCCTATGTCGGAACCGATCAGTACGCCTATCTGTTCGATTGCGGCTCCTTCCTCGATCCAGCTTCGTGCCGGGTCGATCATTTCTGGCGCGGCGTTGCCAATACGCTGCGTTTCACCATGTTCCAGCTCGTATCCATGGTGGCGTTTTCGCTCGTCACCGCGCTGGTCCTGAACATGCGGATCCGCGGCCGCGGCTTCTTTCGCGCGGTATATTTCTTTCCGGTGCTGCTGTCGCCGGTCGTGGTTGCGCTGGTCTGGAAATGGATCCTGCAGCGCGACGGCCTGCTGAACGCCGGGCTCACCACGATCGGCGGGCAGAAGATCCTGTTCTTCGTCGACCCGGGCTGGGCGATGTTCTGGTCAGTGTTCGTCTCGGTCTGGGCGCATATGGGCTTTTACACCCTCATCCTGCTTGCGGGGTTGCAGGCCATTCCAGCCGATCTCTACGAAGCGGCCCAGATGGACGCGACGCCGCGTTGGCGCGTGTTCTGGCGGATCACGCTGCCGCTGCTCTGGCCGAACCTCATCGTGGTGATCGTGCTGGCGCTGATCCGCGGCGTGCAGACGTTCGATGAGGTGTTCGTGCTGACCGGCGGCGGACCGGGTACCGCAACCCTGATGATCGTGCAGTACATCTACGAGACGGCATTTGCGAGCCAGGTGCAGAATTTCGGCCTCGCCGCGGCGGCGTCGATCGTGCTCGGCGTGGTGCTGTTTCTGCTCACGCTGGCGCAGCTGTCTCGCACCCGGAGCGCCTCATGAAGCCAATTCAGCTCCTGCGCGCCCGCCGTCGGAGCGGGCGCTGGCATTGGACCGACATCGCCGCTTACGCCTATCTCGGGCTTGGCGTCGTGCTAATGTTCGGACCTGTCGTATGGCTGGTCCTGTCCTCGTTCAAGACCCAGGCAAGCCTCCTGGAATTTCCGCCCTCGCTGCTGCCGCTGTCCCAGCAGGAGGTCAGGGTGCAGGGCTTTCCGCAGCCGCTGCCGCTTTTTGCAGCCACCCTTGACAATGGCGAGCGTCGCGAGCTAGCGCAAGTTCGGCGCATCGGGCTGATCGCCCAGATGATCGATCCGGCCGATCCTAAACAGCAATATCGCGTGCCAACCGCCAAGCTCGCGCCGGTTCGGCACTTGAGTTTCGTGACCGCGAATTACACCGAGCCGCTCCAGAAATTCGCCTTCACGCGCTATCTGTGGAACTCGGTGTTCGTCACGACGATTGCAACTCTGATCACACTGCTTATCAATTCGATGGCAGCCTATGCTCTCTCCATCTACGAATTCAGAGGCAAGACCGTTGCCATGCTGATGGTGATCGGCACGCTCATGATCCCGATCACCATCATTCTCGTGCCGGTCTATCTCGTCGTCACGAAACTCGGTCTCGTCAATTCGCTCTGGGCGGTCATTCTTCCGGGCGCCGCGACGCCAACAGGCGTCTTTCTGTTACGGCAATACATGCTGACGCTGCCGCGCGACCTCATCGAGGCGGCCCGCATGGACAAGGCAAGCGAGTGGCAAATCTACTGGCGGATCGTCATGCCGCTGGCGGCGCCGGCTCTGGCAGTGCTCGCCATCTTCTCCATCATGTGGCGATGGAATGAGTTTCTGTGGCCGCTCGCGGTGCTCACCAAGTCCGAATCCTTCACGCTGCAGATCGGTCTCAACGCCTTCCAGGGCGAGCTGCAGACCCAGTGGAATTATCTCCTGGCGATGACTGTGGTGTCGCTGATCCCGGTGGCTCTTGTCTTCGTGTTTCTGCAACGCTTCATCGCCACCGGAATAGCCAATACGGGGATGAAATGATGGCGGGGATGTCTTCATGGCTGGCCTGACTCTCAAGGGCGTCCGCAAGGCCTACGGGACGATCGCCGTGATCCACGGCGTCGATCTTGCGATCGCGGACGGCGAATTCATCGTCTTCGTCGGCCCGTCCGGCTGCGGAAAGTCGACCTTGCTGCGCATCATCGCCGGGCTCGAGGAGGTGACCGACGGCGAGATTGCGATCGATGGCCTCGACGTCACGCGCGTGCCAGCGTCCGACCGGGGGCTCGCTATGGTATTCCAGTCCTATGCGCTCTATCCGCACATGAGCGTCTACAAGAACATGGCCTTCGCGCTCGAGAACATGGGTCTTGCGCGTAGCGAGATCGACGCCCGGGTTCGGCGCGCGGCCGCGATGCTGCGCCTCACCGAGTATGTCGAGCGCAAGCCGAAGGCGCTGTCGGGCGGCCAGCGGCAGCGCGTGGCGATCGGTCGCGCGATCGTCCGCGATCCCAAGATATTCCTGCTCGACGAGCCGTTGTCCAACCTTGATGCCGAACTGCGCGTTGCCACCCGCAAGGAGCTCGCGGCGCTGCATGCGGAGATCGGCGGCACCATGATCTACGTCACCCATGATCAGGTCGAGGCGATGACCATGGCAGACCGCATCGTCGTGCTGCGCGGCGGCCGCATCGAGCAGGTTGGTACGCCGCTCGACCTGTACAATCGGCCGGACAATCTCTTTGTCGCGGGCTTCATCGGCTCGCCGCGCATGAATCTGTTGCCGGTGCAGGTGGTGTCGCCGGGGCTGGTACGCCTCAGTGAGGCCAGTGAACCGATCAAGGTAACGACGGGCTCACTCGCCGCGGGCGCATCGGCGACGCTCGGCGTACGTCCCGAGCATATCGCGCTTGCCGCGGAGGGCGCCGATCTCGCACTCACCATCGACCTCGTCGAACAGCTCGGCGGCGACACGTATTTCTATGGCAGCGCGCCCGGCTTGCCGCAGATCACGGTGCGCCAGAACGGTCAGGCGCTGCGGGGGCGCGGCGAGGCTCTCCCGGTTCGTTTCGAGCCGGCCCACCTTCACCTGTTCGACGCCGAAGGGGCTGCCGTGCGGCCCGGCCGCTGAATCCTGAGGGCAGGCGACGATAGAGCAATGTCAATGATGGAGTGCTGAGATATGAAAGCCCTGGTTGAGGGCCGCTATCGCGGTTGCGAGGGCGGAGCCGCAATGTTCGACGTCGGGCAGGGGGCCACCGTCGCGGTGCGCATCCTTGAGCGCGATCTCGGCCGGGTGACGCTTCGGCGTGCTGGCGGCTTTCGGTTTGATCGTGGCTGGTCGCTGGCACCTGGCGGCATCGAGCCGCCGTATGGCGGGCGCGACCGCGACGATCTGTCGGGCTTCGTCAATCCCGCGGTGACGGTCTCAATGGGCGAGGGCACCGTCACCATTGCCGCTGAGGGGCTGACGGCCGAGGTCACGCTTCGCCCGTTCGGCGTTGCCTGGCGGCGAGACGGCGAGGTCGAGCCATTTCTGCGCGACCGGCCGACGCAGGCCTATTTCGTCTCCAACAAAACGCCGGCCATCGCGCACATGATGGCGCGTCATCCGGACGAGCGCCATTACGGCCTCGGCGACAAAGCCGGACCGCTCGATCGCACAGGACGGCGCTTTGCCATCGACGCCGTAGACCCTTGCGGGTTCGATGCCGAGCTGAGCGATCCCCTCTACAAGATGCTGCCGTTCGTCATCGTCGACGGGCCGCAAGGCGCTCACGGCATTTTCTACGACAATCTCGCCACCGGATCTGTCGATCTCGGCTGCACGATCGATAACTATCACGGCACGTTCCGGTCTTATCGCGCCGATGATGGCGACCTCGACTTCTACGTGCTCTCGGGGCCCGGTGTGCGCGAGGTCGTGCGTCGTTTCTCCTGGCTCACGGGGGGCCAGGCCTTTGCGCCGCGCTGGTCGCTCGGGTTCGGTGTCACGTCGATGGCGATCGCGGATGCGCCCGACGCCGACCGGCGGGTCATGGACTTCATCGCCGACTGCAGCCGCCACGCCATCCGTTGCGACAGCTTCCATTTCGGCTCCGGCTATACCTCGATCGGCGGGCGGCGCTACGTATTCAATTGGAATCACGACAAGTTTCCCGATCCATCGGCGACCATGGCGCGGCTGGTCGAAGCCGGCATGCAGCCGGTGACCAACATCAAGCCGTGTCTGCTCGACGATCATCCGCGGCTCACCGAGGCCATCGACGCCGGCATTCTGGTGAAGGACGGGGCGACGAAAGCCCCGGCCGTCGCGCAGTTTTGGGACGGCGTCGGCTTTCACGTCGACTTCACCAATCCCGACGGACGCCGGTGGTGGCGCGCGGGCATCGAGCATGCGCTGCTCGATCATGGCGTCGTTTCCATGTGGAACGACAACAATGAGTTCGAGATCTGGGATGAGGACGCGGTCTGTGCCGGCGATGGTCGCCCCTTCGCCCAGGTGCTGGCGCGTCCGGCACAGGCGTTGCTGATGACGAAGCTATCCTTCGAGGCACAGGCGGATCGATCCTCCTCGCGGCGGCCCTATGTCATCACCCGCGGCGGGCCGGCGGGACTTGCGCGCTATGGCCAGACCTGGTCGGGAGACAACGAGACCGCCTGGAAGACGCTGCGCTTCAATCTCACCCAGGGCCTCAACATGAGTCTGTCCGGGCTTTTCAACATCGGCCACGATGTCGGCGGCTTTCATGGCCCGAGGCCAAGCCCGGAGTTGCTGTGCCGCTTCGTCGAGTTCTGCGCACTCTGGCCGCGCATGATCATGAACTCGTGGAACGACGACGGTTCGGTCACTCTGCCCTGGATGCACGCATCCGTGCTGCCGCAGGTGCGAGCGGTGATCGGGATGCGGCACCGGCTGCTGCCCTACCTTTACACGCAGATGTGGCGCGCCAGCCGCGACCATGAGCCCGTGGTGCGCCCGCTGTTCTGGGATTTCCCTGATGATGCGGCGGTGAGGGAAGTCGAGGACGCCTTCATGGTCGGCCCCGATCTGCTCGTCGCGCCCGTGCTCGAGGAGGGCGCTTCCGATCGCCGCGTCCAGCTACCTGCCCATGAAGGTGGCTGGTACGACTGGCACGATGGCCGGCATTTCTCAGATGGTGAGACTGTGCAGGTCGCCGCGCCCCTTGGACGCCTGCCTGTGTTCGTCCGTGCTGGAGCCATGATTCCGGTCGTTGATATCGATTTGGCCGGCAATCCGGGCGAGCGGTCGCTCATGGTCTTCGGCTCACCGGCGTCGCATGCCACTGCCGATCTCTATGAGGACGACGGCGACATGGCGGCCTGGCGCACAGATGCTCTGCTTCTGTCCTTCCAATTGTGCCGGAAGGCTGCCGGCCTGGAATTGACGGCAAGGGCGCAAGGCGGCTTCCGCCCGGCATTCAACCGTTTGCATGTGAGGCCGGTCGGAGTGGCGGGGCCCCTGACCATCGGCACGATCGAAGGACCTGTCACACTTGAGCTCGGGGCGACTGGATAGCGCGCAGCAGACGCGAAAGCTTACATGACGCGTCACGCATGGTCGCGTGACGGCCTGCACCAATGCGGTTGCCGCCACCTGAGAGGGGGCTGCGCCAGGCCGCGTCGGCTTGCCCGCCGATGCCGGCCACAAAGGGAATGCGGAGTTCAGCAAGCTTTTCCCGTAAGAATACCGCCTGCTCTTGCAAGAAAAGCCCGAGATGGGCATGCAGTTCCTTGGGGCCACGTTGGAGAATGCCGAAGGGTTGATGCAGTCCTGGATGAAGCTTGTGTCGCCACGATTCATGGCGGGGCTTTGGTCCAGGCTTCGGAAACCAAATGAAACGATCACACAATCTTGGTCATCGTTGCCTGCATTTATGTTCGCCGACAAGGGTTGACCGAGCTGATCAAAAATCTAATCTTCGTTAAGTCGTATTCCCGACAATCGTGATTGCGCGTCTTGCCGGCGTCTCGTGCAGGCAAGTTCGCCTGCTCGCGATATGGACAAGGGACGCGTTGAGGGGACGGTCGGGCGAAAACCAAGGAGGGGTGCCTATGGGAGTTGGAGAGCAGGCCTTCGGAGGGGGACATGGACGGCGATTGGTGGCCGCAGGCATCTATGACGAACGCCAGCGCCAACCTTGCAGATGTGCGGCACGCTGCAGCGGCATTTCTTGACAATTTGTTGGTTGCGGCTCCTGGAGATCGCGACCGCTGGATTCACAACTGGATGACGGTTGGTGATCGCTATCGGGATTCGGCTGAGTTCGCCATCAGGAAAAAGTTGCAAACGTCATCCAGTGAATCCTGGTTTTGCGCCCTGACAGCTTTTGAGGTGGCAAGAGAGCTCGCTGATCCAGGGAGTTCATCGAGCATCGCGCTTGAGGACCGGATGGAGGCTAGTCTCAGGAGTTTCGAGGCCTGTGAGCCTCGTCGCGTGGAGCGGGTAGAGATTGAGCCTTTTGATCAAGTGCGGCTTGCCGGGTGCTTTCTGCCCCCCGCGTGTCGCGCACGGCCTGCGCCCGTGGTCATTTGCATTAGCGACGAAGAATCGTCCGTCGATACGAGCTTGAGCCGGCTTCTGCCTGCGGCTGAGGGGCGCAATTTGTCGATCTTGGTTGTTCGAGGAGACGATGCATCAAGGCATCGTCTGTTCGGGCCTGAAGCCTTCTTGGCGAGTTGGGTGAACTATTTGGAAAGTCGATCGGATGTCGATGCCGACCGAATTGCTGTCAGCGGTGAGAGAATGGCCGCCAGTCATGCGTCGCGCATCGCTGCAACCGACCGCAGGATAGTTGCGGCTGTTTGTGACGGCGGACTTTGGACAGCGGTCCGACAGCGAGCGAACGTGGGCTGGATGACTGGAATCTGGGACCCGGCCACCGACCGCGCGCGGACGTCTAGTCTACAACTGGTGCAGCGAATGCGCTGTCCGGTCCTGATTGTAGCCGGTGGTCGGGCGATGGTCGACCAGCAGGATGCTCTTGAACTGCAAGCCGACTGCAAGCTTGCCGGAGTGGATTGCTCCATTGCAATATCTCGGGGCTCGGGGGAGCTTGAAAATTTCGTCACGAAGGACGATTTCGTTCTCGATTGGCTTGAGCGAAAACTCGGACCGCATCGGCAATTTGAACCGATAAATTACTTGTAGCAGGCTGCCAGCGGCAAGCAGATCAAGTCCAAAGATGTCCGCTCTGTGGCTCGTTCGAGTTTGGGGCCCTTACCTATGCGCCAGTCAACAAGCTGCTGAAGGTTCAGGAGATATCTATCGCCAGCAGGCGGGATGCCAGCCGCGCATTCTTCGCAATCGTCGCCAGCGCGGCGTTGATGTCTGCCAAGGTTTTCTCGTCGAACTCGTTGAACATTGTCGAGTTTAGAGCAAGTTTCCTCTTGGCGAGCTTCGCAATTTCCGCTTGTGCCTTGGCTGTAAGAGACATCAAGACATAACGCGCGTCGTCCGCACGAGTCACTCGCGACAACAATCCGCTCTTCTCGAGACTCTTCGTCTGATTGGTGACGAATGCCGGGTGAATCCGCAACTTGCCCGCAACATCGATTCCAGCCACGCCTTGCCCCTCATCCAACTCTTCAATGGCCATCAGAATCAGCCATTGCGGTTCTGTGATGCCGAGGAGCTCGGCCCAGCTCTTATGGATCTCCTCCAATTGGGAGTGGATCTCGACCACATTCCAAATGAAATCCTTGATTGCTCGGTCGAGGTTTTTCTCGATCATTTTTGAGTTCCGGCGAGGTTGAAGGCACCAGGGGCCTTTTAGCTACTTTACGGTTATCTCAAATGATTTTGCTCTCAGATATTCGTTATCCACCGAGGCAATATACTCAACTTTTGCAACCAAACGGCGGCAAGCATCGGCTCAAATATAGGCTTGCAAATATCAATTAATTAAAATAATCATCTCTGGTGTTTAGGAGCAGCTCAAACTCTTTCAACAAAGGGTTCTGAAACGCCACTCGCTAAACCTCCAAGGAAACCCTCGGGATGCCCCCCGAGGGTTTTTTGCTGGTATTCGACGCGAAATGTGATCAAAACCCCTCGAATTTGGTGGTGTTGCGCTCATGCAACAGGTCGTCGCGAACCATCGATTGATTAAAACAATCAATTGAGATGATTGTTTTGTTAAATTATATCGAACCTAGCGACGGAGGGGGGCACCTTGAAGTCGTTTCCGCAGCCGGAACCCGGGTGCGGACGAATGGGGAATTGAGGGCCGGAGGCCGCGATCGTCGATCGCGTCCAAGTCGCCCAACACCAACTTGGAGGTTAATCAAATGAAATTGACGAAGAGCCTTATGCTTGGCTCGGCGGCGGCTCTGATCGCCGTTGGCGGAGCACAGGCAGCCGATCTCCCCGTGAAGGCCAAGGCGGTCGAATACGTGAAGATCTGCTCGCTGTACGGCGCAGGCTTCTACTACATGCCGGGCACTGATACCTGCATCAAGTTCGGCGGCTACGTCCGTGCGGATACCTCGGTTGGCGCAGGCGACTATTCCTTCCAGCAAGGCGCGAACCAGGGTTCGAACAACCGTCTGACCAACTACTGGTACAGCCGCGCTCGTATGGACCTGACCGTCGATACCCGCACGGCGACCGAGTATGGCGTGGTTCGCACCTACGCCGATATGGTCTTCACCTGGACCAGCAACACCGTGAGCGGCAGCAACGGCTCGGCGCAGGGCGCCGCGGACGGTTCGGCCTCGCTCGGCCTCTACCACGCGTTCATCCAGTTCGCTGGCTTCACCTTCGGCCGCACGGTCTCGGTGTTCGACGCTCCGTGGCAGAGCTATCCGGCTGGCGGTCCCGACACCATTCCGGGCGGTTCCAACCACGTCACCGGCGTGAACCAGGTCGCTTACACGGCTGACTTCGGCCAGGGCATCACCGGCTCGATCGCGTTGCAGGACATCACCACGTCGGCAGGCGGCAATTCGAACCTCTGGAATCTGTCGGGTGCGACGGCTGCCAACATGGTTCAGGGCATCTATGGCACCAACGATTGGGGTGGAACGCGTTCTCCCGACATCGTCGGTGCGATCCGCGTCGATCAGGCCTGGGGCTTGGCCCAGATCTCGGTTGCCGCTCATGACATGCATCCCGCCTACTACGGCGCCACGGAACTCACCGGTCACCCGGCTGACAAGTGGGGCTGGGCGATCCAGGGTGCGTTGTCGATCAAGAACATCCCGACCGGACCTGGCGACAGCATCAACCTGCAGGCCGTCTACACGGATGGCGCGTCTCGCTACAACTTCCAGAGCCTGTTCCCGCAGACCTTCTTCATGTACAGCGGCAGCGGCATCGGCGCGTACCAGAGCGTCGGAATCGCCGGCATTGCTGATGGTGTCTTCACCACCGGCTCGTCGATCGAGTCTGTGAAGACCTGGGGCTTCCGCGGTGGTTATACCCACAACTGGACCCCGAACGTGGCGAGCGGCATCTACGGTGGCTACGGCTCCGTGCGGTACGGTGACGGTGGCAAGACCGCGATCTGCGCCAACGCTGTTACGTTGCTCGGCCTCGTCGGTACCTGCAACCCCGACTTCAACTTCGCTGTGATCGGTGTCAACACCGTGTGGACCCCGGTCAAGAACCTGGCCTTCACGGCGGACGTCAACTGGTCGCATCTGGACCAGAAGTACTCGGGCACCATCGCGAGCCCGGGCGTTGCTGCCGCTGCCAAGCCGGCAGGCGTGTATGAGCTGAAGGACCAGAGCTCGGTCAGCATGCTCCTCCGCGCTCAGCGCAACTTCTAAGATCGATCTTTCGACCGATCAGAGAACCCCGGCGGGCAACCGCCGGGGTTTTTCTTTGCGGACGTTGCGGCGTAGCGATGGCGTTTTGGACACACACGGGTCAAAGCTGTCTCGCTTCGTCGGCCGTGAGAGAACGTCTACGAGCTCGCTATGGGTGTTCAACGTTCTGATCGAGTCCTGCTCCCTGCCGGGCCAGGCATTGCGTGCCACGAGCGCATCCGAGAATCAGTCGCTACAGGTGTACGACTTCGCCGCTTCGAACGCTGGCGTCGGCGGCAAAGACGATGCTCAGCGAGTTGATCGCGGCCTCGTGATGCTCGGACAGATCGATCTCGCCGCGGATCGCCTTCAGAAACAGCTGCTGCTCGCGCTCGCAGAGCTCCTGATGACCGGGTTCGTCCTCGGTGGAGAGGAGTTCATCGGGCTTCGCGAAGTCGCGTTCCGAGTTCAGAACCGCGTGATGGATGCGAATCGCGTTGGTGCGCGTATGGGTGTCATGGTCCGCCGAACGCGCAGTCGCGTCCGTGCTTTCCTTTGCAACGATCGACACGCTGCCGTTCGGCCCGATGATGTCCTTCACGAAATGAGCGGTCTCGCTCATCATCGGTCCCCAGCCAACCTCGTACCAGCCAACCGATCCGTCTTCGAACATGATATGAAGATGGCCGTAGTTGTACATGCCAGGCGCGATCTCGTCCGTGAGTCGCGCCCCGACTGCGTGCACCGCGACCGGCCGCGAGCGCGCCACCTGGCACATGATGTCGACATAATGCACGCCGCAATCGACGATCGGCGAGGTCGACAGCATGAGCTTCTTGTGAACCTCCCAGAACGAGCCGGCCGATTGCTGGTTGAGATTCATGCGCATCACGAGTGGCTTTCCGAGCGTCCGGCCGATCTCGACGAAGCGCGACCACGACGGATGGACGCGGAGGATATAGCCGATCAGCAGCGCCTTTGCGCTCGCGCGCGCCGCGTCGACGACGCGCTTTGCGTCTTCCAGCGTGTCGGCGAGCGGCTTTTCGCAGAACACGTGCGCGCCTGCCGCGAATGCCCTTAGCGCCATGGCGGCGTGATGCTCGGTGTAGGTGCAAATCGCGACGGCGTCAGGACGCAGCGTCGCGAGTGCCTCGTCGTATCGTTCGAAACGCGGCAGGCCGGGAAACTCGGTTTCGAGGTCATGTCGATCGGCCGCGCGAGACGTGCAGAGGCCAGCGAGATCGAAGCCTTCGATCGCTCGGTAGGCGCGAGCGTGGCTGGTTCCCATGGTGCCGAGGCCAACCACGAGAACGCGGATGGGCTGCGCTGTCGACGAAGATAAAGAAGACATGGCTCAATCGCGTCCTTCAATCGAAACAACGCCCGCCAGATCTATGCATTAGGCGCCGTTGGCAGTCGGTCGGCCCTCGATCCAGGTTTCGAGCACGCGCAAATCGTCGTCGAGATGCACGAGGCTCGCCAGATATCCGGGCGCGATGCGACCGAGCTCGGTCTCGCGCCGCAGAAACGTCGCCGGGACGCGCGAGGCCATCGCGAGTGCATCGGCGAGATCGAGCCTTAGGACGTTGACGGCATAACGCACTGCCTCGTCCATGGTCAGCACCGAGCCGGCGAGCGTGTCATCGTCGAGCCGCAGGCAACCATCAACGTTTGTCACGCGGCGGCCCAGCAGATCGAATTGATCGGGACCACCGGCCGCCGGCGGCATCGCGTCGGTAATCAGCATGAAGCGATCGCGACGCTTGGCGGCAAGCGCGATGCGCAGGTTCGCCTCATGCACGTGATGGCCGTCGGCGATGATGCCGACGAACGGCTCGTCAAGATCGAGCGCGGCACCGACCATGCCCGCCTCGCGAACGGCCGGCGCACTCATCGCATTGAATAGATGGGTGAACGCGCGCGCGCCGGCTTCGACCGCGGCGCGCGCCTCTTTGTAGGTCGCATCGGAGTGGCCGAGCGAGACGAGCACGCCATGACGGGCAAGGTCGGCGACGCTCTCCACCCCGACCCGATTGGGCGCGAGCGTCAGCATGACCGAGCCGCAATTCGCTCCGACGATCGTCGCGACGTCGTCGGGCTCGAGGTTGCGGATGTACCTCAGCTCATGCGCGCCCTTGCGGCGCGGATCCAGGAACGGCCCTTCCAGATGGATGCCGAGCGACGCCGGCGTCAGACGCCACGCCTCGCACGCGGCGGCAATGGCGGTGGTCGTCACTTGCGGCGCGTCGGTTATCAGCGTCGGCAGCAGCCCGACGGTCCCGTGGTTGCGATGCGCGTCGGCGATACGGGCGATGCCCTCGGGCGTTGGATCCTCGTTGAAAAGAACGCCCCCACCGCCATTGACCTGCACATCGATATAGCCGGGCGCGAGCAGGCCGCCGCCGAGATCGTGCGCGGCGCCGCGAGGTCTCTCGGAGTGAGGGACGATTGCCGCGATGCGCCCGCCTTCGACGACGACAGCGTGGTCATCGAGAAAACGCTCGCCATCAAAAATTCGCGCGCCGGATAGTATGGTCATCAAACAGTCTCCGTCACCTTGCGCAGGTTGCGCGGGCGGTCGGGATCACGCCCGAGCCGGAGCGCAAGCGCCTCGGCAAGGCGGTAGAAGCGGTGGATCATGACGATGGGCTCCAGCAGCGTCGCCTCGACTTTTGCCGTCGCGAGACGATCGGCCTCGTCAGCGCCGCCCGCCTCGATCGTGATCACCGTCGCGCCGGCATTGGTCAGGGCCGTGAGTGTCGGCAGCATGCCTTCGCGCGCCGCGTCGGACGGCAGGAAGGCAATGACGGGAAAGCCCGAGGCCACAAGTTCGGCCGGGCCGTGCAGTACCTCCGCCGCGGAGTAGGCCTCGGCGTGAATCGCGCAGGTCTCCTTGAGCTTCAGCGCCGCCTCCGCGGCGATCGCAAGCGTCGCGCCACGGCCGAGCACGAAGCCGCTGCGGGCATTTGCGAGTCTCTCCAGCATCGTCGCGGGCGGCGGCGCCGCTTGCCCGCGCAGGACGTCCGGCAGGCCGGTGAGGGCGTCTGCGAGCTGCCGATCCTCGCGCCAGGCCGCGACGAGGCTCGCGCCCGCAACGAGACCTGCAACCATCGATTTGGTCGCAGCGACGGAACGTTCCGTGCCGGCACACAGCGGCAGAAGCACTTCGGCCTCTTGCGCGAGCGGTGAGGTCACGTCGTTGACCAGTGCGACCGCCAGTGCACCGCCACGCCGTGCGGCGCGCTGCATTTCGACGATGTCCGGGCTGCGTCCCGATTGCGAGATCGCGACGGAAACGCCGCCTTCGAGCCGCATCGGCGTACGATAAAGCGTCGCGATGGAGGGGCCGATAGAGGCACAAGGCACCCCCGAAACAATCTCGACGAGGTATTTCAGATAGAGCGCGCAGCAATCCGATGAGCCGCGGGCGATGGTTGCGACGAGTGGCGGATCGAGGGCGCGCAGGCGCGCCCCAAGTTCAGCGAGCCGCTCCGCATTCTGGCCAAGCTGGCGCGCGACCGCTTCGCCTGCCTCGCCGATCTCCTGAAGCATGTGGGTCGTCATCGGTGCGCCTTTCGGGTCGGTGGCGACAGCGTGAGTTCGGAGACGAAATCATAGGCGTCGGCGCGGTACCAGGATTTCGTGAACTCGACGCAGGATCCGTCGGCAAGGTAGGCGATGCGCTGGATATAGAGCGCCGGGCTGTCCGCTGCGACGCCAAGCAGTTCCGCATCCACATGATCGACGAGGGTCGCACGCAAGCGCTGCAGGCCCCGGGTGGGCTTGAAGCCTCGCGCGGAGAGCGCCTCGTAGAGCGAGCCGCCGACCGAATCCTGTTCAGGCAGATAGCGTATCGGCACGGCGGCGCGTTCGATCGCCATGGGCGAACCGTCGGCCAGGCGCAGGCGGCCGAGCCGGAACACGCGTTCGTTCGGCCGTACGCCAAGCATCATGGCCTCTTCCGGCGTCGGCAGGAACACGCCGCGCTCAAGCTCGCGCGAACTCGCCTCCAATCCGCGCAGCCGCATGTCTTCCGTGAAACTCGTCAGGCGCGACGAGGGCTGTTCGACGCGCGGTGTTGCGCGATGGATGAAGGTCCCGGCGCCATGGCGATGAAACAGCACGCCTTCGGCGATCAGATCGGCAATCGCCTTGCGCAGCGTGGTGCGCGATACGTCGAGCAGTTCGCACAATACGCGCTCGGCCGGAAGCAATTGCGTCTCCGCGAAGCGTCCGGTCTCAATCTCGCGCCGAAGCGCGTCGACCACGGCACGATAGAGCTTCTGACCCGGTGCGGTTTCGACCGTCATGGACATGCTGCGTCCTCCGCGAGCGTTCCGCCGGCGAGCAGGATTGCGCCGTCGACCGCATCGCGCCGCGGCGGGGCGAGGCGCTTGGCCACGTCAGGCGGCAGGAAGGGACGCAAGGGCTCACCGAAGCCGCCAGCGAGCGCTATGCGCTCGGCGCCAAGCGCATTCAGCGCGTTCGCAAGCGCGGCGATCGCGCTGGCTGCTTCGCCGACAATTTCGCGCGCGCGCATATCTCCGGACCTGGCGACGTCCAGGATCTGGGGTGCGAAGGCGCCGTAGTCTCTGGGCCTCGCGTCCGCTGCCCAGCGGCTCATCCGCAATGGATCGTAATCGAAATGGCGCCCGAGCGCCTGCGAGAGTCCGCTCATCGGCTCGAGGCCATCGATCGCACGCAGCGTCGCGCGCAACGCCGACTCGCCGAGGCGTGCGGCAGATCCGTCGTCGCCGAGCCAGAAACCGCGCCCGCCGATGATGGTCGTTCGAGCTCCCACGCGAGCGATGCCTGCCGAGCCCGTGCCCGCGATGATCAGGCCGCCGTCGCCGAGGCCATTGGCACCGACGCAGGCGGCGACAGCATCATTGACTGCGACGATGCGCGCAAAGCCGGGCAGGGCAGCGGAGACACGCTCCGCTTCCTTGTCGTCCGAAAGCCCGGCAAGGCTAAGGCCGACTGCGATCTCCTGCCTTGGCGCGCCCGCGGCGATCGCAGACTCGATCGTTTCGCGGACGACCCGCATGGCCTCGTCGAAATCGAGATAGATATTCGAAGCCGGCCCGAGGCCGCGCCCGAGCTCGCGGCCCGACGAATCCCGCAGTCTCGCGCGGCAACGGGTCGCGCCGCCGTCCACACCGAGGAAGAACTGGGCCGTCGCCAAGGGGCCTCCTAAAAAATTTCTTAACGCCTCTAGACAAGTGGTATGTCATATGGCTAAAACAAATACAAGAGGTATCTACCAGTGGTATTCACGATGCCGGTACTGCCGAACTTGGAGACGGACGGGGAGAGTTGGCGCGGCACGGACGGTGTCGTGATGATCGATGAGGCGATGTTTGCGGAGGCGATGCTCGCATCGTATCGCCGAGCGATTGCTTCAGTCGCGGCTGCCTCCGCCGACATTCGGGCCGCTGCGCTTCGCCTTGCTGCGATCTGGCGAGCAGGCGGGCGTCTGGTCTATGCGGGTGCAGGCTCCTCCGGTCTTGCGGCGGCCGAAGATGCAGCCGAGCTTCCTGGCACGTTCGGCCTCGATGAGAGCCGCATCGCAATTGTCCTGCCCGGCGGGACCGCCGAGCCGTTCCGCATCGATGGGGCCGCGGAGGACGATGCCGCAGCCGGCGAGCGGGCTATGACCGGGCTCGGTGACCTCTCTCGTGATGCCGTGATCGTCGTATCGGCGAGCGGCTCGACGCCGTTCACGGTCGCGGCCGCCGCAGAGGCGCGCCGTCGCGGCGCTTTCGTGATTGGCATTGCGCATCGTCAAGGTTCGCCCTTGCTCGTCGGTGCCGACGCGTCGATCCTGCTCGAGAGCGGGGAGGAGGCGCTGCGCGGCTCGACCCGGCTCGCGGCCGGAGCTGCGCAAAAGGCCGCGCTCGGCATGCTCTCATCATTGATGGGATTCGAGCTCGGTCACATCCATCAGGGCTTGATGGTCAATCTGAAGGCCGACAATGCGAAGTTGCGCGAGCGGGCGCGCGGGATCGTCGCAACAATCGCCGGCGTCAGCGATGCCAAAGCGGAAGCGGCGCTGCGCGAGGCCGGCGGTGAGGTCAAGCCGGCAATCCTGATTGCCTGCGGTATCGTCAGCATGAGCGAAGCGGTCACGTGGCTGGCTGCTGCGGAAGGCCGGATAGACGACGCGTTGCGCCGCGCAAGCGTGAACGGGATCACGGGCGAAGGCCCGAACAAGGGAGCGTAGCATGAGACGGACATTCAAGGCTGCAATGGGAGCTGAGGTTGCCGCGTTGGCGTTGCTTGCGGGGCTTGCGTCGGCCCAGGCAGGCTCGTTGAAGATCGAGAGCTGGCGCAATGACGACGCCGACATCTGGAATTCGAAGATCATTCCCGCCTTCAACAAGCATTATCCCGACATCAAGGTCGAATTCGCCCCCTCGGCGCCCAAGGAATACAACGCCGCCCTCAACGCGCGGCTCGATGGTGGTACTGCCGGCGACCTCATTACGTGCCGTCCGTTCGATGCCTCGCTCGCGCTTTATCAGAAGCATCAGCTCGACGCGGTGGACGGCCTCAAGGGCATGGACAATTTCTCTGATGTCGCAAAGGCCGCATGGCAAACCGACGACGGCAAAACCACCTTCTGCGTCCCGATCGCTTCCGTCATCGCCGGGTTCATCTACAACAAGGAAGCTTTCGCCAAGGTCGGCGTGTCCGAGCCGAAGACGCTCGAGGAATTCCACGCCGTACTTGAGAAATTCAAGAAGGACGGGACCTACGTCCCGTTGGTGATGGGCACGGCTGACCAGTGGGAGGCCGCGACCATGGGCTTCCAGAACATCGGCCCCGACTATTGGAAAGGCGAGACCGGTCGCGCCAATCTGATTGCCGGCAAAGAGAAGCTCACCGACCCGCAATACGTCGCAGCGTTCAAGGAAATCGCCAGCTGGGCGCCGTATCTCGGATCGGGTTTCCAGGCGCAGACCTACGCAGACAGTCAGAACCTGTTCTCGCTCGGCAAGGGCGCGATCTATGCGGCTGGCTCGTGGGATATCTCGACGTTCCGCGGCCAGGCGAAATTTGCCATGGGTGCGTTCCCGCCGCCGCAGCCGGCTGGCACGACGGATTGCTATATCTCCGATCACACCGACATCGCGATGGGCGTCAACGCTGCGTCGAAGAACAAGGAAGATGCCAAGAAGTTCCTGGAATGGCTGACGACGCCGGAATTCGCGACGATCTACGCCAACTCCCTTCCCGGCTTCTTCTCCCTCGCCAAGACGCCAGTGAAGGTCGAGGACGACGTCGCGGCGACGATGGTCGGATGGCGCCAGAACTGCAAGTCGACGATCCGCAACTCGTACCAGATCCTGTCGCGCGGTACGCCGAATCTCGAAAACGAGCTTTGGAACGTGTCGGCGCAGGTCGTCAACGGCAAGCTGACGCCTGATGCCGCCGGCAAGCAACTGCAGGACGGCCTCGACAAGTGGTACAAGCCCGCTAAATGACGCCAGTCCCTCTCCCCGCTCTCGCGGGGAGAGGGACCCTTCCTTGTTTTATTCGATAGTTGCTGCACACTCCGCTAACCATGGCGCGAGCCTCAAGCGCGGAGAGGGACGATAACGCACGTTAGGTTTGATCTCTTTCCGTCATGCCCGAATCGGTCTCGAACATCACCGCCCAGATGCCTCGCGCAAAACTCGCGGGCCTTCTGCTGTTCTTTCTCGGACCGGCGGTCGCGATCTACACCCTGTTCTCGATCTATCCGCTCGTCGCGACGATGGCGCTCTCGACCTACACGAGCGATCCATCGGGAGCGCGGTATTTCGTCGGGCTCGCCAACTTCGAAACGCTGCTCGGCGACGCGCTGTGGTCGAAGCCGTTCTGGAATGCCTTCGGCAACAATCTGATCTTCTTTGCCGTGCACATGTGCGTGCAGAATCCGATCGGTATTGCGCTCGCAGGATTGCTGAGCCTGCCGGGCTTGAGGCTCAAGGGCTTTTACCGCACCGTCATGTTTCTGCCGACGATGCTGTCGGTTGTCATCGTCGGATTCTCCTGGAACCTGATCCTTTCCCCGCTCTGGGGCGTTGCTTCCGGCGCCTTGAAGGCCGTTGGGTTGGGCTCACTGTTCGCTCCCTGGCTGGGTCTCGAATCGAGCGCGCTCGTAACCCTGTCCCTCATTTCCGTTTGGCAATTCGTCGGCATCCCGATGATGCTGATCTATGCCGCGCTGCTCAACATCCCCGAAGAACTCATCGACGCGGCGCGCGTCGACGGGCTCGGGCATTTCCGCATCTTCTTCCACATCAAGCTTCCGCTCGTCCTGCCGACGATTAGCCTGGTCTCGGTCCTGACCTTCGTCGCCAACTTCAACGCTTTCGATCTGATCTATTCGGTCAAGGGCGCGCTTGCGGGGCCGAATTTCGCGACCGACATTCTCGGCACGTTTTTCTACCGCACCTTCTTCGGCAATCAGCTCCAACTCGGAAATCCGACGATGGGCTCTGCGGTCGCGACCGTGATGTTCTTCATCATCCTCCTCGGCCTCTGTCTCTATCTCTTCCTCGTGCAGCGGCGCGTCCGCCGTTACGCTTTCTGAGGGGCGGGCATGACGGCGGAGCAGCGCGCGAAAAGCCTCAGTGTCCATCTCGTCCTGATCGCCTACAGCGTGCTGGCGGTAGGTCCGATCCTGCTCGTCGTGATGAATTCGTTCAAGGTGCGCAGCGCCATCTTCGGCAGCCCGCTCGCGCTGCCGGATGCCACAACCTTCAGCCTCGTCGGCTATGAGAAGGTTTTTCGCTCCTCCCATATCCTGACCTACTATTCGAATTCGCTGATCGTGACCCTCGTCAGCATGGCGCTCGTGCTGCTGTTTGGCGCGATGGCGGCCTGGGCGCTGACCGAATACCGCTTTCGTGGTTCGACGGCGCTCGCACTGTTTCTGTCGATCGGCATCATGGTGCCGATCCGGCTTGGCTCCGTCGCGATCCTCAACATGATGCGCTCGGCTGGCCTCAACGACACGCTGACGGCCCTGGTTCTCGTCTACGTCGCGCAAGGCCTGCCGATGTCGATCTTCATATTGAGCGAGTTCATCCAGCAGATCCCCAAGGACCTGCGCGATGCCGCGCGCTGCGACGGTGTTCCGGAAACCCGCATCTTCTTCGAGGTGGTCGCGCCGTTGCTGCGCCCGGCGATCGCGACCGTCGCTGTCTTCACCATCGTGCCGATCTGGAACGATCTCTGGTTTCCATTGATCCTGACGTCGAGCGATTCGACGCATACGGTCACGCTCGGCGTGCAGCAGTTTCTTGGCCAGTACATCACCGACTGGAATTCGGTGCTCGCCGCGCTGTCGATGGCGATCCTGCCGGTCGTCTTGATCTACGTGATCCTCTCGCGCCAACTCATCGCAGGCCTCACCTCCGGCGCAGTCAAATAGGTTGTCAGAATGGCCAATCTGCGCATCGAGCACCTCAACAAGCGTTATGGCGCGACGACCGTGCTCAACGACGTCAACCTGGACATCGAGGACGGCGAATTCGTCGTTCTCGTCGGGCCGTCAGGGTGCGGCAAGTCGACGCTTCTGCGGATGATTGCCGGGCTCGACGGTGCGTCGGGTGGCGACATTCAAATCGCCGGCAAGCTTGTCAACACGCTCGCGCCCGCCGAGCGCGGCATCGCGATGGTGTTCCAGTCCTACGCGCTCTATCCGCATATGAACGTGCGCAAGAACATGACGTTCGGGTTGAAATTCACGGGGGTGCCGCCGGCCGAGCGCGACCGGCGCGTCGCGGAGGCTGCCCGCATGCTGCGGCTCGACGAATTGCTCGAGCGCTATCCGCGCGATCTCTCCGGCGGTCAGCGTCAGCGCGTTGCGATTGGTCGTGCGATCGTGCGCGAGCCTGCCGTTTTCCTGTTTGACGAGCCGCTCTCCAATCTCGATGCGGCCTTGCGCGTCTCGACACGCGTCGAGATCGCGAATCTGCATCGAATGCTGAAGTCGACGATCGTCTATGTCACGCACGACCAGGTCGAGGCGATGACACTGGCCGACCGGATCGTCGTGATGAACAAGGGCTGCATTGAGCAGGTCGGCAGGCCGCTCGATCTCTACTACGCGCCGGCCAATCTGTTCGTTGCCGGCTTCATCGGCTCGCCTGCGATGAATTTTTTCGAAGCGAAGGTTGGCAGCGTCGAGGGCGGATGCGCACGCATCTCGGGACCCGGCTTTCGCAGCTTCGACCTGCCGGCGACATCATTGAAGGTCGGCGACTCGCTGACGGTCGGTGTCCGTCCGGAGCATCTCGGCCGAGGGGAGGACGGTCCCTTCGCCGTGGAAGGCGTCGTCGAACTGGTCGAACGGCTCGGCGAAGCTTCCTTTGCCTATGTGCGCCGTGCCGACGACAGGCTGTTCGTTGCCGAGGTGCGTGGCAGGCAGACCCCGACACCCGGCGAGCGGGCTACGCTCATCGCCGCAGCTCGGGACGTGCACGTTTTCGATGCCGCGGGCCTGCGGGTCACGACGCAGAATGATGCCTAGCTCATGACGAGCCTCGTACGCTATCTCACCCATCCCCAGGTGGACATTGATCCGGCGATCCCGGTCCCGTCCTGGAGCCTGAGTGAGATCGGGAGGGCTCGCACCCACGCAGTCGCGGGCACGCGGCAGCTCTCGCGCACCACGCAGATCATCTCCAGTGGCGAGCGGAAGGCGATCGAGACGGCCGAGATCATCGCCGCGAAGCTGAGCCTCGAGGTAGAGGTGCGGGAAGCGATGCATGAGAATGATCGATCCGCAACCGGATTCCTGATGCCTGACGAATTTCAGGGGGTGGCCGATCAGTTTTTTGCGCAGCCCCAAATCAGCGTTCGGGGCTGGGAGCGCGCGGTTGATGCCCAGTTGCGCATCGTACGCGAGGTCGAACACGTCTTGGCTCGGGAAAAACCGGGCGATGTGCTCTTTGTCGGGCACGGTGGTGTCGGTACTCTGCTGTATTGCCATTATTCGGGCTTTGCGATTGACCGAACGCATGACCAGCCGGGCGGCGGCGGCGGTTACTATTTCGCGTTCAGCAAAGAGGACCGCCGTGTGCAACATTCTTGGCGTCGCCTCGAAGACCTCTGATCTTGCCGTGGGGCGGATCTCGATCGCAAGTGGCCGTTTTTGGAGGCCCCGAAGCGCCCCTTGTACGACAATATCAAGCGTCTCCCGGTGAACTTGGACGGGATCACGGCAGGTTCGATTATCCACGCGGGATCGTGACGATTGGACAGCGGTGTGGCATCCTTTGACGTCACGCGGTGACCGGGAAGGCTGCCAGACAGAAGCGGCCCGGAGCAGGAAACGAACAACGCACTATATTTCGTTCGAGTGAGGGTGACATGAACCGGCCGTTCAACATGCCTGACGAGTTCGTTGATGCCTTCGTGAAGGCGGGCGCGAGCTTCTGGCGGTCTCTTGCGTCCACGTCGGCCACCGGCGGCCATACGGAGGCCGGTTCGGTGATGGATTCGACGGGACGTCTTGTCGAACTCCAGGCGGACCATCTGAGGCGCCTCTATGCGCTCGCGGAACATGCGCTCAAGACGAGCGCGGGCGCGCAGGCTGAACCAGCGGTCGAGCCTGCGCGCGGGGACCGGAGGTTCAATGGTACGGAATGGCGCGACAATTCACACTATAGCCTGCTGAAGCAATGCTATCTGCTGAACGCGCGCTATTGCGTCGACTTCGTGGAAGCTCTCGATCTGGAGGAGAAGGAGAAGCATCGCCTGCGCTTCTTCACGCGCCAGCTCGTCGAGGCAATGAGCCCGACCAATTTTGTCGCCACCAATCCCGACGCCATCAAGATCGCGACAGAAACGGAAGGTCAGAGCCTGAAGGCCGGCCTGGACAATCTGGTGGCCGATCTCGGCAAGGGAAACCTCACGATCACGGACGAAGGCGCATTCGAAGTCGGAAAGGACGTCGCGACATCCAGGGGCGCGGTCGTGTTCGAGAATGAGCTCTTTCAGCTGATCCAGTATGAACCGACAACCCAGCAGGTGGCTGCCCGGCCGTTGCTGATCGTCCCGCCCTGCATCAACAAGTTCTATATCCTCGATCTTCAGCCGGCGAACTCGTTCGTTCGCTTTGCGATCGAGCGCGGCCAGACCGTCTTCATGGTCTCCTGGCGCAATCCCGATGCGTCATGCGGGCATCTTGGGTGGGACGACTATATCGAGCACGGCGCAATACGCGCGATCGAAGTCGCCCGATCGATTTCGGGCGTCGACAAGATCAACGTTGTCGGCTGGTGCGTCGGGGGCACTATCCTGTCCTCAGCGCTCGCGCTCCTGCGCAGCCGAGGCGACGAATCGGTCGCGAGCGTGACGTTGCTGACGACGATGCTCGACTTTCGTGAGCCCGGCGACCTTGGCGTATTCGTGGACGAGCAGAGTGTGTGTCTGCGCGAGCAGACGATCGGGAGGGGCGGTATCTATCGGGGCGCCGAGCTCGGGTTCGTGTTCCAGACGCTGCGTTCGAAGGAGCTCATCTGGCCGAATGTGGTCAATCACTATCTCAAGGGAAAGCCGCCCGAACGCTTCGATCTCCTGTTCTGGAATGCGGACGTCACCAATCTGCCCGGCCCGATGTACTGCTGGTACATCAGGAACATGTACCTGGAGAACAACCTCCGGGAGCCGAACAGGCTGACGATGTGCGACACGCCCATCGATCTGGGCCGGGTCGATCTGCCTGCCTACGTCCTCGCGACGATGGAAGATCACATCGTGCCATGGCGATCCGCATATCGAACCACAGGCCTGTTCAGCGGCGACATTCGTTTTGTCCTTGGCGCGAGCGGGCATATTGCCGGGGTGATCAATCCCGCATCGAAGAACAAGCGAAGCTATTGGGTGTCAGCCAGTCGGGATGAAGATCCAGCAGCGTGGCTCGCCGGTGCGGAGGAGAAGCCCGGCAGCTGGTGGAATGACTGGATCGCCTGGCTGGAGCCATGGACGGAAGACAAGCTGGCAGCGCGCACGCAACTCGGCAGCAACCTCTATCCTCCGGGTGAAGCTGCGCCGGGACGGTACGTGAAAGAGAAAGCACGCTGACGGAACAATCACTTGGAAGGCAGCTTCCGGCGCAAAGCGGACGTGAAACGTGCCGCGCGTCCACGCGCTTGGCTTCGTATCAATCCAAGCTGTAGTGACTCATTCAGCCTGGGCAGCACGGCCGACGCAGACACGCCAGACATCCGGGCCTTTCTCGACATAATCCCACGTGAAGGCGCCTGGGTACCTGACATCGAACAGGTAGTGCAACGGCCGCGGGTCGTGGTCACTCACGACACAGAAGTACTCTCCTAAGTCCAATTGATCAAACGTATCGAAGATCAACGGATGGCGCGTCGGCCGGGGGATCGCGCGGACATCAATCGTCATTTCTTCAGACCGGTAATCGACGATGTTCTGTTGTTCCATAAATCCAGCATCGGACGGGATTGCGATCATGTCTTTGTCGGAGCGCAAACGTCGATGACGTTGGCGATCCATCATCCAGTGTGAGATGCGATGGTCCGAAGGTCTGCCAGCCGAGCGATGGACCGGGCCGCGAGCTGCTGAGCCAGTTCCAGCCGGGACTGGTCGACGGCTTTGTCGGCCTCATCCAGATAGATCGAAGACAATTGCTCCGCGCGTCGAAGCGCGCGACGCTTGACCTCGTCGAGTGCTTCAGGGTGCGGCAGCGTGTCGTTTGTCTCGGGGACCGGACCTTGTGAACCGTCTCCGATGAGGGACAGGAGGTGCCGTCGTTGCGCCGCGGGCGCTTCCTGCGACCATCGGAAGATGTCTTTGAAAAGAAGGCTTTCAAGTAGCGCTGCCGAGGACAGCTCGGTGGCTGCGGGCGCGTCTCCCGCATGGGCCTCACTTCGCTCGGCCCGCCAGGCCAATCGGCGTTCACGGCGTAGAAGATTACCATCGTGCAGCGCCTCGCGGGCCATTCTCTCAGCGGCCGCACGTACGATTGCGAGTTCAGCGCGTGCGGCAACATAAGTCCAAAATATGAAAGCGCGTTCGCGGTGCCGGACGGCGAGAGCCCATGCGCCATAGGCGGTCGAGAGAAGGGAATTTTTGAGATCGGACAGCTCTTCCGTGGGAACCAGGTCCATCGGCATCCAGCGGAGATCGGCCTGAGCCGGCGCGCGTCCGATAGCCGCGATGCAGGCTGCTTCGATTGCTTCAGCGCGCTGCCGCTCCCGCTCGCTCAATGCTTCAAACACGCAGCGGACGGGCTCGAAGGTCTCGTCGCCGGCTGCCGCAAGCTTGCCATATCGCAGCGCGGCCCGTTGGGCCTGCGTGGATGCAATCGCATAGAGTTCGCCGACGTTGCGGACGGGAGCGGTCGGCTCTGCTGCCAACAGGGGTTCGCTGCGCATCTTGGGTTCCAATCAGTTTGCGGAGCTTGGCCTGATCCGCATCGCATTAGTTTGAGATAGCGCAAAGGCAAGCCTGGTCGCGCTGTTACAAGGAGCGGGATTCAGAACAACGGCGTTCTGCTAACTGAAAGCGGCGCCCTTGCGAAAACTCTTCGGCATCCGTCTGTACCTGGGGTTGGTTCTGGCCATTCTCGGCTGGGTGGGCTCCGGCTGTCCGATCTATGCGGCTGGCAGATTGAGCGAGTATCTGCCGAAGGCGGAGCCGGGCGAACTGGTTCCGGGTGCAAACAGGTTCGGATCGCTGCAAGGCGATCCGGCGATTGCACCTGCATATAAGGATGACCAGCTTCTCGGGTTCGTCTATCTGAATTCGGACTTCGCCAACGCAACCGGCTACTCCGGCAAGCCGATTCAGCTTTTGATCGGAATCAGTACGAAGGGCGTACTCACCGGCCTCAGGCTGGTCGAACATAAGGAGCCCATCGTTCTGGTGGGTATTCCGGAAAAACGCATCCTTGAAGCCGTCAACAAGCTGATTGGTACTGACATGGACCCCGTTGTGCGCGGAGTGGCACCCGCGCCGCAGGTCGATATTGTCAGTGGCGCGACGGTCACCGTTCTGGTGATGGGAGACAGCATCGTCAGGTCCGCGACCAAGCTCATCAAGAGCGGTCGTCTCGGTGCCCAGGGCAATTCGCCGACCGGAGCCGCGCCTCAAGCTACCAAAGAGATTGATCCCGGCAAGAGCGCGATCCGCGATTGGCAAAGCCTGGTCGGTGACGGCTCCGTTCGCCGCCTGACCATCTCCCTTGCCGAAGTCAATCAGGCATTCGAGAAATCAGGCAACGCGGCTGCAGCGGCCCGCCCGGAAGAGGGGGAGCCCGGCGACACCTTCATCGATCTGTATGCGGCCGACGTCGCGGTGCCGACCATCGGCCGCAGCTTGCTCGGCAACGACGGATACGATCGCCTGACTGCGCGGCTCAAGCCTGGCCAGCAGGCTATCGTCGTTGCAGGTTCGGGCCGCTATTCCTTCAAGGGAGCAGCTTACGTCCGCGGCGGGATCTTCGATCGGATCGAGTTGATCCAGGAGACCAACAGCATCCGCTTTCGCGATCGCGACCACACCCGGTTGGGGAGCCTCGAAGCCGAAGGCGCACCCGACTTTCCTGAGATTGCCCTGTTCGTCGTACCGGCCGAGTTCAATTTCGAGCCGACCGAACCGTGGACGCTGCAACTGCTCGTGCAGCGCGTCGTGGGCGCGCGCGAAAAGGCATGGGTGACCTTCGAGCTGGAATATAGGCTGCCTGATGTCTACGTGAAGCGCGAGCCGGTGGCGCAACTGCCGGCCGCTGCGCCGGCAAAAACGCCCGACAAAACGGCTTCATCGATGGCAGAACGGCGCGATGCTGCGCCACCGCTCGCAGGCGAGGACGAGCCACTGTGGCTGAAGATCTGGCGGGGCAACATCGTCAAGATCGGCACCACGGTCCTCGCGCTTGGCGCGCTCACCTTGATCTTCTTTTTTCAGAACCAACTGGTGCGCCGCCCGCAGGTCTACACCTGGGTGCGGCGCGCCTACCTCGCGTTCATCCTGGTGTGGCTCGGCTGGTACGCGAACGCCCAGTTGTCGGTCGTCAACGTGCTGACGTTCGCCAATTCACTATTGACCGGGTTCAGCTGGGAATACTTCCTCTCCGCGCCGCTGATCTTCCTGCTGTGGTGCTCGATCGCCGCCGGGCTTCTGTTCTGGGGACGCGGTCCGTTCTGTGGCTGGCTCTGTCCGTTCGGCGCGTTGCAGGAACTGCTCAACAACGTAGCGCAGGCGGTGAAGATTCCGCAATATCGATTGCCATGGGGTCTTCATGAGCGGCTGTGGCCGCTCAAATATATCATCTTCCTCGGTCTGTTCGGGATGTCGTTGTACTCGACGGCATTTGCCGAGCAACTTGCGGAAGTCGAACCCTTCAAGACGGCGATCATTCTGAAGTTCGCGCGCGAATGGCCGTTCGTCATCTACGCGCTAACACTGCTATCGGCGGGATTGTTCGTCGAGCGCTTTTTCTGCCGCTACATGTGTCCACTTGGTGCGGCGCTAGCGATTCCAGGCCGCATCCGCATGTTCGAATGGCTGCGCCGCTGGCCTGAATGCGGCTCGCCCTGTCAGCGCTGCGCCATCGAATGCCCCGTGCAGGCAATTCATCCCGAAGGGCACATCAATGTCAATGAATGCATCTACTGCATGCATTGCCAGGAGCTCTACTTCGACGACCACCGCTGCCCGCACATGATCCAGGTGCGGCTGAAGCGCGAGAAACGTGAAGCGATGTCGTCTCCGTCAATGCGCAGCGGCGGCAAAGGCCCGAGCACGATCATCACCGCGGGCGGCAAGCCGGTTGCGTTGCCGCGCGCGGAAGCCGTCACCCCGCCACCAACTTGAAAACCAGGAGGCTAGCATGAGTGAGAACGAAACTGGAAAATCCGTCAGTCGACGCACTTTGTTGGGGACCTCGGCTGCGGCCGCCGGCGTAGGTATCGCGGGCGGCGTCGGCCTGTCGAGTGACGGCCGCGGCCTCGTTGCACCTGCCGACGCGCAGACCAATGCGGCACCAAAGGCGCCGGCGGCGCGTCCGGCGGTGCAGAAGACCGAGGTGGCGCCGGGCGAACTCGACGAATACTACGTGTTCTTCTCCAGCGGCCAATCCGGCGAAATGCGCATTGTCGGCCTGCCCTCGATGCGCGAGCTGATGCGCGTTCCCGTCTTCAACCGCTGCAGCGCCACGGGATGGGGACAGACCAATGAAAGCCTGAAGGTGTTGACCGAAGGGATGCAGCCGGCCACGCGCGAATTACTCAAGAACCGCGGCGGCACGTTCATGAACGGCGACTTGCATCACCCGCACATCACGTTCACCGACGGCACCTATGACGGCCGATATGCGTTCATGAACGACAAGGCCAATAGCCGGGTCGCGCGCGTGCGCCTCGACGTCATGAAGTGCGACAAGATCATCGAGTTGCCCAACCAGCATACGGTCCACGGTCTGCGACTGCAAAAATATCCCCGCACCGGATACGTGTTCTGCAACGGCGAGGATGGCGTGCCGCTTCCGAATGATGGCAAGGTGCTCGACAAGCCGAAGGAATATCACTCGATCTTCACGGCGCTGGACAGCGATACCATGAAGGTCGCGTGGCAGGTGATCGTCGACGGCAATCTCGACAACGTCGATGCCGACTACCAGGGCAAATACGCGGTCTCGACCTGCTACAATTCGGAAGAGGGCGTCACCCTGGCCGAGATGACGGCCAACGAGCAGGATTGGGTCGTGATCTTCAACCTCAAGCGCATCGAGGACGGCGTAAAGAAGGGCGACTTCAAGGAGATGAACGGCGTGCCGGTACTCGACGGCCGCAAGGGCTCGCCGTACACGCGCTATGTCCCGGTCTCGAACAATCCGCATGGCTTGAATACCGCGCCGGACGGCATTCATATCGTCGCGGCCGGAAAGCTGTCGCCGACCGTCACGGTGATGGATGTCCGGCTGTTCGACCAGTTGTTCGACGACAAGATCAAGCCGCGCGACGTGGTCGTGGCCGAACCCGAACTCGGCCTCGGGCCGCTGCATACGGCCTATGACGGCAGGGGCAACGCCTACACGACGCTGTTCCTCGACAGCCAGGTCTGCAAGTGGAACATCGAGCTCGCAAAGCGCGCCTTCAAGGGTGAAAAAGTCGATCCCATCATCCAGAAGCTCGACGTTCACTATCAACCCGGTCACAACCACTCTTCGATGGGCCAGACCAAGGAGGCCGATGGAAAGTGGCTGATTTCACTGAACAAGTTCTCCAAGGACCGCTTCCTCAATGTCGGTCCGTTGAAGCCGGAGAACGATCAGCTGATCGACATATCGGGCGACAAGATGGTTCTCGTCCACGACGGTCCGAGCTTCGCCGAGCCGCACGATGCAACGATCGTCCATCGTTCCAAGATCAACCCGATCTCGATCTGGGACAGGGCCGACCCGATGTTCGCGGACGCAGTGAAGCAGGCGAAGGCCGACGGGATCAATCTCGAAGCCGATTCCAAGATCATCCGCGACGGCAACACGGTCCGCGTCTACATGACGTCGACCGCACCGGCATTCGGCCTCGAGCAATTCCAGGTCAAGCAGGGCGACCAGGTGACGGTCTACATCACCAACATCGACGCCGTAGAAGACCTGACCCACGGATTCTGCATCGTGAACTACGGCATCCAGATGGAGATTGCACCGATGGCGACGGCCTCGGTGTCGTTCACGGCGGATAAGCCCGGCGTCTACTGGTACTACTGCTCGTGGTTCTGTCATGCCATGCATATGGAGATGAAGGGCCGCATGCTGGTCGAGCCCAAGGTGGTCTGAAGCGAGGATTGCACTTGGCTCTCTTGCAGCGACTCATTCCGGCGGCGGTCCTCGCCGCCGGGGTCCTTGGTCCCGCCGCCGCAGCGGAGCTGAAGGCTGTCGCCGACCAGCCGCTTCAGGCGGTGCTCGACCGTGCGCAGGAAGGCGACGTCGTCACGCTGGCACCCGGCGTTTACAAGGGGGGCATCAGGATTGACCGTCGCCTCGTTTTGACCGGGGGACCCGGTGCCGTGCTCAGTGGCGGCAGGTCCGGCAATGTCGTTACCGTGGTAGCGCCAGAGGTCACGATCCGCGGCATCACGATCAGGGAATCCGGCCGCGATCTCCAGGCCATGAATTCAGGGATCTTTCTCGAGAAGACCGCCGAGCGTGCAGTGATCGAGGGCAACCGCCTGGAAGGAAATCTGTTCGGCATCTACGTTCATGGTGCAGCGGGCTCCCGCGTCGAACGCAACGTTATCGAAGGATTGCGCGAGGGACGCCGCAGCGAGAGCGGAAACGGCGTGTCGCTCTGGAACGCGCCCGACGTCACCATTGCGGAAAATGCCTTCCGATATGGCCGAGACGGCATCTTCACGATCAGCAGCCGCAAGGACCGCTTCATCAACAACCGTTTCGAACAGGTGCGCTTCGCAGTCCACTACATGTACACCAACGACAGCGAGGTCAGCGGCAACCGTTCCGTGCGCAATACTGTCGGCTATGCCATCATGTATTCGAACCGTCTGCTGATCCGCAACAACATCTCCGATCGCGACCGGGACTACGGGATACTGTTCAATTACGCCAATTACGCCGAGATCGACGGCAACCGGGTCGTTGGCGGACCGTTCGACGAGGTCGCGGTCAGCCGCCAAGGGGCGGACGACGAGAAGGAGATGGTGCCCGACATACGGCCAACGCGGGACGTCCGCAGCGGGCCGGAAAAATGCGTGTTCATCTACAACACCAACCACAACAAGTTTCGCAACAACTGGTTCGAACGTTGCGGTATCGGCGTTCACTTCACCGCCGGCTCGGAAGGCAACGAAATTTCCGGCAACGCATTCGTCGGCAACCGCAACCAGGTAAAATATGTCGGCACCCGCGATCTCGACTGGTCGAAAGGTGGCCGCGGCAATTACTGGAGCGACAACCCGGCGTTCGACCTGAACGGTGACGGCATTGCCGACACCGCTTATCGGCCCAACGATCTGGTCGACCGCGTGCTGTGGACGGCGCCGTCCGCCAAGGTCTTGATCAACAGTCCGGCGGTACAGGTCTTGCGCTGGGCGCAGGCGCAGTTTCCGGCGCTCTATCCTGGCGGCGTCGTCGACAGCCATCCGCTGGTCGCGCCGCCGCCGAAGCCCTCGCCCGACTGGAGTCCCAGATGACCGCGACCGTGTCCGTCACCGGTGTCGACAAGAACTATCGCGCCGTGCGCGCGCTGCGCGACGTCTCGTTCTCTCTTGTGCCCGGCCGGCTGAGCGCACTGGTCGGCCACAACGGCGCCGGCAAGACCACGCTTATCAAATTGATGCTGGGGTTGATCCACGCAAACCGCGGCGAAATTCGCGTGATGGGGCAGGACCCGGCGGCGGGCGAATTCTCGGCACGCCGACTGCTCGGCTATCTGCCCGAGAATGTCGCATTCAACGCGGCGCTTACGGGGCGCGAGACGCTGACGTTCTATGCGCGCCTGAAGCGGATCAAGCCGGTTTCGGCATGGGCGCTGCTCGACCGCGTCGGATTGAGCGATGCTGCCGATCGCCGCGTCGGGACCTATTCCAAGGGCATGCGGCAGCGATTGGGTCTGGCCCAGGCGTTGCTCGGGCAACCACGCGTGCTGTTGCTGGACGAGCCGACCACGGGGCTCGATCCGGCGCTGCGGCAGACATTTTACGAGATTCTGAACGAATTGCGTGACGGGGGCGCCACCGTCCTGATCTCGTCCCACGCGCTAAACGAACTCGAAGATCGCGCGGAGCACGTCCTGATCATGAATCGGGGCCGGCTGGTCGCAGAAGGTACGTTGGCGGAGTTGCGCTCGCTCTCGCAGTTGCCGATCCGGGTCTCGCTCGATCTGGTGGCTGGCGCCGATGACGCGATTGCCGCCCCGATCGCGAACGAAACCTTTTCGGCAGCAGGCCGCAGGACCATTCTGGTGGCTGACGAGAAAGGCAAAATGGATCTGTTGCGCGCGGCTGCGAGCGATCCCCGTGTCAAGAATATCGAAATTGCGGCGCCGACCCTCGACGATCTCTACGCACATTTCCTCAACACGCAGGAGAAGGTCGCGTGAGGACAGTCGCAATCATCGCCTTCAAGGAGATCCAGGAAGGCCTGCGGAACCGTTGGGTGTTGGCGACGACGCTACTGCTGGCCGCTCTTGCCTTGTCACTGACATTCCTCGGCAGCGCTCCCACGGGCAATGTGGGTGCCGGCGCCCTCGATGTGGTGGTTGTCAGCCTGTCCAGTCTGACGATCTTTCTGTTGCCGCTGATCGCACTTCTGATCTCGCACGATGCGGTGGTCGGTGAAATGGAGCGGGGCACGATGATCCTGCTGCTAAGCTACCCGGTAGGTCGCAGCCAGGTCATCTTCGGCAAATTCTGCGGTCATGTCCTGATCCTCGCCTTCGCGACGATTCTCGGTTATGGCGCGGCCGCCGCTGCGCTCGCGATCACCGGCGCCTCTGTACTGGCGGCGAGCTGGTACGCTTTCGCTTCCATGCTTGGGACGTCGATCATGCTTGGGGCTGTATTCGTGGCGGTCGGATTCCTGATCAGCAGTCTGGTCCGCGATCGCGGCACCGCGGCAGGCCTGTCGGTTGGAATCTGGCTTTTGATGGTGTTGGTGTTCGATATGGCGTTGCTTGGGATCTTGGTGATCGACCAGGGACAGATCATCTCGGCAACGGTCCTCGAATGGCTCCTGTTTCTCAATCCCACTGATCTTTACCGTCTGGCGAATCTCACCGGCTTCAACGTGAGCCAGTTTTCCGGCATGGCCGGGCTGTCGGGAACGGCGACCACAGGCATTGCTGCGCTATTGCTCGGGCTGTTGGTCTGGATCGTGGCGCCGCTCGGGCTTGCGGCGACCTTCTTCGCACGGAGGGAACTATGACCCCAAGATCCGTCGGTGCGATCATCATCGCGGCGTTGCTTCTCATGGGTTGCAATCCGGACACGGGCAACACCAACATGCCGCCGCCGTTTCCGCTGACCCGCGATGCGATGGGCGTCTTTTGCGGCATGAACTTGACGGAGCATCCCGGACCCAAAGGGCAGATCATCACGGCGAGCCGGATCGATCCATTTTGGTTCACCTCTGTCCGGGATACCGTGGCATTCACATTGATGCCGGATCAGCCGCGGGACATCCGGGCGATCTACGTCTCGGACATGGCCCGCGCCACGAGTTGGGAGGATCCCGGCGCCACCAACTGGATCGACGCACGGAAGGCGTTTTTCGTGATCGAAAGCCGGAAGCAGGGCGGCATGGGTTCGGCGGAAGCGGTGCCGTTCAGCAATCGGACTGCGGCCGACGGGTTCGCGGCCGATAATGGCGGGCGAGTGGTGACACTTGCGGAAATTCCAGGCGCCTATGTGCTGGGTGGTGATACGGCAAGCGGGGCTGCCGAACACGATCGTAGCGATGTCAGGCTCAACTGAGGAGCTCGATGATGCGCAATCCAACTCTCTCGCGGCGACGGATGATTGCAATCACCGCGACGGCGCTCGGTTCAGCTCTCGCGGGCGGCTCACATATCGCTCGGGCGCAAGAGGCTGTGCGCTGGCATGGTTCGGCGCTCGGCGCGCAGGTCTCGATGGAGATATATCATCCCGACCGCGCCGAGGCCGAGCGATTGATCGGCAGTTGTCTTCTCGACGTGCGCAGGCTGGAGCAGCAATTCAGCTTGTACCGCCTGGACTCCGCGATCTGCACGCTCAACCGCACGGGCATTCTCGTGGCGCCGGACCCGGACATGGTGGCTCTGCTGGAGGCCTCGCTCGCCTTTGCCGACCTGACCGGCGGGGCATTCGATCCGACCGTTCAGCCATTGTGGCGACTCTATGCCGACCATTTCTCAGCGGAGCGTCCCGATCCGAATGGCCCGCCGCAGGAGAAGCTCGCTGAAGTTCTGACCAGGGTCGGTTGCCGCGGACTGCTGGTGAGGCCAGATCGCATTGCTCTGACACATCGTGGCGCAGCGGTTACTCTGAACGGCATTGCGCAGGGGTTCGCGACCGACAAGGTCGTCGACAAGCTGCGAAAGGCGGGCTTCTCGACGACGCTGGTCAACATGGGAGAGATACGCGCAATCGGGGCGCGACCCGAGGGCGCGCCGTGGCGTGTCGGTCTTGCGGATCCGGACAGGCCAGGCGCGCTCACTGAGACGATCGATCTCGTCGACCGCGCCGTCGCGACAACGGCCGGCGCTGGATTCCGTTTCGACGCCGCCGGTCGCTTTACGCACCTCTTCGATCCAAAAACGGGCTGCAGTCCATCCCTCTATCAAACGGTCAGCGTGGTCGCGCCGAGCGCAACCGAAGCAGACGCTCTCTCGACCGCGTTTAGCCTGATGGCCATTCCTCGAATTCTGGATATCGTCGCCAGCCGTCCGAACGTCCAGGCGCGTCTGATCGATGCGGACGGTCGTCTGACCGTATGTGGCGCGTGAGATATCGTTTCAGGTAGCGGTCGGAGCCCTTTTGACGCATCCGCGCTGTACTGGCACATCGGTGAAATGACGATACGGGCTATCGAGATGGAGTCGGAGCCCTCCGATCCGTCAACGGCCAAATAGCGCGCTCATCCTGGCGTTCCCTGCTTCCCACGATGTAGCCCGCGCCATGATGGCGCAGGGATCACTCTGAGCGAAGACGATGCGATCGTCGCCCCGCGCATTTTCAAGGATGTGAAATTCGCCTTTGCGCGGATCGTTTCGTTTGACAGTGCGCACCTCCACCAAGAAATGTCCGGGAGAGGACGGCAAGATCAAACAAAGGCCGCCCGCAGCTGGGGTTACGGAGGAAGCTCGGTGCTCGGATTGATGCAGGACCGGTCGTTACTGATCTCGAGTCTGATCGAGCATGCGGCGCGTTTCCATCCCAGGGCGGAGATCGTCAGCAAGACCTGCGAGGGGACGATCCATCGCAGCAATTATGCTGCCTTGCGGTCGCGCGCGGCAAAGCTCGCAAAGGCGCTGATCAAACTGGGCGTCGGGCCGGGCGATCGCGTCGCGACGCTCGCCTGGAACACTCATCGTCACATGGAGCTCTATTTCGCTGTATCCGGCATCGGCGCGGTGCTGCACACCGTCAATCCGCGCCTGTTTCCCGAGCAGATCGACTACATCATCAACCACGCCGAAAATCGGGTGCTGCTGTTCGACATCACCTTCGCCGATCTCGTTCAGAAGCTGCGGCCCAATCTTGCCACCGTCGAGCATCTGGTGGCGATGACGGACAGCGCACACCTCCCGGCCCAGCTTCCCGGCTGTCTCTGCTATGAGACGCTCGTCGAGGCGGAAGACGACATCCTGACCTGGCCGGTGTTTGACGAGCGAACGGCGTCGTCGCTCTGCTATACATCCGGCACGACCGGCAACCCCAAGGGGGTGCTTTACAGTCACCGCTCGACCATCCTGCATTCGTTTGTCGCCTGCGCGAATGATGGTCTCAAGTTGTCGAGCGGTGACAGCGTTCTTCTCGTTGTCCCGCTGTTTCACGTGAATGCATGGGGGATTCCCTACGCCGCAGCGATGTGTGGGGCCAAGGTCGTGCTGCCCGGTCCTGCCCTGGACGGCAAGAGCATCTTCGAACTGGCGGCACAGGAAAGCTGTAACTTCTCGCTCGGCGTGCCGACCGTTTGGCTCGGCCTCTTCAAGTACATCGAGGAAAATCCTGCGCTCGATCTCTCGGCGATCAAGCTCGACCGCGTTGTCGTCGGGGGATCTGCTGCGCCACGCAGCATCATCGAGAAATTCCGCAGTGTCTTCGGCGCCTTCGTCATCCATGCGTGGGGCATGAGCGAAACAAGCCCGCTCGGCTCGATCGGGAATCTACTGCCGGTCCATCGCGATCTGCCGGCTGCCGACCAGGTGTCTGTTCAGTGCAAGCAGGGACGCGCGATCTATGGCGTCGAGCCTAGGATTGTGGGCGAAGACGGAACACCGCTGCCGCATGACGGAGCAAGCGCCGGAAACCTGATGGCGCGCGGGCCCTGGGTCGCGTCAGGCTATTTCAAGGGAGAGGGCGGGGCGGTGCTGGATGCGGAGGGCTGGTTTGCGACGGGCGACGTCGCCACCATCGACACCGACGGTTACATCCAGATCACGGATCGCTCTAAAGATGTGATCAAATCCGGCGGCGAGTGGATTTCTTCGATCGACCTCGAGAATGTCGCGGTCGCCCATCCGGCTGTGCAGGAAGCGGCGGTCATCGGATTGCCGCATCCGAAGTGGCAGGAGCGGCCGCTTCTGGTCGTGGTCCGCAAACCTGACACCGATCCTGCACGCGAGGATATCCTGGACTACATGTCAGGCCGGGTCGCGAAATGGTGGTTGCCCGACGATGTCGTCTTCGTGAACGAGTTGCCGCACACCGCGACCGGAAAGCTGCAGAAGACCAGGCTGCGCGAACTATTCAAAGACCATGCATTGCCGACCTGACGTCGCCGCTGGCGTCACCGAAAAGCAGAGACCATGCCCGAACTGATGCTGGACGATCCCGACGGTACTCTCGTGATGCTTCGTGATAGCGTCACCGGCTTTGCTGCGCGTTTTCCAGGTGCAAAGGCCATGCGCGAGAGACGCGGGCGCGGCGGGACCATGGATCCGCTGATCTGGTCCGCAATGGCGGAAGCCGGCTGGATCGGGCTGTTGCTGCCGGAAGAATGCGGCGGCGCGGGTCTCGGATTGCGCGAGCAGGCTGTCCTCAGTGAGGCGCTGGGCCGCGCGTTGATCGCCGAGCCGACCGGCACGGCCTCGGTCTTTGCCGCGACGCTGCTTGGCGGTGCTTCGCCGGGCGCTGAGCGGAGCCGCCTGGCAGCCGGAGTGGCCAGCGGCGAGATGGTCGCAGTGCCGGCCTGGACGTCTGGTGCGAAGCCGGTTGTCGCACGCAGCGTCAATGGCAGCATCGCGCTGTCAGGCGAAACACGCTTCGTCGATGCGGCGCGTGCAGCAACGGATTTCCTTGTGGTTGCCCAGGATGCCGACGGTGTCATGCTCCTGAGCGTCGCCGCCGATGCGGATGGGGTGACGATATCGGAACGGGTCGGGGTTGACGGAAGTGCGCTTGCGACCATCTCATTTTCCGATTGCGCAGTGCCGGCGGATCGCGTGCTGTCGCGCGCGAACCGCTCCGAGGAGCTGCTCCGCCAGGCGATCCTGCATACGCGACTGGCGCTCGCGGCCGAGCTGACCGGCCTCGCCTCGAAAGCGCTCGAGCTCACGATCGCCTATACAAGCGACCGGGTGCAGTTCGGCAAGCCGATCGGCAGCTTCCAGGCCATCCAGCACCGCCTGGTCGACATGTGGATCGAAGCGGAGTTTGCCGCGGCCGCCGTGGTCAACGCGGTCGATTCGCTGCAGGCGGACGATGTCGATACGGCGGAGCTAGCCGTGTTGGCGGCCAAAGCGCGGGCGGGCGAAGCAGCATTCTCGATCTGCCGTCGCGCGGTGCATCTTCATGGCGCCATGGGTTACACCGACGAATGCGACATCGGCCTCTACCTGAAGCGCGCCATCAATCTCAATGCCATGCTGGGACAGCCTGAGCAACTGCGCCTGGAGTTTGTCGAACGCGAAAGCGGCTATCGCCGCGGGAGGACCTAATGGATAACAATCTGATCAAGACCGAGATCAAGGATCACATTGCGGTCGTGACGATGGATGCGCCGCCGGTTAACGCGCAATCCAAGGAGTTCGTCGAGGAGTTCATCGCGGTCTTCGACGAATTGAACGAGACCCCGACGGTACGGGTGATCGTATTGACCGGCGCCGGAAAGACCTTTTCGGCCGGCGCCGACATCAAGTCGCGCGGCAAGGTCGGGGCTATTCCGGGCGACACCTATCGCCATCTGCGGCGGGCACGCGAGGTCGGGTTTTGCATAATCGAATCCAACAAGCCGGTGATCGCCGCGGTAAACGGTCCCGCGCTGGGCGCTGGCCTCGGCCTCGCGCTCTGTTCGGACATCATCCTGGCGTCCGAGAACGCGGTGTTCGGCCTGCCGGAGATCGACGTCGGCTTGATGGGCGGGGTGCGGCATACGATGCGCATCATTCCGCATACGCTGGCGCGCCGCATGGTACTGACCGGCTACCGGGTGCCAGCGGCCGAGCTCTATCGTCGCGGCATCATCGAGGACTGCCTGCCTCGGGAAGAGCTGATGCCCGCCGCCCTCAAGATGGCCGCCGAGATCGCAAAGAAGAGCCCGATGGCGCTGAAGCTCGCCAAGCGCGCGATCAATACGGTCGAAACGATGGGCCTGAAGGACGGCTATCGTTTCGAGCAGAACCTCACGGTGGAGATGACGCAGCACGAGGATTCCAAGGAGGCGATGCGGGCCTTCATGGAGAAGCGCACGCCCGTCTTCAAGGACGTGCTTTGATGGCGTCGGACTGGAACGACATTCCCGACGAGGAGTTCAGGTCGATCTTTCGCACGTGGGTCGACCAGAACTGCCCGAGCCATCTGCGCTACATGCGCAAGCAGCGTCCGCTCTTCAACGAAGTCGCCGTGTGGTATCATGCGCTGGCCGCCAAGGGCTGGCTGGCGCCTACCTGGCCGCGGCAGTATGGCGGCATGGGTCTCTCTGCGGCCAAGCACATGATCTATGTCGAGGAATGGGGTCGCCTCGGCTGTCCGCGCATTCCGGACCATGGCATCGGGCTAGTCGGTCCACTCCTCATCGAGTACGGCTCCGAAGAGCAGAAGGCTCATTATCTGCCGCGGATCCTGTCCGGCGAGCACGTCTGGTGTCAGGGCTATTCGGAACCCAATGCGGGATCCGATCTCGCAAGCCTGCAGACATCAGCAGTGCTGGATGGCGACGAGTTCGTGGTCAACGGACAAAAGATATGGACGACGCTGGCCCATTGCGCCAACTGGATCTTCGTCCTCGTTCGTACCGAACGTGACGCCAAGGTGCGCCAGAAGGGTATCACCGTCCTGTTGCTCGACCTGACCTCGCCCGGCGTTCGGGTCCGGCCGATTGCAAACTTGCGTGGCGAGGCCGACTTTTGCGAGGTCTTCTTCGACAATGTGCGTGTGCCGCTGAAGAACTTGGTCGGCAAGATCAATGAAGGCTGGACCGTCGCAAAGTCGGTACTTGGCCACGAACGCATCTTTCTGGGGGCGCCGACGCGCCCTGAATATGCACTCGAGCGCCTGCGACGGCTTGCGGATGCACGTGGTGCGTTCGAAGATCCCGCGTTCATGTCGCGCTTCGCCCGCCTGCGGCTCGATCTCTACGATCTCGGATCCGCCTTCGAGCGCTATGCAAAGGTCCTGCGCGCCGGCGGCGAACTCGGTGCCGGTGTCTCTGCTCTCAAGATCTTCACGACCGAGCTCTACCAGCGGATCACCGAGGAAATGCTCACGGTCGCCGGCGAAGAGGCGCGGCTTGCTGACGATCTCGCCGCGGGGGATGTTGAAATCGATGCGATGAATCTCTTCCTCGACTCGCGTTCGCCCGCGATTTTCGGCGGCTCCAACGAAATTCAACGCAATATCCTCGCCAAGGCCGTGCTGCGGCTTCCCGGTTGAGTGCTGCGTCAGAATTCGACGTCAATCGGCTTGTCGAGCTGATCGTCCATCTTGACCGACTTCGCCGCCCGCTGCAGGACAGTGAGGTAGCGATTGAAATTCTGATGGATCCGTTCGGCGGCGCCGCCGAGGCCGATGACCATGGGCTGATTCTGGATCGTCACGGGCAGCAGGACGCAGATCGTGGCGCCGCCCTGAATGGGAACGTTCTCGGCAGAGCAATACCCCTTGCCGCGGATCTGTCGAATGCGAGTCATCATGTCGGGCAGCTTCACGCGATCCGACGCGTTCGGCGTGGCGATGTTCGCGCGGCGAATGATGTTGTCGACCTTCTCGTCCGACATCGTTGACATCAGGAGCCAGCCCAGGGCCGATTGAGTCAGTGGGCGCAGCGTCCCCTCGTCGACGTGGAAGCGAAGCGGGTGGATCGATTGCACGATCTTGACGTATTGCAGGTAGACATCGTTCGTCGTGCCGATCGAAACGGTTTCGCCGGTGGCCGCGTGGACGTCATGCATGGCTTCGAGCGTCCGGCTGTTGCCGAACAAAGCTCGTGGAATCCAATCGCCGAGCGATGTCACCTTGGGCGTCGGGAAGTAGACGCGCATGCGCCGGTCGTAATTCAGGTAGCCCATGCTGACGAGTGTCTTGAGCAAAACGGTCGTGCTCGACGGCGGATAGCCGAGCGCAAGCCCGATCTCGGACATCGCGCGCGGTTGTCGAACGTTCATGAAGAACTGAAGGATCTCCAGCGCGCGTAGCGCCGACTTCACGGTGGATGGTCCACCCGGTATCGCCGCGGATTTCGTTACCGCCGCCTGCATGTTTCGCGTCCCCGTCGCCGCTAAAAATTCACGGATGTGAAAGTCGGCTTCACAAATGAATTATATTTTGTTTGACCCAACTGCGCATGACAAGGTGCCTCCAGTCAAGGCCAAGGGTGCGAAAGACTGGCCGAGGTGGAGAGGACGTCGTGGGAAGCGGCAGGTTGCAGGGGCGCGTGGCGCTCGTCACTGGCGGAGGGCGGGGCATCGGCCGCGCTATCGCGGAAGCGTTCGCGCGCGAGGGCGCGGCGGTCGGGGTGCTCGACCTGAAGGTGGACGTGGCCGAAGCCGCGGCGCGCGCAATCGTCGCAGACGGCGGCAAGGCCATTGCGATCGTCGGCAATGCAGGCCTGCGGGCCCATGTCTTTGCGGCGGTTGATCGTCTTGTCGAGGCGTTTGGTCCGCCGACCATCCTGGTCAACAACGCGATGTGGAATCGCTACGGCCCGCTGGAGCAGCAGAGCGAGGAGATGGTCGGCCGGATGATTGATGTCGGCCTGAAGGGCGTGATCTGGGGCTATCAGGCGGTGCTGGCGCCAATGACCGCAGCCGGCGGCGGAGCCATCGTGAATATCGGATCCCCGTCTGCTGTGCTCGCGATGGCGAATGGCGTGATGTACAGCGCGGTGAAGGCTGCGGTGGCGGGCGCAACGCGCTCCGCCGCGGCCGAATTTGGGCCGCGCGGAATCCGAGTGAACGCGATAGCGCCGGGGCCGACGCCGACCGATGGTGCCAATCTCGTCGTTAGCGAGGAGGCGTGGGAGCGGCGCCGCGCGCGTGTGCCGATCGGGCGTCTCGGTGAGCCTCGCGACGTTGCGAATGCGGCAGTGTTTCTTGCAAGCGACGAGGCAAGCTTCATCACCGGCGACATGTTGTTCGTCGATGGAGGGATTACCTACGCGTTCTCTTGAGCGTACATCAAATGATCTTTGGCCGCCCGCAACAACAAGAAGATCCGGGGCGGATCCGCGAGTTATAGGGAGGAAGAAATGAGACTGTCGGCTGCTTACCTCGCCGCCATGGCGATCCTATCGGGTGCAATAGCGTTTGCCGCGTCACCGGTCTTGGCGCAGGGAATTTCCGGGGACGTCATCAAGATTGGCGTCATGAACGACCAGACGGGTCCTTACTCCGACAATTGCGGGCCGGGTTCGGTTGTCGCAGCACGAATGGCGATCAGCGACTTTGGCGGCGCCGTCAACGGCAAGAAGATCGAGCTCGTCGTGGCCGACGATCAGAACAAGCCGGACATCGGCGTTTCCATTGCGTTGCGCTGGCTGGACAATGAGGGGGTGGATGCGATCGTCGGCTGCTCGGCGTCCTCGATTGCGCTTGGCGTGCAAGACGTCATGAAGAGCCGGAAGAAGCCCTATCTCCTGGCAGGAACGGCGGCCTCGGTGTTCACCAACGAAAAATGCTCGCCGATGACGACGCAATGGGCGATGGACACCTATGCGCTGCCGAAGGCGACGGTGAAATCGCTGGTGGCGAGGGGGCTGGACACCTGGTTCTTTGTCACCGTCGACTACTCCTTCGGCAAGGCCTGGCAGGCTGACACCACGAACTTCATCAAGGCCGGTGGCGGCAAGGTCGTGGGTTCCGTCTTGCATCCACTCAATTCTTCGGACTTCTCCTCGTTCCTGCTGACGGCACAATCGAGCGGTGCAAAGGTCATCGCGCTGGCGAATTCGGGCTCGGACTTTGCCAATGCGATGAAGCAGGCGCAGGAATTCGGGCTGACGCAGAAGCAGCAGCTTGCTCCACTGGGGCTGATGATCAATCAGACGCACAGCATTGGCCTCCAGCCGCTGCAAAATGTGCGCCTGACGACTCCCTTTTACTGGGACATGACGGATGAGACGCGCGCCTTCGCAAAGCGCTATCAGGCGGCGTTCAACGGCCGGGTCCCCAACGAGGCGCAGGCGAGCACCTACAGCGCCGTCACGCACTACCTTAAGGCGATTGCTGCGACACAGACCGACGACGGCGAGGCGGTGATGCGTCAGATGAAGACGACGCCTATCGATGATTTCGAGATGAAGAGCGTCAGCATCCGCGCCGACGGACAAGTGATGCGGCCGCTGTATGGTGCCCGCATCAAGACGTCAGCCGAGTCGAAATATCCTTATGACTACTACGAGATTACTGACACGATTCCAGCCGAGGATGCCTGGCGCCCGGCATCGGAAAGCACCTGCGATCTCCTGAAGACGCAGTAGGCGCAGCGGCGGGCCGGAGTGACCGGCCCGCCATCCTCTCGCACACCCCAACTTCGCGAGAAAACGCGAGACGAAGGTTAGCCGGAATTCCCCTGATGGCGCTGCAAGTGAGCAGGATATCGACGACGGCCGCACAGCTTGGCGAAAGTCCGGTCTGGGATATCACGCGACAGCGGCTCTACTGGGTCGATGGTGTCTCGCGCCGGATCCATGCCTATGAACCCGAGCGCGGTATCGCGCGGCACTGGGACGTGCCGTCCATGGTCGGCTCGGTCGGGCTCGGCCAGGGCGACACCCTCGTCGCAGGGCTCGCGGATGGCATCTACCGGCTCGATCTCGGTTCCGGCGAACTGACACCGCTGTTCCGGCCAGATCCATGCGATCCGCGCGTGCGCTTCAATGACGGCAAGGTCGATCGCTGGGGGCGGTTTCTCTGCGGCACCATGGGCGTCCACGCCGAGCCGCTGGGGCAGCTCTCTCGCATCGATGCCGATGGTGCACACGCGGTGCTCGCCCACGGCATTCGCATTTCGAATGCGCTCTGCTTCAGCCCTGACGGCCGTACCATGTATTTCGCCGACAGCCTCGATCGCGCGATCCGCGCCTACAGCTACGGGTCCGGCGACGCGTTCGATCCGGAACCGCGGGTTGTCATCGACACCGGGCCATATCAGTCGGGGCCTGACGGGGCGACGGTCGATTGCGACGGCTGCCTCTGGGTTGCGCTCGTGCAGGTGGGCAAGATTGCGCGCTTCACCCCGCAAGGGCGGCTCGATCGTCTCATCGACGCGCCGACCGACTTGCCCTCGTCGGTCGCCTTCGGCGGTCCCGATCTGTCGACGCTCTATGTGACCTCGATCAAGGATTCAGGATCGGGGCGCGCCGTCTCGCGGCATCCGGACGGCGGCTTTCTGTTCGCGATCGACGGCCTCGGCGTGACCGGTTTGCCGGAAGCGCAATTCGGACTCCAGCCAATCCCTCCCAGTTGAGAGCATGCCTTGATACGCCACCATCCAGCCTCGCTCGATCCTCTCTTCAAGCCGCGATCCATCGCGCTGATCGGTGCATCTGATGATGTTACGCGCATTGGCGGGCGTCCCTTGCGCTATCTGTGCGAGGGCGGTTTCAAGGGCGCGGTCTATCCGGTCAATCCGAAGCGGGACACCGTCCAGGGCATCAGGTCCTACGACTCGGTCGCAGCGCTTCCGGAGGTGCCGGACGTGGCCATCCTGGCAGTGCCGGCTCAGGGCACGGTCCAGGCGCTGAGAGACTGCGCGGATCGCAAGGTCAAGGCGGCTGTGGTGTTCTCGGCCGGCTTTGCTGAGGCAGGCGAGCAGGGACGTCTCGCCCAGGACCAGATCGCCGGCATTGCCCGCGAGAGCGGTATGCGCGTGCTCGGCCCGAATTGTCTTGGACTGTTCAACGCCGGCATCGGCTACTACGGAACATTCTCGGCGATCCTCGATGCCGCGTTCGTTGAGCCCGGTCCGATCGCCGTCGTCTCGCAAAGCGGAGCTTATGGCTCCCACATTGCCCACTTGGCGCGCCAGCGTGGCCTTGGCATCGGACAATGGATCACCACCGGAAACGAGTGCGATATCGACGTCGCAGAAGCGCTGCGTTGGGTCATTGGCCAGCCCGACGTCAAGGTCGTGATGGCCTACGCGGAGGGCATTCGCGATCGCGATACGTTCATCGAGGCACTGGAGGTTGCGCGGGCGAAGGAAAAGGCCATCGTCTTCCTGAAGGTCGGTCGCTCCGATGTCGGCGCCCAGGCGGTGAGTTCGCACACCGCGGCGCTGGCGGGATCGGATGCCGTGTTCGATGCGGTGTTGCGGCAATACGGCGCCTATCGCGCGCGAACCACCGCCGAGCACCTGGAGGTGACCTACGCCTGCGCGCGAGGGCTTTATCCCGCCGGCAACGGGTTCGGCATCTTCACGCTGTCCGGCGGCTTCGGCATTCAGATGGCCGACGACGCATCGGCGTGCGGGCTCGACGTCGCGCCAATGCCTGAGGCGGCGCAGGCGGAGCTGAAGGCCATGCTGCCCTACGCATCGCCGCGCAATCCGGTGGACGCGACAGCGCAGGCGCTCACAGACCTTCCGCTGATGACGAGCTACATTGCCGCGATGCTGGAGAAGGGCGGCTACCACCTCTTCGCCGGCATTTTCGGCAGTGGACCGGCGAGCCCCACTTTTTCGGCCTCGCTGCGCGGAGCGCTGCGGGCCGCGACGGCCGGACATCAAGGTCGGATCCTCGCGCTGTCGATGTCCGCACCGCCGGAGATCGTCCGCACCTATGAGGACGACGGCTTCCTGATCTTCGAGGATGGCTCGGCGCTAGTGAACGCGTTGGCTGCTCTGGTCTGGTTTCGCCGCAGCTTCGACGCGGCCAAGCAGGCGCGCACGGCTCCGGCCGCCGCGTCGCGCATCGCGCCACCAGATGGCGCGCTCAGCGAGCACGAAGCTAAATCGCTGTTGCAGGCGGCCGGTATTGCCTTTCCGAAGGAGGCGCTGGTGCGACCGGCTGAGGATGCCGGCGCGGCCGCCGCTGCGATCGGCTTCCCGGTGGTGGTGAAGATCTCCTCGCCGGACATCGCGCACAAGACCGAGATCGGCGGAGTGATCGTCGGTCCGCGCGACGAGGGGCAGGCCCGCGAAGCCGCCCGCACCGTCCTGTCCCGTGCCCGTGACAAGCGGCCCGACGCGCGGATCGAGGGCGTCATTGTATCGCCGATGGTCAGGGGAGGCGTAGAGACCATTGTCGGTGTGGTGCGGGATCCGTCCTTCGGTCCCGTGGTGATGTTCGGGCTCGGTGGCGTCCTCGTCGAGGTGCTCAAGGATGTGACCTTCCGCGTCGCGCCGTTCGATGTCGCCGAGGCACAGCGGATGATCCGCGAGATTCGAGGCTTTGCCGTGCTGGAAGGCGTGCGCGGTGCGCCGCCGGCCGACGTTGATGCGCTGGCGGCGATGCTATCGCGGCTTTCGCAATTCGCGTCCGACAATACCGACGTGATCGAAAGCATCGATCTCAACCCGGTTCTGGTGATGCCGCGCGGCGAGGGTGTCATGCCCCTGGACGCATTGCTGGTGCCACGCCGCGTCGTGTCTCGCGATTGAAGGCTAGTTGTTAGGAAGAGGGATTAATGGCCGACGAAGCAAAGTTGACCGAGTTTCTGGATCGGGAGGCGATCCGCGATTGCATCTACCGCTACTGTCGGGGCATCGACCGGGCCGACGAAGCAACGCTGCGTAGCTCCTACTGGCCCGACGCGACCGATCGGCACGGCGTCTATTCGGGGCCGGTCGAGGGCTTCTTTCTCTGGGCTCGCGAGGTGTTCAAGAGCGGCGCGCGCAACGTCCATCAGGTCGGCAACATCTTGATTGAACTCGTCGGGCCGACGCGTGCCGCGGTCGAGACCTATTTTCTTGCCTTGCAGCGTGGTCCAGGCAAGGACGGAGTCGTGCGGCAGTTTCTCATAGCCGGGCGCTATTGCGATCTCTTCGAAAAGCGCGGCAGTGAGTGGCGCGTCGCGCGCCGCATCGTGGCGTTCGATTGGCTCGAGGAGCAGGCAGTGCCCACCGAGAGCGAGGAGGTCCGTTTTGGCCCGCGTATGCCGATTGGCGCGCCGCACCCGAACGATCCCATTCATGAAATTCTGGCCGAGGCGCGCGGTACGTAAGACTACGCCGTCGCGGCGAGGGGAAGGGCAACGATGAAAAAGCGGAGGCGCGTCGTCGTCATCACGGGAGCGGCCGGGGGCGTCGGCCGTGCGCTGCTCGAAGCCTTCCACCGGGACGGCGATATCATCGCGGCCGTCGATTTGCCGTGCACCGATGTAGTCGACGTCACGGCGTCGCTTGGCGACGGGCATGCGGCGTTCCACTGCGATGTGGCTTCCGAAGATGAAGTCGTGGGTCTCGTCGCCGCGATCGAGCGGCGATTCGGACGGATCGACGTTCTCGTCAACAACGCAGCACTCGGACCAACCATGGCGGCGACCGTCGACACGGACGTCGCCTCGTTTCGCAAGGCGTTGAGCGTGAACCTGCGCGGCCCCTTCGTTATCGCGCGCGAGGTGGCGAGGCGCATGATGGGGCTCGGCGGCGTCATCGTGAACGTTGCGTCGCTGGCGGGCGTGCTCGGCAACCCGAAGCGTAACGCCTATGCGGCGTCCAAGGCAGGATTGATCTCGGCAACGCGGTCGCTTGCCTGCGAATGGGCGAAGCATGGCATTCGCGTCGTGGCGATTGCGCCGGGCTATGTCCGCACCCCCATGGTCGCGGAGCTTGAACGCTCGGGCAAGGCGAATCTCGATCTGGTTCGGCGGCGCATTCCGCTCGGGCGCATGGGGCGGCCGGATGAGATCGCTGCTGTGGCGCGCTTCCTCGCCTCGCCGGCGGCGGACTATGTAACCGGGGCGGTTCTCGTCGTCGACGGCGGCTGGCAATCCTTCAATCAGCCAGGCGATGCGCACCCACCGGTCGCCGGGACGCCGGACGCCGAACTGGCGAGGCCCGAACGGTATTCGCGGGAGCGAATCGTTGTGGTGACGGGTGGCGCCAACGGCATCGGCGAGGCGATCGCTCGGCAATTTGCCTCCGGAGGCGACACCGTGGTCGTCGCGGATAAGGATGGCGATCGCGCCGCCGACCTGGTGCGCGCGCTCGGCACGAAACACATGGCCGTCGCCCTGGACGTTTCGTCAGAGCAGGACGTGCTGGCGCTGTTTGCCGCGATCAGGCAGCGCTTTGGTCGCATAGACGTGTTGGTCAACGATGCGGCGGTGGCCGATAGTTTCGTGCCGGCACTCGATCAGTCTGCGGCGGATCTCGACAAGGTGTTGGAGGTGAATGTCGTCGGTGCATTTCTCTGCGCCCGCGAGGCGATCAGGCTGATGAGTGGCGGCGGCGTCATTCTTAATCTCGGCTCGATCAACACGTTCCTGCCGTTCGCGCCGCGCCACGCCTATGGCGCCTCGAAGGCGGCCATCGACATTCTGACGCGATGTATGGCGGCTGAGCTTGGTCCTACAGGGTTGCGCACCGCCACTATTGCGCCGGGCTATATCAACACTCCGGGCGTGGCCGCATTGCAGGCGTCGGGCCGCATTGACAGCGCGCGGATCCGGCGCCGCGTTCCGCTCGGCCGCTTCGGCGAGCCGGCGGAGATCGCCAAGGCTGCCTATTTCCTGGCCTCGCCGGAGGCATCCTACATCAACGGGTCGATCCTCTATGTCGACGGCGGCTGGACAGCGTTCGGCGACGCCGGCGATGCGAGCACCACGAGCGATTGATGACCAGCCAGTGTGCAGTGATTGCTGATGCATTTCGGCAGGGCGTGACCTTTGACGCCGTACAGGTCTCGTGACGCGCTCGTTCTCTTTCATAGATGTGAAACTCAACCCACACGCCGTCAAAGCGGTAGTGGCGCTGCAGAACTCATGAGATGGTTTTCAAGACGATGCTGTGGCCAAGCGTATGCGGTTTCGCAAGCGGCACATCGTCAATCGCCGCTCCAACTAAAGCCAACGATGCAAGCGAGGAAATGCCCGAGATGAGCAACTCTGAGATGGGTGCACAACGCCTGGACATCGTCGTCGTGGGCGCCGGTTTCGGCGGCTTGTACGCCGTCTACAAATTCCGGGAAATGGGCCTCAAGCTCGCGGCATTCGAGGCGGGCGGCAATGTCGGAGGCGTGTGGTATTGGAATCGCTATCCGGGCGCGCGGGTCGACCTCCCGAGCGTTGACTACAGCTATTCGTTCTCTCCCGAGATCGAGCAGGAATGGACGTGGTCGGAGGAATTCGCGTCCCAGCCCGAGCTTCTCGCCTATTTCAACTTCGTGGCCGACCGGCTCGATCTGCGCAAGCACTATCAATTCAACACCCGCGTCACCAGCGCCGCCTGGGACGAGACGCGCAAGCTCTGGAAGGTCACGACTGATCGCGGCGAGACGGTCGAGGCAACCTACTGCGTGATGGCGACCGGACCGCTGTCGGTCCCCATGGATCCACAGATCCCGGGCATCGGGCGCTACAAGGGCGAGTTACTGCGTGCAGGCAAGTGGCCGCATCATCCAGTGAGCTTCGCCGGCAAGCGCGTCGGCGTGATCGGCACGGGATCGAGCGGTATCCAGATCGTCCAGGAAGTCGGCCGGAAGGCCGGCGAGCTCTTCGTCTTCCAGCGCACGCCAAGTTTCACCATGCCGATGCGCAACCAGAAGCTTGAGCCGGACTACGTCGCCGAGGTCAAGCGCAATTACGCCGGGCTTCGCGAGGCTGCCCGCAACAGCCCGAACGGCGGCGTGCGGCCGTGGACCACCCGAGCCTTCTTCAGCGTGACGCCGGTGCGACGTCGCGAGCTCATGGAAGACGCCTGGAAGGCCGGCGGCCTTGCTATGCTCGGGACTTTTACGGATCTGCTGAGCAACGAAGAGGCCAACGACCATGTCGCCGAATTCGTGCGGGGCAAGGTCGGCGACGTCGTCACGGATCCCCTCACAGCGGAAAAGCTCAAGCCGCGCGGCTATCCCATCTTCGCCCGCCGGCCATGCCTCGACACCGAATACTACGAGACGTTCAATCTGCCCCATGTCCACTTGATGGACTGCATCGCCGATCCCATTCTCGAAATCACCGAGAAGGGCGTGCGGACCGAGACAGGCGAAACCGAGCTCGACATGCTGATCCTCGCGACCGGGTATGACGGGCTCACCGGCGCGCTGACGGCCTTCGATGTCGTCGGTCGCGGCGGCGGCAAGGTCAACGACAAATGGAAGCACGGTGCGAGGTCCTATCTCGGCCTGATGATGGAAGGTTTCCCGAACCTGTTCATGACCACGGGGCCGAACGGCCCGGCTGCGCTGGCCAACATCGTCAGGATCAGCGAGAACGACGTCGACTGGATTGCGAACCTGATCACGCACATGGCCGATCACGGTCTTGCCACCGTCGAGCCGACGAAAGCGGCGGAAGATGGATGGATGGAGCTCGTGGTCAGGATCGCGCAGCGCTCGCTGCTCAACAAGGCGAAGACCTGGTATCTCGGCGCCAACGTCAAGGACAAGCCGCTCGGGCTCACGCTCTTCACGGGCGGATTTCCGAAGTATCGGGAGTATTGCGCCGCCGTTGCACAGGCGGGGTATCGTGACTTCGTCTTCGAGCGCGGACGAACCCCGGCGGCGGCCTGACGGTCGCTCCGCGATCTCATTGCAATACGATTGTCAAACGAGGAATGCTCAAGGAACGTCCTTCCACGCTTCAGCACGACTTGAAGCGTGAATGGTCTCGACGAGCGTTTGGATACGCAGGCCAGCGCGGAAGTTGAATGGCTCCGGCCGGCGTCCAGCGATAGCGTCAAGGTACCCCGCGGCTTCGATCGCCTTCAGGTCGTTGAAACCAAGCTGGTGGCCTGGCGCGACGCAGAAGAGGCCGTACGGCCGGTGATCCGGGCCAGCCTCGATCCGGCGGAATCCCTGGCGGCCAGGGCGGTCATCGGTCGAGAAGAAGTGCAACTCGTTGAATCGTTCCTGGCTGAAGGCGAGGGCGCCTCTGCTTCCATAGACCTCGAAGTCGTGTTGCATCTTCCGCCCCGTCGCAATCCAATTCGCCTCGATCGATCCGGAGGCGCCGCTCGCGAAACGAAGGAAAGCTCTGCCGACATCGTCGACTTCGACGCGCCTCCGACCGCCTTTGCCATCTGGACGCTCCTTGATCATCGTGACGCAATCGCCCATGACGCGGATGATCGGTCCGGCGACTGGACCCAACAGGAATTCGGCGGTGGCTAGTGCGTGGCTGCCAATGTCGGCCAGCGCGCCGCCGCCCGCCGGGTCATGCCGGAAGGTGAACGGCCCGGCGTTATCGGCCATGTAGTCTTCGGCGTGCACCCCGCGGTAGCCGCGTATCTCGCCGAGTTCTCCCGCCGCGATCATGTCGCGTGCGAGGCCCAGCATGGGGTTGCAAAGATAGTTGAAACCGACTTGCGTCTTTACTCCGGCCGCTTCGGCGGCGTCGGCCATTTCGCGGGAGTCGGTCGCGAGCGGCGCCAGCGGCTTTTCGCAATATACATGTTTGCCCCCGGCAATCGCAGCCAAGGCCATTTCCTTGTGGAGCGCGTTGGGCGTGGTGATGTTGACGACGTCGATAGCTGGGTCCGCCACGAGCGAGTGCCAGTCCGAGGTCGAGCGCGCGAAGCCCAGGGCGGAGGCTGCTTTCGCGGCCGTCTCGTCGCTAATGTCCGCGATCGTATGTAGTTCCAGCTCGAAGGGGAGGTCGAAGACACGCGCGGCGATGGAGTAACCGAAAGCGTGGGTCTTACCCATGAATCCGCTACCGATGAGGCCGATGCGAAGCTTCGGTTTGGTCATGTCCGAAATCCCTGTTCACGATAGGTCGGAGTTGAAGCGACCTACGAAAAAATCGAGCAAGTTCTGATCGGAAGACATTGATAGCAATAATTGTTGCGAAAAAACAATATTGTCAATATTCAATGCGGAGTTATGTTCCTCACAAACCGTCACGGGAGGAGACCGCATGACCGGCGCCACGATCCGCCTCACCATGGCCCAGGCCCTGGTGCGATGGCTGACCCAACAGTTCACTGAAATCGACGGTGTTCGCGTGCCCCTGTTCGCCGGCGTCTTCGGCATTTTTGGTCATGGGAACGTGACCTGCCTGTCCGAGGCCCTGGAGGCGGTGCAGGATCGTCTGCCCACCTGGCGCGGACAGAACGAGCAGTCGATGGCGTTGGCGGCTATCGGTTTCGCCAAGGCCAAGCTTCGGCGGCAAATCATGGTAGCGACGTCGTCCATTGGACCCGGAGCTCTGAACATGGTGACGGCGGCGGGAACAGCTCACGCAAATCGTTTGCCTCTCCTGCTCATTGCTGGCGATACGTTCACCAACCGGCTGCCGGATCCGGTTCTCCAGCAGGTCGAGCATTTTGGCGACCCGACCGTCACTGTGAACGACGCTTTCAAGGCGGTCACGCGCTACTGGGACAGGATCACTCATCCCGCGCAGATCATCTCTTCGCTGCCGCAGGCCGTGGCCGCCATGCTCGATCCGGCTGACTGCGGCCCGGCCTTTCTCGCGCTGCCCCAGGACACCCAGGAGGTAGCCTTTGACTACCCCGGGCTCTTCTTCGAGTCTCGGACCTGGACCATCCCGCGTCCGCGTCCCGATCGTCGGAAACTCGCGGAAGCGGCCGCACTGCTCAAGACCGCGAATAAACCGATCCTTATCTCCGGCGGCGGCGTGCGCTACTCGCTGGCGGGGAGCGTCGTCGCAGATTTTGCGGTGAAGCGCGGAATTCCTATTGTGGAGACGATCGCCGGCAAGGGCGCGGTGACCCACTATCACCCGGCCCATGCGGGGCCGATCGGAATTATCGGCTCAACCTCAGCAAATACGCTTGCAGCCGAAGCCGACGTTATCCTTGCGGTGGGGACGCGCCTTCAGGATTTTACGACGGGATCATGGACCGCCTTCAGCGCGGACGCGCGTTTCATCTCGATCAACGCGGCCAGGTTCGATGCGGTGAAGCATCGTGCGCTGGCGGTGGTGGGCGACGCGCGGGAGACGATTGAAGAACTCGATGCGGCGCTCGGCGCGTGGCGCGTCGACCCCGCCCACATGGCGCGTGCTCAGTTGCTCTTCAGGGAATGGGACGCGCTGCTCGAGTCACTGCAGGCCCCCAGTAACGCTCCGGTGCCGACTTACGCGCAGATAGTCCAGGCAGTGAATGCGTCCGCCGGGGAGAGAGATATCTTGATTTCAGCCGCCGGCGGCTTGCCTGGCGAAGTGGCAAAGGGCTGGCGCGTCAAGGCGCCGAACACCTTCGACCTCGAGTTCGGCTTCTCTTGCATGGGCTACGAGGTCGCGGCGGGTTGGGGCCATGCGATGGCCAGTTCCGGACCCGGAGGACTCGGCGGCACGCCGATCGTGATGGTGGGCGACGGCACCTATTTGATGATGAACTCGGACATCTATTCGACAGTTCTGAGCGGTCACAAGATGATCGTTGTGGTCTGTGACAATGGCGGGTTCGCGGTGATCAACCGGTTGCAACAATTCAAAGGCGTGCCAGGCTTCAACAACTTGTTGACCGATTGTCGAGTTCAGAATCGCGACAATCCTCCTCACGTTGATTTTGCCAAGCACGCCGAGTCCATGGGGGCAGCTGCGCGGCGTTGCGAGAGCCTTGCCGATCTTGTTGCCGCGCTCGAATGGGCCAAAGGCAACGATCGCACGACTGTGCTTTCGATCGCCTCGGATGCGTATTCGTGGGTTCCCGGCGACGCGGATTGGGACGTGGGCGTGCCCCAAGTATCTTCGCGCGAGACGGTTCGAAGCGCGCGCAAGCAGCAAGACGAGATCCGCGCGAAGCAGCGCATCGGAGTGTGATGAGCCATGAAAGCGAAACTCGGAATTGCTCCCATCGCGTGGTGGAACGACGATCTTGCGGAGCTGTCCGATGACGTCAGTCTGGAGGAGTGCTTGCGCCAGGCGAGTGTTGCCGGTTTTACGGGAATGGAGACCGGACGGCGCTTCCCCATGAATATGGAGGAACTCGGGCCGATCCTCGCCCGGTTTGGCATCTCCATCTGCGGCGGCTGGTTCTCTGGTCTCCTGCTCGACGGTGACATCGAGCGGGAAAAGGACCGCGTTCGCGCCCAGATGGATTTCTTCATTGCAGCGAAGGCGCCTTGCATTGTCTACGGGGAGACCGCGCGTTCAATCCAGGGCATTCGCTCCGCGCCGCTCGATACCAAACCAAGGCTTTCGGACGAGGAGATGAAGGCCTATGGACGCAAGATGACGGTTTTCGCCGAGTGGTGTGCCGGGCAGGGAATGCCGATCGCTTACCATCACCACATGGCTGCGGCGATCGAGACCGAAGCTGAACTCGATCTGCTCATGGCGAATTCTGGTGAGGCGTTACCGCTGTTGTTCGACGCTGGCCACATGGCTTTTGCCGGCGGCAATGTTTTGCGTGTCATCGACAAACATCATTCCCGCATCAGCCATGTTCATACCAAGGACGTCCGCAGCAGCGTCATCGACAAGCTCGACCGGAAACGGGAGAGTTTCCTCGACGCGGTGGCGAAAGGGGCGTTCACCGTGCCGGGCGACGGCTCGCTCGACTTCGCTGCGATCATCGCCCGCCTCGCGTCCTACGGCTACGAGGGCTGGTTCGTCGTCGAGGCGGAGCAAGATCCGAAGATCAGTCCCCCGCTCGAAATGGCCAAGAAGGGCCACGCGGAACTGATGAGCTTGATGGCCTCTGCTGGATACGAGGTCGTACAATGAACCGTACCGATCGGATGTCGCCGTACTCGAAGAAGCGCGCGGGTCTCGCCCTGTCCCGGTGGGTCATCCCGGCGCGAAGTCGGGAGGGAAGATGAAATGAGCATCGGGATAGGAGTCATCGGGACAGGTGTAATGGGCGCCGAGCATGCTCGGATACTCCGACACGAGACCCCCGGTGCACATCTTGCCGGGATTTGTGATGCCGACGCGGCTCGGGCGCAGGCAGTGGCCGCTGGAGCAACCGTCTTTTCGGATCCTCAATCGTTGATCGCGTCGGATCAGATCGACGCCATAGTGATTGCATCTCCCGACGCCACACATGCGGCGCTGACGCTAGCCTGCATTAGGGCGGGGAAGCCTGTTCTCTGTGAAAAGCCCTTGGCGTCCTCAGCAGCGGATGCCCTAGAAGTGGTGCGGGCCGAAGTCGCTTTGGGTCACAGACTCATCCAGGTCGGATACATGCGCCGGTTCGACCCCGGCTATCGGGAGATCAAGCGCGTCAAAGACACCGGTGAATTGGGCGGACCCGCGTTGTTGCACAACGTGCACCGAAACGTTCGCGCGCCTGAGTGGTTCGATGGTTCGATGGCGATCACGAATTCGTTCGTCCACGAGATCGACATCAGCCGTTGGCTTTTGGGGTCGGAGATGGTTTCTGCGCGCGTGGAGGCGGGGCCCGGCGGCGAACCCCTCATGATCACGATGAAGACCGACAAAGACGAGATTGTTTCGACCGAAGTTTTCGTGAACGCCAGCTACGGCTATCACGTCCATGTCGAGTTAGTGGCTCGGCAAGGCACGATATCGCTGGCTCCGGCATCGCTCACGCTGTTGAACAGAGACAGAGCCGGAGGTCTTGCGTATCCGGACAATTGGGTGCCGCGGTTCGAGGAGGCGTACTGCAGGCAGATGGCCGAATGGGTCAGCGCCGTGAAAGCCGGCACTTCGGTCGGAGCGAGCGCGTGGGATGGCTATGTCGCCTCAGCCATCGCTGAGCAAGTCGCTGAGGCACTTGCTGGAAATGGTGTGGCAACCCTGAAATATGGACCACGTCCCCCGCTGTATGACTGACAGATGGCAAGCGAGCGAGACTGCAGGGAGTTCGACCAGCCTATCACGCAATCCAACACGATCCCGGGAGAGGAAATGATGATCAGGTATGCAGTCGTCGGCGCGGGCTGGATTTCGCAGCAAGCGTTCTTGCCGGGGGTCGGACAGTCCGCAAACTCAAAGGTTACCGCGATCGTGACCGGCGATCGGGACAAGGCCGCCCGGTTGGCGGATTTCCATGGTGTTGGCCAGATCGTCGACTACGACGGATACGATGCCCTTTTGAAAGGCTCTGACGTCGATGCGGTGTATATTGCTCTGCCCAACCATTTGCATGCGGACTACGCTATTCGCGCGGCTCGTTCCGGCAAACACGTCCTGGTCGAGAAGCCATTGGCGACAAGCGAACAAGATGCTCTCGCCATGATCGCTGCTGCACGGGAAGCCGGCGTGTTTCTGATGACCGCGTATAGGCTCCACAACGAACCCGGAACTGTCGCGGTTCTCGAACACATCCGTAACGACGCGATCGGCAGGCCGCTTTTCTTTCAATCGGTTTTCAGTTTCCAGGCGGCGGCAGGGAACCACAGACTGAAAGCTACGAGTTGGGGTGGACCGCTCCAGGACATCGGTGTCTATTGCGTGAATGCGGCTCGTCATATCTTTGCTGAGGAGCCGATCGAGGCGATGGCCATGGCGCACCGACCGAACGATGACCCGCGTTTTGGCGAGGTGGAGGCGTCGGTCGCAGCCTTGCTGCGTTTCCCTTCGGGCGGTTTGGCGCAATTCGTCGCCAGCTTCGGGGCGGCTGCCGTCGACGCTTATCGGGTCGTCGGAACGGCGGGCGATCTCGAACTCGATCCCGGTTTCAGGTTCGAGACTGCAACAAAATTGCGCCTGCGCCGCGACGGCGACGTCAGCGAAACCCAGTTTCCGCAAATCGACCATTTTGGCGCGCAGGTGGAATATTTTTCAGATTGCATCAAGGCTGGAACGCCGCCCGAGTCTGATGGCGAGGAGGGGTTGGCGGACTTGCGCACGCTGTTCGCAATTGAGACGGCTACCCTGACCGGACAACCGCAAATCATAACGTCCCGTCCACGAGCCCGCCATCCAACGCCCGACATGGTGCGAGTCACCCCCGTAACCGATCGACGACTGGTTTTCTGAGGCGCTACTTGCCTCGGCGCGTCATTGACCTCGATTCATTCTACTTACCGGTAACCGTTGGTATCCGCGGATTGACGTCGTTTTTCTGCAGTCTCGCGGCCAGCGCTACCGTCAAAGCCTGTGCAAGGCACATCGGAGCGGCGAGGGAACGCGAGAACGTGTACTCATGCTCTGGAACCGCGAACAGAACGCGAGCGCTCTTGGCCAGCGGCGACAGCGTGCTATCCGACATCGCAATGATGGGAACGCCATTGCGCCCGGCTTCCTCCACAACGTTGACAACCTCGTTTGCGTAGAAGCGGAACGACACCGCAACGAGTACGTCCTTCTTGCGGATCGTACGCGCGATGTGCGTAGCAAGTCCGCCGCCTGCGTCGAGCAACACGCAACGTTTGCCCAGCATGGTCAATATGTAGCGAAGGAATTCAACTACGGGCGCTGAACGTAGTTGCCCGATCAGAAAAACCGAGTCGGCTCTCTCAAGGAGGCTCACCGCTTCCGAGAGAGCTTTTGGAGAAATGTCCGCGAGCATGTCCTGAAGGGAGGCAATGTCACGGACGACCAGGTCGCGCAGGAAACCGACTTCGCTACGATCGGCGCGGGCGCCCAACTCGATTTCCAGAGCTTTAATGCGCGCCTCGAAACCCGGGGCTGCGGTTGACAAGCGCCGTTGAAACAACGCCTGAAGCTCTTTGAAACCTTCATAGCCAAGTGACTGGGCGAAGCGCACGAAGCTCGAAGCATGGATGCCGCAGCGATCGGCGATGGCATTCACCGACAGGACCGCGACATCATTCGGGTTCTGGGTCAGATAGACGGCTATCTTTTGGTAGGACTTGCTCATGCCATCGTAGCGATCGTGGATGACACGGATCAATTCCTCATAGTCTTCCGGTGTCTTCACGTCCTGCATTTAAGGTGCTCTCAACATTGGTTTCATCGTGTGCTGGTGGCACAGCAGAATCATTGACGGCGTCAGCGAACAATTATTGACACTTTCGCATATTCGCAATAACCCTTGCAAGCAATTCGAGCACTCGTCGGTGGGAGGAAATGGTGGCGATCAAATTCGCATTGCTCGGCTGCGGGCGCATTGGCGTCTTGCATGCCCGGAATCTTGCCAAGGCGGACGGAGCGAGCCTGGAGACGGTATTCGATCCGAACACAACTGCCGCCGAAGCGGTCGCCAGAGCGCATGGTTGCGGGATATCGACAAGTGCGGAAGACTCGATTGGTAAGGCCGACGCAGTCCTGATTGCGACGTCGACGGCCATGCATGCCGATCTGATCGAGCTCGCGGCAAAGGCCGGCAAGGCGATTTTGTGCGAGAAGCCGATTGACCTCAGTCTCGATCGGGTGCGAGCATGCCGCAAGGCCATTGATGGCTGCAACGTACCAATCCAGATTGGCTTCAATCGCCGCTTCGACCCCGGGCACAGAGCTGCGCGCGACGCCTGTATCGCCGGCAAGATCGGAAAACTTGAGCAGGTCGTTATCACGTCGCGTGATCCCGGGATGCCACCCCGAGGTTACACCGCGGTCTCGGGTGGAATCTTCCGTGACATGACGATCCACGATTTTGACGTGGCGCGTTTCATGTTGAACGACGAGCCGACCGAGGTCTTCGCGACCGGCAGCGCGCTTGTTGATCCCACCATTGGATCGGAGTTCGGTGACTTCGATTCCATAATGGTGATCATGCGTACCGCTGACGGAAAGCTGTGCCATATTAATAACTCTCGACGTGCAAGCTTCGGCTACGATCAGCGGATCGAGCTGTTTGGCAGCGAGGGGATGGTCATCTCGGACAACAAGAAGGCACACGAGCTGAAGTGTTACGGCGCGACCACGACTGAAGCGGCCGAACCCTACCTCAACTTCTTTATCGAGCGCTACGCCGAGGCCTACGAAGCCGAGATCGCCGCATTCATTGCCGCTATTCGTGATGGTCGGCCAACCCAGGCGACTTTCGACGACGGTTACCGCGCGCTCATGCTCGCGGAGGCTGCCGTCGAGTCGGCCAGAACCGGCAAGAAGGTCGAGGTCCGCGATATCGCATGACGTCGACTGGGACGTGCTTGCGGACGTCGAGCAGCAGTAGGGCAAGCCAGACAGCACTCCACCAACTCTTGGAGGACTTGCATGACATCGATGCGTGGAAAGATCGCGATCGTCACGGGCGGTACGCAGGGGCTCGGTGCCGCCATCGCCAAACTCTTCGCCGAGCGTGGTGCCAAAGGCATCGTAACGTGCGGTCGTGACGAGACGAAGGGGCGGGCAAGGGCCGATGCAATCGCCACAGCCACAGGCGCAGCAGTCGTGTTTGTGCGCGCTGACCTCACGAAGATCGAGGATTGCGCCAGAGTCGTGGCTGAGGCGGACAAGGCCTTCGGGCGCGTCGACGCGCTTGTGAACGCCGCCGGTGACACAAGCCGCGGCACTATCATCGATACAAGCCCCGAACTTTTTGACAAGATCTTCGCCGTCAATACGCGTGCGCCCTTTTTCTTGATGCAAAATACGATCAAGCTCATGCGCCGTGACAGAGTGCAGGGCACAATCGTCAATATCTCTTCAATGTCGGCGATGGGCGGCCAATCCTTCATTGCTGCTTATTGCGCATCGAAGGGCGCGCTCGACACGCTGACGCGCAATACGGCCCATGCGCTGCTGCGCAACCGCATCCGCGTGAATGGTCTCAATATTGGCTGGATGGCCTCGGAAGGCGAATTCAACACGCAGCAGGTCTACCATGGCCGGTCGGCGAACTGGCTCGAAGAAGTCGCCGCGCGGCAGCCCTTCGGCCGATTGCTCGATCCCATCGAGGTTGCGCGCGCTGTTGCATTCCTGTCCTGCGATGAGTCCGGAATGATGACGGGAGCCACGATCAACTTCGATCAAAGTATCTGGGGCGCCTACGATACGTCGCCGCACCCGGAAGCACCGCTCTGAGACGTTCGAGGCGAAGGGCTCCGTAAGGTTGCGGGCGCGGGTACGGCATCGCGCCGAGCAAGCCACACTCCCGATTTCCGCGCTTTCTGGTCGAGCCGCAATAATGTCCATTGCAAGGGCACCGCCCGCCACATGAAATAGACGTTGCGAGACTGCGTTTTGTGCAATATTAATTGCGCAGATCGGGGAGGTGAAGTGGCCGGATAGAGCTGCCACCGCACGATGGAGGGAACGTGTGGCTTTACTTGATGTGCGAAGCATCTCGAAGAGCTTTGGTGCCATTCGTGCACTGCACGACGTCAGCTTTTCGGTCGATCCAGGGGAGGTGGTCGGGCTGATGGGCGACAACGGCGCCGGCAAATCGACCATGGTGAAACTGATTGCCGGAAACTTCCCGCCGACCGAGGGCGCCATTGTCGTTGATGGCAAGGCATGCCATTTCCACAGGCCGATCGAAGCCCGGGCTGAGGGCATCGAAGTTGTCTATCAGGAACTCGCGCTGGCCGACAACCTTACGGCCACGGAGAACGTCTTCCTCGGCCGCGAAATCAAGAAAGGATTTGGGCCGTTCCGCATCCTCGACAAGCAGTCGATGATCAGGCGTGCCGGCGAGCTCTTCGCCGAGCTCAAATCGGAAACGCGGCCCCGGGATCTCGTGAAGAAGATGTCAGGGGGACAGCGGCAGGCTGTTGCGATTGCCCGAGCCCGATTGTCCAATGCCAAGCTAGTCCTGATGGACGAGCCGACCGCGGCCATTTCTGTGCGACAGGTCGCCGAGGTGCTCGAGCTCATCCGCCGGCTGAAATCTCGCGGAGTATCGGTGATGCTGATCAGCCACCGCATGCCCGACGTTTTTACCGTCTGCGATCGCATCATTGTGCTCCGGCGCGGCTCAAAAGTGGCCGACAAGGAAACTGCAGCGACCTCGCCGGAGCAGATCACCGGCCTGATTACGGGGGCGATCCGTGAAGCCTAGTTCCGCCAAAGCGATAGAAGAAACGCACGCCGCAATCAGTGACGTCGTCAGCATTCGCGAGCAGACGACCTTCCAGCGAATGATGACCAGTCAGGCATTCTGGGTCGCGGCCGCACTCCTGGCTCTGGTGATCTTCATGACCTGGCTGGAGCCGAGCTTCGGAACAGCCGACAACGTAACGAACATTACGCGCAACTTCGCTCCGCTTGCGATCATGAGCCTCGGCATGACCGTGGTCATCATCACGGGCGGCATCGATCTGTCCGTCGGCTCGGTGATGGGGCTCGTTGCCATTGTCACAGGGTTGCTGCTGACCGGGCATCATTCCTGGTACGTCGCCTTTGCAGCCGGGCTCTTGGCGGGATTGGCGTGCGGAGCCTTCAACGGCTTCTTCGTTGCCTATATTGGCATGCCGTCCTTCGTCGTGACGCTCGGCATGTTGTCGATCGCCCGCTCGCTTGCCGTCGTGCTCTCCGGCAACCAGATGCTGTATCAGTTTGGTCCGGACGCGCCCATCGTCAGGGCGATCGGCCAGGCGAAATGGCCGCTCCATGCGCCAGCCGGCTGGGCGCCACGCTGGTTTCCGGAGCTCTCCTCCCATTTCTGGGTGATGGTGATCCTTGCCCTCATCCTCGGCGCCATCTTCATCTTTACGGCGTGGGCGCGTCACCTCTATGCGATTGGCTCCAACGAGAACGCCGCGCGCCTGACCGGCGTGTCGGTCGACTGGATAAAATTCCAGGCGTACGTGTTTTCGTCATTCACGGCCTCGATCGCCTCGCTGCTGCTCCTCGGCTACAGCGGCTCGGCCATCAACGCGATGGGGACGGGCTACGAGCTTCGAGTCATCGCCGGCACCGTCATCGGCGGTGCCAACCTGATGGGCGGCTACGGAACCGCATTCGGTGCAGTGATAGGCTCGGCCTTCCTCGAGGTGATCCGCAACGCGCTTCTGATGGCCGGCATCGACTCGAACTGGCAGGGCGCCTTCGTTGGCATGTTCATCGTCATTGCCGTGCTTCTCGGCATGCAGACGAGCGGAACGTCGCTTGTTGCGACGATCCGCGAGTGGGTCGCGTGGAAGCGTAGTTAGGAATCCGATGGTAGTTCGGAGACTTGGAATCAACAAAGAGGGAGGAGAAACGTGCATAAACATCTATTGATGGCCGCCGTGGCGTTTTCAGCGCTCATGGGAGGACAGGCCTGCGCGCAGCAGAAGTTCACCTTTGCGCTCGTTCCCAAGAATATGAACAACCCGTTCTTCGATCAGGCGCGGGACGGCTGCAAGAAGGCGGAAGCCGAGTCCAAGGGCGCCTTCCAGTGCATGTATATCGGCCCCGGAGAGCATGGCGGCGGCGAGGAGCAGGTGCAGATCGTGCAGGACCTCGTGGCCAAGAAGGTGGACGGAATTGCCGTGGCACCGGCCAACGCGGCAGCGATGGCCGTTGCGCTGCAGGCCGCCAAGGGCGCCGGCATTCCCGTGTTGACCTGGGACTCCGACGTTCTCCCTGAGAATAAGGAGCTCCGTCTTGCCTATATTGGCACCCACAACTACGAGATTGGCGTCAACATCGCCAAGATCGTTCAGACCATCAAGCCGAAGGGCGGCACGATCTGTATCCAGTCCGGCGGCGCAGCTGCAGCAAACCACAACGAGCGCATGAAGGGTATCCGTGACACGCTTGCCGGCAAGGAGTCTGCCCAATCGCCCGGGGAACGGCTGACTGGACAGAATGGCTGGAAGGAGATCGACGGCTGCCCGCTCTACACCAACGACGATTTCCCTCTGTCGGTGCAACAATTCCAGGACATCATGGCAAAGAACCCGACTTTGGACGCATTCACGCCGACGGGCGGCTTCCCGCAATTCGTGCCGGACGCCAACCGCGCTGCGGTCGCGCCCTTCAAGGACAAGATCGCCAAGAAGGACCTGGCGTTGGTGGTTGCCGACACGCTGCCGGTTCAGATCGACCAGATGAAGGAGGGGCTGTCGCTTGGCCAGGTTGGGCAGCGTCCGTTCGAAATGGGCTACAAAACCATGTTCGCCTTGAAGGACGTCAAGGAAGGCAAGGCTCCGCCTAAAGATCCGACATTTACCGGCCTCGACGTCTGCACAATCAAGACCGTCGATACCTGTATCGCCAAGTAGTTCGTGTGTGACGGCAGCGGGCTAGAAAGCCTAGCCCGCTGACCTTCCACAACGATGCGGCCGCGAGCCGTTTGGGGGGCAGTCGTACCTGATCTTCTGCCCGCTTTTTGGCGAGCGCCGCAGGCAACGTCAGCATGTCACCTGCAGTCAAAGCCGTTCAGCAAATGGTTGGCAGTAGCCGCCGAACCTCTTCCAGCAATTCGGGAATCGCGCCGTCGTCCTTCGATAAAAACTTGAGCAGAGCATTCTGAAACAGCCCGTCGAACAGCGCGTAGAGCACACCGGCCGAGACCGCTGGGCGCTTGCCGCCTAGTTCCGCATAGCGCGAGGCGATCCGCCAGACCATGTTTTCGAGGCTCTTGTCGATTTCGACGACGTCCTTGCGGAAGGCGTCCTCGAACAGCGCCTGGGCGCGCAGATCGTACCAGAGGCGGTGCATGCGCGCCTCTTTGCGGAGGGTTTCGGCGAGTTTGGCGAGAAAGCCCTCCATCAGCTCCTCGCGGCTTTGCGCACTGGCGGTGACCTGATCGTAGCGGGTCACGCACTTGGCCTTGTAGTGGCTGACGCAGCAGCAGATCAGATCCGTCTTGTCACGGAAGTAGTAGTGAAAGACCCCATGCGTAAACGCTGAATTCTGTGCGATTTCACGCAAGGAGGTGCGGGCGTAGCCTAGCTCGCCAAGCGTCTCGAGCGCGGCTTCGGCGAGTTCGAGCCGGCGCGCATTGAATTTCTCTTCCTTGAGCGCCTCGGTCGCGTCCAAAACGCGCTTCCTTGCACTCGCCACCTGCTGCGCCATCGACGTCCATTCCTCGTCTTGCTCTGTCGCCCCGGGAAGCGAAGACGATTCGCGCCTCCTTCAGACGGGCCGACTCTAGCTGCACCAAGAATTTTGACAACCGTCAAGGAATTTCTTGACAATCGTCAAAGCAAGACTAAACAATTGTCAAAATCGGTTTTGACAGCTGTAAAAGAATGCCCAAGAGGGAAAAAGGGGGAGAAGAAGCGCAAGCAGGCCGCCTCATTGATCATCTGCTGCACCGGAACCGGCGCGGCAGAGAGAGCGTCGTCCAGAGCCTCGCGGCGATCCGCCGCCTTCAATCAAAACAAGCAACGGAGGAGACGTCATGAGTGGGAAGACACTTGCGGGCAAAAAAGCCCTGGTAACCGGAGGCGCGCGGGGTATCGGCGCCGCGATTGCACAAGCCCTGGCGAATGCGGGTGCGGCAATCATGATCGCCGATATCCTTGAGGACGTCGGCAAGGACACTGCCGGGACGATCGCGAAATCGGACGTGAAGACCGGATTTGTGAAGCTGGACGTCACCGATGATCAGCAATGGGAAAGGGCGGTGGCGGCCACAGTTTCCACACTCGGCGGCTACGACATCCTCATCAACAATGCCGGGATCGAGATCACCTCGCTTATCATCGATGTGCGGGCCGAGGACCTGCGTCGCATGTGCGACGTGAACATCGTCGGGGTCGGGCTCGGCATGAAACACGCGTTCCGCGCGATGCGTCCCGGCGGCGCGGCCGGGGCAGGCGGGGCGATCGTCAACATTGCGTCCGTCGCAGCCACCATCGCGTTTCCGGCCATCGCAGGGTACTCGGGCACGAAGTCTGCGGTCGACCGCATGACGCGGGTTGCGGCCATGGAGGCCGGCAAGCTTGGCTACGGCGTGAGGGTCAACTGTCTCTATCCAGGGCTGGTGCCGACCGACATGGGCATGCAGCTTGCCGGCGACATCGTGAAGGTGGGGCTCGCTCCGGATCCCAATGCCGCCGTCGCCTCGGTCGTTGAGCAGACGCCGCTCGGCCGGCTCGGCGAGGTCGGCGACATTGCCGACGCGGCCGTGTTCCTCTGCTCCAATGAGGCCCGCTTCATCACGGGAGCCGGGCTGCCGGTCGACGGCGGCATGGGCATGTAGTGCCGCTCGTTTCGACCTGACCTACGTCGCCGGGGAGCAATCGCCTTTCGGAACGGAGACGCATGGCCAGGTCGCGGCCGGCTCAACTGCGATCCAAATCAAAACGCAAAATCATCTGGAGGATTCAACATGAGTGAAAAGCGCCCCGTCGTCGTCTATGGCGTGTCCGGTTATACCGGGCGGCTGGTCTGCGAATATCTGCGGGAGTACAACATTCCCTTCATCGCCGCGGGCCGCGATGCCGCGAAGGTAAAGGCCGTCGTCGAGAAGATCCCCGGCATCGAGACCGCCGACTACGAGGTCGTCGGGGTCGAGCACAGCGTCGAAGCGCTGACCAAGCTGTTCAGAGGCGCGAAAGTGGTGAGCAATATGGTCGGCCCATTCATCAAATACGGCAATGAAGTCGTCGAGGCCTGCCTCAACGCCGGCTGCCACTACAGCGATACGACCGGCGAACAGGACTGGGTGCTGAAGTGTCAGGAGACATGGGGCGATAAATTCGCGGCAAGAAACCTGTTGCTCGCACCGAACATCGCGCAGATGTATACGACCGGCGAAATCGCCGCCAACATCTGTCTCGAACACCCCGGCCTCGACACGCTTGACATCCTGGTGTTCTGGAAGGGCCTTCCGACCTACGCCTCGACCCAGACAATCTTCACGATCCTGAAGGCGAACTGGTACTATCTCGAACAAAACAAGTTCGTCGAATGGGACGTCACCGCTCGCGCCGACGCCGTGGTCCCGGGCCAGCACGAAACCGCCATTGCTGTGCCATGGGGCGGCACCGCGCATCCGGTCTGGTTCAAGAACGATCCGCGTGTCTCCAATTGCCGTGTGCTTGGCGGCGTTCTCGCGCGTCCCGTCATGGAGGGGGTGGTTCAGACCACTCAGATGGTGAAGGAGAAAATCAAACCGCTGCCGCCTGATCAGCAGGAGAAGGCTCTCGCCGACATCGCCGCGACCATTCAGGCGGCAATGCCGCCACGGGAGAATCCGCGCATCAACACCTCGATCGACTCGGTCTACGCCTCCGGGCCGCTTGGTCGCGCGCACTGTGTGATCCACGGCAACTGCAACTACAAGCAGACTGGAATGCTGCAGGCTTATGCCGCGTTCTCGCTGCTGCAGACCGCGCCGAAGAAGGTCGGCTTCGCGTCGGGTTGCCAGGCGTTCGGACATCGCGAATTGCTCGGCCAGCTGCGTAGCTTCGGCCTGGTGATGAACCCGATCCTGACCATCCACAATTGATGGTTTGGCCGGCGCGGCATGGTCCGCGCCGACCTCTCTTCGCGCGGAGGCGGCCATGCGGCTGATCGACTATCTCGACAAGGGTGCCTCGCTGGGTGCGGACGCGCCATGCCTGACCATGGACGGCCGCGACCTAAGCTACGCCGACGTGCAGCGGCTGAGCTACCGGATCGCTCGCAGCTTTGAGCGGTCCGGTATCGTCGCCGGCGACAAGGTCGCCGTCCTATCGGGCAACGATCCGCTCGCGTTTGCTTGCGTGTTCGGCATTTCCCGCGCGGGTACGGTCTGGTGTCCGGTCAATCCGCGCAACGAGGCGGCGGAGAACCAGTTCATCCTCGATGACTTCGACTGCAGCCTGCTGCTGTTTCATTCCAGTTTCGCCGGGATGGTGGAGAAGATCCGCCCGAAGCTGCCGAAGCTGCGGGCGTTGGTGTGTCTTGACGCTGCATTGCCGTTCGCCGAATCGTTCGACGCCTGGCTGTCCGATGACATCGGCTATTTTCAGCGCGAACCGGTCGGCGACCTCGTCATGTTGCCCGGCACCGGCGGCACCACCGGGAAACCCAAGGGGGTGATGCTGTCGGATCGAAACATCGAGACGATGACCGCGCTGACGTTGATGAGCTACCCGTTCAAGGGGCGTCCGACCTACCTCGCGCTGGCGCCGCTGACGCATGCCGCGGGCGTGTTGTGCTTTCCCGTGATGGCGCTCGGCGGACGGATTGTCATCATGCATCACCCCGATATCGGCGAATTCCTCGCCCTGATCGAGAGTTATCGCGTCACTCACACGTTTTTGCCGCCGACCGTGATCTACATGCTGCTCGATCATCCCCGGCTCGACAGCGCCGACCTCGGCTCGCTGCAGTGCTTCTGGTACGGCGCGGCGCCGATCTCGGCCTCACGGTTGGCGGAAGCGTTGCAGCGCATCGGGCCGATGGCGCAATTGTTCGGGCAGACGGAAGCACCGATGATGATCTCGACCATGGCGCCGGACGAGCATTTCAATGCAGATGGTTCGATCGCCGTCGAGCGGCTGTCGTCAGCAGGCCGGGTAACCCCGCTCGTCCAGGTCGGCATCATGGATGGCGACGGCAATCTCCTGCCGAGCGGGCAGCGCGGCGAAATCGTGGTGCGGGGTTCGCTGGTGATGGCTGGATACTACAAGAATCCCGAGGCCACCGCAGAGGCCTCGGCCCATGGCTGGCATCATACCGGCGATGTCGGCTATCTCGATGCCGACAACTTCCTCTATATCGTCGATCGCGCCAAGGACATGATCATTACCGGCGGCTTCAATGTCTATTCCGTCGAGGTCGAAAACGCGCTGCGGGCGATCGGGACTATCCAGGACTGTGCCGTCGTGGGTCTACCCGACTCCAAGTGGGGCGAGCGCGTGGTTGCGGTGGTTCAGCCGCGACCAGGCCAAAGTGTCGATGCGGCTGCCGTTACCGCCTTCGTCAAGGCCCGCATTGGCAGCGTCAAGACGCCAAAGCAGATCGAGGTCTGGAACGACCTGCCACGCTCGAAGGTTGGCAAGGTGCTGAAGGCCGATGTCCGCGCCAAGCTGCTGCAAGGCTCGGGATGAGCTGCGCTCGCTCAAACCGTACCAATACCTGCGTGTAGACCTTCTCGTTTGGTACCACGAATCTCGTGGCGCGCAATTTTGCGCTTCCATTTGACTGTTTCTCCGGGATATATCGTCGCCGGAGAGCATCACAATGTTTCGAAGGCGGAAGAAAAGCTCGCGCGCGCATGATGCGCGGTTGGTGCAGCAACGAAACGACCGAGACGATAGTTCCGGCAAGGATATCCAGGCGCGCATTGCTCAATTGAGAAACGTGCCGCGGGAGAAGCTCGCCGATGCGGTCTTTATGCTCTCGATGGCGGCAAAACAGCAAAGTGGGCTGATACGACAATCGATCAATGAACGCGCGAAGTGCGACTTCGATTTCGATCCGCCACCCAGTGGAGATCTGGCCGCCTACCTCGCAGAGGACACGGTTTCCACCTTGCGACATCACGTAGCGGACGTGCCGAATCTCTTGGCTCTCCTTTCTGGGCGATCGCCTGCCGTTCACTTCACCGTCCATCAGGGAGACGCCGTTTCAATGCTTGCCGCGTTGATCCGGGAGCAGCGGCTGGAAGGCATTTTGGAAGGCCTCCGGCTTGCTGGCCTTCTGAACGAGTCCTCTAAAGATCGTCATGCAGGATTCAGTTCGTAACGTCGAACAAATCCGAGGGGCCTCTGCGCCCGACGAATGCTCGCTTTGCGCCTGTCGTGGGAGCATCCTCAGAGCCTGCCGTCGACATCAGTGCGCGACGGGCCGATCGGGGAAATGTGGGCAAGTGACGGAACTTGTGTATCGAGGCGGGCGTAAAGCAATCTGCGAGCACACGGGCTGGATCGATCGAAAAAATCATGGCCATGAGCTTAAGCTGATGGCGAGTCAACGACGGGATCAACGTGGGTCGTTCCAGTAAGGCGCGTGTCGCCAACCGTGCAAAGAAGCGAAAAAGTCCTGCGCCGCGGACTGCGATTTCTTCTTCGTCTCCGCTCGGCATGTTGGCTCTCCATCTGCTGGCGCAATGGAGGAAGTCTGGGCGCAAGGGTCTCGTCTTTCTCGCTGAGAACGAGAACAGGGCCGAGCGGCTGGGGGCTACTATTCATGCACTCGATCCCTCGTGCGACGTGCTTGTCTTTCCGCGTCTGAATACGCTGCCGTTCGATCAGTTGGAGCCATCGCACGAGATCGCAGGTCGACGCAGTTCGGTCTTGAGGCGCCTTGCGAAGCCCGAGAAGCCGATCCTGCTGGTGTCCACGGCAGAGGCCGTGATGGAGCGCCTGCCGACGCCGACGAGTTGGTCCCGCCTAATTGAGCGTCTAAAGGTGGGCACCACCTTCTCCGAACAGCACCTCAAGTCGCGATTTGAGGCACTCGGCTACGACCTCGATGACGAGGCGGACTACCCCGGCGGCGCGTTGTTTCACGGGAAGACATTCGAGATATTTCCCGCCGGGGCACTTAGTCCATTCCGGGTGGAGCATTCCGGCCACGTGATACGCCGGATTTCGGCGTTCAATCCGGTAGAGCAGGAGGTTCTATTCGAAGCGAAGGAGCTCATCATCGATCCCATGTCGGAGCGCCTTGCGTATGGGAACAAGCGCAGCAAACGCTGCAATCTGTTCGACTATTGCGGGCAAGCCAAGTGGATTGCGGATACTATGGTTCCAGGGCACGCCGACGGCTGGTTGAGCACGATCGAGGAGGCGGCCGGTCGCACGGACCGAGAGCGCGAATACCTTGGGCGGCGCGATTGGAAGGCAGCGACCAAGCGGATGCATGTGCTGCCCCAAAAGGCACCCTTCACTCCCACGCCGGAGTTTTCGAAGGTCGCTTCGCCAAGGAAAGCTCTGCGTACATTCGTCGACGAGACGCGACGCGCCGGTTCGCAGCTGATGTTTGTTGCTGCGCTGGATGAAGATCTGCGCACCCTGGAACGGATGAGCGGGGTCAAAGCCGAGCGCTTTTCCGACTGGAGCAAGGCGACGGCCGGATGCAATCGCGCTGCGGCGCTATTGGCCGACTTCGATACTGGATTTGTCGAATCTGGCCGGAAACCTCTTGTCGTCGTGACGGCGTCGGACGTGCTCGGCAGCCGGGCCCATCATCCACAACCCATGGCCAGAGTCTGGAATGCTGCCTTCGACCACGCTGATGTGCCGGAGGTGGGCTCAGTGGTGGTCCATCTGCAGCGAGGACTGGCTTTGCTCGAGGGCTTGCAGACGGTAGCAACCGGGGGTGTATCGTCGCGCGAGATGATCAGGCTCGCATTCGCAGGAGATGATGCCGCTCTCGTTCCGCCGGCCGACCTGACCCTGATCTGGCCGTATGCGTCGGAACTCGGGGGGGTGACTCTGGACAGGGCCGACGGAAGTACATGGTGGGCGCGGCGCACCGAGGCGGAGCGCGAGCTTCAGCTTGCCGGCAAGCAGCTTGCGAAACACATCAGCCAGCGACGCCGCCGGCGAGCCGCGAAACTCGTACCGCCGGGTTCAATCTACGAGAGGTTCGTAGCGCGTTTTCCCTATTTCACGACGGTCGACCAGTCGAAAGCTATTCGGAACGTCCTGGATGATCTTGCCTCAGGTCACCCAATGGACCGAGTGATTTGCGGTGACGTCGGATTCGGCAAGACCGAGGTGGCTTTGCGAGCGGCGGCTGCCGTCGTGCTGTCCGGCAAGCAGGTGGCGATGGCTGTACCGACGACCGTCTTGGCAAGACAGCATGTCGCGACCTTCCGCAAGCGTTTTGCCCCGTTCGGTATCGAGGTCGGAAACCTGTCTCGAGGCGCGTCGACGTCCGAGGCAAGGGCGGCGAAGGAAGATCTCAAGAGCGGAAGACTGAAAATCGTGGTCGGAACGCAGGCTCTCGCCTCGAAGGATGTGAAGTTTGCCGACCTTGGCCTGGTTATTATCGACGAGGAACAGCATTTTGGCGCAGCAGAGAAGGCGAAGCTTTCAGCGCTGACCAAGGGCATCCATGCCCTTTGGATGAGCGCCACGCCGATACCGCGGACGCTCGCGGCGGGTTTGGCTGGCTTCAGAGATCTCAGCGTTATTGCCTCTCCGCCTGTTCATCGGCTTCCGGTCGTCACGAAGATCGCTCCGCTTTCCGACGCTGCAATTGTCGCGGCGCTATTGCGCGAACAGAGGCGCCATGGGCAAAGCTTCCTGATCTGTCCGCGTATCCAGGATCTTGATCCGATGCTGGCGCGAGTACATTCGATGGCTCCCGATCTCCGCATAGTCTGCCTTCATGGCAAGTTGTCCGCCGACCAGATGGACGACCGTATGATGAGCTTCGTCGAGGGCGCCGCTGACGTTTTGCTGGCGACCAACATTGTCGAAAGCGGTCTCGATATCCCGCGGGCCAACACGATTGTGGTCTGCTGGCCTGAGAGGTTCGGTCTCGCGCAACTCCATCAGCTCAGAGGAAGGGTTGGGCGCAGCGGGATACGTGCGTTTGCGCATTTGCTGACAGATTCAGACGCGGAGCGATCCGAGAAGCGGCTGGCCGTTCTCGAGGAATTCAGCAGACCTGGGGCGGGCTTTGCAATCAGCGCCCGCGATCTCGACCTGAGAGGGGCGGGAGACCTGCTTTCGGAGCGGCAGTCGGGCCATTTGCAGGTGTTCGGACCGGTGCTCTACAGCCACCTTCTCAAATTAGCCTCGGAGAAAGCCGACGATAGGGCTGCCGATCTGTGGGTACCTGACCTAAATCTTCCAGTCGTCGACATGTTGCCGCCAGGCTACATACAATCGGAGGCGGTTCGTCTGGAAATCTACGCTCGTGCGGCCAGGTGCCGAAGTGCCGACGAACTAGATGATCTGGAGGAGGAAACCCTGCTTCGTTTCGGCAAACTGCCGCCGGCAGCCCGCGATTTCTTTGCCGCTGCAAAGCTCAGGATCGACTGCAGGCGACGGGGTATCGTAAGGCTGGACGTCGGAGTGGAGGCGGTAGCTGCGACGTTCCTGCCGGGACGACTGCGGAAGTCCAGGGCGAGATCGCTGCAGCGCGACGGCGATCGGGTTGTCTATACCAGCAAGGATCGCGAGGGGGCGTTGAGAAAGGTCGAAGAGTTTCTCGACGCTCTGGATGACTGATCGCGGCGTCGGGCCGGCCGCCGCAACGCATGTACGAACTGCGAGCCTCTTGCCAAGATCATTCCTACGCGTTGCCCTGGGGAGTTTTGTGAGGGCGCACAAGATTGTCCGACCACGTCTCGGCAATGTGGGGAAGGTCTAGGTCGCGCTTCCGATCGAGCAGAAGTTCGAGGACGCGCGGCGGCGTCAATGGCAGCTCTTGGACGCGCTTTCCTGTGGCGTTTGCAACAGCGCATGCGACGGCCGCTCCGACATTGAGAATTGGTACCTCGCCGGCACCTTTGGTCCCGAGCGGTCCCATCGAGGGCGCGCCCTCGTAAAGACTGATCTCGACGGGCACGACATCGAGCGCCAGTGGCACGCGGTAGGTTTCGAAGCCGGTTTGGCAGACCCGACCATTGCTGCCGATGGTTGCTTCTTCATGCAAGGCATAGCCCAGCCCTTGCACGACGCCGCCCTGAATCTGTCCGTGGATCGCACGCGGGTTCAGTGCGCGGCCGACGTCCTGAACCACACGATAGTTCAGTACTTCGACATGCCCGGTCTCCGGATCGACCGCGACCTCGCAGTCGTGGACGGCGAAGACGGGGATGTCGATCGCGTCGATGAAATGGCCGGCGACGCATCCGGGCATCGCCGGCACGCCGGCGCCCGTGAAAGCACCCGTGCCGGAGATCGGGCCGCCCAGCGCCTGGGCCCGCGTCGCAACCTCGGTCACGGTGCGGCCCGAGCCGGGCGCGCCGGCGATCTCGATCCGACCCTCGCGCATCACAAGGTCTTCGGGAGCGGCCTCGATCATGTCGGAGGCGACCTTCAATAGCTTCGTGCGCACCTCCTGTGCCGCCGACAGGCTCGCCGCGCCGAGCGAGACGGTCGTGCGGCCGCCGCCGACGCCGACATCATAGCCGGCAGCATCCGTATCGGCGGCGCGCACGATGACGCTCTCTGGCGCAATGCCGAGCGTGCTCGCGACGATCTGGGGCAAAGCCTGCATCATCGAGCCGGATCCGATCTCGACACCGGATGTCACCAACGTCGCCGTGCCATCGGCATTCATGTTCACGGTCGCAGCCGACGGACCCACAAAGACGAACCAGGTGCCAACCGTGGTCGCACGACCATAGAGCCGCCCGTCGGAACGACCGGGTGGCATCGTGGCCGCGTCGCGCAGCGTGTCCATCCGGTCGAGCATCGGACCGAGCACGTCCGCTTGGAACACTTGGCCTGTAGCGCCAAGATCCTTGTCGCCGAGCACGTTGCGGCGGCGGAAGAGAAGCGGATCCATGCCGATCCTGGCCGCGATCTCGTCGGTATGCCGCTCGAGCGCAAAGGTGTTGTAGACGCCGTTGCAGCAGCGGAAGGCGCCGTTCGGCGTGGTGTTGGTGTAGACCGCGCGTGAGACCAGCCGCACACTGCCCAGCCTGTAATTTCCGCCGAGCGTGTGCGCGGTCATGGTAGTCAGGAAGATCTGCTCGCCGCCATAGGCGCCGCAATCCATCAGCACGACCGCTTCGCGGCCGACGATCTCGCCCTCGCGCGTAACTGCCGAGCGAATCCGGATATCGGCATTCTCGCGGAACAGGCAGGTCAGCATTTCCTCCTCGCGCGAATTGACAAGCCGGACCGGTCGGCCACTGGCGCGGGCGAGGAGGGCGGCGAAGGGTTCGACCCCCAGATCAAACTTCAGGCCGAAGCCACCGCCGACCGGCGGCACCGTGACGCGAACTTGCGATGCCGGCACGCCCAGAAGGCGCGCGGTGGCGTTGCGGATGCCCCAAGGGGCCTGCGTCGATGTCTCAATATGGAAGCGCCCGTCCTCGTAGCTCGCGACTACCGCGCGTGGTTCGAGCGCGACGTGGTTCTGGCGGCCGACCCGGAACGAGCTTTCGACGATTTCGACGTCCGGCCGGGCAAAGGCGGCATCGACATCGCCGCGGACGACGGTTGCCTCCCAGGCGACGTTGCCTTCGCGCGCACCGCCTTCAAACAGGACCTCATAGTCGCGCCAGTTGGGATGGACCAGCGGCGCATCAGGCGCCAGCGCGTCAGCCATCGTGAGCGCAGCGGGCAGGGGCTCGATCTCCACCTCGATCGCCGCGAGCGCCGCTTGCGCCTGCGCCAATGTGGTGGCCGCAATCGCAGCCAGCGGTTCGCCATCATAGTGAATGAGATCGCGCGCAAAGAGCGGATGATCGGCGATGCCGATCCCCATCATACCGGGTGCGTCTGCGTCCGTCACGATCGCACGCACGCCTGGCATGCGGGCGGCTCTGGAGGTATCGAGGCGGACGATCCGGCCCGACGGCACGCTGGCGCGCAGCACCGCGGCGTGCAGCATGCCCGGTAGATAACGATCGGCGGTGTAGCGGGTGCGCCCGCGGAGCTTGTCGGCAGCGTCGCGCCGGCGGAGATCCATGGTCGCGGAAACATCGGACATGTCAGCGTCTCCCGATTATTTCGTGGCCAATGCGAGCAGCGTCGCATCGATGATGCGCTCGTAGCCGGTGCAGCGACAGATGTTCCCGGTCAGCGCCGCACGAATGTCCTCGCGCGTGGCGTCGGGTCTGGTCGTCAGGAGATGCGTCAGACTGACCACCATGCCGGGAAAGCACATGCCGCACTGAACGGCATCGCTGGCGTCGAGCGCGGCCTGGATGCGATTCAACTGGCCGTGTGTCGCAAGGCCCTCGACCGTCTGGATCTCGCAGCCATCGGCGAGCGCGGCCGGCGTCAGGCAGGAGGGCGTCGGCTTGCCGTCGATGAGCACCATGCAGGCGCCGCAAAAGCCCTCGCGGCAGACCGGTTTTGCGCCGGTCAGATGAAGTTCTTCACGTAGGATATCGACGAGCGGGGTGGCAGGATCGGCGGTGGAGGCGAGCCGGTCGCCGTTGACGGTCAGGCTGAGAGCCATATGCATCCCCGATGGTTTAGGCGCCAAGCGCGGTAGCCGCCGCGCGGCGAACTAGGCCCGGCAACACGCTGACGCGATACCAGGCTGGCGCGTCAATGCCGTCGCGGCCGACGAACTCGTCCGCCAGTTCAGCGGCGGTCCGCGCCGCTTCCTCGGCGTCGAGCGAACGTCCAATCAGGGCGGTCTCGAGCCGCTCCCATCGCCGCGCGACCGGTTCGACAGAACCGACCGCAATCCGTGCAGCCTGCACCTGACCTGCCGCATCGACGCTGACCGAGAGGCTGACGATGGCGACCGGATAATCCCCGGCTTTGCGCAATGGAAGGCGGGCGTGAGCAGTCTTGCGCTCGCTGCGCGGCACGACGACCTGCGTGACGAGTCGGTCGGGCGCCAAGGTCGATCGGATCTTGAGGAAGTGCTCCAGCTTCATCCGTTCGCGACCGTCCCGGCCTGCGACCTCGATCTCGGCTTCGAGGCAGAGCAAGGCCGGTACGCAATCGGCCGCGGCGAAGCCTGGCGTTGCAAGATTGCCGCCGATCGTCGCCATCGCGCGGATCGCCGGGTTCGCGGAGCGGCCGGCGGCGGCCGCAAGGACATCGAATTCGGGGAGATCGGCCAAAGCGGCAGCGAGTGCCGCGTGCGTCACCGCGGCGCCGATCTCGACCACATCGGTCCCGATCCGGACGGCTCCGAGTTCGGCGATCCTGCCTATCGCGACATAGCGTGCTCGCAACGGTTCGTGCCGGATCGGTGATCTCATGATCCACGTGCCACCAGCGAAGACGGCGCCGGCTGCGCCGCATTCGCTGAGCGCATCGAGAGCACTCGCAAGCGAAGGCGCGACATAGATTGACGACGCCGCATTATGCGCCTCGGCAGGGGTGCTTTGCACGGAAGAGCCGGTGATCATTGGCCACGCTCCAGTCGCAGGCGATCGAGCAGCACGCCGACAATGACGATCGCGCCCAGCACGACCATCTGGACGTATCCGTCGATGCGGGTGAGGTTCATGCCGTTGGACAGGATCGTGATGAACAGCGCGCCGAGCACGGCAGTGCCGACCCCGCCGCGGCCGCCTGCCAGGCTCGTTCCGCCGACCACGGCACCGGCGATCGCTTGCAGCGATAACGCACCGCCGAGGTTCGGCTCGCCCGATCCGGTCCGCGCCGTCATCATGATCGCGCCGAGCGCGGCAAGGCCCGAGCACAACACGTAGGTCGCAACGAGGATGCGTTTCACCGGCAGGCCGGCGACCGCGGCCGCGCGTGGATTGGTGCCGATGATATAGAGCGATCGCCCGAACACGGTGCACGACAGGATCAGGTGGAGCGCGATTCCGATGACGACGGTGATGACGATGGCCGCTGGTACGCCGAAGACGCTGCCGCCATAGAAAATTTGCGAGAATAGCTTCGGAACACCTTGCACGGGCCGGCCGGAGGAGAGCGTGGTCGCAATTCCGATCGCGATGTTGTAGCTGCCGAGCGTCGCGACGAAGGGATTGACGCCGAGCAGCGCGATGACCACGCCGTTGAAAAGACCGCAGGCGATGCCGAGGCCGAAGCCGGCGCCGAGCCCGGCGAACAGCACCACGCTGGTGTCGTGACCCGTCGCCGTGGCACCGGCCATGGCGAGCGCGGTGCCCACGCTGACCATCGACACCGTTGGGCCCAGCGCAAGGTCGAAGCCGCGCGTCAGGATGACCACGGTCTGGGCCATCGCGAACAGAGCCAGGTAGCTGGTCTGCTGGGCAATATTGAGCAGGTTGGCCGGCGAGAGCACGCCATGGTCGAACGCGGCGAAGCCGAGCAGCAGCGCCACCAGCGCAGCCGGCAGCACCGCATTCCAGACCCAGCGGCCCGACAGCGGCTTGGCACGATCCGTGTCCTTGGCCATGACGGACAATTCGAGGTCAGACACGGGCTTTCCTCCGTCGGCTGAGTTCGTCGAGCGCCACCGCCGCCACCATGATCACGCCGAGGAAGACCGGCTGAAGCCGGGAGTCGACGTGCAGCAGGTTGAGCGCATTGCCGAGAATGGTCAGGAACAGCGCGCTGATGGCGACGATCTCGACCCGCCCGACGCCACCACGCAAGCTGACCCCGCCGATGACGGCAGCCGCAATCGATTGCAGCATCATCCGGTCGCCGCCGAAGCTTGCCTGGCCGGAGCCGACCTGCGCGGTGAGCAGGATACCGGCCAGCGCTGCAAGCACACTCGATACGACATAAGTGCCCACGATGTGGCGCTGGATCGACACGCCCGACACCACGGCCGCATCGACGTTTCCGCCGATCGCGTAGACGTAGCGGCCGAACAGCGTGCGTCGCTGCGCGAATACCATTACTAGGATCACGATCAGCGCGACATGAACGGCGGTCGGCAGGCCGAACGCTTGCGCGCGCCCAAAGCCCTTCACGAAGATGTCGGGCATGCCATAAACGGGGATGCCATTCGTGATCATGAGGCCGACGCCTGCGGTCGCCGACATCGTGCCCAAGGTCACCACGAAGCCGGAGACCTTGAGTTTTGCCACGCAGAATCCGTTGACGAGCCCGACCACCATCCCGCAGCCGAGCCCGGCCGCGACGCCGCTTGCAATGATGAGGGCGGTGTTGCCGGGAAACGCGGTAGCGGTGGTGGCCATCGTCTTGGCGGTCACGACGCTCGCGAGTGCGACGACTGCGCCGACCGAAAGATCGAAGCCGCCAGCGACGATGACCAGCGCCTGGCCGCAGGCAACGATCGCCAGCAGGGAGGCGTTACGCAGGATGTTGAGGATGTTGATGATGCCGTAGAACTGGGGATCGGTCGCGGACATGGCGGCGACGAGCAGCAGCAGAAGTGCCGGCAGAAACCCGATTCGGCCGGCGATCGATCGGAGGCCGATCGAGCTCTGCGGCCCTGCGGTGACCCGCGCCGTGCTCATGCAACCTCCGCCGTGAGATGATCCCGGAAGAAGCTCGAAAGCACGTTCTGCTCGGTCTTCTCGTCACCGGTCAATTCCGCGGCGATGCGGCCGTGATGCATGACATAGAGCCGGTTCGACAGCGCCAGCACCTCCGGCAATTCCGAGGACACCACGATCACCGCGGCGCCTGCCTCGACCAGGCGCTTCATGAACTCGTAGACTTCGAGCTTGGCGCCGACGTCGATGCCGACGCTCGGCTCGTCGAACAGGAACACGGTGAGCTCGCGCGTCAGCGCGCGGCCGAGCATCACTTTCTGGCGGTTACCGCCCGACAACGCGCCGGCGGTTCGCTCGATATTGGGTGGCCTGAGCTGCAACTGCGCCATGATTCCGCCGATCCTGGCGCGCTCCGCGGCCTGCCTCAGTAGGCCGAAGCGGGCGAAGGCGGGCAGGTCGAGCACCGTCATCGAGGCGTTCTCACGGATCGGCCGGGACAGTGCGAGCCCTTCAGCGATGCGGTTGGCGGGGAAATAGGCGATGCCGCGCTTCAGGCTGCGTCGCGGGGCAGGGAATTCATAAGGCGCACCGTCGATCCGGATCACGCCGGACGTCGCCGGCTCGATGCCATAGATGGCCCGGATCAGCTCCGACTTGCCGCAGCCGACAAGGCCGGCGATGCCCGTGATCTCGCCGGCCCGGGCATAGAGGTTCACATCGCGAACGCTGCCGTCGGCGAGCGTCAGGTTTTCGACGTCGACCATCACCTTGTCCGGCTTGTGCGCGATGGTCGGAAACAGCAGATCGATCTTGCGGCCGGTCATCAGCTCCACCAGCTCTCCGTCGGTCGATGTCGCAGCATCGAGGGTGCGGATGTGGCGGCCGTCGCGGAGCACCGTCACGCGGTCGGCCAGCGCGCGGATCTCGCGCATGCGGTGCGACACGTAGATCAGCCCGACATTCTGGCTCTTGAGCCGGGCGATCAGCTCGAACAGCCGCCCGGTCTCGCGCTCCGTGAGCGAAGCGGTCGGCTCGTCGAGGATCAAAAGGCGCACGCGGCCGAGCAGGGCCTTGGCGATCTCCGCCATCTGCTGGTGCGCGCGCGACAGATCGTCAACCCGCAGCGCAGGATTGAGATCGAAACCGAGCTCGTCGATCAGCGCGGTTGCGCGCTTGCGCATCTCTCGGGCCCACAACACGCCGCCTTGCGAGACTTCGCGGCCGAGGAACAGGTTCTCTTCGACGGTGAGACTCGGAACGAGGGAGAATTCCTGGAACACCGGGCTGATGCCGATCGCGCGCGCCCGTTGTGGCGTGAGATGACGGATCTCTTCACTCTCGAAATGGAAAGTGCCTTCGTCGGGCGGAAATGTGCCCGACACCACGTTGATCAGGGTCGATTTGCCGGCGCCGTTCTCGCCGAACAGGACGTGCAGCTCGCCGGCACGGACGTCGAGATCGACCCGATCGAGCGCACGGACGCCCGTGAAATGCTTCGAGATGCCTCGCAGTCGAAGCAGAGGTTCGGCCGGCTTCGGGTCGTCGTCGACATCCATCTGCTGCTCCGCAGGCCGTTGGGACGAGAGGCGGGAGACGCATCTCCCGCCTCAAGAATTAATCGCAGGCTTACTTGGCCTTGACCGAGTAGACCGGGGTCCACTTTGCCGGCGCCAGCACGAGATCCATCTGCAGTTTCGGCACGGTGGTCTTGTCGACCGCGGAGGCCAGCGGCTGGGCGAGGCTCATCACTGGCTTCTTCTCGATCAGGCGCACCGCCTGGTCGACCGAGATGGCGCCTTCGCCGACCGGGTACTGCGTTGCAAAGGCCAGGATGTCGCCTCGGTTCAGCGCATCCAGCATGGCCTGGTTCTCGTAGGACGACATGATCTTCAGGTCGCTACGGCCGGCTTCTGCCACCGCGCCGATCGCAGCCTCGGCGGTGGGCGCGGTGCCCCAGATCACGTTCATGTTGGGATAGGCCTGCAGCGCGTCCTGGATCAACTGCAGCTGGACCGCGACACCGGAGTCGCCGAACTTCTCGGCGAGCACCTTGGCGTTCGGATTCTTCGCCACCGCCTTCTTGAAGCCTTCGTTGAAGGATTCCGCCCAGCCGGAGCCGGCCGGTCCCGGGAAGGTCACGATGTTGAGCTTGTCGCCGGGCTTGGACTGCGCCAGCAGGCCCTCGCCGGTGACCTCACCCATGGCGACGAAGTCGACATAATTGGCGGCGGGCAGGGCATTGGGCGGCAGCGGATTGGCGACGCCGACGACCGGAACGCCCTTGGTCTTCGCTTCTTCGAATTTCTTGCTGAGGCCTGCGCCGGAGATCGCGCCGACGATGATTGCATCCGCGCCGCTCGCCATGCAATCGTCGAACTGCGAGAGCTGCTTGGGCAGGTTCTCGTAGCCGCCGGCTTCATAGAGCGTCATGTTGACGTTCAAGGCCTCGGCCTGCTTCACGACGCCGTAGGCGACCGCCACCCAGAAACTGTCCTTCATGTGCGGAAACAGCACACAGAGCTTGTAGGGCTTCTCGGCCTTCTCCAGCGCCGTATATTCCGCCGGTTTTGGCGTGCCGGACGAGGCGTCGTAAACCTTCATCGGAAACCATGGCGTTTCGGCCGAGGCCGCGGTCATTGCGCAAACAGCGAGGCTCGCGGCGACGCCGAGCGTCGTGCAGATCGGCTGAAGCCGGTTGATGGGAAGGCGCGTCGTGCAGGTCATGGCTCAATCCTCTTGGTTCGAATGATGGGGTGAGGACCGCCGGCGTCGGGTCCTCCTTGCATGCGCGTGCCGCGCCGCCCGTGGGCGACGCGATTGCCAACGGGGATCAGCCCGCGGCCCATTTTGCGACCGAGCGCCGCTCGAAGACCTCGCGGAACTGACGCGTGGATTCGGGGAGGAGCCTGCCGTTCCCCCAGTCGAGGATCACGGCATGCTGGCGGATGACGTCGAGCGCATCGATCTCGCCGCTGCGATAGCGCGCGGCTACGATTTCCGGATCGAGCCTTGCATTGGCGACGCGCTCGGCCCTGAGCTTGGTGCGAAGCAAATCGGTCGCGGTCTTGTCGATCTCGTACTCGCACAGTTCGGCATCGATGATCTGCACCACCACGCCGTAGTCCTTGGCGGCGCGTGCGACCGACACATAGTCGTCCTTGATATCCTCGATCACAAGGCGCGGGTCCCGCTCCAGCGGATCGCCGAATCCGCCGCCGCCGGCTGTCGGACGCGAGAACACGTCGCCTTCGCCGATCGGAACGTCCGAGAAGATCGAGCCGAGGCGCTCCTCGGAATCTGCACCCGCGCGCTTCAACGTCAGGCCGTGCGGCATTGACGGTAGGCCGCCCTCGATGCCCCATACCACGGCACGCTCGCGGTCGCAGATGTAGGAGATCACGGTCTTCTCCGCCTGCAGCATGCGCGAGGTCTTCATCACGCCGGCGCCGCCGCGCCATTTCCCGGGACCGGGCGAGTCGGTCAGGATCTCGCACTTTGTGGTCAGGATCGGATTGGCGCGCTCCTGGCCTTCGACCGGCTGCGACATCAGGCCGGTGCCGAAGCAGGCGGTGGTGACGTTGCTGCCGTCCTTGCCATTGCGGCCGCCCCAGCCGCCCGGCAGCCAGTCGTAGAACATGAAGATCGGCTTGTCGGCGCTGCGGCCATCGAAGCCGCCGGTGAGCAGATATTCGAGATTGAAGGCGCAGGCGAGCGCGCGCTCGGGCATCAGCTTCGACCACATCTCGTAGATCGAGTTCATGATCTTCTCGAAGGGCATCAGGAAGCCGGTGACCGCAATCGGCCACTTCGCGTCGACGATCGAGCCTTCGGGCGCGATGATGTCGAAGCAGCGATAGAATCCGGAATTGAGCGGCAGGTCGGGGAAAAACGTCTTCATCCCGGCCGCCACCGCCGAGAAGGTCGCGCCGAAGGCCGAATTGTAGATCGAGCCGATGGTCGGATGGCTGCCGGTGAAATCGTAGATCGCGCGATCGCCCTTGATCGTCATCTTGATCTTGATCGGAATCATGCCTTCGCCGCCGGCCGGGTCACGATCGATGAAATCGACCGTCTCCCATTCGCCGTCGGGCAAGGCTGCGATGCGCTGGCGCGCGGAACGCTCGACATAGTCCTGGACCGCAGCGAGCCCGGTCTCGACGGTGTCGCGGCCGTATTTGCTGACGAGGCGCAGGATCTCGCGCTCGCACACCTGCGTCGCCTGCGCCTGCGCCTGGATGTCGCCGATGATCGAGGCGGGGTCACGGGTGTTGGAGGCGAGAAGATGCGCGACGTCCTTACGCAAGCCACGTTTGTCGAACAGGCGCACGGGAGTGATGCGCAGGCCTTCGCGGAACATCTCGCGGGCGGCGACGTCGAACGATCCCGGCACGCTGCCGCCGACGTCGGACCAGTGGCCATTCGACTGGCTGAAGGCGATGATCTTGCCGTCGGCGAAGATCGGCCGGATCAGCCGCACGTCGGAGAAATGTGTGCCGCCGGCATAGGGATCGTTGATCGCATAGACGTCCCCTTCATGCATGTCGCCCTCGAAGTGCCGCATGACGTCCTGGCAGGTGAAGTGCAACGTGCCGACATGGACCGCGATGTCCTGATTGCCCTGTGCAGCGCATTCGCCCTTGGCGTCGTGCAGCGCACTTGAGAAGTCGCGGTTGTAGATCACGAAGGAATAGCAGGTCCGAAGCACCTGCTCGCCCATCTGGTCGACGCTGGTGATGAAAGAGTTCTTGAGAACCTCGAAGGTCACGGGGTCGAGCGGGAGATCTGCGGCCATCGGCTCACTCCTTCACGCGGATGATGATGTTGAGATATTTGTCGACCTCGGCGCTGGCGCCGGGGGGCACGACGGTGGTCGCATCGACCTGCTCGATGATCGCAGGGCCCTGAAAGGAGAAGCCGCAAGGCAGGTCGTCGCGCGCGTAGACGGGCGTGTCGAGCCCGTTGCCGTCGAACCAGACCCTGCGGCTGCTGACCGGCTCAGGGATCACGCCGGTCGGCTTGTGGATGGCGAACTCGGCCTTGGGCACGACACCAATCGCCTTCAGATTGAGGCGGAAGAGGCTGACGGGCGAGTCGTCGCGGCGGAAATTGTATTCGCGCTGGTGCTCGGCATGGAAACTCTGCACGAGGTCGGCGACCTTGCCGATCGGGCGCGGCGCTGTGACGGCCAGCGAGCGCCATTGACCGCGATACATCATGTCGATCGAGCGCTGCAGCACGATGTCCTGCCGCGCTACGCCTTCATGGGTCAGTCGCGCCAGCGCTTCCTTCTCCAGCGCGGCGAACTGAGTCTCGATATCGGCGGCATCGGCCTCGTCGGCGCCGACCATGCAGCTTTGCGAGAAATCGTGCTGCATGTCGACCAGGAGGCAGCCGAGCGCAGACGTCACGCCTGGATTGGGCGGCACGATCACAACGGGGATCGCCAGCTCCCGTGCGACGTCGACGCCGTGCAGCGCGCCGGCGCCGCCGAAGGCGACGAGGGCGAAATCGCGTGGATCGTAGCCGCGGCTGATCGAGATCAGCCGCACGGCGTCCGACATGTTGGCGTTGGCGACCTTCAGGATGGCGTCGGCCGCCTCGTGCAGGCCGAGGCCGAACGGTTTTGCGACGCCATCCTCGACAGCCTTGCGGGCGAGCTCGGGGTCGAGCATGACCTTGCCGCCGGCCAGGCTCGTGCCGAGCCGGCCCATCGTGACGTTGGCGTCTGTGTTGGTCGGCTGGGTGTTGCCGTTGCCGTAGCAGGCCGGGCCCGGATAGGCGCCCGCCGACTGCGGGCCGTTGCGCAAGGAGCCGGCCGGATCGGTCCAGGCGAGCGAGCCGCCGCCCGCGCCGATGGTGAGCACCTCGATGGAAGCGAAGCGGATCGGATAACCGAACTCGATGTGCCAGTCCTTGGTGATGCGCGACTGGCCCTCATAAGCCAGCGACACGTCGGTGGAGGTGCCACCCATGTCGAGACCGATCGAGTGCGGGAAGCCGCAGAGGCCAGCGATGTAGCGGCTGGCGATGGCGCCCGCGGCGATGCCGGAGCCGGCGAGGCGGGCGGCGAAATCCTTTACGCTCGCCGGCGTCATGACGCCGCCCCCGGTGTGCAGCAGCAACAGGTCGCGCGTATAGCCTTCGTCGGCGAGACGATCGCCGAGGCGGCTCGTGTAACTCACGACGACGGGACTGACGACGGCGTTGGCGACCGTGGTCGAGAACCGCTCGTGCTCGAAGATTTCGGGGAGCACCTGCGAGGAGATCGAGACCGGGATGTCCGGCATCTCCTGCAGCAAGATCTCGCGCATGGCGCGCTCGTTTTCGCCGTTGAGATAGGCGTTCATGAAGCAGACCGCGATCGCGGCGACACCCCTTCGCTTCAGGATGCGCGCGACGTTGCGCGCGGCGTCGAGGTCAAGGGGCTGGATCACCTTGCCGGCGGCATCGACTCGCTCCGTCACCGTCAGCCGGTCGCGCCGCGGCACGTAGGGCCGGACGACGTCCTTGTAGGTGTCCCAGAGGTCTTCCTTGTTGGCGCGCCGGATCTCAATGACGTCGCGAAAGCCCTCCGTGCTGACGACGGCGGTGCGGGGCAGGCGGCGCGTGATCAGCGCGTTGGTGGCGACCGTGGTGCCGTGCGAGAACAAGGCGACCTTGGACAGATCGATTCCCGCCTTGGAGACGCCGCCCATGATCCCTTCGATCGGATCGCGCGTGGACGAGGTCTTCTCGATCCGGATGAGACCGGTCGTCTCATCCATAATGCAGATGTCGGTAAAGGTGCCGCCGACATCGACGGCCACGCGAAGGTTCTGCACGATGCGTCTTCCTTTCGAACAAGCGTTTCGCCGATCATAGGCAGATCGGCGGCTTGCGTTCTTGACGCTGAGCGCAGGAAGATTTGTGCGAGAGAGCGACGGGCAGGTGTGCCCGGATCGGCGGCGGGTTGCCTAAGAATCGATCACTCGGACGTCAGGTGACGTTGTTTTCAGGAATTGGAAGCGCGCGAGGTCGCTCGCGCCTCGCTCGGTGTGCGGCCGAACCGGCTGCGATAGTTGCGGCTGAATTGTGCCTGGTCGGCGAAGCCCCACTGATAGGCGATTTCCGAAATGCTCTTGCGGCAATTGGGATCGCGCAGCAGGGCATCGCACATCGAAAGGCGCTGGTTGCGAATATAGGCGCAGACGGTCATGCCCTCGCCCTCGAAAATCTGGTGCAGATATCGAAGCGAGATGCCGCAGCCATCGGCGATCATCTGGGGCGTGAGCCGCATGTCGTCGAGGCGAGTACGAATGAAATGCTCGCAGCGGAGCAGGTGGCCATTGCGCACGGACGAGGAGTGCCCGGTCAGCACGCGGTCGTCGGACTCGATGGCCATCGCCAGGAGCTCGATGAGGTGCTTGCCTATCATCGCGCGAGCTGTCTCGTCCATCTCGCCGATGCGGTCGCCGGCGAGGCGCAGCGTGTCGACGAACAGCGCACCGACGCTGCGGCTGGCGTCGATCTGCAGGGTTGCCAGGCGCTCGGGGCGGGAAATCCGCGCGCGCAGCACGGCGCTTGGGATCTTCAGCACCCAGAGCGCGGCAGGATCTTGATGGCTGAACTCATAGGGCAGGTGGCTGCGCTCGATCAGGAAGGCGCCCGGCTTGCAACGCACATCCCTGCCGTCCTGCTCGAATCGGATTTCCGCAAGCTCCGGCACGGTGATCAGGAAGCATTCGTTTCGCTCATTGAGCAGATGGCGTTCATGTCGCTTGTAGAGCAGGCCGTTGGAGGCCTGGCGGGACATCGAGACCGGCCCGAGCGACCACGCGCCCAGTGTGCCGTGAAAGTCCTGCCCCCCGAAAAAACGAAGGTCCAGCGAGTAATAAGTGCTGGAGACGACCTCCTGCCAGTACTGGCGCCGGGCTTGCAATGGAATGTCAGTAGTCGCGTACGTGACTTGCATGTCTCACTCCCGGCCGCCGGCTGTGCCTCCGGTCGTCTTGTCCCAGCGCGAGTGTGGCGAGGGCAGCCGGACGGCGTCAAGTCGAACAAATACGGAAACAGATATCTTAGATTTCGATCGCCTCCTCGGCCCGATGCCGATGGTCGAGGCTCACGGGGGGCCTGGCCGGGCCGACGCCGGCAACCGCAAAGCGCATGAAATCGAGGAATGCCTTGGCGTCTTCCGAGAGTTTTGTGTCGCGCCGCGAGGCGAGGCCCACGTCCATGCTGGGAACCTCATCCTCGATGACACGGGTCTCGATCCGCTGTCCCTCCAGCGACCAGGGCCGGTAGATCAGGTCGGACAGAATGGCGATACCCATGCCGCCTGCAACCATGGAGCGCACCGCTTCGACCGAGGAAGTGCGGAAGACCGTTTTCGGTTCGAGCGCCGCGTGGGTCCAATAGCGCATCGAGGTGTGCTTGGCCTCGTCGACGGTGAGCATAACGTAGGGATAGGTCGCGATCTCCGCGAGATGGACCCGCTCGGCGCGGGTCAGTGGATGTTCAGGCGCAAGCCACAGCCGGCGCGGCGACCGCAGCAGGGTCTCGCTGACGAGCATGGCATTGTCGCGCAGGTTGGAGACCAGCATCACCGCCAGATCGAGCGCGCCGTCGACGAGCGCACGTTCGAGCACGTCGCGCGGGGCCTCGAACAGTTCGATGGTGATACCGGGAAAGCTCGCCTGGAAGCGCATCTGGTGACGCGGCAGGAAATAGCCGGACACCGTGTAGGTCACGCCGATGCGCACCGTCCCGAACAGCGGCCCTGCGGACATATGCGTGCTCCGCACCGCTTCGGCGACCGCAGCAAGAATCTGACGGCCCTGGGACAGGAAACGGCTGCCTTCCATGGTGACGGTCACGCCGTTCGGCGTGCGCTCCAGGAGGCGTGCGCAAACGGTCGCTTCGAGCTGCTGGATCGCCGCGGTTACGGCCGATTGCGAGACGTTGAGGTCCATGGCCGCCTGGCTGATGCGTCCGGTCTCGGCAGCGGCGACGAAATAGCGGATCTGTTTCAGAGAAACGGACATCGCGGTTATTCCGATGTTTGCATAGTTCATGTCTGGTTTCTCAGCCCCAGCGCGTCCGTTGCAACTCTCGTGCCGAACGAGGAGGTTCGACCGCGGACGTGACGCGCAGACAGAGCTATTCACCCCGACCGCTGCCGGTCGGCGCGTTGACAGATCGTGCGTCCCCTGGCGATTACGCCAGGGCTGTCCGGAGCTTGCCCAGCAGCTCCGTCCGGTTCTTGCGGGCCGCAAGCGCCTGATCCATGCCGACCTTGACGAACCTCACCGGCGTGTTGGGCTGAAGCTGGCCGATCAAATCCATGTCTGCAGCAATCACGGTGCCGACCATGAAATAACCACCGCCCGAGACTGCGTCACGATGCAGCACGATCGGCTCGGTGCCGCCGGGCACCTGGATCGAGCCGTAGGGATAGCAGGCATCGGTGATGTTGGACGGATCGGAGCCGGCGCCGAACGGCGGTTCGCGTGGCACGAATTCGAGCGATTTGCCGCCCTTGAAACGGTAGCCGATGCGATCCGCTTCCGGAGCAACCTTCCAGGTGTCAGAGAAGAAGCCGTTGCCGGCGGCTTCGGTGATGCGGTGCCAGTAGAGCCCCGGCATGGCGCGCACCTCCGTCGGCATCCCGGCCGGCTGGCCGCGCAGGTCCCTCGTGACCGTACGGCCATCTTTCACTGCTGCTGCGACCTTGCCGACCGGCAGTTCGTCGCCGGCTTCCAGCTTTCGGCCCTTGAAGCCGCCGAGCGCGCCGAGCGCGTAGGTCGAGCGCGAGCCGAGAACGACGGGAACATCGATGCCGCCGGCGACCGCGATGTAGCCGCGCGCGCCCTGCTTGAGGAAATCGAACGAGAGGATCTGACCACGCCTTACCTTGAAGCTGGTCCAGGTCTCGCGCGGTTCGCCATCGAGCTTGGGTGGCAGCTCGGCGCCGGCAATCGCCACCGTGGCGTCCTCGGTGAATTCGAGTTCTGGCCCCATGAACACGGCTTCGAGCACGGCCGCACCTTCCGGGTTGCCGACGAGCAAATTAGCCGCCGCGAGCGCGTGACGGTCCATGCCGCCGGAAAGGGGGATGCCGATGTGATAGTAGCCGGGACGCCCGAGGTCCTGGACGGTGGTTGCAAGACCCGGCTTTAGAACCTTAATGGCCATGGAGGACTCCATCGAGCTTGCGGTTATAGGCATCAATATCGCGGTTGAACTCGGTCAGCGAGAACGAGACGTCGCGGATGATCGGCGCAAATCGCCCGGCATCGACGTCGGCGACCGCAGCGTCATAGGCCACCCGGTCGATCGGCTTCCACTTCACGATGTCGCCCGGCCTGAACAGGCACATGAAGTCGCGCAGATAACTGATCTTCTGATTTGGATCGTAGATCGGCATCGGCGTGATGCCGAACATCTGGTAGCCGCCCGCACCGCGCACCGAATAGATGCAACTGAAGCATCCACCGTGCCCGACGGTGAGCTTTGGCGTATCCGTGCGCGGCCGCAGGTATTTCGGCGCCTGAAGCTGCCGCTTGCGCTCCACCATCTGGTAGAGGAAGGGCAGGCCTGCGACGAAGCCGACCATCGAAACAAACCAGGGGGCGCTTGAATGCGCCTTGATGAAGGCATCGACGCCATCGAGCCCGTTGATGCGCGCGGCGTATTCGAGATCAGTCCCATTTGGATCCTGATGCCGCTCGCGGAAGCGCATCAGGGTCTCGTGCGTCCAGGGATCGTTGTAGAGCACGGGGATTTCGATGATCCGCGTCTTGATCACCGGCTCGGACTTCTCGGACCCCGTATCCAGTCGCTTCAGCTCGGTGAGGAGATCGTCGGGCTTGATCTGATCTGGATCGAACTTGATCTGATAGGATGCATTCGCCGGGCAGATCTCGGTCACGCCCTTGATCTTGGCGTCCCGCACCGCATTGGTGACGAAGAGACTTTTGAAGAATGCCTCCAGCGACATCGCTTCACCGACTTCGGCGAAGATATGCTCATCGCCGCCGAAGGAAAATCGGGTTTGCATGACTAGCGGCCTCCTGTTGCTGACGGGACGGTTTCTCTCGCGATCATGGCGCAACCTTTGCGGTCGGTAACGGTGCCGCAAGCGTCGCGGCATGGGATTCCAGCCATGGTTCGAGCCAGGCTGTGTGAAAGCGTCCGGCCTGCACGTCGGCGTCGCGGGTAAGCGCCTGATGCAGCGACTTCGTGGTCGCCAGGCCCTCGACGTTGAGCTCGGCAAGGGCGCGCTCGAGCTTTCGGATCGCGCTGGCCCGATCTTCGTCATGTACGATCAGCTTGGCGAGCAGGCTGTCGTAGAAGGGCGGCACCGTGTAGCCCTGATAGAGCATGCTGTCGAAGCGTACGCCGTCGCCGCCGGGTACGCCGAGTGCGCTGACGGTGCCCGGGTTCGGCGAGAAGTTTTTCGAGGGATCCTCGGCATTGATGCGGACCTCGATCGAATGACCGCTGACGCGCACCTCGTGCTGGCGGATTCGCAGGCGCTCGCCGCCGGCGATCCGGATCATCTCGCCCACGAGATCGATCCCGGTGATCATCTCCGTGACGGGATGCTCGACCTGGATGCGGGTATTCATTTCCAGGAAATAGAAGTCGTGGGTCCGGTCGTCGTAGAGATATTCGAGCGTTCCGGCGCCGCGATAGTTGACCGCTTGGGCCAGCGCGACAGCAGAGGCACAGAGTTTTTCACGGACAGCTGGAGCCAGCGAAGGCGAGGGCGCTTCTTCCCAGACTTTCTGGCGGCGACGCTGCAAAGAGCATTCGCGCTCGAAGCAATGGATGACATCGTGCCCGTCGCCGAGCACCTGTACCTCTATGTGTCGCGCGCCTTCGACCAGCTTCTCGACGTAAAGCCCGCCATCGCCGAACGCGGCGAGCGCTTCGGCCTGAGCCTGCGGCATCAGATGACGGAATTCCTCGGCCGAGCGCGCGATGCGGATCCCGCGCCCACCGCCGCCGGCCGCCGCCTTGATCATGACGGGAAAGCCCGTCTTGTCGACCAGCGCGAAGGCCTCGTCAATGGACTCCAGGCGACCGCGGCTGCCAGGGACAGTGGGAACGCCGGCCGAGGCAGCAGCTTCCCGCGCCGCGACCTTGTCGCCCATCAGCCGGATCGATTGCGCGGTCGGACCAACGAAGATCAGGCCTGACGCTTCGACAGCCCCGGCGAATTCGGCATTCTCGGCCAAGAACCCGTAGCCGGGATGGATGGCGTCCGCTCCGGCACTCTTGGCGGCCTCGAGGATGACGGCCTGGTTGAGATAGGATTTTGACGCCTGGGGCGGGCCGATCTCGATCGACTCGTCGGCGAGCCTGGTGGCGAGCGAGTCCTTGTCGGCCTTGCTATAGACCTGCACGGTCACAATGCCGAGCTCGCGCGCTGCGCGAATGATGCGCACCGCGATTTCGCCGCGATTGGCTATGAGGAGCTTTTTGATCGCCATGGAGATGCGACGAGCCTCAAACGTCGATTTCGGCGATCGGCTGACCGGCCATCACGGGCTCCTCGTTCTCGGCGAGGAACCGCAGGATCTTGCCAGCGGCGCCGGCCTTCACCTCGTTGAACGACTTCATCACCTCGACGAGCCCGATCGTGTCGCTGTCCGCGACCACGTCGCCGTCGTTCTTGTAGACCGGCTTGTCCGGTGCAGGCTTGCGGTAGAAGATGCCGGGAAGCGGCGAGAAGATTTGTTGGGTTGCCATGGGTTCCTCATGATGTGATTGCTTTGATTGTTGGCGCACCGGATCAGCGCGCGGTGAGGTAGGGACGGACCGCCTCGCGAACGGCTTCTGCGATCGCCACCGCGTTGGGCGTGTCGGAATGGATGCAGATCGAATCCGCGCCTACGGTGATGTCGTTTCCGGCCACCGTCCGCGTCTTGCCTTCGCTCACGGCGCGCGTGCACCGTGAGGCGGCATCGATGGGGTCCTTGGCCTCGTGTTCGCGGGTGATGATGAGGCTGCCGTCGGCGTTATAGTCGAGGTCGGCATAATATTCGGCGACGAATGTGTGGCCGCGCCGCTCATAAACCTTTTGATGCAGCGTTCCCTTCATGCCGAGCAGTGGCACCTTGTAGACGTCGGCCGCATCAGCCACGGCTTCGGCGATCTCCTCGTTGCGCGACGCCATGCCATAGAGCGCGCCGTGCGGCTTGATGTGGTTGAGCGTCATGCCCTCGGCGTCCAGGAATGCCTTGAGTGCTCCGATCTGATAGAGCAGGCAGTTGGCCAGCTCCTCGCGGCTGATCTTCATCTCCCTGCGGCCAAAGCCCTGCAAGTCCGGCAGCGAGGGGTGCGCGCCGACCTTGACGCCGAACTCCTTGGCGAGCTGCACCGTCTTGCGCATGTGATTGAAGTCGGAGGCATGAAAGCCGCAAGCGACGTTGGCGACGTCGATATGGGGCATCAGTGCCTTGTCGTCGCCCATCTTGTAGAGGCCGTAGGCCTCGCCCATGTCGCAGTTGATCACGACCATCTCTCCATTTCCTCCCAACGGCTTTGCAGACGAAGAAGCAAGGCCGTCCGGGGCGCGCCTGGCGTACCCCGGACGGCGCATTTGCGGGTTACTTGGACACCAGATAGTCGAGCGGAATCTTTTCCGAAATGGTCCACTGATCGACCACCTTCGGCTTGCCGGCCTCGGTGTCGACGATCAGGTAACGGCCCTGGTTCTGGTGGTGGATGTCCTTGGTGAAGGTGCGCGGCCCGAACAGCGTGGCTTCGTTGTTCATCTTCTCGAGCTCGACCACGACAGCGGCCGCATCGGTCGACTTGGCGCGTTCGACCGCCTTGGCCCAGACGTCGATCAGGACGTAGCCGGGATAGACGTACTGGCTGGACGGATCGCCACCGGTGACTTCCTTGTACTTCTTGTTGAACTCATTGACCTTGGGATTGGGATCGTCGCCATACACCGAGCCCTGCACGGGGACATAGAAGTTCGAGAGGTCAGGCACGGCGTTCAGCCAATAGCTGCCGTCGACGCCGGAGCCATTCAGGATCATCGACTTGATGCCGGCGGCGCGGATCTGCTTGATGGCGGAAACGGCACCCGGCATCATCGTGCAGAGCATGATGGCGTCGGGTTCCTTCGGCAGGCTCTTGATGCGCGTGATCTGCGAGGCGATCGAGGCGTCATCGTTCTTGAAAGTGTCGCTGCCGACGAGCTTGGCTTCCTTCAGGTGCGGCATCTGCCAGTCGAAGCCGTCGCAAATTCCCTTGTTGTAGACGGTCCAGCTATCGAGCAGCCGGTAGAAGTTGCGCGCGTTCTTCTTGTTGTAGGCCCATTCCGCCATGGTTGCGCCCTGTACGGCCGCGAGCACCGAGGCTGAGAACGAGAAGGGGCCGACGCCCGGAATGCCGGCCTTGATCGACTCCGCGCAGAGGAAGAAAGAAACCTTGCCGGCCGCCTGCGCTTGCAGCGCTGCGGGTGCGCCGAAATCGTAGTCGCAGGAGACGATGACGAGATCGGCGCCCTGGTCGAGCACTGCGAGGCCGGCTTTGGCGCCTTCGGCCTGGTCGGTCTTGGTGTCGGCGAAGACGGGCTTGATCTTCTTGCCGAGCAGGCCGCCGGCCTTGTTGATCTCGTCGATCCGGATCAGGGCCGCATCCTGCGCCGGCTTGTCGTAGGCCTGCATGAATCCGGATGCCGCGGTCGCGAAGCCGACGACGATCTCGTCGGCCGCCTGTGCCGGCGTGAACCCGAGCGCGGACGCTCCGGCCAGAAAGCCAAGTACTGTATTCAAACGCATGAGCCACTCCTCCAATTGAGCAAACGAACGTCAGTTCAGTTCCTTCAGCGCCGTCTGGACGGGGCGCGCCAGACGCCGCTGCAACGGCCATCCACGCCAGGAGAATTCCTGGTTGCGGGTCAGTCCCATGGGCAGGTACATCAGGATCACGATGGTGATGATGCCGATCGCGATCTCCTGGACGCCGTTCGGCAATGCGACGGTGTGGCCGCCGAGGCTGATGCCCTTCTCGAGATTGCGGAACAGCTCGATCAGTACCGACATCACAACCACGCCCGAGACGGCCCCGCTGAGGCTGTACATGCCGCCGACCACCAGCATCGACAGCGTGACGAAGGTCGTCCGCAGATAGAACGCGCCGGGATTCACTATGCTGAGGAAGTGCGCATAGAGCGCGCCCGCGAGCCCGATGATGAAGGCGCTGACGACGAACGCGATCAGCCGCTCGCGGACAATGTCGATACCGGAGGCGCTCGCCGCGACCGCTTCGTCGCGTGTGGCGCGAAGCGCAAGCCCCGAGCGCGAGATCGAATAGAGATAGGCGATCACGATCGCGACGGCGGCACCGAGCCAGCCGATCCAGACATTCATGGTCGGCGGAATGCCGACGATCGAGCCTTGTCCGCCCGTCACGGAGTCCCAGTTCGAATAGACGTTGTTGACGACGCCAAGCAGGCCGAAGGTCGCGATCGAGGCGGCGATGCCCGACAGGCGCATGATGACGCGCCCGATGATCAGCGCGAACAGTGCCGCGAACACGCCCGAGATCGGGGTCGCCACCCACATCGGCAGTTGCGTGTGCAGGAGCCAGGCCGGCAATCCCTTCAGCGTGATCGACTTCATCACCGGCGGAATGGCGAGCCAGGCGGTCATGTAGGCGCCAAGGCACATGAAGCTGATGTGGCCGAACGACAAGAGGCCGGAATTGCCGACGAAGACATAGAGCCCGACGACCACCATGATGTTGATGAACATCTCGACTGCAGTGCGGTTGAAGGCCCGGCTGCCGAACTGATAGGTGAGGGCGGCCATGATGAGCAGCGCCACGATCAGGATGATCGGTGTTACGATCGTCTGCCGGATGACGGAGGGCCGCGTCGACATACGATCAGACTCTCTGCTTGGAGGATTTCGGTGCGAACAGGCCCTGCGGCCGCACCAGGAGCACGACGATGACGGCGCCATAGACGAAGGCGTCGCGGAACACGCGGGCGTCGTGCGGCAAGGTTGCCTGGAACACGACGCTCGCCCCGCCGATCAGGAAGCCGGCGGCAACCGCTCCTGGAATGCTGCCGAGGCCGCCGATCACGGTCGCGATGAAGGCGATCAGCATCACGTTGGCGCCCATGCCGATATCGGCGGTGCCGGAGTTGGTGGCCAGGATCAGGCCGATCGCAGCGGCCAGCATGCCGCTGATGGCGAAGGCCAGCAGGATCACGCCGTTGGCGCGGACCCCGAGCATGCGGGCCATGGTGAAATTCTCCGCCGCCGCGCGCATCTCCAGCCCATAGCGCGTGCGCTTGAGGAACAGGACGAGCACGACCAGCACGACCAGCGTGATGATGATGGTCAGGATCTGGAGCATCGGAATGTGGGCCCCGAGGAATTCGACCGGCAGGCCCAGGCTCGGCCACAGTGTGATCGATTTCGGACGGCTCGAATACAACATCAAAAGGAGATGCCTGATGACGAAGCCGAGCGCGAAGGATGCAATCATCATCGTCGCCGGATTGGTGTTGCGGAAGCGGCGGAAGACGACGATCTCCGAGAGGACCGAAAGCACGGCACCAATCAGGAGGAGAAGCGGGATCAGCAGATAGAACGGCAGTTGGCCGGCAAATACGATCGCCGCTGCGTCGACCGAGGGCCACAGCATTGCGAACACGCAGAAGGCGATGAAATCGCCGTGGGCGAAATTGACGAGCCGCATGACACCGAAGATCAGGGCGATGCCGAGCGCGCCGAGGGCGTAGAGGCTGCCGAGGCTCAGGGCGTCGAAGACGATCTGCAGGATCTCCGTCATCTCAGTGATCTCCGAAGCCGAAATAGGCCTGCTTCAGGCGATCGTCCTTGATCATGTCGGTGGCCGCCCCCTCCAGAACGATGCGACCTCCGCGGATCAGGATCATCCGTCCACCGGTCATCATGGCGCGGGTCGAGCTTTGCTCGACGATCAGGAGCGTGAGCTTGCGCTGCGCCCGCAGCCGCACCAGGATCTCGTAGACCTGGTCGATGATCTTTGGCGCGAGGCCGAGCGACGGCTCGTCGATCGCCATGATGCGCGGAGCGGCCATCAGTGCGCGACCGATGACCAGCATCTGCTGCTGGCCGCCGGAGAGCATGCCGGCCGGGGTGTGGCGGCGCTCGGCCAGCATGGGGAATTCTTCGTAGACGGACGCCAGATCGTCGGCGATGTTCTTGCGGTCGCGCCGCATGCCGGTGCCGACCTTCAGATTCTCCTCGATCGTCAGCGCGCCAAAGACGTTCCGCCCCTCCGGCACCAGCGAGAATCCGCGCCGGGCGATGTCTTCCGGTGATGCGCCCGCGACTTTTACGCCGTCCATCGTGATGGAGCCTGATCCGGGCGGCACGACGCCCGCGATCGCGTTGAGCAAGGTCGACTTGCCGGCGCCGTTCGGGCCGGTCACGAACAGAACTTCGCCTTCGTCGATTTTCAGTGTGACCCCACGCAGGGCCGTCAAGCGCCCGTAGCTGACCGTGATATCGTCGACGGCGAGCAGCGTCATGACGCGACCACCTCTTCAGCGACGATCGGCGGAATCAATTCGTCGCGCTGCGTGCCCATATAGGCGTGTCGCACCGCATCGCTGTCGCGGATCTCCGCGGGTGTACCGTCTTCGATGATTTCGCCGGAGTCGAGGACGAAAATGCGCTCGCAGAGCTCGAGAACGAGGCCGATATTGTGTTCGATCAGGAGCACGCCGACGTTGAGCTCACCCGCGATCCGCCGGATGATCGCGGCGAGATCGTGGCTCTCATGCTCGGACATGCCCGCCGCAGGCTCGTCGAGCAGCAGATAGCGCGGCGTGCACATGATGGCGCGGCCGATGGCGACACGCCGCTCGTCCGTGTAGGGCAGGGCACCCGCGATGGTATTGGCCAGATGCGAAATGCCGAGCCAGGCCAGGACACGCTCGGCCTCCGCCATCGCATCACGACGGGCCTGGCCGAGGCCGACGCCGGTCACCTCCAGGTTGTCCATCACCGGCAGGTCGCGGAAAAGCCGGCCCGACTGGAAAGTCCGCGCCACGCCTTTGCGTCGCAACTTGTGCGCCGCAATGCCGTTGAGCGGTTCGCCCTCCAGTTCGACGCTACCGATGCCGACCGGCTGAAAACCTGTAAGTACATTGATAAGGGTGGTTTTCCCGGCGCCATTCGGGCCGATCAGCCCGGTGATACGTCCCCGCGGTACGGTCAGGGTAACGCCGGACAACGCTTTCAAGCCTTCGAATTGGACGCTGACATCGCGAGCGACCAACTCCGAGCCACCGGACATCATCTCAACGCCTTCTTACCCGCGAACCGATGGATTGATTTTTCCGTTCCACCGGGTGATTGTAAAATTCGAAATATCGTTCGCTGATATCGGAAATTTTGATGTCTCTGACGTTCCGTCAGGTTCGGCATTTCATCGCCACGGCCGAAACCGGACGCGTTTCGGCGGCCGCGGCCGCTCTGAACGTGACGCAGTCGGCGGTTACGGCCTCGATCAAGGCGCTGGAAGCCGAGCTCGGCCGCAAGCTGTTCGACCGTCACTCGAACGGCGTGACGCTGACCTTCGACGGACAGGAGTTTTTGCAACGCGCCCGCGCCATCGAGGCGAGTGTGTCAGATGCGATGCGCGGTCCGCATCGCTGGGGAACGCAGGTTGACGGCACAGTCGACGTGGCCGTCAGCTACACCGTTGCCGGATATTTCTTGCCGCCGCTGTTGTCCCGCTTCTGGCGTTCCTTTCCAGGTATAACGATACGTCTGCACGAATTTCAGCGCGATGCGATCGAGCAGAGTCTGATCAGCGGCAGTGTCGATGCGGCGGTCATGCTCGTCTCGAATCTGCATGACCGGCACTCCATTCGTTCGCGGCTGTTGCTGCGTTCGCCGCGTCGCTTGTGGACTTGTGCCAATCATCCGCTGCTCCGGAAAGATAGCATCAAGCTGGCAGATCTGGCGAGCGAGCCCTATCTGATGTTGACCGTCGACGAAGCCGAGCGCTCCGCGATGCGTTACTGGCAGCACACGACGCACGTGCCAAACGTTATCTTCCGCACTCTGTCGGTCGAAGCCGTTCGCAGCATGGTCGCGACCGGCATGGGAATCACCATCCTTTCGGACATGGTCTATCGTCCGTGGTCGCTCGAGGGACATCGTATCGATCTCAAGACGCTCGATGACGATGTCCACACCATGGATGTCGGGCTTGCCTGGAAGAGCAAGGCAGAGCTTTCTCCGGCGGCCCGCGCGTTCTGCGAGTTCGTCGCTCATTCCTATCCCGGATCCGAGCCGGTCCAATTCGACTAGCGAGCCGCTTGGCTCTGCCGAGGTGGGTTGAAGCTTGATCTCAATGCCTTCGTCCACGCGCTGGATTTAGGTACTGTTTGGCGCCAGTGGGTTTATTCCCCAGTCATAGCGATTCCGGCAGATAGAGATGAGGTTCCAGAAAGCGCTGCCCAGGTAGGCTTTCGCCGGGGCCCCGCGTGGCATTGACCATTAAAGACACGAGATCCCTGCTGAACTCCTCAAGTGGAGTGCAGACCGCCAACAATACGTAGCGATCAGACAGCGCGGCCCGGGATTCGGGCGTCAACTCGTTCACGATGAGCTTGACCTCTCCCGGCCTGCGCGCTTCGCGCAAAGCCGAGATTGCGCCCTCCATGCCGCCTCCGGCAACGTACAATCCTTTGAGGTCAGAGTGGCGCTCGAGCAGGTCGAGCGTCGCTTCATGCGTGAGTTGAGGTGTCTCCAAGTTGACGAGAGTATCGAGCACTGTGCATCTTGGGTGGTATTCTCGGAAGTAGCTGCGGAAGCCTGTTTCTCGCAATTCATGCCCGTGCCAGCGATGACCGCCGACGAAGACCGCGACTTTTCCCGGCTCGTGCATGGCCGTCGCAAGCATATAGGCCGCGACACGCCCCACCTTGAGATTGTTAAGTCCGACATAGGCTGCGCGTTCACCTTGGGCGTAGTCCGAAAGCAACGAGACTGTCGGCACGCTGGCCGCCTTGAGATCGGTTACGGCTGCAGTGGTGTCCTGATGATTGGCGGCGACGGCGGCCAGCGCATCGACCCGGGAGCCGATCGCGCGCATCATCTGCGCCATGTCCTTGGTTGTCTGTGTCGGGCAGAACTCGATGATCGCCTGCGCTGAAATGCCTGGAGCGGTTTTGACCGCATGTTCCAGATGCCGCGCCATCGACTGATAGAAGCTCTGCTCCGGTTTGGTCAGCAAAAAACCCAGCCGGAAATTCGGCAGATCCGGGTTCAGACGCTGCTCGATCAGCCGCGTGGCGTGATAGCCGACTCGTACGGCGGCCGCGAAGACGCGGTGCGCAGTGTCGGAGCGGACGTTCTGGCGCCCGTTGAGAACACGGTCGACGGTCGAAGGGCTGACACCCGCTTCCCTCGCCACGTCGATGATGGTCGGTCTGTCAGCCATTTGCACCGCTCATCCTGATGTAATTTACATCATTTAGCCTCAACGTATTGATGCTTTTACGGCGCGTCAAGCTTGATCGACTGAATGAGCATTGGAGTCAGTGGGCGAGAAATGAGGTTCATCTATCGGAAAAGCGAGGGACATCTGTTCTGATGGCTATCACGGCTAGCGTGGTGGCGTCGCCTCATAAATACGTCAGGATACGTCATACAATGACGTGAAATACCCCACTTTCCTTGACGTTCACTGCTTCAGCATCGTTACATCCTCGCGTCGACACGCCGAATAAACAAGCAGACATCAACAGGCCGGAGGAACAGGCGGACATGCTGCCCATAGCGATCAATCACATGACGGTGCCGGGGCTGCGCTACGAGGGCCTCTTTGCGCTTGCCAAGCGGCTCGGTTGCATTGGCGTCGAACTGCGCAATGATCTGGCTCAGCCGCTATTCAATGGCGACGCCCCCGGCGTCGTGGCCGCCAAGGCCAAGAACCAGGGGTTGCGGATCGTCGGCCTGTCACAGGTCTATCCGTTCAACGACTGGTCGGATGCCCGTCGCGCCGCTGTAGATGCCCTGATCCGGACGGCGTCGGCTTGCGGGGCGGAGACCATCAGTCTCATTCCGCGTAACGACGGCCGGGGCCTCGGCGCGGGCGAGCGGATCGGCAACCTGCGCCTTGCTTTGCGTGAGATCGCGCCCATGCTGGAGGCGGCGGGCATGATCGCCCTTGTCGAGCCGCTCGGCTTCGAAACTTCCTCGCTCCGTAGCAAGGCGGAGACGATCGAAGTGATCGAGAGTCTCGGTGTGGCGCGCCAATACAGGCTCGTTCACGACACCTTCCATCATCACCTCGCCGGCGGCGGTCCCCTTTTCCCGGAATACACGGGCATCGTCCACGTCTCCGGCGTTGTCGATGTCGATCTCGCGGTAGCCGACATGCGCGATGCCCACCGGGTTCTCGTCGACGAGGCGGACCGGCTCGGCAACATCGCCCAGATCGAAGCTCTGCTGGCAGCCGGATATGCCGGACCGATCTCGTACGAGGCCTTCTCTCCGGCAGTGCACGCGCTGGCCGATCCGGAGAGCGCGCTGCGTCGATCAATTGGCTTCTTGAACGAAAGGGTCTCTCTCACGCCAGCGTAACGGCAGCCGCCGGCATGCGGCGGAAAACACGACCGGCGTAATCAGCGTGGACGCCGGCCACGCAGAAAAACGGGAGGAAATAATGAGGAAGCTTGTGCTCGCGGCCGCCATTTCGGCGCTCATGTCCGGATCGGCCTTGGCCGAGAACATCGGCGTCTCGATGGCCCTGTTCGACGATAATTTTCTGACAGTGCTGCGCAAGGCGATCCAGGACAGTGCCGCGAAGCAGAACGTGAAGCTGCAAATCGAAGACGCACAGAACGATGTCGGCAAGCAGCTGAACCAGATCCAGAACTTCGCCGCGGCCAAAGTCGATGCCATCATCGTCAACCCGGTCGATACCGACGCCACGGCGGCGATGAGCAAGGCCGCGGCGGACGCCGGCATCCCGCTCGTCTTCGTCAACCGCATGCCGGTCAATCTCGAAAAGCTTCCGTCCAATCAGGCCTTCGTTGGCTCGAACGAGGCCGAGTCCGGCACGCTTGAAACCAAGGAAATCTGCCGCGCACTGAAGGACAAAGGCAAGAAGGAAGCCCGGATTGTCGTCATGATGGGCGAACTTTCGAACCAAGCGGCCCGCCAGCGGACCAAGGACATCGAGGATGTGATCGCCACTCCGGACTGTAGCTTCATGAAGATCGTGGAGAAGCAGGCCGCCAACTGGTCGCGCACCCAGGCGGCCGACCTCATGACCAACTGGCTGTCGGCCGGGCTCAAGTTCGATGCTTTCATCCCGAACAACGACGAGATGGCGATCGGCGGCATCGGGTCGATCAAGACTGCGGGCCTCTCGACGAAGGAGATCCTCGTCGGCGGCATTGACGGCACCAAGGACGGACTCGCGGCCATGCAGGCCGGCGACCTCGCGGTGACCGTGTTCCAGAACGCAGCAGGTCAGGGCCAGGGCGCCGTTGAGACCGCGCTCAAGCTCGCCAAGGGCAGCAAGGTCGACAGCACCGTGTGGGTGCCGTTCGAACTCGTCACGCCGGCGAATCTCAAGAACTTTCTCTCCAAGAACTGAGCCGGAAGGTCTTCCGGCCGTAGGCATGCCCTCTTGCGAGCCTGCGGCCGGTGACGGCGGCGGAACGACGACGGGCGCGGAGAAGCCGCCCGCAACCCCACGACGCTGGGAGGAAAGACCATGCTGAGTCCGAAAACGCTGGCAGCGGTCGCTCGCTACAAGGAAAAGATCGAACAGGACGGTCTTCTGGCGATCGAAGGTATTCGCAAGGAATTCCCAGGCGTGGTTGCACTTGACGACGTGCGCCTGCGCGTCCGGCCGGGCACCGTCCATGCGCTCATGGGCGAAAACGGGGCCGGCAAGTCCACTCTCATGAAGATCATCGCCGGCATCTATCAGCCCGACGCCGGCGAAATCCGGCTCTTCGGCTCGCCCGTTACGCTCAAGTCTCCACTTGATGCGCTGGAGCAGGGGGTCGCGATGATCCACCAGGAGCTGGCGCTGATGAACTGGATGACGGTCGCGGAGAACATCTGGATTCGCCGCGAGCCGCGGAACCGGTACGGTTTGATCGATCATGCGCGCATGGCGGCAGTGACGCGGGAGTTGTTCGACCGGCTCAATCTGAGCCTGGATCCGATCGCACAGGTTTCCGAGCTGACGGTGGCGCAGAAGCAGATGGTCGAAATCGCCCGTGCGATGAGCTACAATTCCAAAATCCTGATCATGGACGAGCCGACCTCGGCGCTGACCGAACGTGAGGTGGAGCATCTCTTCGAGATCATCCGCGATCTCAAGGCCGGCGGGATCGGCATCGTCTACATCACCCACAAGATGAACGAGCTGTTCGCGATCGCCGACGAATTCACGGTGTTCCGCGACGGGCGCTACGTTGGCACCCATGCCGCGAAGGACGTGACGCGCGACGACATCATCCGGATGATGGTCGGACGAGAGATCACCGACATGTTTCCGAAGGTCGATTGTCCGATCGGCAATGTCGTGCTGGAGGCGAAGAACCTCACCCTGAAGGGGGTGTTCCACGACATTTCCTTCACGTTGCGCCGCGGTGAGATCCTCGGGCTGGCAGGGCTGGTCGGGTCCAAGCGCTCCAATGTCGCAGAGGCGCTGTTCGGCGTGGTGCCGGCCGAGGCCGGACAGATATTGATCGATGGCAAGCCGGTTATCATCGACAGTCCGGCGACCGCCATGAAGCACGGCATCGCCTTCCTCACGGAGGACCGGAAGGAGACTGGCTGCTTCCTGATCCTTGATTGCCTCGCCAACATCCAGTCAGCACTGATCACCGGCGCGCATGTGAGGGCCGGCTTTGTCGACGAGAAGACGGTGACGAGACTTGCTGCGGAGATGGCGGCGAAGCTCAGGGTCAAGACACCCGACCTCGCCGAGATCGTCGAAAACCTTTCGGGCGGCAATCAGCAGAAGCTGTTGATCGCCCGCTGGCTCCTGACGAAGCCCCGGATCCTCATCCTCGACGAACCGACGCGCGGGATCGACGTCGGCGCGAAGTCGGAAATCCACCGCCTGATCACTGGCCTCGCCGCCGAGGGCGTCGCCGTTCTCATGATCTCATCGGAGCTGCCGGAAGTGCTCGGCATGAGCGACCGCATCATGGTGATGCACGAAGGACATGTGGCCGGGTTTCTCGATCGTGGCGAAGCAAACCAGGTCAAGATCATGGATCTCGCCGCACGCTGAGCTGCTGGGCCGCACAAGTTACGGGAACAAGAAAGAGCAAAGGAGGAATCGATCATGACTGAGGCGGTCGTTCAATCCGTGCAGGCCGTGCCGAAGCCGACGCGGCGGTTGCCGCCCGAGTTGAGCATTCTGCTCGTTCTCATCGGCATTTCCGCGACCTTCGAGATTCTGGGATGGCTGGTCCAGGGGCAGAGCTTCCTGGCGAACCCGCAGCGCCTGTCGATCATGATCCTCCAGGTCTCGGTCGTCGGTATCATCGCCATAGGCGTGACCCAGATCATCATATCCGGCGGCATCGACCTTAGCTCGGGCTCCATCGTCGGCGCGACTGCCATGATCTCGATGAGCCTCGCCCAGGTCAGTACCTATTCCCGCGCTGTCTATCCCGCGCTGACGGATATGCCGGTCATCGTGCCGATCGTCGCGGGGCTGCTTACGGGCCTTCTGTGCGGCGTCGTGAACGGTGCACTGATCGCTTACACCCGAATTCCACCGTTCATCGCGACGCTTGGAATGATGGTGACGGCGCGCGGTTTCGCGAAGTGGTACACGAAGGGCCAACCGATCAGCTTCCCGACGGACAGCTTCGCCGCCTTGGGCTCCAAGCTCACTCCCGTCTTCATTTTCCTGTTCGTCGCCGTGGCGATGCATGTGGTGCTGCGCTACACGCGCTACGGCAAATTCACCTACGCGATCGGAGCCAACCCGCAAGCGGCGCGCGTGACAGGCATCAACGTCGAACGCCACATCGTCAAGATCTATGCTGTCGCCGGTTTGTTGTCCGCTCTCGCCGGCATCGTCGTGGCTGCGCGCGGCCTCACCGCGCAGGCCGGCATGGGCCAGATGTACGAGCTCGACGCGATCGCCATGGCGGTGATCGGCGGAGTATCGCTGTCGGGCGGGCGCGGCTCGGTCCTGGGAACCACGATCGGCATGATTATCTTCGGCGTGGTCGTCTCCGGTTTCACCTTCCTGCGTATCGACGCCTACTACCAGGAGATGATCAAGGGCGCGATCATCGTGGCCGCCGTCGTGACAGATGTCCATCGCCAGAAGAAGCGGCAGAAGAAATCATGAGCTTGATCGCCTGACGTCACAATCGCCGGCGGCAGGCGAGATCTTTCCTTCCGAGGTCTCGAGGCCAGCCGGGAAAACAAGAGCTTCAACCTGTCAGGGACCGCCAGGTCCAAGCCGAAGCCGCCCGCGGTCTACCGATCGGGAGCGGCCCCGGACCGGACCAGTTCACACCAAGGAACAGATAGATGCGTATCGCGCTCGATCCCTTCATGCACCGGCACCTCTCGCTGGAAGCCTTGCCCGTCAAGGTGAAAGAACTCGGCTATGACTGGATCGAGCTTTCGCCGCGGGGTGATTTTCTCGAATGGTTCAAGGCCCCGCGTGTTTTTCCGGAACGCATCCGGTCCTTCAAGCAGGCGCTGAAGCAGGCCGACGTCCGGATTGCCTCGCTGCTGCCGATGTATCGCTGGGCGTCCAACGACGAGGTCGAGCGCTGCGCCGCCGTGCGTCACTGGAAGCGCGCCATCGAGATCGCCGTTGAGATGGAGGTCGATACGATGAACTCCGAGTTCGGGCGAGGTCCGCATCCGGACAAGGGCTCCTGCTATTGCTGCCATACCGGTTCGATGATCGAAACCTGCGAGGACGCGTGGTGGCGCTCGATGGAGGAACTGGTGCCGATCTTCGAGAAAGAGGGCATCAGTCTGCATATCGAACCGCATCCTGAGGATTGGTGCGAAACCCTGCAGCCCGCCGTCGACATCATCCGGACCGTCAATTCCAAGCGCGTGAAGTTCCTCTACTGCGCGCCGCATACCTTTTATTTCGGCGATGACACCAAGGCGATGCTTCGCGAATGTGCCGATGTCCTGGCGCATGTGCATGTCGGTGACACCTTCAATCACAAGGCCTCGTCCGGCCTGCGCTATATCCTCAATCCGCCGGGCACGAACGCCCGCGTGCATCAGCATCTCAACATCGGCCAGGGCGAAGTTCCCTGGGACGATTTCTTCGGCACGCTTGCCGAGATCGGCTTCGACGGCATCATGAGCTCCTGCGTCTTCGCATGGGAGGACAAGGCCGACGAATCCGGCCGGTTCATGCGGCGGAAGATGCAGGAATACATCGACAGGCACTGGAAGAAGTAGTCGGAACGGAAAGCGAGGAGCGTCCATGCTGAACGGCGAGAGAGTGATCCAGCGACCGCTTCGCTGGGGTTTGGTGGGCGGTGGGCGCACGAGCCAGGTGGGCTACAAGCACCGCACCGGCGCGCTGCGGGACAACACGGCCTATACGCTGGTGTGCGGCGCCTTCGATGTCGATGCGGCACGCGGGCGGGATTTCGGGATCAATATCGGCGTCGATGGTGAGCGCTGTTATCCCGACTACCGGACCCTGATAGGCGAAGAAGCGAGGCGACCGGATGGGGTGGAGGTCGTCACGGTGGCCACGCCCAATCACACGCATTTCGAGATCACGAAAGCCTGCCTCATGGCCGGACTTCACGTCATCTGCGAGAAGCCTCTCTTCTTCAAAATGGAGGAATGCCGCGAGATCGAGCGGCTCGCGGGCGACAAGGGATTGATCGTCGGCGTTGCCTACAGCTATTCGGCCTTTCCCATGCTCCTGCAGATGCGGGCCATGGTCGCCAAGGGCGTGCTGGGTGATATCCGCATCGTCGACCTCTGCTACATCCACGGTTTCAATTCGGCTGACGATTCCAACGCGTCCGAAGCGCAGAGGTGGCGGACGAACCCCGCAACGAGCGGGCCGACATTCGTGCTTGGCGACCTCTCCACGCACACTTATTACATGAGCCAGATGGTGCTGCCGCATATGAAGGTCACCAGGCTCCTGTGCGACCGGCAGAGCTTCATCAAGTCGCGCGCGCCGCTCGAAGACAACGCCTATGTGCTCTTCCACTACGACAACGGTGCCGTCGGCCGCTTATGGTGCTCGTCGGTCTGTGCAGGCTCGATGGACTCGCAGACGATCCGTATCGTCGGCTCGCAAGGTAGCCTCATCTGGCGTGACGCCCATCCCAACGAACTCTGGTATGAGGTTCAGGGCCGGCCGGTTCAACTCATGAGCCACGGCATGCCTTACCTCGACGAGCTGTCCCTTGGCAGCGATCGGATGGGCGCCCTGCACGCCGAAGGTCTTGGGGACTCCTGGTCGAACGTCTATCTGCGCCTCGCGCAGGCGATCGACGCGAAGCGGCGAGGCGACCAGGCAGCGCTCGATGGCCTGATCTATCCGGGTCTCAAGGACGGCGCCGAAGGCGTCCGCTGGATCGAGAACTGCGTACGCTCGGCCGATGCCGGTTCGGTGTGGGTGGATTTCCACTGAGGGGTCGGGGATGATCAAGCCGATCACCATCACGACCGCCCCCTGTTGCTGGGGCGTCGACGACGTCAGGAATCCCCATCTGCCGGCGTGGGAGAAGGTGCTTGACGAAGCGGCCGCGGCCGGGTTCGGCGGTCTCGAGCTCGGGCCCTACGGCTACCTGCCCCTCGCTTCGGCCCGGGTCTCGGACGCGCTTGAGCGCCACCGGCTCAGCATCGTCGCCGGGACCATCTTCGATGATTTGGTCTCTCCGGAAAATCGTGACAATCTGCTCCGGCAAACTGATGAGATCTGCGCGCTGATCGTGAGCCTTCCCAAACCCGCGACCCATGATGGCCAGCGTCATGAGGCGCCTTACCTCACGGTCATGGATTGGGGACACGACGTGCGCGACTTCGCAGCCGGCCATTCGGATCGCGCGCCGCGCCTTGGTGCGAAAGGCTGGCGAATCATGGTCGAGACCATTCGCGCCATCGCGGCGCTCGCCCGAAACAAATACGGCGTGCGCGCCGTGATCCATCCCCATGTCGGCGGTTACATCGAGTTCGCCGACGAGATCGAGCGCATCGTTGCGGATGTTCCGTCCGAGCTAGCCGGCCTCTGCCTCGACACCGGTCATCTCGCCTATGCGGGCATGGATCCGGTCGACATGCTGTGGCAATACCGTGAGCGCGCCGACTACATCCATTTCAAGGACATTGACCCAGGCGTCTTCGGCACCGTGATGAACCAGCGTATCCGTTTCTTCGATGCTTGCGCCAAGGGCGTGATGTGCCCGATCGGCAAGGGCTCTATCGACTATCCGGCCATCCGGACGCTGCTTAGCGACATCGGCTATGGCGGTTACATCACGATCGAGCAGGAGCGCGATCCCCGCAATACCGGCTCGATCCTCGGCGATCTCGCGGCCAGCCGCGATTTCCTGCGGCGAGCAGGCTTCTAACACCACCGAACAGAAAGTGAGACCAGCAATGACAGTCAAGATCGGCGTGATCGGCTCGGGAGCCATCGGCCGCGACCATGCCCGCAGGATCAACCACGTGCTCGCGGGAGGCAGGATCGTTGCCGTCACCGACGTGAATCGGGCGGCGGCGGAAGCCGTCAAGGCGGACGTGGCGCCGGATGCGGCGATCTACGCGACGGGGGAGGAGCTGGTCGCGGCGAAGGACGTCGATGCAGTTCTCGTCACCTCCTGGGGCGCGACGCACGAGCAATATGTTCTCGCGTCCATTGCTGCCGGCAAGCCCTGCTTTTGCGAGAAGCCGCTCGCCACGACGGCGGAGGGCGCGCGGCGGATCGTCGAGGCGGAGGCGGCTCTCGGCCGCCGGCTCGTACAGGTCGGTTTCATGCGCCGCTATGATGCGGGCTACGTCGCCCTCAAGGAGGCGATCCGGACGCGAACGGGCGCACCGATCATGGTCCACGCCGCGCATCGAAACCCCACGGTGCCCGAGGCCTACGTCACGCCGATGGCGATCCACGACACGCTGATCCACGAGATCGACGTGCTGCGCTGGCTGCTGGACGACGACTACGTCTCGGCGCGCGTGCTGTTTCCGCGCCGAGCCGCGCGGTCGCATGCCAAGCTGCGGGACCCGCAGGTGGTGGTGCTCGAGACGAGGAAGGGCGTGCTTATCAACGTCGAGATATTCGTGAACTGCCACTACGGCTATGACATCCAGTGCGAAATCGTAGGCGAGGACGGAACCGCGTGCCTGCCCGAACCTATGGCGGTCGAGCTGCGGCTCGGTGCGAAATTGCAGAACGACATCCTGACCGATTGGAAGGACCGTTTCGTCGCAGCCTATGACGTCGAGCTTCAGGACTTCCTGAAAGCCGCGGCGGCGGGGACGGCAACGGGTCCGAGCTCCTGGGACGGCTATGTCGCAGCGATCACCTCCGATGCCTGCGTTGCTGCACAGGAAAGGGAAGGCGCGCCCGTCGCCATCAAGATGGCAGACCGGCCGTCGCTCTACCGCTGACGAGGAGCTGGCCGATGAAGAAACTCGACGTCATCACGATCGGAAGGTCTTCGGTCGATCTCTACGGCGCGCAGGTGGGCGGCCGGCTCGAGGACATGGGATCGTTCAACAAGTATATCGGCGGCTCTCCGACCAATATCGCCTGCGGGGCGGCGCGGCTCGGGCTGAAGTCCGGGCTGATCACCCGCGTCGGCGACGAGCACATGGGCCGGTTCATCCGCGAGCAGCTCCAGCGGGAGGGCGTCGACGTACAGGGGGTCAAGACTGACCCTGCGCGTCTGACCGCTCTGGTGCTGCTCGGCATCCGCGGCGAGGACCAGTTCCCGCTGATCTTCTATCGCGAGAACTGTGCCGACATGGCACTCTCCGAGGACGACATCGAGGAAACCTTCATCGCCGATGCTCGCGCCGTCGTGGCGACCGGCACGCATTTGTCGAACCCGCGCACCGAAGCCGCCGTGCTCAAAGCGCTGCGGCTCGCCCGCGCCCACGGCGCCTGCACCGCGCTCGACATCGACTATCGCCCGAACCTCTGGGGCCTCGCCGGCCATGGCGCAGGTGAAAGCCGCTTCATCGAAAGTGCTGCGGTCACGAAGAAGCTCCAGGGCACGCTCCATCTCTTCGACCTGATCGTCGGCACGGAGGAGGAGTTTCACATCGCTGGCGGTTCGATCGACACGGTCGTGGCCCTCCGGGCGGTCCGCGCGCTGACCCCGGCGACGCTCGTCTGCAAACGCGGTGCGAAGGGTGCAGTCGCCTTCGCTGCCGCCATCCCCGACAATCTCGACGACGGCGAGATGGGCCCGGGATTTCCGATTGAAGTCTTCAACGTGCTCGGCGCCGGCGACGGCTTCTTCGCCGGGCTCCTGCGCGGCTGGCTCGACGACGCGAGCTGGCCGAAGGCGCTCGAATACGCCAACGCCTGCGGCGCCTTCGCGGTCAGCCGCCACGGCTGCACGCCGGCCTATCCGTCCTGGGAGGAGCTCCAGTTCTTCCTGAAGCGCGGCATCAAGGTGAAGGCGCTGCGCCACGACACCGAGCTCGAACAGATCCACTGGGCCACCAACCGGTCGGGCGACTGGTCGGAATGCCGGGTGTTCGCCTTCGACCACCGTTCGCAGCTCGAGCAGATGGACGGCTACACGCTCGCCAGGGGTGGCGCGTTCAAGGAGCTATGCCTTGAGGCCGCGCTCGAGGTGCAGGGCGGGAAGCCCGGCTACGGCATCCTTTGCGACAACCGCATCGGTCGGCGCGCGCTCCACGCCGCCTCCGGTTCGGGCCTCTGGATCGGCAGGCCCTGCGAACGGCCAGGCTCGCGGCCGCTCTCCTTCGAGCCGGAACTGGGGTCAGACTGTGGGGCCCTCGGTGAGTGGGCGCGCGAAAACGTCGTGAAGGTGCTCTGCTTCTGCCATCCGGACGACGACTCGGCGACGCGCGCCGCGCAGGAGGAGAGCGTCAAGCGCCTGTTTGAGGCATCACGGCGCAACAATCTCGAATTTTTGCTGGAGATCGTGGCCTCGAAGGTCGGGGCGGTCGACGATGAGACGATGGCGACGCTGATCCGGCAGTTCTACGCCGCCGGAATCTATCCCGACTGGTGGAAGCTCGAACCGCTGGCAAGCGCTGCCGCCTGGGATGCCGCCTGCAAGGCGATCGAAGAGCACGACCGCTATACCCGCGGCATCGTCGTGCTCGGTCTCGATGCGCCTGACGCCGAACTCGCCGCGAGCTTCCGCGTCGCCGCCGGCTTCCCGCTAGTAAAAGGCTTTGCGGTCGGGCGCACCATTTTTGGCGAGGTGGCGCGGGCGTGGTTCAAGGGTGAGACGTCCGACGAGGCGGCGGTCGCCGAGATGGCACGGCGCTACCGCCGGCTCTGCGAGATCTGGGACGAGGCGCGCGCGACGGCGCGGGAGAAGGCGGCATGACCAAGACGATCCGACTGACCGCTGCGCAGGCCATGGTGCGCTGGCTCTCGGTGCAGATGACCGAAGAAGGCGGACGCTTCATCGAGGGTGTCTGGGCGATCTTCGGTCACGGCAACGTGGCCGGTCTCGGCGAGGCGCTGCACGGCATCGGCACGGCGTTGCCGACCTGGCGGGGCCAGAACGAGCAGACGATGGCGCATACGGCGATCGCCTATGCCAAGACCATGAAGCGTCGTAGGGCAATGGCGGTGACCTCGTCGATCGGCCCCGGCGCCACCAACATGGTGACGGCGGCGGCGCTCGCGCATGTCAACCGCCTGCCGGTGCTGCTCATCCCCGGCGACGTGTTCGCCAACCGTCGCCCGGATCCGGTGTTGCAACAGGTCGAAGATTTCGACGACGGCACGGTCTCGGCCAACGACGCCTTCCGGCCGGTGGTGCGCTACTTCGATCGCATCACGCGGCCCGAACAGTTGTTGACCGCGCTGCCGCGCGCGCTCGCCGTGATGACCGATCCGGCCAATTGCGGCCCGGTGTGTCTGGCCTTCTGCCAGGACGTTCAGGCCGAGGCCTGCGATTATCCGGAGAGCTTCTTCGAGCCCAAGGTCTGGCGCATCCGCCGGCCGCTGGCTGACCCGCGCGAGGTCGAGGAGGTCGCGAGCCTGATCCGCGCGGCCAGGAAGCCGGTGCTGATCTCGGGCGGCGGTGTGATCTATGCCGGCGCCGAAGCGACGCTCGCCGCTTTTGCCAGGAAGCATAACATCGCCTTCCTCGAGACCCAGGCCGGCAAGGGGGCGAACGCCTGGACCGATCCTCTGAACTTCGGCTCGCCCGGCGTGACGGGTTCGGAATGCGGCAACGCGCTCGCGTCCGAGGCAGATCTCGTCGTTGGCGTCGGCACGCGTTTCCAGGATTTCACGACCGGCAGCTGGGCCCTGTTCAAGAACGGCGCCCGCAAGCTCGTCTCGATCAATCTGCATGGCTACGACGCCACCAAGCACGGCGCGATCGGTGTGGTCGGCGATGCCAAAGTAACGCTCGAACAGCTCTCGGCCCTGCTAGGCGACCACAAAGCGCAAGCCCCGGATGCTGCTTCGCGCGCCGCCTGGCACGCCAAAGTGAAGGCTGTTACCGGCGCGCCGGAGGGGATGGCCAACGTGCTGCCGACTGACGCGCAGGTGATCGGCGCGGTGCAGCGGGTCGCGACCGATAAGACGGTCGTCATGTGCGCCGCCGGCACCATGCCGGGCGCGCTGCAGGTTCTGTGGCGGGCGGCCGCGGGTGGCTACCACATGGAATACGGCTATTCCTGCATGGGCTACGAGGTCGCCGGCGCGCTCGGCATCGCGCTCGCTGCGCCGGATAAGGAGGTCATCTGCTTCGTCGGCGACGGCTCCTACATGATGGCGAATTCCGAACTTGCCACCGCCGTCATGCGCCGCGTGCCCTTCACGATCGTTCTGACCGACAATCGGGGCTACGGCTGCATCAACCGTCTGCAGATCGAGACCGGCGGCGCGGAGTTCAACAATCTCTACAAGGACTGCGCCGTCGAGGGCGGGCCGGAGATCGACTTCGTCGCCCATGCCCGCTCCATGGGCGCCCACGCCGAGAAGGCGACGAGCATCGCCGATCTCGAGGCCCGCATCGTCGCCGCGCGCGGCCGGACCAAGCCGACCGTCATCCTGATCGACACCGATCCCGTGCCGGGCACCGGCGCCGGCGGTCACTGGTGGGACGTCGCGGTGCCCGAAGCCGGCGGTCCAGAGCGTCTGGAGCACGCGCGAGAACGCTACGCAGTCAATTCACAATTTCAACGCACTTTCGATTGAGGCCTCTCATGATCCTGTACGGTACCAACCCCATCGCCTGGTCGAACGACGACGACTGGAGCATCGGCGACCATCTCTCGCTCGAAGACTGCCTCGGAGACTGCCGGACGATCGGGTTTGACGGCATCGAAAAGGGCCACAAGATGCCCGATGATGGCCGGGCGCTCAAAGCGAAGCTCGCCGAATACGGCCTGCGTTTTGCCGCCGGCTGGCATTCGACCAATATTCTCGTGAACGATATCGACACCGAGAAGAGGAACCTTCAGAGCTTCATCGACATGGTGAGGGCTGCCGGTGGAGATCATGTCAACGCGTGCGAGTGCTCGAACACGGTGCATGGCAATGACGGTGAAGCGGTCAACAACCGTCCGATCATGACCGATGAACAATGGGATCGCTTTTCGAAAGGATATGAGGAGCTTTCGAAATACGCCCACGATCAGGGCGTGAAGATGGGGTACCACCACCACATGGGCACCATCATCGAAAGCGGAGCCGACATCGACCGCTTCATGGAGATGGCCGGTCCCCATACCCGGCTGCTATTCGATACCGGCCACGCTTTCTTCGGAGGTGCCGATCCAACGGAGGTCGTGCGCAAATATATCGGCCGCATCACGCACATCCATTGCAAGAATATTCGCCCCCCGATCATGCGCGAGGTGCGTGAGAAAGGGTTGAGTTTCCTCGAGGGCGTGCGGCGCGGCGCGTTCACGGTGCCGGGCGATCCGGAAGGCTGCATCGACTTCGAGCCGGTGCTGACGACCGCCGCCCAACATGGCTATTCGGGCTGGATCGTCATCGAGGCCGAGCAGGACAGCCTCGTTCGCGAGCCACTGAAATATCAGGGCATGGGCTTGCGCTCGCTGAAGGAAATTGCCGCCCGCGTCGGGCTTGCGTAACTACTAAAGCGCGATGAGATTGGGATGAACCGTCATCGCGCTTTAGATTATTGTTTGAGCATGATCTTTTCGGAAAACCGCTTCACACTTTTCCGGATCATGCTCTAGCGGTTGTCATGCCGCCGACCGTGCGGCACGTCGGGAGAGACACATGGCGGAATTGCTACGCAAGCCCTTTGGCACACACGGCAAGGTGCACGAGATCACGCCGCAATCGGCGGGCTGGCGCTATGTCGGCTTCTCGCTCTACCGGCTGCGTCCGGGCGAGCGTGCCGCGGAAACGACGGGAGATCGCGAGGTCGTCCTGGTCATGGTCGAGGGCAAGGCCTCCGTGACTGGCGGTGGGCAGGATTGGGGCAGTTTCGGCGAGCGCATGAACGTCTTTGAAAAGACGCCGCCACATTGCGTCTACTTGCCGAACGGTGCGGCCTGGGAGGCGACCGCGGAAACCGAGTGCACGATCGCCGTGTGTTCGGCCCCTGGCAAGGGGCTGCACGCGGCACGCCGGATCGACCCGCAGGGGATCCGTCTGACCGAGCGCGGCAAGGGGACGAATACGCGCTACATCAACAATATCGCGATGGAGAACGAGGACTATTGCGACAGCTTGCTAGTCACGGAGGTCTTCACCCCCGCGGGCCACTGGTCCAGTTACCCCTCACATCGCCACGACGAGGACGATTTCCCGCGCATCACTTATCTCGAGGAGACGTATTATCACCGCATCAATCCATCCGTCGGCTTCGGCATTCAGCGTGTCTACACGGACGATTTGCAGCTCGACGTGACGATGGCCGTGCATGACGGCGACGTGGTTCTGGTTCCGCGCGGGCACCATCCCTGCGGCGCGCCCTATGGCTTCGAGATGTACTATCTCAACGTCATGGCCGGCCCCTTGCGCAAATGGCGCTTCGTGCCGAGTCCGGCGGTCGAATGGATCATGAAACGCGACGCCTGAGATGAGGACGCCTCGTCGTCCGGAGCGCAGACCCGAAACCGGGGCAATTCTGGCGGTACAGATGGCGGCGAGGGAGCGGACATGAGCGACCGGGATGTCGGGTCGGAGAGATCCCGACATCCCGCATTGTCAGGTTCGACGATCGATCACGGCAGAATTGGTGCGTGGTACGTGAAAGTCGTCATCAGGATCGCAGCCAAGATCATGACGATCGGGAAGTGCACGAAGAATTGCACGGAGGTGTAGCCAACCAGGTCTTTCGACTTCAACCCGAGCACGCCAAGCAGTGGCAGCATCCAGAATGGGTTGATAAAGTTCGGCAGCGTCTCGGCGATGTTGTAGACCATGGTAGTCCAGCCCAGATGAGCTCCGATTTCGTTGGCCGCCTTCATGATGTAGGGCGCCTCGATGATCCATTTGCCGCCGGCCGACGGGATGAAGAAACCGAGCACCGCGGAATAGATTCCGATCAGGAAGGAGAAAACGGTCGAGTTGACCGAGACGCTTGCGAACCAGTGAGCGACGGTATCGGAAAGCGTCAGACCGCTGCCGTTCGGGACCTTGGTCAGCATGTGGGCGATTCCGGCATAGAAGGGGAACTGCAACAGCAGGCCCGAGATGCTCGGCGTCCCCTTGGAAAATGCCTCGAGAAGGCTGCGAGGACGCCAGTGCAGGAGAATGCCAAGCACCAGAAACACGAAATTATAGGTGTTTAGGCCCGACAGGGTGATCAGCGGATTGCCGGATTGAAAGGTCTGCCAGAGCCAGCCTGATGCCAGCGCCACGATCAGAATGGTCAGAACGGGGCTGAACTCGAGAAAGTCACCCGGCCGTGCCGGCTTCTTTGGCTCGATCCGGTCGTCGCCGAGAGATACGCCGAGATCCTCTGCGGTTCTGGTCAGCGCCTCAGTTGGCGCCGTCAGGTAACAGATCGCCGCGGACAGTGCGGTCACGACGATGATCGTCACCAGGTTTTGCCATGTCAGGATCGTCTCGGCGAAACCGATGACACCGGTGATCGGCAGCAGCGAACTCGGAATGCTTGCCGCGTTCGCCTGAAGCTGCGCGACCGAAGAGGTGATGCCGAGCGTGAAGCCGCAGCCCAGACCCAGATAGCCTGCCGCACCAGCTGCGCGATAATCGAGCTTGATGTCCTTGCGTCGGGCGATTTCGCGCACCAAGAGGCCCGAGAAGATCAGGCTCAGACTCCAGTTCAGAAGTGACAGAAGGATGCTGAGCACGCCGACGAAAACCACGGCGCCGCGTGCGCTGGAGGGGACGCCGGCCAGCCATCGCATCAACGCTGAGACAGGCGGGGACATCGCAACCACGTAGCCTCCGACGGCGGCCAGAGCCAGCTGCATGGTGAAAGGAATGAGATTCCAGAAGCCGTCGCCGAAGGCGCGGCTGACCGCAAGCGGTGAGCCACCATGCGCGATCGTACCGAGTGCGACCGCGACAACGGCGATCAGCACAAACACGTAAGCATCGGGAAACCAGCGCTCGGCAAAGCTCACCATGTACTGCGAGAATCTTGCAAGCGGGTTGGCTTGCGTTGGTCCTTTGTCCAGGAAGATGGCTTTATCTGTCGTGTCGGTCATTGCGGCCCCCATAGTCGCGTTGATGTTGCGTCTGTTTCGTCATTGCCGATCAAAGTGCGAGCGTGAGTTCCGAGAGCGGAACGGATTGACAGGTCAGGCACTGATCGGTCGCGCTGTGATCGCCGTCGAGCCGTGCGACGTTGCCGTCGACGACGCGCATGAGGCAGCTCTCGCACTGGCCGACCCGGCAGCCGCTGGGTAACGACAGACCGGCCGCCTGGGCCGCATCGAGAAGCGTTCCGAGCTCGGGCGTCCAAGTGAAGCTTCTGTCACCGTCCGCGATGTGGACGGTCTGCGGCTTCAGCGTCCGCGGCACATTCGGGGGTGACGCGAAAGCTTCTGTGAATATGTCGAAGCTGGGGACGCCCCGCTCGATCAGCCGGGTCGCCATTGATGTCGTGAAGTCCGGCGAGCCGCAGAGATAGGTGAGGGGGCTTAGCGGCAGCAACGGATCGATCGCCGACAGGTCCAGCCGGCCCGCGTAATCGTAATCCGCGGGGCATCGATCTTGCGCGCGCGGGGCCGAATACGCCGTCACGAGCTCGAGCTCCGGCAAGAGGTCTGCGAGCTCCCGCAACCGCCGGGCGAAGGCATGCTCGCCGCCATTGCGGCAGCCATGGAGCAGCAGGACCCGGGCGACGCGTTCAGCTGGCCGCTGTCTCGCCAGCGCCTCCAGGTGACTGATAAAGGGCGTGATGCCGATTCCGGCAGCAAGAAAAATCAGGGGCCGGCGTCCTTGCAGCGGTGGAGTGAAAATGCCCTTGGGCGATTCGATCTGAACTTCATCTCCGACCGCCAGACGATGGATGCGATCGGAAATGTGAACCGCTTGGCCGGCAAATCCGGAATCGTCGGACCGGCGCTTCTTGACCGCGATCGACAGCACATTTCGGTCGTCGTGGCCGGTCAACGAATAGGCGCGCGCAGCATCGAATCCCGGCAGGCTCAGCAGCACGTGTTGTCCCGGGCGAAACGCAGGAATCGCACCGCCATCGCGCGGCGCAAGCTCCAGCGCGACGACATCGTCGGCCTCGCGGCGAATGGCGGCGACCGCGAAGCCGCGCTTGCCGGTCCAGTGACCGCGGCTCGCAGCCTCGTCCTTGCGGATGTCGCAACTTGTGGCGCGCAGCGGCACCGAACCGCTGACCGGATCGCGTGTCGCGTCACTCAAGGCATCGTTGATATTCGAGGTCGGCGATCCGGCTGCCTGAATTGCGGCGCGTCCTAGTGGCGGACAATCCTCCCACCAGCCGAACTCGGCGACAGTGACGCGGTCGTCGAGCGCTTCGTTTAGCCGTACGCGCAGCCGGACTTCGCCGGCTGAGGTTGTGACGATCACCCAGTCACCGTCCGTGAGGCCACGTCCCGCTGCGAGCGTTGGGCTGATTTCGAGCGCCGGATCGGGCGTCTTCTTGCGAAGGGAAGCGACGTGACGATGTGAAGTATGGACGAACCAGCCGCTCTTGGCCGTCGTGAGCACCAGCGGAAAGCGGCTGTCGGCGCGCTCAGCGAGCGGACTTTCGGCAGGCTCGATATGGCCCGGCAACGGCGCGTAGCCGTGCTCGAGCATCAACTCCGAATAGATCTCGACGCGGCGGGTGGCGGTGGCAAAGCCCGCAACCGTGCCATCCTGTTGCGGCAGCGCGTATTTCTCGTGACGAAGGAGTTGAGGGAAACGCAGGCCCTCGGGATGGCGGCGCAACTCTTCGACGGTAACACCGAGTGGTGCGAGCTGATAATTCCAGCCGGCCTGGATATCGCCGCCGAAAAACTCATCGGCCAGGCCGAGCCTGACCGCAAGTTCGGCGACAATTTCATAGTCCGCCTTGCACGCGCCGAACCGCGGCAACATCTGCGGGCGGAACTGGATCGTTTCGACGGCCTCCTGCGTGATCTCGAAGCCGATCTTCAGGGCGTCTCGTTCCCACGGCATGTTTGCCGGCAGCACGATATCGGCGTTCTCGGCCGTCGGATTCATGAACATATCGACGTGGACGTGGAAGTCGAGCGCGCGCAGAGCTTCGCGATTACGCGAAGAGTGACCCTGCGACACCACGAAATTGGTGCCGAAGCTCATCAGCGCCTCGACCCGGTAGGGTTCGCCGGTCAGAACCGCGCGGCTGAAATCCCGTGCCGTGATCCAACCCCGGCTTGGCGGTCCGAGCGGGAATTCGCTGAGGCCGAGCGCCTTGGCCTGCTGCTCCGGCGGCAACAAGGTGTAGTCGTTGACGGTTCGCGTCGGGGGCGGTGCTGGCCAGACATTGCCGCCACCCCTGTCGCAGGCGCCAGTGAGTGCGTAAAGCGTTGCAATGGCTCGCTCAGTCATGGTCGCGTTGGTGTGCTGGCCGACGCCGGTCCAGGAATGATACGCGAGCCGCGGACAGCTCTCGAACAACTCGTAGAAGGCCGTGATCTTGCTCTCGTCGAGCCAGGTCAATTCGGCCACACGAGCGACCGTATAGGGAGCTGCCTCGGCAGTCAGCAGACTGAAGGCTGTCGCTGCAACGATCGTACGACCGTCCTGCGCGGTGAGCGTTACCCAAGCATCCAATTCGCAGCTGCCGGGATCGAACGCCGCAACGCGGGTATCGACGGCGCGCGCTCCGGACCTGTCCAGCGCAACGAAATTGTCGTTTGCTTGATCAGCCCAGAGTTCGCTCGCGCGAACGAAGCGATCCGTCTCGGTGTCGATCAGCAGCGGTCCGTTGGTCCACCGCGTCACGAAGTCCGCGTCGAACGATCTCGTCGTGATGAGGTGCCGGATCGCGCCCATCGCCAGCGCGCCGTCCGCGCCGGGACGAATACGCAACCAGATGTCGGCCTGTTGCCCGGATCCGTTCGGTTTGGGATCGACCACCGCGACGCGCGCGCCACGCCGCCTTGCATCGGCGACGCGTGTTGCCTGGGCAAGCCAGGTGCGGGCCGGATTGTGTCCCCATAGCACGATAGCGTCGGCGCGCTCATAATCGGGAACGCCGATGCCGCGCCCGAAAGTCAGGGCATGGGCAAAGTCCTTGTGCCAGCCGCAGATTTCGATCGCGTAGACCAGGTTTGGACTGCCGAAGCAGCGGATGAATCGCTCGACCCATTCGAAGCTGTCGACCATCGGCGTGCCGCTCGGCGTGGTGAGGGCGAAGGCCACCGCTTCGGCACCGGATGTCTTGCGGATATCGCCAAGCTTTTGGGCGATCTCGCCCAGCGCCTCGTCCCAGGAAATCTCGGTCCAGCCGGGATCGGCAGCATCCCGTGGCGCCGTCCGGCGAAGCGGTTTGGTCAGCCGGCGCGGACTGTGCACCATCTCGGGCGCGGCACGGCCTTTCGCACACAGCGCTCCGCCGGTCGGATGTCCGGACAACGGCTCGACACCGATCAGTCGCCCATTCTCGATCACCATGCTCGAGCCGCAGCGGGATCGGCAGAGCGTGCAATAGCCGGGTACGCGCTGCGCCATAGGGGAGGCCGCACCGTTCCAAAGGGTCAATAGTGGCGCATTACAGTAAAGCGCTACATAGTTTCATCTGCTGCATACCCTTCGTCAAGCCCATTTATTGTGCCGTAGCCAAACGCGACTATTGTGCCGCGGACGAGCCGGATGATTCCGGAGCCGACGAAGCGGGAATGAAATGGACCAGAATTTGCGGGAGCAGGTGCTGCAGCAGGTGCGCACGGAGATTATTTCCGGCCAGAGCATGCCGGGGTCGATGTATTCCGTGCCGACGCTTGCCGCGAGCCTTGGCGTGTCGACGACCCCGGTCCGGGAAGCACTGCTCGAACTGGCGCGCAGCGGGTTGATCGAGCCGATGCGTAACCGCGGCTTCAAGGTGGTCGAGCCGACCTTGACCGAGCTTCGCAATCTCTTTGATCTGCGCGAGGTGCTGGAGCTCCACGCAGCGACCATCGTCGCGCGCAAGAAGAAAAATCTCAAGGAGCTGGTTCGCTTTGCCGACGAGGTCGCCCGTGCGGTCAAGATGGAGGACATCAGGCTTTACCTCGAAGCCGATCGCACCTTTCACCAATTGCTGACGGCAGCCGCAGACAATGCGCGCCTGACCGAAATGGTGATGGGGCTCCGCGATCAGATGCGGCTTTACGGCATCAAGTCGCGTGCGGGTCTTGCCCGCCAGAACGAATCCGCCGCGGAGCACTATCAGATCATCGAGCTTGCGATGGCCGGCGAGGAAGACGCCCTCGCCGATCTGCTGCGGCGTCATATCAGGGCGTGGGAACCGATCTTCATCGAGGCCTTGTCGCGGATGGCGAACCCGCGCGAGCCAATCGTCGCCAGTCGCGGCCATGGCCGGTGATTGCCGGCCAAGATCAAAGCGCCCGAGCGGCCGCCTGCGCGCATGCGCGTGAACGCCGGCGGAGCATCACCTTCAGCAATGGGCTCGATGATCGCGAGGTGCTCGCGGCATCATCACGAACGCTGCGGCTATCGAAATGGCCGCCGAACCAATTTCGCGCCGGCAGCAGTTGTTGACGTTTCTGTCAGTTGAGTTCTTTGAGGCGGCGAGTCTGACGCGCTATCAGACGTTCGATATCGGCAATGAGTCGGTAAACGGTGTTACAGCGATCACGTAAACGCCGCTCGCAGTTTCGCTAAGCAAAGCCATGGATAGTTTCCCTTTGTCTTCAGGAGGCTGTTAGGCATGGGACGGTCAGTCGATCTCGCAACGGCAGACAGAACTAGGATGTCGCGACATCGGCTTGAACCCATTCGAGAGCAGAGATCACGCCGCTGATGAGGTTGCTGGCCAGGAGATGCTCACTTGTGAGATTGCTGCCGCCATGGACCTCGATCATTGAATCGCCCACACGATCGATCTGCCGTCGCATCTCACGCACGAGCTTCACGGCTTCGTCTTCCTCGATCGATTGAAAATGGACGCGCTCACCAGGGCGAAGCTGGGCCAGCCGGGGAAGATCTGCGGAGATGACGGTGGCGATCTTCGGATAGCCGCCGGTCGTCTGGCGATCGGCAAGCAGGATGATCGGCTGTCCGTTGCCGGGGATCTGGATACTGCCGAAGACGATGCCATCGGAGACGATCCCCACGGCGCTCGCATGGGCGACCCGGGGTCCTTCGAGCCGGCAACCCATGCGATCGGACAAGGGAGTGACAGCGTAGTCGGACCCGAGGAACGTTGCGATACCCTCGGCGCTGAAGGCGTCGTCCTGCGGGCCAAGGAGGACGCGGACAGGTCCATTGGGTCGGACGCGGTTGGTGGGGGACACCATGAGATGCGGCCTGCCCGGCAGGCCCGGGAGCGCCAGCGGCAGCAGGTCGCCCTTGCGCAGCGGACCGCCGTTCAGCCCACCGAGTTGGCTACGCGAATGCGTCGCCACGCTGCCGAGCATCGGCTTGATCTGGAAGCCGCCAGAGACGGCGAGAACGGCACGCGCGCCGTCCCGCGCCGCGCCGATCACGAGATGCTGGCCTGATTTCAAATCATGCGTCTCGTGGGAGGCAACCGGACGGCCATCGATCGCCATCGCAAAATCGGCGCCGGCAAGCGCGATGCGCGTGTCGCCATTGATGCAAGCGAGCACCGGTCCGGCCAGAGTGACTTCGAGCGCAGCAGTCCCGACGGTGTTGCCGACCAGCGCATTCGCGGTTGCAAGCGCAACGGGATCCATCGCCCCGGACTCGGAAATGCCGAACCGTTGCCAGCCGCGACGGCCGAGATCCTGAATTGTCGTGGCGAGACCGGGCTCGATCACTTCGAGATGTACAGACATCGCGCCGCTCACACCGTGTGCTCTTCTTTTTCGGCGATGATCTCGCCGGCTTCCGCGGCGCGTTCGAGTGCAGCACATTCGGCGCCGTCGATCGGACGAAAGCGAACGAGATCGCCGGCGCGAAACAAAAAGGGCTCGGCCTCGCGCCGCGGATCATAGGAGCGCACCGGCGTGCGTCCCAGCATGTGCCAGCCGCTCGGCGCGGGGAGCGGCGGAGAAATGGCGGCCTGCTGGCCTCCGACGGAGACGCTGCCTGGAGGCACGACCAGCCTCGGCTCGGGGCGCCGGTCGACGTGAAGGAAGGGGTCGAGCCCGCCGAGATAGGTCAGCCCGGGCATGAAGCCGATCATGTAGACGCGATATTCAGCCGCGCTGTGCCGCGCCACGATGTCGTCGGTCGTCGTATCGAGGCGCTGCGCGAGCCAGTCGAGATCCATCCCGTTGTCGCCGCCATAGGCGACGGGAACGGTCCAGCGACGACGAACCTGTCCCGCCGGCGGCGCCGGTGGCCACAGCGACATCACCCCGGTTTCGACGGCGCGTCGCGATAGCACCGTCGGATCGAAGCAGACCAGCAGCGTGCGGTAGGTCGGTACGATCTCCACGATACCGCGCAGTGCGCGCTCGGTCAGCGCGCGGTCGAGATCGACGACGCGCGCATTGACGTCCGCGTCGATGCCGTCTCCGACTTCGATCGTCAGTGCTGCGTCGCCGGACCGGCGGAAACGCGGCAGAGCGTAAAGAGCGTCGGTTGTCATGCTGGTTGATCGCTCGTCATGAGATTTATGGCCGCGCATCTACTCTTCGAAAAGTGACGCCGTTCCATGCAAGCAGCGCGCCGGATTCCTCGTGACCTGCGCCTCACGCCATGTCGATATCGCACACGCGCGAAACGAGGACGAGATGACTCTGATCGATATGAACTGCGACATGGGTGAGGGTTTTGGTGTCTATACGCTCGGCGATGACGCCGAGATGTTGCGAACCGTCACCTCCGCCAACATCGCCTGTGGCTTCCATGCCGGTGATCCCCTGGTGATGCATCGCACCTTGACGGAGGCGAAGGCCAACGGCGTGCAGGCCGGCGCGCATCCTGGCTTTCTCGATCTCTGGGGTTTTGGCCGCAGGCCCATTCAAGGCGAGCGCCCCGCTGACATCGAGAAGATCGTGCTCTATCAGGTGGGCGCACTGATGGCGTTGGCATCCGACGTGGGTCACGTCATCCGCCACGTCAAGACCCACGGCGCGCTCGGCAACATCGCCGCCGAGGACCGCGATCTCGCCGAAGCGGTGGCGCGGGCGATCCGCACCATCGACCGCAACCTGATCTTCGTGGTGATGCCCGGTCAGGAGACCGAGCGGGCAGGCGAGAAATTCGGCCTGCCGCTGGTGCGCGAGATCTATGCCGATCGCGCCTATGCCGACAACGGCAATCTGGTGTCGCGTCGTCTTGCGGGCGCCGTGATTCATGATGCGGAGGTCGCTTCCGAGCGCGTCATTCGCATGGTGGAGGATGGCGCCATCACCTGCCTGTCGGGAACGCGGCTGCCGACCCGGATTGACAGCGTCTGCGTCCACGGCGATACGCCGGGTGCGGTCGCAATGGCACAGCGCCTGCGCGAGCGCCTCGCCTCGGCCGGCATCACCCTTGCCCCGATGTCGAAGGTCATTGGCGCTTGATCCTCGTGCTGGTCGTCATCGCCTCACTCTAGGATCTCCGAGCGGCCAACCTTCCTTGTTTCCCGGTTTTCCGGAACGCGCGGGCCGGACGGGCCTTCGGGCTTCGCTCAGCCATATTCCTCGCCGATCCCGTATTCCTTGTAGATCTCGAGCGGATCGGTGTCGGGGAACAGGCGGCATTTGGCCTGGGCGAGGTGCAGGCTCACGGTCGCCGGCTCCTTGCCGTTGGCGAGCATCTTGCGGATGTCTTCCATATGGGCGCGCGGCTGGTGCTTTGGCGCGAGCTGCTCCAGCGCGACCAGCGCGGTTGCCAGCGCCTCGGTGAGCACCCATTCGTCGTGGCCCGTGATTCCCTTCTTCGGCATCGGCAGACCCCACATCGGCTGGCAAAGTCTGGTAGCAAGCGCAGTGTAACGCGACTTCCGCCGAATCTCCATTGAGCCGATGTGGCCGCCGCTGTCTACGCGCGGCGTCGCGGCAAGCCGCCTGGGCTCTCTTGCAATATGGCCAAGCGCAGCTAAAAGGCGCAGTCGCGCGCGTCCGGCCACCCGGTCGATTCCCGGCCTGCACCGCGCGGGCACTCTTAATCTTGGCTGCACAAAGTTGGCGTAGACCAGCACCCACAGCATTCCAGGCCGGCCGTTCCGGCTTGCGTGCAACATCTCCGCAATTCGCAACGTCGCACGATCGCGCCGCCCTTCGCTGGAGCCAGCATGGTCTTTCTAAGCTTCGTCTACCGCTTCGTGACCAACTTCGCGTTCCTGGCGATGGTCTATTTCAGCCTGAACTTCATGGAGAAGTATCCGAACCGCGCGATGCTCGCGATTCTCGTGCTGGTCTACACCGGCATGCGCGCGGCCTCGACGCTGCGCGCGTTCTATTTTTACCAGAAGATCGAGAAGCTGGAAGGCGAGACCCGGCGCCTGCAGGCGCCGATCAATGACGGCAGCGGCGGAACCAATGCGCGCAAGCAGATCGTGACCGACGTGGCGCGGCTGCGCCGCGACGGCGAGCTCAAGTCCTATATGGACCTGTTCTTCCTGGCGCTGATCGTGCTGCTCTGCGTCGCCGCCATCGTGCGGCAGTAGGCGACTTCCAGGCTACTGCGGCCGCTTCTTCAGGCTCGCGAGCTTGGTCGGGCGTGCCGCGCTTGCGTTGGCGTTTTGTGCCATGCGCTTGGCCGTGGCGCGTGCGGCCGGTGGGTGCTTGCCACCATGCGTTGCGACCGCCGCAGCCCGGCCGCGGCCCTTCGCATTTCTTGACGAGATCGCATCGGCCGCGTTGGTCCGCGCCAGCCGCGCGACATGACGCGACGCCGACGTGGACATCAGGACCTCGAGCGAGCCTTCCTTGATCTCGAAAAGGTCCCGGCTCGGAACGGCCAGGCTCTCCGCGCCGGCCTTCGCAACGCCCCAATGCGACGAGCCTGCCTGACGCGGCAGCTCGGCATTCAGATCCGACAGCAGCGGGGCCCGCAGCGTTTCGTTCCGCGTGAAGACGAAGCTCGGAATCTTCGGCCAGCGCACCACGGCGACGTTCTCGCTCGCCGGATGCAGCATCCATTCGACCGGCTCGGTCGGCGTTGCCGGCCGATCGGCAGTGGCGGGCACCACATGCACGATACGATAGCCGCGTGCCTTCAGATCGCGGATGATCTTGGGTAGCGCCGCGACGGTGCGCGGCTGGATGTCGTGCAGGAGCAGAATACCCTTGCCCTTGGCCTCCAGCCGCTGGATGGCAAGCTGATAGACGCGCTCGGGCGAGACGTGCCGCCAGTCGTCGGCCAGAAAATCGGCGCTCCAGAGCTGGATGCCGCGAGAGGCGAGCAGGTTCTCCACGCCCTCGGCGCGGAGCAGGCCGGGAATGCGGAAGAACGGCGCGAGCGCGGACGGATCGGTCATCGCCGCCGTAACCGAGGCGATGCCCGTATCGATCTCGGTCTGCGCCTTCTCGATCGGCATTTTCTCGAAGGTGAGCGGATGGTTTTGGCTGTGCGTGCCGACGGTATGGCCGGCGGCGACCAGCTTGCGCACGCCTTCGGGATTGGCCTGCGCCTGCGCCCCAATGGTGAAGAAGGTGGCCTTGATGCACTCATTGGCCAGGATCTGGAGCACCTGGTTCGAGTATTTCGGCAGCGGCCCGTCATCGAAGGTCAGGACCACCTCGTGATCCCGCAGCGGCAACGTTTCCCGGTACTGCATCGTGCCGATGCGTGGGTGCTCGCGCGGATCGACCACGATCGTGCGCGAGGTGCCGAGTGCGTCGGGATGGCCGGGACAGTCGGCCGCGAGCGCCGCGGCTGGGCCGGCGGTCAAAAATCCGAGGCAGACGATCCAGGACCGTGTCCGGCAGGAAACTCTACGACCGATCATTGCTCTTCGTTTGCCCTCGTACGCGATCCGCGACCGAACATCCACGCGATATCAGAACCTTGGTCGAAGCCCGGCCGAAACGGTTCAGGCCCGGGTCCCCATCCAATTTGCATGGCCTAGCATGAACGGAGGCTTAATTGCCCCGCGATCACCCCAATTTGGGCCGCCGTGACATTCCGGCATCAATGCGCATTGGCGCTCTTTTGCGTCACTGCCGGGACAATGTGAACGACGTGGTAGCCGTTGTCGTGCAGGTACCGCAGGAACGCGGGCATCATGGCCGCGGTTCGCGCCTGCGCGTCATGCAAGAGGATGATACCCTTCCTGGCGGCCTCGAGCCGCTCGGTGACCTTCTTCAATTCCTGCTCCGGGGTCATCTCTTCCCAGTCGCTGGCCCAAAGGTCTGCCCCGAACACGGCGATCCCGCGTGATTGCAGGAGATCGAGGGTTGCGGGCGTCGAGTCGAAATAGGGGAAACGGAAGAACGGGGTCGAGGGTGTGCGGGTCGCAATCCCGTGGAGCGCCTTCTCGTCGGCCTCGATCCCGCGATCGATGTCTTCTTTAGCGTGCTCGAAGGAGATCTTCGACGACATCGGATGCGACCAGCTGTGATGCGCCACCGTATGGCCTTCGGCAGCGATCCGTTTGACCAGTGCCGGAGATTCTGCCGACGACTGGCCGACCAGGAAGAAGGTGGCGCGCACGCACTCATGCGCGAGCGCCGCCAGCACCTTCTGCGTGTGCGGCGGCCGGGGTCCGTCGTCGAAGGTCAGCACGACCTCGTGATCGGCGAGCGGCAGGGTCTGCGGAAAGCTCTTCAGCCCGACCCGCGGATAGGTCTTGGCATCGACGCTGAGTACGCGCGCAGTGCCGAGCGCATCCTCGCGCGGGCAGTCGGCCGCGTCCGCCGCCGTGATGCCGGCAAGCACCGCCGTCGCGGCAGCGAGCAGCAGGGGCCATTGGTGCAGACGCATCTTTCTCATTGCGCTCGATGTTGCCTTGTGACTATTGCCTGAGCCCCAGCTCAAACCAATTGAACCATCCTGTCAAACGGCGAGGCGCGCCATGGACGAACATATGGACGTTGCCGCAACCGCCGAGGCCTCGGTCCTCGACCATGTTCCCATGCGCAACGAAGATGGCGAAATTCGTCACGAATTCGTCACGGAGATCGCGCGGGCCATCGAAGCCTCAGACAGCGCCCAGCTGCGGGCCATCGTCGCGGAACTGCACGAGGCCGATCTCGGCGACCTCATCGGGGCGCTGCAGCCGGACGACCGTGTCCGGCTGGTCGAGCTGACGGGGCGCGATTTCGACTTCTCGGCCCTGAACGAGGTCGACGAGGCCGTGCGCGAGGAGATCCTCGAGGAATTGCCGCCGGAGACGGTCGCCGAGGGTGTCCGCGAGCTCGAATCCGACGACGCCGTCGAGCTGCTCGAGACCCTCGACGAGGCGGATCAGGAGGAGATCCTGGAGAAGCTGCCGCTGCCCGAGCGCGTCGCGCTCGAGCGCAGCCTGCTTTATCCGGAAAACTCGGCCGGCAGGCGGATGCAGACCGAGTTCATCGCGGTGCCCCAGGATTTCACCGTGGGCCAGGCGATCGACTACATGCGCGAGACGCCCGACCTGCCGGACCGCTTCTACGAGATCTACGTCGTCGACAAGGAACAGCATTGGCAGGGCGCCGTTCCGCTCGACGTGCTCTTGCGCACCCGCCGCCCGGTGCCGCTCACCGACCTCTGCGACGAGGATCGCCGCCGTGTCTCCGTCCTGGAGGACCAGGAGGAGGTGGCGCGCATGTTCGGCAAGTACAATCTGGTTGCCGCTCCCGTCGTCGATACCCAGGATCGCCTGGTCGGCGTCGTCACCGTCGACGACGTCGTCGACGTCATCGAGGAGGAGGCGGACGAGGACCTGAAGGCGCTCGGCGGCGTCACCAGCGACGAAGAACTGTCCGACAGCGTGCTGACCATTGCGCGCGCCCGTTTCAACTGGCTCCTGGTCAATCTCGCCACCGCGTTCCTGGCGTCGTCCGTGCTCGGCCTGTTCGAGGGGCAGCTCGAGAAGATGGTGGCGCTCGCCGTGCTCGCGCCGATCGTGGCGAGCCAGGGCGGCAACGCCGCAACCCAGACCATGACGGTCGCGGTGCGGGCGCTCGCCACCCGCGAGCTCGGCTCCTCCAATGCCTGGCGCGTGGTGATGCGCGAGACCTTCGTCGGCCTCGTCAACGGCCTCGCCTTTGCGGTGATTACGGGCATTGCCGCTGTGGCCTGGTTCAAGATCCCCGGACTCGGCGTGGTCATCGGGCTTGCGATCATCTGCAACCTCGTCGCCGGCGCGCTCGGCGGCATTCTGATCCCGATGGGGCTCGAACGGGTGCGGGCCGATCCCGCGGTTGCCTCCGGCACCTTCGTCACGACGGTCACCGACGTCGTTGGCTTCTTCTCCTTCCTCGGCATTGCGACCTTGTGGTTCGGGCTGAAATAGGTCTCGTGTCCCGGGCGCGCTGCGGCGTGTAAGCGCTGCTGCGCAGAACCGGGACCCAGCGACACGGACCGCCCGTTGAGATGGGCCCAGGCTCTGCAGCGCGCCGCTGACGGGACGATGCTTCGCATCGCCAGGGAAGCGCTGCGCTGCGTCCGGGGCACGCGTGCCCCGCTATCGTTAATCCGAACTTAAGCCGGAGCGTGCATGATCACTCCACTTGGGGATGAACATGCGGTTGCGGCTGAAAGCGGACGGACGGATCGTCGAATTGCGGAACGGGCAGGAGCTTCCGCTGCAAGGCGCGGCTGCGCCGAGCGAAGTCGGCCCGCTTGAAGTGCGCGACCTGCGCCGCCGTGCCTGTCTCACCCAGATGGAGTTCGCCGCAAAGCTCGGCGTGCCCGTCGAGACCATCCGCAACTGGGAGCAGGGCAAGCGCGCGCCGCGTGGACCCGCACGGGCGCTGCTCGCGGTGATCGCACATGCGCCCGACACGGTCTTCCGGGCGCTCGCCAAAGCCTGACAACAAGGCCTGACGCCAATGCCGGCGGCCTCGGTTGGCAGCCGCGTACGTGGGGTCCATAATGCGACCGGGGCGGGCGAGGAGAGGATTCCTCATGCTGTTCGTCGAGGCCAATGATGCAAAGATTCCTGCGCTCGGGCTCGGGACCTGGGAGCTGAGCGGCCGGACCTGCGCGCGCGTGGTGGAGCAGGCGCTGCGGCTCGGCTACCGCCATGTCGACACGGCGCAGGTCTATGACAATGAGCGCGAGGTCGGCGACGCTGTTCGCGCCTCCGGCGTGCGCCGAGACGACGTCTTCATCACCACGAAGGTCTGGACCAATCATTTTGCCCCGAACGATCTCGAGCGCTCGGTCAAGGAGAGCCTGGTCAGGCTGCGCCTGCCGTCGGTCGATCTGTTGCTGCTGCACTGGCCCAACCCCCACGTGCCGCTGCGCGAGACGCTGGGCGCGCTGGCGCACGCCAGGCGGCTCGGGCTGACGCGGCATATCGGCGTCTCCAACTTCACGGTGGCGCTGATCGAAGAGGCGGTTGCTGCGTGTCCGGAGCCGCTGGTCTGCGACCAGGTCGAGTATCATCCGTATCTCGATCAGACCAAGGTGAGGGCGGCCTGCGACCAGCACGGCCTTGCGCTCGTCGCCTACAGTCCGATCGCCAAGGGCCGCATCAAGAGCGACGAGACGCTTGGCAGGATCGGCCGGGTCCATCGCAAGACGGCCGCGCAAATCTGCCTGCGCTGGCTGGTGCAGCAGAACGTCGTTGCAATTCCGTGTACTTCCCGCGTCGAACGTCTCTCGGAAAACATCGAGATCTTCGACTTCGAATTGTCAGACGATGAGATGAGCCAGATTGCCGCGCTCGCCCATCCCAAGGGCCGGTTGACCGATTTCGGCTTCGCGCCGAAATGGGATTGAGGCGCCACGTCCATATGCTAGGAGCGTGGGTAGCAACCGAAGTTGGGCCATGGATTGGCGGCGGATCATACGGACGGACATTGCGGCGTCGGCCGTCGTGCACGGGACGCTGGTGGCGCTGATCGTCCTGATCAGCGAGGTGCATCCGTTCCATGCCCCGCCGAGCGACACGATCGCCGTGGACATCGTCACGCCGGAGGAACTGAAGCAGAAGGAGCCGGAGCCGACGCCGTCGCCGCAACTTCAGCTGCCCGAGCTGGCCGCGAAGGACAAGGCGGAGGCGCCCGCGCCGCCACCGCCTCCACAAACAGCACAGCAGCCATCGCCGCAGCCGGCGCCGCAGGCCTCGCCGCGGCCGCAGCCTTCACCGCAGCCATCGCCTCCCAAGCGCGAGGCCAAAGCCCAACCGCAACCGCAACCGCAGCCGCAGCCTCAGCCACAGCCGCAACCTGCGCCGCAGGCCCCGAGCTACACGCCGCCGGAGCCCGACGTCACCCTCAAATACGGCGTGATGCTGGGCTTGCCCGCGGAGCTGCCGCCTTTGTCGAAAGACGCTCCCAAGGAAAACGAGAGCGGCGGTGCCACGACCACTGAGGCGGCCAAGCTTCCGGCCAATATCATCGCCGAGTTCCGCCGTCACTTGCGAAGCTGCGCCAAGCTGCCGGACACGATCGCGCCGTCCGACAACATCCACATCAAGATGCGCACCTTCATGACGACCGACGGCCAGCTCGCCACCGTTCCCGCACTGATCGAGGCCAGCGCATCGCCCGCCAAGGGCCTTGCCCTGATGGAGGCCGCCAAGGCCGCGCTACAGGCCTGCCAGCCCTACACCATGCTGCCGGCCGACAAATACGAGGAGTGGAAGGTGCTGGATCTCACCTTCACACCAAGGGACTTTGGGGCGCCGTAGGTTCCGTCGTGGCGTGCGAAGCGACGCGATCGGAGCTTGAGACTTTTGTCCCGATCGCAGATCCGATTTCATATTTCTCGAAATCAACCCCATGCAAAGTAGGATTAGCCCGATGCGTCGACGCGCAACACAAGATGTTGTGGCCCGGCTTCCTCGGTTCAGACCAGATCGACAACATCCTGAAAGACCACATCTAGCGCCCGCAGGCGCTGCTCACCATCGGCGCGAGCTGGCTCGCGAAGGCCGCGTGGCCCCCGGCGCTGAAGTGCTGCCCGTCGGCGAGGCGCTCATGCGATGGTGCGAGGCGTCCGAGGTGCACCAGCATCACCACCTTGACGCCGCGCGCCTCCGCCGCCTGCCCGATCGCGGCGATATTATCGGCGGTCGCAGCCGACTCGCCGCGCCGTGCGTCGTTACCGCCTGGCTGCAGCACCAGCACTTTCGTGTCGGACTTCAGGAGGTCCGGCAGCCGGCGCAGCATGCCGGCGGTGCTGGAACTGTCACCGTAATAGCGGCGCTGAGGCTAACCGGCTTACGAATTCACGAAAGGTATTCGCTTGGACCGTGGCGTCTTCGAATTCGGGTTCGTGACCACTAACGATGGTGCCGAAGCCGGGTTCGGTCACGCGGATTGCGCAGTACGCGTATTCTGCGCCGACGGAAAGCGTGATCGGAAGGTGTTCGGACCAAAAGGTCCGGATCGATCGGCACAGCGTTGAATCACCGCCCGCGGCTTCGAGTGACATCAACTCGAACTCGTTCCACGCGAAGGCCGACTGCGTTTCGCCTCGATAGTCAGTGGGGCACAAAAGCCATGTAGCTTCACCAGGACCAACGCAGCACGAGAGGTCGGTGACGAATTGCTCGAACTCACATGGAAGGTCTGGATAGCGCAAAGCGAGGCCTGGCGGGAGTACCGCCTGTTGGTTCGGTAGACCCTCCACTGTCCAGCCGTTGTTCCGAAGACTCCCGATCGCTTCTTGCTTCCACTTCATATTGTCAATTCAACGGAATGCGTTCGACATCGTCACCATCATGTTATACCGCTGGATGACGCCGTTATAGTCCATCGAGTACGTCATGTTGTCGGCGTGGCCCTTGGCGATGTTGTCGCGCATCTCGCGCAATTTTCCGAGAATCTCTCGCGGAGACGAATCGATCGGGGTGGATTTTCCGGACTCGCGGATCGCCGTGTCGAAGTCACGCACGGCGTTGCCGAAAGCCGCAAGCGCTGCATCGAACTGCTGGAGGTCTGCGCCGCCCTTCGGGTTCGATGGCATCAGGTCGACGGCCTTCTTCGCCAGTGTCATGGTATTGCGTACGTGCCAGTGCACGCTCCTGCCTTCGGCCTTTTCGATCTTCGCCAATTGCTGACGGTCGAGCATGTCCTTGAATTGGTTCTGCAGTGCCTCGGTCGTGGCGCGCGCAGCGAGAAACGCCGTTGCCGCCGGCACCAGCTTTTCATGCAGCTCCTTGCCGCCGGTCATGTTGTCGGAAAGATAGTCCTTTCGATCGTAGTAGGCTTCCGCTTCGTTCAGGATCGGAATCAGCGTTTCGAAGGCCGAGGCGAGCTGCTTCGTTGCGTCATCGAGTGCAGGGATCGCCGGCTTGTCGCCCGCTGCCTTGCGTGCCTTCTCTATCGCGTCCTTGGCCGACGATCCGACCGAATACAGGCCATAGATGATGCGCTCCTTGCCTGTCGGGCCGCGCTTCACATCGACCCAGCTCAGATACCTGTTCCAGGATTCCTTGCCGCGCAGCGAGGCGTTCAGGAGGCCGACGACGCCGTTGGACTTTGCGATGTAGCGATCCGTGTCGGAATCGGCGATCTCGTGCAGGCCAAGATCGGGAGGCGGCGATTGTTGTTGCTGTGCCATGGCGGTCGTACAATGCAGGATCACCGCGGCGGCGAAGATCGTAGATGAGATTTTCAAGAGCGCCCTCATGAATTAACCCGGCCGTGCATGATGAACGGCCGCTTCCCGCGCTGTTCGTCGCAGGATGTCGTCTGCCGGTTCAAACGACCCGTGATGGGGGAGGGGCGGTGTAAACAATGCAATGAAGAACTTGGCAACTCGCGCAGCCAAAAGAAGGTGGCCGCGCCCTTGACGACCGACCGGCGAATGGGTGTCACCGCAATTCCGTCCTGCCCCAAGTGACGCCGGCTGTACCCTACAGCAACAGCGTATCCCAGACATAGCCGACGCGGCCACGAACGCCGGAAAATCACTTCTCCCCGCCATCTCTGAACCGCAGCCTCTGCAACTGCGACAAAAAGGGCCGTCAAAATCTGCTAGTCGTTGGACCGAACATGGCATTGCCGCAATCTCGCCGCACCACCCTCTCATTCAACCGCCTCAACCGCTGGCTGGCCGCTCTCGCGATCGTATTGGTTGGTTCGGCTCTTGCGGGGATAGACGCCGCCCTAGCGCAGACCGCTAGCGGGAGCATCGCACAATCAAGCGGCACCGACGAAGAGATCGCACGTTACGACGATATCGTGCGCCGGTTCGGCACGTCCGACGACGCCAGCTCGCGCGTGAAGGTCGCGGAGGCGCTGCGTAGCAAGGCCATGGCCCTAGGCTACTCGGGCTACAAGGCCATGATCCGAGCCAACCCGGGTCAACGAAACGAAGCTTTCAACGAAGCTATCGCGGTCCTCGACGATCTCCTGCGCCGGTTCGGGACGACGACCGAGCCAGCATTGCGCTATGAGGTCGCGGAGGCGCTTGTCGACAAGGGCACCACCCTCGGGCTACTGGATCGCAACGACGAGGAAATCGCTGCTTACGACGATGTCGTGCGGCGGTTCGGGACAGCAAGCGAGGCGCGGTTGCGCAAGAAGGCCGCGAGGGCACTTCACGAAAAGGGCTACGCACTCAAACGATTTGACCGCAACGAGGAGGTGATCACGGCCTATGACGGTGTGGTCCGGCGGTTCGGGACAGCGAAGGAAAAGGGATTGCGCGCGGAGGCCGCGGAGGCGCTGTTTGACATGAGCTCATTGCTCGGACAATTGGGCCGCAAGGAGGAAGCGATCGCGATCTACGACGACGTGGTACGCCGGTTCGGGATGGCGGGCGAGCCGGAGTTGCGCATGATGGCTGCGAAGGCCCTGTTTGATAAGGCCGGCGCCTTACGACAATTGGGCCGGAAAAAACAAGCGGTCGCTGTTTATGACGAGGTGGTAAGACGGTTCGGGGCGGTGAGCGAGCCAGACTTGCAGGAGCAAGTCGCGAAGGCGCTCTACGACAAGGGCGTAGCAGTTGCAGAACTGGGCCGGCGCAAGGAAGCACTGGCGACCTTCGACGATATCGTGCGCCGGTTCAGGACATCGTCGCACGAATGGGTGTCGAAGGCCCTTTCTCTATAAGGGCGACATACTCGGGCAATCGGGCCGGAGCGAGCAAGCGGTCCAGGTCTATGACGACGTGGTGAGCCGGCTTGGAACTGAAACCGATTCGTACTTTCTCTGCGTGGTCGCGAACGCCCTCGTCCGCAAGGGCGACACCCTCGGAGATTTGGGCCGCAACAAGGAAGCGATCGCGCTCTATGACGACGTGGTGAGCCGGTTCAAAACTGAAATCGAAGCGATGGAATGCGAGTGGGTCGCGAAGGCCCTCGTCGGCAAAGGCGTAGCACTTGGCAAGTTGGGCCGCGAGGAGGAAGCGATCGCGATCTATGACGATGTGGTCCAGCGGCTCGGCGCGGTGGACGTGGTCGGGACGGCGGAGAGCGTGAAATTGCTCGAGGCGGAGTTGCACGAAACGATCGCGGACGCTCTCGTCAGCAAGGGCGCCGCGCTCGAACAATTGGGCCGGCGCGAGGAAGCCGTCGCGGTCTATGACGACGTGATAGGTCGGTTCGGGACAGCGGAGGAAAAGGGATTGCGCAAGGCGGTCGAGAATGCTCGACACAAGCGAGGCGTCATGCTGCGGCAATGACCTTGCGACAGCGGCGTCAGTTGAATGCTCCGCAATCACGGGAGGGCGCGGAAGCAGGATTCTTGGAATGAGAAGATTCTTGGAATGAGAAAGTGGCTTATCGCTCTGGCTACCCTGCTGCTCGTCGGTCTTGCGCTGCTTGCGGCCAATCTCCTCGCCGATTTTGTGGATATCCCATGTCAGGATGGAGTTTGGGACAAAGCCCGAAAGACATGTGTCCCTGATTGAGCGGCTTGCCGCGAATGATACGGCAATTCCGGTAAGACGAGCCGTGGCGTCTCGTTCAAACCACCGAGCTCGAGAAAAAAAGCTGCTTCAGGTTGTTGGACCAGTCGATCTCTTTCACGGGCTTGATCTCCACCTTGAACGCGGGTTCGGCGGCTGCAATCACGGTTGCCCTGAGTTTTTCCTCTTCTTCAGGAGTGAGGATCTCTCGGCCTCCAATTTCCACCGTGATGGTATCGATCGATTCCTGTCGAAACCGGCATTCCTTGAACTCGACCGCTTCGCGCAGTACCCGAGGGGACAGATAAAAAGGCAGATACCTCCCATCGGGGTGCCGCAGAAAGTGCTTTCCTCTTCCATAGATGTGAGAAATCGTGGGCCCGTTGTGTCCGCAAGGGCACTGATGATGCAGCTTTCCAAAATCTCCAATGTCGTAGCGGAGGAGGGGAGTTGCATGAGAGTGCAAGTGCGTGATCAACAACCGACCGACCTTCTCGCCGTCGAATGTGGTCGTTAATTCTTGATCGCATTCGACGACAACATTTGTATGGGCTACATGGTAGTGGCCTTCATTGGTGGTGGCACCGACGACTTCACCATTGCTGCTCGTGTCGGCATCACCTTCGATCGTACGCTGATCTACGGGAAGGGCGGATGGGCTTGGGGCGAATTTAAGCAGGCCTCGACCAGCATTTGCTGCTCGACTGGAAGCCTCACCACGACCACCACCTCAGCAAAGGGCACTTTGGACGGCTTCCTCGTTGGCGTCGGCATTGAGCATGCCCTGACCCGCAATTGGACCGTCAAGGCCGAATACGACTACATGGGTTTCGGCGCCAAGGAGGTCAGCTTTACCGAATGCACGAGCACCTGCTCTGTGCCCGGCACTACGACCTTGAGTGCGACCAAGCAGGTCTTCAAGGTTGGCGCCAACTACCTGTTTGACTTTGGTGGAGTTCGGCCCTGAGGCTCGCAAACCGAGTTCAGCGACAAGAGCCCCGGCAATGGCCGGGGCTCTTTGTTTTGTAAGCATGGTCGACAGCTGGTGAGACCCTGCCACCACGTTCGATTACGCGATTGCGGTCGATTACGGTGCACCAAACTGCTCGTCGTCAATTGAGTGCACTGGCACTGTAATTCCAAAAATCGCGTGGCACCGATTTGGCACCGCCAAGTCTGGGTGATGAATCAAGCATTTTTGATGACGTCGAGAGCATTCGAGGAGCAAGTGGGCCGGCCAAAGCCAACTGAAGGCGGTGGGGTGAGGGAGGCTCCTCCACACGTCAGTTATGGTATGTTGTGCCGTTCTTCATCGCAGGAGATAGTCTGACGTGTCCGACACCCAGAAACTGACGCCCGCACTCTCGACGCCTGGGCGCGACCTGCTGAGGCGAGAAGTATATAAAGGACTGGCGGACAGAGCGGTTGGCCGCGTCAAAGACCTCGATGTTGACGCCATCCTTGCCAAAGGAAAGGAGCTATTCCAGAAGCGCTCAATCTCCGATGTAAGGCAATTCGGAGTTGATGGTCGAAAGACGCTCTTCTTGCTGCTTCTCCTTTTCGCGATCCCCGCGGACGACTGCTCCGCGCAGGCATCGCCGCCGCCAGTCGACGAACATGCGTTCGAGCGCGTGCCGCCGACGGTCGTGAAGAGATTGGCGACCCGCTTTTCGCTAGGCGCATTCGCCGGCCGCTTCGAGAAGACGCCGCTCGGCGCGGTCCGCAAAGCCGTGGGCGAAGGGACCATCCAACACCAGGGCGACGCTGCAGGTAGCATCTATTGGCTGTGTTATAGGCGCGCGCAGCATCGATTATGGGTCGTGTCCAGCGGAGAGATGGGCGGCCCGGACCATCTCGTCACAGAGATCGTTGAAGAGCTCACCGAGAAAGACACCGAGACCTCGACCGATTGCGCCATCATCCCGGAAAAGTTCGCGCCCCTCGTCTTCGATGGCAAGCTGCATTTGGGTATGTCGCGTTTGGAGGTAGTCTCGGCGCTGGGACCGCCGTCGAAGTCGGAAGCTGCTCAGATGGTGTATTCTCACGACGGAAAGCTCGCAGACGGTTTCGATGAGACCGCATGGCTCATTCTCCGATTTCGTGAGGAAAAGCTCGTGTCCATGCGCGGCGGCAAGACCACGACGAATTGAAGTGGCTGCTAGCAGCGTTCATGCTTCACAGCGTGATGCGAGCGAGTCACGCTCGCTCCCGCACGATCCCCATCACATACCCCGGCTTCTCCACCACCTTCGGCGAAAGCAAGCCAACGGCACTTGGTCATCCACTTTGGCTTCGATGCCCCCGAAGCAGCGGCCGAACTGACCCAAGGTGATGAGCAGCCGGGATCAAAAGTTCGACGTTTGCGGATGCGATTGAATCCGTCTGTCGCCTCATGTCGCCTTTGAAGGGTAGATCGGACCTGCCTAAGAGCGGTCCAAAACGACGCGATTGGCCCATCGCGACATATTGCGCTGCCGCACGAACTCGCCCGCTATAGGGGGCAAAGCGGACATTGCGTTCGTCGCATCACGTCGCTGGGTTTATGGGTACACGGCCTAGCACTACTTTGGCAGATTGTCGGTTTTGCCGTGCTTTATAGGATTCCCGAATCAATTTTTCAATGATTCATGGGTGGTCGGCTCTTGGAGGGCTGACCATGACGGGATGGGAAGACGAACTTGAACGCTGGCTGATGCCGTTCTTGGACCGGCTGGGTCATAAGACTCGGCAGCGCATGTGTCCTCTGTATGTTGCGGGATTGATCGGTCCTGGCGATCGCAAGAGCGTTCAGCCGATGGCGGAGCGCCTTGCCACGGGCAACTACGACCAGCTGCACCATTTCATTGCGGACGGTGTCTGGGACGCGACGCCGCTGGAGACGGAGCTGCTCCACCGGGCGGACCGACTTGTCGGCGGTAGCGATGCGGTGCTCGTTATTGACGACACCTCACTGCCGAAGAAGGGCGAACGCTCGGTTGGTGTTGCGGCTCAATACGCGTCGGCTCTCGGCAAAACGGCAAATTGCCAAACGCTGGTGTCTTTGACGCTCGCGCGCGGCGAAGTGCCAGTGATGGTCGCGTTACGTCTCTTTCTGCCTGACAGTTGGGCAAGCGACGTGTCTCGTTTGAAGCGCGCTCGCGTGCCAGTCGAACACCGAACGCCACGGTCCAAGCCGGAAATTGCTTTAGCCGAGATCGACCGCGCGATGGCAGCCAACGNGCACTTTGGATGTGTGCTGGCCGATGCAGGNTACGGGCTTAGCGCACCGTTTCGACAAGGGCTAACGGAGCGCGGGCTGGCCTGGGCGGTCGGCATCCCTCGACACCTGAAGGTGTATCCGGTTGATGTGAAGCTTATTTGGCCGATTACCAAAGTCCGCGGGAAACCACGAAAGCACCACGTGCCCGATATCT
>NZ_AXAS01000020.1 GCF_000472925.1 Bradyrhizobium sp. Ec3.3
GGCTTAGCAGAGGAGCGAACAAAGGTTTCGGGCGGGTCAGGACACCAGCCTTCCCGAAGCGGAGTCCCTTCGCCGGGACGATGGATCAGGTCAGGCCGTCATCCGGGTTGTCGACGCATCCCCGATGTGATCACGCGTTCCGTAGATTGGCCGACCTGCTCCTCTCTAGAACCCCATCAGGCGACGGCCACAGCGCCGATCCCGTACAGAAGCAGGTTCCTGGCGAGTGGATGACGCAAAAAGGGATTGACTAACCAGGGCCCGTTACAGAAGCCCGGATGGAGCGCAGCGCAATCCGGGTGCCTCAAATCATGCTGGCGGCCGCGGATTAGGCTGCGCTCCATCCGGGCTACGGCAGGTGGAAGGCATCTTGACGCCGTCCCCGCGCCATGGTGTGTAGTTCCCTATGAGCACTGTCGTCCGCCCATCCCGTCTTTGGTGGCGCACCTCCTAAGAGGTGGCCGGTGCGATTTCTTTTCCATAAATCGTCGAAGGTCGCCAACGCAGCGCGGCGGCCTGATCGTTTGTCCTGTGTGGCGTTCCCTCGGCAAGTCTCGTAAGAGGAGCCCAAGAGGATCACATGAACAGGACAGTCTTTGCCCTCCCGGCCAGAAGCGACTATGTGACCCGCGCGGGTCTTGCGATCACGCGCGTGGCGGAGCAGTTCAGCGGCGGCGCCAACCGGCTCGACGATCTCGTCAGCCTGCTCGACCGCCGCCGCGGCGTGGTGCTGTCGTCGGGCACGACCGTGCCCGGCCGCTACGAGAGCTTTGACCTCGGCTTCTCCGACCCGCCGCTCAAGCTCGAGACCGTGGGCGTCAATTTCAAGCTGGAAGCGTTGAATGCGCGCGGGCAGGTGCTGATCGCCTTCCTCGCCGACGTGCTGCGCGAGCCCTGCGTGGTCATCTCCGAGAAAACGGCCTCGCGGCTTGCCGGCCACATCATCCGCGGCGATGCGCCGGTCGAGGAGGACCAGCGCACGCGTCGCGCCAGCGTGATGTCGCTGGTGCGCGATCTCGTCAGCGCCTTCTCCGCCAATGATGACGGGCTGCTCGGCCTGTTCGGCGCCTTTGCCTACGATCTCGTCTTCCAGATCGAGGACCTCGTGCAGAAGCGTGCGCGAGAGAAGGACCAGCGCGACATCGTGCTCTATGTCCCCGATCGCCTGCTCGCCTATGACCGCGCCACCGGTCGCGGCGTGGTGCTGAGCTACGACTTCAGCTGGAAGGGCCGATCGACCGAGGGCCTGCCGCGCGAGACCGCGGACAGCCCATATCTCAAGACGCCGCGGCAGGGCTTTGCCGATCATGCGCCCGGCGAATATCAGGCGACGGTGGAGACCGCGCGCGCGGCCTTTGCGCGCGGCGATCTCTTCGAAGCGGTGCCGGGACAGCTCTTCGCCGAACCCTGCGAGCGTTCACCGGCGGAAGTGTTCCAGCGTCTCTGCGTCATCAACCCGTCGCCTTACGGCGCGCTGATGAATCTCGGCGACGGCGAGTTTCTGGTATCGGCCTCGCCCGAGATGTTCGTGCGTTCCGACGGCCGTCGCGTCGAGACCTGCCCGATCTCCGGCACCATCGCGCGCGGCACGGATGCGATCGGCGATGCCGAGCAGATCCGCCAGCTCCTGAACTCGGAGAAGGACGAGTTCGAGCTCAACATGTGCACCGACGTCGATCGCAACGACAAGGCGCGCGTCTGCGTGCCCGGCACCATCAAGGTGCTGGCGCGGCGGCAGATCGAGACCTACTCGAAGCTGTTCCACACCGTCGACCACGTCGAAGGCATGTTGCGTCCCGGCTTCGATGCGCTGGATGCGTTCCTCACCCATGCCTGGGCCGTCACCGTCACCGGCGCGCCAAAGCTCTGGGCGATGCAGTTCGTCGAGGATCACGAGCGCTCGCCGCGCCGCTGGTATGCGGGTGCGATCGGCGCGGTGAATTTCGACGGCAGCATCAACACCGGCCTGACCATCCGCACCATCCGCATGAAGGATGGCCTTGCCGAGGTGCGTGTCGGTGCCACCTGCCTGTTCGACTCCGATCCTGCCGCGGAAGATCGCGAATGCCAGGTGAAGGCCGCAGCCCTGTTCCAGGCGCTGCGCGGCGATCCGCCCAAGCCGCTGTCGACTTTTGCGCCAGATGCCACCGGAAGCGGCAAGCGGGTGCTCTTGATCGACCATGACGACAGTTTCGTGCACATGCTCGCGGATTACTTCCGCCAGGTCGGCGCCAGCGTCACGGTGGTCCGCTATGTGCATGCGCTCGACATGCTCAAGCAGAAGACATGGGATTTGCTGGTGCTGTCGCCCGGACCAGGCAGGCCCGAAGATTTCGGGATCAAAAAGACCATCGACGCGGCGCTTCAGAACAAGCTGCCGGTGTTCGGCGTCTGCCTCGGCGTGCAGGCGATCGGTGAATATTTTGGCGGCGAGCTCGGGCAGCTGACGCATCCCGCCCACGGCCGGCCGTCACGGGTTCAGGTGCGGGGTGGGCGCCTGATGCGCAATCTGCCGAACGAGATCGTGATCGGCCGCTATCATTCGCTGTATGTTGAGCGCGACAGCATGCCGGATGTCCTGTCCGTGACAGCGAGCACCGAGGACGGCGTCGCCATGGCGCTCGAGCACAAGACGTTGCCGGTCGCCGGCGTGCAGTTCCACCCGGAATCGCTGATGTCGCTCGGCGGCGAGGTCGGTTTAAGAATTGTCGAGAACGCATTCCGGCTGAATGCGGGCGTCGATTGAGAGGCACCAATGACCTTTGACTACGATCTGAAGGCAAGCGTTCGCAGCATCCCGGACTATCCAAAGCCCGGGATCATGTTTCGCGACATCACAACCCTGCTCGCGGATGCGCGCGCCTTCCGCCGCGCGGTCGACGAGCTCGTGCATCCCTGGGCCGGCAACAAGATCGACAAGGTCGCCGGCATGGAGGCGCGCGGCTTCATCCTCGGCGGCGCGGTGGCGCATCAGCTCTCGGCCGGCTTCGTGCCGATCCGCAAGAAAGGCAAGCTGCCGCACACCACGGTGCGTATCGCCTATTCGCTGGAATACGGCATCGACGAGATGGAAATGCATGTGGATGCGGTCGCGCCCGGCGAGCGCGTGATCCTGGTCGATGACCTCATCGCCACCGGCGGCACTGCCGAGGGCGCGGTGAAGCTGCTCAGGCAGATCGGCGCCAACGTGGTGGCGGCCTGCTTCATCGTCGACCTGCCGGAGCTCGGCGGCGCCGCCAAGCTGCGCGCCATGGACGTGCCGGTGCGCACGCTGATGACGTTCGAAGGGCATTGAGCGCTTAGATCGCTTCCGCCCTCAGCTCCGACAGCCAATGCAGCATGCGCTCCTTCAAAAGCGCATCGCGGACATAGCTCATCTCCTCCTCATCCAGCCGCTCGCATTCAGCGAAGCTGAGACCAGCGGCGCCATGCGCGTTCCAGGCTGCCTGAAGGGCGCGGCAGGGATGCCCGCCCTGGCGCAGCGTGAACCAGATCCGGTTGGGGATCTTCTCCAGATCCAGCGTCTGGCCGACCCAGGCTTCGCCCGTCGCCGCGCAGCGGACGACGTAGATGCCGACGGCGGTCTTGCGCTCCTTGTAGGCGGCGATCGCGGCCTTTCGGTCGATGCTCATGGGCTTGGGTCTCGCGGGGGAGGGTGTCGCGCGGGGTCATACAGAGCGCCGGGCGGCCGGTCAATATTACCCGGGTAAAAAATTAGGACTGTTGCAGGATCAGGCTGAGCTCGAGCTCACGGAAGGCGAGATAATTCCTCCGGATCCACTGATGCAGCTCGGTCGACGAATCCTTCTCCTGGCGCAGATAGCCGGTGAAGGAGAAGGTCAGCCGGTCGATATAGGTCTTCAGGAAGCCCGGCAGCGCTGGCAGGCGGAACAGCCTGCCGCCGGCCATGGCGGGCGGCAGCTCGCCGCGCACGACGTATTCATTGTCCACGACGATCAGGTTGATCCGCGGGATCTGTGCGCGCAGCATCTCGTATGCGCGGCCGGAGACGCGGTCGGTGTCGGCGACGAACAGGATCATCGGCGCCACGTGGCGCCGTGCGGCTTCCTTCAACAGGCCGATCTCGTCGGTCATCTTGAAGAACTCGTCGAAGGCGTGGAAGCCGAGGTCGATGACCTTGGCGAGGCCGTCATCGACGATGACGCGGTCCATGAGCTGCATCTTGCCGTAGGTATCGATGACGTCGGCCGTCTCGGTGACCTTCGGCAGATAGTCGAGCAGCGACGGCTCCTTCAGATTGACGTCGAAGGACGCGACATCACCGTTCTTGAGCAGCAGGAATTCGGTCAGCAAGCGCGCAAGCAGCGTCTTGCCGACCTGTGGTCGGGGAGAGCAGATGATGTAGACGGGCGTGGCGGCCATTAGCAGCTATATCAGGCGGGTCCGGCGCCCAATCCAGCCGCATCCGCGGCTTGCCCGCAACTATTTTTCGCTGCTGCGGGCGGCGGGCTTGGAGCCGACGATGTCGGTCAGCCGGATGCGGTCAAACTCGCTCCAGACGTTCGCCAGCCAGTGCCGGACATAGCCGCGCAGCACGAACGAATAGTTCGCGGCCTCGTCGTGGATGCCTTTGTTGGCGACGAATTTCAGGAACGGAACGGACGAGACCTCGACCTGCTCATAGGCCATTTCGTTGAGCTTGGGGATGGTCAGCTCGGTCGCGTCCTTGATGCGGTGGAAGTAGGAGTTGTAGGTCGCCTGGTCCCACTGGAAGAACTGGGTGTCGTTGATGAAGTTCTTCACCAGGAAATATTTCGCGCCGGTCATGAAACCCGCCGTCTCGGCGATCTCCTCCAGCGATGCGATCGAGGGCCCCAGGATATGGAACACCGCGAAGGTGATCTGGCCGGCCTTGGCGGCGTCGAGGAAGCCGATGTCGCGCAGCGAAGCCAGCGCCGGCGAGAGCAGGCCGGCGCGGACGTCGATCACGGTCACCGACGGGCTCACCGCATTGAGCGTGTCGAAGATCTTCATCTGGTCGGCCGTCGTCGTCATATCGACGATCTCGGTGATGTCGGGATGGAAGCGCTTCAGGGTTCCGCGCGGGGATTCCGTGTCGAACGCGCGGGTCGGCACGTTGTTGGCGGAAAAATAATCGAGCAAGGTGCGCGAAACCGTGGTCTTGCCGACCCCGCCCTTGTCCGCGCCCACCACAACCACTGCCGGCTTTGCCATTGCTGTCCCCTAACGCGCGCCCGCCGATCGCTGGTTGCGATCGGCCGGGTCGCAAATCGATGTCCCGAGTCTGCTGTTGGGCGCGAACATGGCAGAAACAAGGGAGAATTCAATTCCTCGCGGCCTCGTTGCGGCAATTCCCGAGGTTTTTCCCAATCGCAACGGAATCCCCGCACGTCCGGCCTCGTGACGTCGCGAATTGTGCGATCAATGATGGCCCCAGGGCCCCATTGGATTGCCGACGGGGGTTCCGGAGCGGCTGGGCGCGGTATCCTGCGTGGCATCGGCCGGCGGCGTGCCGGAATCGTTCCAGGGACCGGTGGGCAGCGCCGGCGGGGTATCCTGCCGTTCCGCCTGCGCGTCCGCTTCGGACTCCTCCGACGGCGGCGGCAGCGGGCCCGGATCATGGCCACCGGCAAAATTGACCAGCGCCTTGACCCGCGAGTCCACGGAAGGGTGGGTCGCGAACAAATCGGCAAAGCCCTCGCGAGGATTGTCGACGCAAAGCTCCATCACGGCGGAGGTCGCGCCCGGCAGCTCGCCGCGGCCGTCGATCTTGCGCAGCGCCGAGATAATCGCGTCGGGATTCTTGGTGAGTTCGACCGAGCCGGCATCGGCCAGGAATTCGCGCGAACGCGACAGCGCGAGCTTCACCACCTGCGACACCAGCCAGGCCACCACGATCAGCACGACCGCGATGATGATGACCACCACCGCGCCGCCGCCGGAGCTCTTGCTGTCGCTGGAGGAGGACGATCGCGACGAGGAGGACGAACCCGACGACCACGAGCCGCCGGAGCCGGAGCTCCAGTTGAAGCTGGTGAACAGGCGGAAGAACAACTCGCCGAAGAAGCCGACCACGCCGGCGATGATCACGGCGACCACCATCAGCTGTACGTCGCCGTTCCTGATGTGGGTCAGCTCGTGGCCCAGCACCGCCTCGATCTCCTGGTCGTTCAGCGCTTTCATCAGACCCGTGGTGACGGTGATCGCATATTGCCGCGGGTTGAGGCCGGTCGCGAACGCGTTCAGCGCCGGGCTCTCCATGATCTTCAGCTTCGGCATGGTGATGCCGCGCGAGATGCAGAGATTTTCGAGGAGATTGTAGAGCCGCGGCTCTTCCTGCCTTGTCACGTCGCGGCCGCCGGTGACGGCGTCGATCATCGACTGGTGGAAGAAATAGGCGATCACGATCCAGGCGATCGCCGCGGCGGTCGCGAAGGGCGATGCCTTGATCAGGTCGGAGAAGGCGCGGGTCAGGTAGTAGGCGACGGGCTGATTGCCGTTGATGACGACTTCGGCGATCAGCGCGCCGGCGTAGACCAGCACGTAGACCAGCAGGAACAGCCCCGCGAGCAGCACCATCGAACGAAACTTGTTCGAGGCGATATGCGTGTAGAGACCATACGCGGCCATGGCGCGCTGTCCTGCCGGTCTATCGTTTCAGATCAGAACTTGACCTGCGGCGCCGCCTCGACCTCGGTGCGGCTTGCGCCGAGATCGAAGAACTCCTTGCGGGTGAAGCCGAACATGCCGGCGAACAAGGCGGCGGGCATCTGCTGGATGCCGGTGTTGTATTCCTGGACCGCGTTGTTGAAGAAACGGCGGCTCGCCGCGATCTTGTTTTCGAGGTCGGAGAGCTCGCTCGCGAGCTGCTGGAAATTGGCGTTGGCCTTGAGATCCGGATAGGCCTCCGATAGCGCGATCAGCCGGCCGAGCGCGCCGGAGAGCTGGTTCTCGGCCGCGGACACCTGCGCCGGCCCCTGCGCCGACATCGCCGAATTGCGCGCCTTGATGACGTCGTCGAGCGTGCCGCGCTCATGCGCGGCATAGCCCTTCACGGTCTCGACAAGGTTCGGGATCAGGTCATGCCGCTGCTTGAGCTGCACATCGATATCGGCAAAGGCCTGGCCGACGCGCTGGCTCAGCGCCACCAGGCGGTTATAGGCGCCGAAGGCGAACAGCACGAGGACGACGATGACGCCGAGAACGATCCAGCCGGTCGACATGGAGAACTCCTGAAGGGGGAAGAAGGCGGATAGCGTAGACTAAAATGACGCCGGGCGGCAGGCCGGCTCGAGAAGGCAGGCAAAAGGCAAGTAAGGCTTGGTCGGGCGCGGGCCCATTCCAGTTCAAGGGAAAAGCACCGATCGAAGTTAACTTTCGGCCATGACGGCATGGCCCCAGCGCCAGCGACGGGCACCCGCATAGGCCGCCTTGTCCCGGCGCGGCACCTTCGCAAGCTCGACGCCCTCTTCGGTGCAGAGTTTTGCCGTGATCTCGGCCTTGCCGATATCAGGCTCTGCCAGCACGCGCGAAAAGCGCGCGGGGACAGGCGCGCGGGTCAGCGCCACATAGATGAACTTCTCGTCCTCGAAGGGGACCTCGGCGCCCTTGAGTTGCCGGTGCGCCTGCGAGCGCGGCAGGCGCTGGGCGAAATGGCACCAGTCGGGCGCTGTGAGCGGGCAGGGTTTGTCGTGCGGGCAGGGCGCCGCGACATGCGCGCCCGATGCGATCAGCTGCTGGCGTAGCGCAAGGATGCGCGCATAGCCGGCCGGTGTGCCGGGCTCGATCACGACGAGAGCGTGCCGGGCTTTCGCCCACATGGCCTCGCCGAGCGCGCGTTGGTCGTGCTCACTGAGCTCACCGATCACGTAGCTCGCGACGACGAGATCGGCGGGCGCCGCTTCTGCGAGGTTCGTGCCCGCGTCGCCAGGCAAATAGCGGCAGTCGGCCAGTCGCCTGCTGTCCTGCGCAAGCTCGAGCGCCAGGCTGCTCAATGTGCGGTTCGCGTCGAGCAGGGTGAAGGATTGCAACGAAGCAAAGGCTTCCGCGGCCGCCCAGCTCGCGGTGCCCGGACCTGCGCCGACATCGAGCAGGCTTTCCGGGGCAAGCTCCGGCGCGATCTCGGTTAGCGCATTGAGGCTCGCGGCCACGGCGGCATAGGTCGCGGGCATGCGCGCGAGTGCATAGGCCAGCGCATCGGCGTCCGACTTGATCGTGCCGGAGCCGCCGCCTGCGCGATAGGTGTTCGAGATGCGCCCGGCCCGCTGCGCGGCATCGGTGCGGGAAAAGCCTATGAGCTTGGCATCAAGTGCGGCTTTGAGCTCGGCGGGGAGCGTCGGTGAGATCATCTTCCATCGTCATGCCCCGCGCGGGCGGGGCATCCAGTATTCCGAGACAGTGACAGTTAACCGAGAAGCCGCGGCGTACTGGATCATCCGCCTTGGCGGATGATGACGTCAATGCTTATGGTTCGAGATTCCGGGTTCTCGCGGAGCCTGTCATCGGGCCGCGCTTTGCGCGGACCCGGTGGCGAGCCCCGGAATGACGCAGAAATCGTCACGCCACGTTCTGGTCGAGAATGTCCACGGCCTCGGCCAGGCTCACCGACACGAGCTGCGAGACGCCGCGCTCGGCCATGGTGACGCCGAACAGCCGGTTCATCCGCGCCATGGTGATCGGATTGTGCGTAATGATGATGAAGCGCGTGTCGGTCGAGCTGGTCATCTCGTGCAGGAGGTTGCAGTACCGTTCGACGTTGTGGTCGTCGAGCGGCGCGTCGACTTCGTCCAGCACGCAGATCGGCGATGGATTGGTGAGGAACACCGCAAAGATCAGCGCCATCGCGGTCAGCGCCTGCTCGCCGCCCGAGAGCAGCGAGAGCGTCTGCGGCTTCTTGCCCGGGGGCTTTGCGATGATCTCGAGGCCGGCCTCGAGCGGGTCGTCGCTTTCGATCAGGTGCAGTGCTGCTTCGCCGCCGCCGAACAGCTCGACGAAAAGGCGCTTGAAGTGGTTGTTGACGACCTCGAACGAGGTCAACAGCCGCTCCCGGGCCTCCTTGTTGAGGCTCTGGATGCCCTGGCGCAGCCGCTTGATGGCTTCGACGAGGTCGTCGCGCTCGGTGGTCAGGCTGGTGTGCTGAGTCTCGACCTCCTTGAGCTCTTCCTCGGCGCGCAGGTTCACAGCGCCGAGACGCTCGCGGTCGCGGCGCATCTTTTCGAGGTCCTCCTCGATTTCGTGCAGCGACGGCAGCTCGGCGCCGGGCTCGATCTCGGCAAGGCCGGCAACGGCCTGCGGCTCGACCTCCAGCATGTCGCGGATTTCGCGCTCGATGTCTTCCAGCCGGCGCCGCGCGCCTTCCATGCGCTCCTCGGCACGCGCTGTCGCCTCGCGGGCGCTCGACAAGGCTTCGAGCGTCAGCTTTGCGACGCGATCGGTCTCGGCCATCGCCGTTTCGGCTTCGGCGAGCGCGTCGGCGGCAACGCGGCGATCATTCTCGGCGTACTCGATCTCGTTGATCAGCGCGCTGCGCTTCTCGGCGAACACCGCGGGCGCGTTCTCGAGATCGCTGCGCTCGATCGAGACCTCGGTAATGCGGGCCTGGATGGTGTCGATGTGGGAGGCTGCGCTCTCCTTGCGGTTCTGCCATTCGGTGCGCTCGGCGAGGATCGCCTGCACGCGGCGGTCGGCAAGCTCAGCCTCGCGCGCCAGCGCCTGCGCCTCGGCGCGGACCTGGGCGGCCATGCGGCGATGGCCCTCGATGTCGCTGCGCACGGCGGCGAGCCGGACTTCGGTGTCTTCGCTCGACGGCAGCTCGGAGATCGCGGCGGCCGCATATTCATGCGCGGCCTCGGCCTCGGCGCGGTCGGCGGCGAGGCGGCTGTGCGCTTCCGACAGCGCCGACTTGCGCGCAGCGCGACGGTTGATCTCGCGCTCCGCGGTGGCGTGGCGCTCGCGCGCGGCGTTGAGCTCGCGCTGCGCGGCGCGCCAGGCCTCGCGGGTGGCGCCTTCGGTGCTGGCGGCCATCTTCAATTCGGAATCGGCATTCTCCAGCGCCTGGCGCTTGATCTGCGCGTCGATGCGGGCCTGCTCGAGCTCGTTCTCGATGTCGACGAGGCGGGCGCGCTCGGCGAGCCGCCGCGCGGCGCCGGTCGGCGCGTGAGCCGCCGCGACAAAACCGTCCCAGCGCCAGACGTCGCCTTCCGGCGAGACCAGCCGCTGGCCGGTCTTGAGTTTCGAGACGAGCTCGGCGCCGCGCTCGCGCGGCACCACCCCGATCTGGGCGAGACGACGCGCCAGCTCGATCGGCGCCTGCACGTGGCTCGAGAGCGGCACGACGCCCTCGGGCAAGGCCGGATCGCCTTCGGTGACACCGGCATTGGTCCAGCGCATCGGCGCGGAGGGATCGACGGGGGCATCGAGGTCGTCGCCGAGTGCGGCGCCGATCGCCTTTTCAAAGCCCTTGTCGACGGTGATGCCATCGATGATCGGTGGCCACAGATTCTTGGTCTCGCCGTTGACGATCTTGGAGATCGTGCGCGCCTCGGTTTCCAGGCGCTGCACGCGCTTGTCGGCCTCGTTCAGCGGCGAGCGCGAGGATTCCAGCGTCTGTCGCGCGGCCACATGCGCGGCTTCGCTGTCCTGCGCTGCGGCCTCCGAGGCCGCCAGAGTCTGCTCGGCGTTCTCGACCGCAGCGGTCAACTCGTCGAGATCACCGAAGCCGCCGGTCTCCTCGGCAAGCTTCTGCTCCTCCGCCGCGACGTTCGCGATCTCCTGGTCGAGCCGGGCGAGCTTGTCACGGTGGGTGCGGACGTTGGCTTCGAGTTGATTCCGCTTGGCGGTGAGGTCGGCGAGCGCCGTGGTCAGCTCGGAGAACTGCTGCTCGGCTTCAGTCAGCGTCGCCTCGGCCTCGGACACGCGCTCATCGACGCCGGAGCGCTTCTCGACGCGCGACTTGATCTCTTCCTTCAGCTCCAGATCCTCGGCGTCGAGCCGCTGAAGCGCGACGTCGGCGTCCATGGTCTGCTGCTGGGCGCGGGCGATATCGCCCTCGAACTGGGCCAGCCGGCGCTCGAGCTCGGTAACGCGCTCCTTGGCGCGCTCTTCCTCGCGGTCGAGCAGTTCGCGTGCATTGGTAAGCCGTTGCAGGCCTGCCGCAGCGCGCGCTTCCGCATCGCGCAGCGCCGGCATCCCGGCGGCGCGGATCGCCTGGATGCGAGCGGCTTCGGCCTGATGCTGGGTGCGCTCGGCCATCTCGCGCACGGCGAGATCATGGGTGTGGCCGGAATCATTGACCTCGGCATGCGCGCCGATCCAGCGCAGATGGAACAGCGTCGCCTCGGCCTTGCGGACCTTGGCCGCGACCTCGCGATAGCGCACGGCCTGACGGGCCTGCTTCTTCAAGCCTTCCATTTGCCCTGCGAGCTGGCCGATCACGTCCTCGACGCGGGTGAGGTTGGTTTCGGCCGCCTTCAGCCGCAGCTCGGCCTCATGGCGGCGGGCGTGCAGGCCGGCGACGCCGGCGGCATCTTCGAGCACGCGGCGGCGCTGCTCGGGCTTGGCCTGGATGATCTCGCCGATCTTGCCCTGGTGGACGAGGGCGGGCGAGCGCGCGCCGGTGGCGGCATCGGCGAACAGGATCTGCACGTCACGGGCGCGCACGTCGCGGCCGTTGATGCGATAGACCGAGCCGGCCTCGCGCTCGATGCGGCGGGAGATTTCGAGAAGCTGGCTGTCGTTCATCGCCGCCGGCGCGGTGCGATCGGCATTGTCGATCGTCATCGTCACTTCGGCGTGGTTGCGCGCGGGACGATTGCCGGAGCCGGCGAAGATTACCGCGTCCATGTCGGCGGCGCGCAGCGATTTGTGCGAGGTCTCGCCCATCGCCCAGCGCAGCGCTTCGACCAGGTTCGACTTGCCGCAGCCGTTCGGTCCGACGACGCCGGTGAGGCCCGCTTCGATCACGAAGTCGGTGGGCTCAACGAAGGACTTGAAGCCATGAAGGCGCAGGCGAGTGATCTTCATAAAACACGCTTCTCTGTTGGCAGGACGCGAATCTCCCTGCCGTGACAATACCATAGAAGGCAAATGTCGGTGTCTGGGCTACCGCTTCGAGCGGCTTATGCACAAGCGACAATGGCTGTGCCGGTGCTCAAGGGCAACCGGCCAGCAACGCTTTTCCCAAGGCTTTTGAGGCGCGAATCAGGATCAAGCGTGAAGATCAGCTCTTCAACAGCGGATTGATCTTCTTCGCGAATTCCTCGAACGAGGCCTCGCCCTTGATCTTCTCGCCGTTGATGAAGAACGTCGGCGTCGAATCGACCTTCAGGACCTCGCTCGCATATTTCTGGTCGGCGGCGATCTTGTCGAGCAGCGCCTGGTCCTTCAGGCAGGCCTCGACCTGGCTCTGCGAGAGGCCCGCCTGCTTGCCGATCCGGGCAAGCGTCTCCGTGGTGTTCTTCGTCACCCAGTCGGCCTGCGAGCGGAACAGCATGTCGGTGACGGCAAAATATTTCGGCGCATCACCATTGGCGATGCAGCGCGCCAGCATCGCGCCGGCGGCGGCTTTGATGTCGAGCGGGAACTCGCGGAAGATGTAGCGTACCTTGCCGGTGTCGATGAATTCCTTCTTGATCTTCGGGAACACCTGCTCGTTGAAGGCCGCGCAATGCGGGCAGGTCATCGAGGCGAACTCGGTGATGGTGACGGCGGCGTTGTCCGGGCCGAGCGCCATGTCGGGCAGCGACACCGGCTTGGCGACATCGGAGGCGCTCTGCGCCATGGCCTCGGTGATAAGCCGCAGCGGCGACAACCCGGCAGCCACGGCAAGTCCGGTCAGCGAAAGCATCGTGGTGAAGACGCGGCGGGTGATCATCAAAGGTCCAACTCCCGAAATTGGCGTGGGCACGCCCAAAGTTCCCCGATTGAGCGGCCTGTCGCTAGCTTGAAACCGCGATGGAGGCAATGGCGGGCCGCAATATCCGCTCCAGATTAGCGGCGGAATGAGGCTCAATTTCGCTTGATTGCGGCACCCAGCCGGGCCAGCGCGTCCCGCAATTGTTCATCGTCGATATTGCCGAGGGTCTCGGCCACCTTTGCCACCGCCGCGGCGTCGGGCGGGCGGGGTCGCGCCGGGCGGCCGCGGCTGGATAGGGGGGCCTGGCGGAAGGCGAGCTTGCCGACCGCATTCCAGCCGAAGAAGCGGTTGACCCGCTCCAGGATGACGTCGGCCGAGTGCTGGATCTCCAGCGCCATCGGCCCCTCGACCCGCAGCACCAGTGTCGCCGGCTCCTGCGGCTGGCCCTCCACCGGCCGCGGCCATTGCATCTTCAGCGGCTCCGAATGCGCGGCGATCTCGGAGCCGGCAATCTCGCCCCACCGCGTCACCAGTTCGCGCGCGGCAAAGCCCTGCTTGGCATAGGCCTCGGCGAAGACGTCGTTGAGCAGGATCGACAGCGGCTTTGCACTGATGGGGCCGGGCTTGGACATGGCTTCCTTATATCATCCGGCGACGCTGACCAGAAGCTATCCGGCGCCATGCCGGGCATAGCCGTCCAAGGGACGGTGTCGCTTCCGCTCGCCTATGCCCGGCCATCCACGTTGTGCCGTGAAGAAAGGCGTGGATGCCGGCGACAGGCGCGGGCATGACGTGGAGAGTTCGGTGCGACGTCGATACAGTGTCTGCATGAGCTCCAAACCCGCCCTGAGGGCGAAATCGCAACCAGTTCGGTCGGAAGTCTCCGCGCGCCCTTTCGCGCTGCTGCAGTGGTACGACCGCCATCGCCGCCGCCTGCCATGGCGGGCGGCGGCGGGCGAGACGCCCGATCCGTACCGCGTCTGGCTGTCGGAGATCATGCTCCAGCAGACCACGGTCAAGGCGGTCGGGCCCTATTTCGAAAAATTCCTCGCGCGCTGGCCTGACGTCACCGCGCTCGGCCGCGCCTCGCAGGACGACGTGCTGCGGATGTGGGCGGGGCTCGGCTACTATTCGCGGGCGCGCAATCTGCATGCCTGCGCGGTCGCGGTGGCGCGCGACCATGGCGGCGTGTTTCCCGATAGCGAAGAAGGTTTGCGGTCTCTGCCGGGCATTGGGCCCTACACCGCGGCGGCGATCGCCGCGATCGCGTTCGATCGGCGCACCATGCCGGTTGACGGCAATATCGAGCGGGTGGTGTCGCGTCTGTACGCCGTCGAGGAGGAATTGCCGCAGGCAAAACCGCTGATCCAGCAGTTGGCGGCGACCCTGCTCGCCGAGACCCGTGCTGGCGACGAGAAGTCTCGCGCCGGCGACAGCGCGCAGGCGCTGATGGATCTGGGCTCCTCGATCTGCACGCCGAAGAAGCCGGCGTGTTCGCTCTGCCCGTTGAACGAGGATTGCGTCGCGCGGGCGCAAGGCACGCAGGAGACGTTTCCGCGCAAGGCGCCGAAGAAGAGCGGTACGCTGCGGAGAGGAGCGGCCTTCGTCGTCGTCCGTGGCGATGAGCTGCTGGTCCGCTCGCGGCCCGAAAAGGGTCTGCTCGGCGGCATGACCGAGGTGCCGGGCTCGGATTGGCTCGCCGGCCAGGACGACAAGGCCGCGCGCGCGCAGGCGCCTGAGATCAAGGGCCTCACGCGCTGGCAGCGCAAGCTGGGTGTGGTCACCCACGTGTTCACGCATTTTCCGCTGGAGCTCGTTGTCTACACCGCCGAGGTCGACGGCCGCAGCCGCGCGCCAGGGGGCATGCGGTGGGTTCCGATCGCAACCCTTGCTGACGAAGCGCTGCCCAACCTCATGCGCAAGGTGATCGCGCACGGGCTGGATCTCTAGCTTCTCGCGCACTCCTGACAGGATGCTGGCAGCAGCGCTGCGCTATCGGAATCGAAACGGAGGTTCCCGATGGTCAAGACTGCGCTCGACGATTTCAACATGCCACCCTGTGCCAAGCTCCTGGGCTGGCGCCTTTTGGACGCCCGGCCCGAGGAGGGCTGGATCCAGCTTGGCTTCGAGGGCAAGCCGGAATTCTGCAACCCGGCCGGTTTCATCCAGGGGGGCATGCTGTCCGCGATGCTCGACGATACGATGGGTCCGGCCGTGCTCGTGATGAGCGAGGGCAGGCTCTATACGACGACCGTCAGCATGACCGTGAATTTTCTCGCGCCGGCCAAGCCCGGGCCGATCGTGGCTGAGGCCAGGGTCACCCAGCTCGGCAAGACGATCGCATTCGTCGAAGGGAAGCTGGTGGCCGAAGACGGCACGCTGCTTGCGACCGCCACCGCCAGCGAGCGCCTGCTCGATGCGGCGAAAGTGGTTCGCTGATACAGGCGCGGTGGACCTGCTTCACGTTCCCAGCCTGGAACAGGGTCTACCCGCGCGTGCAATGAGAGGATTTGCTCGCGGATTCCTTGCGCGCACAATGAGCATGCCGATCGTTGCCGACCCCAACAGCGCGAGCATTTCGATGCGCGCATATTGTCGCAGCGGCAAAAGAGAGAGGCGGATACAGCCAATCTGCAGGCGAATCGCGATGTTCGATACATCGTCGACCTGGTTGCGGCAAAGTGGCCACTTCATATTCTTTGCGGAAGCTTTGATTGTAGGTTGCCCGTGGCCGATAGAAAATTAACAAAGGTTAAACGGGATAATTTTGAAAGCCGTCCTTTACTTAAGGCCTTGAGGTGAGCCATGTCGCTTGCGCTTATTGAGACCGGCCATTGCAACGTCGATCTCAAGCCGTCCCCGATAGAGCCATCATGGATCATTGAAGGAAACCCGCAGGCGCGTTCGCACCTGCTGTCGACCAGCGCGTGCGGCACTGCCACGACCCTGATCTGGTCCTGCACCGAAGGCAAGTTCAACTGGTACTACGATCTCGACGAGACGATCATGATCCTTGAAGGATCGATGGTGATCGAGAGCGATGGCATGCCGCCGAAACGCTATGGTGTCGGCGACGTCGTCTTTTTCCGCGAGGGCGCGCACGCCAAATGGCACATCGAAAAGTATGTGAAAAAGGTCGCCTTCCTGCGCCAGACCAATCCGGCTGGGCTCGGTTACGCCATTCGCGCCATCAATAAGCTGAAGCGGATGTCGTCGGTGTTGGGTGGTCGTCGCTCCGGGTAACTCGCGCCCGTCAACGGCATTGCGGATCGTGCGGCGACGACCTAGGTGCTCGTGCGCCTCGCATCGGCGTGCCGCGGCACGAGCGGCGGCTTGGCGTTGAGGGCCTCGACCTGGAAGCCGGCGACGCGCTTGTAGTTCGCGGCGATGTCTTCAAGCTCCTTCTGCGACAGCACGTCGGTGACGACGCCGTAGCCATCAGGCGCGCGCTCCTCGACGAGTTGCATCACCTGCTCCGGACCGTTCTTGCGGTTGAGCAGCACAAGATCGGTCGTCGCCGGCCGGCGCTCGGCCTCATAGGCTAACAGCGCCGCGCTCGTCAGCCCATGCGCCAGGATCTCGCGCGTGATGACACGGGCATCGAGGATCGCTTGCGAGGCGCCGTTCGAGCCGATCGGATACATCGGGTGCGCGGCATCGCCTATCAGCGTGACGCGGCCAAACGTCCATTGCGAAACGGGATCGCGGTCGACCAGCGGATATTCGTAGGCGTGCGGGCAGTTCCGGATCAGGCCGGGCACGTCGAGCCAGTCGAACTGCCAGCTCTCGAACCACGGCAAGAACTCCTCCAGCCGCGCGGTGCGGTTATAGTCCTCGCGCCGCCACTGATAGGTCGGCGGCATATGCCGCTCGGCAACCCAGTTGATCTGGTGGTTGCCGGACGAGTCCGGCGCCTTGGTGATGGGATAGCAGACGAATTTCAGGATCTCGTGCCCGGCCATGATCATGGTGCGGCCGGTGAGGAAGGCTTTGGCCGGCGTCACGCCGCGCCAGAGGATGCGGCCGTTCCAGATCGGCGGCCCCTCCTGCGGGTAGAGCTTTTCGCGCACGGCGGAATGGATGCCGTCGGCCGCGATCAGCAGCGCGCCCTCATACGTGCCGGCAGGCTTGCCGGTCGCCTTGTCGATGAAGTCGGCGCGGACGCCGTCGGCCGTCTCATGCCAGTCGGTGAGATGATGACTGGTCAGAATGTTCTCGCGGCCGAGCCGCTCGACCGCGGTGTCGAGCAGGAGCTGCTGGAGAATGCCGCGATGGATCGAGAATTGCGGCCATTTGTAGCCGGCCTCCAGCCCGCGCGGCTCGCTCCAGATCGGCTTGCCGTGCTTGGAGAAATAGGCGAGCTCGCGGGTGCGCACGCCGCTCGCATCGAGCTTCTCCATCAAGCCGAGCTCGATCAATTCGCGCACCGCATGCGGCAGTACGTTGATGCCGACGCCGAGCGGTTTCAGCTCGGCGACGCTCTCGAACACTCTTGCGGGCACACCGATCTGGTGCAGGCTGAGCGCGAGCGTCAACCCGCCGATGCCGCTGCCGGCGATGAGTACCGTCATGTCAAATCCCCCCGTTGCGGCGTCTTCGCACGGCGAGGCGGCCGTCGGCAACTGCGAAGAGAACGGCCTATGGACGCCGCGCCGGCCTGCCGTTAACGTTCCCCTTTCGGTACGAGGTCTCCCATGCTCAAGCTCTACTACACCCCCGGCACCTGCGCGGTCGCCTCCCACATCGCCCTGGAAGAGGCCGGCGCCGACTACAGGGCCGAGCGGATCGACTTCAAAACCAATCAGCAGAACAGCCCGGACTATCTCGCAATCAACCCGAAAGGACGCGTGCCGTCGCTGGTGACCGATCGCGGGGTCCTCACCGAGACGCCGGCGATGCTCGCCTACATCGCGCAAGTGTTTCCCAAGGCCAAGCTTGCGCCGCTCGACGATGCCTTTGCGCTCGCGCAGGCGCAGTCGTTCAATTCCTATCTGTGCTCGACGGTGCACGTGGCGCATGCCCACAAGATGCGCGGCGCGCGCTGGGCGACGGAGGAGACCTCCTTCGCGGACATGAAGCGGATGATCCCGAAGACGATGGGTGCCTGCTTCTCGCTGATCGAGCAGAAGATGCTCGGGGCCCCCTGGGTGATGGGCGAGCAGTATACGATCTGTGATCCCTATCTCTACACGCTGTCGCTCTGGCTCGAAGGCGACGGCGTCGACATCAAGGCGACACCTAAGGTCGCCGATCATTTCAGGCGGATGTCCGAGCGGCCCGCCGTGCGCAAGGTGATGGACGCGCACAAGGCCTGAGACCTCGGATTGTAGGGTGGGCAAAGGCGCGTAGCGCCGTGCCCACCATCTCGCCAGGCTACAACGGAAGTGGTGGGCACGCTTCGCTTTGCCCACCCTACGAAGCTAGCCCACCTGAAGCTGCGAAGCTTTCCGCTTCTCCAATTTCCGTCCGGTCTCCAGCATCAGCCGTCGCAGCCAGATCGAGCCGGGATCCATCTGCGCGCGGGTCGGATAAAACATGAACTGCTCGTCGATGCCGGGATCGAGCGGCGGCGTCACGGTTGAGAGCGCGAGCTGCCTTGACAGCGCCGCGATCAGGCGGCGGGGCACGAAGGCGACGAGATCGGTGCGGGCGGCAACATGCAGCGCTTCGAGATAGCCTGACACGACGAGCGCGATGTGCCGTTCGATGCCTTTGGTGCGCAGCCAGGTGTCGATCAGGTCCTCGGCCTGGCCGCGGATGATGACCGCGACGTGACGCGCGTCGAGGAACGTCTCGCGCCGTTTCAGCCTTGCGCCAACGGGATGGCCGCGCCGCACGGCAAGCGCATCGCTATCGGTATAGAGCAGTTGCCGGTGAAATCCCTTGAAGGCGTTGCCGATCGAGATCACGAGATCGATGGTGCGGGCGAACTCGGCGTGGAAGATCGCAGGTCCCCGCCACGGCACCACGTCGATGCGGACGTTGGGTGCAAGGCGCGTCACCTTCTCCATCAAAGGTGGCATCAGAAGCTCGACGGCGAGGTCCGGCATCATCAAGCGGAACTGCCGCTCGCTGTGCGCGGCGTCGAATTCCTCTGATACGAAGAGCCCGCGCACCTGGTCGAGCGCCTGCGCAAGCGGTGCGCGCAGGGCCTGCGCCCGCGGCGTCAGCTCCATCTGCGCGCCGGTGCGCACCAGGAGCGGATCGCCGAAAATGTCCCGCAGGCGCTGGAGCGCGTGGCTGGTTGCCGGCTGCGACAGCCCGATCCTCAAGGCCGCGCGGCTGACATTGGCTTCGCGCAAGAGCGCGTCGAGCGCGCTCAGCAGATTGAGGTCAAGCGAATTCAAATTCATGAGGTGAATAGATATCATATTCACTATCGATTGGAAGAATTTGCATGAGGCGGCGATGATCCCGGCGAACTCAAGCAAAGGAGAAGCCGCCATGAGCGCCGCCGCCAACAAGAAACTGATGCAGGATATCTTCGCCGCCGCCGCAGACCCCGATCCGGCCGCCCGCGACCGTGCGCTGTTCATAGAGAGCCTTGCCGACGACGCGAAATGGGTCGTGACCGGACAATACTCCTGGTCGCGGACCTTCGCGGGCAGGGACGCCATCCTCAACGACCTGCACGGCCATGTCCGTTCGCGCCTCGTCGACCGGACGCGCACGGTGGCCCACCGTTTCATCGCCGACGGCGACTTCGTCGTGGTCGAGGCCAAGGGCGACAACGTCACCAAGGAAGGCGTTCGCTACGACAACGACTATTGCCTGGTGTTTCGCATCGAGGACGGCAGGATCAAGGAGATCCGGGAGTACTGCGACTCGGTCCTGACCGAGAAGGCGCTGGGCCCGTTTCCGGAAGCGGCAAGCCGGGCCGCGGGCTGATCCGGGTCGCGTTGTCTCACGGTTGCGGACAAGCGTTCGTGATGCGCTTGTCCGCACGAGCCTGCGTCCGATCCGTTAGCCGTTCGAGCCTTTCGGCCGGTTTTGTGCAAAACCGCCCGCCTGCTCATTGCGTTGTCGTGCCCGAGTTCCACCGGCGTCCACGCGAAGCGAGTGAAGGACACAATTAACAAGTGTCACGCATTGTGTCGCCGCAGACCGTGAGTCGCCGGACGGGCAATCAACGGCTGCAAGGGAGTCGCCTGGCGATTTCAGGTTCGTCCGGCTGCCCCGCGTCTCTTGCTTGGGTGGACAGAGGAAATGGCGGGCGTTCGTTTGAAGATCAGGGGGCGTCTTTACGCCGGCTTCGCAGCTCTCGTGGCAGTTGGCCTGATCATGGCCGCAGTGGCGGTCTGGAACCTGTGGGCTGTCCAGGACCAGGTCGCAAAGGCGGCGGCTCTCTCGGACAGTACGGCGCGGGTCCTGGAAATATCGAACCACCTCCAGGCGATCCAGCGAGCCAACCTTCGCTATATTCACGACGGGAACGAGCCGTCTCTCAAGGAGGCTGGAGACCGGGAGGCTGCGGCGACCCAGCTGCTTCAGGTGGGCGCGAAAGCGACGCTCTCCGAGGAGCGGCGAAAGCTCTATAGCGATCTCATCGGCGATATCGCAAAGATGCGGACCCTGCGCGACGATCTCGGAGACGCCGTCAACGAGATGAGGACGGGCAGGGCGACCCTGTTGCCGGGTGGTGACGATCTGGCCGCAAAGACCGCCAAGCTGGTCATCGCTGCGCGCATCTCCCACGATGCCGAAGTCGCGGCCGCGGTCGCGGATCTCGAATCCAAGATCGTTCTTGTCCGAATTGCAAACTGGCGCTTCCTGGCCTTGCGCGACAGCAAGGGGGCTTCGGCCTTCAGGACGAGCGTCGAGAATACGCAACAAAAACTCGCCGCGCTCGAGAGTGCCACGCTGCCGGAGGCGGTCCAGTCCGCGATCGCGCCGGTGAAGGCATCGCTGACGATCAACAAGAACGCCTTTGAGACGACGTCCGCCGCGATGCTCAAGGCGGACGACATCTACAACAACAATCTCGCGCCCCTGATCATCCGAAGCATCGACAAGCTCAAGGTCGCGGAAAGCGGATTGAAGACCGAAAATCAGGCCTCGCGCGCAGCCGCCGAGGGTGTCATCGCGAGCACGACGTCGGTCCAGGAGGCGGCTGGCGCCGTCGCCCTCCTGTTCGGCGGCATCATCGCCTTCCTGATCGCCCGCAGCATCGTCGGACCGATCACCTCGATGACCCGCGCGATGGGATCGCTCGCCGGCGGCGATCTCAGGACCGAGATCCCCGGACGCGGCAATCGCGACGAGATCGGCGACATCGCCAAGGCGATCCAGGTATTCAAGGACAACATGGTCGAGACCGAGCGCTTGCGCACCGAGCAGAAGGAGCTCGAGGTGCGTCAGGCGGAGCAGCGCAAGGCCGACATGGTCGAGCTCGCCGAGCAGTTCGAGCAGGCGGTCGGCGAGATCGTGGAGGCGGTCTCATCGGCGTCCGGCGAGCTGGAAGCGTCGGCCGGCACGCTGACCACGACCGCTTCGCGGGCCCGGGACCTCTCGACGGAGGTCGCGGCCGCTTCGCAGGAAGCCTCCGCCAACGTGCAGGCAGTCGCGTCCGCGACCGAGGAGCTTTCATCGTCGGTAGGCGAAATCGCGCGCCAGGTGCAGGAATCGGCCCGCATCGCCAATGAAGCCGTGGCGCAGGCGGGCAGGACCAACGAGCGGGTCGGCGAACTCTCGAAGGCGGCCGCCAGGATCGGCGACGTCGTCGAACTGATCAGCACGATCGCCGGCCAGACCAACCTTCTGGCGCTGAACGCCACCATCGAGGCCGCGCGTGCCGGCGAAGCCGGCCGCGGTTTTGCCGTCGTTGCGACCGAGGTCAAGGCATTGGCCGAGCAAACCGCGAAGGCTACCGGCGAGATCGCCCAGCAGGTCTCCGGCATCCAGGCGGCGACCGAGGAGTCGGTCGGTTCGATCCGGGAGATCGGCGGAACCATCGAGCGGTTGTCGGAGATTTCAGCCGCGGTCGCGGCTGCCGTGGAAGAGCAGGGCGCGGCGACGCAGGAGATCTCGCGCAACGTTCAGCATGCCGCGCGCGGAACGCAGCGCGTGTCGACCAATATCGGCAACGTGCAGCGCGGCGCCTCCGAGACCGGCTCGGCGTCCTCGCAGGTGCTGGCGTCCGCCAAGTCGCTGTCGGCGGACAGCAGCCGGCTGAAGGTCGAGGTCGCCAAGTTCCTGAACTCGGTGCACGCCGCCTGATCGCGGGCGGCGCCGGCGGGGCCGGGCCGCGCTTTAGACGCGCGACCCGTCACGGGTGGTCAGGCCACCTTCGTCTTCATGTGCTTGAACATGTTGTCGCGGGCCTCGTCGTCCATCACGGTCTTGAAGGCGAACTTGTCCTTCAGCGCGATGGCGCGCGCAGCCGCTGGTCGCGCGGAGATCTCGTCGACGAGACGCTTGACGTTCGGGTATTTCGCCGCTGCGTCCTCGCCGAGCACGAAGGCGGCCATGCGTGCCCAGCCCCACATCGCCATGTCGACGATCGAGTAGCTGTCGCCGACCATGTAGCGATTCTTCGCCAGATGATCGTTGAGGATCTGGTAGTGGCGATGGCCCTCGTACTGGTAGCGGTTGTGCGCGTAGTCTTGGTCCTTGGGCGAGAAGTGCCTGAAGTGCACCGCCTGTCCCGAATAGGGGCCGAGCCCGGTCGCGATGAACATCAGCCATGACAGCGTCTGCGCGCGAACGGCGGGCGCGGGCAGGAACTTGCCGGTCTTCTCGGCGAGATAGAGCAGGATGGCGTTGGAGTCGAACACGATGGTGCCATCGTCGTCTATCGCCGGCACCTTGGCGTTGGGATTGATCTTGAGGAATTCGGGCGTGAACTGCTCGCCCTTGCGGGTGTCGACCGCGACCGGCTCGAACGGCAGCGCGGACTCTTCCAGATAGAGCGCGACCTTGGTCGGGTTCGGCGAGCCGTTGAAATAGAATTTGAGCATCGAGAGTCTCCCCAGTCCTTTGTGAGCCGAGATCGGGCGCAGCATCATTGCCGCCGGCGGCCCTCTCTTGCCCGAACCCTTGCGGGAAGCACAAGTGACGCGTTCGTGGATGGAGCCTGCACGCCGTGCAGGTCAGCCGGCGTAGAAAAAACCGAGGATGGCGACGATGATCACGCCGAGACCTGCAGCTTCGACGCGGTGCGCAAGCCGTGTCGCGGCATGCACATCGGAGGCCCGCGCGGCGCGCTCGGAGCCTTTGGGATAACCGTGGACGATGACGTCGTGATTGAATGTGTCGTGAGCCTCGTTGCCGCTGGCGAGCCCGGCACAGACGAGGAGCACGCCGAACAGAGCGAGTCCGGCAAAGCCCAATAGGCCGATCATCAGCATCGGAAACATGCCGACCAGGAAGATCGGCAGCAGCGGCAAAAGCAGCAATGTCTCGGACTGTCGTCGCATGGCTCGACCGGTCAAGACGGGAACTGACGCCTGAATGTAGTCCCGGGAGCTCAGTGGTTCAAGTATTCCAGTCATTCCGGGGCTCGCGAAGCGAGAGCCCGGAATCTGGAGATTGTGACGCGAGATTCCGGGTTCGCGCTGACGCGCGCCCCGGAATGACGATCGGGAAAGGGGCGTTACTCGGCCATGCCGGAGCGGATTTCGGCGCGCAGCTCGTCGATCAGCTTGAGGCCCTGCTTGGTCTCGACATGCCAGTAGGTCCAGCCATTGCAGGCGGCAGAGCCCTGCGCCACCGCACCGATGCGGTGGATCGAGCCGACCTTGTCGCCCAGCATGATGGCGCCGTCGGCGCGAACGAGCGCACCGTGCTTCTTCTTGGCGTCGAACAGCTTGGTGCCGGGCATGATCATGCCGCGCTCGATCAGCTCGGAGAACGCCACGCGCGGGGCCTCGCGCGCGGTCATGAACGGGGCGAGGCTCTCTTCCGGCAGCGGCTCGACGGCCGCGATCCGCTCCTCGGCGGCCTTGGCGTAGGTGCGCTCGCGCTCGAAGCCGATGTAGCTGCGGCCGAGCCGCTTGGCGACGGCGCCGGTGGTGCCGGTGCCGTTGAAGGGATCGATCACGAGGTCGCCGGGCTTGGACGACGAAAGCAGCACGCGCGCGAGCAGGCCTTCCGGCTTCTGCGTCGGGTGAACCTTCTTGCCGTCGGCGCCCTTGAGGCGCTCGTCGCCGGTGCAGAGCGGGATCAGCCAGTCGGAACGCGCCTGCACGTCCTCGTTGGCCGCCTTCAGCGCTTCGTAGTTGAAGGTGTAGCCCTTGGCCTTCTCGTCGCGCGCGGCCCAGATCATGGTTTCGTGCGCATTGGTGAAACGGCGGCCGCGGAAATTCGGCATCGGGTTGGACTTGCGCCACACGATGTCGTTGAGGAGCCAGAAGCCGAGGTCCTGCATGATCGCGCCGACGCGGAAGATGTTGTGATAGGAGCCGATCACCCAGATCGTGGCCGACGGCTTCATCACGCGGCGGCAGGCGAGCAGCCAGGCGCGCGTGAAGTCGTCATAGGCCGAAAACGAATCGAACTTGTCCCAGGCGTCGTTGACGGCATCGACATGGGATTCGTCGGGGCGCTTGAGATCGCCCTTGAGCTGAAGATTGTAGGGCGGATCTGCGAACACCAGATCGACCGAACCGGATGCCAGCTTCGACATCTCGGCGACGCAATCGCCGACGATGATGCGATGCGATGCGGACTCAAAATTTGTGCGGGGCGCCCTTGCAGACGCCCCGCGACGCGACACAACCATGACTCAAGAACTCTGACTCAGGCGACGCTGTCGGCGACGCGGGACCAAACAACCGACTGGCCGCTACATTGACCGCGCAAAGTAAAAAACGACTTAACTCGCATCGTCTCGCGATTGCTTCGACATCGCGCATCGCGCAGGCAAAGATGTGCGGATCACTCGTGTTTTGCAGCATCTTTCGCGTTCGCGCGGTTGCGATCGCCTCGCTCGCGCCAAACTTTCTCTCGGAAAAAAATGCTGCTCTCCCGGAAAAAATTGCAGCCGTCGGCGCGGTGCCGCACTAGGCAATTTTTGCCGAGCAGGATATTGATTAACAGAACGGAAATTTTACGTTTGTGACGCGGGTAGGCTTGCGCTGTTGCGTGCCCCCGCGGATGCAATCTAAGGACTTGAGGGAAGCCGCCATGCGTTACGATGATTTCCGCCGCAGCGACGACATCGAGGATCGTCGCGACGAGGGTGGTGGTGGGTTTGGTGGCGGTGGCGGCGGTGGTTTCGGTCTGCCGATGGGCGGCGGCGGCCTGGGCATCGGCACCATCATCGTGCTCGGCCTGCTCGGCTACGCCTTCGGCATCGATCCGCGCATCCTGATCGGCGGCGCCGAGATCCTCACCGGCGGCGGCCAGGCGCCGAGCTACCAGACCGATCGCCAGGCATCGGGCGGGCAGGTGAAGCGCGGCGCTCCGACCGACGAGATGGGCAGCATGATCTCCGGCATCCTGGGCGAGATCGATGATCGCTGGAGCGAAATCTTCCAGGCCAGCGGCCAGTCCTACACCGGTCCCAAGATCGTCCTGTTCCGCAACGCCACCAATGGCGGCCGCTGCGGCATGGCGCAGTCGGCGATGGGACCGTTCTACTGCCCGCCTGACAAGACCATCTTCCTCGACACCGGCTTCTTTCGCGAGGTCGAGACACGCTTCCGCGGCTGCTCCGGCAAGTCCGCCTGTAATTTCACGACCGCGTACATCATCGCCCATGAGGCCGGCCATCACATCCAGAATCTGCTCGGCATCATTCCGCGCGTGACGCGGCTGCAGCAGCAGGCCGGCTCCAAGGCCGAAGCCAACGCGCTCCAGGTGAAGGTGGAACTACAGGCCGACTGCCTGTCCGGCGTCTGGGTCAACCGCGAGGCGAAGAAGCGTCCGAACTTCCTCGAACCGGGCGACATCGACGCGGCGCTGACCACGGCCAGTGCGATCGGCGACGACACGCTGCAACGCCAGGCCACGGGCCGCGTCGTGCCCGACTCCTTCACCCACGGCTCGGCCGAGCAGCGCAAGCGCTGGTTCATGACCGGCTATCAGCAGGGCACGGTGCAGGCCTGCAACACGTTCGGGAATGGGTCGTTGTAAACTGGTCGTGGCGTCATCCTGAGGCGCTCGCCTCCTGGCGAGCCTCGAAGGATGACGAGCCCCCCGGCTCATCCTTCGAGGCGCGCTTTCGCACCTCAGGATGACGTCGGAGAATGGGTAAGGAGATGTGATCCAATGGCGTCGATCGACGAGACAAAACAATTCATCCCGCTCAACGTCGCGGTGCTGACCGTCTCCGACACGCGCGCGCTCGCTGACGACAAGTCCGGCCAGACACTCGCCGAGCGCATCAGCGCTGCCGGCCATCATCTCGCTGCGCGCGAGATCGTCACCGACGACGTCGAGGCGATCCGCGCCGTCATCCGCCGCTGGATTGCAGACGCCGGCGTCGATGTCGTCATCACCACTGGCGGCACCGGCTTCACCGGGCGCGACGTGACGCCGGAGGCGATCGAGCCCTTGTTCGAGAAGCGCATGGACGGCTTCTCGATCGCGTTTCACATGATGAGCCACGCCAAGATCGGCACGTCGACGATCCAGAGCCGCGCCACCGCGGGCGTTGCGGGTGCGACCTACATCTTCTGCCTTCCCGGCTCGCCCGGCGCCTGCCGCGACGGCTGGGACGGCATCCTCGCCGCCCAACTCGACTATCGCACGCGCCCCTGCAACTTCGTCGAGATCATGCCGCGCCTCGACGAGCATTTGCGAAGGCCGAAGGCGCAAGGCGCGACGGTGTAGTCACGCACGGTGTGTGCGTGAGGCAATTGCGGTGCTTTCCCTTCTCCCCTTGCGGGAGAAGGTGGCGCGAAGCGCCGGATGAGGGGTCTCTCTCCGCGCGATCAATAGTCAAAGTTGATCTCGCGGAGAGAGACCCCTCACCCCAATAAGCCTGTGTCTTCCGGCGGAGCTGCCCTCTCCCACAAGGGGCGAGGGCACATCAACGCGCACCGCGCTGGCTGAAGCGATATTCTTGCTCTTCCGTGTCAGCGAACACCACATCGCGCGCCATAGCTCGCGGCAGGCATCGCGCCGCAAGCGCCGGGCGCGGCGCTTGTAGAGATCGACCAGTTCTGCGGTGACGCGGCGCGCAGCTTCGGGCCGCGCGCGCATCAGAGATCGCGCTCCCAGGTTTCGCCGATCAAATTCTGGCCGAAGCTGCGATGCGGCTCGCTCGCCACCAGCTTGAAGCCCGCGTCCTGATAGATCTTGCGCGCGCCGACCAGAATGCTTTGCGTCCACAGCGTCATTCGCCGGTAGCCGCAGGCGCGCGCGAAGGAGACGCATTCGGCGACCAGCCGCTGGCCAAGGCCGCGGCCGCGGGCGGCGGGATCGAGCAGCAACAGGCGCAGCTTGGCGACGTCGTCGCTGGCCTTCACCAGGAACACCGAGCCGACCGGGCGCCCTTCGATGTCGGCGATCCAGCAGCGCTCGCGCGAGGCGTCGAAGGAGGTCATGTATTTCGCCACGATCTCGGCAACGAGCGCCTCGAAGCCTGCATCAAAACCGTATTCGCTCGCATAGAGCGCGCCGTGGCTCTGCACCACCCAGCCCATGTCGCCGGGGCGTGGATCGCGCAAGGAGGCGGGCGCCGGCTCGGCGCGCGGCATGGCAAGCAACCGCTCGACCGTCTCCATCGCACCCGTCAACCGTTTGCGATCGGCCCCGGTGAGCGGCCGCAGCATAGCGGCGACGTCCTCTTGCGACGAGCGCTCGAGTCTGGCGAAGGCCTGGCGCCCCTTCGCGGTCAGGCTCAACTGATATTGCCGCCGGTCGGTTGGAAGCGGCCTGCGCGCGATCAGGCCGGCCTCGTCGAAATTCTGCACGATACGGCTGAGATAGCCGGGGTCGAGCCCGAGCTCGATGCCGATCTCCTTGGCCGAGCGCTCGCCGCCATGGGCGAGCTCATAGAGCACGCGCGCCTCGCTGAGCGAGAACGGCGTCTTCAGCAATTGCTGATCGAGCACGCCGAGCTTGCGGGTGTAGAACCGGTTGAAGGCACGAACCGCCTCCACCTGGTCGTCGGAGACCTGACCGGCCGAAGCGCCAGAGGGCGCGCTTGATGACAGGCTGGATGACATATCGGACGACATGGGGCACCTCCAATACTTGCCATTGTCAATCAATTATTTGACTTTGGCAAGTATCTTCTGGATCACGCCATGCTGACGATCTTGCTCCGCAACAGCGTCCGGGACGATCGGCCGAGCCGCCGCAGCAGCCGGGCCTCGGAGCGGCGAGCCTGGGGTGGGTAGCCGCCGATCCGGTCGTAATGGTCGCGCGCTATCAGGAGGCCCTGATCGCCGAAAGGCCCTACGATCTTGCGCGCCACGAGGCGGAGGATGTCGCGCAGGCCGGTATCGGCGTAGGGCGAACGTGCATAGCGGAACACGGCCGCGCGGTCGCGTCCGCTGGCGGAGACGACCTGGATGAACTGGGTGGTCTCTTCGATCCAGCCGGTCTCGAGCACGGCGCCGGCGTGCAGGAACATCAGCCAGGGCGATCGCGCCTGCAGCGCGCCGGCGGCAAGCGCCGCGCCCTGCGAGGAGCCTTCGTAACCGATGAAGCGGCAGCCCGCGACGTCGGCGACGCGCTCGATCACGCCGTTACGCGTGCCGTCGACGAGCAGGACTTCCTTGATCAGGCCGGCAGCAGCACCCGGGACCAGCGCGGCCAGAGTTGCGACCGTCGGCTGCTCGATGCCTTCCGTCGGTATGATGACGCTCAACATGTTGAGGCTTCAATTGTCTCAAGCTGTGGAAAAAGCGCAATTGTTATAGCGTATAACCGTGCCGTGGTGCCGGACGCAACGATTTGCCGGTGCGTTGGTGCTGCGGTGTCGCGGGATGGTAAACCGTGCAGCCGGCCGCAGCCAAGCCCGTCGCACGCCGGCCGTATTATTGCGGAATGTTTCAGCAGCCGCGCGCCGCATGCGACCTGATTTCATCGTGGACATTTTCGGGGCAGTGCGACCGTTCGCATCGCTCTCAAGAATGGCCGCCCTTGTCGCGCGCGGTCCTGTCAGGCCTGGACGAGCAATCATGCAAAAAGGTGACCTGATCTGCCCGAAATGCGGCGCCGGATTCCGCCGGATCACGCTATCATCGCTCAAAGGTGAATGCGGCGAATTTCGCTGCACGATCTGCGATCGCGTTCTGGAGGTCTTCGATGACTCCAGCGCAGTTGCCTATCGCCTGACCGTAGTGCCAGCTAGGATATTCGTGTGAACGCCGATCAACTGACTGTTGGCACGGCCGCAACATCGCCCAAGGCGGACGCCGCGCCTGCCTTGCGGATCCGCGCCCTGATGCTGGGCGACCGCATCAATGCGGCGGGCCTGGAGATCGGAACGCTGGTGTCGTCGACGCCGGTCGCGTTCCGCATCCATGCCGGTCTCGCCGTGATCTTCCGCTACGGCGTCGTGGTGCTGATCGGACTATTGCCCTCGGAAGAGAAAGTCCTGATCGACACCTTGAAGCCGCGCGTGATCGGCGAGTTCAGTCCCTACGAGGAGGAGACCGCGCAGGCGCAACTCTGCAACGACGAAAACGCCGAGGTGATCCAGCCGGGCGGGCCGATCTGTCTCAGCAAATTCTCCGAGGACCGGCTCCTCCTGATCGCAGATGCGCTCGCCAAGAGTACGGCGCTAGCCCGCGACGAGCGCCGCGTCGCCGCCGTCTTCGACGTCATCGAACCGTTTGCGCGCGAGCTTGCCCAGCGCGGCCGCACGCCGCGCCGTCGCAAGGGAATCCTGCAACTGATCGGCAACGCGCTGCTCGTGCAGCAGCGCGTCGCGGGCCGCGTTGCCGTCGCGGAGAAGCCCGACGTGCTCTGGGAGAAGCCCGGGCTCGATCGCCTCTATTCGCGGCTCGAGGACGAGTATGAACTGAAGGAGCGTCTCGACACGCTCGAGCGCAAGCTCAAGGCCATCTCCGAGACCGCCAACGCGCTGACCGACATCATCGACACGCAGCGGTCGCTGCGGCTGGAGGTGGCCGTGGTCGTGCTGATCGTGATCGAGGTCGTGATCGGCTGCATCCAGATTTTTGCTGGAACTCACTAGACTAGGGGGCACGTAATAATATTCGGTCGTGTCTGCTTTGCTCCAATAGCGATGGACTTTTGTGCAGGCGCAGCAAATGACGCGATGGCCATGCACGGCCATCTAACCGCTGTCGCGCCAGACGATGCCTGGTGCATTCGGCGGTCAGTGAGGTACCATATGGTCGATGACTGATGACAAGGTGAAACGGCGGCTGACCACTGTCCTGTGCGCGGATGTGCACGGCTATTCTCGCCTGATGGGAGCAGACGAAGCGGGAACGCTGGAGATGCTGCGCCGCTGCCGCACTGCCATTGCAGGATTGGTGGAGCGCCACGACGGGCGGATCGTGAATACTTGGGGCGATGCCGTGATCGCCGAGTTCGCCAGCGTGGTCGAGGCCGTGCAATGTGCGGTCGAGATTCAGCAGGAGGTTTCCAGTCAGAATTCGGCCCCACCACCTCACGCGCCCCAGATGCGGTTTCGCATCGGCGTCAATCTAGGCGATGTGATGGTGGATGGTTCCGACATTTTTGGCGACGGGGTCAACATCGCGGCGCGGCTGCAAGAACTCGCCGAGCCCGGTGGCGTCGTGATCTCCGCTTCCGTCTACGATCAAGTGCACAACAAACTATCTCTTGGCTTTGACTGTCTCGGCCAGCAACAGATGAAGAACGTGGCCCCCGTAACCACGTATCGAGTGACCGTGGGTGGCCGAACTGGTGGTAGTGGAAGCCCTGCTACCCAAGTTGGAGCAGTTGCAGCCTTGGAAGCTGGCGCTCAACGGATTCGCGATCGATACGAGCCATCCACCTGGATGAGCTCGATCTCGGATCGGTTAGCGACCCTGCCTCGCCCCGTTGCAGCAATTCTCACAGTTTCAGGCTTTCTGATTCTGATCAATGTTTTCACCGGCCTGCACAGAATCTGGTTTCATTGGCCAGTCGCCGCACTGCTCTTCATTGGCGCCCTGCGGGCGCTACGGCACGGATCCGCGTCGGACAGAAATGAGGGGCGCCGAAGGACTCGGGACTGAGCGGCTCGGCCGTTGCACCGCGAGTCCGGGCACGCGCTCGATCGCCTTGATCGCGAGACGAAACCGATCGAGCTCGTCGAGCACGACCATGTCGAACGGCGTGGTCGTCGTGCCTTCCTCGGCAACGCCGCGCACATTTGTGCCGGCGTGGTTGGTGCCGCAATCGGAAACCAATTCCGTGGACTGAGTCCGCGGAATCGGAACGCAACGCTCTACCGTGCTGGCGCGCGCATGGACGCCGGCTGCCCTGGCAGCTTCAGCCTCGGACCTGCCTCGGTCAACTTTCCATCGGCGAGGGCAAACACCTGCAAATCCTGGTCGATGTAGTTGCCCACATAGAGGTAATCGCTGTTCGGGCTGTAAACGATGCCCTCTGGCAGGCCGCCGAGCGGTGCGCGCGCAGTCACCGTCAGCTTGCCGCCGGTGCCGATCGACATCAGCACGAGCTCGCCGGCTTTGGTCTTGAACCAGTCGCTATCCTTGGCCGCGGTGCCGAGCAGCAGCGGGGTGGCTGCGGTCTTCCCGTCGGGCGCGACGGCGAAGCCTTCCGGTCCGATGCCGGGGCTCATCACATCGACGACGTGGGGATGTGGACCTGTCGCTTCGATGGTCACCACGGCATCTGCGTTGTCTCTCAGTGCGCCGGTGTTCGATGCGATGACGTACTTGCCGTCTGGCGTGATGTCGATGTTGTAGGGATTGAATGCCGATGGAATGTCCATCGACTTGTCGTAGGTCACGTCTTGTCCATCGATCGTCAAAACGCCGATTTTGTTCGCGAGGTTGAGGCAGACGAAGGCGCGCTTGCCGTCGGGTGCGATGACAACAGCCGCAGCCTGCTGCTCCACCGGTACCTCGCCGACGGCTTTGACCGTTGAACCCTGGATGGAGACGACAGAGACACTCTTGCCGTCTCGGTTGGCAATCAATGCTAGATCGCCCTTCCTTGAGATCGATAGACCGGAGGGCTGCCGCCCGACAGTAACCGTGTCGATCAACTTCGGCGGATCTGCGGTGAGGTCAATCACGTACAGCTTGTCATCCGGGACCGTTTTCCAGGAGCTCCCCTCCTGGACGTGAACCACGGAATTGGCGACCAGGCCCAGCTTGCCGTCTGGTGTGATTTGCAGGTTCGTGGGCGGGCCCAGCAGAGAGTTCGCCAGCGGTAGGCTCGCGCGAATCCTGGGTTTGGCGGGATTGGAAATGTCCAAAACCAGCACAGCATCGTTGCCCGGAGCGCCATTCACCTGGCCCTCGGGACCATAGGTGATCTTGCTGTCAAGGCCGATCAGGATGTCGTTGGTTCCAGCCATTGCCGGGCTGCCGGCGACGAGGCCAGCCAGGCAGGTGGCGCAAAGAGCACTGCGTAAATTCATGATGCGATTTCTCCCACCCGGCCCATTTCTGGATGAGCCTGTCACTCTACCTTACCTTGCAGGTTTTGCAGATAGCAATCATTACCGCGCCGACGGCGTCGGGACATTCGCCAGGGCCTTGATCTTTGAACCGCGTGACAACTGCGTCGGGTCACTTCGTCACGCCCCTACTGTTCGGCCACATCCAGTTGCGGATCTCCGGCATGTCCTCGCCATGCTCGCGCACGTAGCGCGAATGTTCGATCAACTTGTCGCGGAACCGCTGCTTCACATGCGCCGCCTTCGTCGCAAGGCCCGACACACGCTCGATCGCCTCGATCGCGAGATGGAAGCGGTCGAGCTCGTTGAGCACGACCATGTCGAACGGCGTCGTCGTCGTGCCTTCCTCGTCAAAGCCGCGTACATGCATGCCGGCGTGGTTGGCGCGGCTGTAGGTCAGGCGATGAATGAGATAGGGGTAGCCGTGATAGGCGAAGATCACCGGCTTGTCGCGCGTGAACAGCGAGTCGAAATCCCGATCGGAAAGGCCGTGCGGATGCTGCTCCTTCGGTTGCAGCGTCATGAGATCGACGACGTTGACGACGCGGATCTTCAGGTCGGGCAGCGCCTTCCGTAACAGATCGACCGCAGCGAGCGTTTCCACCGTCGGCACGTCGCCGGCGCAGGCCATCACGACGTCGGGCTCGCCGTCGGCCCTTTCCGTGCCGGCCCAGGTCCAGATGCCGATGCCGGCATCACAATGTGTCGCCGCGTCCTGCATGGTGAGCCATTGCGGCGCGGGCTGCTTGCCGGCAACGATGACGTTGATGCGGTCGTAGGTGCGCAGACAGTGATCGGCAACCCACAGCAGCGTGTTGGCGTCCGGCGGGAAATAGACGCGGACGATATCGGCCTTCTTGTTGGTGACGAGATCGACGAAGCCGGGGTCCTGATGGCTGAAGCCGTTATGGTCCTGGCGCCAGACATGCGAGGTCAGGAGATAGTTGAGCGAGGCGATCGGACGCCGCCACGTCAGCTCGCGCGACACCTTCAGCCATTTGGCGTGCTGGTTGAACATGGAGTCGACGATGTGGATGAAGGCTTCGTAGCAGGAGTAGAAGCCGTGGCGTCCGGTGAGGAGATAGCCTTCGAGCCAGCCCTGGCAGAGATGCTCGCTCAGCACCTCCATGACGCGGCCATCCTGGGCGAGGTGAACATCATAAGGTTCGGTCGGCTCCATCCAGACCCGTTCGGTTGCCTCGAACACGGCGTCGAGCCGGTTTGATGCGGTCTCGTCCGGACCCATGATGCGGAAGTTGCGCGCATCCGCATTCAGCCTGACGACGTCGCGCAGGAATTTGCCGAGCTCGCGCGTCGCCTCCGCGACCGTCTTGCCCGGCTCCTTCACCTCGATGGCGAAGCTGCGGAAATCGGGCAGCTTCAGCTCGCGCTTCAACAGCCCGCCATTACCATGCGGATTGGCGCCCATGCGGCGATCGCCTTCCGGCGCGAGCGCCTGAAGCTCGGGAATGAGCGCGCCGTTGCGATCGAACAGCTCCTCCGGCGCGTAGCTTTTCATCCAGCCTTCGAGCACCTTCAAATGCGCGGGATTTTCCCGGCAATTGGCGACCGGCACCTGATGGGCGCGCCAGAAACCTTCGACCTTCAGCCCGTCGACCTCCTTGGGGCCGGTCCAGCCCTTCGGTGAGCGCAGCACGATCATCGGCCAGCGCGGCCGCTCGATCGTGGTCCTTGTTTCGCGCGCATGCTGCTGGATCGAGCGGATGCTTGCCAGCGCCACGTCGAGTGCGTCCGCCATGATCCGGTGCATCGTCTTGGGATCGTCACCCTCGACGAACAGCGGCTCGTGGCCAAACCCGCGGAAGAGATCGCGGAGCTCCTCGTCGCGCATCCGTCCGAGCACGGTAGGGTTGGCGATCTTGTAGCCGTTGAGATGCAGGATCGGCAGCACCGCGCCATCGTGCGCGGGATTGACGAACTTGTTCGAATGCCAGGACGCCGCGAGCGGCCCGGTCTCGGCTTCGCCGTCACCGACGACGCAGGCGACGATCAGATCGGGATTGTCGAGCGCCGCGCCATAGGCGTGGACCAGCGCGTAGCCGAGCTCGCCGCCCTCATGGATCGAGCCCGGCGTCTCCGGCGCCGCGTGGCTCGGAATGCCGCCGGGGAAGGAGAACTGCCTGAACAGCTTGCGCAATCCGTCCGTGTCGCGCCCGATGTCTGGATAGATCTCGCTATAGCTGCCTTCGAGATAGGTATTGGCGACCATGCCCGGGCCGCCATGACCGGGACCGCAGATATAGAGCACGCTGAGATCGAGTGTGCGGATCGCGCGGTTGAGATGGGCATAAATGAAGTTCAGCCCGGGTGTCGTGCCCCAATGGCCGAGCAGGCGCGGCTTGATGTGCTCGGGCCGCAGCGGCTCGCGCAGCAGTGGATTGTCCAAAAGGTAGATTTGCCCGACGGATAAGTAGTTTGCGGCGCGCCAGTAGCGATCGAGCAGGTCGATATCGCCCGCGCTGGCGCGCTCTTGTTGTTTGCTTGTCATGATAAAGCTGACCCTGTTGCGTCGATCGTCACCAACACGGTTCCGCTGCGATCGATCCGTTGCCAACGCTCGGCATCAAACGTCATTGCGGCCGGCACCCTTTGCGGGAGGTCAAAATTCCGCGCGCGAAGTTTGGGCGGCTACTTTGCATGGGGTTGTTTTGCGGTTTTTGAATTGATGTTCTTGATTTGTTCCTTTTGCGTGTTATCTTGGCTTCATGAGTCGAGCATCCTCTCATGCCCTCAAGCACCCGCCGGTCACGGCGCCCTCCGAGCCGGCGGGTGCGCCTTCCGCCTTTCCTGAGCTTGCCGTCGCGATCGACCGCGAGCGCAGGCGCGGGCGGGGCGCCCAGTCCAACGCCAGCGGCCGTTATGAGGCCGAGGCGCGCGTTGCCTTTGACGACGGCTGGCAGAGCCTGGAGGAATTGCCGCCGTTCAAGACCACGGTGGCGGTCGATACCTCTCGCAAGGTGATCACCCGCAACGACTCCCCCGACATCGGCTTCGACCGTTCCATCAATCCCTATCGCGGCTGCGAGCATGGCTGCGTCTACTGCTTCGCGCGGCCGACCCACGCCTATCTCGGGCTCTCGCCGGGGCTCGACTTCGAGTCAAAGCTGTTTGCCAAGCCCGAGGCGCCGGCGCTCCTGGAGAAGGAACTCGCCGCGACCGGCTATGAGCCGCGGATGATCGCGATCGGCACCAACACCGATCCCTATCAGCCGATCGAGCGCGAGCGGAAGATCATGCGCGGCATCCTGGAGGTGCTGGAGCGCGCGGGTCATCCCGTCGGCATCGTGACGAAATCGGCGCTGGTAACGCGTGACATCGATATCCTCTCGCGCATGGCCAGCCGCAACCTTGCCAAGGTCGCGATCTCGGTCACGACGCTCGATCCAAAGCTGGCGCGCACCATGGAGCCGCGCGCCTCGACACCGCCCAAGCGGCTGGAGGCGCTGAAGCAGCTTACGGAGGCCGGTATCCCCACGACCGTGATGGTCGCTCCCGTGATCCCTGCGCTGAACGATTCCGAGATCGAACGGATCTTGGACGCGGCCGCGCATGCGGGCGTCAAGGAAGCTTCCTACGTGCTGCTGCGGCTGCCGCTCGAGGTCCGCGACCTCTTCCGCGAATGGCTGATGGCGAACTATCCGGATCGCTATCGCCACGTCTTCACCCTGATCCGCGACATGCGCGGCGGTCGCGACTACGACTCGAAATGGGGCGAGCGGATGAAGGGCACGGGTCCCATGGCCTGGACCATCGGCCGCCGCTTCGAGATCGCCTGCGAGCGCCTCGGCCTGAACAAGCGCCGCTCCAAGCTGACAACGGACCACTTCGCCAAGCCGAAGCGCGGCGGCGAGCAGCTGAGCCTGTTCTAGGGCGAAGGCGCAAAATGCCTCCACATCGTCATTGCGAGCGCAGCGAAGCAATCCAGAAATGCATCTGCAGCGACAGTCCGGATTGCTTCGTCGCATCGCTCCTCGCAAATGACGGAGGATGGGCTGGCGTCTGAATAACGGGAATTATCCCGAGTTCCCGGTTGCGCCGGCCTGAGCCGCGTGCGCACGATCCCGGCCATGATTCGGGACAAATCCGCCAGCAAGCCGGCCAAGGACGCCGCGAAGAAAGAGCCCAAAGCGGCCGCGAAGGAGCCCAAGGGCACCGTCAAGGGCGTCATCGCGATCGCGCCGCCGAGCTTTCGCCGCGAGCGCGCGCTGATCAAGCGCGGCGTATGGCCGGTCGCCGGCTGCGACGAGGCGGGGCGGGGGCCGCTGGCGGGACCTGTGGTCGCGGCCGCCGTGATCCTCGACCCGAACCGGATCCCGCGCGGCATCGACGATTCCAAGCGCCTGACGGCCGAGGAGCGCGAAAAGCTGTTCGACAAGATCTGCGCAACCGCGCAGGTCTCTGTCGCCGTCGCCTCGCCGGCGCGCATCGACCGCGACAATATATTGCGCGCCTCGCTCTGGGCGCTGAAGCGCGCAGTGGTGGCGCTTCCCGAGGCGCCCCGCCACGTCTTCGTCGACGGCCGCGACAAGCTTGATACAGCCTGCGACTGCGAGGCGGTGATCGGCGGGGACGGCCTGGTGCTCTCGATCGCGGCGGCCTCGATTGTCGCCAAGGTCACGCGCGATCGGCTGATGTGCGCGCTGGCGGGTGATTGTCCGGGCTACGGTTTCGAGCAGCACAAGGGCTACGCGGTGCCAGAGCACCTGGATGCGCTGGATCGCCTCGGTCCCTCCATCCATCACCGCAGCTTCTTCGCCCCCGTCGTCGCCGCGCGCGAGAAGCACATGCCCTGGACGGTCGAACCCAAGCGCGACCTGTTCACGGCGGTGGATGAGGTGGTTGTGCAGGTTGAGGCAGAGGTACAGGTCGACGTTTCGACCAATCTCTAAAGCATGATCCGGAAAAGTGCGAAGCGGTTTCCCCTCGCGACAAACGCGGAACGCGTTTGCGCGGAGATCATGCGCAAACAACAACCTAAAGCGCGATGACGATTCATCCTGATCTCATCGCGCTTTAGCAGCGGGTTTCACTCCCTCTTCACCGCTCCCCGTAAAAACGGGGAGAGGCAGACGAGCTGGTTGCCACGGCGCGCAGCGCGCTTTATCAAACATGGACGCGCCGGCTTGGACGGGTTGGCTGCATCATTTCGGACGTTGCATGCGGTTTACCTCCCTGGTCATCGAGCTGATCCGTGCCCGGCCGCGGCTGGTGGTGTGGATCGTGGTGCTGCTGCAGGCCGCGATGTGGCTATTCGTGGCGCTGGTCTTCTACCGCGGCCCGCCCGGCAATCTCGCCACGCTCCTTGCCTTCGGCCGCGAATATCAAGTCGGCACCGAACTCGGGCCGCCGCTCGCCTCCTGGCTCGCCGACATCGCCTACCGCGCCGCCGGCAGCCACATGACCGGCGTCTATGTGCTGGCCGAGCTGTGCGAGATCGCGACCTTCATCGCGCTCTATCATCTGGCGCGCGCCGTGGTCGGCACCCAGCAGGCGGTGCTTGCCGTGCTCCTGACCATGACGGTGCTGGCCTTCTCATCGCCCGCGCTCGACTTCGGTCCGATGGTGCTGGCGCGCCCGCTCTGGGCGCTGCTCCTGCTGCACTCCTGGCAGTTGATCGGCCAGCGCCGCGGCAACGCATGGTTCGCCTGGTCGATAGCTGCCGGCCTGCTGCTGCTGACGACGCCGGCCGCCATCGGCCTGTTGCTGCTGCTCGCCATCTTCGCGGTTGCGACCGAAGGCGGCCGCAGGACGCTGCGCGTGCTCGATCCGATCTATGCGCTCATCGTCGTTGCCGTGCTGGTGCTGCCCTATGCGATCTGGCTGATGCGTGCCGAGACGCTGTCCATGCCGGCCTTGCCGCAGGTCCAGGATTTGAAGGCACATGCGATCAACACGGCCTGGCTGTTCGGCGGCCTCGTGCTCGGCGCGGTCGCGATCCCGGTGCTGACCTTCCTCAACACCAGCTGGTTCGCCGGTAAAACTGAGGACGCGCCCATCATCTACCGGCCGCCGGTCGAGCCGCTGGCGCGTCACTTCGTCTACTTCTTCGCGCTGGCGCCCGGGCTTGGCGCTGTGCTGATCTCCGGCGTGTTCGGGCTCGATAGCGTCGCTGGCGGGGCAGGCGTCGTGCTGCTGATGTCGGGCCTTGCCGTGATCGTCGCCGCCGGCGACCTCATCGCGATGCGCCGCGCCCGCGTGCTGCGCATGGTGTGGGCGGCCGCCGTCGCCGCGCCCGCCGCGGGCGTCGTGCTCGCGGTTCTCCTGATGCCCTGGACCGGGACCGGCGAGATGGCGACCTCGATGCCGGCGCGTGCGATCTCGGACTTTTTCGACGACAGCTTTGCCCGGCGTACCAACCAGCGTCTGCGCGCAGTCGCCGGCGAGACGCAGCTTGCGAGCTTGATCGCGCTGCATTCCGGACGGCCGCATCTCCTCATCGACGCCGAGCCGCAGCGCACGCCCTGGTTCACGCCGGCCAGGTTCAGCGAGACCGGCGGCGTCGTGGTCTGGCGTGCCTCCGATACCGCCGGAACCCCGCCGCCGGAGATTGCGAAACGCTTCCCCGGCATCGTGCCAGAAGTGCCGCGCGCCTTCGAGTGGCTGGTGAACGGCCGCCAGCCGCTCCTGCGTATCGGCTGGGCCATCGTGCGTCCGAAGGGGACGTGAGGTGCTCTCGTACTCTCTCCGTCGTCATTGCGAGGAGCGAAGCGACGAAGCAATCCAGAATCCCACCGCGGTGATAGTCTGGATTGCTTCGCTGCGCTCGCAATGACGGGGAGGGGGCATGGCGACCCTCACGACGTCGCCAGCACCTTCGCGATCGTGCGCAGATCCTGCCAGGCCAGGCGCTTGTAGGACGGCGAGCGCAGCAGATAGGCCGGATGGAACGTCGGCAATGCGCGGATGACGCGTCCGCCCGTGTCGTAGTCGAACCAGCGCCCGCGGGTGCGCATGATGCCTTCGCGCGTTGAGAGCAGCGTCTGCGTCGAGGGATTGCCGAGCGTCACCAGCACGTCGGGATTCACGAGCTCGATCTGGCGTTGGATGAAGGGCAGGCAGGTTTGCGTCTCCTGCGGCGTCGGCGTGCGGTTGCCGGGCGGCCGCCACGGAATGACGTTGGCGATATAGGCCTTGCTGCGGTCGAGCCCGATCGCGCCGATCATGCGGTCGAGCAGCTTTCCCGAGCGCCCGACAAAGGGAAGGCCTTCGATGTCCTCATCACGACCCGGCGCCTCGCCGACGAACATGATGCGCGCTTCCGGGTTGCCGTCGGCGAACACCAGCTGCGTCGCGGTGTTCTTCAGCGCGCAGCCGTCGAAATTCTGCATCAGCTCGCGCAGCGCTTCCAGCGTCGGTGCGGTCCGCGCCGCTTCGCGCGCTGACGCAATCGCAACGTCAGGCGCGGGCGCAGCCTCGCCGCGCATCACGGCGGGCGCTGCGACGGGCCGCGGCGCCTCGACCGGTTGAACCGCGCGCGCGGCCGGGGGCGGCGCCTCCGGTTCGGCGAGCCGATCGATCGGTTCCTCGGCAAGCGCGCAGTCGACGCCGGCCTCCAGATAGAAGGCCAGCAGCTCGCGGACGGTGGGGGCGGGTTCGTTGATCATGGCAACTTATGACATTTAGGTCAGTTTAGGGGCCCTTGCATCCCAGCGAAACGCATTTCCGAGGTTGTCCTGCCCGGAAAAATCGGAAACAAGGGGGCGCAAACGACCAAGGACCGTCTCAAGGGCTGAGATCAGATGAGCACCGAAGAACTTCCCCCGCGCGAATCCATGGAATTCGACGTCGTCATCGTCGGCGCCGGCCCCTCGGGCCTGTCGGCCGCGATCCGGCTGAAGCAGCTCAACGCCGATCTCAACATCGTCGTGGTGGAGAAGGGCTCGGAAGTCGGCGCGCATATTCTTTCGGGTGCGGTGATTGATCCGGCCGGCCTCGACAAGCTGATTCCCGACTGGCGGAATGATCCCGACTGCTCGCTGAAAACAGCGGTCAAGGACGACCGCTTCTACTGGATGACGGCGGGCGGCGCGATCAAGCTGCCGAACTTCGTGATGCCGCCGCTGATGAACAATCATCATTGCTACATCGGCTCGCTCGGCAATGTCTGCCGCTGGCTGGCGCGGAAAGCGGAAGCGCTCGGCGTCGAGATCTATCCCGGCTTTGCGGCCGCCGAAGTGCTCTATGACGAGAACGGTACGGTGAAGGGCATCGCCACCGGCGACATGGGCATCGGCAGGGACGGCAAGCCGAAGGACTCCTTTACCCGCGGCATGGAATTGCTCGGCAAGTACACGCTGTTCGCCGAGGGCGCGCGCGGCAGCCTGACCAAGCAACTCATCGCCAAGTTCGCGCTGGACGCGAAGAGCGAGCCGGCGAAATTCGGCATTGGCCTGAAGGAAGTCTGGCAGATCGATCCCGCCAAACATCAGAAGGGGATGATCCAGCATTCCTTCGGCTGGCCGCTCGACATGAAGACCGGCGGCGGCTCGTTCCTATATCATTACGACGACAATCTCGTCGCTGTCGGCTTCGTCGTGCATCTCAACTACGACGATCCGTATCTGTCGCCGTTCGACGAGTTCCAGCGCTTCAAGACCCATCCCTCGATCCGCGGCACCTTTGAAGGGGGCAAGAGGCTCGCCTATGGTGCGCGCGCCATCACCGAAGGCGGCTACCAGTCCGTGCCGAAGCTCAGCTTTCCCGGCGGCGCGCTGATCGGCTGTGCCGCGGGCTTCGTCAACGTGCCGCGCATCAAGGGCGTGCACAACGCGATGGGCTCGGGCATGCTCGCCGCCGAGCATGTCGCGGCCGCGCTCGCCGCGGGCCGCGCCAATGACGAACTGGTTGAATACGAGAACGCGTGGCGCTCGTCCTCGGTCGGCAAGGACTTGTTCCTGGTGCGCAACGTCAAGCCGCTATGGTCGAAGTTCGGCACCGTGCTCGGTGTCGCGCTCGGCGGCTTCGACATGTGGTGCAACACGCTGTTCGGTGTCTCGCTGTTCGGCACGCAGTCGCACGCCAAGCCCGACCGCGCCACGCTCGATCCGGCGAAGATCCACGCACCGAAGAACTATCCGAAGCCGGACGGCAAGATTTCCTTCGACAAGCTGTCGTCGGTCTTCCTGTCCAACACCAACCACGAAGAGGACCAACCGGTTCATCTGAAGGTTGCGGACATGAACCTTCAGAAGACCTCGGAGCACGACGTCTTTGCCGGTCCCTCGAACCGTTACTGCCCGGCCGGCGTCTATGAATGGGTGGAGGAGGGCGCGGCTCCGCGCTTCCAGATCAACGCCCAGAATTGCGTCCACTGCAAGACCTGCGACGTGAAGGATCCGAATGGCAACATCACCTGGGTTCCGCCGGAGGGCGGCGGCGGGCCGAACTACGAGGCCATGTAGGATTCGGGCAAACTGCCGCACGATTGCGTGAGGGGCACTGGCCGCGGATCACCGTCCGCGGCCACGATAAGGCCATAGTAAAAGCGTCTTGGGCAGGATCTTGGGGCGGACAGGGCCGGTAAGGGCGAGCGCCGAATCGGCTTCCGAAAACCCCGCCGAATCCTTGCGATTGGGCGCCAAAAGCGGCATTGTTCCCGGCCATGACGGTTCCGGGTCCCGATGCCACCGGTCGCGTTTGCAAGCGAGACGACCCCGACTTTCCAAACTTAAGGCGAGCCCTGATGTTTTCAAATCGTTTCAACCGCTGGACTGCTGCTGCCATCGCCCTTGCTGGCTCTGCGATCGTCGCGGTCCCCGGTGCGGTCCTGGCGCAGACGCCGGATCATCCGGCCGACACGGCGGTGCAGTTTCCGACCCGGAATGATTTGAAGTCGCTCACCGGCGCAGGCAGCTATCTCGCTGCGCGCCACGCCAGCGTCGAACGTGACGCCTCGTCCGCGGCCGCCTTCTACCGCTCGGCGCTGCGCACCGATCCCAAGAACAACGAGCTGCTCGACCGCGCCTTCATCTCCTCCGTCGCGGATGGCGACATCGACGAAGCCGTCAAGCTCGCCGAGCGCATCCTGACGATCGACAAGTCGAACCGGGTCGCGCGCCTCGTGGTCGGCGTGCACGACCTGAAGATGAAGAAATATGCGACCGCCCAGAGCAACATCAACCAGTCGATCCGCGGGCCGATCACCGATCTGGTCGCGACGCTGTTGTCCGGCTGGGCCGCCTATGGCGCGGGTGACTCGAAGGCCGCCGTCGCCAGCATCGACAAGCTGACCGGCCCGGAATGGTATCCGCTGTTCAAGGACCTCCATGCCGGCATGATCCTCGAGCTCGCGGGCAAGGAGAAGGACGCCGGAACCCGCTTCGAGCGCGCCTACAAGCTCGACGATTCCATGCTGCGCATCACGGAAGCCTATGCGCGCTGGCTGTCGCGCAACAAGGATGCGGCCGCCGCGACCACGGTCTACGAGGCCTTCGACAAGAAGCTCGCCCGTCATCCGCTGATCCAGGAGGGCCTGCGCGAGACCCGTGCCGGCAAGAAGATGCCGCCGCTGATCGATTCTGCGCAAGCAGGTGCGGCCGAAGCGCTCTACGGCATCGGCGCCACGCTGACCCGTCGCGGCGGCGAGGACCTCGCGCTGGTCTATCTCCAGCTCGCGCTCTATCTCCAGCCGAGCCATCCGCTCGCCCTGCTCTCGCTCGCCGACCTCTATGAATCGGTGAAGCGGCCGCAGATGGCGATCAAGGTCTATGAGCGCGTGCCGGCGAGCTCGCCGTTGAAGCGCAACGCGCAGATCCAGCTCGCGGTCGATCTCGACTCCGCCGACAAGACCGACGAGGCGATCAAAATCCTCAAATCCGTGGTCCTGGAAGATCCGAAGGATCTCGAAGCCATCATGGCGCTCGGCAATATCGAGCGCGGCCGCAAGAAGTTCGGTGATTGCGGTGCGACCTATTCGCAAGGCATCGAGGTGCTGCCGGCCGGCGCCGACAAGTCCAACAGCGTCTGGTACTACTATCGCGGCATCTGCGAGGAGCGCTCCAAGCAGTGGGGCAAGGCGGAAGCCGACATGAAGAAGGCGCTCGAGCTCCAGCCCGACCAGCCGCATGTCCTCAACTATCTCGGCTATTCTTGGATCGACCAGGGCGTCAATCTCGACGACGGCATGAAGATGATCAAGCGCGCCGTCGAGCAGCGGCCCGACGACGGCTATATCGTCGACTCGCTCGGCTGGGCCTATTACCGCATCGGCAACTACGAGGAGGCGGTGAAGAACCTCGAGCGTGCGATCGACCTGAAGCCCGAGGATCCCACCATCAACGACCATCTCGGCGACGCCTACTGGCGCATCGGCCGCGCTTTGGAAGCCAAATTCCAGTGGTCGCATGCGCGCGATCTGAAGCCCGAGCCGGATGATCTGCCGAAGATCGAAGCCAAGATCGCCAACGGTCTGACCGACGACAATTCGAATTCTTCGGCCGCGCAGGCAGAGAAGAAGAAGGACGACGGCAAGGGCGGTTGATCGGGGCGCGCATGATCCGGAAAAGTGTGTAGCGGTTTTCCGATAAGATCATGCGCAAGAATAGAGTTGGGGGTTGGTCGCCGATGCCGGCGTTGATTGAAGAGGGGCGCGCGAAGGTCAATTTGAGCCTTCGCGTCGTCGGCCGTCGCACCGACGGCTATCATGATCTCGAAAGCGTGGTCGCATTCGCCGATTGCGCCGATCGTCTTACGCTCGAGCCGGGCGAAGAGCTGAAGCTCACCACCGCGGGTCCGTTGGCTGCAGCCTGTGGCGACACCGCCGACAATCTCGTGCTCAAGGCGGCAAGGCTTCTCACTGAGGCCGTGCCGAACCTGAAGCTCGGCGCCTTCGCGCTCGACAAGGTGCTTCCCGTCGCAGCCGGTATCGGCGGCGGCTCGGCGGATGCCGCGGCCGCCTTGCGGCTGCTCGCGCGCCTGAACAATCTGTCGCTCGATGATCCCCGCTTGCAGGAGGTCGCACTTGCGACCGGCGCAGATGTGCCGGTGTGTCTGCTCTCGCGCGCCTGCGACATGACCGGCGTAGGCGAGCAGCTCCTGCCGCTGATGCTGCCGAGCATGCCCAGTGTGATGGTGAACCCGCGCGTGCCGGTGGCGACCAAGGACGTGTTCCAGGCGCTGGGCCTGCGCAACGGCGAGCTTTTGGTCGGTGCCACCGACGTCCTCGAAGCGCCGGCCTGGCCGGAGGAGGGCGCCTCGACCGCAGACTGGGTCGACGTGCTTGCGACCGTCGCCAACGATCTCGAGGCCCCCGCAATGCGCATCGAGCCGGTGATCGGTGACGTGCTGGATTCCTTGCGCGCCTGTGCCGGCGTCAAGCTCGCCCGCATGTCGGGTTCGGGCGCCACCTGCTTTGCGATCTTCGGCGGACCTGCCGAGGCGCATGCCGCAGCCGAGACGATCCGCCACGACCACCCCACCTGGTGGGTGCATGCGGGGACGTTGAGTTAAGCTCTGCCGCCGTAAGGTGGGCAAAGCGAAAGCGTGCCCACCACTTCCGTCCCCCGATCTGGATGCATGGTGGGCACGGCGTTGTCGCGCCTTTGCAAACCCTACTGAGGCTGAGCCAAGCCTCCGCCTTCATCCGCCACCCCGAGAAACCGCCGGATCGCGCCAAGCACCTCTTTCGGTCGGTCGTGATGCAGCCAGTGTCCGGCCCCGGAGATCATTTCGATGCGCGCTTGTCGGAAGTAGCGCTCCAGGCCCGCCGCTTTCGAGGCGGCGAGAAAACTCTCGTCCGCGTTCAAGAGCAGCGTGGGGCAGGTGATGCGCCCCCACAGTTCGACGTGATCATCCGGCCAGAGCCGCTGCGGCGCTGTGACGCGCTGGTAGGGATCGAACTTCCAGCGATAGCTGCCATCCTCGTTTTGCCGCACCCCGTGCGTTGCAAGGTGCAGCGCCAGCTCGCGCGACAGGCGTTTGTTGTAGGTTCTCATCTGCGCCGCAGCGTCCTCGATCGTGCGATAGGAGCGCGGTGCGCGGTCATGCAATTTGTCGAGCTGGCCGACCCATTTGGTGATGCGCTCGTGCGTCGGAGCCTTTTGCGCATCCGGCAGGACGGTCACGCCGTCGAGAATCACCAGCGCAGATACCTGCTCCGGAAACGATGCCGAATAGATCAGGCTCACCATCCCGCCCATCGAATGGCCGACGAGGATAACCTCTGGCGCGGCGATGGCACGGACGAGATGGGTCAGATCGTAGACGTATTCCGTCAGCGCGTAGCTGCCGCCTTTGGTCCAGTCGGAATCGCCGTGGCCGCGAAGGTCTGGCGCGAGCACGTGAAAATGCGGCTGCAACGCGCGCGCGATGACGTCCCAGCTCCGGCAATGATCGCGGCCGCCATGGACCAGGATGACGACTGGCGCTCCCTCATTGCCCCAGTCGGCACAATGCAGCCGCAGGCCGTGAGACTCGTAGAAGCGACTTTTTGGAGCGAGCATCATGCCACGGCCCTGCGGCTCGCTAGCTTTGCACCGGCCGCCGCGCCAGCGCGAGGGAGAGGCCGAGACCTGCGATGAAAACGCCGGAGCCTTGCGTCAAGCGCTGCACGAGTCGCGGCCGGCCGATCAGTTGCGCGCGGGTGAGGGAGGCCATCAGCACGACGACGACATCGGCGAGCGTGTTCAGCGTCACCGAGATCGCGCCGAGCAGGATGAATTGCAGCGTGGGGCTGGCGGCGGACGGTTCGAGAAACTGCGGGATGAAGGCCAGGAAGAACGCCGCTGTCTTCGGGTTCAGTGCCTCGACCAGCACGCCGTCGCGGAAGGCGCGCTTGTCGCCGACGGGCTCCGCCTCCAGCGTCTGGAGCCGGCCGGCACTGCAAAAGGTCCGGATGCCGAGCCAGACCAGATACAGCGCGCCCGCGAACTTCACGGCGGCAAAGAGCTCGGCGCTCGCAAGGATGATGGCGGAGATGCCGAGGCTGCCCGCGACCACATGAACCATGCCGCCCAGAGCCGTGCCGGCCGTCGAGGCAAATCCGCTTGTCCGCCCTTCCGACAAGGTCCGCGCCGCGACATAGAAGATGCCCGGGCCGGGAACGAGCGCAATGACGATGGCGGCGGCGAGGAACAGCCAGAAATTCGTGTCGCTCATCCTGTTTTCGTAGCGAAGCTTGCGGCGATTGCAAGCCCTCTCGTCTAATCGAACCGGCGGAAGATCACGCTGGCATTCACCCCGCCGAAGCCGAAACCGTTGGAGATGGCGTGCTGCATTGGCATCGGTCGAGCGGTGCCGGAGACGATGTCGATACCGTCCGCGCCCGTATCGGGATTTTCGAGATTGAGCGTCGGCGGCGCGATCTGGTCGCGCAAGGCGAGGACGGTGAAGATCGCCTCCAGGCCACCGGCGGCTCCGAGCAGGTGGCCGGTGGCCGATTTGGTCGCGCTCACAGCGATGGTTCGATTGCGGCCGAACAGCCCGGCGATCGCGCCAAGCTCGCTCTCGTCGCCGGCGGGCGTCGATGTTGCATGTGCGTTCAGATGCTGCACGTCAGCGGGCGCGAGCCGCGCCTGCCGGAGCGCGATCTCCATGGCACGCCTCGCGCCGTCGCCGTCCGGCGGACCCGATGTCATGTGATAGGCGTCCGCGGTGGTACCGTATCCGACGATTTCTGCCATCGGCGAGGCGCCTCGCGCCAGCGCATGCTCCAGCGCTTCGATCACCACAATGCCTGCCCCTTCGCCCATGACAAAACCGTCGCGGTCGCGATCGAACGGGCGCGAGGCGCGTGCGGGCTCGTCGTTGAACCCACTCGACAGCGCGCGCGCCGCTGCGAAGCCGCCGAGGCTGACGATATCGATGCAGGCCTCCGCGCCGCCGCAGATCGCGATGTCGGCTTCACCCGCGCGGATCATGCGCGCGGCATCGCCGATTGCCTGAACGCCTGCGGCGCATGCAGTGACCGGCGCGCCCAGCGCTCCCTTGTAACCGTATTTGATCGAGACTTGGCCCGCCGCGAGATTGGCGAGGAACGAAGGGATCGTGAATGGCGAGAGGCGGCGCGCGCCGCGTTGCTCGGTGATGCGCACCGCCTCCGCCATCGCCGGGAATCCGCCGACGCCGGAAGCGATGATCGTTGCGGTCCGCTCCAGCGCCGCCGTGTCCTGCGGCGTCCATTTGGCCTGCGCGATCGCCTCGGCGGCGGCGAGCAGCGCGAACAGGATGAAGCGGTCCATCTTGCGCTGGTCCTTTGGCGCGGCGGCCTGCGCTGGGTCGAAGCCGCCCTCCGCGTCGTCGGTCTTGTCGGGCACGAGACCGGCGATGCGTGCGGGGAGCGCCTGCGCCCATTCAGGCAGCGCGCGCAGTCCGCTTTGGCCGGCGAGGAGCCGCCGCCAGGCAAGTTCGACGCCGCAGCCGAGCGGTGACACCGCCCCCAGTCCCGTCACCACGATGCGACGCATGTCAGTCTCCCACCGGCGCAACGGCCGGGTTCATGGCCTTGAGCGAAACGAGCCGCTTGCGCATACCGCGGCTGGCGCGGGGCCCTGCGATGACGGTGGCAGTGGCGAGCGTGATCGGACGCTTGTCGGCGGCATCGACCACGACCGGATCGAGTGGGCGGCGATCGTCTCGGCTTGCCAGCACGACGGATTCGCCTTCCGGCGCGAGATGCTTGTTGCCCCAGGCCAGCAGCGCCACGACCACGGGAAAGAAATCCCGGGCTTTGTCCGTCAGCACATATTCGTAGCGCGGCGGCCGCTCATGATAGCGACGGCGCACGAACATCCCGCTCTCGGTGAGATGGGCAAGCGCCGCGACAGGATGTTCGGCGCGATCCCGAGGCCTCGCGAAAACTCGTCGAACTTTGTTGCGCCCTGAAACGCGTCCCGCAGGATCAAAATGCTCCACCACTCGCCGACCGTCTCCACGGCGCGGCCGACCGGGCATTCCAGGATGGAGGGGGATTTGGGCTGCATGGCCGGGAAGGTAGGTGAGTAACTTGCAAAATGCAAGTAACTGACTGGCCTGCAGCAGGTGCGGGTAAGAAGTGACCTGGAACGCGAAGCCGCGTCCGTGATTTCGAATGTGGATTGGAGACTGACGCCTACGAACCTTGCTCCGTCATTGCGAGCGCAGCGAAGCAGTCCAGTCAGTCTCTGTGGAGGGATTCTGGAGTGCTTCGCTACGCTCGCAATGACGATGTCGATACAGCAAGCTCCTACATATCGTCGTCATCCTGAGGTCCGGGCTCGGCGGCGCAACTGCGCCGCTGAGCGAGCCTCGAAGGGTGAGGGCCCGGCTGCAGCTCGGCCGTCCATCCTTCGAGGCTCTCCATGGGACGCGTTGCGTCCCATGCATCGCGCCTCAGGATGACGGGGCTAACGGTGGTGCTGAATCAATAGGAGCGTCAGGCCGTCGCGCCTAATGCGACCGCGCCAGGCAGAACGCCACGACCTGCTCCAGCGCGCTCTTCATCGGCGAGGGCGGGAACAGCGCCAGCGCATCCACGGCCATGGCGCCGTAGTGCTGGGCGCGGCTCAGCGTGTCCTCGAGCGCGCGGTGCTTGTTCATCAGCCCGATGGCGTGATCGAGATCGGTGTCGCCGATCTCGCCGCGCTCCAGCGCCCGGATCCAGAAGGCGCGCTCGGTGTCGTTGCCGCGGCGGAAGGCGAGCACCACGGGCAGCGTGATCTTGCCTTCGCGGAAATCGTCGCCGGTGTTCTTGCCGAGCTTGGCGCTCTTGCCGCCATAGTCGAGCACGTCATCGACGAGCTGGAAGGCGATGCCGAGATTCATGCCGACCGAGCGGCAGGCGGTCTGCTCGGCCTTCGGACGGTTGGCGAGTACCGGCCCAACCTCGCAGGCGGCCGCGAACAATTCTGCGGTCTTGGCGCGGATCACGGCGAGATATTCGTCCTCGGTGGTCGCGGTGTTCTTGGCGGCCGCGAGTTGCATCACCTCGCCTTCGGCGATGGTTGCGGCCGCTGCCGAGAGGATGTCGAGCGCGCGCAGCGAGCCGACCTCGACCATCATGCGGAAAGCTTGTCCCAGCAGGAAGTCGCCGACCAGCACGCTCGCCTCGTTGCCCCAGAGCATGCGCGCCGACAATTTGCCGCGCCGCATCTCGCTCTCGTCGACGACGTCGTCGTGCAGCAGGGTTGCTGTATGCATGAACTCGACGGAGGCGGCGAGCTTGATATGGCCGTCCCCGGTGTAACCGGCGAGGTTGGCCATGGCGAGGGTGAGCATCGGCCGCAGGCGCTTGCCGCCGGAGGAGATGAGGTGGTTGGCCACCTCCGGGATCATGGTCACCTCGGAGCCGGTCCGCGACAGTATGGTCGCATTGACGCGCTCCATGTCAGGGGCGACAAGGGCAACCAGCTCTTCGATCGACGCGCCGGGAGTTTCGAAAGGTACGATTACGGCCACGCCGGTCTCCAATATTTGCCCGGGAAGGGCTATTCTGACGACAAGACAATAGAAACTGCGGGCGGACGCGGCAAGTGCCGCGGAACCATTGACATTTCCGCCCAACCCGCGTCAGGCAGGAGGCTCGTTTTGCGCGAACTGGTTCGGACCAACGACATGGTGCTGGTGTCGGCGATCGGCGCGCTGCTCGACGGCGCCAACATCCACCATCTGGTGCTGGACCAGAACATGAGCATCATCGAGGGCTCGCTCGGCATCCTGCCGCGGCGAATCCTGGTCCATGAGGATGACGCCAGCGAGGCGCGACAGCTCCTGACCGAGGCCGGCCTCAGCCACGAATTGCGCGGCGATGACTGAGCTTGCCCCGAACGTCGATGACGTCACCGAGGACGCGTTTCTCGGCGGGCAACTGCACTTGAGGCAGAAGCGGTCCGGCCACCGGTCCGGCCACGATGCGATCCTGCTGGCCGCGGCGACCGCTGCCAAGGCAGGCGATCGCGTCGTCGATTTTGGCGCTGGCGTCGGCGCGGCGGGGCTAGCGCTGGCGCATCGCGTCCCCGGGATCAACCTGACACTGGTCGAGATCGATCCGGAGCTTGGCAGCCTCGCGCGCGCCAATGCGGCCGCGAATGCGATTGACGCCGAGGCGATCGTCCTCGACGTCACGGCCGGTGCAGCGAGCTTCGCGGCAAGCGGCCTTCTGCCGGACAGCGTCGACGTCGTCCTGATGAATCCGCCCTTCAACGATGCCGGGCGCCATCGCGGCTCTCCGGACCAGGCGCGTCACGTCGCACATGTCGCGACAGCGGAGACGCTGCATGCCTGGGTGCATGCAGCGCGGCGTATTCTCAAATCCGGTGGCGCGCTGACCTTGATCTGGCGCGCAGATGGGATAGCAGACGTACTGACAGCGCTGTCACGCGGCTTCGGGAGCCTCTCGGTGTTGCCGGTTCACGGTGACGCGGAAAAGCCCGCGATCCGCGTGCTGGTCCGCGCCATCAAAGGCGGCAGGGCGCCGACGCGCATGCTGGCGAGCCTGATGCTCAACGAGGAGTCACGCGTGCCTAAAAAAGAGTTACGGGACGTGCTTGCGGGGAGGGCGGTACTGCCGCTGGCGACAGCTTGAAGATCTACTGGGGAAGCGAACTCGACTGCTGTTCCTGCGCTGTGGTGAAGCGAATCGCCGCGAACAGCGCACCCATCAGCATGATCAACAGATAGATCTTCATTGTGCCCTCCGCTTCGCCATTGCAGCCTCTCAATGGAGACTTTGCAAAACACGTTCCAGGCACTTCCAATGACAGTCGCGTGATAAAAAGTGGTTAAGACGAGGTAACGGCATGGCCGAACAATTGAGTCATCGTAGTGAGTCGTCCGGCCTGGCCGACAGGTTCATGGAATATCTGCCTGCGCGCTTTCGCCCCGGCGCCGCGATCGTGCCGGTGGTGCGACTGTCGGGCGTGATCGGCGCGGTGACGCCGCTGCGCCCGGGCATGACGCTCGCGGGCGTCGCGCGGGTGCTGGAGCGGGCCTTCTCGGTTCGCAATGCCAAGGCAGTGGCGCTGGTGATCAACTCGCCCGGCGGCTCGCCGGTGCAGTCGCGCCAGATCTATCTGCGCATCAAGCAGCTTGCGGCCGAGAAGAAGCTTAAGGTCTTGGTGTTCGTCGAGGACGTCGCCGCTTCCGGCGGCTACATGATCGCCTGCGCGGGCGATGAGATCTTCTGCGATCCGTCCTCGATCCTCGGCTCCATCGGCGTGGTCGGCGGCAGCTTCGGATTCCAGGAGGCGATCAAGCGGCTCGGCATCGAGCGGCGTCTCTATACCGCCGGCGAGCACAAGGCGATGCTCGATCCGTTCCTGCCCGAAAACCCTGATGACGTGGCGCGGCTGAAGAAGCTCCAGCGCGAGATCCACGCGATCTTCATTACGCTGGTGAAGGAGAGCCGGGGCGCGCGGCTGAAGGGCGACGAGGACACGCTGTTCACCGGCGAATATTGGGCGGGCGACACCGCAATCTCGCTGGGCCTTGCCGATGGGATCGGCGATCTCCGCTCAACTCTTCGTGCCCGTTATGGCGAGAAGGTTCTCACCCCCGTGATCGCGCAGCCGACCGGGCTGCTGTCGGGCCTGTTTGGCCGCAAATCGCCCGGCGCTGGCCAGCTTTCGGCCCTGGAAGGGATGGTTGGGCTGCCGGATGAGCTGATTTCGGCGCTGGAAACACGGGCGATTTGGGCGAAATTCGGGTTCTAGCAGCCGCCGGCCCGCGCCATTTGGTCCGAACCAAGCCAATTGCGGCGCGGGCCCGTCTGCGCGAGAATACGCGTGGGGGCTGAGCATTGAACAAGGATCGACCGATGCCGCCGTTCGTTGCATTCGCGGGCGTCCTGGGCGGGCTAGCCGTGGTCCGCTGGGCCTACAAGACCGCTGTCCGGATCAACCAGGAGCTGGAGGAGATGCGCCTGTCGCGCGTCGCCGAAGCCGCCCGCATGGGGGAAATCCAGACGCTGAAGCGCGACCCCGTCACCGGGGCGTACCGCCCGGGTTAGCTACTCGATTTTCACGCTGTCATTCCGGGGCGCCCGAAGGGCGAACCCGGAATCTTGAGCTTCCGGGTTCGATGCTCCGGGCCGCGCTTGCACGGTCCCGTCGCATCGCCCCGGAATGACAGCCATTTTGGGCCCCCTTTGCCTTGATTCCCACCGCCGCCGTCGATACGGTCCCGCGCGATTCAAAACCCCCCGCGAAAGCCTGACCTGACGATGGACGCCTCATTGCCCGCCCATATGCGCCCGGACCGCTCGTTCCAGGGCCTGATCCTGGCGCTGCAACGCTATTGGGCGGATTACGGCTGCGTGATCCTCCAGCCCTACGACATGGAGGTCGGCGCCGGCACCTTCCACCCTGCGACCACCCTGCGCGCGCTCGGCCCGAAGCCGTGGAATGCTGCCTATGTGCAGCCTTCGCGCCGGCCGAAGGACGGCCGCTACGGCGAGAACCCCAACCGGCTCCAGCACTATTACCAGTTCCAGGTGATCCTCAAGCCGTCGCCGCCGGACCTCCAGGAGCTGTACCTGAAGTCGCTCGCCGCGATCGGCATCGACTCCGCCGTGCACGACATCCGCTTCGTCGAGGACGACTGGGAGAGCCCGACGCTGGGCGCGTGGGGCCTCGGCTGGGAATGCTGGTGCGACGGCATGGAAGTGTCGCAGTTCACCTACTTCCAGCAGGTCGCCGGCGTGGAATGTGCGCCGGTCGCGGGCGAACTGACCTATGGGCTCGAGCGGCTTGCCTGTTATCTGCAGGGCGTCGACCGCATCATGGACCTCAACTTCAACGGCCGCGAAGGCGACCAGAAGGTCACTTACCGCGACGTGTTCTTCCAGGCCGAGCAGGAATATTCGCGGCACAATTTCGAGCATGCCGACACCGCGATGCTGTTCGAGCAGTTCAAGATGGCGGAAGAAGCATGCAAGAAATACCTCGCGGCCGGCTGGCGCGAAGCCAGCAACCGCAGGGAGCACCTGATGGCGCTGCCGGCCTATGATCAGTGCATCAAGGCGAGCCACGTGTTCAATCTGCTCGACGCGCGCGGCGTCATCTCGGTGACGGAGCGCCAGAGCTACATTTTCCGGGTGCGCGAGCTGGCCAAGGCCTGTGGCGAAGCCTGGGTCCACACCGAAGCGGGCGGAGTGGCCTGATGCCCGATCTGTTGCTGGAGCTGTTCTCCGAGGAAATTCCCGCGCGCATGCAGGCCAAGGCGGCCGACGATCTGCGTCGCATGGTCACCGACAAGCTCGTTGCTGAAGGCCTCGTCTATGAAGGCGCGAAAGCGTTTGCGACGCCGCGCCGTATTGCGCTCACCGTGCACGGCATCCCCGTGCGCCAGCCTGACCTGAAAGAAGAGCGCCGCGGCCCGCGCGTCGGCGGACCCGAGCCTGCGATCCAGGGATTTTTGAAAGCCACGGGTCTGTCGTCGCTCAGCGAAGCAAAGATCCAGAGTGACAAGAAGGGCGACTTCTACATCGCGCTGATCGAGAAACCCGGCCGCGCGGCGATCGACGTGATCGCCGAGATTCTCCCCGTGATCATCCGCACCTTCCCCTGGCCGAAGTCGATGCGCTGGGGCGCGCGCTCGGCCAAGCCGGGTTCGCTCAACTGGGTGCGTCCGCTGCACGCGATCACCGCGACCTTCGGGCTCGAGACCGAAGAGCCTGATGTGGTGAATTTCTCCGTCGACGGCATCGAGACCGGCCAGACCACCTACGGCCATCGTTTCCTCGCGCCGGCCGCGATCAACGTCCGCCGCTTCGAGGACTACGAGGCAAAGCTGCTCGACGCAAAGGTCGTGCTCGATCCGGAGCGTCGCAAGGATTCGATCCTGACCGACGCCAAGCAGCTCGCATTTGCGCAGGGCTTTGAGCTCGTCGAGGACCAGAACCTGCTCGACGAGGTCGCGGGTCTCGTCGAATGGCCGGTCGTGCTGATGGGCTCATTCGACCAGGAATTTTTGTCGATTCCGGCGGAAGTGATCCGCGCTACTATCCGCAACAACCAGAAGTGCTTCGTGGTGAGCGATCCCAAAACGGGCAAGCTCGCGAACAAGTTCATCCTGGTTGCGAATATCGAGGCGACCGACGGCGGCAAGGCGATCGTAGCCGGCAATGAGCGCGTGATCCGCGCGCGGCTGTCGGACGCGAAGTTCTTCTACGAGACCGACCTGAAGACGAAGCTCGAGGACCGGCTGCCGAAATTCGAGCAGATCGTGTTCCACGAGAAGCTCGGCACGCAGGCAGAGCGGATCAAGCGCATCGAGCGCCTGGCGGCCGAGATCGCGCCGCTGGTCGGCGCCGATGTCGCGAAGGCGAAGCGTGCCGCGCATCTGGCTAAGGCGGATTTGCTGACCGAAGTGGTCGGTGAATTCCCGGAAGTGCAGGGCCTGATGGGCAAGTACTACGCGCTGGCCCAGGGCGAGGATGCTTCCGTCGCCGCAGCTTGCGAGGAGCACTACAAGCCGCAAGGGCCTGCGGATCGCGTGCCGACCGATCCGGTCAGCGTTGCGGTGGCGCTTGCCGACAAGATCGACACGCTCGTCGGATTCTGGGCGATCGATGAGAAGCCGACGGGCAGTAAGGATCCGTATGCACTGCGTCGTGCGGCGCTAGGTGTAATCAGAATTCTCCTAGAGAACGAGATTCGTTTCGATTGGTCCGAACGCCTCCTCTCGTGGATCGGCGAACTAGTGAGAGATATCTATCAAAGTCTCTATTCGAGCGGCGGCACCATTCCAGGCGCTGCCATCGGCCAATTAGTGTCCGAGTGGACGAAGGGCTCCGAGCTTTCCCGAGGTGAGACGTTCTTTTCGGAGTGGACCCGCAAGCTGGCTGTTGAAAACCCAGCTTTCTTTCCAGCCTTGGTTGAGCGAGCGCAAAGTTTGCTATCCTTCTTCGCCGATCGCCTCAAGGTCCAGCTCCGTGAGCAGGGCGCGCGTCACGATCTCGTCGACGCCGTGTTCGCGCTCGGTGGCCAGGACGATCTGCTGATGATCGTGCGCCGCGTCGAGGCGCTTGGAAAGTTCCTCGACAGCGATGACGGCAAGAACCTGCTCGCCGGAACAAAACGCGCCAGCAACATCCTCGCTATCGAGGAGAAGAAGGACAAGCGCACGTTCGACGGCGCGCCTGATGCGGCGCTCTACAGCCTTGCTGAAGAGAAAGCGCTGGCGAAAGCAATCGGCGAGGTGAAGGCGGAAGCAAGCGCCGCCGTCGCGAAGGAAGACTTCACTGGCGCGATGAGCGCGATGGCAAAACTGCGTCCGCCGGTCGATGCCTTCTTCGACAAGGTCCGCGTCAACGACGAGGATGCAAAGGTGCGTGAGAACCGGTTGAAGCTGCTGAATGAAATCCGCAGCGCCACGCGCGCGGTGGCGGACTTCTCGAAGATCCAGGATTGACACTCTCGTGCCCCGGATGCTGCGCAGCGCGCCGCCAGCTGCGGCGTGGTGCGCTGCTGATCCGGGGCCCACGCCGCGTGCACTCGGCTTCTCGTGTCCCGGGTCTGCGCTTCGCTTGCCCGGGACACGAGAACGCACGCATAAAAAGCCCCGCCCGGCGGGGGGGAGGACCGGGCAGGGCCTGATGTCCGAAAACTCTATTCGCGCCAAGTCTTCCAGTGAGGCGCGCCGGACATCTAGTCGAGTACCTCGACGATGCGTCGTGAGCGCGGTTCGACCAGCACGGTCTCGCCGTTCACGACGGTGTAGCGATAGGTCGTCGCGCCGAAGCGCTGCGGCACGTCGTAATAGGTGATGCCGGTCTCCGGCAGCACGGTGCCGACCACGATGCGGTCCGGCACGCTGAAGGCCGGTACGCGCTGCTCGACGACATAGTCGCGAAACGCTGGACGCTGTTCGACGGCGATGCCGGGGCTGCGTTCGACCACGGCGGGCGCGCGGCCGATCGTGACGTCGGCTTGCGCCTGCGCCGCGACCGGCGTGCCGAGCGCGACGCCAAGCGCTGCAAGTGCAAGAATCCTGCTCCGCATGGGCAACTCCTCACGAAGATGATTCGGCGCCACGCCAGTGGCGCGACCCCGGTTGCCAATGCATGCAACTGCCCAACGTTCCCAAAGATTGAATGCCGCATCCGCGGCAATTTCAGGCAGTTTTCGCGAAGGGCGGAACTCAACTATGGGCTCATGCGTCTCTACTCGCGGAACCGGGCCCGGTATGATCCGGCCGCGATTCGCATCACCCAGAAGCCTCGAGAAAGATATTTCATGCACCTCACCATCGCCCACATCTCGCCGATCATGTCCCTGATCGCGGGCGTGCTCATCCTGATCATGCCGCGGCTCCTGAACCTGATCGTCGCGATCTTTCTGATCCTGAATGGCGCGATCGGGCTTGGCCTTTTGAGGTGGCTGCATCTGTAAAGTCCTAATCCCCCATCAGTCCGACTTGCGCGAGCCCGCCCAAAATGGTGTAAGGCCCGCGATTTCCCGTTCCTCTCGCAGGTTGTGTGCAAGCCATGGCCAAAGCCGCCTCGAAGCCTAAGAAAATGCCAGCGAAATCAAAGCCCTCCGCAAAGGCGAAAGCCGCGCCGGCGGCCCGCAAGGCGCTGCCCAAGAGTGCAGTGAAGACCGCTGCGAAGCCGGTCGCGAAACCCGCGGCCAAGGCTCCGAGCAAGCCTGTGACTAAGCCTGTCAGCAAGCCGGCTGCGCCCAAGGTTGTCGCGAAGGCCGCGCCAAGCGCCGCCAAGGCGGGCAAGTGGGTCTACACCTTTGGCGATGGCAAGGCCGAGGGCAAATCCGAAATGCGCGACCTGCTCGGCGGCAAGGGCGCCAACCTCGCCGAGATGGCCAATCTCGGCCTGCCCGTGCCTCCCGGCTTCACCATCCCGACCTCGGTCTGCACCTACTTCTACGCCCACGAGAAGAGCTATCCGAAGGAATTGAAAGCGCAGGTCGAGAAGGCGCTCGATTATGTCGGCAAGCTGACAGGCAAGGCATTCGGCGATGCCAAGAACCCGCTGCTCGTCTCGGTGCGCTCCGGCGCGCGTGCCTCGATGCCGGGCATGATGGACACCGTGCTCAATCTCGGCCTCAACGACGAGACCGTGGAAGCGCTGTCGGAGCTGTCGGGCGACCGCCGCTTTGCCTATGACAGCTATCGCCGCTTCATCACCATGTATTCCGACGTGGTGCTCGGCTTCGAGCATCATCACTTCGAGGAAATCCTCGATACATTCAAGGACAGCCAGGGCTATTCGCTCGACACCGACCTCTCCGCCGAGGACTGGGTCGATCTGGTCGGCAAGTACAAGGATGCGGTGGCGCGCGAGACCGGCAAGGAGTTTCCGCAGGATCCGCACGACCAGCTCTGGGGCGCGGTGGGCGCCGTGTTCTCATCCTGGATGAACGCGCGCGCGGTGACTTACCGCAAGCTGCACGACATTCCGGAATCCTGGGGCACCGCGGTCAACGTGCAGGCCATGGTGTTCGGCAACATGGGCGAGACGTCGGCGACCGGCGTCGCCTTCACCCGCAACCCCTCGACCGGCGAGAGCAAGCTGTACGGCGAGTTCCTGATCAACGCGCAGGGCGAGGACGTGGTGGCGGGTATCCGCACGCCGCAGGACATCACCGAGGATGCGCGGAAAGAGTCCGGGTCCGACAAGCCGTCGATGGAAACGGCGATGCCGGAGGCGTTCAAGGAGCTGACGCGCATCTACACGCAGCTCGAGAAGCACTACCGCGACATGCAGGACATGGAGTTCACCGTCGAGCGCGGCAAGCTCTGGATGCTGCAGACCCGCGGGGGAAAACGCACCGCCAAGGCGGCGCTGCGCATTGCGGTCGAGCTCGCCAATGAGGGCCTGATCTCGAAGAAGGAAGCGGTGACGCGCATCGATCCGGCGTCGCTCGATCAGCTGCTGCATCCGACCATCGATCCCAACGCAAAGCGCGACGTGATCGCAACCGGCCTGCCGGCTTCGCCCGGTGCTGCCTCCGGCGAGATCGTGTTCTCCTCGGATGAAGCCGCCAAGCTCCAGGCCGACGGGCGCAAGGTCATCCTGGTCCGCATCGAGACCAGCCCGGAAGACATCCACGGCATGCATGCGGCCGAGGGTATCCTCACCACCCGCGGCGGCATGACCTCGCACGCGGCTGTGGTCGCGCGCGGCATGGGCAAGCCCTGCGTCTCCGGCTGCGGCACCATCCGCGTCGATTACGGCCGCGGCACCATGAGCATCGGCTCGCGCACCTTCAAGACCGGCGACGTCATCACCATCGACGGCTCGCTCGGCCAGGTGCTCGCCGGCCGCATGCCGATGATCGAGCCGGAGCTGTCCGGCGAGTTCGGCACGCTGATGAACTGGGCCGACCAGGTCCGCAAGATCGGCGTGCGCGTCAACGCCGATACGCCGGAGGACGCGCGCACCGCGCTCAAGTTCGGCGCGCAGGGCATTGGCCTGTGCCGCACCGAGCACATGTTCTTCGAGGAGACGCGCATCCGCACGGTGCGTGAGATGATCCTCTCCGAGGACGAACAGTCGCGCCGCGCCGCTCTGGCAAAGCTGCTGCCGATGCAGCGCGCCGACTTCGTCGAGCTGTTCGAGATCATGAAGGGCCTGCCCGTCACGATCCGCTTGCTCGATCCGCCGCTGCATGAGTTCCTGCCACACACCCACGCCGAGGTCGAGGAAGTGGCGCGGGCCATGAACACCGACCCACGCCGCCTGGCTGACCGCGCACGCGAGCTCTCGGAGTTCAACCCGATGCTCGGATTCCGCGGCTGCCGCATCGCGATCGCGTATCCCGAGATCGCCGAGATGCAGGCGCGCGCGATCTTCGAGGCTGCGGTCGAGGCGCAGCGGCGCACCGGCAAGGCCGTTGGTCTGGAGGTGATGGTGCCGCTGATCGCGACCAAGGCCGAGCTCGACCTCGTCAAGGCGCGCATCGATGCCACCGCCCAGGCGGTGATGCGCGACACCAACACCAAGCTCGCCTATCAGGTCGGCACCATGATCGAGCTGCCGCGCGCCTGCCTGCTCGCGGCCGAGATCGCGCAGTCGGCGGAGTTCTTCTCCTTCGGCACCAACGATCTGACACAGACCACCTACGGCATCAGCCGCGACGACGCCGCGAGCTTCCTCGGTCCCTACGTGACCAAGGGAATTTTGCAGATCGATCCCTTCATCGCGCTCGATCAGGAAGGCGTTGGCGAACTCGTCAAGATCGGCGTCGCGCGCGGCCGCAAGACTCGCGCCTCGCTCAAGGTCGGCATCTGCGGCGAGCATGGCGGCGATCCCGCGTCGGTGGCGTTCTGCCACGCGATCGGCCTCGACTACGTGTCATGCTCGCCCTATCGCGTGCCGATCGCACGCCTCGCCGCCGCCCAGGCCGCGCTCGGCAAGGCGGTCGCAAGCCAGGCGTAGAACGCGACTGAGATTTGAGAACGAAGAGGCGGGGCAAATGCTCCGCCTCTTTCTTTTGAAGCGCTGCTCTGTCCACATCGTCATTGCGAGCGCAGCGAAGCAATCCAGACTGTCGCCGCGGAAAGATTCTGGATTGCTTCGCTGCGCTCGCAATGACGAGATTGTTGCACGCTCGTCCCACACTCTCATCGTTATCGCCCGCGAAAGCGGGCGATCCAGTATTCCAGAGGCAGTGACGTATACGGAGAAGCCGCGGCGTACTGGATTCCCCGCTTCCGCGGGGAATGACAGCGGTTGTGTGGAGGGACCGTTGCGTAATGACGGCGTTAGTTGACGCACGTCCCGTAATGACACGTCTCGTCAAGAGTTCCTTCACCATATCCGTTGACGAGACGTTTACCTCGTCGCGTGAGGTCGCATTTACCAACGCGTCCTATTGCGCCGTGAAAACACCTGCGATTGCTTGAGTGTGGTGCGCACGCAACGTCGATTAACTCCCCGGCAACCTAAATTAGATACCAACAAAAAGGGTCGAATTGCACGGACGAACTGCGTTCGATCTTCTCTAGCGTAAGCGTTGCGTGAGCGTATCGATGTTTGTGTTGCGTAACCATCCGAAGGGCGCGCGGTTCGCGTCCTTCGGCATCGGTCTCTGCATCTTCGCATTGGTGCCGAGAGAGACCGGATATCAGGACATTGCTTCGCTGCTCGCGCGCCAGCCGGGCGTCGCCGAGCGCTGGCAGAAGCAGGTATTTTCCGCGGCGTCCTCGATCCAGCTCGCGACCTACAGCTTCGCCCGTCCGATCGGAACCTCGGTTCCGCAGAGCGCGAGCTACCGCCTCGCGAGCCTGGACGATCGCGACATCACGGGCAGCATCTCGCGCAATCCGGCGCTCCAGACGCCGCCGCGCTATCAGGCTGCCGATTTTCCGCACGTGGATCGTACCCTGAAGGGCGATCGTCTCGCGACAGTCACGCCCGCGCCGGCTGAGCCGTCCGCGCCGTCTGCAGCACCCGCCACGCAGGATCCCGCGACATCGAACAGCTCGGTCTTTGGCGCCAAGACGGCCGCGTTGCCACAGGCGATGTCGCCGGAGTCCGCGGCCGCGCTTGATCCCGAACTCGAGGAGGCGTTGCGCGCGCCGCCGCTGCCGCAATATTCGGGCACGCCATCGGCAAGCGACACCGCGCTGTCGCTTGCAGCCCAGCCGCTCAACGATTTGAAGCGGGCCCCGGCCGCGCCAGCGCGCGATCCCTTCAGCGTCAAGACGTCGAACCTGTTCTTCGGCAGCTCGTCGCTTGGCGGCAGCCTCGAGAGCATGGAGAGCTGGCAGCCCGGCGCCGAGCCGCTCATCGTGATGTCCGACCCCGACATGAAGGTGACGGCCTCGCTGCCGCCGTCGTCGGAGGAGGTCGCAAGAGCAACCGAGGGTGGCGAGAGCGTCGCGCCCAAGGGCGAGGTCAACGCCGACGACCAGCGCGTCAGGTCGCCGGCCGAACGGCTAGCCCTCGACGAGAAGTCGCGCGCCAAATCAGAGAAGTGCCTGGCTGAAGCCGTGTACTTCGAGTCGCGTGGCGAGGCTGTGCGTGGCCAGATGGCGGTTGCGCAGGTGGTGATGAACCGCGTGTTCTCCGGCAAATATCCGGACACCGTGTGCGGCGTGGTCTATCAGAACAAGTACCGCCACTTCGCCTGCCAGTTCACCTTCGCCTGCGACAACAATCCCGACGTGATCCGCGAGCCCGACATGTGGGAGCGCGCCAAGAAGATCGCCAAGGCGACGCTCGACGGCCAGATCTGGCTGCCCGAGGTCGGCAAGTCGACGCACTACCACGCCTATTGGGTGCGCCCGTCCTGGGTCGCCGAGATGAAGAAGATGTACAAGTTCGGCGTGCACACCTTCTACCGACCGCGCGCCTGGGGTGACGGCAGCGAGGAGCCGAGCTGGGGCACGCCGGCGCAGACCGCCGCGCTCTCAGCCGAGCTCGCGCAGGAAGCCAGGAGCTCGGCCGAGCTCGGCGCGACCGAGCGGCGGTAGCCGCTCACGCCTCGATATCCAGTGCGCAGTCGAAATTCGGTGCCGAGTGCGTCAGCGCACCTGACGAGACGTAGTCGACGCCAGTCGATGCGATCTGCGCAATCGAGCCCAGCGTGACACTACCGGACGCCTCCAGCGCGACACGGCCGGCGGCGAGCTTCACCGCTTCACGCAACGTGGCGATATCCATGTTGTCCAGCAGCACCGCGTCGGCAAGGCCGGTGTCGAGCACCTCGCGCAGTTGCGCCAGCGTATCGACCTCGATCTCGATCTTCACGAGATGACCGGCATGGCTGCGGGCGCGCTCCAGCACGGGGCGGATGCCGCCAGCGACCGCGATGTGGTTGTCCTTGATCAGGATCGCGTCATCCAGGCCAAAGCGGTGGTTGAAGCCGCCGCCGCAGCGCACCGCGTATTTCTCCAGCGCGCGCAGCCCCGGTGTGGTCTTGCGTGTGCAACAGATCCGCATCCTGCTGCCTTCGGTCTGGCGGACGTAGTCGGCCGTCAGCGTCGCGATGCCGGAGAGCCGGCCGACGAAGTTCAGCGCGGTCCGCTCGGCGGTGAGAATGGCGCGGGCAGGGCCGGTGATCGTCATCACGCGCTGTCCGGCCTTCACCCGCGCGCCGTCCCGGACGTGCGCCTGCACCTCGATCGCATTGGAGAGATTTTGCAGCGTCGCCAGCGCCAGCGGCAGGCCGGCGATCACCCCGGCCTGACGCGCGACCAGGATCGCGTGGGCCGCGTTGGCCTCAGGGATCGTCGCGAGCGAGGTGATGTCGCCTGCGCGGCCAAGATCCTCGTCGAGAGCGCGGTGCACGGCCTCGTCGATCGCGAGCGGTGACAGGAAAGCATCGGGATGGAGCAGGGAAGCTGGGGTCATGACAAAATCTCCGTCAGGCGATCATGGCTTGCGCCGTTCGGCGCGCGGGTTGTTCGGCGAGACCTTCGGCAACCTCGCGGGCGGTGGCGAGCGTCGTCATGGTCCGCTTGGCGAAGGCGGACGCCTCGACCGGATGGTCGGAGCGGAAATGCGCGCCGCGGCTCTCGTGCCGCGTGAAGGCGGATGCGGCGACGAGCAGCGCCGTGGTTGCCATGTTGCGCAGCGCGACGCTGCCGGCATCGCGTTCGAGCGCCGCAAAATGTTGCACGGCCCGTGCAAGCCCGTCGCTATCGCGGATCACGCCGACATGCGCGCTCATCATGGCGCGCAGACTGGTCTCGGCTCGCTTGTCGATCGCGCCGTTGCGCGGCGTCACCAGCGCTTCCGGCAGCCATGCCGGTGAGGGGATCGCGCGGCCGGCAATGTCCTCCGCAATGCGCGCGGCATAGACGACGGCCTCCAGCAGCGAGTTCGAGGCGAGCCGGTTGGCGCCATGCGCACCGGTCGACGACACCTCGCCGCCGGCCCACAGCCCGTCGATGGACGTGCGGCCGCGCGTGTCCACGGCGATGCCGCCCATGTGGTAGTGGGCGGCGGGCGCAATCGGGATCGCTTTCGTCGCCGGATCGAGCCCGGCCGCAATGCAGCTTGCATGGACGGTTGGGAATTTGTCGGCGAAGCGCGTACCCAACGCCTCCCGCGCATCGAGGAACGCGCCGCGGCTTGCGGCGATCTCCGCGAACACGCCGCGTGCGACGATGTCGCGCGGTGCCAGTTCAGCGAGCGGATGGCGTGCCGCCATGAAGCGTTCGCCCTTGCCGTTGATCAGAACGGCGCCTTCGCCGCGCAGCGCTTCGGTCGCAAGCGGCGCCGGATCGCGGCCGGCCATGATGGCGGTCGGATGGAACTGCACGAACTCCGGATCGGCGATGACGGCGCCGGCCCGCGCCGCGATCGCGAGTCCTGATCCGCTTGCTTCCAATGGATTGGTCGTGACGGCGTAGAGATGGCCGATGCCGCCGGTTGCCAGAACCACCGCGCGCGAAGCGATGATGATCGGACGCGACGTCGCATTGCTGGCGTCGCGGAGCTGCAATCCGGTGATGGCGCCGTCCTCGGTCAGCAGCGCCTCGGCGACAAGGCCTTCGATCAGGCGGATCGACGGCGTGCGCCGCACGGCCTCGCTGAGCGCCGCGATGATCGCCGCGCCCGCCATGTCACCGCGCACATGCACGATGCGCCGCGCCGAATGCGCGGCTTCGCGCCCCACCGCGAGCCTGCCTTCGAGATCGCGGTCGAAAGGCACGCCGTAGCTGAGGAGATCGTGAATGCGCGGCGCCGCTTCGCGTGCGATTCCGAGCGCGATCGCTTCATCGACGAGACCGGCGCCGACCGCGACGGTGTCGGCAGCATGCGCCTCGGGGCTGTCGCCTTCGCCAATGGCTGCTGCGATGCCGCCTTGCGCCCAGGCGGATGATGCGCCCTGTCCGAGCGGCGCAGCCGAGATCAACGTCACCGGCCGCGGCGCCAGCTTCAGTGCACAGAACAGTCCGGCAAGGCCGCCGCCGACGATGACGACGTCGTCGGTGGTGCGGGTGAGGTTGTGGATGGTGTTTGGCATGGCTGTCTCCATTCACTCAGCTGTCGTCCCCGCGAAGGCGGGGACCCATACCCCCAGGGAATTGATTTGGCGAAGACTCGCGGTTGGGAACTTCGCGCCAAAACCACATCCTGTGGTTATGGGTCGCGCTTCGCGCACCCCGGGACGACAGTGTTGGTTGTGGCGCTAGTTCTTCAGATTGATCATCCGCTCGACCGAACGCCGCGCGCGTTCGGCTATGGCGGGATCGATCGTCACCTCCTCACCGAGCGTCAGCAGGCTGTCCAAGATGTTCGACAGCGTGATGCGCTTCATGTGCGGGCAGAGATTGCAGGGGCGCAGCATCTCGATGTCGGGCAGCTCGGCGCGCACATTGTCGGCCATCGAGCATTCGGTGATCATGACGAGCCGCTTCGGCCGCTTCTCGCGCACCCAGTTGATCATGTGCGCGGTCGAGCCGGTGAAGTCGGCCTCCGCCAGGACGTCGGGCGGGCATTCCGGATGCGCGATGATCTGCACCGACGGATCAGCTTCGCGAAGGCCGCGCAGCTCTTCGCCGGTGAAGCGCTCATGCACCTCACAGGCGCCTTTCCAGGCGATGATCTTCACGTCGGTCTTCGAGGCAACGTATTTCGCGAGATACTGGTCGGGCAGGAAGATCACGCTCGGCGCGCGCAGGCTTTCGACCACCTGCACCGCATTCGACGAGGTGCAGCAGATGTCGACCTCGGCCTTCACCTCGGCGGAGGTGTTGACATAGGCGACGACGGGTACGCCCGGAAATTTTTCGCGCAGCAGGCGTACATCGGCGCCCGTGATGCTGGCGGCGAGCGAACAGCCGGCGCGGGAATCCGGGATCAGCACCGTCTTGTCCGGATTGAGCAGCTTTGACGTCTCCGCCATGAAGTGCACACCACACTGCACGATGATGTCGGCCTTCACCTTGGTCGCCTCGACCGCGAGCTGGAGCGAGTCGCCGCCGATATCGGCGACGCAGTGAAAGATCTCGGGCGCCTGGTAGTTGTGCGCGAGGATCACCGCGCCCCGTGCCTGCTTCAACTCGTTGATCACCTTGATGGCCGGCGCCATCAGCGGCCACTCGATCGACGGGATCACGTGCTTCACCCGCTCGTAGAGATGCGCCGTGGCCTGCTCGACCTCCGGTGTCCATTCCAGCAAAGGCCGCGGCAATGCGGGGCCGCGATTGCCGAAGGGCTTGCGTGCGGTGGGAGCGGGGCGGGCCTGCGGCCGCGTGGCAAAATCGTCGGGACCGTAAATTCCAGAGATCGGCATCGAAGCCTCCCGTTCTCATATACTCAACTTGAGTATATGTAGGCCGTTAGAAATCCGGCCTTTCCGGCCGGTTGGGTTTGCGAGCCGCAATCAGCTTTACCCGGACAACATCCGCAGCTCAGGGAGGGCCAGGCAGCTCATGTCGATATGCTCAATATGAGTAAATCAAACATAACATGTGAGGCTGCCGGCCGCCAGACCCATCCGGACACATTCCCGTGCGCTCGCTCCGCCCCGTGCGCTCGCTCCGCGCGCGATTTGCAGGGCTGCAATGTTCGGCATCCCTCTTGGGCTTTTCATGCAGATGCATTAACTGGTTGGGGCGCGGTGACCTATTCCGGATCCGCCAACGGCAGAAAAGGGAAAATGCATGTCGGCAAGCGTGGGCGACGTCGGTCCGGTTTCGCGTTCTTCTACCTCACGTTCTTCTTGGCGCACGCCAGCGATCATCATTCTCTGCGGCTGCGCCATCGGCATGCTGAGCTTCGGCCCGCGCTCGAGCCTCGGCTTCTTCGTCCAGCCGATGAGCCATGAATTTTCCTGGGGCCGCGACGTCTTCGGCCTCGCCATCGCAGTGCAGAACCTGGTGTGGGGACTGGGCCAGCCGTTTGCCGGCGCGATTGCCGATCGCTTCGGCCTGTTTCGCGTGATGTGCGTCGGCGCCGTGCTCTACGCCGGCGGCCTGCTTTTGATGCGCTATTCCTCGACGCCGCTCTCGCTCAACGTCGGCGCCGGCGTCATGGTTGGCTTCGGCCTTGCCGGCTGCTCCTTCAATCTCGTGCTGTCGGCTTTCAGCAAGTTGCTTCCGGCCGAGAAGCGCGGCCTTGCGCTCGGCGCCGGCACTGCGGCCGGCTCGTTCGGGCAGTTCCTGTTCGCGCCCGTCGGTGTCGCGCTGATCGACAATTTCGGCTGGCAGCAGGCGCTCACGGTGTTTGCGGGCCTGATGCTTCTGATCATTCCGCTCTCGTTCGCGCTGTCCACGCCGCAGGTTGCAAGTTCGTCCGGCACGCCGGCCGCAGACGAGCAATCCTTCACCAAGGCCCTCGCCGAGGCCTTCGGCCACCGCTCCTATGTTCTGCTCGTGCTCGGCTTCTTCACCTGCGGCTTCCAGCTCGCCTTCATCACCGTGCACCTGCCGGCGTTCCTGGTCGATCGCGGCATCTCCACGCAGGTCGGCGGTTGGGTGATCGCGGCGATCGGACTCTTCAACATGATGGGCTCGCTTAGCGTCGGCTGGCTGCAGAACTATCTGCCCAAGCGCTACATCCTCTCGACGATCTATTTTATCCGTGCGCTCGCAACGCTCGCCTTCATCTCGTTCCCGATCACGCCGTTCTCGGCGATCGCCTTCGGTGCGGTGTCCGGCCTGATGTGGCTCTCCACCGTGCCGCCGACCTCGGCGCTGGTGGCGCTGATGTTCGGCACGCGCTGGCTCGCAACCCTCTACGGCTTTGCCTTCGTCAGCCATCAGGTCGGCGGTTTCCTCGGCGTCTGGCTCGGCGGCATCGTGTTCGAGCGCTTCGGTTCCTATACGCCGATCTGGTGGCTCTCGATCCTGTTCGGCGTGCTCTCCGCGCTGATCAATCTCCCGATCGTGGAGAAACCCGTCCAGCGAGCGGTTGCGCAGCCCGCCTGATCGGCTAAACATCCCCTGAAACAAGTCAGGGAGTTTTGCCGTGGCAACGTTCAAGGCGATCCGGATCGACAAGGCGGACAAGGGCACCACCGCCGCATTGACGCAGTTCGACGAAGCCGAGCTGATGGACGGTGACGTCACCGTGCGCGTCGAATGGTCTACGCTGAACTACAAGGATGGCCTCGCGCTCACCGGCAAGGCGCCAGTGGTGCGGCGCTTCCCGATGATCGCCGGCATCGACTTCGCTGGCACTGTCGAAAATTCCTCTCATCCACAGTGGAAGGCGGGCGACAAGGTCGTCTGCACCGGCTGGGGCATGGGCGAGACGCATCTCGGCGCCTATGCCGAGAAGGCGCGGGTGAAGGGCGATTGGCTGGTCGCGCTGCCGCAGGGCCTGTCGGCGCGTGATGCCATGGCGATCGGCACCGCCGGCTTCACCGCGATGCTCGCGGTGCTGGCGCTGGAGAAGCAGGGCATCTCGCCGAAGAGCGGCCCCGTGGTGGTGACGGGCGCGGCCGGTGGCGTCGGCTCGGTTGCAACCGCCGTGCTGTCGAAGCTCGGCTACCACATCATCGCCTCCACCGGTCGCGCAGCGGAAGCGAGCTATCTAAAGGAGCTGGGAGCGGCCGAGGTGATCGACCGCAACGAACTGTCCGCGCCCGCAAAACCGCTCGCCAAGGAGCGCTGGGCCGGCGGCGTCGACAGCGTCGGCTCGACCACGCTCGCCAATCTCTTGTCGATGACCAAGTATGGCGGAGCGATTGCCGCCTGCGGGCTTGCCGCCGGCATGGACCTGCCGTCCTCGGTCGCGCCGTTTATTTTGCGCGGGGTGTGCCTTCTCGGCATCGATTCGGTGATGTGCCCGATTGCGCCGCGGAAGGCTGCCTGGCAGCGTCTGGCGTCCGATCTGGATCGGACGAAACTCACTGAAATCACTAAGGAAATTCCGCTCGACCAAATTGTCGAGTGGGGACCGAAGATTCTCGCCGGTGAGGTCCGCGGCCGTATCGTGGTAAAAATTCTCTAACGGCGTTCAGACTTTACCAACCAAGCTGCTTCAATGTCGCCACGGTTAGTATGGTAAGCAGCGGGTAAAGGGATCAGGCTTGCCCGCTACTGGGGTTGTCGGAGTAAGAGCATGCTTGCGCGTTTTGTGTTGGGGGCCGTTACGGCGGCAGCAGCGATTGTGCCGGCCGTTGCTGGAAGCATGAATGCCGATGAGGCGCGCCGGTTTGTCGCCGGCAAGGTGTTCGCCTTCACCTGCTTTGACGGGACCCGCGGGGCAGGCCGCATTCTCGACGATCTCGGCGCCGCAGGCGCCGTGCAGTTCTCGGGCGCAGGCCCGGTCCGCCACCTTCGCCTGCCGGGCAACACGCTCCAGATCCGTGGCCAGAACGTCTGCGCCTCGATCAAGGGCATTCCATTCGAACCCTGCTTCAACCTTGAAAAGACCGATGATCGCAGCTTCCGCGGCTCGGTCTCGGGTATGGGCTTCGCCTATTGCGATTTCCACCACCAGGGTGGCAATCAGATGCTCATGGCGCGCGCGGTGGCGCGGCCGCGATCGCCGCATGCGCCGCGCACGACTGGCTCGGTCAGCGCATCCTCAACCGAAGTCGCCGCGCGTGTCGAGACGCCGCGTGTCGAGACTGGCCGCATCGAGCCAGTGAAGTCGGGACCAAAGCCCGAAGCGCCGAAGAATGAGGGCCCGCTCGAGTTGCGCCGCTCGACCGACTGAGCCTTGCCAGCCCTTGCCTGCCAGGCGCGTGTGCTTTCCGCGCCGTTATCGTTGAAACCTGACGAACTGTGTTCGCCGGCGCGCCGTAGTCATACGGGCGGCGGTTTTCATGCCTTGGTAGCTGTTCGCGCCACAGCCTTGCGTGACGGCCGGCAGGCAGCGGCTCGACAAGAAGGTTCGACGATGGCGCTGTATTACTTTCGGATCAGCACCGGATGCTATTCCGGGGCATCCGATCACGCTTATGAATTCAGAGGATCGCGCGGCGGCCTGGAGCGAGATGACGGAGGTCTGCGCGAACCTCGTCGGCAGCATCGCACGCGGCCTGAAGCCCAACGCGCAATGGCACATGGATCTCCTCGACGAAAACAAACAGCTCGTTTTTCGCATCAGCCTGGTCGGTGAGAGCCCGAAGGCATGCGGCATTGCCAGCTAGAAGCCTCGCATACTGCCGCGTGTGGTTAACCAGTTAAGCGCGTGAAACGTGCTGGTTTTCAAGTGTTTTTTGTCAAATCTCAGTAGTTCCACGGAGCGTGTTGTTAACCAAATCGGAATTCCCGGCGCTCAGTTCTTAAGCAAGGGCGAACAACGCCGAGAGCGGCCGACAATGACTCGACCGCGCCTGTCCGGGAAACGTGTCCATGTTGAGCCTTGTTCAGAATTTGCGGATCGGTACCAAGCTGGCGGTGACGTCGGCGTTCGGTATTCTTTTGGTGATCGCCATGATCGCGAGCCAACTCGTCGGCAATGGCAATGTGCGTCGTTCCAACGAGGCCGCCTTCGCGCAGCAGGAGCTGGCGCGGGATGCCGTCGAAGCCAAGCTTGGGGCGCGCAGCATGCAGCTCAGCGTCCGGGATATCCGGCTCGCCAACAATGCAGGCGAATTGCAAAAGGCGAGCGAGTCGCTCGTCGAGCGCTCAAGGTCGCTGGGCAACGTCGTGGATGCGATGCTCAAGCTGTCCCGGTCTTCGGAAAACCGAGCGCGGATCGAAAAGCTCAAGAACCTCTCCGCAGATTATTTCAAGGGCGCCCAGCAGATCGCCTCGATCCGCAGTGAGATGATCGCCGCGACCGGCGCAGATGCCGCCCGTGTCGCCAAGCTCACCGAAGAGAGCATGCGCATCGCGCGCGAAGTCACATTGCCGACCGCTGCCGAAACGGACGTGCTGGCGGGCCAGATCGCCGATTTCGCCAGGCACAGGAGCGAGGAGGAGATCGCCGGCTCGGTGCAGGAGATGGCGTCCAGCGAACATATCGGAACTGTGGTCGGCGTCTGTGCCGCGCTTGTCCTGTTCGGCTCCTGGCTAATGTCCTTCCTGACGATTGCTCGGCCGATCCGCGCGCTCACGGTGGCCATGGACAAGCTCGCCGGTGGCGACTTCTCCGTGGTGCTGCCGGGGCTCGGTCGCAAGGACGAGGTCGGCGGCGTCGCCGCGGCTGTCGAAAAATTCAAGATCGTGTCCGAGCAGAAGGCGCGCGAGGAGGCCGAGGCCAAGACCAGGCAGGATCAGATCGCTGCTGCTCAGCGCAAGACCGAGATGCACAAACTCGCCAGCGGCTTCGAAGCCGCCGTCGGCGAGATCGTCGACACCGTGTCCTCCGCCGCGACCGAGCTCGAAGCATCGGCTTCGACGCTCACTTCCACTGCGGAGCGCGCACAGGAGCTGACCACGATGGTCGCAGCGGCGTCTGAAGAGGCTTCCACCAACGTGCAGTCGGTGGCCTCTGCGACGGAGGAGCTGTCGTCGTCGATCACCGAGATCAGCCGGCAGGTGCAGCAGTCCGCGCGCGTCGCCAACGAGGCGGTCGGCCAGGCGCGCACCACGACCGAGCGCGTCAGCGAATTGTCCAAGGCGGCCACCCGTATCGGCGACGTGGTCGAGTTGATCAACACCATCGCGGGCCAGACCAACCTGCTCGCGCTCAACGCCACCATCGAGGCGGCGCGCGCCGGCGAGGCCGGTCGCGGCTTCGCCGTCGTGGCTTCCGAGGTCAAGGCGCTGGCCGAGCAGACCGCGAAGGCGACCGGCGAGATCGGCCAGCAGATCTCCGGCATCCAGACGGCAACGCAAGAATCGGTCAACGCCATCCGCGATATCAGCGACACCATCGAGAAGCTGTCGGAGATCTCCTCGACCATTGCGGCTGCGGTGGAAGAGCAGGGCGCAGCGACGCAGGAAATCTCGCGCAATGTGCAGCAGGCCGCGCAGGGCACGCATCAGGTGTCATCCAACATCACCGACGTGCAGCGCGGGGCGGGCGAGACCGGATCGGCCTCAACGCAGGTGCTGGCGGCCGCGCAGTCGCTCGCAGGCGACAGCAACCGGCTCAAGCTCGAAGTCGGAAAATTCCTCGATACCGTGCGCGCGGCCTAGCACTGCCGCCGGCGCGGGTCGCGCGGCTGTCAGCCTCGCCGCACCAATCGCCGCCTTCCGAGGCCCTGATCTCGTCTGAACCGCCGCGGGCAAGCCGCGGCGGTTTTGCGTTGTGCGATGCCGCGATGAAAAAGCCGCACGGTTAACTTTCCAGAAAAGCGAAGCAGGCATCATCCCCGCAACATTCCGGTCACCAACCCTGTCCTTTTCGGTCATTTGCACCTCGAGCGTTTCGGAGCACATTCATGAGCGGCCTCTCCATCCGCCTCACCCACAAGGTGATGGCGATCGGACTTTTCGGGCTCGTCGGTCTCATGGCGTTTGGCGCGATCTACGAGATCGGCAGCCGGTCGCAGGACGCCTCCCGCATCGTTGCGAACCGCGCCCGGATGATCTCCGACCTCAACAAGCAGCTCTCGATCGAGCTGCTCGAGGCACGGCGCAACGAGAAGAACTTTCAGCAGCGCAGGAACGAGAGCTACGCCAAGGCCCATGCGGAGCTGATAGGACCCATCACGAGAGATTTCGACGAGTTGCAGCGCTTGATGTCGGCCGGCGGCATGAGCGCGCTGTCGGAGAAGACCCAGCAGGCCGAGGCTGGCTTCAAGCGCTATGCGGCTGATTTTTCCGCGCTGGTCGCGAGCGAGATCAAGCTCGGCCTCAATGAGAATCTCGGCCTGTCCGGCTCGCTGCGCGCCGCCGTGCATGAGATCGAGGCCAAGCTGAAGGAGATCGACAATCCGCGGCTGACGAGCTGGATGTTGATGATGCGGCGGCATGAAAAGGATTTCATGCTGCGGCGCGACCCGAAATATATCGCCGAGCTGAAGAAGGCTGCATCCGAATTCTCCAAGGCGATGGAGGCCGCGGCCGTGCCGGCCCCGGTCATGGCCGACATCACGGCCAGGCTGCAGAAATACCAATCGGAGTTTTCGAGCTGGGCCGAGACGGCACAACAGAGCGCGGCCTATGACGCGAGCATGATGAAGACGTTTCGCGAACTCGAGCCGCTGATCATCGACGTCCGCAACGCCGTCGATCGAACCTATAAGGAGGCCGACGCCGCCGAGGCCGCAACGCGCGATGCGGTACGGCTGTGGATGATGGTCGCCTTCGGCGTCACGGTACTGTTGCTGGCTGTGGTCGGATTCCTGCTGGGCCGTTCGATTTCCAGCGCGCTTTCGGCAATGGTGAGCGCGATGACGCGGCTTGCGCGTGGCGAGCTCTCGATCACTGTGCCGGGCCTCGGACGCAAGGACGAGATCGGCGAGATGGCCGGCGCGGTCGAGGTCTTCCGCAACAACATGGCGGAGGCCGAGCGGCTGCGCACCGAGCAGCTCGAGGCGGAAGCGCGGCAGCGTGAGACGCGCAAGGCGGACATGCAGCGCCTCGCCGACGGTTTCGAGGGCGCGGTCGGCGAGATCATCGAGACGGTGTCGTCGGCGGCAACCGAGCTCGAAGCCTCGTCCAACACGTTGACGCGGGCCGCCGAGCGCTCGAACGGGCTTGCCACCGCGGTCGCCGCGGCCTCGGAAGAGGCTTCCGCCAATGTGCAGTCGGTGTCCTCGGCAAGTGAGGAAATGACCTCCTCGATCACCGAGATCAGCCGCCAGGTCCAGGAATCGGCGCGTGTGGCCGATGCCGCGGTCGAGCAGGCGCAGCGCACCAACGCGCGCGTCGCCGAACTGACCAAGGCGGCGAGCCGCATCGGCGACGTCGTCGAGCTGATCAACACCATCGCCGGCCAGACCAACCTGCTGGCGCTCAATGCCACGATCGAGGCGGCGCGGGCCGGCGAGGCTGGCAAGGGTTTTGCCGTGGTCGCGACCGAGGTGAAGGCGCTCGCCGAGCAGACCGCGAAGGCGACCGGCGAGATCAGCCAGCATATTGGCGCGATCCAGACCGCGACGGATGACTCCGTCGGCGCCATCAGGGAGATCGGCGACACCATCGCGCGGATGTCCGGGATCGCCGCGACCATCGCCGCGGCGGTCGAGGAGCAGGGCGCCGCGACTCAGGAGATCTCACGCAACATCCAGCACGCCGCGCACGGTACGTCCGAGGTCTCCGCCAATATCAGCGACGTCCAGCGCGGCGCCGGCGAGACCGGCGCTGCGTCCGCTCAGGTTCACGCGTCGGCGCAATCGTTGTCGCTGGAAAGCAACCGGCTGAAGAGCGAAGTCGCGCGCTTCCTCGACTCCGTACGGGCTGCATAGCGGGAGGCATGCAAAGAAACGTCTAAAGGTTGCACAGAAATCGATGATTGATCGGTTCCGTATTAGTACGGGGTTTCAAATTAACCGAGGCTTGGAACTCAAGGTGCATCTTCTACCCAAAGAGAACCAGCCAGCATTGTTGGACCAAGCACCGTCCGATCGTCTGTTTTCCCGATCGCGGCGGTAGCGACTGCGTCCGCACTGGGTAACGTCCATCTGCCGGGATTATTGCGATGTCGAAATTCTCGATCCGATTGAAAATATTGACCGTGTTGAGCGCTCTGGTGCTCGCGCTCGCCGGTGTCGGCATCATGGCGATCACCACCATGCAGGCCATCAATGCGCATACGGTCGAGATTTCCGAGAGCTGGCTGCCCAGCGTCCGCGCGCTGGGATCGCTCCGCGCCGACATCAACGAGCTGCGGGTCGCGCTGCGCTTGCACCTGATGCAGGACAGCGCCGAGGGCAAGGACGCCGCCGAGAAGCGGATGGCGTCGCTGCGCGATCGCATCGAGACGACGCGCAAGAGCTATGAGCCCCTGATTACCTCGCCCGAAGAGCGCGCTCTCTATGACCAGTGGAGCAGAGCCTGGGCCGAATATCTGAATGGCGTGCAGGAGGTGATGACGCTGTCGCGCAAGGGCGTCGGCCACTTCCCGACTGACGCCAACGAGCTCTTGCAGACCAAGGTCGCCAAGATGGCGCAGGCCGCCGATCCGCTGCTCCAGCAGGACATCGAGCTCAACAACAAGGGCGCCGAGGCGGAGACGAAGAAGGCCGCCGACAGCTACACCATCACCTTCCGTGTTCTGCTCGGCATCATCGTGACGTCGGTGCTGATCGCGGTCGCGGCCGCCTATTTCCTGGTGCAGGATGTCTCGCGCGGCATCGCTTCGATCGTCCGGCCGATGCAGGCGCTCGGCAATGGCGAGCTCTCGGCCGAAGTCCCGCATCGGGGCGCGCGGACCGAGATCGGATCGATGGCCGATGCGCTGCAGATCTTCAAGGACGCGCTGATCGCGAAAAAAGCGGCCGACGAGGCGGCGGCATGCGACGCCGAGGCCAAGATCGAACGGGCTCGCCGCGTCGACGGCATCACGCGCAATTTCGAGACCGTGATCGGCGAGATCGTCGAGACCGTGTCGTCGGCCTCGACCGAGCTCGAGGCGTCCGCGAGCACGTTGAGCGGCACCGCGCAGCGCGGCCAGGAACTCGCGACCGTGGTTGCGGCGGCGTCCGAGGAAGCGTCCACCAACGTCCAGTCCGTCGCGTCGGCGTCGGAGGAGCTGTCCTCGTCGATCACCGAGATCAGCCGGCAGGTGCAGGAATCGGCGCGGATGGCGGCGGAGGCCGTCGACCAGGCGGCGCGCACCAACGAGCGCGTCAACGCGCTGTCGCAGGCGGCCGCGCGCATCGGCGACGTCGTCGAGCTGATCAACACCATCGCGGGCCAGACCAACCTGCTGGCGCTGAACGCGACGATCGAAGCCGCGCGAGCCGGCGAAGCAGGCCGTGGCTTTGCCGTGGTGGCGTCCGAGGTCAAGGCGCTCGCCGAACAGACTGCAAAGGCGACCGGGGAAATCGGCCTCCAGGTTTCGGGCATTCAGACGGCCACGCAGGAGTCCGTCGGCGCCATCAAGGAGATCGCCGGCACCATCGAGCGGCTGTCCGAGGTGTCGTCGGCGATTGCCGCGGCCGTCGAGGAGCAGGGCGCCGCCACGCAGGAAATTTCACGCAACGTGCAGCAGGCCTCGGTCGGCACGCAGGAGGTCTCCTCCAACATCACCGACGTGCAGCGCGGCGCGATCGAGACCGGCTCGGCCTCGACAGAGGTCCTGTCGGCCGCGAAATCGCTTGCTTCCGACAGCACGCGCCTCAAGGTCGAGGTCGCGAGCTTCCTGGAGTCGGTGCGCGCGGCCTGACCGTCACGCGCTCGTCTGCGTCACGGCTGGCGGCGCCTGCCGGCGGAACAGGATCCGCTGGTAGAGCCAGCCGATCGCGACCAGCACGATGCCGAGCCCCATGAACGACAGTGCGCGCCAGACGCCTGTCAGCGTCGACATGTCGATGACGAAGGCTTTCAGGATCGTCAGCGCGATCACGACAGCGGAGGCGAGCCGCGCGCGCTCCGAATTGACCAAGGGCCAACGCCGAGCAGCACCACGCCGAAGCCGAGCCAGCCGATCGAATAGGTGTATTGCTCGGCGCCCGTTGTCGCGCCATAGAGCAGCACCGGTCCGTGATAGAAGCGGCGGATCTCCAGCGTCACATATGCGAGAGCGAACACCAGCGCGCCGCCGGCAATCGTGTTGGCATAGGCGGTCGGACGATGTCCTGCCACCGCATAGGACAGCAGCAGCATGAGCACTGCCGGCAGCGCGTAGCCGAGCAGCAGCAGGTTGAACACGAGGCCGCCGACATCGATGCTGCTGAATAGCCACGGATTCTCCAGGATCAGAAGGCCGAACACGCTGATGAGCCCGGCGATCACCGTAAGCACGACCGCGCCGACATTATGCACGATGCTGAGGCTCCTCAGCCGCAGCCGCTCCAGCCCGCTCGCCATGGCGAGCGTCACGCAGGCCTGGAGCGCGAATTCGAGCAGCGACGGCGGCGACGTCATGTCGCCGCCGGTGGCGAAGTGACGAATTTCCATGAAGGCGAGCAGCGCGGTGAACAGGATCGCGGCGGCTTCCACCATGCGCAGCGGCGCGTCGTCGCCGCGGCGGTGCAGGAAGCGGCTCGCCGCCCAGAACGACAACGCCGGCACGCCGTAGCCCCACAGCAGCCAGTTGAAGATCGGCGTGGTGCCGACGGCATCGCCAACGATGCGCGGGTCGTACACGATGCGCGCGGTGACGATGCCAGCCAGGATCGCGGCAAGCCAGCGCAGGAAGGCGATCGGCCGCTGGATCGAGATCCAGGCGGTGCCCAGCGACATCAGCGCCAGCGCGATCGTGAGCCAGCCTTTCTCCAGCGCGAAGGTCAGCGCCAATGCCAGCGCGCCGAGCGTGCCGGTGGCGAAGAGGGCAATCGAGATCGCAAGGCCCGGCCGGTTCTCGCGCCGTGAGAGCGCTTCGGTCGCGGCCGCGAAAGCGGCGGCGAGCAGCACGGCGAGGATCGCGAACGGGATCGAGCGGTCGAGATGTGCGATGCGGGCGTAGAGCGCGACCAGGAGCGCAACGGGCGTGAAGGTCGCCGCCGCCGACCACACGACGGGGATGATCGCGGAGGTCGAGCGTCCCTGTGCGAGGAAGCCCACGCCGCCAAAGCCCACGGCGAAGATTGCGGCCATCACGAGGTGCAGCCACACCGAACTGTCGGTCGCGGTCGGTCCGATGCCGGGCAGCGGGCCGCCCGGCAGCACCAGCATGTCGGGGTTTGCGCGCACGGCCCATTCGGCGAACACGATGAAGACGAGCGCTGCCGCCGCACCGAGTGCGCCGGTCGCCGCAGGCGCGCGCCAGGCGACGAACAACGTTCCGGCAACGAGGAGGGTGAACGTGATCAGCGCCAGATCGGCATGCGCGCTCGACAGCACGACCAGCGTCGCGCCGAACAGATAGGCGGCGAGCGAGCCGGAGGACACCGGTTCGATCTGGCCGTCGTCGATGGTCGGGCCGAACATGAAGCCGCAGACCACCAGCAGGGCGGCGAGCACGAAGCCCGCGATCACATGGAAGGCATGCGGGGCGGCGAGTGTCGCTCCGAGGTCGAGACCCGGGAAAGTCCACAGAAGCGCGAAGACGATCGTGGTCACCGCAAGCCAGCGCCACAGCCGGATGCGCGCGAGGCCAAAGCTCGCCGCGCTGACGATCGCGAGGTAAATGTAGAGCGCCCAGTAGTCCGGCTTGTTGGAGGAGACCAGGATCGGCGTGACGAACGCGCCGACCACGCCGAGGCCGGCGAGCGCCGGCCCGTGCAGCAGCGCCGCCGCGAGCGTGCCGAGCGCAACGAGGCCGAGCAGCACGAAGGCGGTCGCAGGCGCGAGGAAATCGTACAGCGCGTAGGCCGCATAGACCGTCGCAAACGCCACCGCCGTGCCGGCCGCGGTGAGGATCGCGGGGATGTTGGCGATCGGCAGCGCCTGGATGTCGGCGATGCTCTCCTTGCGCCGCGTCCATTCGCCGGCGCCAAGCAGCCCCAGCGCGAACAGGCCGCCGAGAAACACACGCACGCCGGGGCCGACAAGGCCGGCTTCGATCGAATAGCGCACCATGAAGAAGCCGCCGAGCGCGAGCGCCAGGCCGCCGATCCACACCACCCAGCGGGTGCCGAGGCGCTCTTCGAGACCCGGCCCCGCAGCCGGCATCGGAGGCGGTGGCGCGGCTTGAGCTGCGTCCGTGTCGATGGGCGGCGGTGTCGCCTCATCGGCGACGAGGGGCGGCGCCAACTCGGCGTCGGGCGCAGGCCGCTCGGCGGTGCCCGGCGTTGAAGCCGCAAGCGTCTGCTCCATCTCCTGCTGTGGCGTGAGCGGCGGCGGCTGGACCTGCCGCGGCGTGTGCAGGCCAGCTTCCAGCGCGCTCAGCCGTCGGCGGAGGTCGGTCGCCTGGTTGGACGCTTTCAATGCAATAAGGAAGGCGGCGATTGCGATCATCACCGCAAAGACGTCGAACGGAGCGTCGAACATAAGGCCTCCAGGCGAGTCGCGAAAAGCGACCCGCGTAACATGCTCTTAGCGCCGGGAGCGGACGCGCAAGCCGGGCGCTGGCCGCTCCTGGAGCACTTCGCGGCGGAAGCGATAGAGTGCTGCCGGCCGCCCGCCGGTCTGTGTCGACATCACGCCGGTCGGTTCGACCAGGGCCTCGCTTTCCACCAGACGACGGAAATTCTGCTTATGCAGGTGTCGGCCGGAGATTGCCTCCACCGTGTGCTGCAATTCCGTGAGTGTGAACTCGGCGGGCAAAAGTTCAAAGATGACGGGACGATACTTCAGCTTTGCGCGCAGCCGGGCAATGCCCGTGGCGAGAATCCGGCGGTGGTCGAACCGCATCGAGAGGCCAAGCGCAGGAAGCGCCTTGCGCGCTAATGCCGCAGGACGCCCGTCGCGCCGCGCTTCCTCGATCAGCCCGGCCTCGTAGAGCAACTCGTAGCGGTCGAGCACGCGCTCCTCGTCCCAGCTAGCTCCCTCGATGCCGAAATTCAGCCGCACGCGATCCTTGCGCGGCAGCGCACGGATCGTCTCCGGCGTTTCCTCCTCGGCCCATTTTGTCAGCGCCGGAATGATGTCGCGGGCGATGATCGCCGGCGGCTGCTCGCGCCAGTCCTCCCAGGGGAAGAAGCGATACCACGGCGCGAACGTCGCGCCCGCCGCGTGCACGCCGTTGTCGGCGGCGCGGGTCAGCGCGAGATAGCCGATCGAGACCATATGCGCGCCGGTATCGGCGGCCTCCGCATGACGGCCGCGATCGCCAAAAGTGTAGAGCTGCTCGACATAGCCGAGCCGTAAGCCCGCCTGCTCCTCGACCCAGGCGCGCAGGCCGATTTCGAAGGTCCGATGTGTCAGCGCATCGAACGGACCGAAGGGCAGGCCCGCGAGGCCATCGCTGCCGCGCGCAGTGAGGATCAGCGGTTCATTGTCCTCGATCGCGACGATCGCGGCAGTCAGGCCGATCTCGATCGGCGTCAGCAGCTTGTCGCTCATCCGGGAAAGGGGTTTTGCGTGGTCATTCGAGCTCGATCACGAACGGACGGCTCTCCACCATCATCGCGCCCGGACCCATCTCATCGAGCGCGCGCAGCATGCGGCCGTCGCGGCGGAGCGCGCGATCGGCGAGCTCGACGATGCGACGGTTGGGCGAGGCGATCGGGGAGGCAGCGCGGATCTTCTTCGCGATCTCGATCTCGTCGCGATGCGGATTGAGCAAGCATGCTGCGGCAAAAGCGCTCGCGGTGGAGCGGCTGATGCCGGCATAGCAATGCACGACCAGCGGCGCGCTGCGATCCCAGCCGCGAACGAAGTTGAGCACCTGGTTGATATGTCCTTCCGAGGGCGCGACGAAGCCGTCGAGCTCCTCGGTGATGTCATCCATCGAGACTTTCAGATGATTGGCCGGTAGCACCGAGACCGGCCGCACCACTTGCTCGACATTGGCCATCACGGTCAGCACATGGCTGGCGCCGGTGAGACGAACGGTTTCGGGCAGGGCGGCAAGCGAGCAGACGTGGATCATGACGTTCCCTTTGGCAGCCGATTATAGCTGGCGCCGTAGAGTGGGCAAAGGCGCAACGCGCCGTGCCCACCATGCTGCACCTTGCACTGATCGGTGGGCACGCTTCGCTTTGCCCACCCTACGAATAGCCTACGCTACGAAAACACCGCATTGAACCGCTCCAGAAACCGCTTCTCGGCTCTTGCGGCCGTCCACGGCGTCAGATAGTCGCGCAGGACGGTTTCGGGCAGGCTGGGGTCGCGGCCGAACAGACGCCTGGCCTCGCTCTCGCTGAAGCCGGCGAGTTCGGTGGCCTCAAGATACGCCGCGCCGCGATCGGCGGCCTTGATGGCCTGCGTGATCTCCTCGGGCAGCGCCGCCGGCAGGCCGAAACGAATGTGGATGGCGCCGAGCAGGCGCTTCTCCACCGCCTTGTAGTGACCGTCGAGCACCGCCTTGAACGGCGAGATCATGTCGCCGATCACGTATTCCGGGGCATCGTGCAGCAGGGCGGCGAGCCGCAGGCGCTGGTCGACGCGCGGACTTTCGTGGCGCATCACGGTTTCGACCAGCAGCGTGTGCTGGGCGACGGAGAAGATGTGCGCGCCGGTGGTCTGACCGTTCCAGCGCGCGACGCGCGCCAGCCCATGCGCGATGTCGGCGATCTCGACGTCGAGCGGCGAGGGGTCGAGCAGATCGAGGCGGCGGCCGGACAGCATGCGCTGCCAGGCGCGGGACTGCACGTCGTTTGCGGCGCGCTTTCCGGCCTTCATTTGGCTTTGAGGCGAAGCTTGCGCTGCGTCTTGCCGCAGGACGCGTGGCAATGGCAGTCGACGAGATGGTCGTTGACCATGCCGGTCGCCTGCATGAAGGCATAGACGATGGTGGGACCGACGAATTTGAAGCCGCGCGAGGACAGCTCCTTGGAAATCTGCACCGACAGCGGCGTCGACGCCGGCACGCTCGCCGTGGTCTTGAACTTGTTGACCAGAGGCCTGCCGTCGACAAAATCCCAGAGCAGCTTCGAGAAGCCGGGGCCCTTTTCCATGATCTCCAGATAGGATTTTGCGCTCGCAATCGTGCCTTCGATCTTGGCGCGGTTGCGCACGATGCCGGCATCGTTCATCAGCGCGTGGACCTTCTTCGCGTTGTAGCGCGCGATCTTCTCCGGCTGGAAGTCGTCGAAGGCTTTGCGGAAATTGTCGCGCTTGCGCAAAATCGTGATCCAGGAGAGGCCGGCCTGGAAACCGTCGAGAATCAGCTTCTCATAGAGCGCGCGGTCGTCATATTCCGGCACGCCCCACTCGGTGTCGTGATAGGCAACATACAGCGGATCTTCGCCGGGCCAGGGGCAACGCGTCAGGCCGTCGGCATGCAGGCGAGCGGCGCGGCTCATGCGACGGGCTGTTTCGCCGGAATGCGGACCACATCGGGTTCCGCGAGTCTCACTTCAAGCCCGCCGGCGCTCAGCGTCTGTCCGGCATCGAGCGCGTCGGCGACGCGATCGATGCGCACCAGCGCAATGCCCTTGCCCTGTGCCGTCGAGCCGATGGTGCCGACCGGCTTGTCGCCGGCGAGGATGGTGGCGCCCGGCTCGGGCGAGGGGCCGTCGAGCAGCACCTTGACGCTGCGGGTGCGCGCGGTGCCGCGATGCTGCATGCGCGAGACCACCTCCTGGCCGACATAGCAGCCCTTGTCGAAATCGACGCCTGCGAGCCGATCCATGTTGGTCTCGTGCGGGAATGCATCGCCATACATGAAATCAAGCCCGCCGCGCGGCACGCCGAGTGCAATGCGATGCGCCTCATATTCGGACGCCTCGACGAGCTCGGCACCGATCAGCGCGGCGAGCTTCTCCTTGAGTTCCGCGGGGATCAGGGTGCGAAACCCGAGCCGCTCGTCGCGCGGGTCGGTGAAAGACAGGTCGGGCTGGGCGGCAGGCGTGCCGTCCCAGCCTGCGAGCACGCCGAGATCATCAGAGAGATTTTCCACAGTGACCTTGGCGCGCAGCTTGTAGAACTTCAGCTTGGTGGCGAGGGTTTCCGCGAGCGCCTTCGGGCAGTCGATCAGGAAGCCGCCGCCATGGCCGGCGGGTGCCTCCGTGATCAGGAAATCCACGATGATCTTGCCCTGCGGCGTCAACAGCGCGCCGAATCGGCCGAGCCCGGGCTTGAGCCTGCCAATATCCGTGGTGAACAGGCCGTTGAGGAAGCTCTGCGCGTCCTCGCCTGCGACCTTGACCACTCCCCGATCGGGGAGAAACGCTGCCTTCATTGCGAAAATCTCTTGCGACATGCCGGCTTCGAACGTAAGCCCGCCCTGCTTAAACGACAAGGCCTCGAGCCCTGCGCCTGAGGGATGAGAGAGACTGATAGCCATGACCCAGCGTTTTGACGTGATCCTGAAATCCGGCACGGTGGTCAATCAGGACGGCGAGGGCGTCCGCGACATCGGCATTGTGGCTGGCCGCATCGCGGAGATCGGATCGCTCGCGCAAGGCGCGGCGGCGGAGGTCGTCGACTGCAAGGGCCTGCACATCCTGCCCGGCGTGATCGACACGCAGGTGCATTTCCGCGAGCCGGGGCTGACGCACAAGGAAGATCTCGAGACCGGTTCGCGCAGCGCCGTGATGGGCGGCGTCACGGCCGTGTTCGAGATGCCGAACACCTCGCCGCTCACGGTGACGGAGGTCGATTTCACCGACAAGGTGAAGCGCGGCCATCACCGCATGCATTGCGATTTCGCCTTCTTCATCGGCGGTACGCGCGAGAACGTGCAGGATCTGCCGCATCTCGAGCGTGCGCCGGGCTGCGCCGGCGTGAAGGTGTTCATCGGCTCCTCGACCGGCGCGCTGCTGGTGGAGGACGATGACAGCCTGCGCCGCATCTTCCAGGTGATCCGCCGCCGCGCCTCGTTCCACGCGGAGGACGAATATCGCCTCAACGAGCGCAAGTCGATGCGCATCGAGGGCGATGCGCGCTCGCATCCCGTGTGGCGCGACGAAGCCGCAGCGCTGATGGCGACGCAGCGCCTCGTGAGGCTCGCGCGCGAGACGGGCAGGCGCATCCACGTGCTGCACATCTCGACCAAGGAAGAGATCGAGTTCCTGCGCGACCACAAGGATGTCGCATCCTGCGAGGCGACGCCGCATCACCTCACCATGTCCGCGCCCGAATGCTATGAGCAGCTCGGCACGCTCGCCCAGATGAATCCGCCGGTGCGCTCGGCCGATCACCGCGCCGGTATCTGGCGCGGCATCGAGCAGGGCATCATCGACATCCTCGGCTCCGACCACGCGCCGCATACGCTGGAGGAGAAGGCCAAGACCTATCCGGCCTCGCCCTCGGGCATGACCGGCGTGCAGACGCTGGTGCCCTTGATGCTCGACCACGTCAATGCCGGCCGGCTGTCGCTCACCCGCTTCGTCGATCTCAGCAGCGCCGGCCCCGCGCGCATCTTCAACATCGCCTGCAAGGGCCGCATCGCCGCTGGCTATGACGCCGACTTCACCATCGTGGACCTCAAGCGCAGCGAGACCATCACCAACAAATGGATCGCCTCCAAAGCCGCCTGGACGCCTTACGACGGCGTGCGCGTCACGGGCTGGCCGGTCGGCACCTTCGTCCGCGGTAAGCGCGTGATGTGGCAAGGCGAGCTGGTGGCGCCGTCGCAAGGCGAGCCGGTGCGGTTTCTGGAGACGCTGAAGCAGTAGGGTTTGGGTGAAGGGCGGCCGTTGCGCTCAGATGCGCGCAACATTCTCCGCTGTCGTCCTGGCGAAAGCCAGGACCCATAACCCCGACCGGAAGTTGTTATGAAGACTGGTGGCCAACTTCGTTCGCCACAACTCAATCCTGTGGTAATGGGTCCTGGCTTTCGCCAGGACGACACTAGGGAGGCATGGGAGGGCACCAATGACCCGACTGGCACCGCTCGTCACCACCGAACGGCTCGCCGCCATGCTCGGCCAGCCCGAGTTGCGCATCTACGATTGCACGACCTACAACGAGCCCGTGCCGCAGGGCAGCGACGTGCCGTACATCGCCGTGCCCGGCGACAAGACGTTCGCGGCCGGCCACATTCCCGGCGCCGATTTCCTCGATCTTCAAGGCGAGTTCTCCGACACCTCCGCACGTCCGCTCTTCATGATGCCGGCGACCGCGCAGCTCGAGGCCGCCTTCGGCCGCCACGGCCTCGATGCCTCCAAGACCATCGTGCTCTACAGCATCGGCACCATGATGTGGGCGACCCGGTTCTGGTGGATGCTGCGCTCGCTCGGCGTCGATGCGCGCGTGCTGGACGGCGGCTTCGACAAATGGAAGGCCGAAGGGCGACCAGTCGAGCAGGGGGCGCCGGGCGGTTATCCGGAGACGATATTCAAGGCCGCGCCGCGCGAGGGCTTCTTCGTCGACAAATCCGCCGTGCTGGCGCGGATCGACGATTCCTCCACCATGATCGTCAACGCGCTCGGGCCACAGTTTCATCGCGGACTGGAACCGAGTCGCTATGGCAGGCCCGGCCGCATTCCCGGCAGTGTGAACGTGCCGGCCGCAACGCTCGTCAATGCCGCCGACAAGACGCTGACCGCGCTCGCCGATGCCGAAGCAAAGTTCGCGGCCCAGGGCATCACGCGCGACAAGAACGTGATCTGCTATTGCGGCGGCGGCATCTCGGCGACGATCGATCTCCTCATGCTGACGCAGCTCGGCTACGACAAGCTCACGCTCTACGACGGTTCCATGGGCGAATGGGCCAGGGATCCCGGGCTGCCGATCGAGACGGACAAAGAGTAGATTGGCGGGAACCTTTTGGGCGGGCCTGCATCCAATGTGCGGAAAAGCTGGAGACGAGCCGTGACCGCCATCCGTCGCACTGCAATATCGGAAGCCACAGGCCTGACCGAGGCCGAACTGGTCGAGCGCGCCCGTGCCCGCGACGAGGCGGCGCTGCGCGCGATCATGCAGGCCAACAATCGCAGGCTCTATCGGCTGGCTCGCGGCATCCTGCGCAACGACAGCGAGGCCGAGGATGTGGTGCAGGAGACCTATGTGCGGGCGTTTACGCATCTCGACGGCTTTCGCGGCGAGTCCGGCCTGTCGACCTGGCTGTCGCGCATTGCCATCAACGAGGCGCTCGGCCGGGTGAGAAGCCGGAAGATGCACGTCGAGCTCGGCGCGCTGCCGGAGGCAACGCTTGAAGCCCAGATCATCCAGTTTCCCGTGTCCTCCGCCGCAGGCGATCCGGAAAAATCCATGGCCCAACGTGAAATCCAGCGCGTCGTCGAGCACGCTGTCGATGAATTGCCAGATGCCTTCCGCATGGTCTTCATCGCGCGCGTGATGGAGGGCATGACCATCGAGGAGACGGCGGAACTGCTCGGCGTCAAACCGGAGACCGTGAAGACGCGGCTGCATCGGGCTCGCGCAATGCTGCGGGAAAATGTCGAGAAGAAGATTGGGCCGGTGGTGATGGATGCGTTCCCGTTTGCCGGCCAGCGCTGTGAGCGCCTGACCGAGGTCGTGCTGAAGCGGCTCGGCGTCGGCGTGTAATTCTCAGGAACCTTTATCGGAATTTCCCATCCAACTCCTGTGCAGGTCATACGCCGGATGAGTTCCGGCACCACAGGAGTGTCAAATCATGTTCGTCCGATGGAGCGCGGCGATCGCCACGATCGCTCTTTTTGTCAGCCCTGCCTTCGTGCAGGGCGCCGGAGCGGCTGACAAGCCGACCGATCCGCAGATCGCCCATATCGCCTACACCGCGGGCGTGATCGACATCAATGCCGCCAAGCAGGCTCTGAAGAAAGCCAAGAACAAGGACGTGAAGGCTTTCGCGCAGGACATGGTGCGCGACCATGAGGCGGTCAACAAGCAGGCGCTCGCGCTGGTGAAGAAGCTCAAGGTAACACCCGAAGACAACGACACCAGCCGCACGCTCACTAAACAGGCGAACGACAAGCTCGCCGAGCTTTCGAAGCTCAAAGGTGCGGACTTCGACAAGGCCTATGTCGACAACGAGGTCGCCTACCACAAGGCAGTCGACAGCGCGCTGGAGACTCAGCTCATTCCCTCCGCGGACAATGCGGAGCTGAAGGGGCTGTTGCAGACGGGTTTGAAGATTTTCCAGGGCCATGAACAGCATGCCGAGCACGTCGCGGCCGAGCTGAAATAGGCGGGAGGCGATGATGCCGGGACGGCTGTTGGCGATGATCGCAATCGTGCTCGCGTCGATGCTGGTCCAGGCGCGCGCCGCGACCGTGCAGATCTCGATGGAGAATCTCGAGATCTCGCCGGCCGAGGTCTCGGCGAAGGTCGGCGACACCATCGAGTGGGTCAACAAAGACGTCTTCGCGCACACGGCGACGGCGAACAACGGCGATTTCGACGTGAGCCTGCCGGCGAAGAAATCGGCGACGTTCGTCGTGAAGAAGAAGGGGGCGGTGGAGTATTATTGCCGCTACCATCCGAACATGAAAGCGACGCTGAAAGTAGAGCCGTGACGTTTTCTTGTCGGTATCGGGAAAAACTCCCCGGCGCTTTGCGGACTATTGCTTATCTCGTGACGCGCGCCTTCGTGCGATCATGAGCACAGCCATCGCGACCTGTCGTGGGGTCATTCATCCCTAGACTTCGCCCCGCCTCTCCCGGCGGGGTGATTTTTGGCTACTGCTTCGCCAGTCCGACCGAGAACTCGCCGTTGCGAATGCGGGCGGGAAAACCCTCGACGAATTTCGCCACCGCATCCTCGCCATAGGTGCCGACGAGCTCGGCGAGCGCGGCGAACAGGCTCGCCTGCGCGAGACAATCGCCGTCGACGCCGTCATGGCGCGCTTCCGCCCATGCCTCGTTGAGATAGCTGAGCGCGGCCTGCTTCTGCTCGTGGTCGGGCAGTGGCGCGCGGGCGGGGGCGTAGGACACGGGAATGCTCATGAAGCTCGGAACAGGCTGGAGGCGCGATCCACTGCGATGCGCTGCGTGAGAGGTGTAGCACGCAGATTAACGCCGCCTAGGCCACATCTTTAGGAAAGGTTAACGGAGGTGAACAATGTGGATGAGTTGTTCCAGCGACACATCCGGTAGTGCCAAATCCTCATGGTGAGGAGGCGCGGAACGCGCGTCTCCGGACGATGCTCGCATCGCCGGGCGAACCATGCAGGCCCGGCTGATGCAGCTCGACCTTACATCCTTCGAGACGCCTGCTCCGCAGGGATGAGGGTTGGCAGTTGAAGGCGGCGGCAATTCAGTTCGCGTAGCGCGCCGTGAGGTCGCGGGAGATCTTCGAACCTTCCTCGATGTAGCGGCGGATCGCTACCGTCGCGGCCGGCGTACAGCTCCGGTAGGTCTGTTGGAAACCGTTATAGCCGCGGTTGAAGCCGGCGATCATGCGGGTGCGGCGCTCGCCGGAGGGGGTTTCGGCGTCGATCAACGCCTGCATCTCGTTGCGCCATTTGTTGCCTTCGTTGGCCCCGCAGATGCCGCGCAGATAGTGCAGGCCGCCGAGGATTTCCGCCAGCCGCTGCAAATCGCCGTCGAACGGCGCAGCCACGTCCTGGGCCCGGGCGGGCAGGACGGCGCAGGCCAGAATCAGGGCCAAAACGGCCGGAAATCGCGTGGACATCGGCGGCGTGTATGCCCCTTAAGGGCGGCAGACGCAAGGCGGCCACACGGGCCGTCAGGACCCGATCAGGCGCTTTGCGGCCTGGATGACTTCGTCCAGCCCGCCGGTGAGCTTGAGGTTGCCGAGGCTGCCCAGCGCGTCGGGAGCGAGCCAGCGGAAATCGTCGAGCTCCTCGTTCAGAACCGGCTCCCTGGCCGTCCAGCGCGCCGCAAAGGACATGATCAGGTAGTGGCCGGCACCGCCGGTCGACGGCAGCACCTCGCGCCAGCCGGCAAGGCCGACGATGTCGATGGCGAGCCCGGTTTCCTCGTCGACCTCGCGCGCCAGCGCCTGGTGCAGCGATTCGCCGAACTCGACCCGGCCGCCCGGCAGCGAATAGAAGCCCTTGGCCGGCGAGCGGGCGCGGCGAACCAGCAGCACCTTGCCGTCGCGGAAGATCGCGGCGCTGACGGCGAGCTGGGGATGGCTCGGCTGCACGGTGTCGGCCTCAATTCGACATGATGGTATCGACGTCGGCTTCCGCGCCGCCGTTGATGATGCCGCCGCACGCCGCGATCAGCGGCTTGACCCAGAGGGCGGCCTGCTCGGCCAGCCGGACGCGCGTCGTATCCTTTTCGACCTCGCGCATCGCCGAGCCGACCGCCGTCAGGATCGAGGTCATGGTATCGGTGATGTGGTCGAACTGGGCGCGCACGTTGGGAGCGGCCTTCTCATAGGCCTCGATCGCCAGATCCCGCGCCTTGAAGTTCGAGGCGGTGAAATGCTCGGCATAAGACAGCGGCGTCCAGGTCAAGAAGTCTTCGGCGCATTCCGGCATGTCCGGGACCATTTCGAGCAGCATGACGGCTTCATTGAAATGGTTCAGATAGTCGGTGGCAAGCCCGGTCAGCGGGTTGATGTTGGCCACGCGCAGCCGCTCAGCCCAGGCCGCAGCCTCGGGGCCCGTCACTACATGTGTCCGCGCGGGATCGGAGACCATTGAGCTCATCGGCCGCAGTGTTAACGTTCGGGGTTAAAAGGTGCTGAACGGAACCTATATAGGCCCTCAAGGATGTGCGGACGCTTTGTCATAACCTCGGCCCCGGCGGCCTTGCGGCAACTCTTTGGCTATCTCGAGCAGCCGAATTTCCCGCCACGGCACAATGTCGCCCCGACACAACCGATTCCGGTGGTGCTCATCGACAAGGGCGCGCGGCATTTCCAGCTCATGCGCTGGGGGCTGTTGCCGACCTGGGTGAAGGATCCCCGTGGTTTTACGTTGCTGATCAATGCGCGCTCGGAGACGGTGCTGGAAAAGCCCGCCTTCAAGAACGCGATTCGGCGGCGCCGCGGCCTGATTCCGGCCGACGGTTACTACGAGTGGAAGGCGGTGGACGGCCGCAAGCAGCCCTATTTCATCCATCGCGCCGATGGGCAGCCGCTCGGCTTTGCCGCGGTGTTCGAGACCTGGGTCGGGCCGAACGGCGAGGAGCTCGACACGGTCGCGATCGTCACGGCGGCTGCGAGCGAGGATCTCGCCGCGCTGCATGACCGCGTGCCGGTGACGATTTCGCCTGACGATTTCGAGCGTTGGCTCGACTGCCGCGGCGACGAGGTCGATGCGATCCTGCCGCTGATGGCCGCCCCGCGCATCGGCGAATTCGCCTGGCACCCGGTCTCCACCCGCGTCAACCGCGTCGCCAATGACGACGCGCAGCTTTTGCTGCCGATCAGCGCCGAGGAGATGGAGGCGGAGGCGCCGCAGTCGAAGAAGGTGGCGCGAAAAGCAGCTGCAGCGCCAGCCGATGACGGGCAGGGCTCGTTGTTTTAGGTGGCGACGCCGCTTACTCCGTCGTCATCCCGGACGAGCGCAGCGAAGATCCGGGATCATAACCACAGGGAGTAGTTGTGGCGCGAGCTGGTGGTTACGAATCTTCGCCAAACACGATCCTGTGGTTATGGTCCCGGGCTCGCGCTTTGCGCGCCCCGGGACGACGAGGAGAGTTTGCGGCGCCGACCTCACACAATCTCCCTTGCCCGCAAATCCGCGATCTCCGCTTCGTTAAAACCGAGCTCGCCCAGCACCGCATCCGTATCCGCGCCCAGCGCCGGCGCCATGTGGTCGAGCTTGCCGCCGCCGTGCGCGAGCTTGAAACCACTGCCAGCAAAGCGCAGGCGGCCGTAGGGCGTGTCGAGCTCCTGAATCGCGCCGCGTGCCACGATCTGCGGATGGTCGATGATCTCCTCGATTGTCCAGATACTGGCGCAGGGCGCGCCGGCGTCCTCCAAGATCGTCTCCCATTCGCGCGGGCTCTTCGTCGCAAGCGCGGCCTCAATGATCGCACGCAGCGCGGGCTCATTCTCGTTGCGGGAGAACCAGTCGGCAAAGCGCGGATCGCTGAGCGTGTCGGCGCGGCCGAGCGCCGTCATCAGTGCGCGATACTGCTTCTCGTTGTTGACGGCGAGCAGGATGTAGCCGTCGCCGCACCTGAACAGGTTCGCCGTGGTCTTGCGGCTGACCGCCTGGTTGCCCGAGAGCTGCTGGCGATGGCCGGCGACCGACCAGTCCGCGATCTGGCCCGACAGGAACGCCAGCGTCGCCTCCAGCATGGAGACGTCGACGAGCTGCCCCTTGCCGGTGCGGTCGCGCTGGTAGAGCGCGCTGGAGACGGCGAACGCCGCGGTCGCGCCCGAGAGCACGTCGCATACCGCAAAGCCCGCGCGCGTCGGCCCGGTCTCGGGATGGCCGGTGATGGCCATGATGCCGGAAAGCGCCTGCATCTTGCCGTCATAGCCCGGGCGCAGCCGATCGGGGCCGGTCTGGCCGAAGCCGGAGACGGCGCAATAGATCAGCTTTGGATTGATCGCGGACAGCGCCTCGTAGCCGATGCCGAGCTTGTCCATCACGCCCGGGCGAAAGTTCTCCATGACGACATCGACCTGCGCGGCGAGCTTCTTCACGATCGCGATCGCGTCCGGCTTTTGCAGACCGAGCGTGAGGCTGCGCTTGTTGCCGTTGATCGCCTGGAATGCCGGCGCGAGCCCGCGCTCGGCCCATTCGCGGCTGAGCGGCGTGCGGCGCATGTCCTCGCCCTCGCGCCGCTCGACCTTGATGACGTCGGCACCCAGCAGCGCGAGCTGGTAGCTCGCATAGGGGCCAGCCAGCACTTGCGTAAAGTCGAGGATCTTGACGCCTTCGAAGGGCCTCGTCACGGCGCGTTTCTCCCGTCAGGCCGCGCGGTTGCCGCGCGCGATCTCCTTCTGCTTGTCGAACTCGGCGCGCCGTCGCGCAAGTTCCTCGGGGCTTAGCTGTGCGACGTTGTTGTAGTCGAGCTTCCAGGAAGCATCCTCGCTCCAGCGCAGCGGCGACTGCATCGTGGTGCGCGGGCCGCTGGCGGACTCGAGGAGCTTCAATGCGAGCTCCAGCGTCTGCGATTGCGAAGCGACATCATGCGGCTTGCCGGCGGAATTGCCGAGCGGGAAGTCGGAGAACAAAAAGCGCGACACGGCGGCGTGCTCGACGATGTCCTTGGCGCAGCCCATGACGACGGTGGGAATGCCGTTGGATTCGAGATGCCGCGCGACCAGCGCGGTGGTCTGGTGGCAGACCGGGCAGTTCGGCACCAGCACTGCGACATCGACCTCGTCGGCGAGGCAGCGTGCCAGAATCTCCGGCGCGTCGGTGTCGAGGGTGACGCGATGACTGCGGTTGGTCGGCGCCCCGAAGAAGCGCTGGCTCACCTCGCCGATGCGCCCAGCAGCAGAGGTCTTCAGGAGCTGCGGCAGTGGAAACCAGGTGCCGCTGTCGGTCGCGCTTGTATGCTTGCGGTCGTAGCCGATGTGCGAGATGCGCAAATCGTGCGCTTGCGAGGTGTCGCCGTCATAGACCTTGTAGAACTTTGCGCCGCCATTGTAGGGCGCGCCCGGCCCCTGATCGCCCTTGGTCGGATCGTAAGGCGCGGCCGTGGTGATGATGGTTACGCGCGATTGCGCCAGTGGCTTCTTCAGCGGCTGGAACGGTGCGTCGACATAGTGCGCCCACCGATACGGCGTGGTGTAGCCGATGGCCGCGTAGTAATCGCGGGTCCGCTGCATATAGGGAATGGGAGCGTCGTAGTCGGGCGCAAAGCCGAATTCATCGTCGCGCGGAGCTGACATGGGCGCGTCTCCTCGGGTTCTTGTTGCGGACAGAGTAGAGATAGTCGGCGATTTGCTCAACAGCGGGTAGGGCGACGCAGGTCTGTATTGCAGGCGTGTTGGAGCGAATTGCGCTGCTGTCCCCTCTCCCCTTGCGGGAGAGGGTGGCTCGCCGCGTAAGCGGCGAGACGGGTGAGGGGTCTCTCCCCGCGGGTAAAAATTCTCAGCGCCGAGCGCGCCGATGCAACCCCTCATCCGGCGCGCTGCGCGCGCCACCTTCTCCCGCAAGGGGAGGAGGGAAAGCAGCTCGCACGCGGCTCGACCTAGCTACCGAAAGACGTGCAGCGCTGCATATTGCAGCAGCATGATCGTCTTCGCATCCACGATGCGGCCGTCGGCGATCATCGCAAGCGCTTCGTCGATGGGCAGCTCCAGCACCTCGATCTCCTCGCCTTCGTCGGCGAGGCCGCCGCCGTCGCCAACCTTCATCTCCGGCTCGTATTCGGCGACGAAGAAGTGCAGCTTCTCCGTTACTGCGCCGGGGGTCATGAAGGCCTCGAACACCTTGTGGACGTCATGCAGGCGATAGCCGATCTCCTCCTCGGCCTCGCTGCGGATGCGCGCTTCGGGATCGGCGTCGTCGAGCATGCCGGCGGCGGCTTCGATCAGCAGGTCGTCATAGCCGTTGACGAAGGCGGGATAGCGAAATTGCCGCACCAGCACGACGGTGCGCCGCTTGCGGTTATAGGGCAACAGCGTCGCACCGTTGCCGCGGTCATAGACCTCGCGGGTTTGCGTCTGCCATTGCCCATCGTTGCGGCGCCACTCGAAGGTCGCCGCTTTCAGAATGTACTTCTTGTCCGAGAGCAGGCGGACATCTTTGACGCGGACGCGATCGGAAACGGACATGCAGGCCTCTAAGGGGTCGGATCCCGGCCGTCGAGCCACTTGGCGAACATCACCGACGTTGACTCTTCGAAGCCGAGGGACGTGTAGAACGCGCCAGCCTGCTTGTTCTCGCGGCGGACCAGGAGCTGGAGTTTTGCGATGCCGGCCTGGCGCAGCCAGTCCTCGGCGGCAGCCATGATGCTGCTGCCATAGCCGCGCTTGCGGCAATCGGGATCGACCGCGACGTAATAGATCCAGCCGCGATGGCCGTCATGGCCGACCATCGCGCTGGCCGCGATCGCATCGCCGTTCCGCCCGATCAGCACGGTCGAGTTCGCCTCGCGCCGCGCCAGCGCGATGTCGGCATGCGGATCGTTCCAGGGCCGCGTCAGGCCGCAGCGCTGCCAGAGCGCGACGACGGTTTCGACATCGGCATCCGCGATTTCGGCGATCGCGAGCGGGGAAGGGGAGACGGGCACGTTCACAGCACTTTACCGGGGTTCATGATTTGGAGGGGGTCGAGCATCGCCTTGACCTGCCGCATCAGCTCGATCGCGGTTTTGTCCTTCACCTCGGGCAGCTCGTCGCGCTTGAGCACGCCGATGCCGTGCTCGGCCGAGATCGAGCCGCCCATGCGCAGCACGATCTCGAACACGACCGCGTTGACGTCGTGCCAGCGGGCGAGGAAGTCGGCGGTATTGACCCCGACCGGCTGGCTGACATTGTAATGCAGATTGCCGTCGCCGAGATGGCCGAACGGCACCGGGCGCGCGCCGGGGATCAGCTTGACGACCGCGGCATCGGCCTCCGCGATGAAGGCGGGCACCGCGGCGACGGGAACGGAGATGTCATGCTTGATCGAGCCGCCTTCGGGCTTCTGCGCCGCCGACATCTCGTCGCGCAGCTTCCAGAAGCCAGAGCGCTGCGTCAGGTTCGCCGCGATCACGGCGTCGTCGACGATCTCCTCCTCCATCGCGCGGGTGAGGATCGATTCCAGCGTGGCGCGCGCATCGTCGCGCGGCGAGGACAGTTCCATCAGCACGTACCAGGGATGCTTCTCTTGCAGAGGATCGCGCACGTCGATGCCGTGGCGGATCGAGAAGTCGACCGCCATTTCCGCCAGGAGTTCAAAACTCGTCAGCGCGGTCGATGCCTCGCCCTGCGCGATCGTCAGGAGTTTCAGCGCCTCTGCCGGTGACTTCAGCCCGACGAACGCGGTCTCGATCGCACGCGGCTTCGGAAACAGCTTTAGGGTCGCCGCGGTGATGATGCCGAGCGTGCCTTCGGCGCCGATGAAGAGGTTATGCAGGTTGTAGCCGGTGTTGTCCTTCTTCAGCTTCGACAGCGCGTTGAGAACGCGCCCGTCGGCGAGCACGACCTCGAGCCCCAGCGCCATCTCGCGCGCGACGCCATAGGCGAGCGCTGCTGTGCCGCCGGCATTGGTCGAGAGATTGCCGCCGATGGTGCAGCTTCCCTCCGCGCCCAATGACAGCGGGAACAGTCGGTCGACCTCGGCTGCCTTCTGCTGCGCGATTTGCAGCACCACGCCGGCCTCGCAGGTCATGGTGTTGGAGGCGGTATCGACCTCGCGGATCTTGTCCAGCCGGCGCAGCGACACCACCACCTCGCCATTGTGCGGCGTCTGGCCGCCGACGAGGCCGGTGTTGCCGCCCTGCGGCACCAGCGCGATTTTGTATTCGGAGGCGAGCTTGCAGATCGCGGAGACTTCCGCAGTCGTTGCGGGCCGCAGCACCAGCGGCGAGCGGCCATGGAACAGGTTGCGCTCCTCGGTGACGTAAGGCTCGATGTCGGCCGGATCGGTCACCGCATATTTGGCGCCGACGATGGCGCGGAATTTCTCGATCAACTCGGGCGGCAGCGGCGGCATGGCAGTTCTCGTCACGTTCATCTCTTTCTTCTTCCCGCTCCTTACCGCCCGACCGCTGCGCGCCGCAGCCGGTCGTTGATCGCTTCGCCGAGCTCTTCCTCAGGCACCGCCATCACCGCGATGGCGCGCGGGCTCTTCGCATCGAGCGCGCGAAGATAGCCGAACAAATTGGCGGCGGCTTCATCGAGATCGCCGCTCGCCGACAAATTCATGACGCTTGCTGCCTGTTCGACGCCGGGCAGCACGGCCGGTCCGAAGGCGAGCAGCGCCTCGCCGGGTGCGACATCATGCGCATGGAGCCGCACGGTGGCGCGCGGGGCGTAATGCGAGGCGAGCATGCCAGGCGCGAGCGGCTGGCTGTCGTCGCTCTCGACATCTTGCGGCGGCCGCGCCAGTGGCGCGCCGAGCACGGCCTCGATCTTCTCGCGTGACAGTCCGCCGGGGCGAAGCAGCATCGGCGCCTCGAAGCAGCCGAGAATCGTCGATTCGACGCCAACCTCGACCGGCCCGCCGTCGACGATCAGGTCGATCCGCCCCGCAAGATCGCTTTCCACATGCGCCGCCAGCGTCGGCGAGACGTGGCCGGAGATGTTCGCCGACGGCGCCACCACCGCCCCGTCGAAGGCACGCAGGATCGCCTGCGCGACCGGATGGGCGGGGACGCGAATCGCGACCGTATCGAGCCCGGCGGTCGCAAGCTCAGCGACCGGGCAGTTATCCGTCTTCGGCACCACCAGCGTCAGCGGCCCCGGCCAGAAGGCTTCCACGAGCCTCATGGCCCGCGAATCGAATCGTCCGATGCGCCTCGCCGCGGCGAGGTCGGCGACATGAGCGATCAGCGGATTGAAGGCGGGGCGGCCCTTGGCAGCGTAGAGATGGGCGATCGCGGTCGCGTTGGCGGCATCCGCACCCAACCCGTAGACCGTCTCGGTCGGGAACGCGACCAGAAGGCCCGCCGCAAGCGCCCGCGCGGCGGCATCGGTGGCGGCCGGTCCGGCCGGTAGAATCTCGGTAGTCAGGCCCGTTTTCACTGGGACAAAATTCCTCAAATCGGCCGCTTGCGGTGTGCCAAACCCGACGCTATAAGCCGCCTTCTTGTCGGAGTGTGGCTCAGCCCGGTAGAGCACTGCGTTCGGGACGCAGGGGTCGCAGGTTCGAATCCTGCCACTCCGACCATTTCATCCAAAAGTTGACGTTTTGCAGAAGCTTGGGATGAAAGTTCGCCCCGCCTCGCGGGACCTTTTTGCACGGATTTTGAAGGTCGGTCCACGGCGGATTTGGGTGGGCAGAGCAGGCTGCCGGGTCGGCATGGCTGGCGATTCTCGCCGACGCCTGCCACGGCCAGCGCGCCTCGCGCACAACGCTTAGGTCCTTGCTCCGGTCGCGCTCCTCCAAAATGCAAGCAGCGCGGCCGGGATCGACCGCGCTGCTGTAATCTCGCACTACAGAGTTGAGGCGTCAGTATTCATCCGGCCCGTAGACCGGCGCGCCCCAGCCAGGCTCGCCATATCCATAGGCGCCATAACCCGGTCCCCAATATCCATAGGCGTTGGTGTGGTGCCAGCTTCCGAGGCGACGGCATTGGCCGACACCCGCCATCAACTGGCCGCCACTCATCGCCGGGCCTGCCGCGCCGACGGGGTACACCAGCCCGGACCGCGTCCCGCGGCGAGGCTGGGGCTTGCAGTCGCGAGCGGCAAAATCGTGGCCATCAGTGCGGCCGCGCTCACAAGTTTCATACGTGTCATGGTTGTCTCCATGTCCCGGTTTGACAGGGGACCAATCCCTGCCGCAAACAGCCGTTCCTCAACGAATGGTCGCGATTTCGCGAGCAATCCGGAAAGGTGTGGAGCGGTTTTCCCTCGCGACAAACGCGGAACGCGTTTGCGCGGAGATCATGCTCAAACAACAGCCTAAGGCGCGATGACGATTCATCCCAATCTCATCGCGCTTTAGGGTTTCGTCGGGTTTCAGGGAACACCGTGATCCCGTTTACATGAGTGTGACTTAGCGGGCGCGCGCCATCATCTGCGTGCCACCAGCACGCCGAGCAGAAAGGCCACCAGCAACGATGGCAGCGGTGCTTCGCGCACCATGCCGCGGACGATGTCCGGCCAGTGTTGGCCAGTGCCGCTCTCGCCTGTCGGCCAAATACCCCATTCCGATGCAAGCATTCCGATTTCACGCGGCGTGAGCTTTGAAGCGTCGCGGACACGGTAGATGGCGGCGTCCGACCGGTCGCGCGCCGGCAGCGCCATCACAGTGGCGAGCGCGGTGCGCAGCGTCATCTCGCCGTAGCCTTGTAGCCGGACCGACTCCTCGGGGTCGGACGTCATGTGAACGCCTCCGTTACGCCGCGAAGTGGTGCGCGATGGTGAAGACCGCCGCTGCGCAGAGAATCAGGGTCGAAACCGCGCCGGCGATGCCGCGCGCGAGGCGTGCGCGTGTCAAATGTCTGGCCATGTTCCTCTCCTCGTCTTTCGAGGGGGAAATCGTGGAGCGGCCGGTTGGTTCCTCACTGCGAGCGGCAATCATGCAGATCAGCCGGTATCCGCGTCACGCAAATCACCGGATATCGGGTGCTCGGCGATCATCATCAGGCGAGCTTGCCGGCGGCGCTTTCGAGCAGTCCCCAGGCTTCATTGCCGAACCGTGCCTTCCATTCGCCGTAGAACCCGGCCTCGCGCAGCCTGGCGCGGAAACTGTCGAGCGCGGGCCTGGTGAATGTCAGGCCTTTGCCCTGAAGAACCGATTGCACCGTCGCGTTGAACGCCTTCATGTCGTCACGCTGCTTGAGGCCGGCATCGTTGATGGCCCTGGCGACGACGGCCTGAAGATCCGCGGGCAACCGCTGCCAGGCGCGGCCGTTGGCGACGAACCAGAAACCGTCCCAGATGTGGTTGCTGATGGCGCAGTATTTCTGCACCTCGTAGAGTTTTGCGATCTGGATGATCGGCAGCGGATTTTCCTGCGCATCGACGATGCGGGTCTGGAGCGACGAGTAGACCTCGCTGAATTGCAGGCTGGTGGGCGAGGCCGAGAGCGCCTTGAACATGGAGATGCTGAGCGGGCTGACGGGCACGCGGATCTTCAATCCGTGCATGTCCTTGGCGTCCTCGATCGGCCTCATGCCGCTCGTGATCTGGCGAAAACCATTGTCCCACATCTTCTCGAACGCATGGAGGCCGACCTTCGCCATCGCCGCGCGGACATGTGCGCCGAGCGCGCCGTCCATCGCCTTCCACACCTGGTCGTAGTCGGCAAAGGCGAAGCCGACCGCATTGATCGCGGCCACCTGGGCCAGCGTCGCCACGACCAGCGCCGACGGCGTGAAAAAGGTGATGGCGCCGCTGCGCACCTGGGTCAGCATGTCGGTATCGCCGCCGAGCTGGTTGTTCGGGAAGATCGTGATCTCGACGCGGCCGCCGGTCTCCTTTGCGACGCGGTCGGCGGCCTCCTGCGCGCGGATGTTGAGCGGATGACTGAGCGGCAGGTTGTTGCCGTATGTCAGCGCGAACTCGGCAGCGCGGGCGACGCGCGGCACGGCACCGGTGAGGCCGGCGGCGGGCAGGGCGGACAGCGCTTGCAGGGCGCGCCGGCGGGTCAGGGTCACAGCCTCTCCTCCAACGGGATCTTTGATGTTGCATGATGTCGTCTGCGACGATCTCGCCGCGAAAATCGCGAATGTCGGCCAGGGTGTCAAACGACAAAGGCAATCTTGATTTGGAAATAAATGTTCCCTATTGTGTACAGATGCGAAGGAACACGCGAGGATTGCAGCCCATCTCCCGTCCGCGCGGCCGGCCGCGGGAGTTCGACATGGACGTGGCGCTCGACAGGGCGGTGCGGGTGTTTCGCGAGCGCGGCTATCACGCGACCTCGATCGGCGACCTGACCGAGGCGATGGAACTCGCGACAGGCAGCATCTACAAGGCATTCCCTGACAAACGTGCGGTGTTCCTCGCCGCGTTCGAGCGCTACACGGCGCTCCGCCAGCACGAAATCCGGCGCGCCGCCGCGGAAGGCACCTGCGGGCGCGACCGCCTGCGCAACGTGCTGCTTTCCTATGTCGAAGCGTCCCAGGGCAGCGAAGGACGGCGCGGCTGCCTCGTCGTTGGCAGCGCAGTCGAGTTGGCCGCGCGCGATCCGGAGATCGCGTCGCGCGTCGCGGCCCAGCTGAAGAGCAACGAAGGTTTCATCGCCGGCCTCATTCGCGAGGGGCAGGCCGACGGCTCGGTCCCCGCTCGCGTCGATCCCGACGATACCGCGCGCCTGATGATCTGCATGACGCAAGGACTTCGCGTGATCGGAAAGGCGCGGCTGCCGCTCGATGGCGAGCGCATCGTTACGGTCGCGATGAAGCTGCTCGCCTGATTTGTTTGCCTAATTAGGAAATAAACGTTTCCGATATATGGAGTGTGTGATGACGATGAACGCCACGATCGAAACCGCGCCCGACGAGGGCGCCGTTTCGCGGCGCCTGACCATTCTCCTTGCCGCCGCCTGCGGCATGGTCGCGGCGAACATCTACTATGCGCAGCCGCTGATTGGGCCGATCAGCACGGCGCTCGGCCTTTCGCACGACGCTGCGGGCCTGATCGTCACCATGACGCAAGTCGGCTATGGCGTCGGGCTCCTGCTGATCGTCCCGCTCGGTGATCTCGTCGAAAACCGCACGCTGATCTGCTCCGTTATCGGTCTTGGCGCCGCTGCATTATTGGCCGCCGCCTGCGCGACACAGGCCTTGCCGTTTCTCGTCGCTGCACTCTTCATCGGGCTCGGCTCGGTCGCGGTCCAGATCATCATTCCCTATGCCGCGCACCTTGCGCCGGCAGCAACGCGCGGACGCGTTGTCGGCAATGTCTCGACAGGCCTGATGCTCGGCATCATGCTGGCGCGGCCGGTTTCGAGCTTCCTGGCGTCGATTGCCTCGTGGCATGCCGTCTTCTCGGGCTCGACCGTGCTCATGATCGCGCTCGCCGGTGTGCTGTGGCGCACGTTGCCGAAGCGCATGCCGGTGGTGCGGCTGCACTATCTCCAGCTGCTAGGATCGATGCCGCATCTGGTGCGGACGACGCCGGTCCTGCGCCGTCGTGCGCTGTATCAAGCCTTCCTGTTCGGCGCGTTCAGCCTGTTCTGGACCGTGACGCCGCTTCTGCTGGCGAGCCCTGCGTTCGGCTTGTCCCAGCGCGGCATCGCGTTGTTCGCGCTCGCTGGCGTCGCCGGCGCGGTGGCCGCGCCGATTGCTGGACGGATTGCCGATCGCGGATATAGCCGCGGCGCGACGCGCGCTGCCATGCTGCTGGTCGCGGCCGCTTTTCTGATTACGCATATCGGCGCCGCCGGCTCTACGCTGAACCTCGCCTGCCTGGCCATCGCGGCGATCGCGATCGATTTCGGCGTGCAGGGCAATGTCGTCCTCGGCTTTCGCACGATCTTCGCGCTCGGCCCGGAGCACCGCAGCCGTCTCAACGGCCTCTATATGGCGACGTTCTTCACGGCCGGTGCCGCGGGCTCCGCGCTTGGCGGCTTTGCCTTTGCGCATGGCGGCTGGACGCTCGCATCCTCGATCGGCTTTGCGCTGCCGGCCGCGGCGTTGATCTACGCTGCCTTCGAGTGAGGTACTTGGCAGCACGGGCAAGGATTCGGAAACTATCCGCCGTCTCTCTGTCCGCCGCTAACGAATCGAAAAAGGTTCTGGCGCACCTTTGGCCCAGCGAATGGGAATTGGGGAGATTTCGATATGGACGGGAAAGCCATCCTGGAGAACGTACGGCGCTATCGGGCGATCGCGTCACTGCACCGCCAGACGGCCGCGTTCCGGCCGCATCAGAGCTGGTCTCTGCTGGAGCAGGCAAGCGAGTGGGAATCCCGCGCGCTGGCGGAGCTCGAGGCTTACTTCGCCGGCGGCGATCGTCGCTGGTCCGGGCCTGCGCAAGCCGGTCTGGAACTGATGGCGGCATGAGGCCAAGGTCGCCGCACCCGGCTGCAAGCGCCGGGTAGACAGGCCATTTCTACTTTGCATGGGGTTGTTTTCGACTTTTTGGATGAGCCGCGCAGCGTTAACCATTTGATGCCCTGCGGCGTCCGAAGACTAACCTGACGCCGGTGTTGCACACCTGCATCATGCGCGCCCATAATTACCGTGCCGGCTGATCGAAGAGCCTGCGGATATGGGAATCCTGGTGCAGCCTGTTCATCCTGCCTCCATGCGGCGTTCGCTGATTGGCGCGCTCGCGCTCGCCACGGTCGCAGCGGCAGGCTGGTTGACCTACGTTGTCGCTCTGGACGCAGATTTCGCGCGCATGCAGCGCGAAGCCAACGACCGGCTCACGCTGATCGCCAGCAGCTTCGATGCTACCGTCGCGCGCTACCGTTATCTGCCGGCGGTCCTCTCGCTCGCCGATCCGATCCGCGAGCTCTATCGCAATCCCGGCGATGCGGCGGCGATCGTGGCCGCCAATCGCTATCTGCAATCACTGGATCAGAAGGCAGGCTCAGCAGAGCTCTTCGTGCTCGACAGCACGGGCCTTGCGCTCGCCGCCAGCAATTTCGACGGTGCGTCGAGCTTCGTCGGGCAGAACTACGCCTTCCGCCCCTATTTCCAGGACGCGATGCTGACCGGCGAGGGGCACTACTATGCCGTCGGCGCCACCACCGGGCAGCCCGGCTATTTCCTCTCGCATCGCATCGAGGAGGGCGGCAAGATCCTCGGCGTTGCCGTGGTCAAGATCGATCTCAGCCCGCTCGAGACCGACTGGGCCCGCGCCGGCGATCTCATCGCCATGGCCGACGAGCATGGCGTGATCTTCCTCGCCAGCCGCCAGGAGTGGAAATATCACCCGCTGACGCAAATCCGCGCGGACCACGTCGCGGAGCTGAGTGCGGCGCGGCAGTTCGGCCAGGCGATCGATGCGGAGCCGGTCTTCGTTCCCGGCGGCAACCGCGAAGGCGTCCAGATCGGCCGTGCACGCGGGCGCGGCGGCGCGGAGCTTGGCGAATACACCCTTGAGGTCCGGCCGCTCGATCACGGCTGGAAGCTGCTTTTGTTTTCCGATGTGGTCGATGCTCGGCGTCATGCAGCGACAATCGCTACCGCCTGCGTCTTTGCGCTCATCGCGCTCTTGATGGGCATCATGGTTGCCGATCAGCGGCGCCAGGTGATCCGCGCCAAGCTCGAGGCGCATGACGCGCTGGAGCAGCGCGTCGCCGAGCGGACAGAGGAGCTGCGTCGGACCCACGAGAACCTCGTGCAAAGCGCCAAGCTCGCAAGCCTCGGCCAGGCGCTGGCCGGCGTCGCGCACGAGATCAACCAGCCGCTCGCGGCGCTGATCACCTATGTGGCAAGCAGCCGCGTCCTGCTTCGCCGCAACGAGGTCGAGCGTGCGGCGGCCAATCTCGACCTGATGTCCGCAGTCGCGGAGCGCATGATGGCGCTGATCTCGCACCTACGGATGTTCGCGCGCAAGGAAACCAGCGCGCGCAGCGCCGTCGCGCTCGCAGCCGTCGTCGACAATGCGCTCCGCCTGCTGCAATACCGCATCAACAACGACGGTATCGAGGTCGTGCGCGCCCTTGGCACGGAGCCGGTGCATGGTTTTGCCAATCCCGTTCGCCTCGAGCAGGTCCTGGTCAACCTGCTGTCGAACGCGATCGATGCGATGCAGGGGCGCGAGCGGCGTATCCTCGGCGTCGTGCTCGAAGGGCGGGAGGGCGTGGCCGTGATCGCGATCAGCGATACCGGCAAGGGAATCGCGCCCGAGCATATGAAATCCCTGTTCGACCCGTTCTTTACCACCAAGGAGATCGGCGAGGGGCTTGGCCTGGGGCTCTCGATCTCGTACGGGATTGTCCGGGAATTCGGAGGAGACATCCTGGTGGAGAGCGTGCCGGGCCAGGGATCGACGTTCAAGGTGATCATTCCGCTGGTCGACGCCGGCATGTCGTCGGCCAAGTCGGAGCTGCACGCATGAGCGGCGCGGTGCTCGTCGTCGACGATGAGGAGATCGTCCGCAATTCGGTGCGGCAGTGGCTGGAGCTCGGTGGCTTCACGGTGCGGGTCGCAGCCGGCGCCGACGAGGCGATGGTGCTGCTGAAGCAGCGTGCGCCTGACGTCGTGCTGAGCGATTTCCGCATGCCGCAGACGTCGGGGCTCGAGCTGATGCGGGCGATCCACCGCGCCGATCCCGATCTTCCCGTGGTGCTGCTGACCGCCCATGGTGACGTGCCGCTCGCGGTCGCCGCGATGCGCGAGGGCGCCTATGACTTCCTGCAAAAGCCCTATGATCCGGAACAGCTTTCCGCCGTGATCTCCCGCGCGGTCGAGCGGCGGCAATTGAAACTGCAACTCGGCGAGCTCGAAGGCCGTCTCGCTGCGGCTGGCGCGATCGAAGCCCGGCTGATCGGTGTGTCGAAGCCGATGGCTGGCTTGCGCGCAAGCGTTCTGGAGCTTGCCGCCCATGACCGCGACGTCATCGTCACCGGCGAGACCGGGACGGGCAAGGAGCTGGTCGCACGGGCGCTGCATGATTTCGGGCCTCGTGCGAAGGCGCCGTTCGTTGCCGTGAACTGCGCGGCGATCCCGGCCGAGCTGTTCGAGAGCGAGCTGTTCGGCCACGAGGCCGGCGCCTTCACCGGCGCGCGCGGGCCACGCATCGGCAAGTTCGAGCATGCCAATGGCGGCACGCTGCTGCTCGACGAGATCGAGAGCATGCCGCTACCGTTCCAGGCCAAGATCCTGCGTGCACTCCAGGAGCGCACCATCGAGCGTGTCGGATCGAACAAGCTGCTTCCGGTCGATGTCCGGGTGATTGCGGCCGCCAAGGGCGATCTTGCCGCCGACAGCCGCGACGGCCGCTTCCGCTCCGACCTCTATTTCCGTCTCGCCGCCGCCGAGATCGACCTGCCGGCGCTGCGCGATCGCGGCAATGACGTGCTGCTGCTGTTCGAGCACTTTGCCGCTGCCGCCGCAAAGAGCGCCGGCCGCACGCTGACGCCGCTCCGGGCCGGTGATCTCGACGCGCTGCTTGCCCATGACTGGCCCGGCAACGTGCGCGAACTGAAGAACGTCGCCGAGCGCTATGCACTGGGCTTGGCGGCGACCGGTCGCAGCGTCGCCGAGATCCTGCGACGTGGCGAGCCGGGCGCGCCGCAGCGGACGCTCGCCGGACGCGTCGCGGCCTATGAGCGGGCGCTGATCGAGGCAAGTCTGCGCGAGCATGACGGCTCGATCGCCGCCGTCACCGAGGAGCTCGGCATTCCCCGCCGGACGCTGAACGAGAAGATGACGAAATATGCGCTGGCGCGGCCTGGTCGGAAGGACGGCTGAGCGAGCAGCATGATCGGCGGAAATCCGCCGATTGCCTCGCGCGCGTCGGCGGATTTCCGCCGATGAATTCTCGCCAGCCCGAACTGTCCCCGCAGAAAGCTTGCGAAAACGCGCGAATCCGGCCGCTCTGCCCATCGATCGCGGCTGGCACGGCCGTTGCTGACAGAGGCGGAAGCCGGGACGGCGCCAACTCGCGAGCCAACAAGTGAGCGGACCGTCCCCACGGGCAACACGCGTTGGAGGACGTCATGAGTTCACAGGAAGCCTCGATCACCGATTTCACCGCACCGGGCGCCGACCCGCGCGCGGGCGCCGACGTGAGGCGCCGGCTGCGCGCGATCTTCGTCGGTTCGGTCGGCAATCTCGTCGAGTGGTACGATTTTTACGCCTATGCGGCGTTCGCGCTCTATTTCGCCAAGGCATTCTTCCCCGACGGCGACGAGGTGGTGCAGCAGCTCAATGCGGCGCTGCTGTTCGCCGCCGGCTTTTTGGTGCGGCCGCTCGGCGGCTGGCTGTTCGGCCATCTCGCCGATCGCTACGGCCGGCGCAACGCGCTGACGCTCTCCGTCGTGATGATGTGCTTCGGCTCGCTGATCATTGCGGTGACGCCGACCTATGCCTCGATCGGGCTTGCTGCGCCGGTCATCCTCGGTCTCGCGCGCATCCTGCAAGGCCTCAGTCTCGGCGGCGAATACGGCACCAGCGCCACCTATCTCAGTGAGGTCGCCGACGAGAAGAACCGCGGCTTCTATTCCAGCTTCCAGTACGTGACGCTGATCGGCGGCCAGCTCTGCGCCATCTTGGTGCTGCTGCTGTTGCAGAAGGTGTTCCTGTCGACCGAGGAGATCCGCACCTGGGGCTGGCGCGTGCCATTCGCCTTCGGCGCAGTGCTCGCGGTCGTCGCCGCGTTGATGCGCAGCAACCTGCACGAGACCGAGGCGTTCAAGAACAGCCAGGCGGTGGTGAAGAAGACCAGCTCCCTCCGAGCGCTCCTCAACTATCCGCGCGAGCTGCTGCTGGTGGTCGGCCTCACCATGGGCGGGACTGCGGCATTCTACACCTACACCACCTACATGCAGAAATTCCTCCGTCTCTCGGTCAAGCTCAGCGACGACCAGACTACGATGGTGACGGCGGGAAGCCTCGTCTTCGCGATGGTGCTGCAGCCGATCTACGGCGCGATCTCCGATCGCATCGGGCGCAAATGGCTTCTGATCGGCTTCGGCGTATCCGGTACGCTGTTCACCATTCCGCTCCTGACGACGCTCCAGGCCGCGCACGACGCGCTGACCGCCTTCCTGCTGATCGCGGCCGCGTGGATGATCGTGTCCGGCTATACCGCGATCAACGCGGTGGTGAAGGCGGAGCTGTTTCCAACCAGCGTGCGCGCAACCGGCGTGGGCGTGCCCTATGCGCTGACCGTCTCGATCTTTGGCGGCACCGCGGAATCGATTGCGCTGTGGTTCAAGTCGATCGGGCACGAAAGCTGGTTCTACTACTATCTCACGGGCTGCATCGCGGTGTCGCTGCTCGTCTATCTCACGATGCGGGATACCAAGAGCAGCTCTGCGATGGACCGGCACGAATAGGCTGCTGGCCACCGCATGGCAGCACACGCCGGCGGTGGCCATTTACCACGACCTGGTACCGCTCATTTCGCAATGCACAACTATCGCGGGCCCCGAACAGGTGTGCTAGCCTTGCTTGGAACCTCAGCCGCGTTCGCGGCGCAAAAGGGGATTTCCAATGAGCCGCCTGGGAACGTTCTCTGGACCGAAGATACAGCCGTGGTCCTGGGAGGCCTTTGGGTTCGCCTTCATTGTGCTGGTGGCTTCGGCCGGCTTCCAGGGCGCCTGCGCTCTCTTTGGCGCCCAGCTCTATTTTGCCGCGTTCCTGCCGGCCGTTTTCATCGTGGGGATCGTCGCGGGAGCGCCTGCGGCGGTGTTCGCCATCCTGCTCACCGTTCCGCTGGTCTGGTGGGCCTTCATGCCGCCCTTCTTCGAGTTCGGCCCGCTGACGCGTACGGACGCGCATGACATCAATTTGTTCTTCCTGTTCAGCGTGCTGTTGATCGGCCTTGCCGATCTCTGTCGTCTTACCGTGACGATCGTCAACGGCGGCGGCCTCAAGGCAACCGACAAGACGGTCGCGCCGAATTCATAACGGCATTCGCGCAGATATGACTTTATGAACATGGTCGCGAGCGCGGTGCCCGCGATAGCCACGACATGAAGTCCGATGTGTGGATCGTCTCGATCGGCATCCGAAGAACTTTGTTAAGCTGGATGGCCGACTCGAGGACCCCATACCGGCCTTCATAAAGTTCGATCAAAGCGGGTGACCCGCGTTGTGCAGCACGACGCTCTGGTCCTGAGTCCCCCGCGTGTCGTGGCAACGCCTTAGCAGAATGCGAAGGATGAGGGCGAGGAGCAGGACCACGGCGAAAGCGCCGACGGCGGGGATCATCTGATGCTTCACCGCGTGGTGCGCGCCTTGCGACACTTTCAGACCCGCCGTCTCCAGCATCCCGTAAGCGCCGGCAACGAGGATAAGCGCGTAAATGATGCCCCGCTCGGCGGAACTCGCCGCTCTGGTGAGGTCAGGAATCAGCAGCGCCAAACCGATGCCCACGATCGGGAGATCGTAATCATAGGCGTAGGGGCTGATCATCACCGACACCAGCGCGGCGACGCCGAGCGCGGTGCGCGGCGACAGCTTGCGGGCCACCGCAACGCCAATCGCAAGCAACGCAAGGCCGGCGCAGATCGCTTGCCCCCAGAACGCGAGCGCTGGGGCGACGCCCAGCGTATGCAGGGCGGCATAGGAGGAAATCATGCGGAACAGCGGATAGCTGCCGCGCTCCAGATAGCTCGCCGAAGCCCTGACGGCGTCGAAGAGCGCGGGCCAGATCTGCGGACCGAACAGCAGCGTGCACAGAACCGAGCTCGCCAGCACGCCGATGGCGGCGGTCAAAAGCGTCACCCAGCGGCGCGTGATCAGAAGATAGACTGCCATCGCGACCGCCAGATGCGGCTTGATCACCATTGCCGCGAGCGCGAGACCTGCGAACACCTGTCCTGAGGCGTCGCGTTTCTCGACATTGAGGCAGATCAGGCCGATCAATCCTGCGGTCAAGAATCCGTTTTGTCCGCAGGAGAGGGTGACGGCAAGCGCGGGAAACGTCACCACCAGCACCAGCGCGAAGGCTCGCCCTGCGATCGCCCGCAGCGTCACGAGGAAGAAGGCGAGCGTGGCGGCCGTGAACAGGAAATAGGCGAGCCCGATCGGCAACAGCGCGAGGGGCGCAATCAGCACGTTGAATTGCGGCGGATAGGTCCAAGGCAGGAAGTTCGTGGCACCGAACATCTCACGCTGCATCTGGAAGAGCTTGTCGAGCTGATAGGCCTGGTGGACATCGCCGAGCCAGACCCTTTGCGCGACGATGTGGAAATCGTCGAAATCGACGAGACCGCGCTGTTGCAGCGGCCCGATCCGGGCGAACCATATGGTCTTGGCGAGAACGCCGATCGTCACCGCCCCGAGAACGAGGCGCGTGTACATCGTCCGTTTGGCTTCCGAGGATTGCGCCAGCTCCAGCGTCTTGGCGAACATGAATTGACAGCCTTCTGGCAGAATTGACAGGTTCGTACCGGTCGCCAGCCTCGCGCTTGAGTGCTGCAGCTGTACGTTGCACCTTGGTGCAGGAAAACCATTAAGAGAAATACATCCGAGAGTTGTTATGCAGCTATCGCTGCACGGGGGGTAGCATTTAGGATTAACAACTCCATAAGAGCTTTCATGAAATCCTCGAGTCCGTTCTCGAATGGCGCGCAGTTCCGCATACGGCGAACGCGCGTTCCAGCACCAAGCGGATCCATTCCGTTGCACGGGGATCGTCGCATCGGTAAAGCCGTGCTAGCAGGGCGAGAGGCGAATCGCGGGCAGGGGACTGCAATGACGACCTTCAACAGGATCTTCACAACCGAGCGCTTGTTGCAGATCATCTGCGTGCTGGCAGCGGCGCTGATCATGAAGCTGATGAGCTGACGTTCGACCGAGCTTCGATGCGTCGGTCAGCGTCCGCGCAATTCCGGCACGTCAGGCAGGTAGTTCGAACCCTCCGAGCCCAGAAAATCGAACATCGCCTGCGCCGGTGGCAGCAGCACCTTGTCGCTGCGGCGGATCACGTACCATTGCCGGACGATGGGCAGGCCCGCGACGTCGAGGATGATGAGACGGCCTTCGGCGAGCTCATGCGCGACCGTGTGCGCGGAGATGAAGGCGATGCCCAGGCCTGCGATCACCGCCTGCTTGATGGTCTCGTTGCTGCTCATCTCCATGCCGATGATCGGCTCGAGATCCGACTTCTGGAACATGCCTTCCATCAGCGTCCGCGTGCCGGATCCAGGCTCGCGCGTGAGGAAAGTCTCGTGCACGAGGTCGGGCAGGTTGAGGCCGGAATCCTTCTCCAGCCAATGCCCCTTGCGCGCGACGATGATGTGCGGGTTGCGCCCCAGTTGGCGGACGTCGACCGTGACGTCGGCCGGTGGCCGACCCATCACCGCAAAATCGAGATCGTAGCCGTGCATGGCCTCGCGGATATCCTCGCGATTGCCGATGGTCAGCTTGATCTCGATCTTCGGATAGCGCTGCGAGAACGCCGCGATGGCGTGCGGCACGAAGTATTTTGCGGTCGAGACCGCGCCGAGGTGCACCGTGCCGCCGGTTCGCCCCGCCAGAAGATCGAGCGCGCCCTGGCAATCCGCGATCGCGGCTTCGACGCGATCGGCGAGCGCCAGCACCTCCTTGCCCGCTTCCGTCAGCAACATGCCGTCGCCGGTCCGCTGCACCAGAGGCAGTCCCGCCAGATCCTGCAATTGCCGGAGTTGCTGAGTGACCGCCGGCTGCGTCAGCCCGAGATGCGTCGAGGCAGCCGTCACGCTGCCCTTGGCCGACAGCGCTGCGAGCGACCGGAGCTGCCGGATCGTCAGATGCCGTAGCTGGGTCGCCGGGTGGCTATTATAAGAAAATTCTTTGGCGCTCATTATGAATAGAAATTTTCCTTATTAGGCCGGCTCTGTCAATTTCTTCGTGCTGGGACCAGCCGCTCCACTCCCCAACCCGGGAACAAGGATAGCGGCGGCCACGAGGGGATGGACGCAAGATGACCGGGCAACTCAGGCTGAACGACTATCTTCAACGGTATTCTGAAACCGTGCCGGAGGCGCTGGCCGTGGCAGCCGCGGTCGATGCCATTGCTTCCGCCGCGATCGAAATCGCCGACCTCACAGGCACCGGCCAGTTGTCCGATGCCTCGGGTCTGACCACCGGCTGCAACAGCGACGGCGATCTGCAGCGCGACCTCGACCTGCGGGCGGATGCAATCCTGCGCCGCTGCCTCGGCAAAGCGCCGATCGCTGCACTCGCATCGGAGGAGATGCGCGAGCCGCAGATCGTCGACCGCACGGCAAAAACCTGCGTCGCGATCGATCCGCTCGACGGCTCCTCCAACATCGACATCAACATGACCGTCGGCACGATCTTCTCGATCCTGCCCGCCCCCGATGATCTTGGCCTCGCCTTCCACCAGCGCGGCTCGGCCCAGCTTGCGGCGGGGTTCGTCACCTACGGTCCGCAGACCTCGCTGGTGTTGACGCTCGGCGATGGCGTTGACGTCTTCACGCTGGACCGCGCGCGCTCCTTCCGCCTGGCGCGGCGCGGCGTGCAGATCCCCGAGACGGCCGACGAGTTCGCGATCAACGCCTCTAACCGCCGGCACTGGGACGCGCCGGTACGCGCCTTCGTCGACGAATGCCTCGCCGGCGTCGACGGTCCGGCGAACCGCAATTTCAACATGCGCTGGGTCGGCTCACTCGTCGCGGAAGCCTACCGAATCCTGACTCGCGGCGGTGTGTTCCTCTATCCCTCCGATGCGCGTCCCGGTTACGGCGACGGCCGCCTGCGCCTGACCTACGAGGCGCATCCGATGGCCTTCATCATGGAGCAGGCGGGTGGGGCGGCTTCCACCGGGCGCGAGCGCATCCTCGATCTCGCCGCGCACAATCTGCACCAGCGCGTGCCGTTGATCATGGGCTCGCACCACGAGGTGCGGCGCGTCGAGGAACTGCATTGCGATCCGTTACTGGTCGCGAGCGTGTCGGCGCCGCTGTTCGCGCGGCGCGGCTTCTTCCGGCTCTGAAGGAGGTGACGCATGTCCAGGAAGCATCCGATCATCTCGATCACCGGTTCCTCCGGCGCCGGCACCACCTCGGTCAAGAAGACCTTTGAGCAGATCTTCTTCCGCGAGCGCGTCAATGCCGTCTACATCGAGGGCGATGCGTTCCACCGCTACGACCGCGCCGAGATGCGTACGCAGATGGCGAAGGAAGCCGAGCGCGGCAACAAGCATTTCAGCCATTTCAGCCCCGAGACCAATCTGTTCGAGGAGCTGGAGCGGGCGTTCCGCGACTATGGCGAGACCGGCACCGCGGTGACGCGCCACTACATCCACGACACCGAAGAGTCCGCGCTGCATGGCGCGCCTCCCGGCACCTTCACCGAATGGGAGCGGCTGCCGGAGAATTCGGACCTTCTGTTCTATGAAGGCTTGCACGGTGCCGTGGTCACCGACAAGGTCAACGTCGCACGCTATGCCGACCTGAAGATTGGCGTCGTGCCGGTCATCAATCTTGAGTGGATCCAGAAGCTGCACCGTGACCGCAGCGCGCGGGGCTATTCGACCGAGGCCGTCACCGACACCATCCTGCGGCGGATGCCCGACTACATCCACTACATCTGCCCGCAATTCACCGAGACCGACATCAATTTCCAGCGCGTGCCGACGGTCGACACGTCCAATCCCTTCATCGCGCGCTGGATCCCGACGCCGGACGAATCGATGGTCGTGATCCGTTTCAAGAATCCGCGCGGCATCGACTTCCCCTATCTGCTCTCGATGCTGCCGCACAGCTTCATGTCGCGTGCAAATTCGATCGTCTGTCCTGGCGCCAAGCTCGATCTCGCGATGCAGCTCATCCTGACGCCTTTGATCATGCAGCTCATCGAGCGCAAGCGAAGCATGAAGTGACGCACAACAACGACAACAACGGGAGGATCCGATGAACATCTCGGTTCATGCCGAAGCCGACCTCAATGCGGTCAGCCATGCCGATCTCGCCAACGCCGTCCGTTTCCTCGCGGTCGACGCCATCGAGCAATCGCAGTCCGGCCATCCCGGCCTGCCCATGGGCATGGCCGATGTCGCGACCGTGCTGTTCTCGCGCTTCCTCAAATTCGACGCGGCGCATCCCAATTGGCCGGACCGCGATCGCTTCGTGCTGTCGGCCGGCCACGGCTCGATGCTGCTCTACGCGCTGCTCTATCTCACTGGCGGCGCAGTCAGCCTCGACGACATCAAGGCCTTCCGGCAATGGGGCTCGAAGACGCCGGGTCATCCGGAATATGGCCACACGCCGGGCGTCGAGACCACCACGGGTCCGCTCGGGCAGGGGATCGCGACCGCGGTTGGCATGGCGCTCGCCGAGCGCATGGCGAATGCGCAGCATGGCGATGGCCTGGTCGATCACTTCACCTACGTGATCGCCGGCGACGGCTGCCTGATGGAAGGCATCAGCCAGGAGGCGATCTCCCTTGCCGGTCATCTCCAGCTCGGCCGCCTGATCGTGCTGTTCGACGACAATGGCATTTCCATCGACGGGCCGACCTCGCTTGCGACCTCGGACGATCAACTCGCGCGCTTCGCCGCCTCCGGCTGGTCGGTGCGCCGCGTCGACGGACATGATCCGGAAGCGGTCGCGCAAGCGATCGCGGAAGAGCGCGAAACCGCAAGGCCGTCGCTGATCGCCTGCCGCACCATCATCGGCTACGGCGCGCCCGACCGTCAGGGCACCGAGAAGGCACATGGTGCGCCGCTCGGCACCGAGCAGACGGCGGCTGCGCGGCGGAATCTCGGTTGGGATTATCAGCCCTTCGTGGTGCCGATTCCGATCATGAAGGTGTGGCGCATGATCGGACAACGCGGGCAGGTCGACCGTCTCGCCTGGCTCGATCGCTATGAGTGCGCGAGCCCAGCGCAGCGCGAGCTGTTCGTCGAGGGCAAGGTTTTGGCCCTGCCGAGCGCCTATGCCCAGGCGTCGTCGAAATTGCGCGAGCGCTTTGCCACCGAGCGTCCGAAGCTTGCGACGCGGCAGGCCTCGCAACAGGTGCTCGATGGCATCGCGTCGTCAATCCCGGGCCTCGTCGGCGGCTCGGCCGATTTGACCCATTCCAACCTGACGCATGCGAAGACGCAGGTTCCCGTCACGCGTGGCCGGTTTGCCGGCGACTACATACATTACGGCATCCGCGAGCACGGCATGGCGGCGGCGATGAACGGCATCGCGCTGCATGGCGGCTTCATCCCCTATGGCGGCACGTTCCTGGCCTTCTCCGACTACAGCCGGCCGGCGATCCGGCTTGCGGCCCTGATGCGGCTGCGTGTCATCCATGTCATGACCCACGACTCCATCGGTCTTGGCGAGGACGGTCCGACGCACCAGCCGGTCGAGCATCTCACTGCGCTCCGCGTGATTCCAAATCTGCTGGTGTTTCGTCCCGCCGACGCCGTGGAGACGCTGGAGGCCTGGGACTGCGCGCTGGAAGCGACCACGCGTCCCTCCGTGCTGTGCCTGTCGCGTCAGGCGCTGCCGACCTTCCGCAGCGATGCACGCGGCACGAACCGTGTTGCGCGCGGCGCCTATCTCGTCGTCGCGCCGGACGGCGGCCGCGACGTGACGCTGGTCGCAACTGGCTCGGAGGTTTCGATCGCGATCGAGGCCGCACGCCTGCTCGCGACCGAGCACATCCGCGCTGCCGTCGTCTCCGCGCCCTGCTTCGCGCTATTCGAGGAGCAGCAGGAGGGGTACCGCGCGGCCGTGCTGGGCACCGCGCCGCGCGTCGGCGTCGAGGCCGCCGTCCTCGGCGACTGGCCGCGCTGGATCGGCGCGGACGGTGAATTCGTCGGCATGCGTGGCTTCGGCGCCTCTGCACCGGCGCCAGTGCTGTACCGCGAATTCGGCATCACACCGCAGAGCGTTGCGGAAGCGGCCAGGCGCTCGGTCGCACGTCGGAACGAAGGGAAAGCAGCATGAGCTTGCGTGTCGCCATCAACGGATTTGGTCGGATCGGCCGCAACGTCCTGCGCGCGATCGCCGAGTCGCGTCGCAATGACATCGAGGTGGTATCCATCAACGACCTCGGGCCGGTCGAAACCAATGCGCACCTGCTCCGGTATGACTCCGTCCATGGCCGCTTCCCGGGCGAAGTCAGGGTCGACGGCGATGCCATCGACATAGGTCGTGGCCCGATCAAGGTGACCGCGGTCAAGGATCCCTCGCAGCTTCCGCATCGCGCGCTCGGTGTCGACATCGCGCTCGAATGCACCGGCCTCTTCACCTCGCGCGACAAGGCGGCTGCGCATCTTCAGGCCGGCGCCAAGCGCGTGCTGGTCTCGGCGCCTGCGAGCGAGGTCGACCTCACCGTCGTGTTCGGCGTCAACCATCTCAAGCTGACAGGCGATCACGTCGTGGTCTCCAACGCCTCGTGCTCGACCAACTGCCTGGCGCCGCTCGCCCAGGTGCTGGACGAGACCGTCGGAATCGAGAAGGGATTTATGACCACGATCCACTCCTACACGGGGGATCAACCGACGCTCGACACATTCCACAAGGACCTCTACCGCGCTCGTGCCGCGGCGCTGTCGATGATCCCAACCTCGACCGGCGCGGCCAAGGCGGTAGGCCTGGTCCTTCCGGAGCTCAAGGGCAAGCTCGACGGCGTGGCGATCCGCGTGCCGACGCCGAATGTCTCAGCAGTCGACTTCAAGTTCGTCGCCAGGCGCGCGACGACTGCGAAGGAAATCAACGATGCGGTGCAGGCCGCGGCGAACGGCTGGCTCAAGGGCATCCTCGGCGTCACCGACGCGCCCAACGTCTCGACCGACTTCAACCACGACCCACGTTCCAGCATCGTCCATCTCGATCAGACCAGGGTCATGGACGGAAATCTGGTGCGGGTGATGAGCTGGTACGACAACGAATGGGGCTTTTCCAATCGCATGGCCGACACTGCGGCGGCGATGGGCCGGCTGATCTGAACTGAAAGATAGAAACGAACGGAGACGTCCCTTGGCACGCATTACCCTTCGGCAACTGCTGGATCACGCAGCTCACCACGGCTATGCCGTTCCGGCGTTCAACATCAACAACATGGAGCAGGGCCTCGCGATCATGCAGGCGGCGGCCGAGGTCGATGCGCCCGTCATCATCCAGGCCTCGCGCGGCGCGCGCAGCTATGCCGGCGACCTCATGCTCTCGCACATGATCGACGCACTGGAGCGGACCTATCCGGACATCCCGCTCTGCATGCACCAGGACCACGGTAATGACGAGGCGACCTGCGCCAGTGCAATCGCCCATGGCTTTACCTCCGTCATGATGGACGGCTCGCTCAAGGCCGACGCCAAGACAGCCGCCGACTACGACTACAACGTCGCCATCACTCGCCGCGTCGTCGACCTCGCGCACTGGGTCGGCGCCTCCGTCGAAGGCGAGCTCGGCGTGCTGGGCTCGCTCGAGCATGGCGGCGGCGAGCAGGAGGACGGTCACGGCGTCGAGGGCAAGGTCGGCCACGACCAGTTGCTGACCGATCCCGACCAGGCCGTCGATTTCGTCCGCGCCACCAAGGTCGATGCGCTGGCGATCGCGATGGGCACCTCACACGGCGCCTACAAGTTCAGCCGCAAGCCGGATGGCGACATCCTGGCGATGCGGGTGGTCGAGGAGATCCACCGCCGGCTGCCGAATACGCATCTTGTCATGCACGGATCTTCTTCGGTGCCGCAGCCGCTTCAGGACATGTTCAACCAGTTCGGCGGCGAGATGCCGCAGACCTGGGGTGTACCGGTGGAGGAGATCGTTCGCGGCATCAAGAGCGGCGTGCGCAAGGTCAACATCGACACCGACTGCCGCCTGGCGATGACCGCGGTGTTCCGGAAAGTGGCCACGCAAGCGCGCTCTGAGTTCGACCCGCGCAAATTCCTGAAGCCTGCCATGGACGCGATGCGCGACCTCTGCCGAGAGCGCTTCGAGCAGTTCGGCACCTCAGGCCACGCCAGCAAGATCAAGGTCATTCCCATGAGCGAGATGGCGCGGCGGTACCGTGCCGGCGAACTGGACCCGCGCATCGACACCCGCGAATCCGTCGCGGCCTGATCAATCAAAGAGCAGAGAGAAGAACAGGAGAGAGACATGAACGCACATGCAGGCACGGTCCGCGGCAAAGAGCGCTATCGCTCGGGCGTCATGGAATACAAGCGCATGGGTTATTGGGAGCCCGACTATGTGCCGAAGGACACTGACGTCATCGCGCTGTTCCGCGTGACGCCGCAGGAGGGCGTCGACCCGATCGAGGCTTCGGCGGCCGTGGCCGGCGAATCCTCGACCGCGACGTGGACGGTGGTGTGGACCGATCGTCTGACCGCGGCGGAGAAATATCGCGCCAAGTGCTATCGCGTCGATCCGGTGCCGGGCACGCCGGGCTCGTATTTCGCCTATATTGCCTACGACCTCGACCTGTTCGAGCCGGGCTCGATCGCGAACCTCTCGGCCTCGATCATCGGCAACGTCTTCGGCTTCAAGCCGCTGAAGGCCTTGCGGCTCGAGGACATGCGCTTCCCGGTCGCCTATGTGAAGACGTTCCAGGGGCCCGCAACCGGCATCGTGGTCGAGCGCGAACGCCTCGACAAGTTCGGCCGGCCGCTGTTAGGGGCAACGGTGAAGCCGAAGCTCGGTCTCTCGGGCCGCAATTATGGCCGCGTCGTCTATGAGGCGTTGAAAGGTGGGCTCGACTTCACCAAGGACGACGAGAACATCAACTCGCAGCCCTTCATGCATTGGCGTGACCGCTTCCTCTACTGCATGGAGGCTGTCAACCGCGCGCAGGCCGCCTCGGGCGAGGTGAAGGGCACGTACCTCAACGTCACCGCCGCGACGATGGAGGACATGTATGAGCGCGCGGAGTTCGCCAAGGAGCTCGGCTCGGTCATCGTCATGATCGACCTCGTGATCGGCTACACCGCGATCCAATCCATGGCGAAATGGGCGCGCCGCAACGACATGATCCTGCATCTGCACCGCGCCGGTCACTCGACCTATACGCGGCAGAAGAGTCACGGTGTGTCGTTCCGCGTCATCGCCAAGTGGATGAGGCTTGCCGGTGTCGACCACATCCATGCCGGCACGGTGGTCGGCAAGCTCGAGGGCGACCCCAACACCACGCGCGGCTATTACGACGTCTGCCGCGAGGACTTCAACCCATTGAGGCTCGAGCACGGCCTGTTCTTTGACCAACCCTGGGCGAGCCTGAACAAGATGATGCCGGTCGCTTCCGGCGGCATTCATGCCGGCCAGATGCACCAGCTCCTCGATTTGCTGGGTGAGGACGTCGTGCTGCAATTCGGCGGCGGCACGATTGGTCATCCCATGGGGATTGCGGCGGGCGCGACAGCCAACCGCGTGGCGCTGGAAGCGATGATCCTCGCCCGCAACGAGGGTCGCGACTACGTCCATGAAGGGCCGGAGATCCTGGCCAAGGCGGCACAGACTTGCACGCCGCTGAAGGCCGCGCTCGACGTCTGGAAGGACGTCACCTTCAACTACCAATCCACCGACACGCCGGACTTCGTGCCGACCGCGCTGGAATCCGTTTGAGGAGACATGAGATGAAGTTGACGCAAGGGTGTTTTTCCTTCCTGCCTGATCTCACCGACGATCAGATCTACAAGCAGGTGCAGTACTGCCTCGCCAACGGCTGGGCCGTGAATATCGAGTTCACCGACGATCCGCATCCCCGCAACACCTATTGGGAGATGTGGGGCCTGCCGATGTTCGATCTTGCCGACGCCGCCGGTGTGATGATGGAGCTCGCCGAATGCCGCAGGGTGTATGGCGATCGTTACATCCGCATAAGTGGCTTCGATTCCAGCCATGGCTGGGAATCGGTGCGGATCTCGTTCCTCGTGAACCGGCCGAAGCAGGAGGCTGAATTCGAGCTGGTGCGGCAGGAGGGACGCGCGATCCGGTACACCACCGTCCGCAAGCCGGTTGAGCACGCTTCGGCCTAGACAGCATTCGTTTCCGCGCGGAGCTCTCCCTGCTCCGCTCCCTTGGCGGACAACTGCTTCGCCGCCTGTTCGCGGCGAAGCCCCTTTCTTCGAGATGCCCATGCTTGATGTGCCGCAAAAGACAGAGACCAGTGAAGCCGCATTCGATCTCCGCAAGGAGGCTGAAGCCGCAGGAATCACCGAGACGCTGCGCGAGCTCGATCAGGAGCTGATCGGGTTGAAGCCGGTCAAGAACCGCGTGCGTCAGATCGCCTCGCTCCTCCTCATCGAGCGGATACGGCAGCGTGCGGGCCTCGTCGCCGCGCCGCCGACCTTGCACATGTCCTTCACCGGCAATCCCGGCACCGGCAAGACCACAGTCGCGCTGCGCATGGCAAAGATCCTTCACGGTCTCGGCTTCGTGCGGCGCGGGCAGGTGATCTCGGTAACGCGCGACGATCTCGTCGGGCAATATATCGGCCATACTGCGCCGAAGACCAAGGAGATATTGAAGAAGGCGATGGGCGGCGTGCTGTTCATCGACGAGGCCTACTACCTGCACCGGCCCGACAATGAGCGCGACTACGGCCAGGAGGCGATCGAGATCCTGCTCCAGGTGATGGAGAACCAACGTGAGGACCTCGTGGTCATCCTCGCCGGGTATGGCGAGCGGATGACGAATTTCTTTGCCTCCAATCCAGGCTTCCGCTCGCGCATCGCCCACCACATCGAATTTCCCGACTATTCCGAACAGGAATTGCTCTTTATTGCGGACTTGATGTTGCAGGAGCGGGGATATCGCTTCTCGACTGCCGCGCGCGAGGCTTTCGAAAAGTATATCGCGCTGCGCCGAACGCAGCCGTTCTTCTCAAATGCGCGCTCGATCCGCAACGCCGTCGACCGCATCCGGTTGCGCCAGGCCGACCGGCTGGTTGCCGATCTCGACCGCATGCTGGGGGTCGCGGACCTCGAGACCATCGATTCCTCGGACGTGCTGGCCAGCCGCGTGTTCAGCGGCGGATCTGACGCGCGGAGCGCAAAGCCATGACAAGGGAAATCATCATTGCGCCGTCGATCCTGGCGGCGAATTTCGCGAGGCTCGGGGAAGAGATCGCTGCGATGGATGCGGCCGGCGCCGACTGGATCCATTGCGACGTGATGGACGGGCATTTTGTACCCAATATCAGTTTCGGTGCCGACGTGATCAAGGCGATCAGGCCGTTTACGAGCAAGACGTTCGACGTCCATCTGATGATCGCGCCGGCGGATCCCTATCTCGAAGCTTTCGCGAAAGCCGGTGCCGACATCATCACGGTCCATGCCGAAGCGGGGCCGCATCTCGATCGCTCCTTGCAGGCAATCCGGGCGCTCGGCAAGAAGGCCGGCGTGAGCCTGTGCCCGGCAACGCCGGAATCAGCTATCGAATATGTGCTCGATCGCGTCGACCTCATCCTTGTGATGACGGTCAATCCGGGCTTCGGCGGGCAATCGTTCCTCGGATCGCAGATTACGAAGATCCAGCGCATCCGCGCGATGATCGGCGACCGGCCGATCCGGCTCGAGGTCGATGGCGGCGTCACGCGCGACAACGCGGCCGCCGTTGCGGCTGCCGGCGCGGATACGCTGGTGGCGGGATCGGCGGTGTTCCGCGGCAACGGCAGCGCCGACTACGCGAACAACATCGCCGCGATCCGCGTTGCTGCGCAAGCTGGCCGGGTTCCGAAGCTGCAACTGGGTTCGGCTTCGCTGGCGCGGGCTGGCGAGAGCGAATTGGTTCGATAACCGCGGGTCACGCGACGCCTTCGGGGCGATGCAGGGCTACTTGGTCGGGCATCCACGTGATGGAAAGGTATTTGGATGCGATAGACGCGATCGCCGCGCTGCAACAGCGCCGTCACGGCCATCACCGCTCCAAATGAAAAAGCCGCCGGTTCCGGTTCCGTGCGGCTCGAGAAGTCGCGAGCTGCGTGCCTGTCGCAGCACCAGTGTACCGCCGTTACCTTGTTTGCGGCCATACGGAGGAACTCATAGCCAAAATTGCTGCATTTGGCTGTGACTTGCCCCACAGATGCCGCAACTTTGTGGCATGATCAAAATACAGTCTCGGCGAAACTTTCCCCAAAGTTTGACCCAGGGCAATGCCAACGGGCCGATGTCCGCGTTAACTCTTTCAAGGAAAGAGTGGTCCACGCAGCAAATGTTTCGCACGAGTGCAATCAGTGTGACGCAAACCGGCGAAATAAGCCGGGCGTAGCCAAGGTGGGAGATTCTCATGGAGAACGTGCGTCGGTACCGTGCTCTGGCGTCCTTGTGCCGTCAGCAGGCGGCATATCGACCCCTGCAGAGCTGGGATCTTCTCGGCCAGGCCGAGCATTTCGAACATCTCGCCGAAGCGGAGCTGAAGGCTCACTTCGACGCCTGCAATACGCAAGGCGCTGACGACGCAGCAGCCCCGGCAGAGTGGCAGCACACTGCCGCCGCGTGAAGCGCAAAGTTCGCGCTAATGCGACATCAGCGTCGGGATCGTCATAGTTTGCAGCATCGCGCGGGTGACGCCGCCTAGCACGCGCTCTTGCAAGCGCGAATGGCCATAGCCGCCCATCACCAGCAGATCGAGGCTCTCGTCGGCCGCGAGCGACAGGATCGTCGGCTGAATGTCGGCGCGGCTCGCCGACAGGCTGACGATGCGGGCTTCCAGCCCGAGCCGTGCCAGATGTCTTGCAAGCTGATCCGCCGGAGCCGCGCCCGGCGCTGACGTCGCCTCGTTCACCGTCATGATGACGATCTCCGCGGCCCGCGACAGGAACGGCATCGCGTCGCGCACTGCGCGCGCCGCAACGCGGCTGCCATCCCAGGCGATGCCGATTCGCCGTGTCTTGAAGGTGCCGCGGAAGATATGTGGCAGGAACAGCACCGGTCCGCCCGCCTGGAACAGAATCTCCTGCGGCAGGTCGCTGTCGAAGGATCCATGATCTGCATCGGGCTGCAGCACGACGCTGAGATCGTGGAGCCGTGCCATCGCGCCGACCATGTCGATCGCATCCGCCGGGATCGCACCGACCGGGTGGCAGCTATGGGAAATGCCGGCATGCCCGGCTTCCGTCTCGAATACCGCGAGCGCCGTCTCGGCGCGCTCCGTCGCTCGTTCGCGCTCCATCTCGAACACCGCGGCCACGGCCGCGCCGCCTTCCATCACATAGGCCGTGCTGGTTGCGACATAGCCGACCGAGACCGCATCGAGATGAGCGTTGAAGCCGGCGGCGAGCGACACCGAGCCATCGATGACCGGGCGCATGGGTCGTTCGGTCGGGATGTGGACGAGAATGTCCTTGATCATGGCGGCGCCTCCGGCGGAGATCATTTCCACGCCGTAATTTTTCACCGATCCCTCGATGTGCGTTGACCTGCATCAAGCGCCGTCACCCGCGGCTGCTCGTCGCAGCTTTCTTTGCCAAGAATTAATCGCGTGGACGGGACGTCGTAATGTTGTGTCGTCAATGTTGGGAGCAAGGCGACTGCTACCAACATGGACATTTCGACATGAACGATCACATCAATCCCGATTCCGCCAGGCCGCGTGCGATCCTGAAACCCCGGCGCCTCGCGCTGCTCGGTACCGTGGCCGCGCTCGGCGTTGCCGTGCTTGCCGGTGCTTCGAACGGATACTCGCCGTTTGCCGGCGCGTCCTTCACCTCGCCAGCGCTCGCCGCCGAGACGACGCCGACCCCACCCGGTTTTGCCGATCTGGTGGCCAAGGTGAAGCCCGCCGTGATCTCGGTGCGCGTCAAGATCGACCAGACCGACAAGAATGCGATGCTGCAGCAAAACCGGATGGATTCGGATGAGGATTCACCTTTCGATCAGTTCCCGAAGGAGTTCGGCTTCCGCCTGCCGAAGGGCATGCAGCAAATGCCCAACGGCATGCCGCAGCGCCACCGCGTGATCACCGGCGAAGGCTCGGGCTTCTTCATCTCGGCCGACGGCTATGCGGTGACCAACAATCACGTCGTCGACCACGCCCAGTCCGTGCAGGTGACGGCGGACGACGGTACGATCTACACGGCCAAGGTCGTCGGCACCGATCCGAAGACCGACCTCGCGTTGATCAAGGTCGACGGCAAGAAGGATTTTCCGTTCGTAAAATTCTCCGAGCAGCGCCCGCGGATCGGCGACTGGGTGGTTGCCGTCGGTAATCCGTTCGGCCTCGGCGGCACGGTGACGGCGGGTATCGTCTCGGCCAACGGCCGCGACATCGGCGCCGGCCCCTATGACGACTACATCCAGATCGACGCGCCCATCAACAAGGGTAATTCCGGCGGTCCCGCCTTCGACATGAACGGCAACGTGATCGGCGTGAATACTGCGATCTTCTCGCCGTCCGGCGGCTCGGTCGGCATCGGATTCGACATCCCGGCCAACACCGCAAAGCTCGTCGTCGCCCAGCTCAAGGACAACGGCTCGGTCACGCGTGGCTGGCTCGGCGTCCAGGTGCAGCCGGTGACGGCTGATATCGCCGACAGCCTCGGGCTGAAGGAAGCCCGCGGCGCGATCGTCGATACCCCGCAGGACAACAGCCCGGCGTCCAAGGCCGGAATCGAGGCCGGTGACGTCATCACCGCCGTCAATGGCACCGCGATCAAGGACTCCCGCGATCTCGCCCGTACCATCGGCACGATGGCGCCGGGCAGCTCGGTGAAGCTCGACGTCTGGCACAAGGGCGAGAGCAAGACCGTGAGCGTGAATCTCGGCGAGCTCCCGAACGAGCGTCAGGCCAAGGCGAATGGGAAGGCGAATGACAAGGCGGACGAAGGTCAGTCGACCGCCGGAACGCCGCGTCTCGGCCTCAGCCTCGCACCGGCCGGCGACGTGCAGGGCGCGGGCCAGAAGGGTGTCGTCGTCACCTCCGTTGATCCGGAAGGCCCGGCGGCAAGCCGCGGCATCCAGACCGGAGATGTCATCCTCAATGTCGGCGGCAAGGCCGTCGCCAGCATCGATGACGTCCGGACTGAGTTGAAGCAGGCGAAATCCGCTGGCAAGCGCAGCGTGCTGCTGCAGGTGAAGAGCGCGGAGGCGACGAAGTTCGTCGCGGTGCCGCTCGCCTAAGCAAAGAGAGATCACGCAACAATAAAAGAGGCGGCCTCGCGGCCGCCTCTTTCGTATCGGCTGTGCTTACTAACAGCGGTGTCGCAAGCCGTCTGGGCCTATATAGGTCATGCCGGGTTCGCAATACCCGCCGCGGAACGGTGCGGTCGCAATCGCGCCTGCCGTTCCGATCGCGCCGCCGACCACGCCGGCGGCTACGTCGCCCGGCCAAAAGCCTGAGCCCTCATGATAGTAAACCTGCCCATGGTGCCTTGCGCTCATCGATCGCGCGTGAGGCTCCTGCGCCAATGCAGGCGCCGCCATTGCGGTGGTGAGGACTGCGGCTGCGGCCAATCGTTTCCAGTTCATGTGCTGTCTCCGTTGTCTTCACACGGCAGGTCAACACCTGCCGCGGACAACCGTTTCGGGAACGTCACGAGTTTCATCCGGAGATTGGCCCGCGTTCCGCGACGGTCGCGCGAACCTGCGGAGAGCCGTCCATTTGAGGGGATAAGCCGGCACCGCCCGATAACATTCGCGTTAACGGATCTGTTGCGGACAGGGTTCGGCCCAAAAATTCACATTCACTCAAGCAGGTCGTGAGTCGCCTTTTGCGGCTCGACGGGCGAGGATGGTTGCATCAGCGGAACTCCAAGAGGGGGGGGCGCTTTGTGGAACCGGACCTCGTCAGGAATCGGTGCCAACGATGGATCGATTGAAGGCCTTCAGCAGGGGCGCGTTACTGCTGGTGCCGCTTGTGCTCTGCACCCAAAGTGCGCTGGGTCGCGACGACGGACGTTATACGGATTCCCCGCTCAAGCCATGGTTCGACAGCCTGCGCAGCCACCTCGGTCCATGTTGCTCAGATGCCGATGGCGTGGCGGTCGCTGACCCCGATTGGGAATCGTATGGGGGGCACTATCGCGTGCGCATCGACGGTCAGTGGGTCGAGGTGCCCGATGAGGCCGTCATCACCGAGCCCAATCGGGCCGGGCGAACCATGGTATGGCCCGTGAAGACTGCGTTCGGGATTTCGATCCGCTGCTTCATGCCCGGCACCATGATCTAAAGGACACGTATCGACCTCGGGCGGCGCACGGGAGCTTCGCGCGCCACCGAATTTCGTCTCACCGGGAGCGCTTCTTGCTCGACTTCTTCTTCGAGCCCTGCGCTTCGACGTCTTCTTCTTCGGGACCTTCTTGCCCTTCTTGCGCGCCTTCGACAGGCCGATTGCGATCGCCTGCTTGCGGCTCTTCACGCGTCCACCGCGTCCGCCACGACCGCTCTTGGCCGTGCCTTTCTTGTAGCGGCGCATCTCGCTTTCGACATCCTTGCCGGAGCTCCTCGAATAGCGCCGTTTCTTTGCCTTGCGTGCCATGAGCATCCTCCCATGGCGAGAGAACCGCTTTCGCCTGCGCATGGTTCCTTGTCACTTGCCTAGAGCATGATCCGGAAAAGTGTGAAGCGGTTTTCCGAAAAGATCATGCTCAAACAATAACCTAAAGCGCGATGACGATTCAGCCCAATCTCATCGCGCTTTAGCCGGACGCGGTGACAGGATTCCTCAATAGCGACAACGACACGCGTGACTGCCGGCGGCTGACGCGCGACAGAGAACAAAATCACCCCGCGGGGAACGGACTGGCAGCAGCGCGAATTGTTCGCCATGGTCACGATCAATATCCTCGACAAGCCGATCGAACGCATCCGCGAGACCTGCGAGATGATGGGCGCGCGCGACAAATTCGAACGCACCCTCCCTGAGCTCGAGACCTTCCTCGAATCAGAGATTGCCAGAGGCGAGACCGGCGAGGCGCGGCTCACCTATGACGGGCTCTGCTTCCTCAAGGGAGCCTTTGCGCGGAAGTGATCCGGCACCTCAGAACGAGTTGGCAAGCTCGATCTCGGCCTCCAGCGCCTGGATGCGTTTTGCGGCCTCGTCGAAGCTGAGATCCCTCGCATACTGGCTTGGCTGATAGGCCTCCTCGCTCAGCCGCCGCAGCCGCAGGACCTGGGCCCGCGTCATCTGCGCGGCGAGGAAATCCTTGGCGTCGTATTTACCTTCCACTCGCATTTCCACTCTCCATCCCTGAATCGTGACTTGACTATATGTTCTTATTTTGTTCTAACAAGCCATGGACAACAGAATTAATGAAATTCGTCGTAAAATCAGTACATTAAGGTCCGAGATGGTGGACCTTGAGGCGTCGGTGCGCGACCTCGTCAACCGTGATCGCGATTGCAACGAAAGCGCGCTTCGATTGCTCGGACTGCGCCAGGACATGAAGCGGCTGATCGCTGACTGGAAGGCGGCCGGCGGCGGCGATCTCCTGCCCAATATTGGCGAGCGGATGAGTCTCCGCGCGAACGTCAAGAACGATCCCAAGAAGAACGGTCACAAAGCGGCCCACATGGCCGTGCGCCGGTGAAGCCGGGGGCTCGCCGTGGATGAGGACCCGGACGCGTACCGGATTCTGAAACTGCGCGCCGAGATCCTCGAACTTGGGTTGGCCATCCGCCAGTTGCAGCGTGCCGGCCTCGACGATGCCGCAGCCCAGCTTTTGATCGCGCGCAAGCGCGCGATGCTCGAAACGCTCGTGAAGCGCGAGCCGCAAAGCGCAGCGCAGGACCGATCCGGCCTTAACATTCCTGACATCCGACGCGGCTAAGTCAGACACGTCACGCGACGTGCCGGAGCCTTCCGATGTCGGATACCGAGACGACAGCTCTGCTGCGCGCGGTTCTTGATGAGGTCTGCACGGACATCCCCACATCCGAGACGGCCGCGCGCGAGCGCGTCGCCGCGACAGTTCTCGAGATGATCCGGATGGGGTGCTGCTCGGCCGACGACCTCAGGCGAGCTGGCCGCGATGCGCTCAACCGCGCGCCGACGATGTGGCGCTAGCGGCGTCGCTCGCATCCGCCGATCAAGAAGAAAGCCCCGCGGCGCGCGGGGCTTCTCAAAGGCGTAAATGGGCTCACTTGCTGGGCATGCTGCCGGCTTGATTGGTGCCCGGGCCGACATTGCCCTGGCTCGACGGATTGGCGGCACCGCCGCTGGACTTCATGTTCGCACCGGTCGTGGTCTGCGACGACGTCATGGACTTATGATGCTTGGTCTTGTTGGACATCGCCTCGGCGGCAAACGGCGCGGCGGCGAGGCCGGCTGCCACGATTACGGCTAAGCCGAGATGGGTCTTCTTCATGCGCGGAACTCCCTTGAGTTAAATTGACGCAGGGAGCCAACAGCGATTGGGTGCGAGAGTTCCAGCGCGAGCGCGACATGCGCCGTTGCGCGTGCTTCAAGTTTCCTTGTCATCCATCAAAACGAACACGGCGCCCGTCAGCGTTGCGCCGATCGCAAAGCTCGTCACGAGCGTGATGACGAACACGAAAATGGTCGGGCTTCCGCCAGCCTTGAGCAGCGCCGCAACGGCAGGATTGATGAGCACCAGCGCGAGGCCAAAGATAAGCCCGAGGGCCGCACCCATCATCGCCTGCGTCATCAACGTGATGGCGCCTGCCGTCGAAACCAAACGTGGCGATTTTCGCGCTCGCATTGCCGTCCTCGACAATCATCCTGAAAACGCACCGGATCATCGCGAGTTCCTCGAACACCGCATCTTCCTGAACAAATATTCATAGTGCGCGATCTTCAGCTGGCGTTCATGCGAGGTCTGAGAGGATCGAGACTGAAGCAACGACATGGAAAGCTCGATCATGGGAAAGGTGATCTTTCTGTACCGCTCGCTTGCCTATCGCAACGCGGCGGCGGAAATGTTGCGCAAGGCGCGCACGCTGCCGCGTGGCGCGGAGCAGCGCGCAGCGCGATGCTATGCGATGGCCTTGCGCGATCTGGAACGGAGCGAAGCCTGGCTCGAGGGGCGCATCGCGGATGCGCCGTTGCAGATGCAGGCGGTAAGGGTGCGCGCCCGCCGCTAGCCTGAGGCGCGCTGCAATTCGCCGGCGATCGCAGCGTCGAAATTTTCGGCCGCCGGCAGTGTCGCCTTTCGCGTCAGGGGCACTTCGAGGCGGCACAGCAGGCCCTCGGCGCGCCAATCGAATTGCGCCTGTCCGCCGAGCTGGGACTCTACGCTCGCGAGCAAGCTCTTGGTGCCGAAGCCGCGCGCCTTCGGCTGCCTGACCAGCGGCCCTCCGGATTCCTCCCAGGTCAGCGCGAGCATCTCGCCATTCACCTCCCAGCCGATCGCAAGCCTCCCCGACCGCGTCGACAGCGCACCGTATTTGGCCGAATTGGTGAACAGCTCGTGCAGCGCCAGCGCCAGCGTTTGCGCGGTAGCAGGCACGAGCTGCACTTCGGGACCCGATAGACGGATCTGGCCGCCGAGCGAATAGGGCGCGAGCTCCTCCTCGATCAGCTTGCTGATCTCGGCGCCTTGCCAGCTCGACAGCGACAGAATGGTGTGCACGCGTGCCAGCGCATTGATGCGTCCTTCGACGGCATTGACGTAGGTCTTGACGTCGTCGGCGCGGGTCAGCCGGACGATTGATTGCGCGAGTGCCAGGGCGTTCTTGGCGCGGTGATCGACTTCGCGGGCGAGCAGGTTCTGCCGCTCCTCGGCGCGCTTGCGCTCGGTGATGTCGACCGTGACGCCGCTCACCCGCACCACGCGACCGTTTCCGTCCAGCGTTGCCGCCGCCGTTCCGACACACCAGCGCACCTCACCATCCGGCCGCTGAATGCGGAATTCGGCTTCATAGGCGCGCGCGCCCGTGTTGAATTCGGCGATCGCCTTGCGGAATTGATCGACATCGTCGGGGTGCAGCAGCGCCTGCACGTTGGCCGAGGTGACGTCGAAGGTCTCCGGGCTGACGCCGAAGATGCGATACTGGCCTTCGTCCCACATCCAGTCGCCGTTGATCCAGTCCCAGTCCCAGGATCCCATCTTGCCGGCGGCGATCGCCATGCTGCGCCGCTGCTCGCTCTCGAGCAGCTTGGCGGTGGAGCTTTCGAGCTCGGCGGTGCGTGCGCGAACGCGATCCTCCAGCTCCTGGTTCAGCCGCTCGAGCTCGCGTGTCTTGCGATAGAGCTCGGCGAATACCTTGATCTTGGCGCGCAGCACCTCCGGCACCACCGGCACCGGAACGTAGTCGACCGCGCCCATCTCGTAGCCGCGCAGGCGATCGATGTCGGACACCTGGATTGCCGAGATGAAGATCATCGCGATCTTCTGGAAACGCGGATGCTCGCGGATCATCGCCGCGAGCTCGAAGCCGTCGAGCTCGGGCATGCAGACGTCGACCAGGATCACCGCGATTTCGCTCTTCAGCAAAATCTCCAGTGCCTCGCGACCGGACGAGGCGATCACGAGGTTCTCGCCGAGGTCCTTCAGGATCACCTCATAGGCGAGCAGCTTGGCCGGCTGGTCGTCGACAAGGAGAATGTTGACCTTTTCGTGGTCCATACTCGGATCCCACTCAGCGATGCAGCCACATGCGGATCGCAAGCAGCAATTGATCGGTGTTGACGGGTTTGGCGAGATAGTCGGAAGCGCCCGCTTCCAGACATTTCTCCCGGTCGCCCTTCATCGCTTTCGCAGTCAGCGCGATGATCGGCAGGCGCAAAAAGGCCGGGTTCTCCCGGATCACGCCGATGGTCTGATAGCCATCCATCTGCGGCATCATGATGTCCATCAGCACGATCGCGATATCCGGATTGGACTGCACGAGCGCCACTGCCTCGCGGCCGGTGGTGGCGGTCAGCACCTTCATGCCGCGCCGTTCCAGCACGCTCGACAGCGCGAAGATGTTGCGGGCATCGTCGTCGACGAGCAGCGCGGTCTTGCCGATCAGGTCCTCGTCGGAACTGTTCAGCTTCTCCAGCATGCGCTGCTTTTCGGTCGGCAGCTCGGTGATCACCCGGTGCAGGAACAGGGCGGTCTCGTCGAGCAGGCGTTCGGGCGACTCCACGCCCTTGACCACGATGCTGCGCGCCATGGTGTGGAGCTCGGCATCCTCTTCGGCCGATAGTTCTCGACCGGTGAAGACCACGACCGGAATGTTCGACAGTGCCTCGTCGCTGCGGATCTGGTCCAGCACCTCGAAGCCGCTCATGTCCGGCAGACGCAGGTCCAGCACCACGCAGTCGTAAGGAGCGTCGCGCAGCGTCGAGAGCGCGCCGGCACCGGTTTCGGTCGCCACGATCTCGATGTCGTCATGATGCAGCAGCTCGCGGATCGAGAGCTGCTCCGCCTCGTTGTCCTCGACGATGAGGAGCCGCTTGCGCCGCGGCCTTGCATATTCCTTGATCTGGGTCAGCGCGGCGGAGACGCCCTCGGTCGTGGTCGGCTTGTTGATGAAGGAGAAAGCGCCGCGGGCGAGCGCGTGCTGGCGATCCTCGTCCAGCGTGATGATCTGAACGGGGATGTGGCGGGTCAGCGGATTGTGTTTGAGCTGGCTTAGCACCGTCCAGCCCAGCATGTCCGGCAGAAAGACGTCGAGCGACACCGCCGTCGGTTGATATTGCTTGGCGAGCTCCAGGGCTTCAGCGCCGCGTGCCGCGACCAGCACCTTGAAACCCTTGTCGCGGGCGAGATCGACCAGCACGCGAGCGTAATGCGGATCGTCCTCGACGATCAGCAGAATGGTATCCCCCGGTTCGAGATTGAGCCGGTCGTCGGGCAGTTGCTCGATGACGCGCTCGGGCGCAGTTGCCTGCACCTGGAGCGCGGGCGGCTGGTTGGCCGCGGGCGCGGTCCGTGGCGCGAGTGTCGGTCCTGAATATTTGAGCGGCAGGTACAGCGTGAAGGTGGAACCCTTGCCGGTCGCGCTGCGCAGGTGGATCTCGCCGCCGAGCAGGCTTGCGAGCTCGCGGCTGATGGCGAGCCCAAGGCCGGTGCCGCCATATTTGCGGCTGGTGCCGGCGTCGGCCTGCTGGAAGGCCTCGAAGATCAGCTTCTGCTTCTCCAGGGGAATGCCGATGCCCGTATCGGTGACCTCGAACGCGATCACTGCCGGCGCAGCGTTGAGCACGGGATGATCCGGCGTCCAGCCGCCTAGCGCGCAGGCGACCTTCAGTCGTACGCCGCCGTCGGCCGTGAACTTGAAGGCATTCGACAACAGGTTCTTCAGCACCTGTTGCAGCCGCTTGGAGTCGGTGACGATGCTGCGGGCGAGGTTCGGATCGACTTCGACGTTGAAGGACAGGTTACGGTTCTCCGCCTCGTGCCGGAACGGACGTCCGACGGTCTCCAGCAGGTTCGCGGTCAAGATCTCCTCCGCGTCGACGGTCACCGTGCCGGACTCGATCTTGGAAAGATCGAGAATGTCGCTGATCAGGTTCAACAGATCAGTGCCGGCACCGTGGATCGTGCGGGCGAACTCGACTTGCTTGGCCGAGAGGTTGCCATCCGGATTGTCGGTGAGCTGCTGGCCGAGGATCAGGATCGAGTTCAGCGGCGTGCGCAGTTCGTGGCTCATATTGGCGAGGAATTCGGACTTGTACTTCGAGGTCAGCGCGAGCTCGGTCGCTTTTTCCTCCAGCGCGCGGCGGGCCTGTTCGATCTCCTGGTTCTTGCGCTCGACTTCCACGTTGCGTTCGGCGAGCTGCTGCGCCTTCTGCTCGAGCTGATCGTTGGTCTGCCGCAACTCGCGCTGCTGGGCCTGGAGCTCGCCGGCGAGCTGCTGCGACTGCTTGAGCAGGCCCTCGGTCTGCATCGTTGCCTCGATCGAGTTGAGCACGATGCCGATGGAGTCCGTGAGCTGCTCCAGGAAGGTCATTTGCGAGGTCGTGAATGAGGCGAGCGAGGCGAGCTCGATGACCGCCTTGACCTGGCTCTCGAACAGCACCGGCAGTACCACCAGGTTCTTCGGCACCGCGCGCAACAGCGCCGAGTTGATCGGCACCACGTCGGTCGGGATGTCCGCAACCACGCGCGGGCGCTTGTCGAGGGCACATTGCCCGGCGAGACCGTCACCGAATTGCAGCACCTGCGGATAGGGATAGGCACCGTCGCCGGCATAGGAGGCAAGCAGGCGGAGCTGCGGGCTGTCCTCGTTCTCGATCTGGTAGATCACGCCGGTATGGGCGTTCACCAGCGGCGACAGCTCGGAGAGCAGGAGACGGCCGACGGTGGTGAGGTCGCGCTGGCCCTGGAGCATGTTGGTGAATTTGGCGAGGTTCGTCTTCAGCCAATCCTGCTCGGTGTTCACGTCCGTGGTGAGACGCAGATTGGTGATCATGGTGTTGATGTTGTCTTTCAGCTCCGCGACCTCGCCGCGGGCATCGACCTGAATCGACCGGGTCAGGTCGCCCTTGGTCACGGCAGTTGCGACCTCCGCGATGGCGCGCACCTGCGAGGTGAGGTTCGCTGCCAGCAGGTTGACGTTGCCGGTGAGATCCTTCCAGGTGCCGGCGGCGCCCGGCACGTTGGCCTGGCCGCCAAGGCGTCCCTCGACGCCGACCTCGCGCGCCACCGACGTCACCTGGTCGGCGAAGGTCGCCAGCGTCTCGGTCATGTTGTTGATGGTGTCGCCGAGAGCGGCGACCTCGCCCTTCGACTTCACGGTGAGATTCTGCTTGAGGTCGCCGTTGGCGACGGCGGTCACGACCTTGACGATGCCGCGCACCTGCTCGGTGAGGTTCGCCGCCATGAAGTTCACGGTGTCGGTGAGGTCCTTCCAGGTGCCGGCGACGCCGGGCACCTGGGCCTGGCCGCCGAGCTTGCCTTCGGTGCCGACCTCACGCGCCACGCGCGTGACCTCGCCGGCGAAGGCGTTGAGCTGGTCCACCATGGTGTTGATGGTGTTCTTCAGCTCGAGGATCTCGCCCTTCACGTCGACGGTGATCTTGCGGGACAGGTCGCCGCGCGCCACGGCAGTCGTGACCTCGGCGATATTGCGCACCTGCGTGGTGAGGTTTGCGGCGAGCAAGTTGACGTTGTCGGTGAGGTCCTTCCAGGTACCACCGACGCCGGGCACCACGGCCTGACCGCCGAGCCGTCCCTCGGTCCCGACTTCGCGCGCCACGCGCGTCACTTCGGCAGCGAAGGAGCGGAGCTGCTCGACCATCGTGTTCAGCGTGTCCTTCAGCAGCAGGATCTCGCCGCGGACGTCGACCGTAATCTTCTTCGAAAGGTCACCGCCCGCGATCGCAGTCGCCACCTCGGCGATGTTGCGGACCTGCGCGGTCAGGTTGGACGCCATGAAGTTGACGTTGTCGGTGAGGTCCTTCCAGGTGCCGGCAACTTCAGGCACTTGCGCCTGGCCGCCGAGCTTGCCTTCGGTGCCGACCTCGCGCGCGACGCGCGTCACTTCCGATGCGAAGGCATTGAGCTGGTCCACCATGGTGTTGATGGTGTTCTTCAGCTCGAGGATTTCGCCGCGCACGTCGACGGTGATTTTGCGGGACAAGTCGCCGCGCGCCACGGCAGTCGTCACTTCGGCGATGTTGCGGACTTGGGCGGTGAGGTTGCCCGCCATCGAGTTCACGCTATCGGTGAGGTCCTTCCAGGTTCCGGCGACGCCGGGCACGTTGGCCTGGCCGCCGAGACGGCCTTCGGTGCCAACCTCGCGCGCCACGCGCGTCACCTCGCCCGCGAAGCGGTTGAGCTGGTCGACCATCGTGTTCAGCGTGTCCTTGAGCTGAAGGATCTCGCCGCGCACGTCGACGGTGATCTTGCGCGAGAGGTCGCCGCCTGCGATGGCAGTCGCCACCTCGGCGATGTTGCGGACCTGGGCGGTGAGGTTGCCCGCCATCGAGTTCACGCTCTCGGTGAGGTCCTTCCAGGTGCCGGCGACGCCGAGCACGTTGGCCTGGCCGCCGAGCTTGCCTTCGGTGCCGACCTCACGCGCGACGCGCGTCACTTCGCCGGCGAAGGCGTTGAGCTGGTCGACCATGGTGTTGAGCGTTTCCTTGAGCTGAAGGATCTCGCCCGACACGTTCACGGTGATCTTCTTCGACAGGTCGCCCTTGGCCACAGCGGTCGCGACCTCGGCGATGTTGCGGACTTGGCCGGTCAGGTTCGAGGCCATCGAGTTGACCGAGTCGGTCAAGTCCTTCCAGGTGCCGGCGACGCCACGCACCTGAGCCTGACCGCCGAGCTTGCCTTCGGTGCCGACCTCGCGCGCCACGCGCGTCACTTCGCCGGCGAAGGCGTTGAGCTGGTCCACCATGGTGTTGATGGTGTCCTTCAGCTCCAGGATTTCGCCGCGCACATCCACGGTGATCTTCTTCGACAAGTCGCCGTTCGCGACCGCCGTCGTCACCTCGGCGATGTTGCGGACCTGGGCGGTGAGGTTCGACGCCATCGAGTTGACGCTCTCCGTCAGGTCCTTCCAGGTGCCGGCGACGCCGAGCACGTTGGCCTGGCCGCCGAGCCGCCCTTCGGTACCGACTTCGCGCGCCACGCGCGTCACTTCGCCGGCGAAGGCGTTGAGCTGGTCGACCATGGTGTTGAGCGTTTCCTTGAGCTGAAGGATCTCGCCCGACACGTTCACCGTGATCTTCTTGGAGAGGTCGCCGCTCGCGATCGCGGTCGCGACGTCGGCGATGTTGCGGACCTGCGCCGTCAGGTTCGAGGCCATGAAGTTGACGTTGTCGGTGAGGTCCTTCCAGGTGCCGGCCACACCAGGCACCTGGGCCTGGCCGCCGAGCTTGCCTTCGGTGCCGACCTCACGCGCGACGCGCGTCACTTCGGATGCAAAGGAGTTGAGCTGGTCCACCATGGTGTTGATGGTGTCCTTCAGCTCCAGAATTTCGCCGCGCACGTCCACGGTGATCTTGCGGGACAGGTCGCCGCGCGCCACCGCCGTCGTCACGTGGGCGATGTTGCGCACCTGTGCGGTCAGGTTGCCGCACATCGCGTTGACGGAGTCGGTCAGGTCCTTCCAGGTGCCGGCGACGCCGGGCACGATGGCCTGGCCGCCGAGCTTGCCGTCGGTGCCGACCTCGCGCGCCACGCGCGTCACTTCCGAGGCGAAGGAACGAAGCTGGTCCACCATCGTGTTGATGGCTTCCTTGAGCTGCAAAATCTCGCCGCGGACGTCGACCGTGATCTTCTTGGAGAGGTCGCCATTGGCCACCGCGATCGTCACCTCTGCGAGGTTGCGCACCTGGTTTGTCAGGTTGTTCGCCATCGAGTTGACGCTCTCGGTCAAATCCTTCCAGACGCCGGTCACTTCCGGCACCTGGGCCTGGCCGCCGAGTTTGCCTTCGGTGCCGACCTCGCGGGCCACGCGCGTCACCTCGGAGGTGAACACGCCGAGCTGCTTGATCATGGTATTGACGATGGTCGCCGATTGCAGAAATTCGCCGCGCAAGGGGCGGCCGTCGACGTCGAGCTTGACGGTTTGCAGCAGGTCGCCCTGCGCCACCGCCGCGACCGCGCGCGTCACCTCACGCGTCGGCCACAGAAGATCGTCGATCAGCGTGTTGACCGAGCCTTCCATATCGGCCCACGAGCCGCTCGCAAGCCCGAACTTCACGCGCTGGCGGGTCTTGCCTTCGCGACCCACCACCTGGCCGACCAGCTCGAGCTGCTGTGCCATGCGCTGGTTGGCGGCGATGATTTCGTTGAAGGTGTCGGCGATCTTGCCGTCGATGCCGAGATAGTCGCCGCTCATGCGCACGGAGAAATCGCCGCTGCGCATGGCTTGCAATGCAAGTAGCAACTCTTGCCGGGGGTCGGCTTCCGGAGTGGCATTCACTTTTCGTTTGGGGACGCGGCGACCAGATTGCGAAACCGGTCCGGGATCGAGATCGCTCATGTCATTCCCCCCGCAAGTGCGTATCCGAATCCAAAGCTAGTACGCAGTCTTGGAAATAGAACGTCAGCGAAATTCCAAATCAAGCCGCACCATTGGAGCATGAAAAACTGGAACCTGCCTCGCTCAGCCCGGCCGAAACAACGCAGCGGCGGGAACAGGGTTCCATCCGATTCAGGAATTTTTTCTTTGCCTTGCGATGACCGTTCCAGATGCGGAACGGCGGTGACGGGTCGTTCGGAACGGAGCGCGCGACCTCCGGTTAGCCCGCGAAGAGAAGGAGCCATTATGAGAATAGTAACCGTAGCCATCGCTGCCACCTTGCTGATCGCCGGCGGGGCCTATGCGCAGAACGGTGCACCGAGCGGCCGTGGGGCCGTCACCGGTGATCCGGCGGCGAGCTCGGCCACGCCCGGCTCCGCGCCGACGACGGGGGCTGCGACGCGGCCAAGCCGGAGCGGCAGCGGCACATCTACCTCGGGCGGCCGGGACGACAATGGCGACCGGGGCAGGGACAAGATGCCCGAGAGCAATCGTATCGTGAAGCCGGAGAGCGAGCAGCATCATCCCGAACGGTGAGTGCCTACTTGTCGGCCATCGTGCGCGCAGCGTCCCGGAGCTGCGATCGCAGGATAGGCAACTGCTCGCGCGCGAAGGCGCTGAGCGCGTCATTGTCGGGTGCTCGCAGATAGCGCTCGAGCAGGGCGATGGTCTCTTCATATTCGGCGACCTGCGCCGCGTAGAATTGCCTGACATAGGCCGGCCCTTCGGAGTCGTCGGGACCGGTGAGTGCGGCGTCCGCGGTCGAGGTTTTGCGAACGTCGGGCTCGGCGCCGATCGCTTGCTGGATTCGCTTCAGCGCCTTGTCGCGCTTGGCTGCGTCCTCGGCCCGCGAGATCGCGAGGGTCTTGATCTCCTGATTGCCCCTAAGGTCGGCGCTCTCGAGCAGGCCTTGCTGGAATCGCCCGAACGCATAAAGACCACTGATGACGTCAATTGCCGTCGGCGTGCGCACGGAATCGTGCCCGGCCCATGTTCGCTCGCCGCTGTTGTCGGCGAGTACAGCGGTGCTCATGAGCAACAGGACGGTGGCGACGATGATGCGCATGGATCGTCAATGGCGGGCTTACGCCGAAGTTCCCGCGACATTACGATCCGGTAAGGGCGGTTGCGCGCAGCACCGTGGCTTCCCAACTCTTCGACATGAAGCAATCTGATATCTTCAGGGAAAACGCCGAGAACTGCCTGCATCTCGCCGAGCGGGCCGAAGGGCAACCCGCCTTCAAACGCTACCAGCGGATGGCGGAAGCCTGGTCTGCGCTGGCCGAGGAACAGGACTGGCTCGACGGCGAAATCCCGCCCGTCGCCCAACGCGTGCCGCAAAAGAAGCAGACATCATAGCCGCTCTCGCGTTCGTGAGCCCTCGTGTGAGACCGCTCACGGACAATGCGCGACCAACTGACGATGATCCGATGAAAGGTCGCAACAAACCGCGTTTGTTCCTTTCAGCAGGAGGATTGCAATGGCTCCCCGTCTGGCTCTGTTCGTCCTCATCATGGCGTTTGGTATTTCCGCCACCTTCGCGACGGTAACGACGCTGCGGCAAGTCCATTTGGCGCATTCGTCGCCGCCGGTCGCGCAGCATGCGCGCAGCTAGGCGCGCTTGACCTTCCGGATTCCCCGCTGATCCGGAACCATTGCGGTTGTGGCGCGTAAGCGTCTTGAAGACAGACGAAAAGCGGGAAGTGCAACCATGACGTATTCCAACCATGGCATTGTTCGCGACAAGCGCGCCGAGGAGCAGCCACGCGACAAGCAGCGCGCGCAGACCGTGCACAAATCCGGTGCGAAGGGCTCGCCGTCGAAGGAAGCAACGCGCGATCCCGAGCTGAATGATCAGGACAAGACTCCGGGCTCGGGCATGACGCCAGATGATTCCGGCACGCCCCCGACCGGTTGAGATTCAGAGGAACGAATCCATCTCGGACGCGTAAGTGGATTGCTTGCGGCTTCATACCCCGGTGGGCCGGAAGCAATCTCCAAGGACGGCCCTGGCACCCCCGTGCCGGGGTCGTTTGCTGTTGTGCTCTCCCAATTGCGTTCAATCCTCGGCGTCGCCGTCGGCTGCGCCCGGCGTGTGGCCCTCGGGGCCGCGACCGAACACGCCATAGTCGCTCGACTTGACGCCCGCCAGCCCATCGATGCCGGCACGGGCGAGACCAAGCTTGAGAAGTTCGCGCACCGCGGCGGCGCGTGTCGGCATGCGGTGGCGGAAGCGGAAATCGTCGACTGCACTCAGTTCTTCAGGCGAGAGCATGACCTGCAGTCGCTCGGCGCGAAGATCGTTCATGTTCAGCCACTCAAAGTTGGCAAGGTGAGTAGTTTACTCAACGAACCAACTCGGTGCGGGTTCCGCAAGCTCCTCAAATGTCACCAAATGAGTGAAAATATCACGGAAAATCAATAACTTATGTAATTGCGGGGCAACTGCAGAGGTTCATACTGAAGCTCAATATCGCTCCAAGAACTGGAGAGACACGATGCCCGATCAGGTCAGATTGCCGCGCAAACTGTCCGAAGAGCCCGAGGCGCCGGAGCCGCGCCGGCCGAGTCATCGGAGGGTGATTGAGCAACTCGATCGCTGGGCCAATAGCCCGGGCCTGCAACCCCCACGAGGTCGCGATGCGGAAACGGAAACGTTCTGATCCCCACACGTTCGAGCAACGGCTTGAAGAGCACCGACTTCGGCTCGAAGACGAGCTCGCAAAATTGCAGGGTGCAAAACTGCAGGATGGGCGGCAGCGCGAGCTGCTTGTGGCGCGTCTCGAGCAGCTTCAGGCCGCCGCCGAGATGCACGAGTTTCTGTCGCTACGACGCTAGCCGGTTGGCCGATGCGTGGTCGTGCTGCCTCTGATGGCGCACGACGCGCAGCTTGCGACGCAGCCACCACATCGACACGGCGACGGTTCCCCACGCAACCAGCGCAACTGCAAAGGCTACTGCGACGCTTGCCGGGATCGTGAGGTAGAATACGGCTGCGAAGGCTGCGAGGCCGATGCTTCCCAATCCCGGGCCTGCGGCATCGAGCGCGGCAGCCTGCGGGCCGCGCCTCCCGCCGTTCAGTGCAACCCTCTCCTTCTTGCGGCATTCGTGGCGATCGATCAGCGTGGCGCTGGCACAGAAGATTGCGGGAAGTGCGAGGAACAGGCCGCCAACGGACGTGCCGAATTGCTTGCCGATGAGACCGGCCAGAACAGTCGCGGCACCACCGAGCACGAAACGGATGAGATATTCGTGCCAATGCGTCTGCTTCAGAGACGACAGTGACAGCTTGACGGGCATCACGTGGATCCTCCGAAGCTCGCCAGCAGGCCGAACGCGACAGCGAGCCAGGCCGCGAACGAGACGATCGTTGCGGACAGCGCCGCCATGCGCCAACGCATCAGTAGTTGGCACACGACAAGCTGTAGCAGGCGAGCGCAACGGAGCCATAGATCATCGTCCAGCTTTCGGCAGCGGCGTAAGTCGCGCCATGCTGGGCGACAGCAATGCCGAGCGTCGCCAGTGCGACCGCGGGCGCGGCGCCGAACAGGCCAGCAAAGCTCTTCGGCCGCAGCATGTCGCTCAGGATCGCGAAGGCGGACACGATCAGGCCGCCCGCGATGAAGCGTAGGATGTGCTCGGTCACGGCCGTACCCGCGCATTGCGCTTCACGAGCGCGCGCGGTCTCAACAGCCGCTCGACCGCGGCGCCGAGCGCAAAGCCGGCCACGACGTCGCTCGCCCAATGCGCCAGCAGTACGATGCGCGTCAGCGACAGTCCGACGGCAACGGCGCGAAAGGCGCGGCGCGGACCGCGCGGCAACAGGCCGGCTGCGGAGGCAAGCGCACCCATGTGAACGGCATGTCCGGATGGAAAGGCGTCGTGCGATCGCCCCGATATCGGAATGCCGTGCCGATGGCCGCGGACGGTGAGCCTATCCGGCCTGGTCTGATCGAAGAACGATTTCAGAATATGCGGCAGCACTGCCGTCACGAGCGACACCGCAAGCACGTGGTTGGCAACCGGTCGAACTGATGGACGTCGCGTCCAGGCGTAGAGCCAGCCGGCGGCGGCGAGCGCCAGCAGCACGTGCTCGTCGGCGCCCCAAGTCAGGGCCTCCGCGGTTTCTTCTGCCCGGGTTGGCATGAGCGGCGATTTCATCGGCGATCGCGATATCGATCCGGGTCGGCTTGACTGTAACGAGCGCCATCGTTGTTCGGTCGGCGAGGGTGCACCGTGTCGATCTTGTAAAGCCAAGGCACGAGGGAAGTTCCGTGTCTGCGACTAGTCGGTCGGATTGCGGCCGGTGCGCGGGTTGAGCGGCCTGGTCGGCGGCCGCCGCAGCCGTTCGGGCAGGAACGGTTCGTTCTCTTGGGCGCTCGGCATCGCGCGGACGTCGGCGTAGCGCTGCGCCCGCTCATGCGGGGTCTCGTTGTTGTTGATCCGCCGTTTCACGTCGACGCCGCCGACGGGATCGTTGATGCCATGCTGGATGTCGCGAAAATCGCTCATGTCTCACTCCTTGCCAGGCAGGATGGATTCGAGCACTTGGCGCGCGGTGCCTCGAATTCTACCTGGAAAACTGCTGTTTTTCAGCGTTGTTCCAGGCCCGGCGGGGAACACGTGGCGAGAGCGCCGGAACGATCGTTTCGCGGCTTGGTTGATCCGCAAGAGCGAGTCTCAACGGAGATCTCACCATGATGGATCAAAGCGAAACAGGCACGCTGATCGGTAGCGACAAGGTTGAGGGGACTTCGGTCTATGGCGTCGACCACAACAAGATCGGTTCTATCGAGCGCGTCATGATCGACAAGAAGAGCGGCAGGGTGTCCTACGCCGTGCTCGGCTTCGGCGGGTTCCTCGGGCTCGGCCACGATCACTATCCACTGCCCTGGCAGTCACTGAAATACGATACCGACCTCGGCGGCTACGTTACCGGCATCACCGCCAATGAACTGCGCAACGCCCCGCATTATGGCGAGGCGGCCGAGTGGAACTGGAGCGACGACGCCAAGGTTCGTGCGCTGAACGCCTATTACGGCATGCCGATTGTCTAGAGCACCCGTCGCGCTATCGAGCAGGAGTTTCCGATGAGCAAGGAAAAGCCCACGGACGATCCCCGGCAGCAAAACGACTGGGGATCGCATGCACAGACGGACAAGCCATGGAAGGGCAATCCGGAGAAGGAACAGAGGTCGGGCGAGGCGAAGCCCGATCTGGAGAAGTGGCACGAGAGCAAGACACATTGAGTGTGTGAGGGCGGGGAGTTCGACCCCTCGAGCGAAAGCGCGCGCCACATTGTCGGTGTCATCGCCCGGCCTCGACCGGGCGACCCAGTATTCCAGAGACGGTTGTGGCTTCGCGGATGGGCCACGGCGTACTGGATGCCCCAGTCAAGCCGGGGCATGGCAGCGGTTGTACGCGTGCAATGCGAACGAGCTGTCGATGCATCTGAACTAATCGAGGTACTGAATCGTGGATGCTCAAACACGAGAGCGTGGGCCATCCGCGGAACAGCCGCAGCAGCCCCCGCGCAAGGACGCTCCCCAGGACGCCTCGAACGAGGTTCACGAGGCGTCCGATGCATCGCGTGCAACCTCGTTGCGCGACCGCCTGCGCGAACACTGGCTGATTGCGACCGCGGGTGCCCTTGTCCTGATCGCAGTGCTCGTGTCCGGCCTCGTCTACTGGCTGAACATCCGCCATTATGAATCGACCGACGATGCCTTCATCGCTGCGCGCAGCTTTTCCGTCGCCTCGAAGGTCGGCGGCTACGTTGCCGACGTCCCAGTCACCGACAACCAGCACGTCAACGCTGGCGATCTGCTAGCGCGGATCGACGAGCGCGACTATCGGATCGCGCTCGACCAGGCCGAGGCGCAGGTCGCGGCCTCACAGGCCAATATCGGCAATGTCGAGGCCCAGATCGAGTCCCAGAAGGAACAGATCAACCAGGCCAAGGCCCAGCTCGATCAGGCCCAGGCACAGCTCAAGTTTGCACAGGAAGAGGATGCGCGGGCGCAGGATCTCGTCCAGAAGGGCGCCGGTACGGTCCAGCGCGCGCAGCAGACCCACTCCGACCTTCAGGCGCAGCAGGCCAACACCGAGCGCGCGAAGACTGCGGTAGAGCCAGCGCCGAGCTCGGCATCAAGACGCTTGAGGCGCAGCTCGAAGGTGCGAAGGCGCAAGCGAAGCAGTCCGAGGCGCAGCGTGATCAGGCCAGGCTGAACGTCGACTACACCAGCGTGCTCGCAGCGCAGCCGGGGCGCGTCGTCAAGCTCAGCGGTGCCAAGGGCACCTGCGTTACGCCGGGGCAGAGCCTGATGATGTTCGTGCCCGACGATGTCTGGATCGTCGCGAACTACAAGGAAACGCAGCTCAAGGAGATGCGGCCCGGCCAGTCCGTCGAGATCCGCATCGACGCCTATCCCGACCGCAAGCTCACCGGTCGCGTCGCGTCGGTGCAGCCGGGCTCCGGCACGGCGTTCAGCCTGCTGCCGGCGGAAAACGCGACCGGCAATTACGTCAAGGTGGTGCAGCGCGTGCCCGTGAAGATCGTGGTCGATAGCTGGCCGGCCGATCTGCCGGTGGGGCCGGGCATGTCGGTCGTGCCCTGGACGAAGGTGCGATGACCGACATCACGCAGGGCGCCGCGGCGGCGGGCGGCTGGTCGCCGGAGCGCTCGGCGGCGGGCGGACACAATCCCTATCTGATCGCCTTTGTGGTCTCCATCGCCACCTTCATGGAGGTGCTCGACACCACCATCGCGAACGTCTCGCTGCGCCACATCGCCGGCGGGCTCGCGGTCGGCCTCGACGAGAGCACCTACGTCATCACGAGCTACCTCGTCGCCAACGCCATCGTGCTCTCGATCTCGGGCTGGCTCTCGACAGTGATCGGCCGCAAGCGCTTCTACATGATGTGCGTTGCGACTTTCTCGGCGGCATCGCTGCTCTGCGGCTTCGCCTGGAGTCTCGAGGCTCTGGTGCTGTTCCGCATCCTACAGGGTCTCGGCGGCGGTGGCATGGCGACCAGCGAGCAGGCGATCCTTGCCGACTCCTTTCCGCCGCACAAGCGCGGGCAGGCGTTTGCGATCTATGGCGTCGCGGTCGTGGTCGCGCCGGTGATCGGCCCGACGCTCGGCGGCTGGATCACCGATACCTATTCCTGGCACTGGGTGTTCTTGATCAACGTGCCGATGGGCCTCATCTCGCTGTTCCTGGTCGGCACGCTCGTCAAGGAGCCGTCGGGTGCTGAAGAGGAGAGGGGGAAGCTGCTCGCCAAGGGGCTGCGTGTCGACTATGTCGGCTTCATTCTTGTCGCGATCGGTCTCGGTTCGCTCGAATTCGTGCTCGATGAGGGCCAGCGCAACGACTGGTTCGGATCGACCATGATCGTTGTCTTCGCGTGTCTTTCCGCATTTTGCCTGCTCGCGCTGATCCCATGGGAATTGACGCGCGAGGATCCCATCGTCGACATCCGTCTGCTCGGGCGGCGACAGTTCGGCGCTTGCTTCGTGGTAATGCTGGGTACCGGCGCGGTGCTGATCTCGACGACACAGCTCATTCCGCAGCTTCTGCAGACCGAGCTGAACTACACGGCCATGCTTGCGGGCCTCGCTCTGTCGCCCGGCGGCGTCGCAACGCTGGTTCTGATGCCGGTGGTCGGGCGCCTGGTCGGCATGGTGCAGCCGAAATATCTCATCATGACGGGCGCGGCCATCTGCGCCGTCGCGATGTGGCATCTCACCGGAATCAACGGCGACATCACCTATGGCTATGCGGCGATGGCGCGCATCCTGCTCGCGCTCGGTCTGCCCTTCCTGTTCCTGCCGGTGACGACGGCGTCCTATGACGGCATGCCGCCGGACAAGACCAACCAGGCCTCTGCCCTCATCAACGTCGCGCGCAACATCGGCGGCTCTGTGGGCGTCGCGCTCGCGCAGACCATCCTGGCGCAGCGCCAGCAATTCCATCAGAGCCGGCTGATCGAGCATCTCGCGCCGTCGGATCTCGGCTATCAGCAGAGCGTGGACGCGATGACGCGGTTCTTCCAGGCACAGGGCTCGAACGCATCGGATGCGGCCTCGCAGGCGATCGCCTGGGTCGGCAGGACCTTGCAGCAGCAGGTCGACTTCCTTGCCTATATCGACGTGTTCTGGATGCTCGCGATCATCGCCGTCCTGATGATTCCCGTCGCTGCGATCCTTCGCCCGATCGACCTGCGCGCTCCGGCCCGCGGGCATTGATTGCTTTGCCAGGTTCGCAAGGTCCAACGCTATAAGTCTGAAAAAAGAACCTATCTGAAAGATCAGGACATTTTGGCATAACCTATAGCCAGTACAGCGAGAATTTGACAGTTCTATTTTAGAACTATAGCCTCGACCTCAATATCACCCAATGGCCCATCGCGTGGGCGGTCGACACCGCCGCGGCGCGGCCCACAGGAGGAGGCGACCTTGTCCAAGCGAAACGCCACGGCTGCCATCGTCGGCGCCGGCGACTACATCGGCGCCGAGATCGCCAAGAAGTTCGCATCTGAAGGCTTCACCGTCTTCGCCGGCCGTCGCAATGGCGACAAGCTCGCGCCGCTGGTGAAGGACGTTGAGGCGGCCGGCGGCGAGATTCACGCCCGCTCGCTCGATGCGCGCAAGGAGGAGGAAATCGTTTCCTTCCTCAACGACGCCGACAAGCACGCGCCGCTAGAAGTCTGCATCTTCAACGTCGGCGCCAACGTCAATTTTCCGATCCTCGAGACCACCGAACGGGTGTTCCGGAAGGTCTGGGAGATGGCCTGCTATTCCGGCTTCCTGGCGGGACGCGAGGCGGCGCGGCTGATGCTGCCGCGCGGCGGCGGCAACATCTTCTTCACGGGCGCGACGGCGTCCTTGCGTGGCGGCAGCGGCTATGCGGCTTTTGCCAGCGCCAAGTTCGGCCTGCGCGCGGTCGCCCAGGCGATGGCGCGCGAATTGGGACCGGAGAATATCCACGTCGCGCATCTCATCATCGATTCCGGCGTCGATACCGAATGGGTACGGCAGCGCCGCCTCGAGGCGCTCGGCCCCGATGCGCTCGACAATCCCGACCTCCTGATGCCGCCGGCCTCCGTCGCGGAATCCTATTGGCAGCTCTATCAGCAGCCCAAGAGCGCCTGGACCTTCGAGATGGAGATCCGCCCCTTCGGAGAGAAATGGTGACCGTGGCGCAGATCTACGGCTAAACTCGCGCCAGACAAACCATCCGGGAGGACGCTTACGTGAAGACCGCGATCACCGAACTGTTCGGCATCGAGCACCCGATCATCCAGGGCGGCATGCATTTTGTCGGGTTTGCCGAGCTCGCCTCCGCAGTCTCCAACGCCGGCGGGCTCGGCATCATCACCGGGCTCACCCAGAGGACGCCGGAGCTGCTCGCCAAGGAGATCGCGCGCTGCCGCGAGATGACCGACAAGCCGTTCGGCGTGAACCTCACTTTTCTGCCGACCTTCTCGGCGCCGCCTTATCCGGAATACATCGCCGCGATCGTCGAGGGTGGCGTCAGAATAGTGGAGACTGCAGGCCGCAGCCCGGAACAATACATGCCTGCGTTGAAAGCGGCCGGCGTCAAGGTGATCCACAAATGCACCTCGGTGCGCCACTCGCTGAAGGCCGAGCGGATCGGCTGCGATGCGGTCAGCGTCGACGGCTTTGAATGCGGCGGCCATCCCGGCGAAGACGACATCCCCAACATGATCCTGCTGCCGCGCGCGGCGGAGGAGTTGACGATTCCCTTCGTCGCCTCCGGCGGCATGGCCGACGGGCGCAGCCTCGTCGCAGCACTTTCGCTCGGCGCCAGCGGCATGAACATGGGCACGCGCTTCATCGCCACCAAGGAGGCGCCGGTGCACCAGAACGTCAAGAACGCGCTGGTCGCGGCGACCGAGCTCGATACCCGCCTGATCATGCGCGCGCTGCGCAACACCGAGCGGGTGCTCACGAACGCCAATGTCGATCGCCTACTCGAGATCGAGCGCGAGAAGGGCGAAAAGCTGAAGATCGACGACATCCACGACCAGGTCGCGGGCGTCTATCCCAGAATCATGATCGAGGGCGAGATGGATGCCGGCGCCTGGAGCTGCGGGATGGTCGCAGGCCTCATCAACGACATCCCCTCGTGCAAGGAACTCGTCGATCGCATCATGAGAGAGGCGGACGAGATCATCCGCGGCAGGCTGATGGGCTTCCTCGACGGCAAGGCGGCGGCGCGCAAGGTCGCGTGACGTCGTATTTGCGGCTAAAACGATGAGGATCGCAATCAGCATCCTCATCGCGCCGCGCGACGGCGCGCCGATCAACAACGCGTGTGTTGCCTCGCTCCGCGGTGTGCTGTTTGCTGACGGCTCAGGACTGGGCCCTCTCCCGTAACGCCATGCAAAGCGAACCCGTGACCGTCAGGCGACGTGATCTTCTTGCGCTGATCGGTACGGTGGCCGGCAGCGCGGCCATGTATCATGCGATGACGAGCCTCGGGCTCGCGTCGGAGTCGCGCTACAAGGGCCCGATTCGGCTCGAAGGCGATCCCAGAGGCGCCTCCGTGCTCGTGCTTGGCGCGGGCCTTGCCGGTATGACCGCGGCGCTCGAGCTACGCAAGGCCGGGTACACTGTCCAGATCCTTGAATTCAACGCTCGCCCCGGCGGCCGCAACTGGACGCTGCGGGGCGGCGATGCCTTCACCGAGCTCGGCGGCCACAAGCAGGTGTGCGAGTTCGAGGATGGTCTCTATCTCAATCCGGGGCCGTGGCGTATTCCCTATCATCACCGCGCGCTGCTCGATTATTGCAGGCGCCTGGGCATCGCGCTCGAGCCGTTCAATCAGCTCAATCACAACGCTTTGCTGCATTCGGTGCGCGCCTTCGGCGGCAAACCGCAGCGCCTGCGCGCCGTGAAGGCGGATTTCCAGGGCCAGATCGCCGAGCTGCTCGCAAAGGTGACGCAGCAGGGCAAGCTCGACGAGACCGTGTCGAAGGAGGACCAGGAGATCCTGCTCCAGGCGCTGCGCTCCTGGGGCGCGCTCGACAATGGCTATGGTTACAAGGCCAATCTGATCTCGGCGGAATTTCGCGGCTACACCAAGGATCCCGGCGGCGGATTGACGGCGATGCCGGAGCCGAGCGAGCCGGTTGGTCTGTCGGAGGTGCTGAAGTCGCGGCTCTGGCGTTATTTGCGCGGCTTTGCGCACTACAATTTCCAGACCACGATGTTTCAGCCGGTTGGCGGCATGGACATGATCGGCAAGGCCTTTGCCAAGGAGGTCGGCGATCTCATCCGCTACAACGCCAAGGTGACGCAGATCCAGCAGGACGCGCGCGGCGTCACCGTCAGCTATGTCGATGCCAAGAATCCTGGCGCGGTGCAGCAGGTGCACGCCGACTGGTGCGTCTGCACCATCCCGCTGACGATCCTGAGCCAGTTGCCGCTCGACGTCAGCGCCGCAATGAAATCGGCGATCGATGCCGTTCCCTATGCCGCGTCCGTGAAGATCGGCCTGCAATTCAAGCGCCGATTCTGGGAGGAGGACGAGGCGATCTATGGCGGCATCAGCTACACCGACCTGCCGATCCGCCAGATCGCCTATCCCAATTACGACTACAACCGCGCCGGGCGCGGTGTCCTGCTCGGCGCCTATCTGTTCGACGGTCCGAACTCCTACGAATTCACCGCGATGTCGCCGGCCGAGCGGGTCGCGCGCGCCGTCGAGTTCGGCGCCGTCATTCACCCGCAATACAAGAGCGAATTCGAAAACGGCATCGCGGTCGCCTGGCATCGGGTGCCCTTCGTGCTCGGTTGCGCCGGCGACTGGAGCGACGAGGCGCGCGCCGCGCATTACAACAACCTCTGCCAGATCGACGGCCGCATCGCGCTCGCGGGCGAGCACGCCTCCGCGCTTCCAGCCTGGCAGGAGGGCGCGATCCTCTCCGCGCTCGATGCGATTGCGCGGCTGCATGACCGCGTGGTGAGGACGTGATGGGTCAGGGCTTTCGACGGGTGCGATGGCCGGTGCGGCTTGCCTTGTCGGCAGTCATGATGCTGTCGGCAACCGCGCGGGCGCATGACGGCCCCGAAAACCGCATCTTCAGCTCGGGCTTCAATTTTGCGGAGACCACGGGCGAGGAGCTGTTCACCAATGTCTGCCAGGGCTGCCACATGCCTGATGCCGGTGGGGCCTCCGGCGCCGGCGTCTATCCGTCGCTCGTCGCCGACAAGAATCTGGAAGCACGCGGCTATCCCGTCTATCTCGTGCTCAACGGCCGGCGCGCCATGCCGCCGTTCGGCGAGATGATGACGGACGCGCAGATCGCTGCCGTCGTGAATTATCTGCGTACGCATTTCGGCAATGCTTACGATGATGCAGTGACGGCGAACGAGGTGAGGGACGCGCGTCGCTGACGTCCTGGCAAGAGGGGGAACCAATGAATTTCAGAACCGCCGCCGTCATTGGCGCGTTGCTTGCGATTGCCCATGCGGGCACGACTCACGCCGAGGTCATCCGGCATCCCATTCCGAACTCGACCTTTCCGATCGCGCAGGCCGTGCAAGTCACCGGCAATGCCACGACCTATTATGTCAGCGGCCAGGTGCCGCCGGTCGCCAACAAGGATGCCGATCCGCAAAGCCGGGAGGCCTATGGCGACACCAAGACACAGACGGTCGGCGTGCTCAACCGCATCAAGGGCATTTTGGAGGGGCTCGGCCTCACCATGGGCGACGTGGTGAAGATGCAGGTCTTCCTGGTGCACAATGCGTCGGCACCGATGGACTTCAAGGCCTTCATGGAGGGCTACACCCAGTTCTTCGGCGGCAGCCAGCCCAACCTGCCGGCCCGCTCGGTGGTCGGCGTCGCCGCGCTCGCCAATCCCGGCTTCCTGGTCGAGATCGAGGTGATCGCTGTCAAGGACGCGAAATAGGCCGGGGGCGGTTGCAAAAACGGCAGAACGATCTCGCTTGCCAAAGCGCGCCTTCCGCTGTCTGAATTCAGCGAGGCCGCATTTCGGGAGCGCGCGATGAAGAAGACGATCACCAAGAATAATATCTCGTGTAGGAAGGCTCTACTCTCAACGGCCGTCGCGGCCCTGCTACTCGCCGGCGGAGCGGCCGCCGCCGAAGGCCTGAGCCCGCAACAGCAGCTCTCCCACGACGTCTACAAGGAGCTCGTCGAGATCGACACCACCACCGCGACCGGCGACACCGCGCGCGCGGCCGAAGCGATGGCGACGCGGCTGAAGGCGGCGGGCCTTCCCGATTCGGACGTGCAGGTCTTCTCGCCCGCGCCGCGCAAGGGCAACCTGGTCGCCCGCCTGCACGGGAGCGGTGCGCGCAAGCCGATCCTGCTGGTCGCGCATCTCGACGTCGTGCCGGCGCTGCGCGAGGACTGGTCGGTCGATCCGTTCAAGTTCACCGAGAAGGATGGCTACTACTACGGTCGCGGCACGGCCGACGACAAGCACATGGCGTCCGCCTTCATCACCAGCCTGATTCGGTTCAAGCAGGAGGGCTATAAGCCCGACCGCGACATCATTGTCGCGCTGGAGACGGACGAGGAGATCTTCGACCGCGACGGTCTCGGCATCCAGTGGCTGATCAAGAACAAGCGGGACCTCATCGACGCCGAGTTCGCGCTCAACGAGGGCGCCGGCGTTGGCCTGAAGGACGGCAAGCCGATTCGCGTCGGCGTCCAGACCAGCGAAAAGATCCCCGTCAGCTTCCAGCTCGACGTCACCGATCCCGGCGGCCACAGCTCGGTACCGCGCAAGAGCAACGCGATCTACAAGCTCGCCGAAGGCCTCGTGCGTCTGTCCAAGTTCAACTTTCCGCTCAAGCTGAACGCCACCACGCGCGGCTATTTCGAGAAGAGCGCGCAGTTCGAGAACGACCAGACCGCAGCCGACATGCGCGCCGTGATGTCCGACAAGCCCGATCCGGCGGCGCTGTCTTTCGTGCGGCTCGCTGCGAACCCCGTCTACAACGCTCAGCTCCGCACCACCTGCGTTGCGACCATGCTGCAGGGCGGGCATGCCATCAACGCGCTGCCGCAGTCGGCGAGTGCCAAGGTCAATTGCCGCATCATGCCGGGAGAGCCCGTCGAGGAGGTCAAGGCGACGTTGGAGCAGGTGCTGGCGGATCCCGACATCAAGCTGACGCAGATCGATACGGCGGTCATCAGCGCGCCCAGCGAGCTGCACGAGGAGATCATGGGCGCGATCGAAAAGCTCTCGGGCGAATTCTTCCCCGGCGCCATCGTGCTCCCGGTCATGAGTTCCGGCGCCACCGACGGCAGCTACCTGCGCAATGCGGGCATCCCGACCTACGGCCATTCCGGCATGGCGATCGACATCGGGGAGAACCGCATCCACGGCAAGGACGAGCGTGTTCCCGTGGCGTCGTTCTACAAGGGACAAGAGTACCTTCACCGGCTCGTCAAAACGCTGGCAGGCGGTTTCTGAGCCTGCGAAAGGCTTGTGAATCGGGGATCGGCTTCGGTAGCTGGTAACCCTGATGACAATCTGCCGCTGGAAATCCGCCTCGCGCCTCCTAAATAAGGGTAAAATTGCCCTTAATTGAATTTCAGGAGGCGTCTCTTGGTCCTGAAAAGCGTTTCATTCGGCCTCGCCACCGCGCTCATGCTCGCATGCGGCAGCGCGGCGATGGCCGACGACTATAAGCCTGACGAATATCTCGGCCTCGATCTCTCCAAGGCGGTGCTGTCGCCGAAGCGGCTTGGCCCTGCGACGCAATTCGCGCCGGTCCAGGTGGAAGCACGAAGTGATGCGGCGCGTGCCGTGCCTGACGTCACGCCGAAGGCGGTCGTGACCGAGCACGTGAAGGCGCCGGAGCCGCGGGTTGCTCAAACGAAGAGGGCGCAACCGCGTGGCGCTGCCCGCACCAGGCTTGCGCATCGGCACGCGAATCCGCTGGACGCGCAGGCGATGGACACGCGCATCCAGACCTGGCCGTGCAGGTCGGGCGGCATCTGCAACTGGAAACATTAGAGCATGATCCGGACCCGAAGGGCCGCGCTAGCGCAAAGTGTGAAGCGGTTTTCCCTCGCGACAAACGCGGAACGCGTTTGCGCGGAGATCATGCTCAAATAATTAGGCGTCATCCGCCCGTCGCAAAACGGTAGGCGCGGAGTCAAAAAACCGTCGGCCTGGAGTCAAGGAGCACAGGCACCTTTCGTCGCGATTCGACGAAGGTTTCCTGAATGGCAACGCTCCGCGCCTCGCGCGCATGGACCCGGCGGCAGTTTCTGGTCCGCTCCACATCCTCCCTCGCGCTCGCTGGTCTCGGCTCTCGCGCCAAACCATATCTCAGCCGCGCCGCCGATCGTCCGCTGATCGCAGGCGGCATTCAGTCGGGCGACGTGTCCGAAGGCTCTGCCGTCATCTGGGCGCGCGCCGACCGGCCTGCGCGGATGCGGGTCGAATGTGCCACAGCCGAAAGCTTCAAGACGATCCTGTGCACGGCAACCACTGACGCGCTGCCAGACGCCGACTTCACCTCAAAGGTGCTGCTGCGTGACCTGCCGCCCGGACAGGACATCTTCTACCGTGTGCGCTTCGACGACATCGCGACCGGCGTTGCCGGCGAGACGCGTACCGGACATTTCCGCACTGCGCCGGCCGCAGGCCAGTCGATCTCGTTCGTATGGTCCGGCGATACCGCCGGGCAAGGATGGGGCATCGATACGTCTCGCGGCGGCATGCGCAGCTATCGTACCATGCTCGACAACCGTCCGGATTTCTTCATCCATTCCGGCGACCACATCTATGCCGACTGCACCATTCCTGCCGAGTTGAAGCTGCCGAACGGCAAGATCTGGCGCAACCTCGTCACCGAAGAGAAATCGGAAGTCGCGCACACGCTGGCGCAGTTCCGCGGCAATTACAAATACAATCACCTCGACGAGAATTTCCGCGCCTTCCATGCGGAGGTGCCGATGTTCGCGCAATGGGACGACCACGAGGTCACCAACGACTGGTCGCCCTATGGCAGCGTCGATGAGACCGGTTTTGATGCCGACGGCACCTCACGCCTGGTCGCGCGCGCGAGGCGTGCGTTTTTCGACTTCATGCCGATTCGCGAGATCCGGCAGCAGCAAGGCCGCATTTATCGGAAAATTGCCTACGGACCGCTGCTCGACGTCTTCATGATCGACATGCGCAGCTATCGCGACGGCACCTGGAACAAGGGCGAGGAGCACGACGGCTGGATCCTGGGCCGTGATCAGCTTGCCTGGCTGAAGCGGGAGCTCGCCGCTTCGCGCGCGACCTGGAAGGTGATCGCGGCCGACCTGCCGATCGGCCTGATCAGCCTCGATGCCGTCGCGCTCGGCGATGGTCCGCCCGATCGGCGCGAGCACGAGATCGCGGACCTGCTCTCCTTCATCAGGCGCGCCGGCGTGCGCAACACTGTCTGGCTCACCGCTGACATGCACTACACCGCCGCGCATTACTACGATCCCAACCGCGCGGTGTTCTCCGATTTCGAGCCGTTCTGGGAATTCGTCTCAGGTCCCCTCCATGCCGGCACCTGGGGGCCGGGCGAACTCGACAACACCTTTGGACCCGTCGCGATGTACCAGCGCGGTTGTAGCGCCGAGCAGGGCGAGAACCTTGCGCCTTGCTTCGGGCTCCAGTTCTTCGGCTGCGTCGACATTGACGGCGGCACGGAGGTCATGACCGTGACGCTGAAGGACGTCGACAATCGCGACCTCTGGTCGGTCAACATCCTCCCGCGGCCGCAAGTGCGGCCCGCTTTGGTGGCACAGCATTCGTAAATGGAGCGCGGAGTCGTCATGCCCGGGACAAGACTGGGCATGACGATGTGAAGCAGCGGACACGCTAACCGGTTCTTGATTGGCTGCTCCGCGATCGGCTCGCTATAGTGCTCACCCCGCCATCGCTCTTCCACCACTGAAAACTCTGCTTGCGCGGCCTTTGCCGGGCGCATCCGGCGGGCTGGAATTCGTCAGGAGTGTCTCCATGGAAAATCTGAAAATCAAAAATCTGACAATCCACGGCATGAGCATGCCCAAGCTCGGCCTCGGCACGTTCCGCATGCAGGGCGATGCCTGCCGCGCCGCGGTCGAAAGTGCGCTGTCGCTCGGTTATCGCCACATCGACACCGCCGAAATGTACGCCAATGAGGAGCCGATCGGTGCGGCGATCGCCGCCGCCGGCGTGCCGCGCGGCGAACTGCACGTCACGACGAAGGTCTGGCACGAGAACCTTGCACCGGACGCGATCCGCCGCGCTTCTGACGCCAGCCTGAACAAGCTTCGGCTCGACCACGTCGACCTCTATCTCGTGCACTGGCCGTCGCGCAATGCGAACTGGCCTGCGGTTTTCGAGACGCTGATGAAGCTGAAGGAAGAGGGCCGCACCCGCGCCATCGGCGTCGCCAATTTCAACACCGCGCTGCTCAAGCTCGCGGTCGAGGAGATCAGGGCGCCGATCGCCTGCAACCAGATCGAATATCACGTGATGCTCGATCAATCGAAGGTCATCGACTATCTCACCGCAAAATCGATTCCGCTGGTTGCTTATTGCCCGCTCGCGCAGGGACGTATCGCCTCTGATGCGGTTTTGGGCGAGATCGGCCGCAAGCACAATGCGACCGCGGCGCAGGTCGCGCTGAAGTGGCTGCTCGATCCGAAAGGGGTCGCTGCAATTCCGAAGGCATCACGGCGAGAGAGCCAGCAGGCCAATCTCGACGCGCTGAAGATCACGCTCGACGACGACGATCGCAGAAAAATCGCGGCGCTGCCGAAGGACAGGCGCTGCGTCAATCCCGGCTTCGCGCCGGCGTGGGACTAGTGTCACTGCCTTCCCGTGTACGCAAGGAAATGGCCCCGTCGGGGCCATTTCAGCGTGCGCATCAGTAGTCGTAGTGGCGATGACCGCGCTTGATCACGACGACCCTGTCGCCGTGATGATGCCAGCCACGATGCATGCCGTAGTCACGGTGCTCGCGGAATTCGGCCCGGGCGCCGTAGGGGCCGTAATGGTGCTTCTTGATCACCACCGTCTCGGCGCTCGCCACCGTCGGTGCCACGATCGCAAGCGCGCCGAGAGCCGCGACGACATAGCCAAGCTTCCTCATGATGTCCTCCTCCAATGAACGCCAATTTAAACCGCGCACGCACGCGAACGTTCCGGAGGAACTGTGAGGAGAATTCTGAACGTCTGTTCAGCTTCGCTTACGCGCGCTCACGTGCTGTTGCCGCAGCGGTGCTGCGCAGGCGTCGGAGCGCCGGTCTTGGCGAACGTGCCATCGCGGATGGTGTAGTCGCTGCGCTCGCCGCGATTGTAGATCGCGCGCAGGCTGCCGTCCTTCTGTAGCGCGAGGCCGAACTCGCGCGTTTGATGCAGCGCTGGAAAGAACACCATGATGTTGAGCAGGCCGTCCGCATCGGTCGAGGCCGCCACCACCTCGTTCTCGTCCCTGGCATCACCGAAGTTGCGGCGGTACATCACGCGGCCGTCCGGCCTGACTTCGTAGGTGAGCACTGCACCCTTGTCGCGGTCGGGCGGGAGCGAGCAATCGATCGCCCAGGAGCCGAGCAGCCCCCAATTGACGATCGTCGCCGCCAGCGTCTCGGCGCCGGCTGTGGATACGAGCACAAGCCAGGCCATCGCGGCCAGCGCGCAGCGGTTCAAACAAAACATCATGTCTTCAGGAGCCCCGCCTCGAACGAGAGCGAAGTTTAGCATTTCCAGCCTAGTCGTCCACGCCGGTCGGCAATCGTACCGCTATTTGATCCGCGTCAATGAGCGGACCCGAAGCTGCGCCATAATGCCAGCTTCGGGAGGCGATCGTGGATAGATCAATGCTGGATGAAGTCACCGATTTTGCGGGCGAAGCGCTGCCGGGCGGCACTGCTGTGCCGCCATACTCCGAGACCGAATTCCTGGCGGAACTCGGCGAGCGGGTGCGCTCATCGCGCATGCGCTGCGAGCTGTCGCGGCGGGAGCTCGCGCGCAGGTCGGGAATTTCCGAGCGCTACATCGCGCAGATCGAGGCCGGCAAGGGCAACGTTTCGATCGTCCTCTTGTTGCGGCTGGCCTCCGCGATCCATGGCAGCCAGGCACAGGCGGCCTGAGGCTAAGACCCGGAGGTCATCGCCATGGGTCAGCTCGTGCTTGCGGCCAAGGTGACCCATGTTCCGTCGCTGATGCTGTCGGAAGCGCCCGGCAGCCCGTTGCGCGCGGCGCGCGAAGGCCCCGTCAATTCGCTGCGCGAGCTCGGGCGACGGGCGAAAGAGCGCGGTGTTACCAGCTTCGTGGTGTTCGATACCCACTGGCTTTCCAATTTCGGCTACCACATCAACGCCAATGCGCAGCATCGCGGCTCGTTTACCAGTCACGAGGCGCCGCAGATGATCCAGGATCTGCGCTATGACCTGCCGGGAGACACCGTACTCGCCCAGGCGATCGCGGGCAGGGCGGCCGAAGGCGGGCTCAACGTCATCGCGCACAGCGTTGCGAGCCTCGGGCTCGAATACGGCACCATCGTTCCGATGCACTACCTGAACGCAGGCGGCTGGGCGAAAGTGGTCTCGATTGCCTCGCCGCTGTTTACCTCGCTCGAGGAGAGCCGGGTTCTCGGCGAAGCGACGCGCCAAGCGATCGAAGATTCGGGCAAACGGATTGCGGTTCTTGCCAGCGGTTCGCTGTCGCACCGGCTCTGGCCGAACAAGAAGCTGGGTACGGAAGCGTGGACGTCGGTCGCCAGCGAGTTCAATCGTCAGGTCGATCTGCGCGTGCTCGAGCTCTGGCAGCAGCGTCGCTACCGCGAATTCCTCGACATGCTTCCGGACTATGCTATCAAGTGTAACGGCGAGGGCGGCATGGCCGACACCATCATGCTGTTTGCGGCGCTCGGCTGGTACGACTATCGCGGCGCGTCCGAACAGCTCTGCGAGTACTTCCCGTCGTCCGGCAGCGGGCAGGTGAACGTGGAGTTTCACGTCGAGGCGTGAAACTCCAGGAGTTCAGTCCAGGAGTTCTTTCCAAGCGCTCAGGCGCGCGCCTTTTCGACATTCGCGATTCGCGCCGGCACGCCGAACTCCCTGCGGCAGACCTCGGCGAGCACGGTGACGCCGTCGCGGATCTGCTGGTGCGTGGGGCTGGCAAAGCACAGCCGCAGCCGAGAACCCGAATAGCCCTTGCTGGTCGACCATTCCGGACCCGGATTGATCGAGACGCCGGCCGCGAGCGCGGCCTGGTAGAGCTTGAGCGTGTCGACATCGTCGGGCAACTTCACCCAGAGGAAGATGCCGCCTTTGGGCTCCTCGAACTCGGCAGCGGTTCCGAACTGCTCATTCAGCGCTTCCATCAGCGTGTCGAGCTTGGTGCGCAGCGCGCGCGTCAGCGCGGGCACGTGGGTCGCGAAATGCGGTCGGCAATATTCGGCGAGCACCATCTGCTCCAGCGCGCCGGATCCGGCGTCCGTCTTCAGCGCGAGCATCCGCGACATCACCTCCCAGGGCGCGACGATGAAACCGACGCGCAGCGCCGGCGCGATCGATTTGGAGAATGATCCAATATGGATGACACCGCCCTTGCCGCTCATCGCGTGGATGGCCGGCGGCCGTTCTCCTGACCAGACGAGGTCGGCATAGCAATCATCCTCGAAGATCGGGACAGCGTACTCGGCCGCAAGCCGCAACAGCTCGGCGCGGCGGCTTTCCGGCATGATGCTGCCGGTCGGGTTCTGCACTGTCGGGATGGTGTAGATGTATTTCGGCTGGATGCCGCGGCTCCTCAGGTCGGCAAGCGCGGACGCCAAAGCGTCCATGCGCATCCCCTCGCCGTCGAGGGGAACGCCGACCGTATTCACGCCGAGCCGCGTCAGGCGGTTCAGCGCGCCCTGATAGGTTTCCTGCTCGACGATCACGGTATCGCCGCGCGCAAGCAGCGTATGGTTGACAAGGTCGAGTGCCTGCAAGGAGCCCGAGACGATCAGGAGATCGTCGACCGTACATTTGATGCCAGCATCGCGTTTCAGCTTCGCGGTCAGGAATTCGCGTAACGGCAGGTAACCCTGCGGACCATGCGCCAGTCCGTAAGTGGCGAGGTTGCGGCCCTCGCGCCGGAGCACCGCATCGACCGCCGCGATCAGGTCATCGACCGGCACCTGCTCGGAATCATTGTTGCCGCCGACGAAGCTGTATTTGGCAAGCCCGGTCCAGCGCGCAGAAGGAGCCGGCAGCCCCGGCGGGAACAGGGGCGCGAAGTCGAAGCTGGCAGTCATGGGCAGTTTCCTCTGTTTTTGTTGAGCCAGCCGGCATTGCGCCGGCCGGCCTGTTACTTCTTGCCGACCGTCCGGGTCGGGCGGCCCTGGCTGATGAAAGCGTAATGCGCATTGGCGACGCCGCCAACCATCAAGGCCTCGACCACGGGCTCGGCGATCTCGCTCGCTGCGGTCCAGTCGACGATGAAGTTGGCTCCGGTCCCGCCGCGCACGTCCTCGGTCGGGATAACGACGGAGACCGTCGCGAGCGGCTTCAGCGCGACCGGCGATTTCAGATAGCTCTCGATCATCTTGCCGGTGGTGTCGAAATAGGCGATCCGCTTGAGCACCAGGGGGAGCGTTTCCGACGCATTGTGGACGCTCAGCGTCACCGAGAAGTCGACGCGCAGCTTGCCCTGGCTCATCGCGACGCTGGAATAGGCCGGCACGTAGAAGCCGCCGGAGACGGCGAGTTCCTCCTTCGGCATCGCCGTCAGCGAATCGGCAAAACCCTGTTCGATATTGACCTTCGGCTGTGCCACAGCAGGCAGCACCACGCCGAGCACGCCGCCTATCAATGCGAGCACGATCGACAGGACGATTGGCATGTGACGAATTGCTCGTTTGCCGCGCTGCACCGCGCCTCTAGGGTGCGGCAAAAAGGACTGCTTTGAGATGCACGAACTCATTGGCGATATCACTCTTTGTATTTTGTTCGCTTGGATGCTTGGGCTTTTGGCCCATTTCTCCCGCCAGCCGCTGATCCTGGCCTACCTTATCGCTGGCTTCTGCATAGGTCCATTCGGCGTCGGCTGGGTCAAGTCGCAGGAATCGATCAGCGTCATTTCCGAACTCGGCCTGATCTTCATGTTGTTCATGATCGGGCTCGAGATCGATCTGAAGAAGATCGTGCGGGCGGGACGGGTGATCCTGTTCGCGGCCGGCGGCCAGCTCCTCGGCGGCTGCCTGCTCGGCATCTCGTTCTTCGCCGCTATCGGCCTGACACTCGGCGGCGGTCATTTCGATGCGCTCTATCTTTGCGTCGCCTGCGCACTCTCGAGCACGGTCATCATCGTCAAGGTGCTCTATGAGAAGCGTGAGCTGGACACGCTGCCCGGCCGCATCACCCTTGGCATCCTGGTGCTCCAGGACATCTTCGCCATCCTGTTCCTCGCCGTGCAGCCGAGCCTTGCCGATCTGCAAGTGAGCGTCATCCTGCTCTCGATCGTGCGCGTCGCAGTGCTCGTCACGGCCGCGCTCCTCGTCAGCCGCTTCGTGCTGCCGCGCCTGTTCCACCAGATCGCCCGCCGCCCGGAGCTGATCCTTCTGGGCGCGCTCGCCTGGTGCTTCCTGGTCGCCGAGACCGCCGAGCGGCTGTCGCTGTCGCGCGAGATGGGTGCGCTGATCGCCGGCGTCTCGCTCTCGACCTTCCCCTACGCGCTCGACGTCACCGCCAAGGTCACCACCTTGCGCGATTTCTTCATCACGCTGTTCTTCGTCGCGCTCGGCATGACCATTCCGGTGCCGAACATGTCCGTGATCGGGCTTGCCCTGATGATCGCGCTCTTCACGGTCGTGAGCCGGCTGGTGACCACCTTCGTGCCGCTCTATCTGATGCAGCAGGGCCTGCGCGCGAGCCTGTTGCCGGCGATCAACCTGGCGCAGATCAGCGAGTTCTCGCTGGTCGTGATCCAGACCGGCGTCACCGACAACCACATCGCCCAGGAGACCGCCAATGCCGCCTCCTTCGCCTTCGTGGTGCTGGCCGTGCTCTCGACCTTCGTGATGGTGAGGAGCGACGAGATCACGCGCTGGGCGATCGGGCCCTTGAAGCGGTTCGGCCTGCGCGACCTCGATCACGCTCACGCCGAGGAGGGACACGTGGGCGGCCATGGCGAGGCACGGCGGATCGTCATCCTCGGCTTTTTCCGCGCGGCGAGCGCGCTGCTCGCGGAGATCGAGCGGCAGGCGCCGGTGCTGCTCGAGCAGATCACGGTCGTCGATTTCAACCCCAATGTGTACCGGACGCTGCTTTCGCGCGGCCTGCACGTCATCTACGGCGACATCAGCAACGTCGACACGCTCGTCCATGCCGGCGTCGGCAAGTCCGAGGTGATCATCCTCAGCGTGCCTGATGCGCTGTTGAAGGGGGCCACCAACGAGAAGCTGGTCCGTCACGTCCGCGCGCTCAACCCGAGCGCCCTGGTCGTGGCCACCGCCGATCTGTTGTCCGACGTCGGCGAGCTCTACGCGGCGGGCGCCAACTATGTCACCGTTACCCGCCTCAGCGATGCGCATGAGCTGTTCACGGTCATCGAGGCGGCTCAAGCCGGCCTTCTGGAGGATAAGCGGACGGAGCTTGACCTGCGATTGAGCGAGCGTCGCGAAGTGCTGCCATAGGCTCGCTCGGCGGCCTTCCACGCGGCCGGGCAGGGCCTATATCTCTGGTATTTCCGGTGCAAGCCGGGTGCTGGCGGGACCTAGCGAAGGCATAAGCGGTTGCGTCCGGGACACTAGCGCCCGGATCGAAGTCCGGCTAAGCCTCCGGCCACCATAGCCAGAGATTGGACATGCCCGATACCGTACAGGAAGTCTTGCAGGCCTTTGCCAAGGGTGAGCTCGTCGTCGTCACCGATGACGAGGACCGGGAAGGCGAGGGCGATCTGATCGTCGCCGCCTCGCTCTGCACCGCCGATAAAATGGCGTTCATCATCCGCCATACCTCGGGCATCGTCTGCGCGCCGGTCACCACGGAGGACGCGCGCCGCCTGCGGCTCGATCCAATGGTCGCCCACAACGACTCCGCGCACACCACGGCCTTCACGGTCTCGATCGACTACAAGCCCGACGGCGGCACCGGCATCTCGGCCGAGGAGCGCGCCTCCTGTTGCCGCGCGCTCGCCAATCCCAATGTCGGCGCCGGCGATTTCGCTCGTCCCGGCCACATCTTTCCGCTGATCGCCAAGGATGGTGGCGTGCTGCTGCGCTCCGGTCATACCGAGGCGGCCGTCGACCTCTGCAAGCTCTCCGGCCTGCCGCCCGTCGGTGTCATCAGCGAGCTGATGAACGACGATGGCAGCGTGATGAAGGGCGAGCAGGTCGCGCAGTTTGCCGCCCGGCACAAGCTCAAGCATGTCACGATTGCCGACCTGATCGCATACCGCCAGGCGCGCGAAAAGCTGATCGAGCGGGTCGCGACCTTCGTGACCGAAAGTCCGATCGGGCCGTTGCAGGGCTATGCCTACCGCTCGCCCTTCGATTCCATCGCCCATGTCGCCTTCGTCTACAACGGCGTCGGCGACGGCAAGAACGTGCTGACGCGCTTCCACAAGCCGAACATCGTCAAGGACATCTTCACCGGCCACAAGCGCATGCAGCTCGTGCTCGATCATTTCAAGAAGGCCGGCCGCGGCGTCCTGGTCTACCTGCGCGACGGCGCCGCCGGCGTTCCCGTAGAGCCCTTGCCGGACGAGTCGACGGCGGAGGCCGACCGCAACAGGCAGTGGCGCGAGGTCGGCGTCGGCGCGCAGATCCTGCGCGATCTCGGTGTCACCTCGATCCGGCATCTGACGTCTTCGGTGCATGACTATAAGGGCCTCTCCGGCTTCGGCATCGAGATCGTCGCCAACGAGCAGCTCGAGACCTGACGCACAGTCGTTCCGTGCGCGCGCCACGCCGGAACGACCGAAACCAGGACGCAATTGCAACTGGCGCTGCGGCGCTTTAATTTAACGGTCAATTAGACGGAACCAGACGCGAAAGGACGTTTCATGAGTGTGCGCCCTCAGGCCAAGGACAAGCCGGCTGCGGCTTCTTTCCAGTGGGACGATCCGTTCCTGCTCGACGAGCAGCTCACCGAAGACGAACGCATGGTGCGCGACACGGCGCGAGCCTACGCCCAGGACAAGCTGCTGCCGCGCGTCACCAAGGCTTATCTCGAAGAGAAGACCGATCGCGAGATCTTTAACGAGATGGGCGAACTCGGCCTGATCGGCATCACGCTGCCGGAGGAATATGGCTGTGCCAATGCGGGCTACGTCGCCTACGGCCTCGTCGCCCGCGAGATCGAGCGGGTCGATTCCGGCTACCGTTCGATGAACTCGGTGCAGTCCTCGCTGGTGATGTATCCGATCTATGCCTATGGCGACGAGAACCAGCGCAAGAAGTACCTGCCGAAGCTTGCCAGCGGCGAGTGGGTCGGCTGCTTCGGCCTCACCGAGCCTGACGCCGGTTCCGATCCGGCCGGCATGAAGACCCGCGCCGAGAAGGTCTCGGACGGCTATCGCCTCACCGGCAGCAAGATGTGGATCTCGAATGCGCCGATCGCCGACGTGTTCGTGGTCTGGGCGAAGTCGGCCGAGCACGACAACCAGATCCGCGGCTTCGTGCTGGAGAAGGGCATGAAGGGTCTCTCCGCGCCGAAGATCGGCGGCAAGCTGTCATTGCGCGCCTCCATCACCGGCGAGGTCGTGATGGACGGCGTCGTGGTGCCCGAGAGCGCGCTGCTGCCCAACGTGTCCGGCCTGAAGGGCCCGTTCGGCTGCCTCAACCGCGCCCGCTACGGCATCTCCTGGGGCGCCCTGGGCGCGGCCGAGGACTGCATGCACCGCGCCCGGCAATACACGCTCGACCGCAAGCAGTTCGGCAAGCCGCTGGCCGCGACCCAGCTCGTGCAGAAGAAGCTCGCGGACATGGAGACCGAGATCGCGCTGGGCCTCCAGGCAAGCCTGCGCGTCGGCCGCCTGATGGACGAAGGCAAGTTCGCGCCCGAGATGATCTCGATCGTCAAGCGCAACAATTGCGGCAAGGCGCTCGATATCGCTCGCGTCGCGCGCGACATGCACGGCGGCAACGGCATCTCGATCGAGTACCATGTGATGCGCCACGTCCATAACCTCGAGACGGTCAACACCTACGAGGGCACGCACGACGTCCACGCCCTGATCCTCGGCCGCGCCATCACGGGCATCCAGGCGTTTTTCTAAGCGCCAAGAATTCGGACGTGGTTGATTTGCTCCGCTGTCATCGTCCGCCTTGTGCGCAATTGCGCGCTGGAGCGGACGATCCAGTATCCCAGAGACCTCGCCTTCGCTTCGGGCGCCGCGGCGTACTGGATACCCCGCCTTCGCGGGGTATGACAAAGCGTGTGGCGGTACGCACAGGAAGACCAATGTCCGACAACGACGACGTCCCGTTCAACCGCAATTTTCCGCTGAAGCCCGGCGTCGTCGAGGAAGTCCGTCCCGGCGTGCGCCGCGTGCTCTGCAACAATCCGAGCCCGTTTACCTTCACCGGCACGGTCAGCTACATCGTGGGCCAGGGCAGGGTTGCGATCATCGATCCAGGTCCGGACAACGAGGCCCATGCGGCAGCGCTGCTCGATGCCGTCAGAGGTGAGACCGTGACCCACATCCTGGTCACTCATACCCATCGCGATCATTCGCCGAACACCGGCCGCATCAAGCAGGCGACCGGCGCGACCGTCTATGCCGAAGGCCCGCATCGCGCCTCGCGCCCGCGCTTCGAGAGCGAGAAGCACAATCCGGAATCGGGCGCCGACCGCGACTTCACGCCCGACGTGACGGTTGCCCATGGCGACGTCATCGAAGGCTCAGGCTGGCGGCTGGAAGCCGTCGCGACACCGGGCCACACCGCCAACCATCTTGCGTTTGCCTGGCCCGAACGGAAGTTCAGCTTCGTCGGCGATCACGTGATGGGCTGGTCGACCTCGATCGTGGCTCCGCCCGATGGCTCGATGATCGACTACATGGACTCGCTCGACCGGCTCGCTGCGCGCGAGGAGGAACTCTATTTCTCCGGCCACGGTGCCGAGATTCCCGAGGGGCCGCGCTATGTGCGCTTCCTGATCCGCCACCGCAAGGCGCGCGAAGCCTCGATCCTGCATCGCCTCGCCAAGGGCGAGGCCGACATCCCGACCATGGTGCGCGCGATCTATATCGGTATCGATCCAAGGCTCACGACAGCGGCCGGCTATTCCGTGCTGGCGCATCTGGAGGACCTTGTCGCCCGTGGCGTGGTGGCGACGGACGGCGATCCCGTGATCACGGGGACGTACAGGATGGCGGCCGCCTGATCCGTCATTCCGGGGCGATGCGAAGCATCGAACCCGGAATCTGGAGATTGTGGTGCGATTCCACAATGCGCAAATGCGCATTGGGGTTCGCACCTGACGGCGCGCCCCGGAATGACGGAAGGCTATTTCTTCACCGTCTTCGCCGGCGGCTTGACCGGGACGACCGGCGCCTTCTTCACCGGCTTCAGCGCATCGGTGTCGGCCGCGGTGTTGAGGTCGTCGATGAATTTGCTGACGCGCGCGGCGTTGCTGCCGAGGTCGCTGTCGAAATAGCGCGAGGCCGAGCGGATATCGACGCGGGAATCGTCGCCATCGGGCACTATGCGGATCGAGACATCCTCACGGAAGCCCATGATCGGCGTGCGGGCCACCGCCTCGATGCGGCCGATGCGGCGCGGCGGCTGCGGCGGACGCTCGTCGATGATCAGCCACTTTCGCTTGTTGGCGATCTGGAGCGATAGCGCGTAGGCCCGGTCGACGGAAATCTCGAGCTCGATCGGCTCGATGTCCGGATAGAAATGGCGCTGCTGCTCGGCCGAATAGAGGCCGGCATAGACGGCCGGATTGGCGCCGTCGCCGGTGCGAAGGCGCGCCAAGGCCTCGAAGCGCGGCGGGTCGATCGGATCGGTGGTGATGTCGTGGATCGCCGGCAGCCTACGGTATTGAAAGGCAAGATAGGCGGGATAGGCGAGGATCAGCGCATTGATCAGGAAGGCGAACAGGATGCGCGCCATTCCGCGCGAGCCGTTCTGCCAGATTGCCGCAAAGCCCGCGAGCCCGAACAGGATGGAGAGCACCGCGATCGCAAGCCCGCCGAAGAAGGTCGCCAGCGCCGGCTTGATCTCCAGAAAGCCGAAGCGGACGATGATGATCGAGACCAGGACCGCCACCACCGCGAACACGGCCAGATTGCGCGCCCAGCTGGCGAGCCCGGACACGGGCTCCGACTGGTAGGGAGCGGAAAACCTGCGGGCCATGCTGTTCCATCACCGATGTCAGTCGCCGGTTGCGGGGCACGGGCGACGGGAGCAAGCTGACCTAGCGCATTTTCCGCAGGCCTGTGAAGCGGTTTATCCCCCACCTTTATCTCCCGTTCCGGATCCTTGTGCGGTGGTCGAACCATCGGCCTCCGCAAACCACCAATCGTGTATGGCTGTTCAAGGGGGAGGCTCGACGCCGAGCGGCGTCGGGTCGCGCCTCGTCCATGCCTCCGACAACACCAACGCGCTCAATTTCCAGCGCTGGGCGATCGAGGATCGCAACGGGACGCCCTATGCGGAGACGCGCCTATTCAAGGCCATTGCGAAGGGCCTGTGCGGCACATTGCGCGACCGCAACCAGCTCGTGCCTATCGTGAAGGAGCGGCGGATGTTCTTCAGCCGGCGGGAGGCGGGCTCTCGCTGCTCGCAATTGTGAGCGTTCGAAGACGACGCGGCCCCAGCGATTCCGCAGGATTTGCAGGCGATATGGCAGAGAACAGGCGCAATTCTGCAACTTAATTGATTAACCATTCAATCTAAATGATCTTTAGTTGTAGATTGACTCGGTCGCAATTTCGCCCCAAGGCTCTACCGCAAGTTGTTGGAACCGCCCAAGCAAGGGACCGTCCCGGCGAAAGGGACTTCCGCGAACGGCAATTCAAAAAAGAACAACGGCAAGGGAACTACGGCGGGCGTCAGCCGGAAACGTTGCAAGAGTGACCTCAGCTCTCCCGGTTTTGCAGCAAAGGCTGACCGGATGTGCGCGGTTGCGCCTCATGAGCTGCAAGGATCGCAAACAGCGTAGCCGGTGCCGACCACCGCGGCTGGTGGCAGTCTCATCAGGGCGAGTGTTCAGTATGAGTGGTGGACCGGACGAAAGCCATATCGATCCGCACGATCCGATGTACTACGCGCCACGCAGCCCGCGCGAGCGGGCGGTGCAGCCGACGGGGGCGCCGAGACGGTCCACGGAACATCCATCGGCCGATGGCCCGCCCTCTCCATCGCCCGGCAACCCGCGTCGTCGTGACCATTCGGACGTGTTCTCCAAAGCCGTGGCCCAAGCCATGCACGAGGCGATGGAGCCCATCGAGGTGCCGACCGCCCTCCGTAACTCGGGAAGGCGCGCGCTGCTCAGCGTAGTGGTCAGGTTCGCGATCGCGGCAGCTGTTGCGGGAGGTGCCGCGCTGATTCTCGTCATGGTCATTCCGGCATCGCAAAGGCCCGGAGTTCAATCGAACGACGCCACATCGATCTCGTCGCTTTGGCAATCGGTGAAGGGCGCGATCGGTCCTGCACAGCAACGCAAGCAGGTCGCGACCCTTGCGCTCGAGGACAGCAGCGGGCCCGCCAACGTCCCCTTGCCGCTCGGGATGCGCGTGGGTGCTCCCCCTTCCGGCGCTATCGTTGCCATCAACGGACTGCTAGCGGATGCACGATTGACGTCTGGCAAGCGCGTCGCCAACGAATGGCGCGTGCCCGCGTCGGAAATTTCCGCCGTGTCGGTCATTCCGCCAGACGGTTTCGTCGGCCAGATGGTCGCGATGGCAGAATTGCGTGACACCAACGGCGCAGTGCTCGTGGTTGGCTCGAGCCGACTTTCCTGGAAAGCCGCTGCCAGTGTCGTTCCGCAGCCGTCAACAGCCGTCACGGCCGTCCCGCCGGCGCGCTCCTTGGTGCTCTCTCCACCGCCGCAGACCGAAGCTGTGCGCAACCTGGATCCGAAGGAAATTTCTGGACTCGTCAAACGTGGACAGGATTTGCTCACCAGCGCCGATGTCTCGGCGGCGAGGCTACTGCTGCTGCGCGCAGCTGAAGGAGGAGACGCGCGCGCAGCGCTGCTGGTGGCCAGGACCTACGATCCGACCGTGCTCAAGCAGTTGGGCGCCAGTGGCCCGCTCGCGGATCTCGCGCAGGCCCGCAACTGGTACCAGAGAGCAAAAGAATGGGGTGATCCCGAGGCGCAGCGACAGCTTGATGCGCTCACGCCCACCCGCTGATCCCAGCACCGTGCGTCGCGCGTGCCTGTCAATCTCGACCATCCGGAGCTTCAAAATGGCAGAAGAGCACCGGCCAGGCAGACAAAACCGAGCTTCCCCGCAAGCGGGGGAGGTGAAGCGAATTCGCAACCGCAGGACCGAACAGGTCCTGCGGCAAGCTATTCCGGTCATGCCGCAGCGTTCGGGAAGCGATAATCCTTGAACTGGTCGCGCAGTTCGGTCTTCAGGATCTTGCCCGTGGCGGTATGCGGGATGCCGTCGACGAAGGCGACATCGTCGGGCATCCACCATTTGGCGATCTTGCCGTCCATGAACTTCAGGATGTCCTCGCGCGTGGCCTGCTGGCCCTGCTTGAGCTGCACGATCAGAAGCGGACGCTCGTCCCATTTGGGATGGTAGACGCCGATCACTGCGGCCTCCGCGACGGCGGGGTGGCCGACCGCGAGGTTCTCGAGGTCGATCGAGGAGATCCACTCGCCGCCGGACTTGATCACGTCCTTGGAGCGATCGGTGATCCGCATATAGCCGTCCTCGTCGATGGTCGAGACGTCACCGGTGTCGAAGAAGCCCTCCTCGTCGAGGATGTTGGCATCGACCCGGTAATAGGCCTTGGCGACAGCGGGACCCGAGACCTTCAGGCGACCAAAGGTCTTGCCGTCCCAGGGCAGTTCCTTGCCGGAATCGTCGGTGATCTTCATCTGCACGGCGAACGGCGCATAGCCCTGCATCTGGAGCACGTCGAGCCGTGCATCGCCGGTCGCGGCGCTGAACGGCGGCTTCAGCGCCGCGACGGTGCCGATCGGGCTCATCTCGGTCATGCCCCAGGCGTGACGCACGTTTGAGCCCATGTCGAGGAAGGCCTTGATCATCGAGCGCGGCATCGCCGAGCCGCCGCAGATCACCATCTTCAGATGGGGCAGCTTCAGATTGTTGGCGGCCATGTGCTGGAGCAGCATCAGCCACACGGTCGGAACGCCTGCGGTGTGCGTCACCTTCTCGGTCTCGAGCAGCTCGTAGACCGAGGCGCCGTCGAGCTTGGCGCCGGGCATCACCAGCTTGGTGCCCTGCGAAGGCGCGGAGAAGGCGATGCCCCAGCTGTTGGCATGGAACAGCGGCACCACCGGCAGCATTGTCTCGGAGGCGCTGGTGCCGAGCGCATCGACATTGTTGGCCATCAGGGCGTGCAGCACGTTGGAGCGATGCGAATACAACACGCCCTTCGGATCGCCCGTCGTGCCGGAGGTGTAGCACATGGCGGCGGCCGTGTTCTCGTCAAAATCCTTCCATGCGAACTTGCCGTCGGCCTTCGCGATCCACTCCTCATAGGCGACCGCGTTCTTCAACGTGGTCTGCGGCATATGCGCCTTGTCGGTGAGGACGACGTAGCGCTCGACGCTTCCCAGCTTGTCGGCGAGCTTCTCCAGGATCGGAACGAAGGTGATGTCGGTCATCACGATGCGGTCCTGCGCATGGTTGATGATCCAGGCGATCTGCTCGGGGAAAAGGCGGGGATTGATGGTATGGCAGATGGCGCCGATGCCCATGATGCCGTACCAGACCTCGAGGTGGCGCCAGGTATTCCAGGCGATCGTGGCGACGCGGTCGCCGAGCTTGATGCCGTCGCGCTCCAGCATCTGCGAAACTTTCAGGGCGCGCGCGTGGATTTCGGCATAGTTGGTGCGATGGATCGGTCCTTCGACCGAGCGGGTGACGACCTCCTGCCTGCCATGAATCCTGGCGGCGTGTTCGATGATCCGGTGGCAGAGCAGGGGCCAATCTTGCATCAAACCAAGCATTCCGACGTTCCTCCGAGTATGGCTGGACTTGTTATCGCTCTCAGCTCTGGGCCAAAGAATTGTCATGAATTTTAGCCTGCCGGACTTTTGCCGCAAATGGTCTTGTCGCGGCTATATGTCCGCCGGCGCGGCAATGGTTACCGTCGTGCTGGGGCTGTCGCTTGCGCCTGCCGAGGCGCGGAAATATCCCGCGCCGCTCGACCTGTTCGGCTTCGGTCCGCCGCGACCTCGCGGCACCGTTCATCCAGCCAGGATTCCGGCCAAAATTCCCTTGCCGAGACCGCGCCCGGAGGATGCGCCCAAGGAAGTGGCCAAGCCTGCACTGGGGCGGCCGGCGGCCGAAGAAAAACCTGTCGCCGACAAACCGGCCGGACCAGCGGCCCCACCAGAGAAGCAAGCCTCCGCCTGCCGGCTCGCCCTCACTGAGGAGATCGCAATTGCGCCCTCGATCCCCGACATTCATGGCCCGGGCGGCTGCGGCGGCGAGGATCTGGTGCGGCTCGAGGCGATCGTGCTGCCGGACAAGCGCAAGGTGCAGGTCAAGCCTGCCGCGATCCTTCGCTGCGGCATGGCATCGGCCCTTGCCGACTGGGTCCGCTCTGACGTGGCGCCGCTTGCCGCGAGCCTCGGGAGCACCATCAGCGACCTCGACAATTTCGATTCCTTCGAGTGCCGCGGCCGCAATCGCATCGTCGGCGCCATGCTGTCCGAGCACGGCCGCGCCAACGCGCTCGACGTGCGCGCATTCAAGCTTGCCAACGGGCAGTCGATCGGGCTGACCGACCGCACCGTGCCGCGGGAGCTGCGCGAGCGCGTGCTGCATTCGGTCTGCTCGCGCTTTTCAACCGTGCTGGGGCCGGGATCGGACTGGTATCACGAGGACCACATCCATCTCGATCTGATGCAGCGCCGCAACGACTACCGGATCTGCCAGTGGAACGTCTGGGATCCGTTGCCGCAGGTCGCCCCGCTGCTGCCGGCCGAGCGACCGGAGGAAGCCCCGCCACGCGAGGTGGCGGCCAAATCGGATGCCAAGCCGGATGCCAGGTCGGAGGAGATCAAGGAGGGGGCGGAGCAGGGTGATGCGGCGAAATCCGGCGCGCCTGCTGGCGCCACCCAAGCGCCCCGGAAGCCGGCAACAAAAAAGCGCCGGTAGCGAGCCGGCGCTTCTTCGAAAGCCTCAGGAAAGCTCAGTACTGTGAAGTGCTGTTGCCGCCGCCGCGAAGGGCGAGCTGCGAATTGTACGGGGAGTCGCCGTGTTTCGGCTCGAGCACGACCACGATGGTGCCGACCTTGACGCGGTTGTAGAGGTCGATCGCGTCCTCGTTGGTCAGGCGGATGCAGCCCGAGGAAATCGAGGCACCGATATATTCAGGCTGGTTGGTACCGTGGATGCGGAACAGCGTGTCCTTGCCGCCCGAGTAGAGATACATCGCGCGGGAGCCCATCGGATTGTCAGGACCCGGCGCCACATAGGTCGGCACGCCGAGGCGCGAGATTTCGCCGGGGGTCGGATGCCAGGCCGGCCATTCGGTCATGCTGCCGATCTTGGCGATGCCCGACCAGGCCATGGCCTCTTCGCCGACGGTGATGCCGTAGCGGATCGCCTTGCCGCCATCCATCACGTAGTAGAGGTAATGATTGTCGGAATCGACCACGATCGAGCCCGGCGACTCCTTGCGGTGGTATTCGACGATGGCGCGGCGGAACGGCTCTGCGACGGGGGTGTTTTCGTACCGAATCTTGGCAAGGAGTTCCTTGTCCTTCGGCTTGAAGGCCTTGGTATCGGTCGCCTCGAAATGCGTGGCCTGCATGCAGCCCGACAGCATCAAACCGGCGGCCAGAATACCCAACTTAACTTTCAGCGACGACATTGGCTTGGTTCCAATCGAAACAAATACCCATGCGCAGACCCTGAGCTTGCTGCCCAAGTTCCACGATTCCGATGGACCTATTATCGGTTGAAACCTGCCACAATTCCAGCTTTTAGGGCTTTATCCCGCGCTGCAAGGCCCAAGCTGTGGCTTTTTTGCCGCAAGTTTTGAGGCTCTGGGCCGATTTTTGGGCAAGAAATGCCCAGCTGTCGATTCCATGCCACGGTTGCGCCACCGGCCGGCCATAAATGCGAACGCTCCGTTAATGTGATTGTCATCCTGCACCTGTCAGAATCGCGCTAAGGGCCGTGAGCCCGCCTTTTCGGTCCCCCATTGGAGTAGTTCATGTTTTCGGTGTTCGTTCCCTCCGAGTCCTCCCTGAAGAAGGCCGTCGTCGAAGACCTCTCGATACTGCCGGAGAATGCGGTGTGGATCGACCTGTTCAATCCGACCGCGACCGAGGACAAGGCGGTGGAGCGGCTGGCGGGGATCGCGATCCCGACCCGGGAGGACATGCAGGAGATCGAGATCTCCAGCCGCCTCTATATCGAGAACGGCGCGCGCTACATGACGGCGACTCTGATGTGCCACTCAGATACCGACATGCCCCGGACCACGGCAGTGACCTTCATCCTCGGCGACCATCGCCTGGTGACGGTGCGTTACGACCTGCCCAAGCCCTTCGCGCTGGTCGAGGCCAAGCTCGCCCGCTCCTGCACCCCCGTCATTACCGGCGAGATGGTGCTGATGGAACTCCTGGACGCCGTGATCGACCGCTGCGCTGACATTCTGGAACGCTGCGGCGCCGACATCGACCAGGTCTCGCACGACATCTTCGAGCCCGAGAGCGAGCGCCACGGTCACGCCAAGCAATATTCCCAGATCCTGATCGCGATCGGCCGCAAGGGCGACCTGACCTCGAAGGTCCGTGAGAGCCTGGTGTCGATCGGCCGCGTCGTCACGTTCCTGTCGGCCATCGTGGAAGGCGTGAAATGGTCCAAGGACATGCGCGAGCAGCTCAAGACCATGCAGCGCGACGTGGCATCGCTGACCGACCATGCCTCCTATCTCTCGAACAAGATCACTTTCGTGCTGGACGCCATGCTCGGCGTCGTCAATCTCGAGCAGAACAACATCATCAAGCTGTTCTCGGTGATGGCCGTGGTCCTCATGCCGCCGACGCTGATCGCGTCGATTTACGGCATGAACTTCAAGGCGATGCCGGAGCTCGAATGGGCGCACGGCTATCCGATGGCGCTGGTGATGATGCTCGCCGCCGCGATCGTTCCGTACTGGATTTTCAAGTGGAAGAAGTGGCTGTGAGATGGCTACCGAACTGTTACATGGCTCGCAGAGAGACAGTGAACGCGCGTTGTGAAATGTGGCGCTGCGTAGACAGCATCTGGGTCACAATCTCTGCCTCATTTTCTCAGCTAAAATTTGAGCGTTGGGCTGAACGTTTGGGCGAAACTTGTCTGCGATAAGCAGCGGGTAAGCCGCGAGGAACAGCCATGGTTGAAAAACGCATAACGACGCCCCGCAACGTCATCGATCTGGCGAGCTATCGTCAGGTCCTGGCGAACGGCAAGGCGTCGTCGATGTCGGCACGGTTGTGCCGGCACTGTGGTGCTCCGCTGCTCGACGGTGAGAACGACGACGACTGCTCGACTGCGTTCAATGTAGCCGCTCCGCGGCTACGCGAGACATCGCGTCGGATTCGTGCCGATTGAGAAACGGGAGGGGTAAAGGCAATCCAGGTCCTGCGGCGGCTTTGTCTGGATTGCCTTGCTTCCGTTTGCAAACACGGATCGTTCCCGAGAACCCGCCGCATCGTCGCGCAATTCCAGCGCCCTTAAAGCGCGATGAGATAAGGATGAATCGTCATCGCGCTTCAGGCTGTTGTTTGAGCATGATCTCCGCGCAAACGCGTTCCGCGTTTGTCGCGAGGGAAAACCGCTTCACACTTTTCCGGATCATGCTTTAGCGCCTCACTATCTCGGCCACGGATAGCAGCGTCTCGGTGATCACGCCGTCTCGGCTGAAGGGAGCCAAGTGCTGTTCGACATCGCGCAGCATGGCCTCGACATTGTCACCCAATGCTTCGGGCGATGACGAGGAAAAGGTGAGCACGCGCCGCGCCAGGTCATGCACGCTGATCTCGTGTCGCGTTTCGACCCTGATCTCGTCCATCGGGCGAAACGCGCTGCCGCGGAAGAAGGCCGGCAGGTCGCGATGCGTTCGCTCGCCGCGGCTGGCCTCCTCCCAGAGGCGGGTCGGCGACCAGTTGCGGCGGACAGCATTGTACTCATCGAGCCAGGGATTGCGGCCGTCGCGACTGGAGAACGATGCGCAGACAGCGATCACACCATCCGGCGCGACCAGCCGCTCGAACAGTGCAAGCGTGGCGTTGCGATCCATCCAGTGCAGCGCGCGCCCGATCGTTACGATATCGAAGGCACCGATGTCGGCGGGAAGCATCTCGGCCGTGCTCTCGATCAGGCTGAGATTCCGGCCGGCGCGCGCGGCCGCACGCCGTGCGGCATCGAGCATGTCCGGTTCCGGGTCGACACCAACGATGCGGCCGACATAGGGCGCAAAGCCGAGCGCCAATAGCCCGGGCCCGGTGCCGAGATCGATCAGCGCGGATCGCGCGCTGAGGGCGAGCCTCCCGGCGACACTCCGAAAGAATTCCGGCGGATAAGGCGGCCGCAGGTTCTCGTAGAGCGCCGCCGTAGTTGCGAACCGACCCATCGCTCGTCCGCGGCTTTCCTCACCTACACGTGCTGGCCGCCGTTGATGTGGATCTCGGCGCCGTTCACGTAGGACGACGTCTCCGTGCACAGCACGTAGATGATCTTGGCGACCTCGTCGGGCGTGCCGAGGCGGTGCATCGGGATCTGCTGGTCGACGATCTTCTCGGTGCCCGGCGACAGGATCGAGGTGTCGATCTCGCCCGGCGCAATTGCGTTGACGCGCACGCCGACGCGGCCGAAGTCGGAGGCCATCTCGCGCGTCAGCGCGGCAAGCGCGGCCTTCGAGGTGGCGTAGGCCGCCCCCGCAAAGGGATGCACGCGCGAGCCGGCGATCGAGGTGACGTTCACCACCGATCCCTTCGCCGCCTTCAACTCCTCGATCAGCCCGCGCGCGATCATGATCGGCGCGAAGAAGTTGACGTGGAAGACGTGCGTCCAGGTGTCGAGGTCGGTATCGACCGAGCCGAGCCTGGAGCCGCCGGGGCCCTTCGGTGAGATTGCGGCGTTGTTGACGAGCGCATGCAGCGTGCCGCCTTCGAGGCGGCGGCGGATCTCATTGATCGCGCGCGACGTGTCCTCGGGATCGGCGAGGTCGACCTGGATGTGATCCTCGGGGCCGGCGTCCCACGGACAGTCTTCCGGAAACGCATGCCGCGAGCAGGTGATGACGCGCCAACCGGCCGAGGAGAAGCGGATCACGGTGGCGTGGCCGATGCCGCGGCTCGCCCCGGTCAGGAGCAGCGTGCGGCGCGGCGCGTTGGATGAATGCGGCATTGAGATCTTTCGGCTCAGGGATACATCCGCGTCTTGGACCATGGCTGGCCCGCCGCGTCACGGCGAAATTCGATGCGATCGTGCAAGCGGAATGGGCGGTCGTGCCAGAACTCGATACGCAAGGGTGTGATGCGCCAGCCGCTCCAGCCCGGCGGCCGCGGCACCTCGCCGATGACGTATCTGGCGGCGACCTTGGCAATCGCCTGCTCGAAGGCGAAGCGGCTCTCCAGCGGCTGCGACTGCTTGCTCGCCCAGGCGCCGATCTGCGCCTGCTTTGGGCGCGTGGCGAAATAGGCGTCGGCTTCGGCGTCGGTCACCGGCGTCACGTTGCCGCGGATGCGCACCTGCCGGCGCAGCGACTTCCAGTGAAAAAGTAACGCGGCCTTAGGATTTGCGGCGAGTTCGCGGCCCTTCTGGCTCGCGATGTGGCTGTAGAAGACGAATCCGTCGGAATCGAAGCCTTTCATCAGCACCATGCGCACGTCGGGCAGGCCCTCCGTGTCGACGGTCGAGAGCGCCATGGCGTTGGGATCGTTCGGCTCGCTCTTGATCGCCTCGTTCAGCCAGGCCTCGAACAGCGCGAACGGTTCGTCCGCGGCGGTGAAATCACCGGATGTTAAGGGTGTCTGGTGTTTCATCGAGCTCGTATCGGTCATGTCTGGAGTCCGAGTTGCGTTCCGCGGCCCAAAGCGTGTTGTCGTCCGCTTCTGCCCTATATAGGGCATGGGGCAGCGTTGGCCTATCGGCGATCCGGCCCTCCAGCCTTGTCATGACAATGATTCTAATCGGGCTCGGCACGGGCGGCTGTAGCCTCTCCCGCAGTGACGGCGGCGCCCTTGCCAAAGGGCCGTTCGCCAAGATGGGCGAGGGCGATGTCACCGGCTCGATCACCAAGGATCAGGCGCCGACCGAGGGCGATCTCGCCTTCGCCCGCAACGCGGCCTCCGACGTGCTGAGCCAGGGCGACAAGGATGCCAGCCAGCACTGGGAAAATCCAGAGACCGGTGCACGCGGCTCAGTGACCCCGATCGCACAGTCCTACGCCGCCGAGGACGGCCGCAAATGCCGGGATTTCCTGGCGAGCTACGTCAACGGCCGGACCGAAAACTGGCTCCAGGGCTCCGGCTGCCAGAGCGGCCATGGCCGTTGGGAGATTCATACGCTAAAGCCATGGCGGAGCTAGGATTCGCTCAGCGACCCTAGTTGCAAAAATGCCACGGGCACCCCAGATGATTGACAGGTGGGGCGGGGAGCCCTTTTGACACTATCGATTTCCGTGAAGGGAGACGTGACGGATGCGCGACCCCTATGAGGTCTTGGGGGTGCCGCGGAGCGCCAACGCTGCCGCGATCAAGAGCGCCTATCGCAAGCTCGCCAAGAAGCATCATCCCGACAGCAACAAGAACGACCCGAAGGCAGCCGAGCGCTTCGCCGAGATCAACACTGCGAACGAGATCCTCGGTGACGAGGACAAGCGCAAGCAGTTCGATCGCGGCGAGATCGACGCCGAGGGCAAGCCGCGCTTCCAGGGCTTTCCGGGCGGCGGGGGCCCGCGCGGGCGCGCCGGCCCCGGCGGCTTCGAATATTCATTCCGCTCCGGCGGCGGTCCGGGTGGAGGCGCGTTCGAGGACATTCTCAACAGCATGTTCGGCGGCGCGGCGCGCGGTGCGCGGGCCGGTGGCGGCGGACCCCAGTTCGAGTTCGATACCGGCGGGGTCGGGGTCGATCTCGACCTCAACGTCGCCATGACGGTGTCGCTGGAGGAGGCGGTCAATGGCGGGGACAAGCGCGTCCGGCTGCCGACCGGCAAGGAGCTCAACGTCAAGATTCCGGCCGGCGTCACCAGCGGCCAGCAGATCCGGCTGAAGGGGCAGGGCGAGACCGCGCCAGGCCATCCGCCGGGTGACCTGCTCATCACCGTCACGATTGGCCCGCATCCGTTCTTCAAGGTCGACGGCGCCGACTTGCGGATCGATCTGCCGGTCACGCTCTATGAGGCGGTGCTGGGCGGCAAGGTCCGTGTGCCGACGCTCGGCAATGCGGTCGAACTGACGATCCCGAAAAACACCTCGAGCGGCCGGACTTTCCGGCTGAAGGGCAAGGGCCTGCCGAAATCGGGTGGGACCGGCGACCTCTTCGTCACCACCCGCATCATGCTGCCGGACGGGAACGATGCCGAGCTTGAAGCATTGATGCAAAAGTGGCGGGACCAGCACCCCTACAATCCGCGTAGTGTGCTCGGCTAACGCATGATCGGGACGAGCGGGCGCGCTCGTCGGAACGGATCGTGCGCTCGCAGAGAGCATTTTCCCAGCAGGTAATGCTCCAATAGACGCATGGAGCGCGGTAGCACTTCGACGCTATCGTGTCCGGCGTGCCGGCTGCCGCAATGCAGCCGCGAAAAGAGTGCGGCCTCGAGAGGGGGACCAGCGCGGTACCAAAAACCCCAATCGAGGCCGCCTGCGCCGATCGGCGGATCGAACGCCTCTCATTTTCGCGTGATCATCCGGTGCGATAATGAGACGCGTCGATGTCCTGATTCCAAATTTTCGATGACCGAATCTTGGCGAACGCGCTTGCGCGTTGTCTAGGAGCCGTTTTTCTCCGCCTGGTCGTAGACCGCGCGCGCCACCTTGGTGAGCCGGTCGCGGTCGCCGCCGCCGCTCACGACGTAGCCGACGCCGCGGTCGGCCCAGAACAAGGCGCCATCCTTGTTCATCGCGGTGTAGCGCATCTGCGTCTCGCCGGTCTCGGTCTTGGCGCTGTAGATCGTGAACCGCTCCCCGGAGGCGCCCTCGTACATCAGGAAGGAGGCCGGGCCGTTCGGCCCCGGCAGCAGCCGGCCGCCGACGAGCTTGAGCCCGCTCGCCTCGAGGTTCGGCGCGAACACCGTCCAGCCGCAGCGTTTGGTCAGCCAGGCCTGGAGATGGTCGCGCTCGTTGCCTGGGACCTCGACGGGGTGGCGCACCTCGACGACATAGAGGCGGTGGGCGTCGAGCGCATCCTCGGTGAAGCTCTGGAAGGTCGAGGGCGTGTTGGCGGCGCCGTGCGCCACCCAGCCGACCGCGCCGCCGGCCACGAATGCCAGCAGGGCTGCCGCCGCTGCGCCATAGAGCCATTGCCTGGGGCGCTGCACCAGCCGCTCGAGCTCCAGGCGCCTCGGCACCGGCTCCTGTGCTACGGTGTCATAGCGGGCGTGCAGCAACTCGGCCATCGCGCGCCAGGAGTTCACCCGCTCGGCCTCTTCGGGGTGAGCGGCAAGCCAGGCCTCGACGTCGGCACGGCGCTCGGCCGGCAGCTCGCCGTCGACATAGGCGTGTAATTCGTCCTCGGTCACGGAAATCTTGCGGTCGCTCATATCGTTCGTCTCTGGCTCGTCGGCCCGGAATATCGTTCGCCGTTCAAATCCATTCGCCTCTGCTGCGTGCACAGGGCGCCGAATTTCCGATGCATGGACCTTTGCTTGGACCCTGCCATCATTTCACTCTTCTCAGTGCCGGCCGCTCGCCCTCCAGCGCCGCCTTGATGTGGGCCCGGGCGCGCGCAAGGCGTGACATCACCGTCCCTATCGGGACACCCTGGATGTCGGCGACCTCGCGGTAGCTCAGGCCTTCCAGCATCACGAGCAGCAGCACCGAGCGCTGCTCCTCCACCAGCGTCGCCAGCGCCTTCTCGATGTCCCGCCCTTCCGCCTCCGTCCCGCTGGCGTCGGGATTGTTCTCGGAGAGCTGCATGAACTGCGGCCGCCTCGCGAGCGAGCGGCGACGGTTCTTGTTGAGGTTGGTCAGGATCGTGTAGAGCCAGCTCCTGACGTCGCCCCCGAGAAACAGCCGCTCCGAGCGCAGCGCCCGGACCAGCGTGTCCTGCACCAGATCGTCGGCGATGTCGGCGTCGCGTGCGAGCGCACGAGCATAGCGCCGAAGCGCCGGGATCATGGCTTCAACACTCTGGCGAAACGCGCTCATGCCGCCTCGATTGTCCTTTACCTTCGGCGCGAGCGCCTTCACAGATCATAACACCCGAATGGAACGGCTATTCCGGCAACCGAAACAGCGTTAACGCCGCGGATTAGGACTGTACCGCAGGGGAGGGCTGGTGTACCTCCAGACCTCAAGAACCAGCTCGATTGGATGACAGGCATGGCGCAGAATTCGGGTCTGATGCAGGGCAAGCGCGGGGTGATCCTCGGCGTTGCCAACAACCGCTCGATCGCCTGGGGCATCGCCAAGGCATGCCACGCCGCCGGCGCCGAGCTCGCATTCACGTATCAGGGCGACGCGCTGAAGAAGCGGGTCGAGCCGCTTGCCGCCGAGATCGGCGGCCTGGTGCTCGGCCATTGCGACGTCACGGACGCTGCGACCATCGATGCGGCGTTCGCGGTCGTGCAGGAGAAGTGGGGCAAGATCGACTTCGTGGTGCACGCGATCGCCTATGGCGAGCAGCTCGACGGCCGCTATGTCGACACCACGCAGGAGAACTTCACCAAGTCGATGCTGATCTCCTGCTACTCGCTGACCGCGGTCGCGCAGCGCGCCGAGAAGCTGATGACCGACGGCGGCTCGATCATCACGCTGTCCTATTACGGCGCCGAGAAATGGATGCCGCATTACAACATCATGGGTGTGGCAAAGGCCGCGCTGGAGGCCAGCGTGCGCTATCTCGCCGCCGATCTCGGCGAGAAGAACATCCGCGTCAACGCGATCTCGGCGGGGCCGATCAAGACGCTGGCCGCCTCGGGCATCGGCGATTTCCGCTACATCCTGAAATGGAACGAGGTCAACGCGCCGATGCGGCGCAACGTGACGACCGAGGACGTCGGCGGCAGCGCGCTCTATCTCCTGTCTGACCTGTCGTGCGGCGTCACCGGCGAGGTGCATCACGTCGATTCCGGCTACCATGTGCTCGGCATGAAGCGGCCGGATGCGCCGGATATGGCGCTGGGCGGGAAGGACTAACTCCCGTCCGACAATGCCAGCGCTCACGATCTACTACCTTCGCCACGGCGAAACCGAGTGGAATGCGCTCGGGCGTCTTCAAGGCACGCAGGACATCCCGCTGAACGCGCGCGGCCGCGGCCAGGCCGTGCAGGCCGCCCGCATCCTCGCCGATCTCTTTGCGCGCGAGGGCCGCGACAAGGCTTCGCTGCCCTATGTCTCGAGCCCGCTCGGGCGCGCGCGCATGACCATGGAGCTCGTGCGCGGCAAGCTCGGCCTGCCGATTGCCGACTATTCGCTCGACGATCGCCTGCGCGAGATCGGCTACGGCGCCTGGGAGGGACTGACGCTGCCGGAGAGCGAGGCCGCCGATCCCGAGGTCTACGCGAGGCGCCTGGTCGACAAGTGGACAGTGGCGCCCTCGGACGGCGAGACCTATGCCGACGTCCAGGCCCGCATGCGCGAATGGTATGACCAGCTCCGGACCGACACGGTCGCGGTCGCCCATGGCGGCACCGCGCGTGCCCTGATGGTGACGCTCGGGCTGGAGACGCCGGCGAGCGCCGCCGAGCTCTATATCGAGCAGGGCGTGGTGTACGTGTTCCGCGACGGCCGCCTGGAGAAGCATAGTTAACGGGGGTACCGCCGGTCGGGGTTAACGGGGCAACCGCAGGCGGGGGCGCCCGGAGGGCATATCCGGCTTTTCGGGTTCCGGGCAAAAAGTCGCAAAACAACCCCATGCAAAGTAGCTAATGGGCGGTTGTGACCGTCCCGCGCCGCGGTTACGAGGCGCCATTTGACCCCTCTTCGAGGGCGCGTTACCACACGCCGGAACCGATCCAGCGAGCAGCGATGTCCTTCAACACCTTCGGCCACATGTTCCGTGTCACCACCTTCGGCGAGAGCCATGGGGTGGCGATCGGCTGCGTGGTCGACGGCTGTCCGCCGCTGATCCCGCTCAATGACGCCGACATCCAGCGCGACCTCGATCGCCGCCGGCCCGGTCAGTCGCGCTTCACGACCCAGCGCCAGGAGCCGGACCAGGTGAAAATCCTCTCCGGCGTGATGGCGCATCCGGAGACCGGCGAGCAGGTGACGACGGGCACGCCGATCGGGCTTCTGATTGAGAACACAGATCAGCGCTCGAAGGATTATTCCGAGATCAAGGACAAGTTTCGTCCGGGCCACGCCGACTTCACCTACGAGGCCAAATACGGCTTGCGCGACTATCGCGGCGGCGGGCGCTCCTCGGCGCGTGAGACCGCGATGCGGGTCGCCGCAGGCGCGATCGCGCGTAAGGTGGTGCCCGGCGTGACCGTGCGCGGCGCGCTGGTGCAGATCGGTCCGCACAAGATCGACCGCGACAAATGGGACTGGGACGAGATCGCAAAAAATCCGTTCTTCTGTCCGGACAAGGACAAGGCGGCATTCTTCGAGAGCTATCTCGACGGCATCCGCAAGAGCGGCTCCTCGATCGGTGCCGTCATCGAGGTGGTGGCCGAGGGCGTGCCGGCAGGATTGGGCGCGCCGATCTATGCAAAGCTCGATTCCGATCTCGCAGCTGCGATGATGACCATCAACGCGGTGAAGGGCGTCGAGATCGGCGCAGGCTTTGGCGCCGCCGAACTCACCGGCGAAGAGAACGCCGACGAGATGCGAACCGGCAATGACGGAACGCGCTTCCTGTCCAATAATGCCGGTGGCGTCTTGGGCGGCATCTCCACGGGGCAGCCTGTGGTAGTGCGTTTTGCGGTGAAGCCGACCTCGTCGATCTTGCAGCCGCGCCTGACCGTCGATCGCAAGGGCGCCGACACCGAGATCTTCACGAAGGGCCGCCACGATCCCTGCGTCGGCATCCGCGCGGTTCCCGTCGGCGAGGCCATGATGGCATGCGTGCTCGCCGACCACTTCTTGCGCGACCGCGGGCAGGTCGGACGCTAATTCTCTAGTTCTATTGTGTCACACGCGCTCCACCCTCATCCTGAGGAGCCCGCGATACGCGGGCGTCTCGAAGGATGGCCGCGGGCGATATCCGGGCCTTCGTGGTTCGCGCGGCGATGCGGAGCATCGTCCGGTAACGCGCGTTCCGCGCTCCTCACCATGAGGGTCTTGTAACGTCGGCCGCTCGCGCAGCTTGACGCGGCGAAAGCTTCGTCAGCAAACTGTCGGCCATGGATGCATCCGAAATCAGCGCCATCACCGACTGGCTGATTGACGGCGCGCGCTCCGCGCCGATGCCGAGCCAGCTTGTGTCCCAATGCTGCGAGCGCATGGTCGCGGCCGGCCTGCCGCTGTGGCGGGTCGGCGTTTTCATCCGCACGCTGCACCCCGAAATCTACGGCCGCAATTTCATCTGGCGGCAAGGCGCACCCGAGGTCGAGATCGGCACGGTGGATTTCGAGATCCAGGAGACGCCGGAATTCAAGAAGAGCCCGCTCAGCCTCGTCTTCAACCAGGGCCTCGAGGTGCGCGGCAGTCCCGACAACCCCAGCGACGTCGAGCGCTTTCCGTTTCTGCAGGATCTCAAGCAGGAAGGCGCCACAGATTACGTTGCGACGCCGCTGCGCTTCCTCGACGATACCGTCCACGCGATGACCTGGACCACCAAACAACCCGGCGGCTTCAGTGATGCGCAGGTCGCGGCGCTGCGCGCGTTGACGAAGCCTCTGACGCGCCTTACCGAGATCATCACGCTGCGCCGCACTGCCACGACGCTGCTCGACACCTATGTCGGCAATCGCGCCGGCGAGCGCATCATGGGCGGCCAGATCCGCCGCGGCCACACCGACACCATGCAGGCGGTGATCTGGCTGTCGGACCTGCGGGGCTTCACCGCGTTGTCGGACCGGCTGCCGGCCGAGACCGTCGTGGAGATCCTCAACCATTATTTCGACTGCCAGGTCGCCTCGATCCGCGCCCATGGCGGCGAGGTGCTGAAGTTCATGGGCGACGGCCTGCTCGCGGTGTTTCCGATCGACGAATATATTGGGGATGCGAACTACGTCTGCGCGCGCGTGCTCGAGGCCGCGCGTGAGTCACGCTGCAGCGTCGATGCGCTGGCATTTCCGGTCGGCAAGGCGATCGAGCGCTTCCGCTTCGGCGTCGCGCTGCATGTCGGCAACATCCTCTACGGCAATATCGGCGGCGGCAACCGTCTCGACTTCACCTGCATCGGCCCTGCGGTGAATCTCGCCGCGCGACTGGAGAAGATCGCCGGCCGCATGGGGCGGACGGTGGTGGCCTCCGAAGGTTTCGTGCGCGCGTGTGGTACCGAGTGGAACGAGCTTGGCGAGTTTCCGATTGCGGGGTTTTCCAAGGCGCAGCGCGTGTACGGGCTGGCTGAGGAAGCGCCGGTGGTGATGGCTTAGGGCGTTCGGGCGCGAATGCGAGCGGAGAGCATCACTTGAGCGATATCCTTATTCGAGCCGCTACCGAGGCGCCACGTGATTTCTGTCACAGATAAAAAATCCGTCCTCAGGCATCTACACGAGCAGTGAGGCACTGGCTCGCTTCGAGCCAGATGTTGTTCACAGAT
>NZ_AXAS01000021.1 GCF_000472925.1 Bradyrhizobium sp. Ec3.3
CTCGAGCTCACGCTCCGAAAGACCGTAGAGCGACTGCAACAGCAGCGCGCGAAACAGCACCAGCACCGGATAGCCCGGTCGGCCAGGGCTTCCTTCATCCCGCAAATGCGCCATCAGCTTCTCGAACCGGTACCATTTGACCAAGCCCGACAACCGATTCAGCGCCGCATTGGCACCGGCTCCCTTCGGCAACCACGCCTCAATAAAACTCGGCTGCCCAGTCTGCTTCACTGCCATCGTTACCTCCAAGGCTTCTGCCCTAGAGAATCACAATCGCGGATTACGCAACAGGCCCACAAGCAATGCGCAGCGCGTTTGTTGCGTTTGACCTTAATCCGCCTGCCTTGCGCTCTTACGCTGGCGTAAAGCTATCAGCGCAAATTTTAGGGAATTTTGCTCGGAAAAACTGATTTGCCGATTTTACCGAATTCTCGCGTTTTACGGCTAGCGTGGTTCCCAGAGGAATTCGGCGTGCTGCCAAGCGGACAGGGCGGCCCGCCAAGAACTGGGGACATTCGCCATGAACGAAGCGAAATCGCTTCTGCAGGATCTGGATGACGCGATCGCGCGCGGCACCGACGAAAGCCGTGCACGTGCGTTGTGGCATGCGACCGACCTGTTGATCACCGGCCGCTACAGCGCCGACGAGATCAGCATGTTCGGCGAGGTGATCGGCAAGCTCGCCGACGAGATCGAGGTGGCGGCGCGGGCGCAGCTCTCCGATCTGATGGTCGCCTGCGACCATGCCCCGCTCAACGTGTTGCATCAGCTCGCCTTCGACGACGAGATCGCAGTCGCGGGCCCCGTTCTGCGCGAGTCCGACCGGCTCGACGAGAAGACGCTGATCGAGAACGCCCTGCGCAAGGGGCAGGATCATCTGCTGGCAATCTCCCAGCGCAAGTCGATCGGCGAAGCCGTGACCGACGTGCTGGTCAAGCGCGGCAACCAGGAGGTCGTGACTTCGGTCGCCAGGAACGAGGGCGCGCGCTTCTCGGGCTCCAGCTTGTTGCACATGGTGAGGCGCGCCGATGGCGATTCGATCCTTGCCGAGCAGCTTGGCCTCCGCAAGGACGTGCCCCGGCACATCTTCCAGCAGCTCATTGCGAAAGCGTCGGAGGACGTCCGCCGCCGGCTCGAGAGCGAGCGGCCGGAGATGATGTCGCAGATCCAGAGCTCGGTGACTGGCGTCACCGGCGACCTGCAATCGAAATTCGGACCGTCCTCGCGGACCTATTTCGTCGCCAAGCGCGTGGTGACGACGCAGCACCGCCAGGGCAACCTCAACCAGGATTCGATCTCGAACTATGCGCGCCAGCACCGTTTCGATGAGGTGCAGATCGGCCTGTCGCTGCTCTCGGCGCTGCCGGTCGACGTGATCGAGCGCGCGCTGATGGACCGCAATCGCGAGATGCTGCTGGTGCTGTGCAAGGCGCTGAATTTCTCGTGGGATACGACCATGTCGCTGCTGTTCCTCGGCGCCAAGGATCATCTGATCACCGCGCGCGACCTCAAGGACAATGAGCGCGACTTCGGCCGGCTCAAGATCGAGACGTCACGCAGCATCCTGAAGTTCTACCAGTCGCGCAAGAACAGCACCGCTGCCGATCCGGCGGCAGGCCGCAGCGCCGAACTCCAGATGCACTGAACAGGGAATTGGCAGGGGAGTATTTGCCATGTTGCCTCAATTCGGCACCGCAGCCCGCAAGAATCTCAACAAGACCCTCAACAAGCCGCTGAGTGCCGATGCCGGCGGAGCGAAACCGGACAAGGCCTCGGTCGATGCGGCCTGGCTCGTGCTCGAGGCCGCCAACGATCTCGGCGACCACGCCGCCGTGGAAGCCTGCCGCCGGGTGATCGACGCCGACCTCAACGGCGCCGCCGCCGGCCGCTCCGACCTCGATCTGGTGCTGGATTATTTCCGCTAGGGGTAAGTCTGCTGACCGCCGCGTAGACTCATTGGCAAGTCGCGCTCACCGAGCGCAGCAAAAGAGCGTCCGCTAAGACTGTAGGATGGGTAGAGCGAAGCGAAACCCATCATTCCTCCCCTGATCAGGCACACCTCTGTCATCGTCCCTGGCTCCGGCTACAGAGGGCGGCGTTGATCTTGATCAATAGTTTGGGCTGAGAACCACATGCAATGACCTGCTTCGTCCGCGGGCAGATCGATCGTGGCGATTCCCGGCCTCGTTTCCGTGCCTCACAGGTATCGCGCTCTGGGCGGTGATGGTCCCCGCGGGCAATTTTCTTGAGAGGGGAGCACTGCCATGCGCGATTCTGCTGACCGGCCGAGCGTGATGCACGCCCATTTGCGAACCCCGCGAGCCGCCGCCATCGCGGGTGTCGTGTTCTCGATCCTGCTCTTTGCAGTCTTCCTGCTCATGCGGCATTCGGTGCCGCGGGATCCCATGGAAACGGGCGCCTGGCTGCACACCGGAGCGACCAACGTCGTGATCGCGTTGAATCTGGTGCCTTTTGCCGGAATAGCCTTTCTCTGGTTCGTCGGTGCACTCCGCGACAGGCTTGGGCAGCGCGAGGACCAGTTCTTCGCAACCGTATTTTTCGGCAGCGGTCTTCTGCTCCTGGCGATGCTGTTTGCGGCAGCGGCCGTCGTGGGGGCGATCATACTGGCGTTTCACGCCGCCCCGGAGGTTCCGGTCGATTCGACGACGTTCCATTTCGGACGCGCGCTGGCCTACGGCATGATCAACATCTATGTGGTGAAGACAGCATCCGTTTTCATGATCACGACGTCGACGATCGGCGTCTACACCGGCCTTACGCCGCGCTGGCTGGCGCTTGGCGGATACGCGATCGCAGCGATCCTTCTGGTCGGCAGCTACTATTTCGACTGGAGCATCGTGGTTTTTCCGGTTTGGGTTCTCCTGATCAGCATCAGCATTCTGACCGACAAGAATGCCGCAACGACCGGGCCAACCGCATAGTGCCTCCCGGAGGCGCTCCCGAAGTTCTCAAAGGGCTGCGAGGATCAGAAGAACGAGGCCCAGGATGGCAAATCCAACCAGGCCATAGGTGATCGTCCATGCCAGGCTGTCACGCGCGAGCCTGATCCCGAACCACGGCAGCACGCGCCTGACGACCGCCGTCGAGACGGCCGTGAGCAGGGCGCATCCGACGGCCATGGCAACAAGCATGGACCAGGGCGGATCGACGAGACCGAGCGGCACCAGCCAGGCGGGTGCGGCCGCCCTCCAATGCGTGAGCAAGATGGATGCGCCGGTCCCCCACACAAAGGAATGCACGAACGTCTCGCCGAGCGAGTCGGGAACGAGCCGTATCCCGACCTTGCGCAACGCCCACTCGGTCATCCTCTCACTGGTGAAGAAGATGAACAGGCCGAGATCGAGCGGAAATCGCGTCCGCAACAAGCCTGCGATGAGGCCGAAGAACAGCACATGAAAGATGAACGACACGAAATATTCGGGGGCAGCCCATTCGGAGCCGGATGGCTGTGCCGATGCTTTCGAAGGGCCGGCCGCCGGGACGCGTGGGGGCGGAGGCGCCGGCGGCGTCCATTGGCGTGGCTCCTTGCGTGGCTGCATTGATTTAACCCCTGCGGAAGGATGGATAACCTGGCATGCCCCCCGCATGGACCGCCACTTCGAACGCTGTAGTGGGATTAGTCGTCGATAGCGCGGGACCGGTTCAGGCGCGAACGGCATCCCGGCGACGCGCCAGATCCGATGATGCCGTAGCCCGGATGGAGCGAAGCGCAATCCGGGGCGGCTGTGGTCGCTGGTGCGGGATCCCGGATTTCGCTTCGCTCCATCCGGGCTACGCGTGCTGGTCCAAAAGACTGTCCATTCAAGCGCGCGCGACGAGATGCGCACGCGAGGGCGCGGGCTCGAATTCGTCTGCGAAATATTGCGTTTCGTGCGCCACCAGTCCCTCGCGGAATTCCATGATGCTCACGGCATAAGAGGGGATGTCATCATAGCTGAGCGTGAATTCAGTCACCCAGAGATCGCCGCCGCCAACAATTCGCCGGACCGCAAAGCGCTTCCTGTTCGGCTGCACGAACCGGCTCTCCCTGATGTTATGCCGGCCACGGATACGCTCGCCGGACTGCGGATAATCCAGCACGGCATCCTCGCGGTAGATGTCATGCTCGACGTCGAAATCGCCGGCATCCGACGCATTCCAGTGACGCTCCAGCGCAAGCCGCACGGTCCGGTCATCCATATGAGCCTCCTGCATGGGGGCGCCGAGCAAAGCATGGAAGAAAGCGCCACGCTAGCGGGCGTGCTGAACGCGCGGCTTCAAGTCTATCAAGCCCCGATTCACAAGTGTGCGGTGGAATCGGCGTTTCCGTTCGGAGGCCGATGCAAAGTAGGTTTCTCCGCAATCGTCAAGCAAGCTCGCACGCGTGGCGAATATTGGGTCAAGCGGGAGGCCCGCACGTTGCAACGCGACGGTTCCAAGAAAAGCGATATCGAGGTCCGCGCCCCGTCCGGGGTCGAACTGGGGGATATTCAAAGCCTCGATCGCGTAGAATGTGCGAAACGGACGCCGGCCGTCTCCCGGACCTTCCAGGTGGCGATCGATACGTCTCGTCAATACGGGTTGGTGGTCTCCATAGTGCATCACGAGAACAGGGCGCCCCGGAAAACGGTTTGCCAGCTTCTCTCTGAGCTGTTGCCAGGTCGAGGCGGTCTCGACGAGCCGCGCGTAGTATTCGGCATATTCGGCATCGGCGAGGCTGGCCATGGCAAAGGCGCGCTCCCGCTCAAGCTGTCCTGGCGGCACAAGCCGCCGATTATGCGGACCGTGATTGAAGTTGGTCAGCACGTAGAGAAATCGAGGTGATGGGTCGTCGACAATCCTCTTGGCATGAGCATCGATCACCGCTTCCAGAAACGTCGCGTCCGAATTTGTCGCCTCGAAACGCCTGATATCAAAGGGTGGCGGAAAATCGTCGATGAAGATGCGTTCGTCGATGCCGATCGAGCCGTAAAACTCGTCGTAGTCGAGAAAGTCGCGACGACAACTCGATGTGAGTGTCGTCTTGTAGCCGAGCGAGGCCAGCGAGCGCGGCAGGCTGCTGTGGAACCGGCCGGCGCCTTTCCTGAAGAGGTAGTAGGCGCTTGAACCGAAGCTGGCGCTTGAAAGACCGGTCAGCAGGCTGAATTCCGACTGCCACGAGCCGCCACCGTAGATGTCCACGTTGAGGCGCCCGAATTCCCCCTCTGCCGGAGACAGGAACGCTTCGACGACCGGCTCGATGGGCAGTCCAAAGATGCGCGGGTCGAAGATCGACTCGTGCTGGATGACGATGATGTCCGGACGGTCGCCGGAGCGCTCGGGAATCGCCTCCTTCAGCGTCAGCGGTTCGTTTGCGATATCGCTCAGAGCCAGCCCATTGAACTGCCGCCAGGACGCGGGGTCGATGAGCGAGGCCATGAAGGTGGAATAAAAGCACCGCCCTTGCGTCAGCGTAAGCCGCAGGGACGTGGCGCCCTTTATGGCGGAAGCCTTCGCAAAGCCGATGAGTGCAAGGCAGAACAAGGGAATTCGAAAGGCCACAGAAATCGGAGATCCGGCGGCGTAGACCAGAACCGCGATCGAAGCGAGAGCGAGCAGGATGCCGGCGAACAGGACACCCAGCATCATGCGTGGGTATTGCAACACAAAGAATGGGACTGTGCCTGCAAACGCAAGCGGCAGATCGGAAACGATCAGTTTGAGTGCGCTGTGCTTGAATTTGACGATCGATACACCGGCGATTGCGACTGCCAGCACGCCGGACAGCAGGATCGCTCTCTCGAGATCGGCAACGAAAACCAGCAGCAGAGCTGCGTTCAGGAAGAGCGCTGCGATCGCAAACAGCAGGTGCTCAACGCTGCGCTCTGTCAGCGCAACGGCGCAGATGGTCGTCACAAGTGCCAGGGTCAAAGCCATGGCAGCAGAATGCCCTGAGCAATCGGTTTCTTCAATTTGGCTCGCGGGCTCTGATGGTTTTTGTGGACCATCGCCAGTCAAACTTGGGCGCTGACGGCGGGAACCGGCCGGGCATTGATCTAGCTCAATGGCTTGTGAGGGCCCTTCGGAGAGGTGGCGTCGGCAAACATTCCCGAATAGCATCGGGCGTCCCAAGGAGGGCGCGATGGACAGGACGGACCGGTATATCGCCCAGGCCAACATCGACCACTATCTCAGCCTCCTGAACAGCGCTGATCTCAGCGAGAAAAATCGCGACACGATCATGAAGCTGCTGCTCGCCAACGAGGACATGCTGAGCCATGATCTCGAGCAGCTTGAATTCGCCGAGCGTAGGGCGGCCAATGGCCGAAACCGCGTAACCTACCTTACAATTCTGCGAAATAGCTTTGTTGCGGGGTCAGCGGATCGCGAACAAGCCGACAAGTTGCTCGCGAATTTCGAGGCCATCCAGCGTCAGTTGGAAGCCTTTTGTCACAGGATGCGTGAAAAGGTGAATTCGCGTCCGATGTGACGAACGTCTTCGTGCGGCGCGACCATGGTCGAGAGGCGTTTTCGAAAGACCGCGGATGGCGTGCCCGGGCAGAAGCCGCACCGCAAACGTCCCGCTGACCGAGAGGATGAGGAAAGAAGCGACGAGGCTCGTCGCGGCCAAGCAACGAGCCTCCCGCGAGCCTCAATAGCAGGGCGGATACGGATAGTAGCCACAAGCCCGGCGATAGCCATAGGCTCCGTAGGCTGCGGCTCCTGCCGCGGCCGCACCGTAATAGGCGCGACGATGTACTCTGCGGTTGACGCCTGCAACGCTCATGGGCGTCAGTGGCCGCCCAACGCGCGCCTCGGCGCGATCGACGGACACCGACAGCGCCTCCGTCGGCGAATAACTGAACGACAGAGGGGCTGCCGTTAAGAGCGCGGCACTCACGATCAGTCCAAGAAGCCTGGCATGTCCAGTCATTTGCTCTCTCCTTGCAGGACGATGAGAAGACGTGACATGCGACCGGGTCCCGCCATTGATCGAAATCAATGCGGAACCGGCGACCGGTCGGGGCTGACGAGCCTTGATGTTGCAAGCTGGGCGCGACTCAGTGCCGGCGATTTGCCCGACGTGTCAACGGATTTTCCGAATATGCAGGGGCGGCGTCGGCCGCCGCCGGCTACTTTGCATGGGGTTGTTTTCGAGATTTTGGTTTTGGGGGCCGGAGGCTCCGCGAAAGCGAGCCCGCCGAACGTAACGTGAAGTGTTAGCCGGCGCCCAGCGCCACTGCGATGTTGTAGGTCGCAAGGCTCGCGGCATAGGCCAGCGCCAGCATGTAGGCGAAAGTGGTCGCCATCCATTTCCAGCTTCCGGTCTCGCGCCGGATCACCGCGAGCGTGGAGGCGCATTGCGGGGCAAAGATGTACCAGGCGAGCAGCGACAGGGCGGTTGCCAGCGACCATTTCGTCGCCAGCACCTGGCCGATCTGCTCGGCCGCTTCCTTGCCGCCCTCGATCGCATAGACGGTGCCGAGGGCTGCCACCGCGACCTCGCGCGCCGCCATGCCCGGGATCAGCGCCACCGCGATCTGCCAGTTGAAACCGACGGGCGCGAGCAGCGGCGCGATCGCCTTGCCGAGGATCGCGGCGAGGCTGTAGTTGATGGCGGGGTCCGCGGCGCCCACCGGCGGCTGCGGGAACGAGGCCAGGAACCAGATCAGGACCATCATCGAGAAGATCGTGGTGCCGGCGCGCTGCAAAAACATCTTTGCGCGCGTGAAAATGCCGATCGCGATCGATTTGAGCCGCGGCATCTTGTAGTCGGGCAGCTCCAGCATGAACGGCGCCGGCGCGTAGTCTCGCAGCATGAAGAACTTGATCAGGAACGAGACGAGAAGCGCGCTGGTGATGCCGGCGGCGTAGAGCCCGAACATCACGAGGCCCTGGAGATTGACGAAGCCCCAGACCTGCTTGGCCGGAATGAAGGCGGAGATGATCAGCGTGTAGACGGGAATGCGCGCCGAGCAGGTCATCAGCGGTGCGATCAGGATCGTGGTCAGCCGGTCGCGCCTGTTGTCGATCACGCGCGTCGCCATGATGCCGGGAATCGCGCAGGCAAAGCTCGACAGCAGCGGAATGAAGGCGCGGCCGTGCAGGCCGGCGCCGCCCATGATGCGGTCCATCAGGAAGGCCGCGCGCGCCATGTAGCCGAAATCTTCAAGCAGCAGGATGAACAGGAAGATGATGATGATCTGCGGCAGGAACACGATGACGCTGCCGACGCCGGAGATTACGCCGTTCTGCAGGAAGCTCTGCAACAGGCCGGCGGGCAGGGTGTCGTGCACGAACTGCCCGAGCGCGTCGAACGAGGACGACAGCAGCTCCATCAGCGGCTGCGCCCAGGCGAACACCGCCTGGAACATCACGAACAGGATGAGGGCGAGCACGATGAGGCCGCCGACGGGATGCAGCACCACGGCGTCGATCCGCGCGGTCCAGGTGTCGGGCCGGCTCGGCAGGCTCACTGTGGAAGCGATGATGCGGTCGGCCTCGCGCTGGGTGGCGCGCAGCTCGGCGACGCTGAGCGGCCGCCACGTGTTCTCTTGCGGCTCGGGCTGAATCTGCGCCGAGATCTCGTCGGTCAGCTTGAGCAGGTCGGCGGTGCCGCCCTTGCGCACCGCGATCGAGGTGACCACGGGCACGTCGAGCGCGTTGGCCATCTGCGCCACGTCCACCGTGATGCCGCGGCGCGTCGCGATGTCGAACATGTTGAGCACCAGCACGATCGGCCGTCCGGTGCGCTTGAGCTCGAGCAGAAGGCGGATGGTCAGGCGCAGATTGGTGGAATCGGCCACGCACAGCACGAGATCGGGCCGCGTCTCGCCCGACGCCTTGCCGAGTACGATGTCGCGGGTGATCTCCTCGTCCGGGCTGCGGCCGCGCAGCGAATAGGTGCCGGGCAGGTCGACCACCGAGACCTGGCGTCCCAAGGGAGTGACGAAGAAGCCTTCCTTGCGCTCGACGGTGACGCCGGGATAGTTCGCGACCTTCTGCCGGCTGCCGGTCAGCGCATTGAACAGCGAGGTCTTGCCGCTGTTCGGCGTGCCTACGAGGGCCAGATGCAGCAGGGGAGCTTCCATGGGATCAAGGTCCGGTCGCTATCTACGCGACGATGATGGCCATGGCTTCGCGACGGCGCACCGCGATGGTGACGTTGTCGACGCGCACGGCGATCGGGTCACGGCCGACGATGCCCTCGTGCAGGATCTCGACCTTGGCACCCTCGACGAAGCCGAGCTCGATCAGGCGGCTTTCCAGCTCGACGTCCGACAGGGCCGAGCCCGCATCGCTGGCGGAAAGATGCTGGATGACGCCCGAATAGCCGCGTTCGGCCAGCCCCAAGGGCAAACTCGAGGGTGAACCCGAGGGCATGTGCGTGGATATTTGCGGGCGCGTGATCTTGTCGTCGGTCATGCCCTGTATTTTCAACGGCAGCGGGACAGGTCAAGCGCGCTCACGCAGCCGCGCCCGCACCTTAGAGTGATTATAAAGTGCGGGTCTCGCGACGGGTTTTGTCGAGCGCCTTCGCGCTCTATTGCGCCGGGACCTTCTGCTCGGGCAGGACGGCCATGGCGCGGGCCTTGAAGTAATCCAGCACGAACAGGCGGATCGCGGACGACAGGTTGCCCTGCTGGCGGTTGTTGTCGATCTCGCCGACCAGTTCCGACAGCGTCATGTTGCGCAGGCCGGAGATCTCCTTCATGCCGTTCCAGAAGGCCTCTTCCAGGCTGACGCTGGTCTTGTGGCCGGCGACGACGATCGATCGCTTGACGACGGGCGATTTCATGGCTGTTCCTCGCGCTCGATCCGATGCTGATCCAGGCGCTCCTTCGCTTGGGCCTCGCGCTTCTCCTCCGCCGATCGCTCGGCCTTGGTGCGGCCGAACTTCGCCCGGTTGGCCTCCGCCTGCTTCTCCGAGGCTTCCCGCTCGGCGCGCTTCCGGAAGCGGTTCAGGTTGATGACGTTCCCCATGCCGCGTCTCCATCAGCCGGTCCTCGGCAGGGAGGATGAAATCTTCAGAAATGATGCGCTGCGTTGCGTCCCATGAGACTTGATCGCCATTTGGTCCTCGTCAATCGGCCTCTGATACCATCAAACAATCAATTTCGCCCGGTCGTGGGCAAACACCCGCCTAGCATGCGCCAAGGCCAGAACATTGACGGTAATCAAATCCCCTTGCCCGGATCTTATATTTCTTGCCATTTTTTCCTCCGTATCTTTACGGAGGTCTAGCGAAATTCGGCAATTCAACCGGGACGGGTCATCTTCTCGGGCTGGACCAGCCGCTCGAACTCGTCGGACGACACCAAGCCGAGCCGGAGCGCCTCTTCCTTTAACGTGGTACCGTTGGCATGCGCCGTTTTCGCCACCTTGGCCGCATTGTCGTAGCCGATCTTCGGCGCCAGTGCCGTGACCAGCATCAGCGAGCGCTCCATCAGCTCGCGGATCCGCTTCTCGTCGGCGCGGATGCCCGAGACGCAATGCTCGGTGAAGGAGCGCGCGGCGTCGGCCATCAGCCGGATCGAATGCAGCATGTTGTAGGCGAGCACGGGCTTGAAGACGTTGAGCTCGAAATGGCCCTGGCTGCCGGCCACCGTGATCGCGGTGTGATTGCCGAACACCTGGCAGCACACCATGGTCATCGCCTCGCACTGGGTCGGGTTGACCTTGCCGGGCATGATCGAGGATCCCGGCTCGTTCTCAGGGAGGATCAGTTCGCCCAGCCCCGAGCGCGGGCCCGATCCCAGCAGGCGGATGTCGTTGGCGATCTTGAACAGCCCCGTGGCCACCGAATTGATTGCGCCGTGCACCAGCACGTAGGCATCGTTCGACGCCAGCGCCTCGAACTTGTTGGCGGCGCTGGTGAAGGGCAGTTTCGTGATTCCGGCGACATGCTTGGCGAACAGCTTTGCAAAGCGCGGCTTTGAATTGAGACCGGTGCCGACTGCGGTACCGCCTTGCGCGAGCGGATAGAGATCCTTCACCGCGACCTTCAATCGCGCGATGCCGCTTTCGACCTGTGCGGCATAGCCGGAAAATTCCTGGCCGAGCGTCAGGGGCGTCGCGTCCTGGGTATGAGTGCGGCCGATCTTGACGATCTCCGCGAATGCCTTCTCCTTCTTGCGCAGCGCGCCGAGCAGCTCGGACAGCGCGGGAATGAGATCGGCCGTGATCCGGCCGGCGGCCGCGATATGCATCGCGGTGGGAAAAGAGTCGTTCGACGACTGGCTCATGTTGACGTGGTCGTTGGGATGAACCGGCTTCTTGGTGCCGAGCTCACCGCCGAGCAGCTCGTTGGCGCGGTTGGCGATCACCTCGTTGAGGTTCATGTTGCTCTGGGTGCCCGAGCCGGTCTGCCAGACCACCAGCGGAAAGTGGTCGTCGAGCTTGCCCTCGACCACCTCGCGCGCAGCGCGGATGATGGCATTCGCACGGCGCTGGTCGATGAGGCCGAGCTCGCGATTGGTCTGGGCTGCGGCCAGCTTGACGATGCCGAGCGCATGCACGAGCGAAATCGGCATGCGGTCTTCCCCGATGCGGAAATTCTGCCGCGAGCGTTCGGTCTGCGCGCCCCAGTAACGGTCGGCGGGGACCTCGATGGGACCAAAACTGTCGGTCTCGATCCGGGTGGAAGAGCGGCGTGAGGGGCGGGTCGTCTTGTCCATGAGCACATCCATTCCGCCGCGCAGAATGCGCGCGGCTTCTCGATGCTCATCTATATAGATGGTTTGGCCGCGCTTGCGCTCTCGCGCGCCGCGACCTCAATCATTTCTTGCGGAAGCGATCCAGCCGCACGACCTCGGCGCCGCCTTGGTTGGGCGCGGTCGGCTCGTCCTCGGCTTCCGCCTTCTCGGCAGCCGGCGCGGGGACCGACACGGCCGACGGAGCAGGGGCCGCAGGGAGTGCCGCGGGCGGCACTTCGGCGACATCGGAGGTGTCGAACTGGAGGCCGAATTTCACCGACGGGTCGAGGAAGCTCTTGATCGCGCTGAACGGCACAACCAGGCGCTCCGGGATGCCGCCAAAGGACAGGCCAACCTCGAAGCGGTCCTCGAGCACGGTCAGATCCCAGAACTGGTGCTGCAGGATGATCGTCATTTCGTCGGGGTATTGCGCGAGCAGCCGCGGCGACAGCTTTGCGCCCTCCGCCTTCGACACGAAGGTGATGAAGAAGTGATGCTCGCCCGGCAATCCGTGCGCTGCGGCATCGCTCAGCACCTTCCGCAGCACGCCGCGCAATGCGTCGCGTGCCAGGACGTCGTATCGGATATGATCGGTCGCCATTATGGATCCTGACTATCGGTCCTGTCGTATTTCCCTAGCCGGTGCCGCGCCGACTCGCCAAGCCGCAATGGTACCGCGCCCGACCGGCCAACAGGAGTCCCCGCCCGCGAGAAAAAATGGGCGGGAGAAAAATGGAAGTGGAGGCTTCTGTTGCCAGGTGCCTCCGAACCCCGCCTAGCGGAGCTTAACCCACTAGGACTTTAAAGTGGTCTTTCAAACTGCGTTACGCAGCCTGAGCAACCTGAGCAACGTTGTCGTTGGCAACTATTGCAGTAGCCCGATAACGGCGGAACAATACCGGGAAAAAGTACGCCCTTTACGCCCTCGTCGATCCTATTTCGCCCCCGCCAAAGCCCGCTTCTCGGGTAGCTCTAGTGGGCTTTGGTGGAGGCGCCGGGTACCGCCCCCGGGTCCGAATGGTTTATTGCGACGACCGTTTATTTCCATAGCCGGCAAGCCGGCATCCCCAATATAGGGGGCAAAGGTCGGGAAAGACAGAGATTTGATGTGAGTTCCTTTGGATAGGTGCCGGCCGCCCGCAAGGCCGGCCTTGGCGCCGGGATAATCGCCCCCTTAAGCTGCCGCCATGTCCTCGGATTCCGCACCGGCCGTTCAAGAGCCGGATAGTCCCGCCAAGACCGTCCCGCCGGGCCTCTTCGCCCTGTTCATGGCCTTCGCCAGGATGTCGCTGGCCGGTTTCGGCGGCGTCCTGGTGTTCGCGCGGCGGGCGATCGTGGACGACCACCGCTGGATGACGGCGGACGAGTTCAACGAGACCTTTGCGCTTTGCCACTTCCTCCCCGGTCCCAACATCGTCAACCTGTCGATGGTGTTCGGCTCTCGCCTGCGCGGGCTGGCCGGCGGTATCGCTGCCTTCGCCGGGCTATTGGTGCCGCCGACGCTGATCATGACGGCTCTGGCCGTGCTCTATGCCCATTTCGGCGAGCTGGAGGTTTTGCGCCGCACCCTTGCCGGGGTGTCCTGCGCGGCGGTCGGGCTGCTGATTGCGGTGGTCTTTCGCATGATGACGCCGCTCTTGAAGCGGGCCGACGCCATCGCCCTCGTCCTGATGGCCGCCGTGTTCGTCGCGATCGGCGTAGCTCGGCTGCCGCTCCAGGCTGTGCTGCTGGTCGCGATCCCCACCAGCATCGCGATCACGGTTGCCCTGCGACGGAAGGTAGCAGCATGAACAGCGACAACCCGATCTGGGCGCTGATCTCGACCTTCGGCCTGATGTCGCTGTTCGCGGTCGGCGGCGCGGCTGCCGCGGTGCCGGAGATGCACCGCATCGCCGTCGACGTGCATCACTGGATGACCGACAAGCAGTTCGCCGACGCCTTTGCGATCTCGCAGCTCTCGCCCGGCCCGAACGTCCTGATCGTCACGCTGATCGGCTATGCGGTTGCCGGGATTCCCGGCGCGCTCGCGGCAACGCTCGCGATGTGCCTGCCGACGGCCCTGCTTGCCTACTATGTGAGCCGCCTCCTCAACCATCCCAGCCAATCACGCTGGCCCGCCATGATCCAGGCTGCACTGGTTCCGCTGTCTATCGGCCTGATGGCGGCAAGCGCCCTGATCCTAGCTCGATCCACCTCGCACACGCTGATTGCCGCGCTGCTGATGGCGGCCGTTGCGGTGCTTGCCTCGGTGTCGCGCGTCAATCCGCTCTGGCTGTTGCTCGCCGGGGGCATCTTGGGTTTTGCTGGCGTTGTGTAATGAAAGTCGCTAGGCAATGATGCTGGTGGTGGGGGTCCAATTCCATCCAATAGAACAACAAGGCTCGTGACTTAGGGGTCGCGGAGGAGACATGCATGGCCGACACGATGGGCCACTCGGCGACAACGACGCGAAACACATCGGTCGCGATCGGCATCGTCCTGCTGGCGTTCGCGCCGCAGATATTCGAATTCATCTGGTCGATCGGCACGATCTTCGGATGGGGTAGCGGGCCTGGCCCGGCAACCGTCCTGATCAGCCATGCGACAGCGTTGTTTGGCGGAGCTCCCGGCGCGATGCTGGGATCTTTTGCTGCCGATGCCAAGAAGACACTGTCTTCCGACGTCCTGCTGGCGCTGATCTACTCCTATCCTCTGATCGTGGTCGCGATCCTCACGCTCTTCATGATCATCCGCGCGCCGCAGGACTATATCGGCGGCATCGTGTTGATGGCGGTGGCCCTGTTCGCGCTGTGGGCCTCGAGCGATCTGCACGGCATGCAGGGCTTCAAGTTCGGTGCGGGCACCGCGCCGCGCATGTTTGGCGGGCTGCTGGTCGCGCTGTCCGCGGCCATCGCGCTGACGGGACTGCTGAGCGAAGGAGCGGGGCTGTCGCATTATTCCTGGCGCGGGCCGCTGTTCGTGATGGCGGCGATTGTCTTCTTCGCCCTGGCGATCCGGCCGCTCGGCCTCGTGGTCACAGCCTTCGTGAGCTTCCTGATCGCGGCGACCGGCTCGCACGAGACACGCTGGATCGAAGCCGCCATCGTCGGCGCCTGCCTGACGCTCGGCTGCGCGCTGCTATTCCCTTACGTGCTGGGATTGCCGATGCCGATGTTCCCGCGATTCCTGGTCCAGTGAGGGCGTGATGGTCGATCTCTTTCACAATCTGGGCCTCGGCTTCGGCGTCGTGTTCCAAGTCAGCTGGTGGTCACCCTGGTGGCTCTTCGGCCTGTCGCTTCCGATCTCGATCAATATCCTGATGTGCCTGATCGGGGCCCTCGTCGGCACGCTGGTCGGCGTGCTGCCGGGCATCGGCACGGTTGCAACGGTTGCGATGCTGCTGCCGATCACGTTCGGGCTGCCGCCGGTCGGCGCGCTGATCATGCTCGCCGGCATCTATTACGGCGCCCAATATGGCGGCTCGACCACCTCGATCCTGGTCAATATCCCCGGTGAAGCGACCTCCGTCGTCACGGCCATCGACGGCCATCAGATGGCCAAGCAGGGCCGTGCCGGTCCGGCGCTGGCGATTGCGGCGATCGGCTCGTTCTTCGCCGGCTGCGTGGCGACCGTCCTGATCGCCGTTCTCGGCGCGCCGCTCACAAAACTCGCGCTGGCGTTCGGTCCGGCCGAATACTTCTCGCTGATGGTGCTCGGCCTGATCTTCGCAGTGGTGCTGGCGAAAGGTTCGGTGCTCAAGGCGATTGCCATGATCGTGTTCGGCCTTTTGCTGTCGATGGTCGGCTCCGACATCGAGACCGGTGCCTCGCGCATGGCCTTCAACATCCCCGAACTCGCCGACGGCCTCGGCTTTGCGACGGTGGCGATGGGCGTGTTCGGCTTTGCCGAGATCATCCGCAACCTCGACGCCGGCGCGGAGATGAACCGCGATCTCGTGCAGCAGAAGATCACGGGCTTGATGCCGACCAGGAAAGACCTGATCGACTCGGCGCCCGCGATCGGACGCGGCACCATCCTCGGATCGATCCTCGGCATCCTCCCCGGTGGCGGCGCGGTCATCGCGTCCTTCGCCGCCTATACGCTGGAGAAGAAGATTGCGAGGAATCCGTCGCGGTTCGGCCGCGGCGCGATCGAAGGCGTGGCTTCGCCGGAGAGCGCCAACAACGCTGCGGCGCAGACGTCCTTCATCCCGCTGCTCACGCTCGGCATCCCGCCGAACGCGGTGATGGCGCTGATGGTCGGCGCGATGACCATTCACGGCATCGTGCCGGGCCCGCAGGTGATGCAGAAGCAGCCGGACCTCGTCTGGGGCATGATCGCCTCGATGTGGATCGGCAACCTCATGCTGATCATCATCAACCTGCCGCTGGTCGGCATCTGGGTGCGCCTGTTGCGCGTGCCCTACCGGCTGATGTTCCCCTCGATCGTGATCTTCTGCGCGATCGGCATCTACTCGGTGAACAACGCGCCGGTCGACGTCATTCTCGCAGGCGTGTTTGGCCTCGTCGGCTACTGGCTGATCAAGCACGATTTCGAGCCGGCACCGCTGCTGCTCGGCATGGTGCTCGGACCGCTGATGGAGGAGAACCTGCGCCGCGCGCTGCTGATCTCGCGCGGCGACTGGAGCGTGTTCGTGACGCGTCCGCTCTCCGCCGTGCTGCTCGCGATCGCAGCCGCCCTCCTGGTGCTCACGGTTCTGCCGGTGCTGCGCGCCAAGCGCGACGAGGTGTTCACGGAATCGGAGAATTGAGGCCGGCGTTTGCCCACTTGGCCAGTATTATCAAGAGGGTAGGGCAGGGGCGGGACGCAAGTTCCGCCCCTTGTCGTTTGCCGGCGGAACGCTCACTTTTCCGGGTATAATCTGTGCGAAGCAGCGAATCGCTGCTGTCGAAGCACGGGACCGGCCGCTAAGTTCGCCGTCCCCCAAAAGGCCCATAGCGCACGCAAATGCACCAGTATCAGGACCTGCTCGAGCGGATTCTTTCGGACGGCGCCGAGAAGCGCGACCGGACCGGCACCGGCACACTGTCGGTGTTCGGCCATCAGATGCGCTTCAACCTTGCGGCCGGCTTTCCTATGCTGACCACCAAGCGGTTGCCGCTGAAGGCGATCGTGCACGAGCTGCTGTGGTTCCTCAAAGGCGACACCAACATCAAATATCTGCGCGACAACGGCGTCACCATCTGGGACGAATGGGCTGACGCCAATGGCGATCTCGGGCCGGTCTACGGCCATCAATGGCGCTCCTGGCCTACGGCCGACGGGCGCAGCATCGACCAGATCGCCAATGTCGTCGAGATGATCAAGAAAAACCCGGATTCGCGCCGGCTGATCGTCACCGCCTGGAATCCGGCTGACGTCGAGAAGATGGCGCTGCCGCCCTGCCACCTGCTGTTCCAGTTCTATGTCGCGAACGGCAAACTGTCGTGCCAGCTCTATCAGCGCTCGGCTGACGTCTTCCTCGGCGTCCCCTTCAACATCGCCTCCTACGCGCTGCTCACGATGATGGTCGCGCAGGTCACGGGCTTGAAGCCCGGCGACTTCGTGCACTCGCTCGGCGACACGCATCTCTACTCCAATCATCTGGAGCAGGCGCGGCTGCAACTGACGCGGACGCCACGTCCACTGCCGGTGATGCGGATCAATCCGGACGTGAAGGATATCTTCTACTTCCGCTTTGAGGATTTCGAGCTCGTCGGCTACGACCCGCATCCGCATATCAAGGCGGAAGTCGCGGTATAAATGTCGCTCAACATCCGCCGCGCGCGCCCGGGCGAGGCCGGGCTCGTTCTCTCCTTCATCCGCGAACTCGCCGAGTACGAGAAGCTCACGCACGAGGTCGAAGCGACGGAAGCGATGATTGCGGAGGCGCTGTTCGGCGCGAATCCTCGGCTCTATTGCGCACTCACCGAATGGAACGGCGAGGCGGTCGGCTTCGCTGCGTGGTTTACAAATTTCTCCACCTTCAGCGGCCGCCACGGCATCTATCTCGAGGATCTCTATGTGCGGCCCTCGCATCGCGGCAAGGGCATCGGCAAGGCACTGCTCAACTATCTTGCGAAGGAATGCGTCGACAACGGCTGGTCACGGCTGCAATGGGCAGTGCTGGACTGGAACGCGCCGTCGATCGCGTTCTACAAGTCCCTTGGCGCCGTCATGATGGATGACTGGACGCTGTGCCGCGTCACCGGTGATGCATTGACGCGGCTTGCGGGGAGGGCGCGCTGATGGAGATCGTCTTCATCGTCGCCATCGCGGAGAACGGCGTCATCGGCGCGGGCAACGCGATTCCATGGCGGCTGAAATCCGACATGCAGCGCTTCAAGGCGCTCACCATCGGCAAGCCCGTGGTGATGGGCCGCAAGACCTTCGAGTCGCTGCCCCGGCCGCTGCCGGGCCGCACCAACATCGTCATCACCCGCGATGCGAGCTTCCGTGCGGCTGGCGCCGTCGTGACCACGTCCTCGGCTGATGCCTATGCGATCGCGCGCGGCGATGCCCTGCGGCGCTCGGTCGCCGAGATCGCCGTGATCGGCGGCGCCGAGATCTACCGGCAATGGCTCGATCGCGCCGACCGGCTCGAAGTCACCGAGGTGCACGCGCGGCCCGAGGGCGACACTGTTTTTGAGATCAGCAACGTAGATTGGGAGGAGGTCGCGCGCGTCCGTCATCCGGCGGCAGGCGACGACAGCGCCGACTTCTCCTATGTGACATATCGTCGGCGGCAGCAACATTAACCGCTTTGACCAATGTTTACATTGACATTTCCCCAGCGCGGCATAGCTCGGAGGCGGTCAGGCGTGCGTTGTAAGGGGGCAAGGCGTCCCCTATAAAGCCGGACCGGACAAAGCGGGCGGGGGCAATTCCAGACCCTGCCGAGGAGACTGTCGAATGCCGTGGAAGAATCAGGGCGGTGGCCCGTGGGGCTCGGGCTCGAAAGGGCCATGGGGCACAGGCCCGCAACCGGTCGGGCCGAGGCCGCCGGATCTGGAAGACCTTCTGCGACGCGGCCAGGACCGGCTCCAGCAGCTCCTGCCCGGCGGATATTTCAGCGGCATCGGCATCACCGTCATCGTGCTGTTCATCGTCGCGATCTGGCTCGCCTCCGGCTTCTTCCGTGTGCAGTCGGAAGAGCTCGGCGTCGTCCTGCGCTTCGGCAAGCATGTGCGCACCGTGCAGCCGGGCCTGAACTACCATCTGCCCTATCCGATCGAGACGGTGCTGCTGCCCAAGGCGCTGCGTGTCTCGACCATTTCCATCGGCATGACGCTGATCGACGATCCGTCACGGCGCGGCCGCACCATCCGCGACGTGCCGGAAGAGAGCCTGATGCTGACCGGCGACGAGAATATCGTCGACGTCGACTTCACCGTGCTCTGGCGTATCAAGCCCGACGGCGTCGGCGACTTCCTGTTCAACATCCAGAATCCCGAGGGTACCGTGAAGGCGGTCGCCGAAAGCGCGATGCGCGAGGTGATCGGCCGCTCGCAGATCCAGCCGATCCTGACCGGCGCCCGCAACACCACCGAGCAGGGCGTGCAGGAACTGATGCAGAGGACGCTCGACGGTTACGGCTCCGGCATTCTGATCACCCAGGTGCAGATGCAGAAGGTCGACCCGCCGGCGCAGGTCATCGACGCCTTCCGCGACGTGCAGGCGGCGCGCGCCGACCTCGAGCGGTTGCAGAACGAGGCCCAGACCTATGCCAACCGTGTCGTGCCGGAAGCGCGCGGCCGTGCCGCGCAGATCCTCCAGGCCGCGGAAGGCTACAGTCAGCAGACGGTCGCCGACGCCAAGGGTCAGAGCGCGCGGTTTTTGAAAGTGTACGAGGAATACAAGAAGGCGCCGGACGTGACGCGTGAACGGATCTATCTGGAGACGATGGAGCGCGTGCTCGGCGGCTCGGAAAAGCTCGTCTATGACGGCGCCGCGACGGGCCAAGGCGGTGTCGTGCCGTTCCTCCCGCTCAACGAGCTGACGCCGAAGCGGCCGCCGGCCACCTCCGGCCAGCAGAGCGGAGGCACCCGATGAGGTCTCCGGTTACAGGCATCGTCTCGCTGATCGTCCTCTTGCTCATCCTGATCGTGGCCTACAGCTCGGTCTTCACGGTGCAGCAGACCGAGCAGGCGCTCGTGGTCCGGCTCGGCGAACCCGTGAAGGTCGTCACCGAGCCCGGGCTGAACTTCAAGGCGCCGTTCATCGACAGTGTGATCAGCATCGACAATCGTATCCTCGATCTGGAGAACCCGTCGCAGGAAGTGATCGCCTCCGACCAGAAGCGGCTCGTGGTCGATGCCTTTGCGCGCTACCGCATCAAGAACGCGCTGCGCTTCTATCAGAGCGTCGGCTCGATCCAGGCGGCCAACCTCCAGCTCACCACGCTGCTCAACGCGGCTCTGCGCCGCGTGCTCGGCGAGGTCACCTTCATCACGGTGGTGCGCGACGAGCGCGAGAAGCTGATGGGCCGCATCCGCGAGCAGCTCGACCGCGAGGCCGACGGCTACGGTATCTCGGTCGTTGACGTCCGGATTCGCCGCGCCGACCTGCCCGAGCAGAACAGCCAGGCGGTCTACGATCGGATGAAGACCGAGCGCCAGCGTGAAGCGGCCGAGTTCCGTGCGCAGGGCGGCCAGAAGGCGCAGGAAATCCGCGCCAAGGCTGACCGCGAGGCGACTGTGATCGAGGCAGAAGCCAGGTCGCAGGCCGAGCAGACGCGCGGCGCCGGTGAAGCGGAACGCACCCGGCTGCTCGCGGAAGCCTACGGCAAGGACCAGGACTTCTTCGCCTTCTTCCGTTCGATGTCGGCCTATGAGACCGGGCTGCGCTCGAGCGACACCCGCTATCTGCTGCGGCCGAACTCGGATTTCTTCCGGTACTTCGGTAGCCCAAGCGGCAAAGCGGGCGCCGAAGCGCAGGCGGCGCCGAAACAGTAAGACGATACAAGGGGCGGCGCCAAAGCCGCCCCTTCGCGGAACAAGAACGGCACAAGGGGAGGTTCCAGTCCGATGAGGTCCATAGCGTTTGCCGACTTCCTCATCGGCTTAGGCATCCTGTTTGTGCTGGAAGGCTTGATGTTCGCGGCAAGTCCCGCCTGGATGCGCAAGGCGATGAAGAGCGCGCTTGCAACTCCCGATCACATCCTGCGCGCCGTGGGCATCTGCTCGGCCGTGGCTGGCCTGATCCTGATCTGGTGGATCCGGCACCACTGAGCCCGGCACCTGCAAGGCGAACGCTAAAGTGAAGCGAAGCCGCCGGTTTTTCGCCTTATTATCCGGGTCTTGAGGCCCGTTAACCTCCGTGCTTGCGCCGCCACCCCGTTCGAGCGCAGTCTGGAGAACGAATCCTTAATTCTCTTTCGGAGATCACAATGACCGCTGCCACCATTGCCACGACCCGTTTGCGCCATTGCGTGCGACTTGGGCTGGCTGCGATCGCCATCAGCGCGTTCAGCGCGTTCGGTTCGCCGGCTTACGCGCGCGGACCGGAGGGCATCGCCGACGTCGCCGAAAAGGTGATCGACGCGGTCGTCAACATCTCGACCTCGCAGACCGTCGAAGCCAAGGGCGGCGGCACCAACACCATGCCGCAACTGCCGCCCGGCTCACCCTTCGAGGAGTTCTTCGACGACTTCTTCAAGAACCGCCGCGGTCCCGGTGGCGGCAGCAAGGGTGGCGACAGGGGTGACAACGGTCCGCCGCGCAAGACCAACTCTCTGGGCTCCGGTTTCATCATCGACACCTCCGGTATCGTCGTGACCAATAATCACGTCATCGCGGATGCCGACGAGATCAACGTCATTCTCAACGACGGCACCAAGGTCAAGGCCGAGCTCGTCGGCGTCGACAAGAAGACCGACCTCGCCGTCTTGAAGTTCAAGCCGCCGAAGACGCTGGTCTCGGTGAAGTTCGGCGACTCCGACAAGCTGCGTCTCGGCGACTGGGTGGTCGCGATCGGCAATCCCTTCAGCCTCGGCGGCACGGTGACTGCCGGCATCGTCTCGGCCAAAAACCGCGACATCTCGTCGGGCCCGTATGACAGCTACATCCAGACCGACGCCGCCATCAACCGCGGCAATTCCGGCGGCCCGCTGTTCAACCTCGAAGGCGAGGTCATCGGCGTCAACACTCTCATCATCTCGCCCTCCGGCGGCTCGATCGGCATCGGCTTCGCCGTGCCGTCGAAGACGGTAGCCGGCGTCGTCGACCAGCTTCGCCAGTTCGGCGAGCTGCGGCGCGGTTGGCTCGGCGTGCGCATTCAGAGCGTGACGGACGAGATCGCCGAAAGCCTCAACATCAAGCCGCCGCGCGGCGCGCTGGTCGCAGGTGTCGACGAGAAGGGCCCGGCCAAGCCCGCCGGCATCGAGCCTGGCGACGTCGTCGTCAAGTTCGACGGCAAGGACATCAAGGACCCGAAGGATCTCTCCCGCGTCGTCGCCGATACGGCGGTCGACAAGGAGGTCGACGTCGTCGTCATCCGCAAGGGTCAGGAGGAGACCAAGCGCGTCAAGCTCGGCCGCTTGCAGGATCCCGACAAGGTCCAGGCCGCAGTGAAGACCGACGAGCCGGTGCCGGAGAAGCCGGTGACGCAGAAAGCGCTCGGCCTTGATCTGGCGACGCTGAACAAGGACCTGCGCACGCGCTACAAGATCAAGGATACGGTCAAAGGCGTGGTCGTCACCAATGTCGACGCCAATTCGGATGCCGCCGACAAGCGGCTCTCGGCCGGCGACGTCATCGTCGAGGTGGCGCAGGAGGCTGTCTCCAGCGGCGCCGACGTCCAGAAGCGCATCGACCAGCTCAAGAAGGACGGCAAGAAGTCGGTACTGCTGCTCGTCTCCAACGGCGACGGCGAGCTGCGCTTCGTAGCGCTGAGCGTGCAGTAAGGCACGCTCTCGGCCACACACTCACTGTCATGCTCCGCGAAGGCGGGGCATCCAGTACGCCGTGGCCTCTCCGTGTACGTCGCTGTCTCTGGAATACTGGATCACCCGCATTCGCGGGTGATGACGTCGTAGGAGACGTCAAGCTTCGACGAACTCGTCGCGCCGGTACCCTTGCGCATAGAGCAGCGCGGTGAGATCGCCATGATCGATCCGCGCGGCCGCCGCAGCCGCCACGGCAGGCTTGGCGTGATAGGCGACACCCAGCCCTGCGGCCTGGATCATCGCGAGATCGTTCGCGCCGTCGCCGACGACCAGCGTATCGATCTCATCGAGATCAAACGACTCGATCAGGTCGACCAGCGTCGCAAGTTTCGCCGCGCGGCCGAGGATCGGCTCCTTCACTTCGCCGGTGAACTTGCCGTCGCGCACGATCAGCTCGTTGGCGCGGTTCTCCTCGAAGCCGATTTTCGCGGCGACCGCATTCGTGAACAGCGTGAAGCCGCCGGACACGAGACAGGTATAGGCGCCGTGGGCGCGCATGGTCGCGACCAGTTGGCGTCCGCCTGGCGTCAGCGTGATGTGCTTGGCGAGGACGTCGTCGACGACGCCGACCGGCAGATCCTTCAGCAGCGCGACGCGTTCGCGCAAGGCGGGCTCGAACTCGATCTCGCCGCGCATCGCGCGCTCGGTGATTCCAGCGACATGCGCCTTGAGCCCGACGAAATCGGCGAGCTCGTCGATGCACTCCTGGCCGATCATGGTAGAATCCATGTCGGCGAGCAAAAGTCTCTTGCGCCGGAAGCCGACAGGCTGCACGACGATGTCGATCGGCAGGTCGCCGCGCAGCTCGCGCAACCGCTCTTCAATGGCGTGACGATCGCCTTCGAGGTTATCCTGCGCACCAAAGGGAATGTCGACCGCGACCCCGTCGAACAGCCAGTGCGCGGGCGCGGCCGAGGGCAGCACGGCACGCGCGCCGTCGACGATGGTAGAGTCGAGCGCGGGACTATTGGGGTTGCAGATCAGCGTGGCGACGAGGGACATTTGAGGTTTTCGTGAGCGAGGGGCAAGTGAGCAAGGCCGTGCTTATCGCAGGCCCGACCGCCAGCGGCAAGTCGGCGCTCGCGCTCGAGCTTGCGCTGAATGCCGGCGGCGTGGTGATCAATGCCGATTCCATGCAGGTCTATCGCGATCTGCGCGTCATCACGGCGCGCCCGACGCAGGAGGAGGAGGCGCAGGTCCCGCACCGTCTCTATGGCCATGTCGACGCGGCCGTGAATTTCTCCGCCGGCGCCTGGCTCGCGGATGCGGCGGCAGCGCTCGCCGAGGCCCGGGCGCAAGGCCGCCTGCCGATCTTCATCGGCGGCACCGGGCTCTATTTCAAGGCGCTGACGAGGGGCCTCTCGACGGTGCCGCCGATCCCGCCCGAGGTGCGCGACAGCGTGCGTGCGCGGCTCGAGCAGGGCGGCGTCGAGGCGCTGCATGCGGAACTCGCTGCCCGCGATCCGGCCGCCGCCGGGCGGCTGAATGTGCGCGACCGCACCCGCATCGCACGCGCGCTCGAAGTGGTCGAGGCGACCGGACGCTCGCTGCTCGACTGGCATCGCGAGGGCCAGCCGCCGCTGTTGCCGAAAGACAGTTTCAGCGCGCTGTTTCTCGCTCCCGAGCGCGATGAGCTTTACGCCCGCATCGATGCCCGCTTCGACGCCATGCTTGGGGCCGGCGCTCTCAAGGAGGTCGAGCAGCTCGCCGCGCGCGATCTCGATCCGCTGCTGCCGGCGATGAAGGCCCACGGCGTGCCTACGCTGATCCGGCACCTCCGTGGCGAGATCAGCCTGGACGAGGCGGCGGCGATCGGCCAAGCCGACACCCGCCATTACGCCAAACGCCAGTTCACCTGGTTCCGGCACCAATTGCCCGAGTTCGAATGGGTGAAGCCCGAGGAGGCGAGGGGGTGGCTGGCTGCTGCCGTGAGGGCGGGGTGAGGCGTCTCGCTCAGCCGTCGTTCCGGGGCGCGCGCAGCGCGAGCCCGAAACCCATAACCCCAATCGGGCGAGTGGCGATGATTGCCGGCCATCGCTTCGCGTCAAATCACGGCCTGGGGTTATGGATTTCGGGCTCGCTCGCCTTGCGCGAGCGCCCCGGAATGACGAGCTTTTGCGCTTCCGCCATAAATTCTCTCTCGCCGAACCGCCGGAACGCCGCTACACTTCTCGAAATCGCGCGAAAATGGCCGCATTGCCTTGACATCCGGGCTTTGGCCGCTATGGTTCGCGCAACCTTTGGGAAGCCGGGCCGACCTCATGCGTAACATTATTACCAAACTCCTTATCGTCGTCGTACCCAGGCGCATCGCCGGGGATGGCTAGCGGCCATCCAAAACCGAGCGGTGCGCATGGGGCCTCTTGGGGCCCTTTTTTATTTCCCGAACCAGACCTCGAAGAAGCCGCTGACAACAGCGCATCCGGAGCAAGACAATGACCGAGAACAGCCACGATCCGAACCAGATGACCGGCGCCGCGATGATCGTGCGCGCGCTCATCGATCATGGCGTGACCGACATCTTCGGCTATCCCGGCGGCGCGGTGCTTCCGATCTATGACGAGATATTCCAGCAGAGCGAGATCCAGCACATCCTGGTCCGGCACGAGCAGGGCGCGGGCCATGCCGGGGAAGGCTATGCGCGCTCGACCGGCAAGCCTGGCGTCGTGCTGGTGACGAGCGGCCCCGGCGCCACCAACATGGTGACGCCGCTGACGGACGCGCTGATGGATTCGATCCCGCTGGTCTGCATCACCGGCCAGGTGCCGACCCATCTGATCGGCAATGACGCGTTCCAGGAATGCGACACCGTGGGCATCACGCGTCCCTGCACCAAGCACAACTGGCTGGTGCGCGACGTCAACGATCTCGCCAAGGTCCTGCACGAGGCATTCTACGTCGCGACCTCGGGCCGGCCGGGCCCGGTGCTGGTCGACGTGCCGAAGGACGTGCAGTTCGCGACCGGCACCTACCATCCGCCGCGCAAGTCCGACGTGCACGTCTCCTACGCGCCGCGCGTGAAGGGCGACGCGATGCAGATCCGCAAAGCCGTTTCGCTGCTCGCCAATGCCAAGCGTCCGGTGATCTATTCCGGCGGCGGCGTGATCAATTCCGGGCCTGAGGCCTCGAAACTGTTGCGCGAGCTGGTCGAGGTCACGGGCTTCCCGATCACCTCCACGCTGATGGGCCTGGGCGCCTATCCGGCGTCGGGCAAGAACTGGCTCGGCATGCTCGGCATGCACGGCACTTACGAAGCCAACATGACCATGCATGACTGCGACGTCATGCTGTGCGTCGGCGCGCGCTTCGACGACCGCATCACCGGCCGCGTCGACGCGTTCTCCCCCAACTCGAAGAAGATCCACATCGACATCGATCCGTCCTCGATCAACAAGAACATCCGTGTCGATATCCCGATCATCGGGGACTGCGGCAACATCCTCGGCGACATCCTGCAGGTGTTCAAGGCCGAGGCGAAGAAGCCCGACATCAAGGCGTGGTGGCAGCAGATCGCGCAATGGCGCGCGCGCAATTCGCTGTACTTCAAGAAGAACAACGACGTCATTCTGCCGCAGCACGCGATCCAGCGCCTGTTCGAGCTGACGCGCGGCAAGGACGTCTACATCACCACCGAGGTCGGCCAGCACCAGATGTGGGCGGCACAGTTCTTCGGCTTCGAGGAGCCGCATCGCTGGATGACGTCCGGCGGTCTCGGCACCATGGGTTACGGCCTGCCGGCCGCGGTCGGCGTGCAGGTGGCCCACCCGGACAGCCTCGTCATCGACATCGCCGGCGATGCCTCGGTGCAGATGACGATCCAGGAGATGTCGACGGCCGTGCAGTACGAGCTGCCGATCAAGATCTTCATCCTGAACAACCAGTACATGGGCATGGTGCGGCAGTGGCAGCAGCTGCTGCACGGCAACCGGCTGTCGCATTCGTACTCGGAGGCGCTGCCGGATTTCGTCAAGCTCGCGGAAGCCTATGGCGGCGTCGGCATCCAGGCGCACAAGCCCTCCGATCTCGACGGCGCGATCAAGGAGATGATCTCGGTCAAGCGTCCGGTGCTGTTCGACTGCCGCGTCGCGGCGCTCGAAAACTGCTTCCCGATGATCCCCTCCGGCAAGGCGCATAACGAGATGCTGTTGCCGGAGCAGGCCAATGACGAGGCCACGGCAGTCGCGTTCGCCGGCGGCAAGGCGCTGGTGTGATGCGATGTTCGACCTGAAGGAACTCGAACGCGCACATGCGATCGTGGGGCAGGCGGTGCCGGCGACGCCGGCACACGCCTGGCCGCTGCTGAGCCAGCGGCTCGGTACCCGCGTCGTCGTCAAGCATGAGAACCACACGCCGATCGGCGCCTTCAAGGTGCGCGGCGGGCTCGTCTATCTCGAGCGGTTGAAGCGCGAGCAGCCGAACACGCCCGGCATCATCTCGGCAACGCGCGGCAATCACGGGCAGAGCCTGGCGTTTGCCGCAAGCCGCCACGGCGTGCCGGCGGTGATCTACGTGCCGCGCGGCAACTCGGTCGAGAAGAACCGCGCGATGACGGCCTTTGGCGCCGAGCTCGTTGAGCACGGCGAGGACTTTCAGGCCGCCCGCGAGGAGGCCGAGCGCCGTGCGCAGTTCGCCGGCCTGCACATGGTGCCGTCGTTCCACCCGGACCTGGTGCTGGGCGTTGCGACCTATGCGCTGGAATTGTTCCGGGCCGCACCTGACCTCGACATTCTCTACGTGCCGATTGGCCAGGGCTCAGGCATCTGCGGCTGCATCATGGCGCGCGACTTGCTCGGCCTGAAGACCGAGATCGTCGGCGTGCAGTCGACGGAGGCGCCGTCATACGCGCTGTCGTTTGCGGCGGGCACGGTCGTGACGACGGAGACCAGCAACACGCTCGCCGACGGCATGGCGACGCGCATTCCCGACGCGGACGCGCTCGCACTCATCCGCAAGGGCGCTTCGCGCATTGTGCAGGTCACCGACGACGAGGTCGGCGCGGCGATCCGCGCCTATTGGACCGACACGCACAATCTCGCCGAAGGCGCCGGCGCGGCCGCGCTTGCCGCTGCGCTGCAGGAGAAGAGCAAGCTCGGGGGCAGACGAGTGGGTCTCGTGCTCTCGGGCGGCAATATCGATTTCGATCTGTTCCGCCGATGGGTCGGGACGGACGCGCCGACAACCCAAAGGGTGGTCGCATGATGTTGCGGGTCGGATCAACAACACCGCTGTCATCGCCCGGCTCGACCGGGCGATCCAGTACGCCGCGGCGGTCGTGGGAATCTCAGGCGCCGGTGATTACTGGATGCCCCGCCTTCGCGGGGCATGACAAGAGAGACATTTGAGGGGACGATAATGAACCAGCCCGCATCCGCCTATTTCCTCGAGGACCGCCACGATCCCAACGAGACGCATACGCTTTCGGTGCTCGTGCAGAACGAGCCCGGCGTGCTCGCCCGCGTCATCGGCCTGTTCTCGGGACGCGGCTACAACATCGAGAGTCTCACGGTCTCCGAGACCGAAGCCCAAAAACATCTCTCGCGCATCACCATCGTCACCACGGGCACGCCGATGGTGATCGAGCAGATCAAGCACCAGCTCGACCGCATGATCCCGGTCTATCGCGTCGTCGACATGACGCAGACCAAGCGCTCGATCGAGCGCGAACTGGCGATGGTGAAGGTGCGCGGGGAAGGCGAACATCGCGTCGAGGCGCTGCGGCTCGCGGACGCATTCCGCGCGCGCGTGATCGACGCCACTACCGAGAGCTTCGTGTTCGAGATCACCGGCAATACGGACAAGATCAATCAGTTTATCGACCTGATGCGTCCCATCGGCCTGGTCGAGGTGTCGCGCACGGGCGTTGCCGCGATCGGTCGCGGGCCTGAAGGGATGTGAACCATGCTGGCGCGCGACTGGTACTACAACGAACGCAACCGGATGGGCATCGAGCCCGCGGTCGCTTCGATCTACGACAATCACGATGACGCCGATCTGCGCGCGCGCGCCGCGCTGAAAATGCTCGGCGTACAGCGGGGCTGGCGCATCGCCGACATCGGCTGCGGCAACGGCGTGCTCGCGACCGAAGCCGCGCTGATGGGCGCCGAGGTCGACGCCATCGATATCTCGCCGGCGATGCTGGCTCTTGCCGAGATCTATGCCCGTGACCGCAAGGCCAAGGTCGCGACGCAGTCGGCCGGCCTGCTCAGCTTCGCCTATCAGCCGGACTCCTACGACCTCATCGTCAGCGAATTCACGCTGCATCATTTGCCGGATTTCTGGAAGGTGGTGGCGCTGTCGCGCATCTATCGCGCGCTGAAGCCGGGCGCGAGCTTCTATCTGCGCGACATCGTCTTCGTCTCGATGCCGGATGCGGCAGAGCGCGACGTCGAGCAATGGGCCGACTTCCAGATCAAGAACCACGAGTTTTCGCGCGAGAGCGTCGTCACGCATATGCGCGACGAATATTCCACCTTCGGCTGGGTGATGGAGCGGATGCTGACTGACGTCGGCTTCACGCTGGTCTCGGCCGACTACCACGCCCCCATGCACGGCACCTATCTGCTGTGCAAACCCACCCCTTCGACGTAAGCGCCGGCGAGCAAGGCTGAACGACAAGAACACGCAACAGAACAGAGCCCGAAGAAGAACAATGAAGCCGGCCGACATCCTCATCGCCGTCATGGTGGCGATCGTCTGGGGACTTGCCTTCGTGGCGAGCCGGCTGGCGCTCGACGAATTGTCGCCGGAGTTGATGACTGCACTGCGCTTTTCGATCGCCGCGGTGCCCTGCCTGTTCATCCGCAAGCCTGACATCGCCTGGCCGCTCCTGATCGCGATCAGCTTCACGCTTTTCCTCGGCCAGTTCCTGTCTCAGGCCTACGGTATCGCCCATGGCGTGCCGGTGGGGCTCACGAGCGTCGTCGTGCAGAGCCAGGCGCTGTTCACCATCGGCTTTGCCGTGCTCGCCTTCGGCGAACGGCCGACGCCGGTCCAGACATCAGGCGTTGCCATTGCCGCGGTCGGCCTGCTCTTGATCTGCGGCACCGTCGGCTATGATTTCAGCGTCAGTGCCTTCGCCGTGCTGATGATCTCGCCGATCTCCTTCGCGATCGGCAATCTCCTGCTGCGCGGCGCCCGCGGCGTTCCGATGTTCGAGCTCTTCGCCTGGCTGTGCCTGACGTCGGCCGTGCCGCTGTTCGCGCTGGCGCTGATCGCCAATGGTCCCGGGCCGACCTGGCGAGCGCTGACGCACATGTCGCTGACGTCAGCCCTCTGCATGCTGGCGCTTGGCGGTGTTTCGACCAGCATCGCCTATTGGCTGTGGGGCCGGCTCTTGCGCGACTATCCGGCTGCGCAGGTCGTGCCGTTCGCGCTGCTGGTCCCCTTCGTCGGCTCGGCTGCGTCCAGCATCGTGTTCGGCGAACGGTTCGGACCCCTGCGGCTCGCCGGCATGCTGACTGTGATCGGCGGTATCGCGGTGATGCTGCTGGCCAGGCGCCCGCAAGTCCTGCCGAAGACAGCGTGAGGTGAAGATGTCGCTCCTCTATGCCTTCATCGTCTTTGCGGTCGTGATGTACTTTACCCCCGGGCCGAACAACATCATGCTGCTGTCGTCGGGCCTGACCTACGGCTTCCGCCGCACCATTCCGCACATCGCCGGGATCACCATCGGCTTTGCTTTCATGGTCGCAACGGTCGGTCTGGGGCTGGGGACGGTCTTCCTGGCCTATCCGATCCTCCAGACCATCCTGAAATATGCCGGCGCCGCCTATTTGATCTATCTGGCTGCCGCGATCGCCCTTTCCGGCCCGACCAAGCCGGGCGAGGAGAAGGGCAGGGGCCCGATGACCTTCTGGGGCGCGGCCATGTTCCAGTGGATCAATGCCAAGGGCTGGGTGATCGTGATCGGCACCATCACTGCCTATGCGGCCATTGCCCAATTCCCCGTCAATATCGCCATCCAGACCTTGATCAGCCTGATCGTAGGCACGGTCTCGACCGTGGTCTGGGCCCTGTTCGGGAGCGCGCTCCGGCCGGTCCTGACCTCAGAGCGCCTTGTCCGCGCCTGTTCTGTTGCTTGCCTCTCTCTACCCCGTTTTCATGGATGCATGATGTCGCGGATTTCCATGCAGAAACGGGTTTCCTTCGGGGCGGAAAATGCTCTAGACAGCCCCCGAAATCCGCAAATTTCACCTTTGGACCCTGACCATTGGCCGATTTTCGGCCCTCAATGAGGAAACGACTATGCGTGTTTATTACGATCGCGACGCCGACCTGAACCTGATCAAGGGCAAGAAGGTCGCCATCGTCGGCTATGGCAGCCAGGGCCACGCCCATGCGCTCAACCTGAAGGACTCCGGCGTCAAGGAGGTGGCGATTGCGCTGCGCAAGGGCTCGGCCTCGGCCAAGAAGGCGGAGAACGCCGGCTTCAAGGTGATGGAAGTCGCCGAGGCCGCCAAATGGGCCGACCTCGTCATGATGCTGACCCCGGACGAGCTCCAGGGCGACATCTACCGCGAGCACCTGCACGACAACATGAAGAAGGGCGCCGCGCTCGTCTTCGCCCACGGCCTCAACGTCCACTTCAACCTGCTCGATCCGCGCGCCGACCTCGACGTGCTGATGATCGCCCCGAAGGGCCCCGGCCACACCGTGCGCTCCGAGTATCAGCGCGGCGGCGGCGTGCCCTGCCTGATCGCGATCGCCAAGGACGTCTCGGGCAACGCCCATGACCTCGGCCTTTCCTACGCTTCGGCTGTCGGTGGTGGCCGCGCCGGCATCATCGAGACCACCTTCAAGGAAGAGTGCGAGACCGACCTGTTCGGCGAGCAGGTGGTGCTTTGCGGCGGCCTGGTCGAACTGATCAAGGGCGGCTACGAGACCCTGGTCGAAGCCGGCTACGCCCCTGAGATGGCCTATTTCGAGTGCCTCCACGAGGTGAAGCTGATCGTCGACCTGATCTATGAAGGCGGCATCGCCAACATGAACTACTCGATCTCCAACACCGCCGAATACGGCGAGTATGTCACCGGCCCGCGCATCATCACCGACGAGACCAAGAAGGAGATGAAGCGGGTTCTCAACGACATCCAGTCCGGCAAGTTCTCGCGCGACTGGATGCTCGAGAACAAGGTCAACCAGACCTCGTTCAAGGCGACCCGCGCCAAGCTCGCGGCCCACCCGATCGAGGAAGTCGGCGCGAAGCTCCGCGACATGATGCCCTGGATCAAGAAGGGCGCGCTGGTCGACAAGAGCAAGAACTAAGGCCTCTTTCCCCGGACGCAGCGCGGCGCGCAAGTGATGCGCTGCTGATCCGGGGGCCATGGGTCCCGGCTCTACGGTGCACCGCTTACGCGCTGCACCGCGTCCGGGACGCGAGAGTCAAGCAACTGACGCGCTCTCGACGGCCAAACCAAATCTTAAACCTTCGCAACTACAACCGGCGCGAGATCGCAAGCTGCGATCTCGCGCTTTCCTCTCAGCGCCAAGCGCTGGTGCTTCATTCAAATTCTTCGATGTTGAAGCGCAGTCTGAAGATCAAGAACTGACGCTTAAAGCACATTCTTGATCTCGCGCGATTTCTGAGGCTTTGGCCTCACCCTCCCAATCCTCAAAAGCCCTGCGACTTCAGAGTCTAAGATTCGGCTCTTCATCTGCGCTGTGATCATTCGCGCGAATCCACGAAGACGGCTTCGCGTAGTACATCATCTTAAGAGCTGACGTCTGATCGATATTCTTGCCGGCCATCGCAGATGCGAGCGCTGGCGCCTAGTCCGCCGCAGCCGGCTTCGGGCGCGAGCTCGCGGCCATCGCGATCAGCCGCAGCGCCATCACGGCGAGGAGGGGGACGAGGAAGGCCGCATAGAGCGGCATCGCCGGCACGCGCTTGCCGAACGAGACCATGAACTGAAACCAGAGATAGTAGCCGCCTGTCAGGTGCAGGGCGCGCCAGGCGCGGGGGCCGAGCAGCTCGGCCGTGCGGTCGAACGAGGTCGCCGCCATCGCGATGATGGCGGCGTAGCCGATCCCGCCGAAGAGGTAGGATGCGGCCGAGGTCGCTGCCGCAAAGCCGGCCGGATCCATCCTGGCGAAGGCGAAGATCGCAACCGCATGGAGGCCGTGGGAGAGGGCAAAGCCGAGGCCGAGATAGCGCCGGTTGCGGCGCTGCCAGCGGGTCCAGGCGTTGGGCCAGAGCCGCGCCAGGGCGGCGGCACTGAAGGCCAGGCAGAAGAGGAGGAGCGAGCTGCGCGCCGTGAAGCGGATCACCATCCGAACGCCCTCGACCTCGAACTGCCGCATCGCGGCGATCCAGATACACAGGACGATCAGGTTCAGACTGAGCAGGGCGAGCAGGCGCCAGCCCTCGAACCAGCTTTGACGTTGCGACATGACGACGGTCTCCTCCGTTATGTAATCATCGATTACATTTGGCGGACTCGTCTAGGTCAACGGTGTAATCGGCGCTTACATTCACGTTCGGGTGATGCTAGGAGTTTTCGATGCCCGCCCGTGAGCCCCCGAAGCGCCGCTCCCGCGCCGCCGAAGCCCGGCCTTACCACCACGGCGATCTCCGCCGCGTGCTGATCGACGCTGCGCTGCAACTGGCGGCCGAAGGCGGTGAGGTCTCCGTCCGCGAGGCGGCGCGGCGGGCGGCGGTTTCACCGGGAGCGCCGTTCCGGCATTTTCCCAACCGGGACGCACTGATGGCTGCGGTCGCCGAAGAAGCGCAGCGCCGGTTTCGGGTGGAGATCGATGCTGTGCTGACGCAGGCGCCGGCTGGCGATCCGCTCGCCCGCCTGCGCGCCTTCGGCCTTGCCTACCTGCGCTGGGCGATGCGCAACCCCGCCCACTTCGAGATCATCTCGACAGGGCGCTACTTCGCCCACGGCAGCTCGCCCGGGCTCACCCGCGACAATGCCGAGCTGATCGGGTTGACCGAACGGATGCTGCGTGAGGCCGCGGCGCTTGGCCTATTGCGACAGGGCGAGCTGAAGCCGATCCAGATCGCCGCCCGCGCCCTGGTTTACGGTTTCGCCCGCATGAACCTCGACGGCCACTTTCCGCGTTGGGGCGTGGAGGAGGGCGAGATCGAGACGATGGCCGAAGCGGTGATTGACGTCTTCATCTCCGGCATCGCGAAGCCCAAACGCGGCAGCTGACCCTGTCCAACCCTCATGGTGAGGAGGCGCGCACAGCCGTCTAGCGGACGATGCTTCGCATCGCCGCGAGAACCATAGAGGCCCGGCCGCCGGTCCGGGCCTCGCCCTTCGAGACGCCTGCTTCGCAGGCTCCTCTGGGTGAGGGGATAGAGTAGGGCGCGCGGCGCGCACTTCATTCGCCGCCCGCCAACATTAAGCGAAGGTCGGACAGCGCATCGCGTTGCCTGTCCATGGCTGTTCCGTTACAGTTTTGTGACACGGCGCTCCCCGGCGGCGCCGGACGCCCTGGCCGCCAGCAGGCTGGCCAGATGGCTTGGCATCACCGCGCCGGATCGTGTTCAGCGTGTCGTCGATGGCGTCCGCGCCTAACCCAGGTCCTTCCGCCGCCACCGCCGTGCTGGCGAGCGTTGCCGCGATCGGCATCTGGCGCTTGCTCGCCGTCGCGGCGCCGCATCTGGCCGCGCTCGCGCTGATGTACGAGACCGAGACCGATTTCAGTTCGCGCCTCGGCTTCGCGCTCAGTTGGGGCATCCTCAATTTCTTCTGGATCACGCTGCTCCGCCGCCCCGCGCTGTCGGGCGCGCTGTCGCTGACCATGGTCGTGGTGCTGGTGCTGCTGTCGCGGCTCAAGCACGACGTCGTGCAGATGACCGTGAACTTCATCGACCTGATGATGATCGACCGCGACACCGTCGCCTTCCTGTTCACGATCTTCCCAAACCTGCGCTGGTCGGTGATCGGCGCCTGCCTCGTCATCCTGCCGCTGATGTATGCACTGTGGTGTCTCGATCCGTTCCGCGTCCGCCGCCTGCCGGCGCTCACCTGCAAGCTCGCCTGCCTTGCCGCGCTGGTCGGCTATTCCCTCTATCATCCGGACGAAGCCTGGCGCGGCTATTACGACGACGGCTATCTCTCAAAATTCTTCCGCTCCGGTGTCACCGCGGTCTCCGACTTCGCGCAATACGGCTTCATGGAGTCGGCCGCGTCCACCGGCGAGCATCTCAACATGCCGCTGGTCGATGCCTGCCACCCCGCGGGGCGGCGGCCGAACATCATCATGATCCATGATGAATCCAGTTTCGACATCCGCGCCGCGAGAGGCATCAAGGTGCCGCCTGACTATGGCAGCCATTTCAAATCTTGGGACGGCAAGCAGCGCACCTTCCTCGCCGAGAGCAATGGCGGACCGAGCTGGTTCACCGAATACAACGTGCTCGCCGGCCTGTCGTCGCGCTCCTTCGGCCGTTTTGCCTATTTCGTGACGCGCATCGCCTCGGGGCGCGTTGAGCGCGGCCTGCCGCTCAGCTTGCGCCGCTGTGGCTACGACACGATGTCGCTCTATCCGGCTTACGGCGCCTTCATGAGCGCGCGCAGCTTCCAGATGACGACCGGCATAGAGCGCTTCTACGACGCGAAGGATCTCGGCGCCAAGGACGTCGAGCCCGACTCCTTCTTCTACGACAAGGCGCTTGAGTTGATGGGCCAGCAGCCGCCGAACAAGCCGCTGTTCAGCTTCATCTATCTCGGCGCCAATCATTTCCCCTGGGAGACACGCTTCCGTCCCGACCTGATGCCGAACTGGCGCGCGCCGGGCAACACATCGTCGATCGACGAATATCTGCGCCGGCAGGCGATGAGCGCCGAGCAGTACCAGGCCTTCCTGGCCGGCCTGAAGAAGAAATTTCCGAACGAGCCGTTCCTGATCGTGCGCTATGGCGATCATCAGCCGGAATTCGCGCCGCAGATCCTCGAACCGGGCCTCGACGAAGGCAGTCTCGGCAAGAAGCTCGACGACTATGATCCGCGTCTCTACGCCACCTATTATGCGATCGACGCCATCAATTTCGAGCCGGTGAACAGCGACGCCGTGATGGACACGATCGACGGCGCCTATTTGCCGCTGGTGATCCAGGAGGCCGCCGGTATCCCGCTTGACCCGTCCTTCGCCGCGCAGAAGGACGTCATGCTACGCTGCAAGGGCATCTTCTATGGCTGCAAGGACGGCCAGGAGGCGCGTCGCCTAAACCGCCTGCTGATCAACGCCGGCATGATCCACGGGCTGTAGCGTTGCTCGCCCGAGCGACGCTCTCTCGCCGTCACCCTGAGGTGTGAGCCCTGCGGCGCAAGCTCGCCGCTGGGCGAGCCTCGAAGGACGACGGCCAGGCTGCGTCTCGGCCGTTCACCCTTCGAGGCTCGCGTTCCGCGAGCACCTCAGGGTGACAGGTCTGGCAGATGCGCGTGAGGCCACCGCGCCTACCGCTTCCCCACCTTCTCCCACAGCCACTTCGCCACCACGTCGGGCGACGAGTTCGCATCGTTGCCGCTGGCGCGCAGATTTGCTTCGCGCATGTCGGCGATGTCGATCCGTTCGAGCAGCGGTTTCAGGGCGGCCTTGAGCCGGTCATCGCCGGCGCGCTTGGGAGCGAGTAGCAGAATGGCGTCGTAGGGCGGGATCGCGTTCTTGGGATCGTCGAGGGTCACGAGGTCGTATTTCGCGATCAGGCCGTCGCTGGTGTAGCCCGCGATGACGTCGACCTCGCCGCTTGCGACCGCCGCATACATGAAATCAGGCTGCATCTGGCGCTGGGCGCGGAACGCGAGCCCGTAGGCATCGCGCAACGCCGCCCATTCCGGGCGCGAGAAGAACTCGTAGTCGGCGGCGATCGAGAGGCCTGCCGTATGCGCGGCGAGATCGGCGACGGAGTGAATGCCGAGCGCCTCGGCGCGCTTGCGCGGCATCACCAGCGCATAGGCGTTCTCGAAGCCGAGCTCGCCGAGCAGAGTGATGTTCTGTTTGGCGAGTGCCGTCTTCAGCTCGTCGATCAGCTCCTTGCGCGGCTTGATATCCGTGCGGTGCAACTGATTGGCCCAGAGCGTGCCGGAATAGTCGACATAGAGATCGATGTCGCCGGCCTTCAGCGCTTCGAAGGCGACGTTCGAGCCGAGGCCCGAGCGCGTCGTCGCGGGCAGGCCAGCCGCCGCCAGGCGGTCCCGGATCAGGGCCGACAGCACGTATTGCTCGGCGAATGTCTTGGCGCCGACGACGTAAGCGGGCGACGAGCGTCCAAGCGATGGCACCAGCGTCGCGGCGACCAGCGCGGCAATCCCGACGCCGCCGAGCGTCGTGCGCAGCCGGTTGCGGTTGCGCAAGCCGGTTTCGATCAGGCCAAGCAATTGATCCACCGCGAGCGCCAGCACGGCGGAGGCAAAGCAGCCGAACAGCACGAACACCCAGTTCTGGGTTTGCAGGCCGGCGAAGATGTAATTGCCGAGGCTGGTCTGCCCGATCGGCGTCGACAAAGTCGCCGTGCCGATCACCCAGACGGCGGCGGTGCGAATGCCCGCCATCATCACCGGCAGCGCCAGCGGCAGCTCGACCATGACAAGCGATTGCCGCGGCGTCATGCCGACGCCTTGGGCCGCTTCGAGCAAAGCGGGATCGATGCCGTTCAAGCCGGTGATGCCGTTGCGCAGCACCGGCAGCATGGAATAGAGCGCCAGCGCCAGCATCGCCGGCAGGAAGCCGAAGGCCGAGAAGGCGACGCCGAACCAGGCGAGTGTCACGGAGGCCGCGAGCAGCAGGAGCGGATAGAACAGCGCGAGCAGGGCTAGCCCCGGCACGGTCTGCACGATGCTCGCGAGCGCGAGCAGGATATTGCGCGCCACCGGGCGATTGCGGCAGAGGATCGCGAGCGGCAGGCTCACGATGAGCCCGAGCGCGAGCGCGGCAAGGCTCACCCGCACATGGTTGCCGAGATAGTCCGGCAGATGCGACAGCGCCTCGCCCCAGCGTGGATCGGAGATCAGGCTCATGCCGCACCACCCTGCGGCAGCCGCTCGTTCAGTCGCGCGACCTGGCGCCGCGGCGTGCGGAGCAGCTCCAGCACATAGGCATCGTCGCTTCGGCCGAGCTCCGCCGGTGTGCCCTGTGCGAGCAGCTTTCCGGCGCGCATCACCGCGATGCGGTCGGCAAGCAAGATTGCTTCCGTCATGTCATGGGTGATCATGACCGTGGTCAGGCGGAGCTTGTGATGCAGCGCGCGATAATCTTCGCCGAGCGCGTCGCGGGTCAGGGGATCGAGCGCGCCGAACGGCTCGTCCATCAGCACGATGCGTGGACGCGCGGCCAGTGCCCGCGCCACCCCGACGCGCTGGCGCTGTCCGCCGGACAGGTCTTGCGGCAATCGATCGCGATGCTGGGTACGGTCGAGCCGTACCAGGTCGAGCAGCTCATCCACGCGTGCGGCAATCTCCTTCTCCGGGATGCCCAGCAGCTTCGGCGTGATGCCGATATTGTCCGTGACGCTCAGATGCGGAAACAGCCCGCCGCTCTGGAAGACGTAGCCGATGCGCCGTCGCAGCGCGACAGGGTCGACGTGGCTGATATCCTCGCCCTCAACCGTGATCGTGCCACGGTCGGCCTCGATCAGCCGGTTGGTCAGCCGCAGCAGGGTGGTCTTGCCCGAGCCGGAGCCGCCGACGATGGCCAGAAACTCGCCCTCGGCGACGTCGAGCGAAACGCCGTTCACGGCCACGACCGAGCCGAAGTTTTTCGCGACCTGCGCGTAGCCGATCACGGGTTTGGAGGCCATCGGTACCGACCCAGCCCTGCACTCCCGCAAGGGGAGTTTGATGGAGGCGACCCCGCATGCGTACCACGCTTGGCCGCTCGATTGAACTTGCCGGCGCAAGCGGCTAAGGCATCCAGCCAAGAGCTGGGAGAAAATCGGCAGATGACAATGCCCACGGCGGTGGCGCTCGAGGATACGAAAGTCGCATTCCGGCTGGGGGACGGGCGCGTCTATACCGCGGTCGAACAGGCGCAGCTCGCTGTCGGCCAAGGTGAGTTCGTTGCCATCGTCGGCCCGACCGGCTGCGGCAAATCCACCCTGCTCAACGTCGCCGCGGGGTTGCTGAAGCCCGCCGCTGGCAGCGTCAAGGTGTTCGACCGGCCGCTCGCCGGCCTCAACAAGGATGCCGGCTATTTGTTCCAGGCCGATGCGCTGTTCCCCTGGAAGACGGCCGTCGACAACGTCGCGATCGGCCTCGAGATCAGGGGCACGCCGCGCCCCGAGGCGCTTGCGCGCGCACAGAAATGGCTGACCTCGGTCGGGCTTGGCGCGTTCGCGGGCCGCTACCCGCATATGCTCTCCGGCGGCCAGCGCAAGCGTGTGGCGCTGGCGCAGGTGCTGATCCGCGATCCAAAAATCCTGCTGATGGACGAGCCGTTCGGCCCGCTCGATGCCCAGACGCGGCAGGTCATGGGCAATCTCCTGCTCGAGCTCTGGAGCGCCGACCGCAAGGCGGTGCTGTTCGTCACCCACGATCTGGAAGAGGCGATCGCGCTCGCCGACCGCGTCGTGATCATGTCGGCAGGCCCGTCCTCGCGCATCATCGGCGACTGGCGCGTCGAGCTTGCACGCCCGCGCGACATCTTCGAGGTGCGGCTGGACAAGGAGTTCCATGCGCTCCATCGCGAGATCTGGAGCGTGCTCAAGGATGAGGTGATGAAGGGCTACGCACAATCCACCCAGGCGGAGGCGGTCTGATGTCGCGCCTCACGCTGCTTTCGCTGCAATTGCTGGTCGCCGTGGTCGCGATCGTGCTGTGGCAGGTGCTCTCTACGGTTCCGGTGTTCGGAAAGATCCTGTTGCCGCCATTCTTCTTCTCCAACCCGGTCGACGTGTTCAGCCAGATCGTCAAATGGTTCGCGAGCGGCGTGATCTGGAAGCATCTCTGGATCACGCTCTGGGAATCGATCCTCGCCTTCGTGATCGGCTCGCTCGGCGGCGTGCTGGTCGGCTTCTGGTTCGCGCGGCAGCCGGTGGTCGCCGCCGTGTTCGATCCCTATGTCAAGATGGTCAATGCGCTGCCGCGCGTGGTGCTCGCGCCGATCTTCGCGCTGTGGCTGGGCCTCGGCATCTGGTCCAAGGTCGCGCTCGGTGTGACGCTTGTGTTCTTCATCGTGTTCTTCAACGTCTATCAGGGCGTCAAGGAGGTCAGCCGCACCGTGCTTGACAATGGCCGCATGCTCGGCATGAGCGAGCAGCAATTGATGCGGAACGTCTACTGGCCCTCGGCGCTGTCGTGGATGTTCTCTTCGCTGCACACCTCCGTCGGCTTTGCCGTGGTCGGCGCAGTCGTCGGCGAATATCTCGGCTCGGCCGCAGGCCTCGGCTATTTGATCCAGCAGGCTGAAGGCGTGTTCGACGTCGCCGGCGTGTTTGCAGGGATGTTCGTGCTGTCAGCCTTCGTCCTCCTGATCGACATGGGCGTGACGATGGTGGAGCGCCGGCTTCTCGTGTGGCGGCCGACGGCCGCGGACGGGCGAGGCTAGTGATGGTGCGACCGTTGCCGGACCCGCGCAGGGATGCGGGCCCGGACACCTGTGCGAGCCACTCGAGCTCAGTCCAGAAGCTTGGTGTCGTCGGGGGCCTGTGGCGGCGTCTTGATCGCGATCGCCTTGACCTGTCCGCTGATCGGCTTGGTGCCGCCATGCGGCGTCCCCTTGGGAATGATCACGAGGTCACCCGGCTTTACCGTCACCTCCTTGTCGCCGAGCCAGATCGTCCCGGTCCCGTCCAGGATGTACTGGATCTCGTTGGTGTTGGGATGCAAATGCTTGGGCACGTTGCCGACCTGGATCGAGACGGTGGCGCCGTCTGCGGCCATGAACATCTTGGAGCGGTAGCCGACCTCGTTCGCAGGCCCGAGCGCATCGCCTTGCATCTCGCCGGTGTGGATGAGTTGCGCGGTGATGTTCTCGGCAGCCCAAGCCGGCTGGAACAGGTAGGTCACGCCGCACCCTGCGGCGAAGGCGGCGGCGAGCGAGACGGCGATTGCGATGCGGTTCATGGAAGATCCTCCGGATCCAGGGTTGTTGTTATGCCGTCATGCTATTGCGTCGAAAGTCCGATGACCAGTGTCCTGGCCAGCGCTTCTCAAGCCAGTCCTGCTGCTCTAATGTGCCGCCAGCCGAACGGAGGAAACTAATGAAGAACACGATTGCCAGGCTCGCGGGCGCGCTGCTCGCGCTCACGCTCACCACCGGCTTCGCCGCAGCGCAGAGCAAGGTCACCATCGCGGTCGGCGGCGGCTCCTGCCTGTGCTATCTGCCGACGGTGCTGGCAAAACAGCTCGGTGAGTACGAGAAGGCCGGCGTCAATGTCGACCTCGTGGACCTCAAGGGCGGCTCCGATGCGCTCAAGGCCGTGCTCGGCGGCAGCGCCGATGTCGTCTCCGGCTATTTCGACCATTGCGTCAACCTCGCCGCCAAGAAGCAGGAGTTGCAGGCCTTCGTGGTCTATGACCGCTATCCCGGCCTCGTGCTGGTGGTCGCGCCCTCGCATACCAACGAGATCAAGTCGGTGAAGGATCTCGCCGGCAAGAAGGTCGGCGTCAGCGCGCCCGGCTCCTCGACCGACTTCTTCCTGAAATATCTCCTGAAGAAGAACGGCCTCGATCCCGCCGGCACCGCGGTGATCGGCGTCGGCCTAGGTGCGACCGCGGTCGCGGCGATGGAGCAGGGCCAGATCGATGCGGCCGTGATGCTCGATCCCTCCGTCACCGTGCTCCAGGGCAGCCACAAGGACCTGCGCATTCTCAGCGACACCCGCACGCAGAAGGACACGCTCGAGACCTTCGGCGGCGAATATCCGGGCGGCGCGCTGTATTCGACGGCGGCCTGGGTCGCCGGCCACGAGAAGGAGACGCAGGCGCTGACCAATGCGATGCTGAATACGCTTGCCTGGATCCATTCGCACTCGCCGGAAGACATCATGGCGAAGATGCCGGAGGAAATGGTCGGCAAGAACAAGGAGCTCTATCTCGCCGCGCTGAAGAACACGATCCCGATGTTCTCGGAGACCGGCAAGATGGACCCGAAGGGTGCGGACGCCGTGCTTGCGGTGTTCAGCGTCGGATCGCCCGAGGTTGCGAATGCCAAGATCGACGTCAGCAAGACCTTCACCAACAAGTTCGTCGAGCAGGCCAAGAAGACCACGGGGATGAACTCAAAATAATAATGCCAGGCAAATGACGTGAAACTTTGATATGCAGGCGTCATGACGTCTCCGAGCATTCATCGCGTCAAGACGCTTGATCTATCGGTAGGATCGGAGGCGTGGCCGTTCGAGCAAGAGCGGCGCGCCGAGATCGTGGCGCATTTCGCCGAGAAGCAGCGCGAACGGCCAAAGCTATGGAACGGCCGCGTGCTGATCGGCCGCGATCCCGTTCTCTCCGAAGATCGTTTCGCAGCGAGCTACTTCGAGACCGACTTCGCCAGCTTTCTCGCTTGGCGCGACTGGGGTTTCCCCGACAAGGCTGTGTTCAACGGCTTTGGCATGGGCGCGCTGCGCGCCTCGGACGGAGCCTTCGTGCTGGGCGTAATGGGCGAGCATACGGCGAATGCGGGACGCATCTATTTTCCGTCGGGCACGCCGGACCTCGATGACGTCAAGGACGGCGCGCTCGACATTCCCGGCAGCGTAGAGCGCGAGATCGAGGAGGAGACAGGGCTCACAGCCGCCGACTATCAGGCGGAAGCGCATTGGCATTGCGTGGTGTCGGGACCTGCGATCGCGCTTATCCGGGTGCTAGACATGAAGCTGCCGGGTGAAGCGGTTCGCGCCCGGATCGAGGCCAACCTTGCAGCGCAAGAGCATCCGGAGCTTGCCGGCATTCACCTGGTCCGCGGGGTCAGTGATCTGACGCCGACCATGCCGCGGTTCGTCACGGCCTTCATCGAGCAGCAGTTCGCCGCGCGCTGACGCGTTAAGCCCGCGACGCTATTCGGCTTGACATCGCATCTCCCAGCCCATGTGATGGGCAAAAAAGTAAAAGCAAGAAGACTGCAACGCACAATCGTCCAGGGAGGTTTTGATGCGCATGCGCATGGCTGCCCGCTTGGTACGTCACTTGGTACATCACCTAGTACATCGCCTTGTACCTGGGCTGATGGTCGCGATCGCGGCGTCGGGTCTGGTGGCATCTGCCCAGGCTCAGGAGAAGAAGATCAAGATCGGCGTGATTTTTGACCTGACCGGCCCGCTCGCCGGCGGCGGCTCCGAGCTCGAATATATCGGCGCCAAGATCATCCTCGACCAGTTCGCAAAGACCGGCGTCGAGGGCTACAAGGTCGAGGCCGTCTACGCCGACGCCCAGAGCAAGCCCGACGTCGCCATCAACGAATCCGTCCGCCTGCTCGAGCAGGAGAAGGTCGACATGGTGCTCGGCTTCTTCTCCTCGGCGCAATGCGTGCCGGTCGCGGCCCGCGTCGAACAGTTGAAGAAGTTCATGTGGATGACGACCTGCATCTCGTCCGCCGTATTCTCCGACAAGAACTACAAATACGTGTTTCGCCCGCAGGCGAGCGGCGACCAGTTCGGCATGATGACGATGGACTTCATCGCGCAGAACGCGAAGGAGAAGCTCGGCAAGGAGCCGAAGGACCTGCGCGTCGCCATCATCCACGAGGACGGCACCTACGGCGTCGACGTCGCCAAGGGCAACGAGGCCGGCGCCAGGAAGGCCGGCTTCAACGTCGTGCTGAAGGAGGGATATTCGGCGACCGCGCCCGACCTTTCCGCGCTGGTCACGAAGCTCAAGCGCGCCAAGCCCGACGTGATTTTCCACACCGGTTATAATCCCGATATCACGCTCCTGCTTCGCCAGGCGCGCGAGCAGGGCCTGAAGTTCGGCGCGCTGATGGGTCATGGTGCGGGCTACGGCGTCTATGAGAAGCTGAAGGAGGGCATGGGCGCTGACGCCAACTACATCTTCAACACCGATCCGATCTCGATCTGGCTCGCCAACCAGAAGACCATGGATCCGAAGCTCGCGCCCGTGATCAAGATGGTCGGCGAGGAGTTCGACAAGTTCAAGCCGGGTGTCGCCATCCGTTCCGCCCATGTCGGGATCGGCGCTTCCAACACCTACGTCTTCATGGCGGACGTTCTGCCGCGCGCGATCAGGAAGTATGGCGGCATCGATCCGGACGCGCTGCGCCAGGCAGCGCTCGATACCGACATCCCCGAAGGCGGCACCATGCTCGGCTTCGGCGTCAAGTTCTATGGCGAGGGAACGCCGATGGCGGGCCAGAACGAGCGCTCGTTTCCTGTCGTGATCCAATATCTCGACGACAAATCCTATGTGGTGTGGCCGAAGAGCCAGATGCAGCGCGAGGCCGTGCTGCCGCTGCCGAAGGGCACCACCTACAGCAACCAGTAGCGCGGCGGAGGGATGCGGTGCTGGAAGTTCGCGGGCTGGTGAAACGTTTTGGCGGCTTCACGGCCGTCAACAACGTATCCTTCAGGGTCGATCAGGGGGAGATCCTCGGCCTGATCGGCCCCAATGGCTCGGGTAAGAGCACCATCTTCAACATGCTCTCGGGCACGCTCAACCCGACCGCCGGCTCGATCGTGTTCGCAGGTAGCGAGATCGCGGGGCTCGCCCCGCATAGGATCATCAATCGCGGCATCGGCCGCACCTTCCAGATCCCGCGGCCGTTTCGCCGCCTGACGATATTCGAGAACGTCGCGCTCGCCGGCTACTACGGGCAAGGCCGCCACAGCCGCGCCAAGGCAGAGGAGGCCGCCGAGCGCGCGCTCGCCATGGTCGGCCTGCCGACCGATCGGCATGCCGGTGTCGACGGCTTGGGTGCCGCAGGGCTCAAGAAGCTCGAGCTGGCAAAGGCGCTCGCCACGGGACCAAAGCTGCTGCTTGCCGATGAAAGCCTCGGTGGCCTTGATGAAGCCGAGATGGACCAGGCCGCCGACATGCTGCGAAAGATCCGCGACGATCTCGGCATCACCATCATCTGGGTCGAGCACATCATGGGCGTCCTGATGCGCGTGGTCGATCGCGTGATGGTGCTCGATCACGGCGAGAAAATCTCGGAGGGGCTGCCGAGCGCAGTCGCCAGCGACGTGCGGGTCATCGAGGTCTATCTCGGCACCGACGCCGAGACCACACAAGCCGCGGCTGCCGAAGCGCGGCGCCGCGCCGGAGGTTAGCAACCATGCTGGAGCTTCGATCCGTCGACGCCGGCTATGGCAGCTTCCAGGCGCTGTTCGACGTCCGTCTCGAGGTCAAGCCCGGCGAGGCGGTCGGCGTGATCGGCCCGAACGGTGCTGGCAAGACCACCTTGATGCGGGTGATCTCGGGCCTGATCCGTCCCGTGCGCGGATCGATCCGGATGGAGGGCGTCGACGTCGTGACGACGCCAGCGCACCGCATCGTCGGTCTCGGCATCGCGCATGTACCAGAGAACCGGCGGCTGTTCCCGCAACTGTCGGTCGATGACAATCTCAAGATGGGCGCCTTCATGAAGGAGGCACGCCACAAATATGCCGAGCGTCTGGAGATCGTCTTCGACCTGTTCCCGCGCCTGAAGGAGCGCCGCCACCAGATGGCCGGTACCATGTCGGGTGGCGAGCAGCAGATGTGTGCGATCGGCCGCGCGCTGATGTCCGATCCAAAGCTCCTGCTGCTCGATGAGCCCTCCGCAGGGCTCGCCCCGGTGGTCGTGCAGCAGGTGTTCGAGCTCGTGAAGCGGATTCGTGCGAGCGGGCTGACGGTTCTGATCGTCGAGCAGAACGTGCAGCAGGTGCTGCGCGTGGTCGATCGCGCCTATCTGATCGAGGCCGGGTCGATCCGCGCGTCCGGCAGCTCGGCCGAGATGCTGGCGAGCGATACGGTCAAGGAAGCTTATCTCGGGGTGTGAGGGCGGGCAGGCGCATGCAGGCGTTTCTAGACATCTTCGACATCTACCTGCTGGAGGCTGTCATCAACGGCATCCTGCTCGGCGGCGTGCTGGCGCTGCTCGCGCTCGGCCTGAACCTGATCTTCGGCGTCATCGACGTCACCTGGATCTGCTACGCCGAGCTCGTGATGATCGGCATGTACGCCATGTACTTCATGGTCCAGTATTACGGCATCAGCTATTTCATCGCCGCGCCCTTCACCATCCTGCTGGTCGCGTTGCTCGGTGCGGCGCTGCATTATCTCGTCATCGCTCCGCTCCTGACCGCGCCGCCCATCAACCAGTTGCTCGCAACCGGCGGCGTGCTGTTCGTGCTCCAGAGCTTCGCCACTGTCGCTTTCGGCATCGACTTCCGCAATCTCGGCATCCGATTGCCGGTGCTCGCGCTCGGCGACATGAATTTCAGCTATGCCCGGCTGTTGTCCTTCATTGCGGCGCTGGTCGGCATGGTCGCCGTCTATCTCTTCATGACGCGTACCTTCACCGGTACGGCGATCCGCGCCATCGCGCAGGACCGCCAGATCATGGCGCTGATGGGCGTCGATACGAAGAGGATGTATATCATCACCTCGGCACTTGGCGGCGCGCTCGCCGGCCTCGCCGCCTGCCTCCTGGTGTTGCAATACGACGTGCATCCATTCGTCGGCCTGTCGTTTGGGCCGATCACCTTCCTGATCTGCGTGCTCGGCGGCCTCGGCAATTTCATCGGCGGCTTCATCGCCGCCTTCGTCTTTGCCGAGATCATCTCGCTCGGCGGCCTGTTCTCCGATCTCGAATGGGGCTACGTGCTGGCGTTCGCCTTTTTCATCGTCATGATGTTCATCCGGCCCGCCGGCCTGCTCTCGAGGCGCCGATGACGAGACAGGCGCAGCTTGTTGCATGGGCGGTCGGGCTTGCAGCGCTCGTTGCGCTGCCATTTGTCTATCGGGATCCCTATCACCTGCACATATTGGTGCTGATCCTGATCTGGTCGTTCGCCTACACATCCTGGTCGATGATGGGGCGGTTCGGCCTGGTCTCGCTCGGCCATGGCGGCTTCATGGGGATCGGCGCCTATGTCACGGCGCTGTTGTGGAACCATCTGGGCTTGTCGCCCTGGATCGGCATTCCCATCAGCATGATCGCGGCCGGTGCGCTGGCGCTTGTGGTCGGCTATCCCTGTTTCCGCTTCCGGATCACCGGGCACTACTTCGTTCTGGTCACCCTGGCGCTGTCAGGCATCGTGCTCCAGGTCATTACCGCCACGCGCGACTGGACCGGCGGCTCGCTCGGCTATACGCCCAACCGGGCGGCGGGCAACAAGCTTTGGGCGCTCCAGTTCGATGACAAGACGACCTGGTATCTGGTCGCGCTTGCGGTCTGGTTCGCCGGGCTCGTGGTCTGGCACTGGGTTGATCGCAGCATGAGCCGCTTCGCGCTGGAGGCGATCTCGGAGGACGAGGACGCTGCGGCCGCCGCCGGCGTCGACGTCACCGCGGAGAAGCTGAAGATCACGCTGATCAGCGCGCTGATGACGGCGCTGGCCGGCGCGATCTACTGCCAGTACCAGATGTTCATCACGCCCGACACGGTGAGCGGCATCGCCGTGTCGCTCCAGATGGTCTTTGCGGCCATCGTCGGCGGCCTGTTCGTTTCACTGGGCCCGACCGTCGGCGCCATCATCACCATCCTGCTCGCCGAATCCCTGCGCATCGGATTTGGAACCAAGGCCGTCGGATGGGACAACCTCGTCTACGGCGTCCTGCTCGTCCTCTTCATCATATTCCTCCCCAAGGGCATTCTTGGTAGCCTGCTCGAACGATTGAAGCCGCAACGCAAACCGTCTCCGAGCTCATGAACAAGAAACCCTCCAAAACGCTCGCCGCAGAGCTCGCCAGGTTCATCACGCCGTACCGTTTCGACGGTTCGGGGAAATTTCACCTGAAGGACCACAAGACGAACGAAAGGGGCGGTCTCGACAAGGACGAGGCGCAAAAGATCCTCGAGGTCAACAAGAAGCATCTCGCCGATTTCCAGGAGAAGCTCTACGCGCAGGACCGCTGGTCGGTCCTGATCATCATCCAGGGTATGGATGCGGCCGGCAAGGACAGTGCGATCAAGGCGCTGTTCGAAGGCATCAACCCGCAGGGCTGCGAGGTCCATGCGTTCAAGGCGCCGACCAGCCACGAGCTCGATCATGATTTTCTCTGGCGCCATGTCGTTGCGCTGCCGGCGCGCGGTCTTATCGGGATATTCAACCGCTCCCATTACGAGGAATGCCTGGTGACGCGCGTGCATCCGGAAATCCTCGCCAAGGAGAAGCTGCCGCCCGGGCTCGTCACCAAGAACATCTGGCGCGAACGGTTCGAGGACATTTCCGCCTTCGAGCGCTACCTCGTCCGCAACGGCACCGTCGTGCTGAAATTCTTCCTCAACCTGTCCAGGGAGGAGCAGCGCCAACGCTTTCTCGACCGGTTGGAGGACCGCTCCAAGCAGTGGAAATTCTCGATGGATGACATCAAGGAGCGTGCGCTGTGGCCGCGCTACCAGGCGGTGTATCAGGACATCGTCCGGCACACTGCGACGACCCATGCACCCTGGTATGTCGTGCCCGCCGATCACAAATGGTTCGCGCGTGTCGTCATCGGGGCCGTCATCGTCGCCGCGCTCGAGCGGCTCGACCTGCAATTTCCGCGCGCCGACAGGGCTTCGCTGCGCGAGTTCAAGGCGGTGCAGCAGGCCCTGGAGGGTGAAGCGAAGGGAGGGAGGAAGCGCGCAAGGTGAGGGGCAACGGCAGCAAGAACGTGAAGAACGTCAACTTCGCGCTACAGGGCGGCGGAGCGCACGGCGCGTTCGTGTGGGGCGTGCTCGACCTCGTGCTGGAGGACGGGAGGCTAGCGATCGAGGCGATCAGTGCGACCAGCGCCGGTGCGATGAATGCGGTGGCGATGGCTTCGGGCATGGCGCTCGGCGGCGCGGAAGCCGCGCGCGAGAACCTGCATCAGTTCTGGTACGAGGTTTCGCGCATGGACATGGTGTACGACCTGTTCTCGCCGCTCAACCAGTGGATCCAGGCCCTGAAGCTGCCGCCGGAGTATCATCCGGTGCACTCCTTCATCCACACCCTGACCCACACGGTGCCGCCGAACGTTCTCAATCCCTTCCACTTCAACCCGCTGCGCGCGCTGTTGCAGCGGGTCGTCGATTTCGACCGGCTGAATTCCTCGCCGGATGCGCCCCAGCTGTTCCTCAATGCCACCAATATCCGCACCGGCAAGATCAAGGTGTTCCAGACGCCACTCTTGAGTGCGGACGCCGTGCTCGCCTCGGCCTGCCTGCCGCCCTATTTCCAGGCCGTCGAGATCGACGGCGAGCATTATTGGGACGGCGGCTATCTCGGCAACCCTGCGATCTTTCCGCTGATCTATCGCAAGGGCAGCCACGACGTCATCATCGTGCAGGTGACTGCGATCCGGCGTGACGAGTTGCCGGCGAGCGCGGCCGACGTGCTCCACCGTATCAACGAGATCAGCTTCAACTCATCGTTGATGCGCGAGATGCGCGCGATCGCCTTCGCGACGAAACTGATCGACAATGGCGAGCTCGACAAGGAGACCCACAGTCGCATGTACATGCACTGGATCGGCAACGATCAGTTGATGTCGCAGCTCGGCACTGCGACGCAATTCCACCCGGAATGGAGCCTGTTGTGCCGGTTGCGCGATGAGGGCCGCGAGGCGGCGCGAAGCTGGCTCGACAAGCACTTTGGGCAGATCGGCAATGCCTCGACGGTCGATCTGACCGAGATGTTTCTCTGAGGTCGGGTTGCCTGTTCGAGCTGCCTCTTGCGATCCCGACGCCTTGCGGGGCGGCAGAAAGAGATGCACCCAGGTTGGCAATCATCGCGAGACTTAGGCTCGCTTGATTGAGAGCACTTCAAAGGTCTTGGTGATTGTTGCGACCGCGTTGTCATATTTGGCGAGCGCCACACAGCAAACGAGCGCGTCAACTATCGCCAGCTGAGCGATGCGGCTCGTCATAGCTTCCGTCCGGAAGCTGGTTTCCTTGGCCATCGTGTGTAGCATGATGTCGCAGTAGCGCTGAATGGGCGACTTGCCGAAGTTCGAAATGCAGATCGTCGTCGCGCCGGCCTCCTTCGCAAGCCGTGTCGCCGCAATCGTCTCATGCGTGCTGCCGGAATGCGAAATCGTAAGGACCGCGACGTGCGGCCCGGTCAGCGAGGCGCTGATCGCCTGAACGTGTGAATCCAGGACGACCTTCGATTCGATTCCGATCCGGAGCAGGCGATAGTTCGCATCCTCAGCCACGGGCGCGGCGCTGCCGATTCCGTAGACCTCGACGCGATCGGCCTGGAGGATGGCCTTCACGGCAGCAGCCATCTTTGCGGAATCGACGACCTTGCGCGTGTCCTGCAGGGCCTGCAGGTTGGACTGGAAGATCTTCTCGACGACAGTCGCGACGTCGTCGTTCCGCTTCAGATCCTCGTGGATGAACTGAACCGGTTGCACAAGATCGCGCGCGAGCGCGATCTTGAGCTGCTGGAACCCGCGCGCACCGAGTTGCTGGCAGAACGCGACGACGCTGCCTTCGCTCGCTCCGGCGCGTTCGGCAACCTCCGTCACGGACATGTGCACGACTTCCGCAGGATGGGCGCTGATGAAGTCCGCGATCCGGCTCGCCGTTGGCGGCAGGTCGGCCTTGGTCGCTGCGATCCGTTCGAGCATGCCGCTCGGAGAAAGAGTCGGCGAATGCTCGGGCTTGGCGGCTGGGTCCGCCTGTTTCATGCGTGGTTTTTGCACGCCGCGCTTCTTCGTCGTTGAGGGCATTTTCAATCACCTGATAGGACGAGACGTTGCATCGTCTCGACATTAAGATAGCGGATTCCGAGCCGGCCGGCGCCTGCTCCATCGGTGTGCGGGTTGTCACCGATCATCACGGCCTCGGATGGACTGACGCCGAGTCGCGTCAACGCTCGTTCGAACAGCGCAGGCTCGGGTTTGCCGATGATGCGATATGAGACGGCGCCGGCACAAGACAGGACCGCCGCAAGCAGTGCGCCGGTTTCCGGTACGACCGATCCGGCCCTGCCGGGATGCGTGGTATCCGGGTTCGTCACGATCAGTTGGGCGCCGTCCCGTACCAGGTTTGCCGCGAATGACAACTTGTCATAGTTGAAGGCGCGATCGCGCGCGATCACGACGATGTCCGGCTCGAGCATTGTCATGTTCAGACCCAGGCCGCGGCCATATTCGCGGAGGGCAGGGCTGCCGAGCAGCATCACGCGCGAAGCGCGCCGCTCTTGCGCGATGATGTCGAGCGTGCAGGCACCGGCGAGCACGATCCGGCCGGGGTCAATTGGAAGGCCGATCTGGAGCAGCAGCCGGGCAAGCTCGGCGGGCGTGTGCTCCGCGTCGTTGGAAACCAGGGCGAATTGTCCGCCGAAGGCGTCCAGCATGCGCCGCGCACCTGGCAAAGGTTTGTTGTCGCTGATCAGTGTCCCGTCGAGATCGACGAGATAGCCCCGTGCTCTCCATCCCTGCTTCACCTTCCGCCTCTCCGCCCTTGAATTGAATGTTATTCAGTCTATAAGCAAACTAGGACTGAGACAAATTCATCAAACTATTATCCGACGGTGCCAATGATCGGCAACATGGAGGCGGGGCATGGCCCGGATTTCGGTCGAGAACATCGGCAAGGCGTTCCGTCAGACGGAGTCTTGAAGGATGTGTCGCTCGACATCGCCGACGGTGAGTGCCTGACGTTGGTCGGCTCGAATCCTGTGAGACGGACCTTGAGCGAACAACGGGTGGCTTCGGATGAAGTCCTGATCGCGTGGATCGCGCAAGGCGACCGGCGCGCCATGCAGGTGCTGTACGGACGGCACCATGTCAGGGTATTCAGTTTCGGGCTTCGGCTCGTCCACGACGAACAGGTTGCGGAAGATCTCATCAGCGAGGTCTTTCTCGACGTCTGGCGTCGGGCTGGCAAGTTTGAAGGCCGATCTGCTGTCTCAACCTGGCTGCTGGCGATTACGCGCTTCAAGGCCCTCTCGGCGCTACGGCGCAGGAGGGACCTTACGTTGGAAGACGAGGCTGCCCACGCGATCGAGGACACGTCCGACGACCCGGAAGTGGCCACGACGAAGAAGGATACCGGCGAAGCGTTGCGCAAGTGCCTGGGCGGGCTTTCGCCGGAGCACCGGGAGATTGTCGATCTCGTCTACTACCACGAGAAAGCCCTGGAAGAGGTGGCCGAAACCGTCGGGATTCCGGAGAACACCGTGAAAACGCGCTTGTTCTACGCGCGGAAAAAACTGGCCGAGTTGCTGAAGGCTGCCGGCGTTGAACAAGGTTGGCGATGAGGGGATCGAGCAAAAAGGTGCTGGAAGAAGACGGAAGACGCCAATGAAGTCGAGCTACTGCTTCCAGGGTACGCCGGGGCCTGCTGAACGTGCGCGCTGGGTCGAGGAGGGGCTGACTCGTGATCCCGCTCGCCGGCGAATATGCCGTTATCCGCGAGGAACATGCCGAGACCATCGCTTGGGTCGGCGCTTGCGATTCGGTGATCAGACGATGAGCAAGGGCGATCTCACCAACCTGATCAACAGAGTTTCAAGCGAGAAGATCGTCAATCTCGCCGTGAGCATAGCCTCTGGTTTTCCACTTTAGTCTCGCCGTCAATGAGCCGAACGACTTTAAGAGGCTTGTCGCGGCAAAGGTTTGCGACCGCTGATCAGCGTCCCGTCCAGATCGACGAGATAGCTCCGTGTCCGCACTCCTGATCCACGTTCCACCTTTCCGCCTCGGATTATTGACTGAGCTTTATTCAGCTCGTAACTAGACAATTACTGAGACAAATTCATGAAACTGTCATCCGACGGTGCCAATGATGCGGCGGCATGGAGGCGGCAGATGGCACGGATTTCGGTCGAGAACATAAGCAAGGCGTTCCGTCAGGCGGACGTCTTGAACGACGTGTCGCTCGACATCGCCCATGGTGAATTCCTGACGCTGGTCGGTCCGTCCGGTTGCGGCAAGACCACGTTGTTGCGCATCATCGCCGGTTTCGAAGACCAGGACAGCGGCAGCATTCGGATCGGTGACCGCTGCGTCGACGCCTTGCGGCCGAAGCAGCGCGACCTGGCGATGGTGTTTCAGTCCTATGCGCTGTACCCGCACATGACGGTTGCGAAGAACGTCGCGCTTCCGTTGACCATGCGCCGCATGAATGTCTTGCAGCGGCTGCCGCTGATCGGTCGCATAATGCCCGGGGCAGGCGAGGCTCGGCGAGCGATCGCCGCCGACGTGTGCGCCGTCACGTCGGCGCTTGGCATTGACCATCTGCACGATCGCAGGCCATCGCAGCTTTCCGGCGGCCAGCGTCAGCGCGTCGCACTCGCGCGTGCCATGGTGCGCCAGCCGCTTGCCTTCCTGATGGACGAGCCGCTGTCCAATCTCGATGCAAAGATGCGCCTGCAAGCGCGTGCGGAGATCGCCGAACTGCATCATCGCCTCGGGGCGACGTTCATCTACGTGACCCACGATCAGGCTGAAGCGATGACCATGTCCGATCGTGTCGCCGTGATGATGGGCGGCCGCCTGCTCCAGGTTGCTCCGCCGCAACAGGTCTATGACGATCCGGCGACGATCGAGATCGCCCGCTTCATCGGGACACCGGAGATCAACGTCATTCCAGCGACGGTGCGCGCCGATGGTTGCGTCGAAGTACTGGGCCGCTCCTGGCCGATATCGGCGCGGGTCGATGCCGGCGCGCCGGTTTCACTCGCGATCCGTCCCGAAGCGTGGACGCTCGAAGACGAGAATGCTCGCGGAGCCGAGCTGACCGGCACGGTGCGGCATTTCGAGCCGCTGGGTTCGGAAACGCTCGTTTATGTGGGGGTCGAGAACCTCGCGTCCGCCGTCGTGATGCGCGCTGATCCCGTGGATGCGGCTAGGCTCGCGGTCGGGCGCCGCGTTCGCATTTGGGCGGATCCATCGCGTGTCCTCCTGTTCGACGCGACGGGCCGGCGCGTTCGGGCAACGGCGAGCAACGCCGTGTCGCGTCTTGCCGAGGTGCGTCATGGCTGAGGCGGGGACGTTGAAGGCACCGAGCGCTTCGGCTCATGCTGGAACGGCGCGCCCCGCAGGCCTGGCGGCAGAGATGCTGGCCGGATGGATACTCGCATCGCCTGCGGTGATGCTGATGTGGCTGCTGCTGCTGGGGCCAGCCGTAGCAGTCGTCGTTCTCTCCTTCACCGATTGGACGTTCGGTGCGCCGACGATCGCCTGGGTCGGGCTTGGCAATTACGCCGAGATGCTCGCGGACCCGTCGTTCTGGGTCTCGCTGAAGAATACGCTGCTTTACGTCTCGTTCTCCGTGCCGCTTTCGGTACTGCTTGGATTGCTGGTGGCGCTCCTGATCGAGGCGGGGACGTCGTTGCGCGGGTTTTACCGCGCAGTCTATTTCCTGCCGGTCACCGCGACGCTGCTGGCGATGGCCTTCGTATTCCAGTTCGCGTTCCATCCGACGATCGGCGTCGTCAATCAGCTCTTCGCGGTCCTTGGGTTGCCGACGCTCGACTGGCTGAAGACGCCGTCTACGGCGCTCTACGCGCTCGGCGTCATCGGGATCTGGCAAGCTGTCGGCCTTAATATGGTGCTGTTCCTTGCTGGCCTGAAAGCCATCCCGCGCGACCTTTACGAGGCTGCTGCGCTCGACGGTGTCGACGGCGCCTGGGAGCGTTTTCGGCTGGTCACCTGGCCACTGCTCGGCCCGGCCGCCGTGTTTGTCGTGACGATCACATCGATCCGGTCATTCCAGGTCTTCGACACCATCGCGGTCCTTACGCAAGGCGGCCCCAACAAGTCCACCAGCGTGCTGCTCTTCCAGATGTACCAGGAGGGCTTCTCTTTCCTGCGCTCGGCCTACGCGGCGGCGCTTACCTGTGTGTTCCTGGGGATCGTGCTGCTGCTGACGCTGGTGCAGACCACTCTTCTCGACAAGCGCGCGCACTACGGATGACGCGGATGAAGGGTAGAACGAATCTCGCAGGTCTTGGCTTCGGACTTTTCCGGCATCTCGTGCTCGGGGCTGGCGCGATCCTGATGCTCGCACCTTTCATCCTGATGGTGTCGATCAGCCTGAAGACGCAAGGGGAGATCTATGCACCGCATTTCCATCTGCTGCCGGATGGCTGGAACGGGCTGTCGAACTATGCGGCGGCCTTCACCAAGCAGCCGCTCGGGCGCTACCTGCTCAACGGCCTCTTCGTCGGCGCCTGCATCTTTGTAGCTCAGGTTGCCCTTGCGCTGCCTTGCGCCTACGCGCTGGCGAAGCTCCGGTGGCACGGGCGCGAGACGACCTTCGTCCTCGTGCTGGCCGGTCTCCTCGTCCCGCCCCAGGTCACCGCGATCCCGATCTACGTCATGCTGTGGAAGTTCGGCATACTGGACAGCTATCTTGCGCTGATTCTGCCGTCCTCGATCTCGGTCTTCGGCATCTTCCTGATGCGGCAGTTCTTCCGCACCGTGCCTGACGATCTCCTCGACGCGGCGCGGCTCGACGGTCTCTCCGAGTTCGCCATCGTTTGGCGCATCATGCTGCCGACCGCGATCCCCGCGCTGGTGTCGTTCGGAATCCTCTCGCTGGTATGGCATTGGAACGACTTCTTCTGGCCATTGATCGTCATCCAGTCCGAGCAGCTGGCGCCGCCGCCGCTCGGCATTCTCTTCTTCGCCAATGCCGAGGCCGGCACCAACTACGGCTACCTCATGGCCGCGGCGGTCGTGGTCAACGCTCCGCTCGCAGCCGCCTTCCTGTTCGCCCAGCGATGGTTCATCGACAGCATGACCATGACCGCGGTGAAGTGAAGGCGAAAAGCCGATCAAGCTCCAGAGACAAGGAAACGAACATGAAGCGCTCCCGACGACAGTTTCTCGCCAACGCCGCCGCGGTTGCCGGCACCGTCGCCATGCCGTCCTTTCTCCGCGCTCAATCCGCTGTCACCGAAATAAGCGTCGCCTACTCGATACCGGTGCTGTTCAAGGATTTGATGGAATCCCTGGCGAAGGAGTTCCAGGCCAAGAATCCATCGGTCAAGGTGACGCTGCGCGCGCCGGAGAACGGCTATGAGGAGATCATGCAGCGCAACCTGCGTGATGCCGTGACCAACTCGCTGCCCGATGTCGCTTTCCACGGCCTCAACCGTCAGCGCACGCTCGACGAGCGCGGCATTCCGGTCGACCTCGCGCCGTTGCTGGCGGCCGATCCCGAGACCAAGGATCTCGGGTTCTCGCCGACGCTGCTATCGCTCGGCCAGGTCGGCGGCAAGCAGACCGGCATCGGCTTTGCCCTGTCGACGCCGATCCTCTACTACAATGCCGATCTGGTGAAGGCAGCCGGCGGCGATCCCGACAAGCTGCCGACGAGCTGGGACGAGGTCATCAAGCTCGCCGCGGCGATGCATGACCCCGCCAAGAATATCACGGGCATCTTCTACGACTGGACGATTACCGGCAATTGGGGCTGGCAGGCGCTGGTGCGGTCGCATGGCGGCGCCTTCCTTGACGACAGCGAGGCCAAGGTGCGCTTCACCGAGGCTGCGGGGCGCGAAGGCGTCCGCGTGCTGCGCAGCCTGGTCGACGTCGGCAAGATGCCCGACATCAAGCCCGAGGTCATGTTTCAGGATATGTTCGCCGGCCGCATGGGCATCTCCATGCAATCGACGGCGCAACTCGGGCGCTACAATCGCGAGATTGGCGGGCGCTTTCGCCTGGCCTGCGGCCGTTATCCCCTATCTGCTCCGAATGCCCGGCTGCCGGCCGGTGGTAACGTCGCAATGATGTTCACCAAGGATTCCGCCAAGCAGAAGGCGGCATGGGAATTCATCAAGTTTGCGACCGGCCCGGTCGGCGCGACCATGATGGTGAACGCGACCGGTTACATGCCGGCGACCTCGATTCCTGCACAGCGGGAGGATCTGCTCGCGAAATTCTACCGCGACAATCCGAACCACATGATCTCGATCCGCCAGCAGGACGCGATCACCGGATGGTATGCGTTCCCGGGCCAGAACGCGCTGAGGATCACCGATACGATCAATGATCATCTGCAGACCGTCGTGGCGAAGAGAGGCGACGCTGACCCAACGCTCGACGAGATGGGAAAAGCTGTACAGGCCTTGCTGCCTCGGAAGCAGGGCTGACGGTCGCCAGCGAGAATTTGATCATGACCCGCACACGCCTTGCGATCGTTTCCGATATTCACCACGGCCGAGACGCTCTCACCAAGAAGGGCTCGGCCGCGCTCCCGTTGCTCGAGCGCTTCATCAGCGATGTCGACAAGGGTGATTTCACCGCCGTGATCGACCTTGGCGATCGCATTTCCGATGAAAGTTCAGCACGCGACCGCGAGCTTCAGGCCGATGTAGCCCGGTTGTTCGGGGCTGTGCGCATCCCGCGTCACCACGTCAGCGGCAATCACGATCACGCGATGCTCAGTGCGGCTGAGAACGAGGCGATCCTGGGAGCCTCGACGTCATCTCGCTCTGCGCTTGTCGGCGACGTGCGGATCGTCTTCTGGCAGCCCGATGTGAGCCTGACGCTTGAACGCGGCTTTCATCTTGCTGCAGGCGATCTGCGCGAGCTTTCGGATCTTCTCGAAGCCGACGACCGGCCGACATTGCTCGTGAGCCACGTGCCGCTCTCCGGGCATGCCCAGATCGGCAACTACTATTTTGAAAACAATCCGGGGCATTCCACCTACGCCGAGATCGCTGACATCCGGCGGGTCATTGCCGCTGCTCCGTGCCCGATCGTCGCGCTCGCAGGTCATGTCCACTGGAATACGGTGAGCACCGTGGACGGCACGCCGCACATCACGCTGCAATCGTTGACCGAGAGCTTTACGACCGCGGGCGAGCCGGCCGGGACGACCGCCGTCCTGGAGATCGAGGGCGACGTTCTAACGTGGAGCGTGGGTGGTCGCGATCCCTTCGCGGTGACGCTGCCGTGGCGCCATGCCAAATCGAAATGGACGGCGCCGCTTCCCGATTTTGCAACGATAGTGGATCAAGTCCGTCGATAACCTCGTTGACACAAACGCCGGTGGAACCGTTTTATTCCGATCAGCGAACACGCGCGTCGTCACTTCACATTTGCTCGCTGCGCCATTGATCCCGCTTGACAGTTCTATGTCGCGGGAGGAGCATGCCGTTGGTCGCCCAGCGCGACACGCAAAGTCCATGTCATGAGCAAGGGGAGGTCTATGACACCACCTCCGCAGATCCAGCCGCGTTAAGTGCGATGGAGCTCGTTCGGACTATCGCATAGCGGTAACATCCGCGAACGGCACGCCGGGTCAAGGTGAAGTGGGCCGCATCAGTGAGGCATGGCCCCTTACCGGCCCGGCGCTGTAATTTTGAGCATTCCGGTTTCTGTCGGCGACGATGGCGCAGCCATTGCCCGGCGAAGCGTTAGATGTTCTCCTGCGTTCTGGGCAAATCACCAAGTCATCGATCGTAGTCCGGCTCTCCGTCGCGGAGCCTGGGCACGATTGTGTGGTGAGCGCTCGACATTGCCTCGAAGACGGCGGCCCGGTCGCATACGCGTTGACGTTGTGTGTCATGCGTCGCAGCAAATGCCAAGAGAAAGTCGCCGCAACGGCAAACTTCCGACACAGCACCGGGGCGAATAGCGGTGATCCGACATGAACGTACACAAGGCGGTGCCGGTTCTGACACCGCCTTAGCCATTTCTGGGAACTCATCGTGTCGCAACGGCTGTCTTCGGCGCTTCTCGCTGCCTGCGTCTTCCTCGCGATCTCAACTCTTTCCGGTGCTCGCGCCGAACCGGCGCCGCCGCCTGCGACCGGCAATGCTGCAACGCTCTCCCCGGAGCAGGCCCGGCGCGCACTGGACACGCTGCAGGACGATCAGAAACGTGCCCGGATGATCGATACGCTGCGCGCAATCGCCAGTGTGTCGGATCAGCCGCAGGGTGCAACACCCGCGCCCGAGCAGAAGTCGCCCGCTTCGCTGTCAGCCGACGGGCTCGGCGCACAGCTTCTGCTGACGGTCTCGGAGGAGATCGGCGAGATCTCGCGTCAGGTCGCCGACATGGCGCGGACACTCACGCATTTTCCGGCGTTCTACTACTGGATCGTGCGGACGGCGAATGACCCTGCCGCCTACAATCTGCTGATCGAGATCGCGTGGAAGCTGGCGCTGGTGTTCGGCTGCGCCTTCTGCGCCGAGTGGCTGATTTTCCGCCTGATCAGGCGTCCGGTCGCATTCCTGGAGGCGCGCGTGCCGCAGGCTCCGCACGTGCCCACGCAGGCGCTCCCCATCATCGAGCCGCCGTTGTCCGTGGCTGCCGAGCCTGAGCTGCATCGCCGCCGCGCCAGTCTGGCCCGCGCCTGGCAACTCCTGCTCCGTCTGCCTTTCGTGCTCGGCCGCCTCGTGATCGAATTGCTCCCGGTGTTCGTCTTTGTCGGCATTGCCACGACGTTGCTGGGAACCGAGATCGGCGAGCCGGCAACCGTCCGCCTCGTCATCCTCGCCGTCGTCAATGCCTATGCGTTCTCGCGAGGACTGATCTGTCTGGTCCGGGCACTGGCGGGGCCCTTCGGCCTCTTTCCGGTTCGCGCCGAGACCGCCGCCTATATCGAGATCTGGGCGCGGCGCATCGTCGGCGTCGGTGTTTCCGGCATCGCCTTTGCCAATGTGGCGCTGCTGCTCGGCCTGCATCGGGCCGGCTATGCCGCCTTGCTGCGCATGGTCATGCTGATCATGCATCTCTTCATCGTGGTCATCATCCTGCAATGCCGCCGCCAGGTCGCCGAGGCCATTCGCGCGCCGGCCGGCCGGCAGGGCCTTGCGGCAAGGGTGCGTAATCGCGTTGCCAGCATCTGGCACTATCCTGCGATTGCACTCGATCTGGCGCTGTGGGCGGTCTGGGCGCTCAACATCCAAAACGGCTATTCGCTGCTGCTCCAGTATTTCGTCGGCACCATCGCGGTTGCGCTGATCACGCGCGTCGCCATCATGGTGACGCTGAGCCTGATCGACCGCGGCTTCCGCATCAATCCGGAGATCCTCCAGCGCTTTCCCGGCCTCGAGATCCGCGCCAACCGCTATCTGCCTCTGCTGCGCAAGATCGTCTCGGGTATCATCGCCTTTATCGGCTTTGTGGCCGTGCTGGAGGTCTGGGGCGTTGATGCCATCGTCTGGTTCTATGGTGGCCAGATCGGCAGCAGGCTCGTGTCCGCCGTCGCGACCATCGGCATTGCCGCCGCAATCGCGGCTGCGATATGGGAGGCCAGCAATGCGCTGATGGATCGACAGATCAATGCCCTGTCGCGCGAGGGCCACTACGCCCGCGCGGCGCGTCTGCGCACGTTTCAACCGATGCTGCGGACGGTGTTGCTCTGCCTGATTGCGACCGTCGTCGGTCTCACCGCGCTGAGCGAGATCGGCGTCAATGTCGCGCCGCTTCTGGCGGGGGCCGGCATCGTCGGTATCGCAATCGGCTTCGGCTCGCAAAAGCTGGTGCAGGATCTCATCACCGGCCTGTTTCTCCTCCTCGAGAATACGGTGCAGGTCGGCGACACCGTCAGCGTATCCGGGCTGACGGGGGTGGTCGAAAATGTCTCGATCCGCACCATTCGCCTCCGCGCCGGCGACGGCTCGGTGCACATCGTGCCGTTCAGCGCGGTGACCACCATTACCAATTCAAGCCGTGGCGCGGGCAATGCATCGGTCAGTGTCAATGTCGCCTACAAGGCGGATACCGATCGCGCCGGGCAAATCCTCAAGGACATCGTCGATGAAATGCGTCGGGAGCCGGAATTCCGCGCCGCGATCCGCGGCGATCTGGAGCTCTGGGGCATCGACAAGGTGGACGGCTCCATGGTGTCGATCGTCGGCCAGATCCGTTGCACCGACAGCGGCCGCTGGCCGGTTCAACGCGAGTTCAACCGCCGCATGAAGCTGCGCTTCCAGGAAAACGGAATCGAGATTGCTTCCTCCGCGCAGACCATTCTGATGCAGATCGCCGCGCCGGCCGACGCGGCCTCGAACCTGACCTTGCGGCGGGCGACCGGCTGATCTTCTTCCTTGCCTCCTGAACGGCGACGTCGTTCACTTCTCGCCACAAACAAGCCCGCCGGTCAACTGCGGGCGCAAGCGGGAGGCTGGGAAATGATGGGTGGATTGTCGGCCCGATTGCGCGGCTTTGTCACTGTGATTTGCGCACTGATCGGACTCGTTGCGTTCGCCGCACCGGGGACGAGCCAGTCATTCCCGTCGCGGCCGATCACGCTGGTGGTGCCGTTTGCGGCGGGCGGACCGACCGACACGCTGGCGCGGATTCTTGCCGAGCGGATGGCGGCCGATCTTCGCGCAACGATCGTGGTGGAGAATGTGGTCGGCGCGTCCGGCAGCATCGCAGGCGCGCGCGTCGCGCGGGCAACCCCCGACGGTACCACGATCACCATCGGTCATTGGGGCACGCACGTGCTGAACGGCGCGATCTACAAGCTCAGTTACGACGTGCTTGCCGATTTCGAACCGATCGCGCTGGTTGCCAGCGGGCCTCAGCTCATCGTCGGCAGGAAGACCCTGGAGGCCGGTAATCTCAAGGAGCTGATCGCCTGGCTGAAGGACAATCCGAACAAGGCGTCAGCCGGGACGGCCGGCGCTGGCTCCGGCGCGCACGTCGCCGGCGTGTTCTTCAAGACGAGGACCGGTACGGAATTCCAGTTCGTGCCCTATCGGGGCGCGGGTCCGGCCATGATCGACCTCGTAGCCGGGCAAATCGACCTGATGTTCGATCAGGCGTCGAATTCGTTGCCGCAGATCAAGAACGGAACGATCAAGGCGTTTGCAGTGACCTCGCCGACGCGACTTGCCGCCGCGCCTGATATTCCGACGGTCGACGAAGCGGGCCTCCCTGGCCTCTACATTTCCTACTGGCACGGGATTATGGGCGCCGAAGAACACGCCCAGGGACGTCCTCGAGCGGCTCAACGCGGCAATCGTGGCCGCGCTCGCCGATCCAAAGGTCCGTCAGCGCTTTGCGGAGCTCGGTCAGGAAATCCCGCCACGCGAGCAGCAGGCTCCGGCCGCACTCGCAGCGTTCCAGAGCGCCGAGATCGACAAGTGGTGGCGTATCGTGAAGATCGCCGACATAAAGGCGGAATAGGGCGCGGCATTAACTTTTTGGCTGGCCTGATGCAGCCTGCGTCATTCTTCATCACACGTGCATCGCTGCGGTGCGAGATCACAATCGGGTCTTGACCTGCAATGTCCTTGATCTCAATCAAGGGGTGGCGGACAATGTTTGTTCTGACAAAAGAAACTCTCGGGGGAATTCGTGAATAGACCTGACCGGGTCACCGCCCACTCAACGCCTTCCAGTTCGACGCCTTCCAGCTCGACGCGTGGCATGACGCTGCTCCGCGATCCCTTGCTCAACAAGGGCACCGCTTTCACCGAACAGGAACGTGCCGCACTCGGCCTGCGTGGCCTTTTGCCGCCTTGCGTGCTGACGATGCAGGACCAGGCGGAGCGCGTGCTGATCAACTTGCGCAATCTGCCGAGTGACCTTGAGAAGTATGTTGCGTTGAACGCGTTGCATGATCGCAACGAGGCGCTGTTCTTTCGCGTCGTCTGCGACAATATCGACGAGATCCAGCCGCTGATCTACACGCCGACGGTCGGGCTCGCCTGCCAGAAATACGGCCTGATCTTCCAGCGTCCGCGCGGCATGTTCATCTCTTCGCGCGATCGCGGCCAGATCGCCGAGATTTTGAAGAACTGGCCTTATCCCGCCAAGTTGATCGTGGTGACCGATGGCGAACGGATTCTCGGCCTCGGCGATCTCGGTGCCAACGGCATGGGCATCCCGGTCGGCAAGCTCTCGCTCTATTCGGCCTGTGCCGGCGTGCATCCGGAGCAGTGCCTGCCGATCGTGCTCGACGTCGGCACCAACAATGAGGAGCTGCTGCGCGATCCCTATTATCTCGGTTTGCGCGAACGGCGCCTGACGGGCGAAGCCTATGACAGTTTCGTCGACGAGTTCATGCAGGCTGCGCGCAAGACGTTTCCGGGCGTGCTGATCCAGTTCGAGGATTTTGCCAACCACGCCGCGTTCAAGCTGTTGCACAAATACCGGGATGAGGCCTGCGTCTTCAACGACGACATCCAGGGCACGGCGGCGGTGGCGCTTGCCGGCCTGTTCTCGGCGCTGCGCGTCGGCGGCGGCAAGCTCAGGGACCAGCGCATCCTGTTCCTCGGCGCGGGCGAGGCCGCGACCGGCATCGCCGATCTCGTGGTCTCGGCGATGATGGCGGAGGGCGCCTCCGAAGCCGAAGCGCTGATGCGCAACTGGCTGGTGGATTCCCGCGGCCTTGTCGTCAAGGGGCGGGCCGGCCTGTCCGGTCACAAGCTGCGCTACGCCCACGACCATGGGCAGATCGCCGACTTCCTCGCCGCGATCGAAACGCTGAAGCCGACCGCGATCATCGGCGTCGCGGCGGTCGGGGGCGCGTTCACGCCGGACGTGCTCAAGGCGATCGCGAAGCTCAACGCGCATCCGATCGTGTTCGCGCTCTCCAATCCCACCTCGAAGGCGGAGTGCTCGGCCGAGGACGCCTATCGCTACACCGAGGGCCGCGCGCTGTTCGCCTGCGGCAGTCCCTATGACCCGGTGACGCTCAACGGCAGAACGTTCGTCCCGCGCCAGGGCAACAACTCCTACATCTTCCCGGGCGTCGGCCTCGGCGTGATCGCCAGCCGGTCGCGCCTCGTGACCGACGAGATGTTCATGGCCGCCGCGCATTCGCTCGCTGATTGCGTCGGCAAGGACGATCTCGATCAGGGCAGCCTCTACCCGGCGCTGCCACGCATCCGCGAGGTCTCCGCCAAGATCGCCGCGGCGGTTGCGCAGGTCGCCTATCAACGCGGCCTTGCGGACGGGCCCGCGCCCAATGACGTGATGGGCCTCGTCCGGTCGCAGATGTACGAGCCGCATTACTGACGGCTTCGCCCGCCCGCGCGGGCGGATCGGTCAGCACCCCGGCACTATCTGAGGTGGAAACGCCGTTGCGCGGCGCGGCCGTATATGCGACGATCCGTAGCGTTACAAGAAACTTCCAGCCGCAAGGTCAGATACCATGGACGATCGTTTGCCCGAACTGGGCGACCTCGAGCGCGAGGTCATGCAATTGGTTTGGGCTCATGGGCCGGTGACGGCCGAGGTCGTGCGTGAACGGTTGCCGCGCCGTCTCAAGGAGTCGACCGTCCGCACTGTCCTGCGCCGGCTGGAAGAAAAGGGCTACGCGCGGCACACTGTGGACGGACGCACCTATGTCTACCAGGCGGTCGAGCCCCGCGCACGCGTCGCCGCCAAGGCGGTCCAGCGCATCGTCGACTGGTTCTGCAACGGTTCGATCGAGGAGGTGCTGGTCGGCATGGTCGATAATGCGATGCTCGATCAGCAGCAGTTGCGCACGCTGGCTGACCAGGTGGCCAAAGCGAAAAAGGTGAGGGGAGTGAAGAAAGAATGATCGCAACTCTGGCAGAGGCGGCGCTGCGCTCCTTTGTACTGGGAGGCGTCGTCTGGTTTGGTCTTTATCTCTTTCGCGTGCGCAATCCGCACGTGCGCATGACTGCGTGGGTCGTCGTGCTGCTTGCCTCGCTCGCGATGCCGTTCGTGATGCATTGGCCGACGCTCACCATCACGCGCCTGCCGTTGCCGGTGGCAGCGCCGGACGATGTCTGGCCGGCTGAGGTACTGATCGGGGAGTCCTTGTCGCCCGTGCTGCCCGCCGACCACGGCGCAGCCCTGGCTTCGCCAGTGAAAATCCCCGCGCCGATCAACTGGTGGGGCATCGCCACGATCGTCTATGCCGGCATCGCTGGCGTCCTGCTGCTGCGGCTCCTCGTCGGCCTCTGGCTGACCTTTCGTCTGGCGCGGGCTGCGAAGCCGATGGGCGGCCCCCGGGTTGTCAATGCCGAGGTGCGCGTCAGCCGCGACGTCGGCGGTCCCGTCACTTTCGGATCGATCATTCTCGTGCCGCCGCAGTTTCTTGAATGGGATGCGCAAAAGCGGCTCGCCGTGCTCGCCCATGAGGGCGCGCATGTCGCCAATCGCGACTTCTACGTCCTGCTGCTCGCCTCACTTAACCGCGCCGTGTTCTGGTTCAGCCCATTCTCGTGGTGGCAGCTCGCGCATCTGGCGGAGCTTGCCGAGATCATCAGCGACGTTCAGGCGATCGAGGCGATCGACGACAGGCTGTCCTACGCGGAGATCCTGCTCGACGTCGCAACTTCCGTGAAGCCGCGTCCGATGGAGCTGGCGATGGCCCGGGCATCGACGGTGCGCGCCCGCGTCGAGCGCATCATTGCAGCGGCGGCGATGCCCGCTGCGGTCGGCTGGCGCAAGCGCGTCTGGATCGCGGCCATGATCGTGCCGGCCGTGATCGTCTCGACCGGCATGATCGCCTATCGCACGCCGGAGGCGAGCCCGGCCGTGGAGGAGGCCGGCGAGACGGGCAGCGGGCAGCACTATCGCGCGTTCGTCAATTTCTACGCGCTTGGCCCGACGTCGGTGTTAGCCATCTTCCGCGACGGCGATGAATTGTTCGGGCAGTGGGCCGGGCAGCGCAAGCTGCGACTGACGGTGCAGGATGGCATGGCGTCCTATGTCGCCTCGTTCGGCAACATCGCGTTTCCGGTCGATGCGGAGCGCCGGTCCTCGGAGCTGATGATGCGGGTGAACGGTCGCGACGTCCGAGCCACCCGCCTCGCCGAGATGCCGGCTCCGGCCGTCGATCCTGCCTCGCTCGACCAGTATGTCGGCTGGTACAAGGTCGCCTTCAACCGCGTGCTGACCGTCAAGCGCGATGGCAATCGGCTGCTGGCGCACGAAACCGGCCGGCCCGCCTTTGCCCTGATGGCCGAAGGCGCCGACGCGTTCTCGATCAGGGGCGACGATCTCGTGGTCTTCCTGCGCGACGATCAGGCCCAGGTGGCGCGGGTCCTCCTGCACAGCGCGGCGTCGGGCCCGCGCCTGGCGGGACGCATCGATGCGGCCGTCGCAGGCAGCATCGAGGCCGACTTCCTGCGGCGGATCGCGGAAGTTCCGGAGCGGTTCAGGGACCAGGTCCCGGCGCCGGGCAGCAAGGAGATGATCCTCCGCGGCATCGAAGATTTGCGTCGCGGTACGCCCAACTACGACGCCATGAGCGCGCCGCTGGCCGCCAAGATCCATCGGCAGGCCGGTGAATTACACGCGACGTTCCTGGCGCTGGGCGCGGTGGAATCGATCTTCTTCCGCGGCGTCGGCCCCGGCGGATACGACATCTATGGCGCGAAGTTCGAGAACGGCACGGCTGAGTTTCGCCTGCTGATCGACCCGGACGGCAAGACTGGCGACGTGACCTTCCGTCCCGACGGCAACGACGAACTCGGCGGCATCGTCGCCTGTTCGGAACAAGCCGCCGTTCGCGGCCAGGCCAGCAGCTCGCCGATCAGGATCATGTTCTACAACGACACCGGCGACGACATTCAGGTCTTCAACCTGGATACGGACGGCAATCGGCGAATGCAGACAACCATCGGCAGCAGCATGACGTCGTCCTTCCTCACCACAGTCAAAAGTCCCTGGGTGATTGCCGACCGGTCGGGACAATGTCGCGAGGTCCTGCTGCCGGGACGGCAGACGCGCTTCTACAACGTCGACGCGCCGCATCCCGGTGCGCGGCTGGGGCGCGCGACCCGGCGGAGCATGCCGATCGCCAACGGCGAGGAGATGCTGCGGCAGTACATCGAGGGAGTCGGCAAGGGCCGTCCGGACTATGACCACATGACCACGGAGGTTGCCGAGCTGACGCGTCAGCAGCTTCCGTTCGACCAGGCGATCCTGACGCGGCTCGGTGCGCTGCGCGCGATGTCGTTCCGCGGCGTCACCGCGCTCGACAGCGACATCTACATCGCCCAGTTCGCCAACGGCTCGGCGGAATGGCGGATCGGGGTCAAGAACGGCACCATCACGAAAATCGCGCTGGGGCCAAATTTCTAGGAACGCACGCAAGCGAGCTGCGCGGCTGCAAAAGGCGCAACGAGAACATCAAATGAGACGGCGCCAATTTGTTTCACTTCTCGGTGGAGCTGCGCTGGTGCCGATCACCACGTTGCCGGTGTATCCGGACCCGCCCGACGACTCCGGTATTCCGGCCGCGCGAGACGACGGCTGGCCCGTCGCGGCCGTCAATGAGGACAAGCTTGTCGACAGCGCTGCACTGCGCAGGATGGCCGATCGCCTCGCGGCCCCCGGCACGGCCAATGTGCACGGCATTCTGGTCGCACGCAGTGGCCGGCTGGTGTTCGAGCGGTACTTCAAGGGCACCGACGAAATCAACAACCGCCAGGTGGAAAACGTCACCTTCGATGCCGATACACTGCACAACGTGAAATCGGTTTCAAAGAGTGTCGCGTCACTCGCCGTCGGGATCGCAATCGATCGCGGGATCATCGGCGGCGTCAATGAACCCATCTTCAGTTTCTTTCCCGAGTTGGCCGATTTGCGTTCCCCCGAGAAGGAAGGCATCCGGCTGTCGCACCTGCTCACCATGTCTTTGGGTCTGAAGTGGGTGGAAGCGATTCCGAGCAACGAGGACGACAACGACGAGGTGCGCATGCATACGGCGCCAGATCCTTGTCGCTACGTCCTCAGTCTTCCGGTGACGGCTCTGCCAGGACGGGAATTCTTCTACAACACCGGCGCGCTTACGCTCCTGTCGGCCATCATGCGCAAGTCCACTGGACGCCCCCTCGACGAGTTTGCGCGTGAGGCTTTGTTCGAGCCGATGGGCATCACCCGCCTCGCGTGGGCCCGGGTCAAGGGGGATAGCGATGCCGGAGGGGGATTGCGCTTGCGGCCACGCGATATGGCAAAAATCGGCCAGCTCGTCCTCGCGGGCGGCCGGTGGAACGGTCGCCAGATAGTGTCGAAGGCATGGATCGACGCCTCGATGACACCGCAGCTGAAAGCCACGGGCCCCTTTTTCTACGGCTATCTCTGGTGGCTGGGTCGCACCCAGATCAATGGGCGCGAGGTCCACTGGGTTGGTGCGCTCGGTCGAGGCGGGCAGTCGATCCGCATCGTCCCGGAGCTCGATCTCGTCGTCGTGGTGACCGCGGGTTACTACCAGGACTACAGCCCGCAAGCGTTTCAATTGCAGTACGGCGTTTTCAGGGATGTCTTGCGGGCGATTTCGCCTACGGGCTGAACGCCTTGATTTGCGGCACGAGGCTGATGAGCACCCGTCGCGGACCGCTCAATCGGAGCTTGCAGCCGACAAGCGCAAGTGCTACGATTTGTAGCATTACAACGTGTCATGGTCGACCGAACCGGCTTGGTGCGATGGTTCGGTTGGCTGACATATCGGGCACCCGCCATGAGCAATTCTACAAAGGCTGAAGCCGTGCTGGCGCTCCATCGCTTCGGCATGGGGCCGCGACCGGGGTCGATTGCCGCGATCGAGGCCGACCCGCGCGCAGCGCTGATCGCCGAGCTCGACCGGCCCCTGCGACTGGCAGACGCAGCGAGCCTTCCCTCCAGCGCCAAGGCCTACCGCACGGTAGCGGACGCCAATGCCAAGCGTGCGGCGCGAGCCAAGCAGGAAGCCAAGAAGCAGCAGATGGCCGCGGCTCCCGTCATGGCCGATGGCCAGGACGCAAGCCAAGGAAACAACCAGACGCGAAAGCCAGGACAGACTCAAGGGCAGGGTCAGGGCGCGGAAACCGCCGAGATGGCGGCCAAGAAGGCCGCCGACGCCGTTCCCGATCCGGGGCGGCCGATCTATCTCGAGGAGGCGAAGGTGCGCACGGAGGCGGCGCTGGCTGCGGAGATCGGCTTTGCCGAGCGGCTGGTGTGGTTCTGGTCGAACCACTTCTGCATCTCCGCAAACAAGATCCAGAGCATGTCGGGTGCCTATGAGCGCGAGGCCATTCGTCCGCACGTGCTCGGCCGTTTCAACGATCTGTTGCAGGCGGCCGAAAGCCACCCCGCGATGCTGTTCTATCTCGACAATCTCGGCTCGATGGGCGCGAACTCGATCGCTGGCATCAACCGCAGCCGCGGCCTGAACGAGAATTTTGCGCGCGAGATCATGGAGCTGCACACGCTCGGTGTGCGCAGCGGCTATACGCAGGATGATGTCATCAGCTTCGCCAACGTGCTGACGGGCTGGACCCTGATTCCGCCCGGCAACGATCCCGAGCGAGGCGGTGAATTCAGCTTCAACCCGCGGCTCCACGAGCCCGGCGGGCAGACCGTGCTCGGCAAGCTCTACGACCAGGAGGGAGTGGAGCAGGGGCGCGCCGTGCTGCGCGACCTCGCGGCTCATCCCGCGACCGCGACACATGTCGCGACCAAGCTCGCGCGCCACTTCATTGCGGAGACGCCGCCGCCGTCACTGGTCGAGCAAATGGCGAAGACGTTTCGTGAGACCGACGGCGACCTCAAGGAGGTTGCGAAAACGATGGTGTCCGCGCCCGAGGCGTGGAGCGAGCCGCCGTCCAAGCTCAAGCGTCCCGGCGAATGGGTCGTCGGCATGGTGCGCGCGACTGGCATCACGCAGGCCGATCCGACGCGCTTCACGGGAGGGCAAGAGCTGCTCGGCGAGGCGCTGTGGCGGCCGCCGGCGCCGAAGGGCTATCCCGATGACGAAGCGAGCTGGATCGACGGCGTGGGCCGGCGGCTCGACATTGCCAACAATTTCGCCGAGCGCGTCGCGGGCCAGGCCGATCCGCAGGACATCATCGAGACCGTTTTCGCATCAACGGTCTCGCCAGAGGTGAAACAGGCGGTCAATCGCGCCGAGAGCCGGCAGCAGGCGCTCGCGCTCCTGTTCATGTCGGCGGACTTCCAGAGGAGGTGAGCATGAGCTTCGCCAACCACCTGCCGACACGGCGTGAGCTGCTGATCGGCTCGGGCGCGCTGTTTGCGTGGAGCCAGATGCCGAAGCTCGCTCGCGCAGAAGGGCGCGATCCGCGGCTGCTCGTCATCATCCTGAGGGGCGCCCTTGACGGTCTCGGCGCGGTCGCGCCCGTGGGCGATCCCGACTGGATCTCCTTGCGTGGCGAGCGCGCACTGGTGCTGGACGGCAAGACGCCGGCGCTGCCGCTCGATTCCTTCTTCGCGCTCAATCCGGCGATGCCCAATCTGCATCGGCTGTACAAGAGCCAGCAGGCGCTGATCGTGCACGCCACGGCGACGCCCTATCGCGAGCGCTCGCATTTCGACGGCCAGGACGTGCTCGAGAGCGGGATTGCAAAGCCCGGCGCGATCGGCTCCGGCTGGCTCAACCGGTCGCTGGCCGCGCTGGAATCGGGCGGTCGCGTCGATCCACGCGGCAGCCGTGCGCTCGGCGTCGGTGCGGTGACGCCGCTGGTGGTGCGCGGCTCGGCACCCGTGATGTCATGGGTGCCGCAAAAGCTTCTGTCGGCGAGCGAGGACACGCAGAACCGCCTGCTCGATCTCTATCAGCACACCGATCCGAAGCTCGCCGCCGTGCTCCAGGCGCGCATGAAGCTTGCCTCGCTCGGAGGCCCTGCGGGCATGGGCGATCCGATGTCGGAGGATCCTACGCTGATGCCGCCGGGCATTGCGCGCGTGCGCGCCTACTTCGCCGAGGCCGCCGGTACCGCCGCGCGCTATCTTGCCAGGCCGGACGGCCCGCGCGTTGGCGCCATGGGCTTCGTCGGTTGGGATACGCACATCGCCGAAGGCGCGGCTTCGGGGCAGCTGTTCAACCTGCTTGGCGCGCTCGACGGTGCGCTCGCCTCGATCGAGACCAACATGGGCGAGGCCTGGCACGACACCGTCGTTGCCGTCGTCACCGAGTTCGGTCGCACCGCGCGGATCAACGGCACGGAGGGAACGGACCATGGCACCGGCACGGTCGCATTCCTCACCGGCGGTGCATTGAAGGGCGGCCGCGTGATCGCGGACTGGCCGGGATTGAAGCCGGCACAGCTGTTCGAGGATCGCGACCTGAAGCCGACGACGGATCTGCGCGCCGTGCTGAAGGGGCTGCTGCGCGATCATCTGCGTGTCGAGGACACCGTGCTTGCCAGCACCGTGTTCCCCGACAGCGCCGATGTCGCGCCGATGAGTGGACTTGTCGGTAGCGGATGAAGCGAGACGCGCGAGATGCGCGGAATCACGATTGGGATCGTCATGTGCTTTCTGACCCAACGGGAGATCGAGTTTCGACCGGCCTGCAACGGCGATGGCGGAAGCTTTATTGGCGTGAGCTCGCGCGGCTTCTCACGGAGAGCGCGGCGCGCGAGGCGCACGCCGTTTTGTGGCGAGAGTCCCACGGCTGACGCGCCCTGACCGGACGCGCTGTGTCTCGCTTCGAGACGCATGAGGAACTGTGGTGGAATCGCAACAGCTTGCGCGAAACCGCAGCGGCCGCAGGGCGGCTCCTTTTCCGACAAGGTTCTGCCTCCATTGAGCGCCGGACTAGGGGCAGGTCGGAGGCGCGCAATCATGTCTCGATTCGAATGTGCCGAAACGGTTGATCCGCAGACCCACGCAAGCCGCGGTTCCCTGTGCGGAGCGGTTACTCGACTTGTCCTTAGCCTGATTGCTGCCGTATCGCTCGCGGCCTGCGCGCAGTCGCCGGTCGCGCGGCAGAAAGCGGAATTCGCAACTGCAAGCCGGCAGGCCATGACCGAGCATCGTCACGAGGCCCGCAGGCTCGCGGGCGTCTACGCCCGGCCGCGCCATCATGCGCCGACCCACGCGGCTGAGAAGCCAACGGCCGCGCATGGCGTTGCGAGCTTCTACTCGGAGGACCAGGAGACCGCGAGCGGGGAAAAGTTCGACAAGCACGAACTCACCGCCGCTCATCCTACGCTGCCGTTCGGCACGCGCCTGCGCGTGACCAACGTCTCCACCGGCCGCTCGGTGACGGTCCGCGTCAACGACCGCGGACCTTATGTCCGCGGGCGCGTCGTCGACGTCTCCTATTCGGCCGCCGAGGCGCTCGGCATGGTCAACAAGGGCGTCGCCAACGTGAAGCTTGACGTCGTGCAGTAACCGCCGCGTCGCGGGAGTCCAGCTCTGCGACGTCGCATCCGCATACCGCGCTTAACCGGCTGTTAGTCTCGCTGAAGCACCATGGCGGGCACACAATCTCGACGGTTCGGGGAGGACGCGTGAACACGATCCAGCATCTTGAGGACCAGGCTGCGCGCGCCGAGCGGCTGGCGAAACGGATCACGGATACACTTACGGTCGAGAAATTGTTATCCTTCGCGGGCGACCGTCGCCGCGAGATCGAGGCGATGGCCGGCAGGCGCCGGAAGGCCTGATCATACCGAACACCGGAAGCGATCTAGCGTGCCGCAATCCGCGCGCGAAGTGCCGCGTGCAGGCCGGACGGAGTGCGGGAGCTCGCGCAGATGTGGCGCTCGACGAAATCCCGGAGATGGTCGGGCAGGTCGGTGCCGTCGATGTCGCAGCGGGATTGGATTTCAAGGGCGACGTCGGCCGAGATGTCCTTGACCCAGTGCTCAAGTGTGTTGAACGAAATGACCCGCACTGGATCTCTGAAGCAGCCGGCGATGAACTCGCCGATCGTCTGTTCGAGATCGACGCGCTCGATGCGGATTTCCCTGGCGCCACTGATCCGGTCGATCACGACGAACAGTGTTTGATCCGCGCCATAGGGCACATCGAGGGATGACAAAACGGCTTCGAGCATCGTAGGCACTCACGTTTTCGCTTCGCATACCGTCAACGGGAAAAAGCAGAAGAATGTTCCTCGCGATGTCGTTCGTCGTCGCGCGGCGTCAGAGATAGTCCCGCAGCCGAGACAGCTCCGCGATGTGCTCGGGCGAGAGAATCTCCGTCACCAGCGGCGGTTGTGGCGACGTATGGATCTGATAGAGGTGCCTGGTTGCCTGCGGCTTCTCCATGAAGGCCGTGATGCATCGGTCCAGCGTATCTTCGAGCACGAGGTAGGTCTCCCGGTCCTCGCGCCGTTGGTTTCCGAGCGAGGGCCATTTGCGCAAGCGCGCGGTTGCGCCGAAGTTCACTTGGGATTCGGAAGACATCTGCCCCTGCTACGCGCTCACGCAAAAAGAACCCCAGCACACGTGGTCGTGTGCCAGGGCCCACATCTATCGCTGCATCTCAATGCCACGCGCTCCCAACGCCGGCGGCCAAGATTCGTTCCCAGTCGGCGAAACCATTCTCGACCGCATCTGCGGGCCCCTGGGCCGGTCCCGGCCCGCAGGTCACGTCATGAGAGCCTCGATGCCGGCAGTCAGCTCGCGGCGGCCGCGATCTTGTGCGCGGGCGGCGCTTGACCGCGGCTCGCGTCATCGCCGCGCCGTGCCTCCGGCGGAAGGCCGGCGAAGCGGCGCAAGGCGTCCGCCATCTGTACCCGTCCACTGACGCCCGTGATCACAACGTCGACCATGGTGAAGGACGAATGGAAATGGCCGCGCGCCTGCAACTGCTCGACCGGAACGCCCGCGGCTGCGAGCGCGTCCGCATAGGCGACGCCTTCGTCGCGCAAAGGATCGAACTCGCAGGTCACCACGAACGCCGGCGGCAGGCCGGCGACCTTGCCGCGCAGCGGCGAGACGCGCGGATCGGTGCGCTCGGCGGGCGAGCAGTAGATGTCCCAGAACCAGTACATCAGCGAGCGCGTCAGGAAGTAGCCGACCGCATTCTCCTCGTAGGATGGACGGTCGAACGTGCAGTCGGTGACCGGGCACACCAGAAGCTGGCCCGAGATCTGCGGGCCTCCACGATCGCGCGCGAGCTGACAGGTGACCGCGGCGATATTGCCGCCGGCACTCCAGCCCGCGACCAGCATCGGCCCCGGGGTGCCGCCGAGCTCGTCCGCATGCGCCGCGACCCAGCGCGTCGCTGCATAGCCGTCCTCGGCCGCCGCCGGGAAGCGGTGCTCCGGCGCATGCCGGTAGCCGACGCTGACGAAGATCATGTCCGTGCGCCGGCACATGTCGCGGCAGAACGGATCATCGGACTGCTCGTCGCCGAGCACCCAGCCGCCACCGTGGAAATAGACCACGATCGGGTGTGGCCCCGGCGTCGCCGGCCGATAGAGGCGATAGGGCAGCGGGCCGTCAGCGCCCTCCAGTGTGCCATCGATGACCTCGGCGACCGGCCGGCCTGCGGGGCGGGCCTTGTTGAACTCGTTGACGAAGGCGCGCGCACCCAGAGCGCCCATCGATTCGATCGGCGGCAGGTTCAGCTGCGCCAGCATGCCCAGCACGATGCGCACGTCCGGCTGCAGGCGCACGACCTCGCCGTCATTGCACTGCGCGGCGACGTTGGGCCCGGTGAGCTTGAAGCCGAGCATGCCGCGGGCGACGATCTCGTTGCAGATGCTACGGTAGGGGCCGACGCCGCCGGTATAGGGCATCAGGCCCTGCACCTTGCCGGGAACGTTGGCGCCCGTGTACCAGGTGTTGGCAAGCCGATGCAGCGTCAGCATCGAGCAGTCGGCCATGTGCTGACCCCATCCGGCCTGCGCTGTCTCGGTCGCCTCGATGGTGGTGAAGCCGGCGTCGCGAAGTGCGGCCAGGCGCTCGACCACCCAGTCGACGTGCTGCTCGATCGATACCGCCATGTTCGACAGCACCGACGGGCTGCCCGGTCCCGTAATCATGAAAAAGTTGGGAAAGCCCGCGACCGTCAGGCCGAGATAGGTCTGCGGCCCGTCCGCCCAGACCTCGGACAGCGACATGCCGCCGCGGCCGGTGATCGGATGCACGGCCCGGATCGCGCCGGTCATGGCATCGAAGCCGGTCGCGAACACGATGACATCGACCTCGAAGCTGCGCTTGTCGGTGGTGATGCCGTTAGCGGTGATCGTCTTGATCGGCTCCTGCCGCAGATTCACCAGCGTCACGTTGGGCCGGTTAAAGGTCGCATAATAGTTGGTATCGAGGCAGGGCCGCTTGGCGCCGAACGGATGGTCTTGCGGCATCAGGGCCGCGGCGGTTTCGGGATCCTTCACGACGCTGCGGATCTTCTCGCGGATCAGGTCGCAGATCAGCGCGTTGCCGTCGACATCGACGGCCTGATCAGCCCAGAGCTGGGTGAGGATGTAGACGAGATCGCCCTTGCCCCACGCCTCTTCGAAGCGCGCGCGGCGCTCGGCGTCGCTGAGCTGCCAGCTCACGGAGGTCTGTTGCGGATAGGGCACGCCGGCCATCGACCAGCGCGCCTGCTCGCGATATGCGGCGCGGTCGCCTTGCAAGAGGCCGAGCCGGTCCGCCGGTGCGGGGCCGTTATGGGCGGGCAGCGCGAAATTCGGCGTGCGCTGGAACACGGTCAGCTGCGCCGCCTGTTCGGCAATCATCGGGATCGACTGGATGCCTGAAGAGCCCGTGCCGATCACGGCGACGCGCTTGCCCGCGAGATTGACACCGTCATGCGGCCAGCGCCCGGTGAAATAGACCTCGCCCTTGAAATCCTTGACGCCGTCGATCTCTGGTGGCTTTGGCGCGGAGAGACAGCCCGTCGCCATGATGTAGTGGCGGCAGGAGACGGCCGGGCCGTTGCTGGTCGTGAGCTGCCAGCGCCCGGCTGCCTCGTCCCACCGCGCTTCTGTGACCTTGGTCTTGAAGCGGATGTCGCGCCGCAGGTCGTAGCGATCGGCCACGAAGCCGAGATAGCGCAGGATTTCAGGTTGGGTTGCGTATTTTTCCGACCAGGTCCAGGCCGTCTCGAGATCCGGATCGAAAGTGTAGCTGTAGTCGATGGTCTGAATGTCGCAACGTGCGCCGGGATAGCGATTCCAGTACCAGGTGCCTCCGACATCGTCGGCTTCTTCCAGCGCGACGCTCGTCAGGCCCGCCTTGCGCAGCCGGTGCAGAAGATAGAGACCGGCAAAGCCTGCGCCGACCACGGCGACGTCCACGTGTTGGGCTTTCCCGGTGGCTTCCGAAGCACGTGCTGCAACCATTGCCTCAGCCATGCGATTATCCTCCCGAGCATTTTGCTTTGGGATAGGCTATCGCCGCGGCGGTGGTTTGTCATCAGCGCAGATTCAATCCTGGGTAGCGCGAGATGCTGCGGACTGCAGCCCGCGCAGCGTACGCCGCGCCGCAACAACCGTCGTGAGCGCTTGATTTTTCGAGGCAATCACGCTGTTGTTCCGTCGATTGCCGAGTTCCGTGACGTTGCTCTCGGAGGACAAGGCTCTCAAGGCTCTTAAGGACCAAGGCTCTCACGAAACGTCATGAAGAAGCTGAGCGAGCGAACCAAGGCGAACATGGACGTGGTGCTGGAGGAAACCTGCCGTCAACTGCCGCATGGCGGCGACCACGACAGCCGCAGGTTCATTGCCGAGCGCTTGATCAAGGCGGCAGAAGCCGGCCATTCGACGCTCGGAGAGCTCGGCATCGTCGCGCGCCGCGCGCTCGCGGAGCTGACCGGCAAGGATGGCTAAAGCGCAAGCGTGGGGTCGTCCGGATCGCGCGCCGCGAGCAACTGCCGGCTTGCCGAGCCGCATGTTACCGACGTAACTTGGCGTCGAGCTTCTCGCGCATTGAGATTTCGCCGATGCGGTCCTTGCTGGCGCTCGCTACGGCTTCGATGGTCTCTTCAGTGGTCCTGGGACAGGTCGGCTTGGCCGCGGCCCAGCAGGCCGTGCAATTTCCGTTTGCCCTGACGCATGAAGGCCAGATGCTCGGCGCTGTGGAAGGCGAGGTGGCCTCTTTCAAGGGCCTGGCCTACGCGGCCGCGCCACTCGGGCTGCTCCGATGGCGCGCGCCAGAGGCGCTTCCCGAGAGCTCGGAAATGCGGACCGCCTACGATTTCGGTCCGGCCTGCCTGCAGCCGGCGATGCCGCATGCGAGCGAGGATTGCCTGACGCTGAACGTCTTTCGGCCCTTCGGCGTCGATGGACCGCTGCCGGTGATGGTTTTCTTCCATGACGGCGGCTTCGTGACGGGCACGGCGAATGATCCCTTGCTCGATGGCGCGAAGCTTGCGCAGGCTGGCATCATCGTCGTGACGGTGAATTATCGTCTCGGCGTGTTCGGCTGGCTTGCGCATCCCTCGCTCGCCGTGAACGCGCCGGACGGCGCGAGCGCCAATTACGGCATGATGGACCAGATCGCGGCGCTGCGCTGGGTTCATGACAATGCCGCCGCGTTCGGCGGCGATCCGGGCAACGTCACCTTGTTCGGTTCGGGCTCCGGCGCGACTTCGATTGCCCTTCTGATGCTTTGCCCACAGGCACGCGAGTTGTTTCACAAGGCGATCTTGCAGTCGCTGCCCGCGCGCCAAGGCGTGCCGTCGCTGCAAGAGGCTGAGGCCATTGGGCAACGCGTGTTCTCCCTGGTCGCCCGCGACAGGAGTACGTCCGATCCACGTGCGTTGGATACGAGAATGCTGCTTGCGGCCGAAACCCTGCTGTTCGCCAAATCCGCGCGCAGCTTCGGCCCGGTGCTGGACGGACGGCTCGTGACGGAGGACATCGCGAGCGGCTTCGGTGCCGCACATGAAAGCCGCATCCCGGTGATCATCGGCTCGAACGAGGACGAGACGAGTTTTGTCGGCGAGCCCGACCTGAAGGAGGAGCTCCGCCTCGCCGGTGAATCGGCCGATCGATTGAAGGCGCTCTATCCCGGCATCTCCGGCAAGCCTGCGGAGCTTGCCGCCCGGCTCTACACGGACCGGATTTTCACCGAGCCCGCGCGATACCTCGCGCGTCTGCACGCGGCGACTGGTGCGCCGACCTACCGCTATCGATTTTCCTACATGGGCGAAGCCCAGCGTGCGAACGGCGATGGCGGTCACGGGCGGGAATTGCAATTCGTCTTCGGCGCCCAGGGCGTGCCGGGCGCGAGCCCGTTTACGCGCGCCGACCGCGAGCTTGCGGGTCAGTTGCGCAGCTACTGGACCAATTTCGCAAGGACCGGCGATCCCAACGGGCCGGGTCTGCCGCCTTGGGACGCAAGCTCGCAAGGCGAGCGCTTGCTGCTGATCTCCAATGATGGAATAGCAAGCCGCGACGATCCCCTGTCGGGGCCGCTCGATCATCTCGAACGGCGGAGCCCAAGGGGATGAGTGGCAGGCGGGGCCACGCCGTCAGACATTCGCGGCGCCTGAACCGCCTCTTCCTGAACCGACTCTTGACGGATTCTTGGAGCGTCACCACGCATAGCGCACGCTTGCCTTGCCGGCATAGCTGCGCGTGACCTTGGAGAACTCGCCTTCGAACGTGCCGGCGGCCGACCAGCCGCTCAGCCACTTCTTCTCGACCGATCCCGTGACCAGCGCGGAGTCCGCCGCCATCGCTGCGCCGTTCACGACGAAGCTGGCGCCAGGCAGCGACTGGAACGTGGCGCCGACAGTGTGGTCAGGATTGAAGTCGTGCGCCCATGCGACGCGGCCGCGGAGGGTGACGATGCCATTGGCCTGGGCGAAGGATTTGTCGGTGCGCAGGCCGATCTCGGTGCGCGTGTCGGTGACGCTCTTGGCGTTGTAGGCCAGCGCAAACAGGTTGCTACCGACAATCGCCTGCTCGGCATAGGCCGGCAGGTCGAAGGTCGTGAACTGGGCAGCGGCATAAGGTGTCCAGCCAAAGCCTTGTGTGACGAAGCGATAACCACCCTCGAGCCGGCCGGAATAAGCATTGGCATTGAACTCGGCGCGCAGGCGATCGACGCCCGCGATGGTCACCGTGCGATCGGTGATGATGTCCTGCCAGCCATAGGCGAGCGCACCGGTGACGTAGGCGGGCCCGATGATATGGCGGAAGAAGGCGCCGGCCTGGAACAAGTCGGAGCGGCCGGAGCCGCCATTGGCGACACCAAAATTGGTCCCGCCGCCGGCCAGCGCAAAGCCGGCCAGCGTATCTGCCGAGAACCAGTAATCGGCCCCGGCGGCGGTCCCAAATACGCGGCTCGTCGTGTCGTTCGAGCCGATCACCGCATTGCCATCCGTCGATTGGGATCCGCCAAAGCCCGCGGCCCACACGCTCCAGCGCTGTTCGAAGGCGCGTGGCGGCGGCGCCTTGGCGACCATCGCAAAGGCGTCGGTCCGCTTGCGCGCAGCGTAGGCGCTCGTTTGATCCTGCTCGGCCAATCCGGCCGCGCCGCCCGCCGTGCCCGGCCCGCCATTGCCCCGTGTGAAGGGATCAGTGAGCAGGCCCATGAACTGGCCCATGGCGTTGAACGTCGTCTGCTGCGCCGCCGTGCCGAGCTCGCCGGAGGCTTGGGCCAGGCCGGCCGGTGTCAGCGCGCCGTAGACCAATGGAATGCTGCCGTTGGCATTGAAGAAGTTGGTCAGTGTATTACCGACTGCCTGCTGATTGCCGTTCAGCCCACCGGGAATGGCGAAGTTCAAGGCGAGATTGAGATAGGCATTGTTGGCATCGTAGCTGAGGCTCGTGTGGAAGTTCGCCGGCAGATTGGCGTCGACCAGAGAGCCGAACGTGCCGGAGACGCCGCCCGCGGCGGTGAGGATCGTGTAGGTCTTGCTGACATAGCTGCCGCTGGCGAACAGCGCGTTGACCGTGGCGCCGCCGAGCTGCGCCGTGCCCGTGACGGTCGCATAGGACGCGGCCGCGGGATTCACCTGCACCTGATAGAGAGAGCCAGGCGACAAGGTCAAACCGGCAACCGACATGGATGTACCCGCGGTGCCATTGCCCGGCGCGAATGTGCCACCGGCATTGACCTGCATCGCTCCCACCGAGCCAGTGCCGGTCAGAGTGGTGCCGCTGTTGATCGTGGTCAGGCTGGATAATGCGATAGACCCGTCCACCCGCAACGTGCCGCCGCTTACGGTGGTCGCGCCGCTGTAGGCGTTGTTGCCGGAGAGCGTCAGCGTGCCGGTGCCGATCTTGGCCAGCCCGCCGGTCCCGAAAATGCTGCCTGAAAACGTCGTGCTGGTGCCATCATTGCCGGTCGTCAGCGTAGCCGAGCCGAGCGTCACGGAGCCCGCGCCGGCGAGCGAGCCGATGGTCTGATTGAAATTGTTGAGATCGAGCGTGGCCCCACTCGCGACGGTGTAGGCGCTGCTCGGCGAGAAGACGCCCGCGGCGCCGGCCTGCAATGTGCCGGCGTTCACCGCGGTCGGCCCCGAATAGCTCCCGGCACCGGAGAGCGTGAGCGTGCCCAGGCCGGTCTTGGTCAGCCCGCCCGGCCCGCTGATGGTGCCGGACAGCGTGGCGTTGTTGCTGGCGGTGTCAAAAGTGCCACCCTGGCTCATCAGCGTGATGGGCAGCGAACTCGCGATATTGGCGCCGGCGAACTGCATCGTCCCACCGGTGAACACCGGGCCGCTGGCGCCGCTCGCGCCCGAGGCCAGCGTGCAGGCCAGCGCCCCCGACGTGTTCGCCTTGAACGTCAACCCGGGGGCCAACAATGCGTTGCCGTTGGAGCACATGCCGAGCAAATTTGGCAAGGCTCCGGCCGGAAGTGTCCCAATGACCGCGTTGGTCGCGGTGTCGATCACGGAAACCGAATCGCTATAACGGTTAGCCACATAGGCACGGGTGCCGTCGGGACTGAGCGCGATTCCATGGGGAGAAGACCCGACGGCGATGGTGGCAGTGACCGTATTGGTCGCGGTGTCGATCACGGAAACCGAATTGCTGCCTACGTCAGTCACATAGGCACGGGTGCCGTCGGGACTGAACGCGGCATGATAGGGAGAGGACCCGACGTTGATGGTGGCGGTGACCGTATTGGTCGCAGCGTCGATCACGGAAACCGAATTGCTACCCTGGTTAGCTACATAGGCGCGGGCCCCGTCGGGACTGAACGCGACACCAAGCGGAGCAGACCCGACGTTGATGATGGCGGTGACCGTATTGGTCGCGGTGTCGATCACGGAAACCGAATTGCTGATTGTGTTCGTCACATAGGCGCGGGTCCCGTCGGGACTAAACGCGACACCAGCGGGAGCATGCCCGACGGTGATACTGGCAGTGACCGTATTGGTCGCGGTGTCGATGACGGAAACCGAATTGCCGCCTCTTTCGGTCACGTAGACGTGGGTCCCGTCGGGACTGACCGCGACACCATATGGAGGAGAAGATATGCCGCCGATGGTGGCCGCGATCGTATTGGTCGCGGTGTCCAGAACCGAAACGGTGCCGGTAGGATAATTGGTGACATAGGCAACGGATTCATCGCCTCGCACGGCTACAGCTATGGGGCTATTGCCGACGCCGATGGCGGATCCAACGGGATTGCCGGTGGATGAATCCAGTACCGAGACGGTGTTGTCGCCAGAGTTGGGCACATAAAGGAAAGGCCCGGTCTGAGCCTCCGCCGCCCCGCTCGCGATCATCGGCAGCAGGAAGGCTGAGGCCATCAGCGCACGCTTACCGCTCCCGCCACGCAATTTTTTAAGAGTGCCCCAATTACCAGAACGGATGCGGATCGGCCCGGTGCTGAAACGAGCGATGGCAGTCCTGGGCATGCGTAACCTCAAAAAAGCTGTACGCTCCGATCGGGAGACGCACATCGGATGAATGAGGTGCCGGCCAGTTCGATGTCTTGGGCCAGCGTGCCAAGCCACTGGAATAGGGCGCCATGAGAACGCGAAGGCGCGATACGGTCACGGCGCGTCGCGCGGCTGCTGTCGAACAGCGCCGTTGAGTGGATTGCGGTGACAATTGTGAGGATTTTGGCGACATCGAGCACGATCGGCGTTGCCGGCACTCGATCCCGCTGTATGACGGATCTTTTTGGTTGCCAGGGAAAATCGACGTGGATTCGGCGAATGCGCCCAACGTCTTCGTTAAGTCCTACAAGGGGGCGTCTAGCGGACGAGAGTACGAAGCGTGGCGCGAGGAGACATGCCGGCTTCTCTGCAGACTCGACATCTCGCCGAGTGAGGGTGACAGCATCGACTGCCAGCTGCGCGTCAGCCTGCTCGGAGGATTGACGTTGTCTGTTCCGAGCGGGTCGTCAGCTCATTTCGAGCGCACGCGCGAGATCCTGCGCGACGGGTACGATGATCTGGTTCTGGTTATCGCCACCGCCGGGCGAGTGCTGATCACGCAGGAGGAACGCGAAATCGAATTGTCGGAATCGCAGATGTGCCTGATGGACATGAGCTTGCTCAGCAAGATCAGCCAGAGGGACGGAGTTCAGTTCAAGACCGTCGCAATGCCACGTTCCACGCTCTTGACGGCCTATCCGAGGGCCGAGAACGGCATATCACAGGTTCTGGGAGACCGGCCCAAATTGCGGGAAACCATTTCCCGCTATCACGACCTGTCCACGAACCTTGCGCCACATCTTGACGTGGTTGGCCAGCAGCTGATGGCGCAGCACATGGTAGACCTCGTTGGGCTCCTGCTCGGCACCGAGGCCGAACGTGAGAGCGGCGGTCATGCCGCCGCGCGCTTCGATCTGATGCGCGCCGACATGCTCGCAAGTCTCGGCCGCCACGACCTGTCGCTTGGATCGATCGCCCGGAAGCACGGCCTCAGTCAGCGCCACGCGCAGCGCTTCTTCGCACAGGCTGAAACCACCTTTACGGAATTCGTGCTGGAGCATCGGCTCATGCTGGCCCGCAAGCTGTTGCTCGACCCCATCAATCGGTCGCGCAAGATCATCGACGTGGCGTATCTTTCGGGATTTGCCGATCTCTCCTACTTCAACCGGGCATTTCGGCAGCGCTTTGGCATGACGCCGACGGAGATGCGCGGCGACTGAGAACCGAGGCTCTACGCCGCGAGCTCGACGCGGGGCGCCGGCGTCAGCTTCTCTTCCTCCAGGAAGTCCATCGCGCCGTCCTTCTCGACGGCGTAGCACCGCCGGCCTTCCCTCGACATGTAGACGGCGCGGACGACCCCGCGGCGGCCCTTGTCACTGTTGACGACATCCCCCAGCGCAAACTTTGCCATCTTGCTTCCCACAAAAACCAACCGGTCGAGTGCTTCGACCGGCTGCGGATTTTGGAAGGCAAATCGTTAACGGCTTGCTAACCATGTGCGTTTCCCTATGCTCACCGCCGAAAAGCGCGTAGGGCTACGCCTCGCACTTGTTGCAACAGAGATGAGCCGACGGCGATGACGCGATTTCCGACCTTCTTCCTGTCGCATGGCGGTGGACCCTGGCCGTTCATGGACGACAGGCGGGTGCAATATGCCAAGACCGCGGAGGAGTTCAGCCGGCTACCCCAGCGGCTGTCGTCGCGACCGAAGGCGGTGCTCGTCATCACCGGTCATTGGGAAGCGGACGAGTTCACGGTCTCGACCTCGGCGCATCCGCCGATGGTCTACGACTATTACGGTTTCCCCGAGCATACCTATCACCTCAAATATCCGGCGCCGGGCGAACCGGCCCTGGCCACGCGGGTGAATGAGCTTCTGGGTCGTGCCGGCATCGATTGCCGCGAGGACGCCAACCAGGGCTTCGATCACGGCACCTTCGTGCCGCTCGGCCTGATGTATCCGAATGCCGATATGCCGATCGTGCTGTTGTCGCTGAAGTCGACTTACGATGCGGCCGAGCATATCAGGGTAGGAGAGGCGCTGACAGCGCTGCGCGATGAGGGCGTCGTGATCATCGGCAGTGGTCTCACCTATCACAACATGCGCGGCTTCGGGCGCGCGGAATCCAAGCCCGTCTCGTACGAGTTCGAGGCCTATCTGCGCGAGGCTATCGGCCAGCCGGACGCTGCGCGGCGCAATGCCATGCTGATCGACTGGCAGAACGCGCCGAGCGCGCGCCTTGCCCATCCGCGCGAGGACCATCTGCTGCCGCTCATGGTCGCAGCCGGTGCGGCTGCGAGCGACGCGGGACACCGTCTGTTCATCGACGAGGTCGCGAGCGTCGCTATGGCGTCGTACGAGTTCGGTGGGTGAATATCTGTATTCTTCCTCCTTCTCTGACCGGGCGTTGGGTGGTGGGCATGTCGCACCTCCACGAAAGCTAGCGAGCGTACAGCCCAAATTTCGGCTTTTCGGGGTAAAGCAGAAATCTGCTCGATCAGGACAATGCCCGCGATCTATCCCTTTACGGAGTTCGTCGTGGCTGGCGGCCTGATGGGCTACGCCACTGATCTGGTTGAATTGAACAAACGCATGGCGGCCGGATCTAGTCGCTGCCGCGCCATCCTACGCCGCCACCTAACGGCCGTCCCACAGGCTTGACCCTTCGACGTTAAGTCCCAGCCGCTGCAGTCTACGCGCGATGAAGGCCTGGCACGCCAGCTCGGCTTTGATCGCCGCGTGCTCGGGCAAGCGCCCGCAAGCTAATGGAAGTTGCGCGGGGCGCGATCCGGCACGAAAGTAGTACCCCAAATAACCCCTCCATTCGAGTGCATAGAGGCTGGCACTTACTCTAGAAATACTCGCGCTAACTTTAGAAATGGTCGCGGGTCTATGTCATGCCGCGCTACCGCGCCTACATTCTCGACGAACACGGCCACCTCGTTGGCGCGGTCGACCTTGAGTGCGCTGACGATGAGGAGGCAAAAGAGCGCGCCAAACGGTTGGATAGCCATCGCGTAGAGCTCTGGCGACAAGTGCCGTTGCTTGACCTGACGGTCCATTGAGCTATCGAAGGCGGGCGCGAGCACACGGCTCGCAACAGACTGAGCCAAGCTAACGCGTGTATACTGGCGGCCGTTGTTGGCACGCGATCCGCGCTCTGATAGCCGCACAAGAAACGTTGTGGGTCAGGGGCGACCCCCTACTCATCGCTCCCCTCAACCGTGAACTCGACGTTAATCCGCCGATACTTGCGCCTGAACTCGGCAAGGATCGGGCGGGCCAGCTCTAGCGCCTCCGCCAATGTCGCCGCCCTCAGACTGCCAAGTACGTCGAAATCGACATCATTGGTCTTGATTCCCTTGAACACGAACCTGATCGCGTCCGGATGATCTTTCTCATCGGGCATACTGGCTCCCTCATCAGGCGCGCGCCCCTCCTCGTGTATATCTTGCCAAGCTGACGACCGCGTAAATTGAAATGCAGCTCGCCACTGGTTGAGCGAGATGTGTGACACTTTAGACACGGCGGTTCCATTATGAAACCCATGCGCGTCGAGGGCGACCGCGCACTTGATCACGCGCGGCGGCTGCAACTTGATCGATCGCTTGCTTGGATCCTGGCGGCGGCGCGCAAGCCCCGCGTGAAGCAATTCAATCTCAGGTGAGACCGAAAAAAAGGACGCGGTGCACCGCCTGTGTCTCAATTCCCACACTACAGTTAAAAGGCGTCCGTTGGTTGCCTTTCGAACCGACGGGCCAGACCCGACCGTTCAATCCTGTACGCGTTCTATGCGAGATTCCGGGATCACTGGCGAAAATGGAACGCTCCCTGGTTACCGACATGCCGCGCGACAAATATGTCGAGCGCTGCAAGCAACGAGCCTTCGCTTATCTCGACCAAGGCGATCTCAAAAAAGCAGCCACTTTGTTTGTTGCCGATATGAACGTCCGTCCCGATTGCGAATTGCCACACCACTTGGCGATGCTCAGCCTTTCGCTCCTGATGCGTGACGATGCGCTCGGTTGGAGGGCGCTCATCGAAGGATTGAGGTGACGGACGCCTCCGTCGGTTTTGGCATCATTTGAATTCTGTTCGTTTCGCTCTTTCGCGATGCTTTCGTACCACGCCATATCGCCGGGGACCGGTTGCTGACCGAGGCGATGCCGCCGCTTGCGGTGTAAACGACCAGAAAGAGTTTCAGCACGGCTTCCTCTGGACTCCAGAACGTTGCCCCTGTCTTCGAAGGGATGGCGATCCTGAGTGGCTAACTGGAAAATCCTGCCGGAAACGCCACGTCTCGTGCAATCAATTGACCCATCAATCGGTGGGCAAAAGAAAGCGGACAAGCGTGGATAGGAAGCGCCTCCGCTTGAGTACCTCTTAATGGTGGACGCGAGATCTACCGTTTGTTCGCGACGATCGGCATCATGCAGGCACCGAACGCCGCGAGGTAAGACAATGACCACCGATCACCTCTTGCAACCGCCGCCGATCCGTCACAGCAACCGCAAACTCGGCATCATTGGAGCCGCAATTCTTATGTTCGGGTCAATTGCCGCTGCCATCGTTCTTGGGGGAGAAACGCGCATCTCCGGCGGCTTCGAACCGTTCGAGAAATCAGTGAATGAGCGCGTCTCGCAAGCCTTCGAGGACCTTGATGGCCTCGCGCCGATCTCTGAGGACCTGAAGACTGCGCTGGCGTCGCTGAGCCAGAGCGTCCAACGCGAGCAGAAGCCCCCGGTTCGGGCCGAGGGGCAGTGATCCCATCGCTCAACAACTTGCCTTGGAATGTCCGATAGCAGCAGCGCTTATCCGGCAGGGACCACAAGGAGGCAAATGCGAGAGGGTGAACTGCCCGTACTCATCCGTATTTCAGCTTCATGACAAGGATGCCGCCGGCGAGCACCATGGTGATCGCGTTGGCGGCCACCAGCGGCGCGTCGCCGGAGAGCAGGCCGTAGACTAGCCAGAGCGCAAGCCCCAGCATCATCGCGAGGAACATGCCGAGCGAGATGTCCTCGGTGGAACGGGTCTTCCAGACCTTGATGAATTGCGGGGTGTAGGCGAGGGTCGTGCAGGTTGCCGCAGCGAACCCGAGCAGCTTGACGATGAGCGGTTCCATGGTGGCCGCCCTATAGCACTGATTCGTTGATAGAAATGCGTCTGTTGACCCGTCATTACCGGCGGGCTGCTATGATCGTGCGATAGAGTGCCGCATAGTCGCCCGCCCGGTTGCGCCAGGAGACGTCGGTCGTCATGCCGCTCAATTGCAGCCTGCGCCAGGTCAAATGGTCGTGGAAGGCGAGGTTCGCCTTGCGTAGCGCGGCGGCGAGCCCCTGCGCCGTCACTGGTCCGAACTTGAATCCGGTCGCGTCGTGGCCGCTGCTATCGGCCTCGCCGATGTCCACCACCGTGTCCGCAAGCCCGCCGACGCGCGAGACGACCGGCACGGCGCCATAGCGAAGCGCACAAAGCTGGGTGAGACCGCACGGCTCGAACCGCGACGGCACGACAAGCGCGTCGGAGCCCGCCTGGATGAGGTGGGCAAGGATCTCGTCATAGCCGATCACGACGGCGATGCGGCCGGGATGAGCGCGTGCCGCGGCCTGATAGCGGTCCTGGAGGTCGGCATCGCCGCTGCCGAGCAGCGCGAGCTGCATGCCTTCGCCGAGAATCGTCGGAATTGTCTCGAGCAGGAGATCGAGGCCCTTCTGCCACGACAGCCGACTGATCACGCCGAGCAGAAGCGCATCCGTGGACGGCGCGAGATTGAACTGCCTTTGCAGCGCCGCCTTGTTGGCGGTCCGGAATTGCAGCTCCTTCGCGCCGAAGCGATAGGCGATGTGCGGGTCGGTCTCGGGATTCCACACTGCCGTGTCGATGCCGTTGAGGATTCCGCTGAGCACGCCCGAGCGCTCGCGCAAGAGGCCGCCGAGCCCCATGCCGCCCTCGTCGCCTTGGATTTCCTGCGCGTAGGTCGGCGACACCGTGGTGATGCGGTCGGCGAATTGCAGGCCGGCCTTCAGGAAGCTGATCCCGCCAAAATATTCGACGCCGTGCAGGTTGAAGGACTCCGGCGGCAAGCCGAACGAGGCAAGCATCTCGTAGGCGAACTTGCCTTGATAAGCCATGTTGTGAATGGTCATCACGGTCCCGGGACGGGGGCCGCTTGCATAGTGCAGATGGGCTGGTAGCAATCCTGCCTGCCAGTCGTGGGCATGCACGACGTCAGGCACGAACGAAGGGACGAGGCCGAGCCCGATATCGGCGGCGACGCGCGACAGCGCCGCAAAGCGCACGCCATTATCCGGCCAATCGATCCCCTCTGCGGTAACGTAGGGGTTGCCCGGCCGCTCATAGAGATGTGGTGCGTCGAGCACGAAGAGGTCGAGTTCGTCGTGCGTGCCCGCGAGCAGGCGCGCCGGCCCGCCGAAATAATCCGGCCAGCGCCGGATTTCCTCCGCCTTCGGCAGGGCCCGCATGACGGCCGGATAGCCCGGCACCAGCGTCCGCATCTCGACGTCATGGGCTTTCAATGCGGCCGGCAGCGCGCCGGCGACATCGGCAAGACCGCCGGTCTTGATGATCGGATAGATTTCCGATGCGACCGCAAGGACGCGCGTCAACGCCATGCGTTCAGCCTGTCGATCATCGGCTGCGTGATGAGCGAGATGCCCTGTTCGGTGGTGCGGAACCGTTTTGCGTCGAGCTCGGGATCCTCACCAACGACGAGCCCTTCAGGAATCTCGACGCCACGGTCGATCACGACGTTGCGCAGCTGCGCGCCGCGGCCGACACTCACGTAAGGCATGATCACGGCGTTCTCGACATTGGCATAGGAGTTGATGCGCACGCCCGTGAACAGCAGCGACCGCCGCAGCGAGGCGCCGGAGATGATGCATCCGCCTGATACGAGCGAGCTCACCGCCTGTCCGCGCCGGCTCTCCTCGTCGTGCACGAACTTGGCGGGAGGCGTGATCTCTGCATAGGACCAGATCGGCCATGAGCGGTCGAACAGGTCGAGCTCCGGCACCACGTCGGTAAGGTCGATGTTGGCGGCCCAGTAGGCGTCGACGGTGCCGACGTCGCGCCAATAGGAGCGCGTGTCGTCGCCGGACCGGACGCACGAGCTCGAGAACTGGTGCGCCACCGCGCGGCCGTTCTTGACGATGTAGGGAATGATGTCCTTGCCGAAATCGTGGCTCGAGTTCGGGTCGGCGGCGTCACGCTTCAGCTCCTCGTACAGGAACTTGGCGTCGAAGACGTAGATGCCCATGCTGGCGAGCGACATGTCGGGCTTGCCGGGCATCGGCGGCGGGTCTTTCGGCTTCTCGAGAAACGACTTGATGATGCCGTTGTCGTCGATATGCATGATGCCGAAGCCGGAAGACTCGGTGCGCGGCATTTCGAGGCATCCGACGGTGACGTCGGCGCGGCTGTCGACGTGCTGCCGCAGCATGAGCTCGTAATCCATCTTGTAGATGTGATCGCCGGCGAGCACCACGATGAAGCGGGCACCGTGCGACTCGATGATGTCGATGTTCTGGTGGACGGCATCGGCCGTCCCGACATACCACATGGTCTCCGAGACGCGCTGGCTCGCGGGCAGGATGTCAAAGCTCTCGTTGCGCTCGGGACGGAAGAAGTTCCAACCCATCTGGAGATGCCGGATCAGGCTGTGGGCCTTGTATTGGGTCGCGACCGCGATGCGGCGGATGCCGGAGTTCACCGCGTTCGACAATGCGAAGTCGATGATGCGGGATTTGCCCCCGAAATAGACCGCGGGCTTGGCGCGCCGGTCGGTCAGCTCGAGAAGACGGCTTCCTCGTCCGCCGGCGAGAACGAAGGCCAGGGCCTGGCGCGCGAGTGGCTCATTTCCAACACGATTCATTCTGTCCTCCCGAGGGCCCCGTTTTTATCGCCCCGAAACTTCCCTCGCGGGAAGCCGGTGGCGCCTGTATCGAAGCGGAATTCTAGCTGCACGGATAACAATTCGGAAAGTGGTCTGTTGGTTGCCATCGGTTGCGGCCCGCCCCGCGGCTCCGCTTTTTTCGATTGCCGAGTCTTCCCGATCGCCCCGAAAGGGTGGTAGGCTGATGGCTATTTCAGATCGCTTTCATATTTTTTGGATTTATTCGATGCCCTGCGCCAACGAAATGTTCGGCCTGCTGCGGCTGCTTTCAGTCGGGCTGGCCTACCTGACCGGCACCCCGGATCACCCCGTAGAGAAACGCGATCTCGCCGATGCCTGGCAGGTCCTCTCGCCCTGCGCCGAGACCGCCTCGTTTGACGGGGCGTGGACCCTGTCGTTGAAGGACAACGGCATCGCCGTCGCCAAGAGCAATCGCCACGCGCAGTTGCTGCAAGGCCACTGGGAGCTCGTTGACGGCGGGACGCACACCTATCGCATCGACGTGCTCGCCTTCGGCAATGATTTTGTCGTGGTCCCGACGGCGGCCGGCTGCCTGCTCGGCTCGGGTACGCTCAGAAACGTCGATCTGCGCCAGAGCTGGTTTACGCATGGCAGCCGCGAGGCAGGCGATCTCCTGGCATCGGTGACCGATCCAGGCGTGAGGACCAAGTAGACGCTTCGGTGCGGCTTGCGGGCCTTCGGCCTGCGGCATTTCAGCGCCCGCGGCGGAGCCGGTGCGATCCGTGCCGGCTTTCTGAGGTTCGAGGCGGCAGGAAGCGACGACCGGCCGGGATGCCTTGTGCGGTGCACGCAAACGGATGCTTTGATTCAGCGCAAAGATGCCAGATCATACGGCGTGCGACCCTTCTTCCAAACGAAACGTCAGACAGGGAGCAAGGCGATGAGTATCTGGAAAGCGGCAATAGCCTGTTCACTCGCCGGTGCCGTCATGGCCGGTCAGCTGCAGCAGGCCGCGGCGGCGCCAATGCCGACCAATGTGGCGACGATGAAGGCCATGGTCTCCGACGACGTCACGCAGGTGTACTGGCGCGGCGGATGGGGCTGGCGCGGCGGCGGCGGATGGGGCTGGGGCTTGGGAGCGCTTGCAGCCGGCGCCATCATCGGTGGCGCCATCGCAAGCAGCGCGCCTTACGGCTACTATGGCGATCCGTACTACGGCGGCCCCTATGGCTACGGCGGTGGCTACGCGCCAGCCTATTACGGCTACGCACCCGGCTACGCCTATTCGCCCTATTATGCCCGCCCGTATCGACCCTATTACGGCGACAGCTATGGCTATTACCGGCCATATCGCGCCTACCGCCCCTACTATGGCGGCTATTGGTAATCGCGCGAGCGTGCGTCGGCGGTTCTGACGGTCGATCCCGCCAAGGCTCGGTGCTCGCGCTGGCTCGCGCGAGCGCCGGTGACGGGCGGGCTATCCGTGGCTGGTCACGGCAGAAGCGCGATGATCGCAAAGCCGGCGTCGATGACGATGGGCTCCGACGACGAAAAATAGACGGCAGCAAGCACGCAGACGATCGCATAGACGAACACGAACCAGCCTTCGCAATCGCGGGTTGAAAAAATAGCTCTGCGGCGTGGAAGTGGCATGGTCAACTCCCTGCCAAAATTTGGGCATCGACTGCCCTGATCGAAAAAGACAGCGTGATGAAATGCTTCCTGGTGATGTCCACGACATCGCCAGTCGCGACGCTAGCGCCGAGAACCGGCTGGAGTCCTTAAGCCGTCCTTACATTTGACTGAGCTTTCTCTTAAGCTCGCAAGGCACCCGGAGGTTGCGGCCGTGCGGACAGACGAGCTTGCCTTTGGCCAGTTCCGGCTCGATCGCGCCAATGCGCTGCTGTGGCGCGGACCGGAGCGCGTCGTGCTGGCGCCGAAGCCGTTCGAGGTGCTCTGCTGCCTGATCAAGCACCCCGGCGAGCTCGTTACCAAGGAAGAGCTGCTCGACGCGGTCTGGTCGGATCTGCATGTCAGCGAGTCCAGTCTCGCGGTCGCTATCAATGTGCTGCGTGCGGCGCTCGGTGATGACAGGCAGTCGCCCAGCTATATCGAGACGGTCACGCGGCGCGGCTATCGCTTCATCGCTCCCGTCACCACCGCATTATCGCCGGTCATCGAACGGCTGGAGGAGACGTTCGAGGACGTCGTCGACCGCAGGCGGCAATGGCGTGTCGGACGCACAACGGCGCTCGAGACGCTTGACACCGCGCTGCAGAAGGCCCGCGCCGGACAGCGTCAGGTCGTCTTCATCACCGGCGAAGCCGGAATAGGCAAGACGACGCTCGTCCAGATGGCTCTCGATCGTATGACGCGTGAGGGCCTCTGCGTGCTGCATTGTGGCTGCAACGAATTGTTCGGTACCCACGAGGCCTTCCTGCCATTGATCGAAGCCCTGAACGAGCAGTGCCGCGGCGCGGGAGGCGCCGCTCTGCTCACTGCCATTCGCGAGCACGCGCCGACGTGGCTCGCCCAGATGCCAAGCTTCCTTGGGGAAGGTGATCGCGCGGCCTTCCAGCACGAGCTTTTCGGCGCGACGCGGGAACGCATGCTGCGTGAGTTCGCTGATCTCCTGGAGAGCCTCGCCTCAAAACGGCCATGGGTCATCATCCTTGAGGACCTGCACTGGAGCGACTTTGCCACCGTGGATGTTCTGTCGCGGCTGGCACGACGGGACCGCAAGGCGGCGATCCTGGTTCTCGCCACCTATCGGCCGATGGAAGTCGCGGTCGGCGGACATCCGGTCAAGGCGATCCACCAGGATCTCCATATCCACGGACATGCAACCGAGCTTGCGCTCGACCGTCTGACAGGGAGCGACGTCGAACGCTACCTTGCCCTGCGCTTCAACTCGGCCGAACTCGCCGACGAACTGGTCGAGCGAATCTTCGCGCGGACCGAAGGACAGCCCTTGTTCGTGACGTCACTCCTCGATCATCTCGTTGCCCAGGGCGTGCTCGTCGAGGATAGCGGCGGGTGGCGGCTGGAGCGCGAGGAGGTTGCCTCGCATGACAGCATGCCGCGCGATTTGCAGGGCATGATCGCGCGGCAGATCGATCACCTCACGGCCGAGGAGCGCAGCCTGCTCGAGGTGGCAAGCGCGGCGGGGGCCGAGTTCTCGGCGCTGCACATTGCCGGCGCGCTCGATCGGAACGTGCTGGACGTGGAGCAGATGTGCGAGGAGCTGGCGCGTGCCGGCCGCATCATCGTTGCAGCCGGCTCGACCGAATGGCCGAGTGGAGAGGTGTCGGGCCGCTACGCGTTCCAGCACGCGTTGTACCAGGAGATGCTGTACCAACGGCTGGCGCCGGCGCGCCGCGTGAATACTCACGTGCGGCTCGGTGTCAGTCTCGAGCGCGGTTATGGATCGCAGGCGGCGGAGGTTGCCTCAGTGCTCGCGCGTCACTTCGAGCTGGGACGCGATTTCGCAAAGGCAACGCGCTATCTCACCGTGGCGGCCGAAGGCTCGGCGCGGCGATTCAGCACGCGCGAGGCTGCAAACTACCTCACACGTGCCCTGGATCTCGTGCCGCATCTGCCGATGGACGTGCAGGTGCCGACGCGCCTGAAGCTGCTCCTGCAGCGCGCCTGGGCCTGGCGAGCCGGCGGCGACTTCCTGAACTCGCTGCAGGATCTCGGCGCGATCGTGGCCCATGCAGCGGAGAACGGCCTCGTTCGGGAGGAGGTGAACGCGCTGGTCGATCTCAGCAGGTTCTGCCTCTATATCGATCGGCGACGATGTCTGCCCCTCGCCGAGCAGGCACTGGCGAAGAGCCGGACGATCGATGACGCGGCATTCGCTGCCCTGGTCAGGGGCAACGTCGCCAATCTGAAGCTGATGCTGCGCGGCTGGAGCCGCGAGGATGCCGAGTTCTCGGCGCAGGCGTCGGCACTGATCTCGGAAGCGCAGGACCTCAGCATGCGGCTGCGGCGCTGCTCCATGGAAATGGTGCTCGAGTTCCTGAGGTCGAACTATTCGGCCTGCATTGATGCGACGAGCAGGGGTAAGCAGCTCGCCCGCATGCTCGGCGACGTCTACCTCTTCGTGCTCTACCAGTCGGTCGAAGCGTTCGCGTCCCTCTATATGGGCGAATGGGGGGCGCTGCAGCAGAGCGTTCGCTCTGCGCTCGCCATCGCGGACCGGAACGCGAATCCGCAGGCACGCGCTTTGTGCCAGCTCACGATCGGGTGGCTCCACGCCGCGGCGCAGGACCATGAGATCGCGGCGAAACACGCGGAGGAAGTCACCAACCCGATGCTCGAGGTAAACCCGTTCACCTTCTTTCTCGGCAGGAATTTGCTGGTGCGGGCCCATCTCGGGATGCGCAACTTCACTCTGGCACGCCAGCATCTCGATGCCATCGAGCGGCGGATGGAGGTGGACGGTGTGCCGATCGAATCGCTGGTCATGCCGCAGTATTTGCTGAACTGCTGCGAGTACTGGATCGGGGCCGGCGACCTCGACCGGGCAAAGGCGGCAGCCAGCCGGTTTCACGAGGTGACGAGCGCGGCGCCCGATCGGCCGTTCCTCGCGCTGTGCCAGGAGGTGATGGCGAGAATTGCGCTGCTGAGCGGCGATGCGGAGATCGCCAGGCGGCACCTGTCCGAGGCCGCCTCGACCGTTCACCATGCCGGGCTACCCTACGCGGCATGGCGGGTCTATGCCGCGCTCGCGGAGTTTTACGCCAGCCGTGGAGAGGCACGGAAGGCGGCGAACTGGAGGCGGCACTTGAACAGGGTCGTGAATTCGCTTGCGTGTTCGCTCGCGCCTGACGATCCGCTGCGCTCGCTGTCATTCTTCGACCGCAGCGAGGTCGCCGGTGCAGCGGACACTTGCGTCCGCCGGCTCGACGTCAATCGGGAAACTCGCTGATATCTTGCGGTTCTCCGGGGGACGGGATCGGTCCGTTCTGCTTGTGCCGGCGCTCGCGAGATGCGCGATAGGCATCCCTGCGCAGCCGCATGATCGAGCCGAGCGGCTGATGATCGGCCAGGCAACGCCAGGGATCGAACGACAGGACGTCGTTGGCGTAGTCGCGGCGGGTGGAGGTATTGGCGGCCTGCGAGGGAAGGGTGATCTTGCCCAGCGGCTGCGGTACCGCGACACCCTCTGGCCAGTCGATCGAGGAATCTTCGACCGGCGTGCGTTTCAGGTCGGTGCAGAGCTGGGCGCGCAGTTCATACTCCGCAAAATTCTTTTGAAAGAACTCTGTGACCGAGTCCCGCACGATTTCGTCGCCGTCATGGCTGGGCTGACCCGTGAGCTTGCGCACGGCATCCGAGATCGGCACCGCCCGGATCCTTGCGATATAGTCGCCGAAGCGGAGCGTGCCCTCGGTGTGAAAGGTTTCGCCGAGGATGTTGTTGCCGGGGTCGCCAAGCGCCTTCGCAAGCATTGGAATCGAGGCGCCGGTTGCGTTCGAAACCGTGATGGCGATGCGGGAGACGAAGCCCACGATCCTGAATCCGATGTCGGGGGTGTTCAGGTTGAGCTCGACGTTGCGCTGGGCTGCCAAATAAGCCTTGGCATCGGCCATGTAGCTCGGGTGATTGACGAGAAGGAAATCCTGGTTGGTTGAAGTGTCATCCGCCAGCGCCTTGTCGCCGGACACGCCCAAAACCTTGATTGCCATGCCGCGGGGCGCGCGAACACGATCGCTCTTGAGCCCGAAAGCGGTGGAGAGCCGGACGATGATCGGATAGCGGGCGGGCTTTGCGAACAGGCCCTGGCGCAAATGCGCCGGCAGATTGTCGTAGACGGTCAGCTCGCCGCGCAGGAAGCCGACGCCTTTGGCGTGTTGCTGGCGGATACCATGGTGAAATCGCTTGAAAGTGGCGTCGCTGGTCCGCTCGATCGAGGCGACGATGTCCCGAACGGCATCGGCCTCTTCGGGACCCGGTTGTTCGACAGAGGGATCGTAGCGCAGATATTGATCGGCTGACATGGTGCTGATCTCCAGCCCGCGGGTCGCCTGCCCTTTGCGAATGGTGGCGGCCGCTGGGCGAGTTCCATTGTAGACGCGTGCCCGTCGCGCGAGCAACCGGAACACGAATTCCGGTTGCTCTGACGCCCCCTTCCGTCGCGGCTTTCAGTCGCTTCTATTGCGCGACGCGCCGCAATGCGACGATGTTCTCCTGGCGAACTTCGCTGCGGCGCTCAGGCGTCGTGCAGACCTTGTCGCCGTAATACGCCTCGCGCCAGACATATCCCGACTGGCACGTGTCGCTGCCGGGCAGATGCCGGCTAGCGGCCCTTGCGTTCTCGCTTGCGACGACGCTTCTGGACTCCGGCGTGACGCAGACGAGGTCGCTCGGAACGGCGACCCGCCACACATAGCCGGAGGCGCATTCCATCGCCGCCATGGCCGGGCTGGCCGAGGAGACGCAGGCCGTCAGGAAGGCATAGAGGGCAGCGATCCGATAGCGACTCCGGACAGTGTTGTTGTCCGATCGCGAGGGAGAAGGTGCGCGTGCTGAAATGGTCATGATCAAATCCTCCTGAAATAAGGCGCCACGCGATCTCCCGATTGATGCGGAGGAGGCATGGACATCACCGGAGGCGATGCTACGGCGGAGGCAACAGCGGAGTCCTTAAACGCGCCTTATCTTCTTCTCATCTTTCTCTTAAGCGTGGCCGCCCTCACAGCGAGAACCAGACTATCGCCGCCATGCAGGCGAGGTGCACCAGCACGATCGCCGCGAGGTGAAGCGGTCCGGCCTTGAGGGACGGACCGCTCATCGCCGGGCTCCCTCAGTTCGATCCCGCCGCGGCCGCCGTGAAGCTGCGGTCGACGGCCTGGCTGACGTCGAGCTTCTTCGGCAGGATGCCGTAGCGGGTGGCGCGGTCGGAGGCTTCCTGCACCTCCTTCACCACGTTCTCGTCAATCACGATCGGGCTGGTGCGCTGCGCGGTGTAGGCGCTGAGCAGTACGTCCTCCGGCAGTCTGGTCAGTTCGGCAGTGCTCTTCGCATAGTCGCCGAGATGATCGAGCGACCATAGCCGCGCCTTGCTGAGGCGCTGCAAGAAATCCTGCAAAGCGGCGCGCTTGCTGGCGATGGCGCTGTCGGAGGCGACGATGAAGGTGATGGTCGGCGTCAATCCTTCGCCGTCGGCGATCACGCGCGCCTTGTCCTTCAGTGTCGCGAACGAGACATACGGCTCCCACACCGCCCAGGCATCGATCGAGCCGGCGACGAGCGCGATCTTGGCGTCGACCGGGCCGAGCGGCGCGAACGTTGCGTCGTCGAGCTTGATCTGCGCCTTCTCAAGCGTCGCATCGATCAGGAACTGGCCCCAGCCGCCGCGGGTGCCGGCGAGGCGCTTGCCTTTGAGGTCGGCGGCCGACCTGATCGGTGAATCCTGCCGCACGAGGATGGCTTGCGTCTTCGCGTCCGATTTGGTGCCGCCGATCGCCGTGATCGGCGCGCCCGCGGCATAGACCGACAAGAAAGAGAGATCGCCGGTGTAGCCGACGTCGAGCGCGCCGGCGTTGAGCGCTTCGAGAATGGGCGCCGCCGCGGGGAATTCCGACCATTCGATTTTATAGGGCAGGTCCTTGGCCAGGCCGGAGATGTCGAGCAGCGAACGGTTGCCGCCTTTCTGGTCGCCGACGCGCAGCACGATCGTGTCGGCCGCGAGCGATGCGGCAGCCGTCGATAGGGTAATGGCGGCGGCGATCAGTGATGCTGCAAGCCTGCGCGTGAGGGAGTGATCGTGGGAGTTGGAGTTGATGCTCATGTGATGCTTCTTGTTCTTTCTGGCTCACGTGGCGTGAGCGACGATGCAGTGGGGTGATCAAGTCTATGATCGGAGAGGCCGCAGTCAATGAAACGGCCAACCGAATTGCGCGCGCTTGCCAGAAGGACGTTTCATTGAACGAACGTCCGCGAGAAGGCGATGTGTGCGATGCCCGATCTGCGCGAAGATTGTGCAGGCGATGGAGTTGTCACGTGCTCCGCGAGCACGACGAGATCGTAACGAACTCGAAAAATCCTTTCGTCGTCGATGCGCGCGCTGGTGGAGAGAATGTCTGCGCTGCTCGCAACATTCGAAATTCCATTTCATTGACGATGCGGCCGACGCGCCGCATCATTTGCGCACCGCAATGAAGAGGCGAGGGATCTCGCCTCGAGAATATCCTTCTCTTAACGCAGCTCCGCACGGAACATGCGCAACGCGACGCGTTGCGTGGGCGGCGGAGCTTTGGGGCAATGAGGTGCAGATGAGCAATAACGAGGGCAAGCGCGGCAGTTCGGGTTTCGATCGGCGCCATCTGCTCCAGGCGGGCCTGGCGGCAGCGTTCGCCGCGCCGCTCGGCGCACTCGGTGCGCAGGCCTTTGCACCGCGCGCGATCGCGCCGGCGATCGATTTCTCGCAGTTTCCGCTGTGCCAGACAGCTTCTGATGCGCCCGCGCTCACGGGCGCGCCGCGCAAGCTGAAACTGTCGTGGAACGCGGGCGCCGTCTGCCTCGCGCCGGTCCCCCTGGGCATCGAGCACGGCTTCTTCCAGAAGCAGAATCTCGATGTCGAGCTCGTCAACTATTCCGGCTCGACCGATCAGCTCCTGGAGGCGATCGCGACGGGCAAGAGCGACGCGGGTCTTGGCATGGCGCTGCGTTGGTTGAAGCCGCTGGAGCAGGGTTTTGACGTCAAGATCGCGGCCGGTACCCATGGCGGCTGCATGCGCGTGCTGTCGCGCGCGGATTCCGGCGTTAACAAGCTTGCGGATCTCAAGGGCAAGATCGTCGCCGTGGGCGATCTCGGCGGCCCCGACAAGAATTTCTTCTCGATCCAGCTCGCAAAGCTCGGCATCGATCCGCTCAAGGACGTCGACTGGCGCGCTTATCCCGGCAACCTGCTGGATGTCGCGGTCCAGAAGGGTGAGGTGCAGGCTTTCCTGTCGTCCGATCCGCTCGCCTATCTCTGGCTGAAGGACAGTCAGTACAAGGAGGTTGCCTCCAATCTCGACGGTGAATATCGCGACAAGAGCTGCTGCATCCTTGGCCTGCGCGGCAGCCTGGTGCGCGACGAGCCGCAGGTCGCGCGTGCCATCACGCAGGCGCTGCTGGATGCTGCGATGTTCTCGTCGCAGAACCCGGAAAGGGCGGCAAAGTCGTTCCAGCCCTACGCGCCGAAGGCGGCGACGCTTGCCGACCTCGAAGGCATGGTGCGCTACCATACCCATCATCATCATCCGGTCGGCGAGGTGCTGAAGCGCGAGCTCAAGGCCTATGCGGACGATTTGAAGAGTGTCTCGGTGTTCAAGCCGAGCACGGATACCGCCAAATTCGCGGAGCGCATCTATGTCGACGTATTCGCTGTCTGACGGCCTGCCGTCGGCCGCGCCGCGCGAGCTTGCGCTTGCCGGCTGGCTGAAGGAGTCCGGGTCGGGTGTTGCGGCGAGCCTCGCCTGGATCGCGTTCGGCTCGTCCTGCCTGCTCTGGGACGACGTCGGCGATTGGTCGCGGACCCACTCGCTCGGGATCGCCGCCTTCATCATCGCGGCCTTCGCGCTATTCGGGACGGTCGGTGCCGATTATCTCGGTTCGGCCGGACGCGCATTGCGCAACCGCGCGCCCTGGCTGCTGGCGCTCGGCCTGATCCTGACGTTGTGGGAGGTCGCGACTGCAAAATTCGCCTGGCTGCCGCTGCCGTTTTTCCCGCCGCCGCAGGCGATCGTAGAGGTCTATACCGACGATCTGCCAAAGCTGCTCGACAGCGTCTTTGCCTCGATCCGGCTCCTGCTCGGCGGCTATCTCATTGGGGCGGCCATCGGCTTCCTCACCGGCGTTTCAATCGGCTGGTCGCGCGCGGTCGGATATTGGGTGCATCCGGTGCTGCGCTTCATTGGTCCAGTGCCCGCGACGGCCTGGTTGCCGATTGCCTTCTTCACCTTCCCGTCGAGCTGGAGCGCCTCGACCTTCCTGATTGCGCTTGCGACCGGTTTTCCCGTCACCGTGCTGACATGGTCGGGCGTCGCGAGCGTCGGCAGCGCCTATTACGACGTCGCGCGCACGTTAGGTGCAAAGCCGTCCTTCCTGGTGCTGAAGGTCGCGATCCCTGCAGCACTGCCGCACGTCTTTGTCGGCCTGTTCATGGGGCTCGGCGCGTCCTTTGCCGTACTTGTCATCGCCGAGATGATCGGCGTCAAGGCAGGGCTCGGCTGGTACCTGCAATGGGCGCAGGGCTGGGCGGCCTACGCCAACATGTATGCGGCGCTGATCGTGATGTCGCTTCTCTGCTCCAGTGCAATCACGCTGTTGTTTGCGATCCGCGATCGCCTCCTGGTCTGGCAGAAGGGGACCGTCAAATGGTAGCGACTGCCGAGGTCATCGCTTATCCCGCCGCCGGTGCCGCGCTCGACATCGAGCAGGTCAGCCACGCCTTCGACATCGAGGGCACCGAGCTTCCGGTGCTCAGCGACGTCAGCATCGCCGTCGAACCCGGTGAGTTCGTCGCGCTGCTCGGTCCGTCCGGCTGCGGCAAGTCCACGCTGCTGCGGCTGGTCGCGGGCCTGGAGAAGCCGCAAGCGGGCGCCCTGCGCGAGGACGAGAGCCGTATCACGCACCCGCATCCCTCGCGCGTGGTGGTGTTCCAGGATCCAACGCTGTTTCCCTGGCGGACGGTCTGGGACAACGTTGCGCTCGGCCTTGAGGCCCAGGGCATCCTGAAAAGCCAGCGTCCGCGCGTCGACGCCGCGCTCGATCTCGTCGGGCTGTCGGCGTTCCGCAACGCCTATCCGCACCAGCTCTCCGGCGGCATGGCGCAGCGCGTTGCGCTGGCGCGTGCGCTCGTCAACGATCCAAAAATCCTGATCCTCGACGAGCCGCTCGGCAAGCTCGATTCGCTCACGCGCATCACGATGCAAGCCGAGCTTGTCTCGCTGTGGCAACGCAAAGGCTTTACGACGCTGCTGGTGACCCACGACGCCGAGGAGGCGCTGGTGCTGGCCAATCGCGTCATCGTGTTCAGCGAGCGCCCGGCGCGCGTCAAGGCCGACATACGCGTCGACCGACCCTATCCGCGCCACCGCGGCGATCCCTATCTCGCGGATCTGCGCCGCCAAATCCTCGGCTTGTTGGGGCTCGACGCCACATGGTGACATCACAGGGCAACTCGGCGGCGAGAAGCCGCACCGCACAAAGCGAGCCGGACTACATCGAGCGTGCGCAGGGCCTCGCCGCGGTCTTCGCCGAGCGTGCCGCCGAGCACGATCGCGCGGCCAGCTTTCCCTTCGAGAACTTCAAGGAGCTGTCGGAAGCAGGCCTGTTGTCCCTGACAGTGCCCGCCGCGCTTGGTGGCGCTGGTGCGGGCGTGCGCTACGCGACGCGGATCATCGGCATCATCGCCAAGGCTGATCCGTCCACCGCGCTCGTGCTCTCGATGCACTACATCAATCATCTGGTGATGGCACGAAGCCCGACCTGGTCCGCCCGCTTGTCGCGCAAGCTTGCGCGCGAGGCGGTCGAGAGCCTGGCGCTGGTCAATGCGCTGCGTGTCGAGCCGGAACTCGGCTCGCCCGCGCGTGGTGGCCTGCCTGCAACGGTCGCGCGGCGGACTGAGACCGGCTGGCGCCTATCAGGTCACAAGATCTATTCGACCGGTGTGCCGATCCTGAAATGGTACCTGGTCTGGGCGAGGACCGACGAGGCGGAACCACGCGTTGGGCAGTTCCTGGTGCCGGCAGGCCTGCCGGGCACACGCATTGTCGAGACCTGGGATCATCATGGTCTCCGCGCGAGCGGTAGCCACGACGTCATATTCGACGACGTCGTATTCCCACTCGACTACGAGGTCGATGTCCGCAAACCAGCGGAGTGGCGCGGGCTCGATGCCACGCAGGCGACAACCCATACCGTCTTCATCGCCGCGATCTATGACGCTATCGCGCGCGCCGCGCGCGACTGGCTGATCGATTTCCTGAAGACGCGTGTGCCCTCCAGCCTCGGTGCGCCGCTTGCGACGCTTCCCCGCGCCCAGGAGGTTCTCGGCGCCATCGAGGCACGGCTTGCCGTCAATGCCCGGCTGATCGGTTCGTTCGCCGGCGACTTCGATGACGGTGTCGCGCTGTCGGCTGCCGAATCCAACGCGATCAAGCTCACCGTGACCAACAACTCGGTCGCCGTGGTCGAGGACGCGCTGTCGCTCACCGGCAATCATGGGCTTAGCCGCAGCAATCCGCTGGAGCGGCACTACCGCGACGTGCTGTGCGGTCGCGTGCACACACCGCAGGACGATTCGACGCGCATTGGCCTTGGCCGCACTGCGCTGGGACTTTGAAAATCATAGAGGAGACGATCAATGTCGATCGAGTTCATCGGCTTCATCAGCAACAACAATTCGTCCGAGACCATCGTCCGTGAGGGGCCGGTCCTGAACCCCACCCATATCGAGGCGGTCGCCAAGGCGCATGAAAACGCCGGTTTCGATCGCGCGCTGCTCGCGTTCCATTCGACGAGCCCGGACGCTCTTCAGGTAGCTCAGCACGTGCTGAATGTCACGGACCGCCTCAACGTGCTGATCGCGCAGCGTCCCGGGTTCACCGCACCGACGCTGCTGGCACGGCAGTTCGCGGCGCTCGATCAGTTCTCGCGCGGCCGCGTCGCGCTGCACGTCATCACCGGCGGCAATGCGACCGAGCTTCGGCAGGACGGCAACACGCTCGACGACAAGGACGAGCGTTACGCCCGCACGTCCGAATTCCTCGACATCGTCAGGCTGGAATGGACCAGCGACAAGCCATTCACCTACAAGGGCAAGTACTACCAGGTCGAGAACGGCTTTTCGCAGGTGAAGCCCTTCCACCCCGAGGGCATTCGCATCTATTTCGGCGGCGCATCGGATGCAGCGATCGACGTCGCCGGCAAGCACGCCGACACCTTCGCCCTCTGGGGCGAGTCCTACGCTCAGGTGCGCGACGTCACCTCGCGCGTGCATAACGCAGCGGTCAGGCAGGGGCGGTCGACGCCGCGCTTCAGCCTCTCGGTCCGGCCGATCATCGCGCCGACCGAGAAGCAGGCCTGGGAAAAGGCCGAAGCGATTTTGGCGCGCGCCGCAGCGCTTCAGGACAAGACCGGCTACCGCAAGCCGGCCGACGGCCATGCCACCGCCGGCGCGCGCCGCCTGCTCGCGCTCGCAGACCAGGGCAGCCGCATCGACAAGCGCCTGTGGACCGAGATCGCAAAGCTGACGGGCGCCAACAGCAACACGACCGCGCTGGTCGGCACGCCCGAGCAGGTCGCCGAAGCCTTCGGCGACTACTACGACCTCGGCATCTCGCACTTCCTGATCCGCGGCTTCGATCCGCTGATCGACGCCATCGAATATGGCCGCGAGCTGATCCCGCTGACGCGCGAGCTGATTGCCAAGCGCCAGGTCGCTCGCGGTGAGGCCGCCGAATGATCAGGCTGATGCTCGCCGGCGCGCTGCTGTTCGGTTCGTTTGACCTCGCAGGGGCGCAGACAACCCTGCGCGTCGGTGATCAGAAGGGCAATGCACGCGCCGTGATGGAGGCGGCCGGGCAGCTCAACGACGTACCCTACAAGATCGAGTGGAAGGAATTTCCGGCAGCCGCGCCGCTGCTCGAGGCGCTCAGCGCCGGCGCGATCGAAACCGGCCTCGTGGGCGACGCGCCCTTCACCTTCGCCGCCGCCTCCGGCGTGCCGGTGAAGGCGATCGCCGCGATCCGCCAGACCGGCGAAAGTCTCGCGATCCTCGTGCCGGAGAACTCGCCGATCAAGAGCTTTGACGATCTGCGCGGCAAGAAGATCGCAACCGGCCGCGGCTCCATCGGCCATCAGCTCATTCTGGCGGCTTTGGAGAAGAACGGCTGGAGCGCGACCGACGTGCAGATCACCTTCCTCGCGCCCTCCGACGCCAAGATCGCCTATACGCAAGGCTCGGTCGACGCGTGGTCGACCTGGGAGCCCTATATCAGCCAGGAGCAGGTGCTGTTCAAGTCGCGCCGCATCATCACCTCCGAAGGCCTGACGCCGGGTCTCAGCTTCCAGGTGGCGCGGCCCGAGGCGATCCGCGACAAGCGCGCCGAGTTGACCGATTTCGTCCGGCGCCTCACCGCCGCGCGCGTCTGGTCGATCAACAATGTGAACAGCTATGCCGAGACCTGGGGCAAGCTGATGAACATCCCGGCCGCGGTGCCGCTCAACTGGCTCTCACGCGCAAAAATGCGCATCGCGCCGATCGACGACAGCGTGATCACGGACGAGCAGGCTACGATCGATCTCTATTTCCGCTGGGGTCTCATCAAGCAGAAGCTCGACGCCGTGGACATCGTCGATCGCTCCTTCTCGGGCGGGATCGCAAAAGCGGGATTGTAGGCTGTTGCTCGTGTCCCGGACGCGGTGCAGCGCGCAGCGCTGCGCCGCAGAGCCGGGACCTACGCCGCATAGAGCGCTCTCGGCAACATGGGCCCCGGCTTAGCAGCGCACCACTGCGTGATGCGCTGCATCCGGGGCACGAGACCTCACAAATACTCAAGCATTCGTGAGATGAGAACGAGGTTTCCCTCTCGGCCGCCATTGTCGAAATATTCCTCCTGCGTTCTCCATTCCCGGTAACAGCCGCATTGCTATTTGCACCGTGCCTCTTGCCGCACGCTACCTCCCGTCAAAAATCAACCAGACGACCACATCGGGAGACCGGCCATGGGCCTGCAACAAACAAAAATCGAATCGCTTCCCTTCGTCACAGCCGAGCTCAACTATCTCGCATCCACGTCGGGCAAACCGCGCACCTACGCGTTTGATCCGCCGCCGGGCGAGCCAAAGACCACCTCATTGCCCGAGCCGCACCAGGTCCCGATGTTCGACGGGCGTCTGATCGCGGAAAACTTCTCGCTCGACCGCGAAGGCTTTGCGCTGGTGCGCCATCCGACGCGCGTGAGGGATTTTTACAACGACGAGGAGGTGAGGGCGGTCTACTACCCCGCCGTCGAAGCTTTTCTCCGCGCAACGTTGAAGGCCGAGCGCGTCGTCATCTTCGATCACACCGTGCGCAGGCGCGTCGATGGCGCGGCCGACATCCGCGGCGCAGGTCCGCGCCAGCCCGCAACGCGCGTGCATGTCGACCAGACCGTTGCCTCGGGCGCCAACCGCGTCCGCGAGCATTTGCCTGATGAGGCCGAGGAGCTTCTCAAGGGTCGTGTGCAAGTCATCAATCTCTGGCGACCGATCCGCGGTCCCTTGCGCGATTCTCCGCTCGCAATGGCCGACGGTACGACGGTTGCGCCCGGCGATCTCGTCGCCTCCGACCTGATCTATCCCAACCGCCGCGGCGAGACCTATTCGGTGAAGTACAATCCGAACCATCGCTGGTTCTATTTCCCGGAGATGACACCGGACGAAGCGCTGCTGCTGAAGTGCTATGATTCCGCAACCGACGGCCGCACCCGCTTCGGGCCGCATACCGCCTTTGTCGATCCGACCACGCCGGCCGATGCACCCCCACGCGAAAGCATCGAACTGCGGACACTGGTGTTTCACAAACCGTAACAATGTGTGATGGCAGTGCCGGGCCAGGCCCGGCACTAGCTTCAGGAACTTTGTCGACGAGCTCGCGTTGTTGGCGCCGGAGGCGGGGTCACCTTAGGTGGGGGACGCCATGCGCGCGCTCATCGCCGTGCTTTTCTTGTTTGCCTTTTTCTCGCCAGCCGACGCAGAGAGCGGACTAGCCTCATATTACGGATACGGAAAAGCCGCCAGGAGCGGCGAGATGACGTGTGCCCATCGGACGCGGCCGTTCGGCACCGTGCTCACGGTGTCCTATGGCGGGCGCTCTATCCAATGCCGCGTCAACGATCGCGGTCCGTTCATCCGTGGCCGCATCGTTGATCTATCCGTCCCTGCCGCTCGCGCGCTCGGCATGATGAGCGCGGGCGTGGTGCGGGTTTCCGTGCAATAGGCATGCGTCTGCCCGCAAGCTCGCTATAATGCCGCCCAACCAATGTCGAGGGGGGCGCAATGGCGAAGATCAGGGTGGGGCTCGTGGGGTGCGGCTTCGTTTCGGAGTTGCACATGTGTGCGTTTCGGCGCGTCTATGGCGTCGATGTCGAGGTTGCGGCGGTGGCCGCGCGCGGCGACCATGTGGTGGAGTTCGCCCGCCGCCATCAGATCGCGCGCAGCTATCGCAGCTTTTCCGACCTGATCGCCGACGCCGATATTGACGTCGTCGACATCTGCACGCCGCCCAATCTGCATGCGACGATGATCATTGCGGCCATGCAGGCGGGCAAGCACGTGATCTGCGAGAAGCCGTTCGCCGGCTATTTCGGCCGCGAGGGCGATGAGCAGCCGATCGGCAGGCACGTGCCGAAGGCGTTGATGTACGAGCGTGTGCTGGAGGAGATGGCAACTACACGCGATGCGATACAGCGGACCGGCAAGCTCTTCATGTATGCCGAGGATTGGGTCTATGCGCCGGCTGTGACCAAGACCGCCGAAATCATCAGGGCGACGAAGGACAAGATCCTGTTCATGAAAGGCGAGGAGAGCCATTCCGGCTCGCATGCCGCGCACGCCGCGCAATGGGCGATGACCGGCGGCGGCTCGCTGATCCGCATGGGCTGCCACCCGCTGTCGGCCGTGCTGTACCTGAAGCAGGTCGAGGCGAAAGCGCGTGGTGAGACGATTCGTGTCGCGAGCGTCACCTGCGATGTCGGCAACGTCACCGCCGGTCTCAAGCCGGAGGAGCGCACCTACATCAAGGCCAACCCGGTCGATGTCGAGGATTGGGGCACGCTCACCATCACCTTCTCCGACGGTACCAAGGCCACGGTGTTTTCCGGCGACATGATCATGGGCGGCGTGCGCAACCTGATCGAGACCTACACCAGCGGCGGCTCGCTGTTCGCCAACATCACGCCGAACACGCATTTGATGAGCTACCAGACCAGCGAGGAGAAGCTCGCCTCGGTCTACATCACTGAAAAGGTCGACCGCAAAACCGGCTGGCAATATGTCTGCCTCGAAGAGGAATGGACGCGCGGCTATTTGCAGGAGATCCAGGATTTCATGGAGTGCGTGGCGACCGGACGACAACCGCTCTCCGATCTCGCGCTGGCCTATGAGACGATCAAGGTGAACTACGCCGGTTACTGGGCAGCGGACGAGGGCAGGCGGGTGGTGTTATAGAGCTTTCTTCTGGGTGAAGCAGCCGCGCATGCTGCTATCCCTTCTCCCCTTGTGGGAGAAGGTGGCGCGAAGCGCCGGATGAGGGGGTCTATCCGCGAGTCCAACTGAGAGAGGTGTTCGCGGAGAGAACCCCTCACCCGTCTCGCCGCTGAAGCGGCGAGCCACCCTCTCCCGCAAGGGGAGAGGGGAAGAGTCAGCGCCAGCTTAACGTTCGTAAACGCGTCCTACGCCCCGTACGTCGATCCCTTCGGCAGCGGAAACACCGGATCCTGGGTCCGGATGTTCGTCGGCCACACCACCGAGATGTGCTCGCCGGCATTTTGCATCACGACCGGCGTCGAGCGCTCGTTCTGGCCGGAGAGCGGCGTGCCCGGCGGGAAGAACTTTACGCCGTAGCCCTGGATGGTGCCGCCCGCGGGGATGTCGACGTCGAGCGCGGCCTTGCGGATCGCATCGGGGTCGAAGCTGCCGTATTTCTCCTTCGCCACCGGCAGCACGTTGTTGAGCAGCACCCAGGTCTGGTTGAAGCCCATCGAGCAGTGCGGCGGCACGTCGGTCGCGCCGGTCTTCGCCTGGTAGCGCGAAACCATGGTCTTGATGAGATCGCCCATGCCGGGGGCGAGCTTCGACGGATCGAGCAGCTGTGCCGGCACCGGATCGATGTTGCAGAAATTGTCGATGTCGGCGCCAAACGTCGTGCGCAGCTTGTCGAGCTGGCTGTAGCCGGCGCCGGCGCCGAACAGCATCTTGAAGCGCAGCCCGCTCTCGCGCGCCTGGCGCAGAAACAGCGTGATGTCGGGGTTGTATCCGGCATGCGAGATGACGTCGGCCTTGGCGCGCTTGATCTTGGTGACGAGTACCGAGAGATCGGGCGCGGAGGCCGAATACCCCTCTTTCAGCGCCACCTGAACTCCAGCCTCCTTGGCATAGGTTTCGTCGGCGGCGGCCACGCCCACCCCATAGGGGCCGTCCTCGTGAATCAGCGCGACCTTGACGTCCTTCGGATCCATGCCGAGCTTGGCTTTCGCATGCTCGGCGAGGAAGCCCGCGAAGGCCTGGCCGTACTGGTCGGAGTGGATCTGCGCGCGGAAAACGTACTGCAGGTTCTTGTCCTTGAACACGGCGGTCGAGACCGCGGTCGTGATCCAGAGGATCTTCTTCTGTTGCTCGACCTTGGCGGAGAGCGGAACGGCGTGCGAGCTCGCATAGACGCCGTTGATGATGTCCACCTTCTCCTGGTTGATCAGCCGCTCGGCTTCGTTGATTGCGACGTCGGGCTTGCTCTGCGAGTCCGCGGCAACAGGCACGATCTTGGTCTTGCCGCCGATGCCGCCCTTCTCGTTGACGAGGTCGATCGCGATCTGTGCGCCGATCGAGGAAGCGACCGAGCCGCCCGCCGCAAACGGGCCGGTCAGATCGTAGATCACACCGATGCGCAAAGTTTCAGCTTGTGCCTGGGCGCGTGTCCAATCGAGGCTGAGTGCGGCGGCGGCAGCCGCCGAGGTCTTCAGCAGTGTCCTGCGTGAAGTCGGCATCCTATCCTCCCTTCGAACCTTCGGTTGAGACCGGCTCTATGCCTGTTTTTGCCAAGTATTTGGAGGGGATGGTGGAAAGTCAACATGCGCCGCACTAGGCAATTCGGACATGCCCGCGGCCATGATCGAGATCAAGGCGCCTGTTCGCCAGCCCGACTAACAAGACATCATGGATGTCGTCCCCTTCGTCGCTGCCGCAGCCTCGCTGCTGGCAATTCCCGGCCCGACCAATACGCTGCTAGCCACCTCCGGTGCGTCGGTCGGCTGGTCGCGCTCGCTTCATCTGTTGGCAGCCGAACTCGCGGGTTACCTGCTGGCGATCCTTATCCTGCGCGCGCTGCTGGCCCCGCTGATGATCGCGGTGCCGATGGTCGGCACCGCATTGCGCGTCGTGGTCGCGCTCTACCTTGTCCATCTTGCCGTGCTGCTGTGGCGTCACGGCGCCAGCGACTTCGGCAGCCATGCGCCGGTGACGTTTCAGCGCGTGCTGATCACGACCCTGCTCAATCCGAAGGCGATCATCTTTGCATCCGCCCTGCTGCCGTTCGAGGTCGGCGCTTGCGATCTCATGCCACGACTCGCCTTGCTCGCGGCCCAGATCGCCACGATCGGCTCGGCCTGGATTGCGCTCGGCGTCTCGCTCGGCTGCGGGTTTGACGGGATCGGGCGTCCCGCTCTCGTCTACAAGCTCAGCGCGATTGCACAGGTCATTCTCGCCGGCATGATCGGCACGCACTCCCTCGGGATCGCTTAAGGCCGTTACGCAGCCCCGCCTGACCTGATCGAGGCAGGCGGACATGGCCGATCAGCATGCCGGCGGCGCCGCGCGCATTTTCCCCTGAGTATCATTCTTTTGCTCCATCGTCGGTGCGTGCGCGCACGCGCTGTGGGAAGTCGCATTGCCTCCCGTTTTTGTGATGGATTTCTGCTGGCTTGTTCGGCGCCAGCCGAGGGCGACGATGGGCCTTCGGCTTGTGCGCATCGCGGATTGCATGCCATCCTAACGAGGCAAATTGCATGGGAAGCCCAATTCCCGGCATGGCCATCGAGCCAGTTTTAAGGGTTGGAACGCAAAACGCTCAAGGAGAAGGGACATGGAATGGACGCATCGTCTTGCAGGGCTGGCTTGCGCCGGTCTCCTGCTATCCCCGGTCAGTGCTTTGGCAGGCCCCAAGGTGGTGTCCGGTCCGGGCGCCGATCCCGGATGTTTCAAGCCTTGGTCCAGCCAGACCAAGTTCTTCCAGTGGGATAAGAAGCCGGGGCCTTACAAGATTGCCCTCGTCAACGGCTTCGTCGGCAACACCTGGCGCATCCAGATGGTGAAGACGGCGAAGGCCTTCGCCGAGCAGCCCGGCATCAAGGAGAACATCAAGGAGTTCAAGGTGGTCTCCACCGGTACCGATGTTGCAGCGCAACTCGGCGCGATGGAGGACTTCATCAATCAAGGCTTCGACGGCATCGTCACCATCGCGGTGGCGCCCGACGGTTTTGATCGCATCATCCGTCTCGCCGACAAGAACAACGTGGTGGTCGTTCCCTTCGACAACATCCTCGACACCGACAAGGTGATGATGGTCAACGAGGACCAGAAGGAGATGGGCCGCATGTCGGCGAAATGGATCATGGATGAAAGCGGCAAGAAGTCCGGCGACATCCTGGAGGTCCGCGGCCTGCCCGGCAATTCGGTCGATCGCGACCGCCATATCGGCTTCCGCGAGGTGATGGAAGCGCCCGGCAACAGCTTCAAGATCACCGAAGTGGTTGGCAATTGGGATACCGGCACCTCGCAGAAGGTGACCGCAGACGCGCTTGCGGTCCACGGTCATTTCGACGGGGTGTTCACGCAAGGCGGCTCCGACGGCACCGTGCAGGCGATGATGTCGGCCAAGCATCCCTTCGTGCCGATGTCGGGCGAGGGCGAGAACGAGTACCGCAAGCAGATCGCCGATCACGCCAAGGACGGCCTCAAGGGTATGTCCTACGGTCAGTCGCCGGCGCTGGTCGCCATCGCCATGAAGGCGGCGATCTCGGCGCTCCAGGGCAATCCCATGCCGCAGCTGATCTCGATCCCGATTCCGGTCGCGACCTACAAGGATCTCAAGCCCGGCACCAACTACTGGCCGGACCTCAACGCGAACTTCTTCGCGCCAAACCAGTTCACGCCCTGCGGCGTGAATTTCACCGCGCCGGAGATCATGTCGCAAAGCGAAAAGAATACCCAGTGACGGAGCTGGAGATGTATTGCTTGCGGCCCGGCCTTGGCCGGGCCGCCGTTGCGTGAGAACGTGCCATGTCGGATGCGGTCCTGACGCAGGAAGCCTTTCTCGAGCTGTCCGGCATTTCCAAACGCTACGCCGGCGTGCGGGCGCTCGAGGGCGTCGACTTCGCCTGTGAACGCGGCAAGATCCACGCCGTGCTGGGCGAGAACGGCGCCGGCAAATCGACGCTGATCAAGATCATCGCCGGCGTGGTGCAGCCCGACAGCGGCCGCATGCGGCTCGCCGGGCGTGACGTGAGCTTCGCGACGCCCTCGGCCGCCAATGCCGCCCGTGTGGTCTGCATCTTCCAGGAGCTGTCGCTGATGCCCGACCTCTCGGTCGCGGACAACATCTCGATCGCCTCGCCACCGCGCCGGTTCGGCCTGATCGATGCGCGGGCGCAACGCCGCCGCGCCGAGGAGCTGCTGGCCGAGATCGGGTGCGAAGACGTCAATCCGCTGATGCGCGTTCGCGACCTGCCGCTGTCGCGCCGCCAGATCGTCGAGATCGCCAAGGCGCTCGGCAAGAAGCCGCAGCTCTTGATCCTGGACGAAGCGACCTCGGCTCTCACCAGCGCCGACGTGGAGAAGGTCTACGCCATGCTGGCGCGGCTCAAGTCCGAGGGCGTCGCCATTCTCTATATCTCGCACCGCATGCACGAGGTCGAGGCGCTCGCCGACCGCGCCTCCGTGTTCCGCAACGGACGCCATATCGAAACCTTCGACAGGGGTAGGCGCTCGACCGCAGAGATCGTTCAGCTCATGATCGGTCGCGACATCGCGGCTCAATACCCTGCCAAGCCGGCCCGCACCTCGGTGAAGCCGATGCTGGCGCTCGACAATTTGTCTTGGGAAGGTCGTCTCGACCGCATCTCGCTTCGCGTCGGCGCCGGCGAGATCGTTGGTCTCGGCGGCCTCGACGGCCAGGGCCAGAAGTCCCTCCTGCTCGCGCTTTTTGGAGTGCTGCGCGGCATCTCCGGGCGCGTCACGGTCGAAGATCGCGAGGTCCGGCCGGGCTCCCCGGCCGCTGCGAAGTCGGCCGGCATTGCGCTGGTACCCGAGGACCGCAAGACGGAAGGCCTGATGCTGCCGATGTCGATCGCCGACAATCTGGTGGTCGCCTCGCTCGACGCGATCTCGACCGGACCTCTGGTCGACCGTGCCAAGGAGAGCGAAGCCGTTCAGCGCGCCATTGCGCGGCTGCAGATCAAGATCGGCGCGCCCGGCGATGCGGTCTCGACGCTTTCGGGCGGCAACCAGCAGAAGGTGGTGCTCGCCAAATGGCTGATGACCGAGCCGCGAATCATCCTGCTCAACGATCCCACGCGCGGCATCGACGTCGGCACCAAGCAGGAGCTCTACCGGCTGATGCGCGAGCTCGCCGACCAGGGCGCCGCCATCCTGTTCTACTCGACCGACTATGACGAATTGATCGGCTGTTGCGACAGGGTGGCGATCATGTATGACGGCCGTATCGTGCGCGAGCTCGAAGGCAGCGAGCTCACCGAGACCAATATCATCGCGAGCGCGCTGAACATCGATGCTGCAGCGCCGGCCGGCACTGGGGCCGTCCATGCTTGACGATGTGGCCATTCGCGTCCGCCAGAACGTCGGCATCGTCACCGCTGTCCTGTTGTTCTGCGTCCTCTACGTCCTCTACAACCTCGCGCATCCCAAGGGCTTCTCCTCGGCCGTTCTGGTGCAGAACGGCGACGAGATCTTTGCGCTGGCCATGCTGGCCATGGCCCAGACCGTTCCAGTGCTGGCGTCGGGGCTCGATCTCTCGGTCGGCGCCGTCATGACCATGGTGGGATGCTTTGCGAGCTATCTGCTCACGGGCACGGCGGGCGGCACGCCGCTGCATCTCGATCTCTTCGGCCTGCATCTTTTCCTGGGCACCTTTCCCGGCGACATCAGCGGCATCCTGCTCGGGATCGTCGTGTGCCTTGCCATCGGCGCACTGGCCGGCTTCGTCAACGGCTGTGTCGTCGTCTATGGACGCATCCAGCCGATCATCGCCACGCTCGCGACCGGCGCGGTCTATATCGGCATCGCGCTGTTCCTGCGGCCGACGCCGGGTGGCAAGATCGACGAGGATCTCAACTGGGCGCTGACCAATTCGCTCGGCGATTTCGCTGCGACCGTGCACATCTTCGACGATGGTGCGGCAGGCTGGTTCGCGCCGGTAGCCTGGATTCCGGTGCCCTTCGTGCTGCTGGTCCTGATCGCGCTCCTCGTCTGGGTGCCGTTCCGCCGCTCCGTTCTCGGCCGCGCCGTTTATGCGGTCGGCTCGGCCGAAGGCGCGGCCTATATGTCGGGACTGCCCGTTGACCGCGCCAAGATCGCGGCCTTCACGCTCGCGGGCTTTTTCGCCGGTTGCGGCGGACTTTTTCTCGCCATCCAGACCTCCTCGGGCAATGCCGACATTCCGCAGGCCGGCGCCTATACGCTCAACTCCATCGCCTCCGTCGTGATCGGCGGAACGTCGCTGCTCGGCGGCACCGGCAGCGCGATCGGCTCGATCTTCGGGGCCATGATCCTGCGCGTGATCTCCTTCTTCTTCCGCATCTTCGACATCGCGCCCCTGCTGCAACCGCTGTTCGAGGGCCTGATCCTGCTGGCAGCGGTCAGCATCGGCGCGCTCGGCGTCTTGCGCGTCAGGAACACGCTGGAGCTCTTCCGATGACATCGGCCTCTCTCAGCCTCTCGCGCGACGATCGCCCGATCCTGATTGCGGCGCTGTTCATCCTCGTCATCCTGGTCGCGGGCACCGTTTATACATTCGCCCGTTTCGGCAGCGCGCCACTGCTGTCGCCGACCTATCTGTTGCAGCAGCTCCAGATCGGCGCCTTCCTCGGTATCGTCGCGGCCGGCATGATGGTCGTGATCCTGATCGCCCAGATTGACCTTTCGGTGCCGTGGACGCTCGCCGCCGCCGCGATGATGGCGACGTCGATCGGCGGACCGCTCGCGATTCCCGTCGGGCTCGGCATCGGGCTTCTGGTCGGGCTCGTCAACGGCATCGGTGTCGCGTACTTGCGCGTGCCCTCGATGATCTTCACCCTCGGCGTCAACGCGGTGATGCGCGGCCTGATGGTTGCCCATACCGGCGGCTACGCGCCGCAGACGGCCGCCACCGATTTGATGCGGACGCTCGCCGCCGACCGTACGCTGGGCATTCCCAACGCCTTGTTCGTCTGGGCCGCGGTGTCCGTGCTGGTCGCCGTCATGCTCCAGCGCACCGCGCTCGGCCGTTACATCTATGCCATCGGCAACAAGGAAGCGGCCGCGTATCTCGCCGGCGTCGACACGCGCCGCGTCACCGTGATCTGCTTCGTCATCTGTGGTGTCGCGGCCGCGCTCGCGGGCGTGCTGCTCGCCGGCTATTCCACAAAGGCCTATCAGGGCATGGGAGACGCCTATCTATTGCCGTCGATCGCGGCGGTGGTGATCGGTGGCACCAACATTTTGGGCGGCCGCGGCCGCTATCTCGGCACGCTGATAGGCGTCGTGCTGATCGTGCTGCTCAACAGCGTGCTCTCGATCATGGACATGCCCGAGGCCGGCCGCCAGGTGATCTACGGCCTCGTCATCATCTTCATGCTGCTGGTCTATGGTCGCGGCGAACGCGTCACGAGCTGACGAATCTCAGTCCGTTCCCTAGAGCTTGATAGGTTAGGTGGTCAGATTGTGCCTGTCAGGGGTCTGACCATCCCACCGCCCGATGATAGCATCATGCCCCTGATTTGCCCGACGTGTCAAATGATTTCGTAAAATCGTAAATCATCGCGCCATTCGCCACCGGCTACTTTGCATGGGGTTGTTTTCGATACTTTTGTTGTGCGGTTGGGGGAGCCTCGCGGCGCTCCCTACACCGCCGCGCGCGTGTTGAGATAGATCGAGTACAGCGAGGTTTGGCCGCAGATATAGAGCCGGTTGCGGCGGGGGCCGCCGAAACAGACGTTGGCGACGATTTCTCCGACCGGAACCGTGCCGATATGCGTGCCATCAGGCGCGTAGCAGAAGACACTGCGGCCTGCCGACGTCCAGATATTGCCATGGATGTCGCAGCGGAAGCCGTCATAGAGCCCCTCGGGACAGGTGGCGAACAGTGTGGCGTCTCCGTTCGTCTGCTGTCCCTCCACCTTGTATGACCAGATCGTTGCTGGCAGTCCGGGGACATGCGTCGCGCCGGTGTCGGCGACGTAGAGCCGCGTCTCGTCGGGCGAGAAGGCCAGCCCGTTGGGCTGCACCCGGTCGGACACGACGCGCGTGATCTTTCCGGAGCTGCCGTCGATCCGGTAGACGTTGGAGGCGCCGATCTCCGACGGGCTCTGCTGTCCCTCGTAATCGCTGTCGATGCCGTAGGTCGGATCGGAGAACCAGATCGAGTCGTCGGATCTGACCACGACGTCGTTGGGCGAGTTCAGCCGGCTGCCGTGGAACTGGTCGGCCAGCACGGTGATCGAGCCGTCGTGCTCGGTGCGGGTGACGCGCCGCATGAAATGCTCGCAACTGACCAGCCGTCCCTGGCGGTCGACCGTATTGCCGTTGGAATTGAAGCTGGGCGAACGGAACACCGACACCGATGCATCGGTCTCGTCAAACCGCATCATGCGGTTGTTCGGAATGTCGGACCAGACGAGGTAGCGGCCGGCCGGGAAATAGGCCGGGCCTTCGGCCCAGCGGCAGCCGGTGAAAAGCTTCTCGAGATTGACATGACCGATGACCAGCCGCTCGAAGCGCGGGTCGTGAGTGACATAGGGGAGCATGGGTCCTCCGCGATGAGCCGCAGGTTCTGAAAATTGCCCGCGTGCCGCTTTCCGTCACTCTGATCGACCCTGCCAAATTTGCAAGTGGTGCTTCATCGGCGGCGCGCTGATGCAAGGAAGTGAATGCCCGGGGCACGCCCGGGCATCCGCATTTGTAGAGCTCGTTGTGAGGCTTACTGCGACAGCTTCACGAAATTGGGAAACTTGAGTTTCCCTTCCGCGATCGCCTTCGGCCAGACCGTGATCTGCTTGCCGTCCTGCCACTGGAAGACCAGACCGGTCACCGCACCGGGGCCCGACTTGATGCCGTGGGTGAACTCGTCACTCTTGCCGTAGAACTGGATGCGGCCGATCGTACCCTCGAAGTCGGTCTTCTCCAGCTCGGCGACCATCTTGTCCGGATCGGTCGAGCCCGCGCGCTTGATTGCATCCGTGATGATGTAGACCTCGTCATAGGCGGTATAGCCGGTATAGGCCGGTGGCGTGCCGAACTTGGCCTTGAAGGCCGCCGCGAACGGTTTCGTCTTCGGCGTCACCGCGACGTCGGGCGTTGCGACCGCCAGCGACGGCACTCCGTCGGCGGCGCCGTTGGTGTCGTTCCAGAAGGTCGGGCTCAGGGCCTGCGCGCTGATGCCGAACATCGGGATCGGCACCTGCTGGTTCTTCCACTGCACTGTCGGCTGCACGCCGACATGCGAGATGCCGGTGACGATCACGTCCGGCTTCTTGCTCTCCATGTTGTTGAAGATCGGCGTGAAGTCGGTGGTGTCAGGTGAGAAGCGCACATGCTCGACGACCTTGAGGCCCGCCTTGGGCAGGCAGGCCTCGTAGCCGACGTCGAGCGGCTTGGTCCAGGCCGCGTCCTCGCTCATGATCGCGACCGTCTTGAACTTGAGCTGGTCGACGAGCAGGTCCTTTGCGGCATCGCAGACAAGCTGCGCCTGCGCGGCCGAGGTCAGGTAGCCGTGGAACGTGTATTTGTTCTTGTCATAGTCGTTATGGATCGCCTTGGTGATCTCGTTCGACGCAGCGCCCGGCGTGATCAGCGGCATCTTCAGCCGCGCCGCCCAGGGCTCCAGCGCCAGCACGACCTCGCTGATATAGCTCGCGATCACCGCGGAAACCTTGTCCTCGCTCACCGCGCGCTGGAAGGCGCGCACGGAGTCGGCCGAAGAACTCTTGTTGTCGTAGGTGACGATCTCGACCTTGCGGCCGAGCACGCCGCCCTTGGCGTTGATCTCGTCGGCGGCGATCTGCGCGCCGCCCGGCGTCGCCGCCCCCGCGATCGACTGCACCTCGGCGATGACGCCGATCTTGATGGGATCGCTCGATTGCGCATAGGCGGGCGCTGCGAGGCATAGCGCCAGCGCGGAGGCGAGAAGGAGGGTACTGCTCGGGCACGTCGTTGGTCGCATGGTCGTCTTCCTCTGCTTGTTATCGTTATTGCAATCGTCAGAGATACCCAGCGCCGGCCTCGCTTGCGAAGCGGCCGGGATCGCCCTCCCAGACGATCCGCGCATGCTCGAGCACGTAGACGCGGTCGGCGTGGGGAAGGGCGAAGGTCACGTTCTGCTCGCCGAGCAGCACGGTGATCGACGTGGTCTGTCGCAGCTTCTCCAGCGCCTTGGACAATTGCTCGAGGATGACGGGCGCGAGCCCCAGCGTCGGCTCGTCCAGGATCAGGATCTGCGGCTGCATCATCAGCGCGCGGCCGATCGCCAGCATCTGCTGCTCGCCGCCGGACAGCGTCTGCGCCAACTGTCCCTGGCGTTCCTTCAGGATCGGGAACAGCTCGAACAGCCAGGTGAGCTGCGCCGCGCGTGCCTCGTCGGTCAAATGCTGGCCGCCGAGATCGAGGTTTTCCCGCACCGACATTTCGCCGAACAGCTCGCGCGATTCCGGGCACTGCACGAGACCGCTGCGTGCGATCTTCGCCGGGCTCGTGCCGCGCAGTTTCTCGCCGCCGCGTAGGATCTCACCGCCATAGAGCAGGAAGCCGGAGATCGTGTTGAACAGCGTGGTCTTGCCGGCGCCGTTGAGGCCGACGATCGAGACGAACTCGCCCTCATGGACGTGGATCGATACGTTGTCCAGCGCCTGCGCCTTGCCGTAATGGACGCTGACGTTCTCGACCTGGAGCAGCGGGACCTTGTCCTTGAAGCTGGTCTCGGGCCGCGCATGGGTCTCGATCGCGCCGCCCAGATAGACCCGCCGCACGGTCTCGTTTCGCATCACCTCGTCGGCCTTGCCGGTGACGATCTCCTCGCCCAGATACATCGCGAGCACGCGGTCGACGAGCGCGGCGACGCTCTTGACGTTGTGGTCGACCAGCATCACTGCGCGGCCCTCGTCGCGAAAGCTGCGGATCAGGTCGGAGAAGACGTCGACCTCGGTGCGCGTCAGGCCGGCGAAGGGCTCGTCGACCAGCACCACCTTCGGGTCGCGCGCGATCGCCTTGGCAAGCTCGAGCCGGCGCAGATCGGCAAAGGGCAGCGTCGGCGGACGTCGGCTGATCACGGCGCCGAGTCCGACGCGATCGGCGATCCATTTTGCGCGTTCGACCAGCGCCTTGTCCGGAAACAGCATGAACAGGCTGTCCGGCAACAGCGCCACCATGATGTTCTCAAGCACGGTCTGCCGGTTCAGCGGCCGCGAATGCTGGAACACCATGCCAAAGCCCTTGCGCGCGATCTTGTGCGCGGGCAGCCCGGCGACGTTCTCTCCCTCGAAGATCACTTCGCCGGCGCTCGGGCGCTCGATGCCCATCACACTCTTCATCGCAGTGGATTTGCCCGAGCCGTTCGGCCCGATCAGGCCAAAAATCTCGCCGCCACGCAGGTCGAAGCTGAGATTTTTCACGGCCGTCAGCCCGCCGAACCGCTTGGTCAGGCCCCGAACGGCGAGAACGGAGGTGGTGGTGACAGTCTGATCCATCATGAACGCGCCTCGCGTGACAGGGCCGCTCCGAGGAAACCGCCGGGGAAGAAAAGCACCACAAGCAGCGCAACCGCCGAAACGATGAAGGTCGCAAGCTCGCCGGTCGGCCGCAGGAACTCGCCGGCCACGATCAGGAAGATCGCGCCCAGCGCCGCGCCGAGCACGGTGCGCCGGCCGCCGAGCACGGCCGAGACGATGACGTTGACGCCGACCGCGACGTCGACCACGGTTCCGACCGAGGCGGTGCCGAAATAAAACACCAGCAGCGCGCCTGACAGTCCCGAGAAAAACGCGCTGACAACGAAAGCGGCGAGCTTGTGCTTGACGATGTTGAAGCCGAGCGCGCCGGCCTGCACCGGATCCTGACCACTCGCTTGCAGCACGAGCCCGATCGGCGATTGCGACAGGCCGTAGAGGATGGCCGCCGAGATCGTCATGAAGCCGAGTGCGATCCAGTAGTTGGCGCCGGCGTCGATGGTGATGACGTCGGGGATGGTCAGCCCGATCTCGCCGCCGGTGAGATCGGCGAACACGACGATGAAGTTCTGGAGCATGAGCACGGCAACCAGCGTCGTCAGGCCGAAATACGGTCCCCGGACCCTGAGCGCCGGCAGCGCCAGCACGAGGCCGGCGATGACGGAGGCGAGCGCGCCGAGCACGATGCAGAGATAGACCGACCAGCCGAACTGGTTGTTGAGGATGCCGGCGGTGTAGGCGCCGACCCCGATCAGGAAGGTCGGCCCGAAGTTGACCTCGCCAGCGAAGCCGAACAGCAGGTCCCAGGCCATGGCGAAGACGCCAAAATAGAAGGCGACCGTGAGCAGGCCGAGGACATAGCCGGAGACGTAGAGCGGCAGCGTCGCGGCGATCGCGACGAGCGCGAGCGAGACGAAGAACAGGCGTGAGGTGAAGAATCCGGACATCTCAGCGCCTCCCCAGAAGGCCCTGGGGCCGGATGTACATGACGACCACCAGAAGCAGCAGCGCCGGAATAGTGCGATAGGCCGGCGAGACCAGGTAGGCCGTGATGGTTTCGAGATAGCCGACCACGAAGGCTGCGATCAGCGAGCCGGAGACGCTGCCGAGACCGCCGAGCACGACGATCGAGAACGCACTCGCGGTCAGCGGTCCCACGCTGTAGGAGCTGACTCCCAAGAACATCCCGAGCAGCACGCCCGCGATGCCGGCGAGCACGCCGTAGATCGCCCAGACCACGATGTAGATGTTGGTGAGCTCGAGGCCGAGCAGGGTGACGCCGCGCGGGTTCATCGAGGCCGCCAGCACAGCCTTGCCGGTGCGGGTGCGGTTCACCAGCAGCCACAAGAGCGCGATGACGAGGCAGCATACCACCGCGGTGAAGATCTCGTTGCGCGGCGTGCGTACGCCGAGAATGTCGACGACACCCTCGACGATCGGCAGCACGGTCTTGGCGTTGTTGGTGAAGAAATAGGCGATCAGCTCCTGGATCATGATCCCCCACAGCAGCGTGCCGGTGAGGACGAAGATTTCCTTCTCCTCATTGGGTATGCGGCGGGAATCCTGGATCGGCTTCACCACCGCGAAGTAGGTGGCAAAGGCGGTGATGAGCGCGACCCCGACACCGATCAGCGCGCCCGAATAGGTATCGACATGCAGGATGCTGGCGGCGGCCCAGGCCGCTACCGCTGCGGCCACCATGATGGCCCCGTGGGAGAGGTTGAGCACGCCGGAAACGCCGAAGATCAGCGTGAATCCGGTGGCACCGAGAGCGTAGAGGGCGCTGATGGCAAAGCCATCGATCAATATCTGGAATGCTCGCATCTATGACTTGCAATCTGGGCTGTGAGAGGCGGTCTCGCTGCCTCCTTGGATAGAAGGTGCTGCCTACGCCGCATGTGAAAGCTCCCGGGTGTTGGCCCGGGAGCTGTTCCGATCAGTTCGTGGTGAGCTTGATGAAGCTCGGGAACTTGACGTCGGTCTTGGCCACGTCCTTGGGCCAGACCGCGATCTGCTTGCCGTCCTGCCATTGCAGCATCAGGCCGGTGATCAGGCCCTTGCCGTATTTGATCGAATGGGTGAACGGATCGTCCTTGCCGTAGAACTGGACACGGCCGATGGTGCCTTCCCAATCGGTTTTCTCCAGCGCGTCGACCAGCTTGTCGGCGTCGGTCGAGCCCGCCCGCTTCACGGCGTCGGCGATGTAGTAGACCTCGTCATAAGCGGTGTATCCGGCGTAGGACGGATAGTTGCCGTACTTGTTCCGGAAACCTTCCGCGAACGGCACCGACTTCGGCGTCACCGCGACGCCGGGGCCGGAGACGCCCTGGTAGAGCACGCCTTCGGCCGCCTGGTTGCTGTCCTTGCCGAACGTCTCGTTGGTCGCCTGCGAGGAGATGCCGAACATCGGAATCGGTACCTGCTGGTTCTTCCACTGCACCGTCGGCTGCACGCCGACATGCGAGATGCCGGTGATGATCACGTCGGGCTTGGCGCCCTCGATCTTGTTGAAGATCGGCGTGAAGTCGGTGGTATCGGGCGAGAAGCGGATGTGGTCGAGCACCTTCAGCCCGATCTTGGGCAGGCATTCCTCGTAGCCGACGTCGAGCGGCTTGGTCCAGGCGGCGTCCTCGCTCATGATGACCGCCGACTTCATGTGCATCTTGTCGACCAGGAGGTCCTTGGCGGCGTCGCAGACCGAGAGCGCCAGCGCGGCCGAGGTCAGGTAGCCGTGGAAGGTGTACTTGTTCTTCGCGTAGTCGGCATGAACGCTCTTGCTGATCTCGTTGGAGGCGGCACCCGGTGTGACGAACGGCGTCTTCAGGCGCGAAGCCCAGGGCTCCAGCGCCAGCACGACTTCGCTGATATAGCTTGCGATGACGGCGTTGACCTTATCTTCGTTGACCGCGCGCTGGAATGCACGCACTGAATCAGCCGAGGAGGAGTGATTGTCGTAAGAGATGATCTCGATCTTGCGACCGTCGACGCCGCCCTTCGCGTTGATCTCGTCGGCGGCGAGCTGCGCGGCCTGCGGGATCGATGCGCCGGCGATCGCTTGCGCCTCTGCAATCACGCCGATCTTGATAGGATCTGCTGCAAATGCCGCGCCTGATCCGCTTATCAGTGCGCCGAGCGCTGCCGCACCGAGGAATATCCGCAATGCACCAGGGAGTATGTTCTTCATTCTGTTTCTCTCCTCTTAAACAAGCCTCTTTTGAGCTATTGGGCGCGACTATAACGGCGACGACAATCTCGGCAAGTGAAACTACATTCAGGATTGTGAGAGCCGGACTAAAGTCTAGCGCTGCGCAAATAGAGTGCAGGACGATCGTTGCAGTCATGCAGAATCCGCTGGCGGGCATGCGTTCGCGTCCGTCGCGAGCCGCAGGTGCGCCGCGACGCGAGCATGAGCGATCGACGCGAAGGCGGTCGCCTGGCTGACATTGTCGGGTTAACGTCGCGCCGCGCAGGAAGGTCCTATTGATGGCTCAACTCGTTCAATGCCGCCTCGTCAACGAGCCGTTCGCCGATCCCGGATTGCTGGTCGATTTCAGGTTCGGGCGGCGCGCCATGTTGTTCGACCTCGGCGATCTGTTCCCGCTGGCCAATCGGGAGTTGCTGCGCATCAGCAACGTCTTTGTCAGTCACCGTCACATGGATCACTTTGCCGGCTTCGATCAGTTGCTGCGGGTCAGGCATCATCAGCCGGGCCGTTTGCGCGTGATAGGACCGCCCGGTCTCATCTCGGGCATTGCGGGCAGGCTGACGTCGTATAGCTGGAATCTGCTCAACGAGGAATCGCCGGACTTCGAGATCGCCGCCGCTGAATTCTGTGATGGCCGGCTCGGTGAGTGGATCTGCTTCTCGGCGAGGCGGCAGTTTCAAAGCTCGCCGATCGAAGAGCCATCCGTTGCGCCGGGGCTAGTGTTTGCGGACGGCGATCTGAGGATCGAGGCCGCGACCCTCGATCACGGAATTCCCTGTCTTGGCTTTGCGTTGCAGGAAACCCAGCGCGTCAATGTCTGGACAGCCGGGCTCGCCGAGCTCGGCCTTCAGGTGGGGCCGTGGCTCAATGCGGCGAAAAGCGCGGTGCGTATGGGCGCGCAGCCGGGCACGTTGATTGAGATCGATAGCGGCCGGGCGATCCGGCTCGGCGAGCTGACCCGGCACGCGCTCAAGGTCGCGCCCGGGCAGCGCGTCGCCTACGTGACCGACGCCGCCTTCACCCCTGCCAACGCCGAAAAGATCGTTGCTCTCGCACGCGGCGCCGATCACCTGTTCATTGAAGCAGCCTTCGCCGCAGACGACGCGCAACTTGCATCCGAGCGCCGTCACCTGACCGCGGCGCAGGCCGGATATCTGGCGCGCGAAGCGGGCGTGAAGCGGATGACAACGTTTCATTATTCTCCGCGCTATCTGGAGACGCCGGACCGGCTGCGAGATGAGGCGGAGGCCGCGTTCGCAGGGCGGACAGCGTCGCTGGCATGAGCGGCGCCCGCGCCGCCAGCGTGATCAACGCGCTCGTAGCAGCGAGGGATCGAGCGGCGGAAGCCGGGCAGGATCGAACGGCGTCAGATCGACGCTGCGTGCTGCGCCTTCAGTGATCAATTCGGCAAACGCTTCACCGGTCGCTGGCGCATTGAGGATGCCCCACACATTATGCCCGGTCGCAACGTAAAGGCCCTCGCAGTTCGGCACCCGGCCGATCAGCGGCAAGCCGTCTCGCGTGAGCGGGCGGAAGCAGGCTTGCCGCGCGATGATCCTGTCGGCGCGAAACAGCGGCGACAGCCGTTCAGCGATCGCTTGCAGACGCTCGATCGCGTCCTGATCCGGCGTTACGGTCGCGGGGTCCACCGGTAGCGGCGCGACGTCCGAGAACGCTGTGATCAGCGTGCTGCCGTCCGCGCGCGGAAAAACCTCGATCGATATTGCGCCGCTGCTTTGCTCATACTCCAGGAATAGCGCATCGGCCGGAACGTCCCTGCCGGTGTCGTACACGATGCTCGGACTTCGCTGCCCGTACACGGCAGGCAGTCGCATCCATTGGGTCGCCAGCAGCGACCATGGTCCGATGGCGATGACAACGCCATCCGCCTCGATGACGCCGCCATCGGTCTCGACGCCCTTCGCGGTCGTTCCATCCGCATCGCGCGCGATGCCGGTAACGCGTCCGCGCCGCAGCTCGGCGCCCTGAGCGAGCGCTGCGTTCATCATCGCCGAGGTGAACTTGCGCGGATGGACGATGGCCGTCGTATCCGTCGTGCCGAGCCGGTGCGCGATGACGACGCCACTGGACAGCCAGTCGAGTGCCGACGGCGTGCCACGCAGCGCGTCGTCCCCGGCGACGAAACCGCCATAGGCGGTCATGCGGCGGTAGGCCCAATTGCCTGCGACCTCGTGCGGCAGTTGCGTGTGAAGCACAAAGCTGCGCCGCGCCAGCGCATCAAGCGGCGTCCCGGCGCACCAGTCGAGCGCCAGGAATCCCCCAGCCTTGCCGGATGCCGCGGCGGCAACTTCGGTCCGTTCGACGACGACGACATCGACGCCACGCCGGCTGAGAAAATAAGCGGTGCAGGCGCCGATCACGCCGCCGCCGCAGATGACAACGCGCATCGTGTCTTCCCTGGCAACCCCTTGACGCATCAAGGCGACTATCAAAACAATTCGGCGCCGGCGGGGCCCGCCGGCGCCTGATCAAGATCCGGCTCGCTCGCGCCGCCTCAGCCTGGCCCTGCGCCCTGCGTCGCGGTGTACACGGCGTAGAGCGACTGGCTCGCGGCCATGAACAGACGGTTGCGCTTCGGGCCGCCGAAGCAGACGTTGCCGCACACCTCCGGCAGGCGGATGCGGCCGAGCAGCTTGCCCTCCGGCGACCACACCGTCACGCCGCTATAGCCGACGGCGCGCCCCGCATTGCTGGATGACCAGACATTGCCGTTGACGTCGCAGCGCACGCCATCAGGCCCGCACTGCACGCCGTCGATCACGCAATCGGTGAAGCGCTTCTGGTTGGACAGCTTGTTGTCGCTGCCGACGTCGAACACGAAGATCTCGCCCTTTCCGCCCGCACCGGTATCGCCCGGACCCTTGCCGGTCGAGACGACATACAGCTTCTTGAAGTCGGGCGAGAAGCAGAGACCGTTGGGATCGGGCACCTGGTCCTCGCTGACCACGAGGTCGATGCGGCCACTGGGGTCGATGCGATAGCAATTGGTCGGCAGTTCGCGCTTGCCCGGCGTGAATCCGGCCGGCTGGCCAATCCGCGGATTGAGCTTGCCGCCGGCATTGCTCGGACCGCCGGGACCATCCGGCTCGCCCTCATAGAGCTGGCCGCCATAGGGCGGGTCGGTGAACCAGTAGCTGCCGTCGGAATGCGCGACGACGTCGTTCGGTGAGTTCAGCTTCTTGCCCTGATAGGAGTCTGCGAGCACCGTGGCGGTGCCGTCATGCTCGTAGCGCGTGACGCGGCGTGTGAGATGCTCGCAGGAGAGCTGGCGGCCCTGGAAGTCGAAGGAGTTGCCGTTGGAGTTGTTGGACGGCATACGGAATACGCTGACGCGGCCGTCGTCCTCGGTCCAGCGCATCTGCCTGTTGTTGGGAATATCACTCCACAGCAGATAGCGGCCCTGCGCGCTCCACGCCGGGCCCTCGGCCCACAACAGTCCGGTATGAAGCCGCTTGATCGCGGTGTTCGGTTGCGCGAGGTCGTTGAAGGACGGATCGACAGCGATGATGTCGGGGTCCCAGAAATAGGTGGTCGGCGCACCGTTTGGGCCGAAATCGCGCGGCGGCGTCGTGATCGTCGTCGGCGGCGCTGCCGGCGCGTTCTGCGCCAGCGCTGCGCCCGCGCCCGTCATGGTGGCGCCAGCTGCGATCGCAAGGCCCTGGACAAGTGATCGTCGTGAAAGCGTGGTGTCTGGATCGCGCTGCTCGGAATCGCATCGTTGGCGTGTCATCGCTTCCTCCCGGTGGGGTTCGCCGGCCGGTTGATCCCGGCCGAGCAGGGTCAGGTTAGTCCGACCAGCGTCGAGTTGCGAGTGCGGCCATTCTTCTTCGCACGGTTGAAGAGCGTGAGATTCAGAATGACATCGGCAGGTTCATAGGAGACCGGGTAAGCCATATTGACGTGTCGGTTCCGGGAAGTACCCATCTCAAGAAAAAATCAAGCACTTCTAAAGCCAAAAACACATGAAGGTACAGTCTGTTGAGATGGTTCTGTCGACTAATGACAGAGATCGCTCCTTCGGCAGCTCAAGAACTGGGATCAAGATCCCTGTTGGTCCGCCAGCCACAGCCCGGCGAGCCCCGAAAGTCCAAGAGCAAATTTCAAGACCACTGGATGGCCTGTTCCGTGCAGTTTGGTCGTGACGGTGGTGTCATGAAACGACGGGATTTCATTCGGCTCGTCGCCGGCGCAATGGCGTTTCCTGTGATTGCGCGCGCGCAAGAGGCACGGAAGATCTATCGCATCTTCTGGATCTCCACGGGCTCCGAGCCGGATCCGTTCCTGGACGGCTTTCGCGATGGGCTGCGCTCGCTGGGATATGTCGAGGGCAAGAACGTGGTTCTCGAGAAGCACTATGGCAATCCATCGGCGCTGCGCCAGGTCATTTCGCAACTGAGACGCGGCGACGTAGACCTTGCCGTTTCCAGTGGCCCGGCAACGCGCGCCATGGCTACGGTAAAGGACATCCCCGTCCTGTTTGCACTCAGCGGCGACCCGGTGGCTTTGGGGGTGGTCAAGAGCCTGGCGCAACCTGGCACCAATTTCACCGGCAGCACGTTCCTCTCGCTTGAGTTGGCGGGAAAGCGCGTTGAGCTGCTCAAGGACATTTGTCCCAGAATTCGCAGGCTCGCCGTTCTCTCGAACACGGACCATCCGGGGGAACCATCGGAGTGGCGCGCGACCCAGCAGACATGCGCCGGGCTGGACATCGTGCCGACCTATGTTCCCTTCTCCGGGGCGGGTGAACTAGACAATGCGCTCGAGGTGGCTGGTGACTCGGACGCCGACGCGATGCTCGTGTTTCCCGATGTCGTGACGATGGTCGATCGTGCGAAACTCGCGGAGTTCGCGCTGGCGCATCGGCTCCCTTCGATGTTCGGCTGGTCCGAGTACTGCGAGGCCGGCGGACTTTTGAGTTACGGCGCCAACCAGCGCGCGACCTATCGGTGGCTTGCGAACTACGCCGACCGGATCCTGCGCGGCGAAGATCCTGCCGTTCTTCCCGTCATCCGGCCTGAAAAATTCGAACTGGTGATCAATCTGAAGACGGCTCGGCTCCTGGGCGTAGAGCTGGATACATCTTCAATCCTGTTTCGCGCCAACAAGGTGATTTCCTGAGATCGATATGCCAGAATTCGTTGCGCAATCGTCATTGACTGCCCGTGGCGACGCGAAGCGGCCGCGTCGCTCCCTGTTTTTCAAGTACTTTGCGACCCTGTTCGTAGCAGCTGTCGTGCCTCTCATCCTTGGTGCGGTGATCGAAGCATCGTTCGGCTATCGCGACCAGCGCCGCCATATCAGCGAGGTTCTCCAGTCCGAGGCTCGCGGTGCGGCGGGCAGGATAGAGGCCTTCACCGATGAAATAAGCGATCAGCTGGGCTGGGTCGTGCAGTTTCCGTGGGCACAGGGAGACGACGACCGGCACAGGGTCGATGCGTTGCGTCTCCTGCAGCAGGTGCCCGCAATCGTCTCAGTTTCGCTGCTCGACGAGACGGGGACCGAACGCGTTTTCGTGTCCAGGCTACGTCTTAACAGGACCGGCCGCGGCATCGACCTGTCCGCAGATCCCGCTGTGATCGGCGCGCGTGCCAACAAGGTCTGGTATGGTCCCGTTCAATATCAGCACGAGTCCGAGCCATATATGAGGATCGCGGTCACCGGAAACCTTCCGGCCGCCGGGATTGCCATTGCCGAGGTCAACCTGAAGCTGATTTGGGATGTCATAGCAGCAATAAGGATCGGTCAGACCGGCTATGCCATGATCGTCGACGATTCCGGGCAGCTGATCGCCCATCCAGACATCAGCCTGGTCCTGCGCGGCCGTACCGGTTCCATCGATTTTGGCCGGATCAAATATCTTGTCGGCACCACGAGTCGTGGTGCCGTCATCACGGGGGACAAAGGCAATCCTGTCGTCGCGCTCTCGGTGCATGCAGCCGATATCGGCTGGACGGTGATCGCGATGCAGCCGATCGTGGAGGCGTTCGCACCGATCCGCGCGGCATTGTGGCGCTCGTCACTTCTGATTGCGCTCGGCGTGCTGATCGCGATCGCGCTGGCTTACTGGCGAGCGCACCGGATGTCCGGTCCGATCAAGCAATTGGAGGAGGGGGTCGAGCGGATCGGTACCGGACATTTCGATCACCGCATTGGGATTTCCAGCCGCGACGAGTTGGAGCAATTGGCGATCCGCTTCAACGAGATGGCGTCGGAGCTGGCGATCTCGCAGCAGAAAACCGTCCGCATCGACCGGCTAAAGCAATTCCTTGCACCCCAGGTCGCCGAACTCGTCGAACATTCCGCCGAACTGCTCGAAGCGCAGCGGCGTGAAGTCGTCGTGGTTTTCGGTGATTTGCGCGGCTTCACGGCATTCTCCGCGCGCGCCGAACCGGACGCCATCATGGCGGTCCTGCGCGAATACTATGCGGCGGTGGGAGCCGTTACGACCCGCTATGAGGCCACGCTGATCCGCTTTGCCGGAGACGGCGTGATGCTGCTCGTCAACGCGCCGGTTGCCTGCGACAAGCCCGCGAACCACGCCGTTCAGCTCGCGATCGATCTACAGGTCGCAGTGCAGTCGATTGCCGGGAAATGGTGCGCCGCAGGTCACGCGATCGGCTTCGGCGTCGGTATCGCAATGGGAACGGCGACGGTCGGAACCGTTGGCTATGAGGGGCGGCTTGACTACACCGCCCTCGGCAATGTCGTCAACCTGGCGTCCCGGCTGTGTGGCCTGGCAAAGGATGCGCAAATCCTGACCGACAGGGTGGTCGCAGAAAAAGTGAAGGACGCTGTCCCCCTTGTCTCGATCGGGAAGCACGTCATCAAGGGTTACGATCAGCCCTTGGAGATGTTTGCTGTCGCACAGGGCAACTTGCCCCTGACACGCCCGGATTCCGGGCTGCGCCGGCTGGAAATCGAAACTTTGTGAGCTGGGAGTCTGCGGCATGGCGCGCGCTCGTGCGCGTTGACACGCGGCGACAAAGACATACGCTGCGCGCGGATGAAAATGAGACCGCGTGCGAGAGCCGCGCGGAAAAAAGAGAGCAACATTCATCATGGTTTCACAATCACAACTGCCGCGCCGCAAACTAGGCCGGACCGGACTTGAGGTCTCTGTCCTCGGCTTCGGGACCGCCCCGCTCGGCGACCTTTTCCTCAGGCTTGACGACCAGACCGCGATTGCCGCCGCGGAGCGGGCGTTCGAACTCGGCGTCAATCTGCTCGACACCTCGCCGCTCTATGGCTACGGCCTGTCGGAGCACCGCTGCGGCACCGCACTGCGGCGCGTGGCCCGCGAGGACGTCGTCCTCTGCACCAAGGTCGGACGCTGGATGGACGCGTTTCATCGACCAGAGAACCGGTCGGGCTTCGTCGGCGGCCAGCCCCACAGCGCCGTGGTCGACTATTCCTATGACGGCACGATGCGCTCGGTGGAGCAGTCGCTGCTGCGGCTCGGCACCGACCGGATCGACCTATTGCTGATCCACGACGTCGACGTCTGGACGCATGGCGCAGCAGCGATCGAGGACCGGTTTCGTGAGGCGATGTCCGGCGCCTATGTGGCGCTCGACAAGCTCCGCTCGGAGGGCGTGGTCGCAGGCATCGGGGTCGGCGTGAACGAAGCCGGCATGTGCGTGCGCTTTGCCAAGGCCGGCACGTTCGACGTGATGCTGCTGGCTGGCCGCTATTCGCTGCTCGAGCAACCGGCGCTGAAGGAATTCTTGCCGCTGGCGCTTGAGCAGGGCATCGCCGTGCTGCTCGGCGGTGTCTTTAATTCGGGCATTCTCGCTACCGGTGCCGTCAAGGGCGCCAAGTACAACTATCAGGACGCGCCACCGGAGATCATGGCGAAGGTCGCCGAGATCCAGCGCGTCTGCGAGGCCCATCGCGTCGCGCTGCCGACGGCCGCCGTGCACTTCGCGCTCGGCCATCCTGCCGTGGCGAGCGTGGTGCTGGGGGCGCATAGTCCAGAGGAGGTCGAGCGCAACGTGGCAGCGCTCACCACCAAGGTGCCGAGCGCGCTCTGGGCCGATCTGAAGGCCGCGCGCCTGCTCGATGCGGATGCGCCCGTGCCCGCGTAAGCGCGTCGATCGGCGCTATTTTCCGGCGCCCGTCGTCAGGCCGCTGACGATGTAGCGCTCGAGGAAGATGCCGACCACGACGAGCGGCGCGATCGCCGCTGTCGACAGCGCCGCCATCGACCACCAGTTGATGCCCTGTGAGCCGGTCTGGCTCGCCACCATCACCGGCAGCGTCTTCGCGTCGGTGCTGGTGAGGAGGGCGGCAAAGAAATATTCGTTCCAGCATAACACCAGCGAGAGGATGAACGCGGCGACCATGCCGGGCACCGCGAGTGGAAGGATGATGCGCAGGAACGCGCCCCAGGTCGACAGGCCGTCCACGAAGGCTGCCTCATCGAGCTCGATCGGAATCGCGTTGAACTGGTCGCGCATGATCCAGATGACGATCGGCAGCACCGTCAGCGTGTAGAGCAGGATCAGGCCAAACGTGGTGTCGAGCAGCGCCAGGGCCTTGTAGAGCACGAGGAAGGGCAGGGCGAGCACGACCGGCGGCAGGATGAGTTGCGACATGAAGAAGAACAGGATGTCGTCATTACGCATCCAGGCGAATTTGTAGCGGAAGCGGCTGAGACCATAGGCCGCGAGCGAGCCGAGGATCAGTGCCAGGATCGACGCGCCGACCGAGGTGATGATGCTGTTGACGAAGCGGTTCATGAATTCGGAACGCGCGGTCGAGGTCCCGAACAGCGTATCTGGCGAGAGGCCGAGCGAGCGCCAGCCTTTCCAGTCCGGCTGGAAATCGACCCAGGGGATCAGGTGCGCCTGAGTCACATCGACCGCCGATTTGAACGACGTCGTGACGGTCCAGTAGATCGGAAACAGGCAGATGAAGGTCCAGAGCAGCAATGCGGCGTAAATCAGCGCGCGGCCCAGCATTCGCCTGGCGCGCGGCGCGGCGGGACGCTTTCGGATGGGATTCGGTGCCACGGTCGAAATAGCCAAGCGCTCAAACTCCTTTTCCGACCTAGACGACCTTCTGCGTCCAGCGCTTCGAGGCGCGCAACATCAGCGTCAGCAGCACGATGATCAGCAGCAGGTAGACCATGGCGAGCGCCGTGCCGTATCCGACGTTCGAGCGGTCGCGGTAGACGCGGTAGATGAAGCTCGACACCGTGTCGGTGGCGCCGCCCGGGCCGCCGGCCGTCACGTTGATCACGATGTCGGCGAGCTTCAGCTTGAAGATGATACGGATGATCAGGACCGTGATGCTGACCGGCAGCATGATCGGAAAGGTCACGTGCCAGAATGATTGCCAGCCATTCGCGCCGTCGACCTTGGCCGCTTCCTGCACCTCCTTCGGCATCGCTTGCAGGCCTGCGAGCAGGATGATCATGATGAAGGGGATCGAAACCCAGGCGTCCATCGCCTGGATGCTGAAGCGCGCCATCCACGGCGAGGCGAAGAATGCCGGATTGTCCCAGCCGAGATAGCGCGCCAGCGTCGCCGCCGGGCCGAAGCGATATTCCAGCAGCGACTTGCCGATCATCCAGCTCACGGCGACGGGGCTGAGCATCATCGGCAGCAGGAAGACCACCCGGAAGAGTTTTCGCGCCCGGATCTCGGCGCTAAGCAGCAGCGCCAGTCCGAACGCGATCGCGTATTCGCCGAGCACCGCGACGGTGTAGAAAACCATGTTGCCGAGCGCGTTCCAGTAATAGGTGTCGTTCAGCATTCCCTTCAGATTATCGAAGCCGGAAAAGCGCGGGCCCTCGATCGAGCTGAGATTCCAGTCGAGCGAGGCGATGTAGAGGCCGAAGATCGTTGGGAAGATCACGACTGCGACGGTGAAGAACACCGCCGGCAGCAAAAACAGCGCACGATGGCCACGCTCGCCGCGGGTCAAAATCTGTCCGGCGCCAAATGCCACGGCCCAGACGAGATAAGCGATGAGGATCGGCCGCCAATCGGAAAATCCGGCGGTCATTGTGCCGGTCGTGTGCAAGACCTGAATGAGGGCGACAAGCAGGAAGCCGAGCGAGGCCAGCAGAACAAGCGCGCGGCCGGCGGCCTTCCTGCTGCCGGGGGCGCGCTTCGTCGCCGGCTGGTGGTGCGCATCGTCGCTAACGGGTGCGGAATTCTGCATCGAGATGAGTCGCATTCAGTGCCGGTTCTGTCGCCGGGCAAGTTTTCGGCTGGCGCCGGGGGCGCCAGCCGAGGGTAGATGATCTCGCGTAAGCGCGCTACACGCCGAGCGAGGCCTTATAGAGCCCGATCTGCCGTTCGCGGCCGATCTGGTCGGTCAGCTTCTCCCAGGCGGCGGCGATGTTGTTCGCCCCGGTTTGCGCGTCGACCTTGCCGGCGAAAATCTTCGTCAGCTCGTCCTCCGCGATGCTGTAGTACTGGAAGATGCCGGGGATGCGCGGCTCGACAGCCCGGTTGGGGTGGTTATAGGAGGCGAGCTGCGAGTTCAGGTAGGAGGTGATGTACTTCTTGTCATAACCCGCTGCGACCCACTCATCATACTGGAAGTGGCTGGTGCGGTGAGCCTGGAAGCCCGACGGGTACAGCACCATCCAGAATGAGAGGTCCTTGCCGCCGAGATGCGCGGCCGCGCTCCAGGCGGCCTTGTGCTTCTTCTCGTCGCCATTGACGCGGGCCATCACATAGATGCCCCAGCCGAGATAGGCGCAGTTCGGCGCATGGCTCGGACCGCTCGGCAACTTGTCCCATTGCCCGGTCTTGGAATTATAGACGTCGTCCGAGCCCGGCAGGATGTCGAAGCCGACGACGTCGCCGATGACCGAGGTGTCGCTCGCCTTTGCCACCTGGCCGATGTCGCCCCACCACGGGATCATCGAGCCGATGCCAGCCAGGAACTGCTGGAAGCCCGTGGTGTTGGGATCGGCGTTGAGTTGATCGGCCGGCTCGGACGGTAGCGCGTCGATCACGTCCTGGATGGCGCGCACCCAGGCCGGGTTGTTGATGCGCGGCTTCATCGTGTCGATGTCGAACAGCCAGGCCTTATCGTCGGGATGTTTTGCGTAGGCCGAGGCGCGGCTGCCAAGGAAATAGAAGCCGAACCCGCCCCAGGGCTTAGGCGCATCGAGATAGCCGTAGACGTTCTGGTTCTTGAACTTCTTTCCCTTGAGGAATTTCGTCACCGCCTGGACCTGCTGCCAGGTCTTTGGCACGCCCCATTCGCCGGTGTTGCCGGCATCTTTCCAAGCCTTGGCGAGCGCCGGATCCGAGAACACGTCGGTGCGGTAGTTGAAGTTGTGGCAATCGCCGTCGATCGTGACGCGATAGGTCTTGCCGTTCCAGGTGCCGACCGGCGGCTTCAAATAGTCGACATAGTCGTCGATATCGATCTGCTTCTTGACCCAGTCCGGCATCTCCGACGCCAGGCCCTTGCCGCAGACGTCGCCTTCGAACGGCGCGCCCATCTCCAGGATGTCGAAATCGACCGTGCCGGTCGCGATCGCCTGCTGGAGCCGCGGGTTGTAGTCGGCCTGGGCGAGATCGATCCAGGAGATTTTTGCGCCGGTATAGGCCTCCCACGGCTTGAGGAAGCCGCGGAACAGGAGGTTGTGCAGGTTCTGATTATTCAGTCCCATGAAGGAGAGCTCGACACCCTTGAACTCGCCTTCCTTGATGCTCGCCTTGGTCGGGCCGAGGCAGAGCTCGCCGACCTTCTGCCAGTCGGCGTCGGTCGGCGAGCCCTTGCCCACGCCTGGAATTTGCCCAATCTGCGCGCGAAGATTGTTTTGTGCGAGCGCAATCTCCGAGAACGTGCCAAGTGCTCCGCTCGTGCCCAACGCCGCGGCGCTTGCCGCACCCTTCAGCACCGTACGCCGGTTCGGACGGAGTGCGGAAAGCCAATCATAATCTTGCTGTTTCATCGCGATACCCTCCCGTTGTTGACTTTCTTGATGTGAAGTCTGAGTAGCCGGAGCACAACGAGACGCTCGTGCACTTCGGTGTCGTCGTGATGGGTGACAAAGGCCGCTTTCGAGTATGCAACGGCGCCCATCAATGTCAACGAAAGCACGCGGAGTTGAAGCCGCCTGCCGCCGATCAGATAAGGCGAAGAGAATTTTCGCGATGCCGCGCTGCAAGATGGATGTTCGCGCGCGACATCATCTCTATGTCATATTCATGCCCAACGTGCCGCGCAGCCGTCGCCGCGGTCGGACGGCTTGAGCTGTTCACCTCACGCGGCATCGGGCGGAATGACGCCTTTCTTGAAGATGAAGCAGCCATAGAAGCGCCGCTCCCCGGTCTGGACCACGCAATAGGATTTCTTCGCAAGCTCATAGAAGGCGAAGCGCTCGACCGAGCCCATTGGGAAGGATCGCTCCTCCGCCGCGTCGATTTCGGCCTGAACCTCGCGCTGCACGGCCGGGATCTCGTTGGGCTGGCCGACGACCTCCATGCGCGACGCCGGTTTGTCGACAAAGCTGTCGAGTGGCAGCACCGACAGGATCGCGCGCGCGGCGCGGGCAGCGGTGACATTGTCGATGCGAATGAGCTTGCCCAGCACGGTCTGGCGCGCCACGGCATCGGCCGGAAAATTGGTATCGCAGAGCACGAGGTCGTCGCCGTGCCCCATGGACCTCAGCGCGTAAAGAACATCGGCATTCAGAAGCGGGTCGATCGATTTCAGCATGCAACGCCTCCCGGGACGCGGATCAGTTTCTTAGGCTGACGACTATCCAACGTCACGGCGCCGCCGTCCATATCGACGTCAAAGTCCGCAGTCCGGTTCAATTCGGCTTGAACCGGCCTCGGTTGGTTCGCTTAAGGCCCGCCGGTCAGAGCAGCCCGTTTTTCTTCAGGATCTCCGGAGCATTCTCCTTGGTGATCAGCATGGTCGGCAACGTGATGACCGGTTGCAGCTTCTCGCCCTTGAGCAGCTTGACCGCCTGCCGCAGACCCTCGGCACCGGGCGTCGCATAGAGGAAAGTCGCAGTGAGCTGACCCTTGGAGACCCAGGTGACGCCCTCGTCCGGCAGCCCGTCGATGCCGATGATGAACTTGATGTCCTTGTCGCGGCCGGCGTCCTTGGCGGCGAGATAGGCGCCATAGGCCATCGGATCGTTGTGGCCATAGACCAGGTCGATCTTCTCGTTGTTGCGCAGAGCGGTGGTCATGATGTTGTAGGCCTTGTCCTGCTTCCAGTCGCCCGACTGGTTGTTGAGCAGGTACTTGATGCCCGGCTCCTTGTCGGTGTGGGCATGGAAGCCGTCGTGCCGGTCATGCGCCGGCTGGGTGCCCATGCCGCCCCAGATTTCGACGACGTTGCCGGCCGCCTTGCCGGGACCGCCGAGCAGCTTGACCGCATGCTCGCCGGCCGCCTTGCCGATCGCGACATTATCGCCGCCGATGAACTGGGTGATGCGCTTGGTGTCGACGTTGCGGTCGAGCACGATCACCGGAATCTTGGCGTCGATCGCCTTCTCGACGACGCCAGTCAGCCCCGCCGACTCCTTGGGCGAGATCAGGAGCACGTTGACCTGCTGCACGATGAGGTTTTCGCAGTCGGCGACCTGCTTCTCGGTCTTGTCCTGGCCGTCGGTGATGACGAGGTCGACGTCCGGCTGGTTCTTCGCTTCGGCCTGGATGTCCTTGTTGAACTGCACGCGCCACGGCTCGAGCGTGGTGCACTGGCTGAAGCCGACCTTCCACTTGCCTGCGGCCTTGGCCGGGCTCCAGCCGGCCGGCAGGTACACGGTCATGGCCGCGCCGGCCACGGTGGTCGACAGTTTCAAGAAATCACGACGCTTCATCGAGGTCCTCCCTTTGTTTTGATTGCGCCTTGGCGGCGTTTGGCAGCCGGTAGGCTTCGGCTGTTTTCGGATCGGCGTTGGCTTCCCGCGACCGGTTGAACCGCCATCGCGAGATGAGCTGACCGAGATTCTGCTCCTGCACCAGCACGGTGCAGACGATGATCAGGCCCTTCATCAGGAGCTGGACGTTGGAGTCGATGTTCTGAAGCTGAAGAATGTCCGACAGCAGCCCGAAGATCAGGACGCCGACGAAGGTGCCGGCGAGGCCGCCGCGCCCGCCCATCAGGCTGGTGCCACCGATCACCACCGCCGCGATCGCATCGAGCTCGAGGCCGGCGCCGGCATCGGGCTTGCCTTGCCGATATTGTGCGACGAACAGCACGCCGGCGATCCCCGCCAAAAGTCCGGACAGAAGATAAGCCGTGAGCTGGACCTGGGCGACCTTGATGCCCGAGAGCTTGGCAGCCTCGACGTTGCCGCCGATCGCATAAGCATAGCGGCCGAACGTCGTGAAACGCAGGATCGCGCCGAACAGGACGATCGCCGCCAGGAAGAAGACGCTCGGCACCGGCAGCACGCCCCAGAGCATGGAGCGCAGCAGCTCGAAGGCCTCGGTGGCATTGGTGCCGGTATAGACCGGCACAACGGCGTTGTCCGACCCGGCCGTCAACCGCGCGATGCCCAGTGCGCTGACCATCATCGCGAGCGTCACGATGAAGGGCTGCATCCGGCCGGTGACGATCAGGAGCCCGTTGATGGCCCCGAGCAGAAGCGCGAGGCAGGGCGCTACCAGAAGCACGCCGAGCACGCCGAACTTGACCGGCACCTGGCTCGCCGTCCACCACCCAATTGCAATGGCGACGATGAAGCCGAGCAGCGCGGGAATGCCGACGCTGCGCCAGCGCGACAGCGCGATGTCACGGCGCCGCCCGGCGCCGACATCGCGGCCGCGCGCAAGCCCTGCGAAGATGAAGCGTGCGGCCAGCGCCGCGGCCACACCACAGACCAGCACCGCCGCCGGCACGCCCAGCGCCGAGGCAGCCGTCCAGCCGGGCTTGGTGAGCAGCATCGCGCAGATCACGGTCGAGAAGCCCATGACAGAGCCGACCGACAGGTCGATGCCGCCAAGCAGGATGACCATGGTCATGCCGGTCGCGACCAGCCCCGTGATCGAGACCTGACGGAGCACGTCGGTCAGGTTGCCGTAGGACAGGAAGATGTTGTTGCCGGACGAAGTGTGCGGTGAGGTGAGGGCGCCGATCAGGCAGATCAGCAGCAATCCCCAATAGAGTTTGGTTTGCGAGAGGAGTCTAAGTGCCTTCATCATGCTTCTTCCTGCGACCACGTCGCCATGCCGGGTGCGGCAAGACGCATCACCGCCTCCTGCGTTGCGCTCTCGCGCGTCAAGAGGCCGGTCTGCCGTCCCTCGCACATCACGAGAATCCGATCGGACAGCAGCAGGAGCTCCGGCATTTCCGACGTCACCACGATGATGCCGAGACCCTTTGCGGCGAGATCGAAGATCAGGCGATAGATCTCCTGCTTGGCGCCGATGTCGATGCCGCGGGTCGGCTCGTCGAGCAGGAGAATGCGCGGCTCGGTGGCAAGCCACTTGCCGATCACGACCTTCTGCTGGTTGCCGCCCGACAGCGCTGCGGCCGCTTGTCCGATGCCGGTGCAGCGGACCGAGAGCCGACCGACCATCTCGCGGGCCAATGCACGCTCGCGCGCGAAAGCGCGCAGGCCGAATTGCGAGAGCGCCCCGATGGACGGCAGCGCGATGTTGTCGCAGATCGAGGCGGCGAGATGCAGGCCGCGCTCCTTGCGGTCTTCGCTGACGAGCGCGAGGCCAAGGCGATAGGCATCGGCCGGCGCGTTGATGTCGGCTATCTCACCGTCGATCGCAATGGTGCCGCCGCGCCAGCCACGGGCGACGCCGAAGATCGATTCCAGGATCTCGGTCCGCCCGGAGCCGAGCAGGCCGCCGATACCCAAAATCTCTCCGCGCCTGAGCTCGAAGCTGACGCCGTGCAGCATCCGGCGCCATCCGTGCGGACTGAGCGTGTCGAGCGTCAGGTCTTTAACGGACAGGATGACCGTGCCATCCGCCGCTGCCGCACCGCGGTCGCTTGCGGCCATGTCGCGGCCGACCATCGCCGCGATGATCGCGCCGCGTGACAATTCGCCGATCGGCGCCGTAACCACCCGTCTGCCGTCGCGCAGCACGGTGACGCGGTCGGCGAGTTCGAGCACCTCCTCGATGCGGTGCGAGGTGTAGACGATCGCGACGCCTTCGGCTGCGAGCTGTCGCACGATCTTGAACAGCGTTTCGCATTCCGACGACGACAGCGCCGAGGTGGGCTCGTCCATGATGAGGATACGGGCATCGAGCGACAGCGCCTTGGCAATTTCCACCAGCTGCTGCTCGCCGACGCGCAAGTCGGCAACGCGACTCTCCGCGTCGAGCCTCACGCCCAGCCGCGCCAGCAGGCGCCCGGCCGCCTTGACCATGCGGCGACGATCGATCAGCAGGCCCGCGATCAGCGGCTCGCGACCAAGAAAGATGTTGTCGGCCACGCTCAGCTCGGGAACGAGATTGAGCTCCTGGTGGATGATCGCGACGCCGGCTTCCTCGGCGGCGCGCACGCCGGCGAACAACACCGCCTGGCCTTCGACCTGAATGACACCGTCATAGCTCGTGTGCACGCCGGCGAGGATCTTCATCAAGGTGCTCTTGCCGGCGCCGTTCTCGCCCATCAGTGCGTGCACTTCGCCGGGGCATAGATCGAAGTCGACGTTGTGGAGAGCCTTTACGCCGGCGAAGGATTTTGAGACCTGTTCGGCGGAGAGAGCGACGTGACCGCTCTGCGCACTTGCACGGGCGCCAAGCTCGATCACGCGGGAGGACGCGCGTGATTCATCCTGCGCTCCGAGAGCACCGACGCGTGCTTCCATTGCTGCTCCTCCCAGCCCCGGCTCTTCAGTCTCTGACGGACATCGAGCCGCAGGGTGATGCTTGTTATTTTGCTGATATGCTAGTTATATCAGATGCGCCTCGTCAAGCCTTCGTCCGCGCAATTGGACTTCGCCAACCGAAAAAGTGAAAATCAGCCGGGGGATTCACAGGATGCATTCAATCGGCGGGTTCAGGGGCGGAACCGTTGCAGCGCGAGGGCGCAGGGCAGGCGGGTCGAAAGTCGACCAGGCCTATCTCGCACTGAAACGAGCCATCGTGTCGGGACAGCTCGCGCCGGAAACGCCGATCGACAAGACCGAGTGGTGCGCCACCTTCGAGGTGTCGCGGCTCTCGATCACCACCGCAATCAACCGGCTCGCCTTTGAAGGTCTCGTCGTGGTCGAGCCGCAGCGCGGCTCCTATGTCGCGCGGATTCACCTCGAGGATGTGCGGCAATGGATGCTGATGCGACGCGCGTTGGAGGTGGAAGTCGTCGGGGTCTGTGCCGCCGACATGTCGGGCGAGGCGATCGCGGTGCTTGGTCAGAATCTCGCCTATCAAAAAGCCGCCATCGCCAGTGGAGATCTTGAAGGCTTCCATGAGCTCGATACCAGGTTTCACCGCCAGATGACGGAAACCCTCAACCTTGCGCGCGTCGGCGAGGTGCTTGATCCGATCCGCACTCATCTCGAGCGGGTGCGGCGGACCCTGTTGCCCGAACCTGGGCGGCCCGAGGGCACGTTCCGCGAGCACGAAGCCATCTATCACGCGATTGCCACCCGTAAGCCGGACCAGGCCAGGCGCGTAATGGCAGATCATCTTGACCGCGTCTCGCGCGAGTTGCAGTCCTTTGTCGCCAAGCACCCCGGCTTCTTCGACGAGTAGAGGCCTTCATCGGCCGTCATCGCTTCAGGCGAAAGCATCATGTATCTCGGCATCGATCTCGGCACCTCCGCGGTCAAGACCGTCCTCGTCGACGACACCCAGCACGTGATCGCGAGCGCGAGCAGGTCGCTTGCGACTGCCTCGCCACGTCCCGGTTTTTCCGAGCAGGATCCGCGGCAATGGATCGAGGCGGCGTTTACAACCCTGGACGAGCTGAAAGCGGATCATCCGCGCGAGCTGGCCGGGGTCGAGGGCATCGGACTGTCCGGCCAGATGCACGGCGCGACGCTGCTGGACGCTGAGCTCAAGCCGCTCCACCCCTGCATTCTCTGGAATGATGGCCGCTCTGCGGCCGAGTGCCGCCTGCTCGAAGAGCGCTGGCCGGCCTTGCGCACCACGACCGGCAACAAGGCGATGCCCGGCTTCACTGCGCCGAAGCTTTTGTGGATCGCGGCGCACGAGCCCGAGATCTTTGCCGCGACCAAACTCGTGCTGCTACCGAAGGCATATTTGCGGCTGATCCTGACGGGCGAGGCGATCGAGGATGTCTCAGACGCCTCGGGATCGCTATGGCTCGACGTCGCGCGGCGCGACTGGTCGGATGAGGGCCTTGCCGCGACCGGCCTGACGCGCGCGCACATGCCGCGGCTGGTCGAAGGCTGTGCGCCGTCGGCGCGGCTGACGCGCGAACTCGGCGAGCGCTGGGGCATGGTGAAACGGCCGATGATTGCGGGTGGCGCCGGCGACAACCCGGCCGGTGCCGTCGGCATCGGAGCGATCCGCCCGGGAACCGCGTTCATCTCGCTGGGGACATCAGGCGCGCTGTTGACGCCCACGGACAGGATTGCCGCGAACCCGGATCGCGTCGTGCACACCTTCGCACATGCGATCCCGGCAATGTGGATTCAAGCCGGCGCGATCCTGTCGGCCGCGTCCTGCCTCGCCTGGTTCGCGCGGCTGCTTGGCGCCCCGGAAGCCGAATTGCTGGCGCCGCTCGGTGCGCGCCCGCAAGCGCCTTCGCCTGTCAGCTTCCTGCCTTATCTTGCCGGTGAGCGGACGCCGCATGACGACCCGAATGTGCGCGGCATGCTCGATGGTCTGAGCCACGGCACCGATCGCAAGGCGATCGTGCAGGCCGTGCTCGAAGGCGTCGCGTTTGCGCTGGCCGATTGCCGCGACGCACTCGCGGCCGCCGGCCTTGCCGTCGCGGAGGCCGATGCGATCGGCGGCGGGTCGCGGTCCACCTTCTGGCTCGCGGTGCTGGCGAACGTGCTGAACATGCCGATCCACCGCTTTGCAGCAGGCGAGACCGGCGCCGCGTTCGGTGCGGCGAGATTGGGGCGCCTTGCTGTCACCGGCGAGGCGGTCGCGGCCGTCTGTACGCCGCCGCAGCGCGTCGAGACTTTTGAACCCGAGCGGGCGCTCGCCGATGCCTACGCCGAACGCCTGCCCGCATGGCGCGAACTGTACCGGCCGCGCCATTAGCGTCGTGCGTTCCGCATGTGCAGCTCTTCGATATTGTCGGTTCGGTATTGCCCTGCGCCGCCGCCTTTTGTTTAATGGTCGAACCGCGCTGACAACGAAAGAGACGCGGGTGGGAAACGCATTGTGCGCCGGGAGGCACGATGAACGATCCGATCCTCGAGATGCGCGGGGTCTCCAAATCCTTCTTCGGCATCAAGGCGCTGCGCGCCGTTGACCTCACCGTCTATGCCGGCGAGGTCCACGCGCTGATGGGCGAGAACGGCGCCGGCAAGTCGACCCTGATGAAAATTTTATCGGGTGCCTACCGGCCCGATCCCGGCGGCGAAATCCGCATCGAGGGCAAGCCGGTACGGATCGAAGGTCCGCTCGGCGGCCGCGCCGCCGGCATCTCGATCATCTATCAGGAACTGTCTTTAGCCCCCAACTTGAGCGTCGCGGAGAATATTTATCTCGGCCGCGAGGTCTCGCGTTCGGGATTCCTCGCGCGCGGCGACATGCGCGTCGGTGTCGGCCCGATCCTGGAGCGGCTGGGTGCCGACTTCACTCCGTCGACGCTGGTGGCACATCTTTCCATGGGCCAGCGCCAGCTGGTCGAGATCGCCCGTGCGCTGCACGCACGTTCCAAAATCCTGATCATGGATGAGCCGACCACCGCGCTGTCGGCCGGCGAGAGCGAGCGGCTGTTCGCATTGGTCCGGCAACTGCGCGCCGAAGGGCTTGCCATCATCTATATCTCGCATCGTATGGACGAGGTTTACGCGCTCGGCGATCGCGTCACGGTGCTGCGTGATGGACGCCTAGTCGGCTCGCTCGACAAGTCCGACATCCGCGCCGACAGCATCGTCCGCATGATGGTCGGGCGCGACGTCTCGTCGTTCTACAAGAAGGACCACGATCCCGAGGCTGGAAAGGGGCATCCGGTGCTCACCGCAACCGATATGTCCGACGGGCAGCGCGTAAAGGGCTGCTCGCTGACCGTGCATGCGGGCGAGGTCGTGGGACTGGCCGGCCTGATCGGCGCAGGCCGCACCGAACTTGCACATCTGATCATCGGCGCTGCGCCGAAGATTTCCGGCCGTGTCGAGCTCGAAGGCTGCCCAATCGACATCCGCACGCCCGGCGAGGCGCTCGAGGTCGGCATCGCCTATCTCACCGAGGACCGCAAGGCGCTCGGCCTGTTCCTGGACATGTCGTGCCAGGATAACATCAACCTTGCCGTGCTTGGGCGCGATGCGAAGCTCGGCTGGTTCCTCGATCGCGACAAGGCGCGTGAGCGCGCCGACAGGGCTTTCGCAGGGTTAAGCATCCGTGCCGCCAACGCCGGCGTCCCCGCAGGCGGACTGTCCGGCGGTAACCAGCAGAAGGTGCTGCTCTCGCGGCTGCTTGCAATCGGACCGAAAGTCCTGATCCTTGACGAGCCGACGCGCGGCGTCGACGTCGGGGCCAAGTCCGAAATCTATTCGATCATCGACAATCTCGCCAAGGCTGGCACGGCGATCCTCATCATCTCGTCCGATCTGCCCGAGATTATCGGCATCTGCGACCGCGTCATCGTGATGCGCCTGGGGCACGTCGAGGGCGAGATCAGGCGAACCGCGACACAGCCGCTGACCGAGGAGGATATCATGGCACTTGCCACGGGGATGGAGCACCTCGATGCCTGATCAGGGATCTTCACCAGCAAAGGCGGCCACGGCAAACGGGCTTGCCGCTGCCCAGGAGACGAAACGCCAGCGGGTCAGGCTCCTGATCCAGGCGGCCGGCATGCTGCCGGTGCTGCTGCTCCTGTGCGCCGGCTTTCATTACCTGTCGGACGGCCGTTTCTTTACCGGCCAGAATCTCGGCATCGTTCTGCAGCAGGCTGCCGTCAACACCGTGCTCGCGGCGGGCATGACCTTCGTCATCCTCACCGGCGGCATCGACCTGTCGGTCGGCTCGATCCTGGCGGCGTCCGCGATGGCCGGATTGACGCTGTCAAAGCTGCCCGAGCTCGGGGCGCTGTGGCTGCCGGCTGCCGTCCTCACCGGCCTCGGTTTCGGTGTCGTCAATGGCGCGCTGATCGCGCTGCTGCGGCTGCCGCCCTTCATCGTCACGCTCGGCTCGCTCACCGCCGTGCGCGGCCTGGCGCGCCTGCTCGGCGCCGACACCACCGTGTTCAACCCTTCCATTCCCTATGCCTTCATCGGCAACGGCTCACTCACCCTCATTCCTGGCGTGATCTCGATTCCCTGGCTGTCGGTGATTGCGCTGCTCGTGATCCTCGTTTCCTGGCTGGTGCTGCGCCGGACCGTGCTCGGCGTGCACATCTACGCGGTCGGCGGCAATGAAAGCGCAGCGCGGCTCGCCGGCATCAAGGTCTGGGCGGTGCTGATCTTCGTCTATGGCGTGTCAGGACTGTTTGCAGGCCTCGGCGGCGCGATGCAGGCGGCGCGACTCTACGCGGCAAACGGATTGCAGCTCGGACAAAGCTACGAGCTCGATGCGATCACCGCAGTGATCCTCGGCGGCACGTCCTTCGTCGGCGGTATCGGCTCGATCTGGGGAACACTGGTCGGCGCGCTGATCATTGCTGTGCTGTCGAACGGCCTGATCCTGGTCGGCGTATCCGACATCTGGCAATACGTCATCAAGGGGCTGGTGATCATCGGCGCGGTCGCGCTCGATCGTTACCGCCTGCAAGGCTCGGCGCGCACCTGACGATCGGTGCGCGAAGGTACAGCCACTCGCGCTGTGGCACTCCGTTGCGGCAACTGGTCAGCCGCGCGGGACATCAAGTCAGACCAGGGAGGAAGCCAATGTTGAAGACGATCTCGCTTACCAGCGCCGCCGTGGCGCTTGCCCTGAGCTCCGCGCCGCTGCAGGCGAAGGAGCTCAAATCCATCGGCGTCTCGCTCGGTTCACTCGGCAACCCGTTCTTCGTCGCGCTGTCGAAGGGCGCCGAGTTCGAGGCCAAGAAAACCAATCCCAACGTGAAGGTCACGACCGTCGGCTTCGAATACGATCTCGGCAAGCAGGTGACCCAGATCGACAACTTCATCGCCGCCGGCGTCGACCTGATCCTCCTGAATCCCGGCGATCCCAAGGCTATCGGCCCTGCGATCAAGAAGGCGCAGGCCGCGGGCATCATCGTCGTCGCGGTCGACACCGCCGCCGAGGGCGCCGATGCCACGGTGACCACGAACAACGTCCAGGCCGGCGAGATCTCCTGCCAGTACATCGTCGACAAGCTCGGCGGCAAAGGCGAGGTGATCATCGAGAACGGCCCGCAGGTCTCCGCGGTGATCGATCGCGTGAACGGCTGCAAGAGCGTGTTCGGCAAGAACCCCGGTATCAAGGTCCTGTCCAGCGACCAGGACGGCAAGGGCTCGCGCGAAGGTGGCCTCACGGTGGCGCAGGGCTACCTGACCCGCTTCCCGAAGATCGATGCCATCTTCGCCATCAACGATCCGCAGGCGATCGGCACTGATCTGGCCGCGCGCCAGCAGAGCCGCTCCGGCATCGTCATCACCGCCGTCGACGGCGCCCCCGACATCGAGGCCGCGCTGAAAGACCCGCAGTCGCCGCAGATTCAGGCCTCGGCCTCGCAGGATCCGTTCTTCATGGCGCGCCGCGCCGTGCAGGTCGGCGTCGGCATCCTGGGCGGGCAGAAGCCCGCCTCGACCGTCGAGTTGCTGCCGTCGAAGCTCGTGACGCGCGACAACGTCGCCGACTACAAGGGCTGGACGTCGGATCGCACACAGTAGCGGTGGCGGCCGCCATCTGAGCATGATCCGGAAGATCATGCTCAACAACAACCAATGTCTCCAGCGCCGCCTCTTGCAGGCGGCGCTGGAACGCTGCATGACGGTCGGCGTTTGTGATCGACGGCCTTGCGCCGCTCGGTGAACTTTTCTGGATGCGCCGCCCATGACTCAAACTGAGACTCAAACTGATCGTTCGCCTCACTTCGCATCCCGCCTCGTCGGGAGATACGCGCTCGTGACCGGAGCGTCGCAAGGCATCGGGCGCGCGATCGCCGTCCGTTTCGCGCAGGAAGGGGCAACCGTCGCCATCAACTATCTGGAGCACCGTGCGGATGCGGAGAACACGCTTGCGCAGGCGCAGGCGGCCTCGCGCGAGCGCGGCCATGGCGAGCGGGATCATGTTGTCGTTCAGGCCAATGTCGCCGTCGAGGCGGACATCGCGCGGATGTTCGACACGCTGCTGTCGCGCTGGCCGCGGCTCGATTGCCTCGTCAACAATGCCGGCTTCCAGAAGCAATCGCCGAGCGAAGCACTCGATATCGAGGCCTATCGGCGCATCATCGACGTCAATCTCAACGGCGCGGTGCTCTGCGCGCAGAAGGCGCTGGCGCATTTCCTCGCGCGCGGCGGCGGTGGCACCATCGTCAATTGCTCGAGCGTACACCAGATTGTACCGAAGCCGGGCTATCTCGCTTATTCGATCAGCAAGGGCGGCATGGCGAACCTGACGCGCACGCTGGCGCTCGAATTCGCCGGCCGCGGCATTCGCGTCAACGCGGTAGGGCCGGGCGCGATCGACACGCCGATCAACGCGGCCTGGACCGGCGACGCAAAAAAGCGCGCCGCGGTAGAGGATCACATTCCGCTCGGGCGTGTCGGAACGGTCGAAGAGATCGCCGCGGTGTTCGCCTTTCTCGCCTCCGACGAGTCGAGCTATATCACCGGCCAGACCATCTACGCCTGCGGCGGCATCACGCTGTTCGGCGAATTCCGCGACAACTGGGCGAGCTAGAGCTTCCGACGTCTGCTACACTCCGCCTCAATGCGAAACGCGCGCACGCACGTGACAAGCGGCAAACGGGAGGGGGAACATGTCAGCGACCATGGGCTCCGATGAGCAAGGAAGGGGCTATTTTCCACCCTGGAAGCTGAAGACCTCGGGCGTCATCCTGCCCGAGGAGCGGCTGCCGTGGGGCCAGACCATCATTGCCAGCCTCCAGCATGGCGTCGCGATGTCGGGGGCAACCATCATCGCGCCGCTGCTGATGGGGTTCGATCCCAATCTCGCGCTGTTCTTTTCCGGCGTCGGCACGCTGATCTTCTTTACGGTCGTTGCCGGACGCGTGCCGAGCTATCTCGGCTCCAGCTTCGCCTTCATCGCCGTCGTCATTGCGGCGACCGGCTATTCCGGGCAGGGGCCGAATCCCAATATCGAGGTCGCGCTCGGCGGCATCGTCGGCGCCGGCGTGCTCTACGGCATCATCGCGCTGATCGTGATGTGGGCCGGCGTCGGCTGGGTCGAGCGGTTGATGCCGCCGGTCGTCACCGGTGCCGTCGTTGCCGCGATCGGCCTCAATCTCGCGCCGGTGGCCGTGAAGGCCGTGAGCGCGAGCGCATTCGACACCTGGGTCGGACTGTTGACCGTTCTGATCATCGGCCTGACCGCGGTGGCGGCTCCGGGATTGTGGCGCCGGCTGCCGATCATCGTCGGCGCCATCGGCGGCTATCTCCTTTATCTCCTGCTCGCCAATGGCTTCGGTCTGGGCAAGCCGATCGATTTCACCCAGCTTTCGGCCGCGCCATGGATCGGGCTGCCAAAATTCACCACGCCGACCTTCCATGGCGACGCGATCTTCCTGATCGCGCCGGTCGCGATCATTCTTGTTGCCGAGAATCTCGGCCACATCAAAGCCATCGGCGTGATGACTGGGCGAAGTCTGGACGGCTATCTCGGCCGCGCGTTCCTCGGCGACAGCCTTGCAACGATCGTCTCGGCCTGCGGCGGCGGCACCGGCGTCACCACCTATGCGGAGAACATCGGCGTCATGGCGGCGACGAAGGTCTATTCGACGCTGCTGTTCGCGGTGACATCCGTGGTGTCGATCCTGCTCGGCTTCTCGCCCAAATTCGGTGCGCTGATCCTGTCGATCCCGGGTCCCGTGATCGGCGGCCTGTCGATCGTGCTGTTCGGCCTGATCGCGGCGATGGCCGGGCGAATTTGGGTCGAGAACAAGGTCGACTTCTCCAGCCCGCGCAACCTGATCACGGTCGCGGTTGCGCTCACAGCCGGCGCCGGCGATCTCACACTGAAGTTCGGCGCTTTCACGATCGGCGGCATCGGCACCGCGACGTTCGGCGCGATCATCCTCTATCAGATTTTGGCCACGAAGGACGCGGGTAACTGATCAGCGGAAGCCGAGATGCGCCGATTCCATCAGGCCGTCGGCAGCTCGAGCGCGATCACGCCGTCGCCGCCGTCTGCGGCCCTGACGCTATCGCGCGCCACCGATTCGATGGCGGGCCACCGCTCGCGGAACAGCGCCGATGCGTCGTGGAAGTTCGGGGCGTCGACCCTGACACAGCAGGCCCGCCGTTTGCCGCCATCCGCTATCTGAAATGAGAAGGTGAAGCCGACCCGCTCCGCATCGCCGTCGATCGCCCGCAGTTTTTGCATCAGTGTCCCCTGATGTTGCATTCACCGGCGCACCTTGCGTTTTCGATTTGGAAATTCCTGCGGCGCGATTGTGGCGCCGATCAAATAGGTTTGCAGTGTTGCAAACATCTGACACTTGTCGTGAGGTGGCGCTTCCAGGCCTTGTTCCCAATGACTACGATTGAGGCAGCCGGCCGAACGCATGAGCTCGAAGACGGACATGGGAGCGAGACTCCATATCATCGCAAGCGTGACGCTTGCCGTTGCAGCCGCCTTGAGTGGGGCAGTGAATGTCGGCTCATCGGCACGCGCCCAGCCGGCGGCGCTTACCGCGAAGCAATCCACGGCGCTCGAGGCCTACAATCGGGCCTTGAGTGACTTCAAGGCGATCCTCAGCCAACGACGCCGCCAGATCGACGCGCACGAGCCGCTTCCGAACCTGCCGGGGCAAGCCCTCTACCTTGCGCGCGTCGATGTCATGAGCACCTACAAGGATCTCACGGATGCGCTTCCGTCGCGGCTCGGACGACCCAACAAGTACGAGGTTCCGCCGGCCTATTTCGACGCCGACATCGAACCGCTGATCGACGAGTACCGCGCGCTCTTCGACGTCATGGAGGCGCCGCCTCCGAACGCGCAGGCCTCAGTGACTCCGTTCAAGGACGTCGTCGATCTCGGCACCGCGATCGCACGCGCAAAGGGGTTGGATGCGAAGGGCGCGGATGCGGCTGGCCGCATCAGCCTGGGGCTGTTCTTTGCGGAAACCAACGGCAAGCAGAATGTCGGAAACGGGCGTTCCAACACCTATATCGGCAGCTTTCAGACCGGCCCGTCCGAAGACCGCAATGGCCGCAAGCGATGGCAAGCGATCAAGCCGTCCATCGCCGCCCTCGATCCGAAGCTGATCGCGCGTGACGACAGAGAGGAGGCCCGCATCGGCAGCCTCGACCATCGGCTCAACCACTGGACCGCAGTGCGTGACGGCCTCATGAACGCGCACGCCGATCTGTTCGCGCAGATCCCCGATATCGCCAGGACGCTGCCGGACCCGATCGACCAGATGAAATTCTTCGAACTGATCCAGATCATCCCGACCGCGACGCGAGCCGCGCTGAAGTCGGGTAATTTACTTCAGAGCAGGGTCTCCGACCCGACCGTGATGAAATATCTGCGCAACAACAGCATCTTTGCCTACGGACGCACCGACCGGGCAAGAACGTCGGCGAGTTTCCGCGAAATCCTCGACGCAATGTGGCTGTTCAATCAGAAATTCACGCGGGCGCAGGCTGAGTTTGAACGCGTGCGGACGCGGTGAGGGCATTCACCTCATCGCATCCGCCAGCTTGCTCCATTCGCCTGCACCGATGCGAACGATCAGCTTCGATCCGCCGGCGCCATCGGGCTTGAACACCGAAGCCTCGCCCTCGCGCACGTCGAACCAGTCCTTGCCGAAGGCGTCCATGAGGTTCGGCTTATGCGAGATGATGACGAGATTGCCGCCCGCGGGCGGCGGCGTGGCCGCGAGCTTGCGCAGCGCCTGGGCGCGGCGGTTGTTCTCATCGGGCGACACCACGAGACCGCCCTCGGTGACGTCTGCGGATGCCGTGACAGTGCCGAAGCCAAGCAGCGTGCCGGTGTCGACCGCGCGCTGGAACGTGCTGGTGATGACCGTGCTGACGGGAATGCCGAGCCTGTGCATCGCAGCTCCGACCGCCGTGGCCTGCCCACGCCCTTCCTCGGTGAGCTGCCGCTGGGCCGCGACGTTTTTCATGTTGAGCGGATCGGTGTCGGCCTGGTTCGCATAGGTCGGACCGTGGCGGAATACGATGACGTAGCCGCCCTGACGGACCCCCTCCAGCCATTCGGGCTGCGCTGCCGTCACCGGATTGGCGGCGAGACCAAGCCACAAGATGAGCCACGCAAGGGCAATACGGATGCCAAGCATGATGCCGCCTCCCATCGGCCGGTCGCACGCCTGGCGCGGCTCGGCCATGCCGCACCCGACATAGCGCAAATGCGCGACGCAGGCTTTGCCGTCTTCATGAGGTTTTCGTGACGGGCGCTTTGCGTCTCATGGAGGAGGCGCCGGGGAAGGCCGGGTTGTACCCGCTGATGCGAGCCTTAAATCAGGTCAGTTACCCTGACCATCTTTTGGCGTTGCAGTTTCAGCCATTTCTCGTCTAGAAACGCCTCACCGAGCCTCCCGGCAACGAACCGTCAACGGTTTTGGCCGAGGATTTTGTGGCTCAAAGGGTCTGGCAATGCTGATTCGCGGCCAAAACGACGGGATTTCGGGGGAGGCGGCTCTGGCCGTCTGCACCGCCGCGTCCCGGCCCGCGATCCTGCCCACCCTCCTTCTTGGCGAGCTCCTTCTTATCTGCCCCTGAGGGCCGGCTGGGCGACTGCGCCTGGGCACTCAGGGGTTGTACGAGATCACCGGACACCTCAAGCGCTCGAGCCAACCGAAGGGCGCACCAGCTTAAAGGAAATTTCAAAATGGCCCCCGTGAACAAGTCCGAGAAGGACCGCGTCATCATTTTCGACACCACCCTGCGCGACGGCGAGCAGTGCCCAGGCGCGACCATGACGTTCGAGGAGAAGCTCGAGGTTGCCGAACTGCTCGACGATATGGGCGTCGACGTGATCGAAGCCGGCTTCCCCATCACCTCCGAAGGCGACTTCCAGGCGGTCAGCGAGATCGCCCGCCGCTCCAAGAATTCGGTGATCGCCGGCCTGTCGCGCGCGCATCCGGCTGACATCGACCGTTGCGCCGAGGCGGTCAAGTTCGCCAAGCGCGGCCGCGTCCACACCGTGATCGCGACCTCGCCGCTGCACATGCGGGTGAAGTTGAACAAGACCCCGGAGCAGGTGATCGAGACCTCGGTTGCCATGGTCGCGCGTGCCCGCAATCTGATCGACGACGTCGAATGGTCGGCTGAGGACGGCACCCGCAGCGAGATGGACTTTCTCTGCCGCATCGTCGAGGCCGTCATCAAGGCTGGCGCAACCACGGTGAACATCCCCGACACCGTCGGCTACACTACGCCCGACGAGTACACTCACTTCATGAAGACGCTCATCGAGCGCGTGCCGAACTCGGACAAGGCGGTGTTCTCTGTGCATTGCCATAACGACCTCGGCATGGCCGTTGCGAATTCGCTGGCCGGCATCGTCGGCGGCGCGCGCCAGGTCGAGTGCACGATCAATGGCATCGGAGAGCGGGCGGGCAATGCCGCGCTCGAAGAGATCGTGATGGCGATCAACGTGCGCAACGACAAATTCCCGTACTGGAACAAGATCGACACCACGCAGCTCACCCGCGCTTCAAAGGTGGTGTCTGCGGCGACCTCGTTCCCGGTGCAGTACAACAAGGCGATCGTCGGCCGGAACGCCTTCGCGCATGAGAGCGGCATCCACCAGGACGGCGTGCTGAAGGACGCCTCGACCTACGAGATCATGCGGCCGGAGATGGTCGGCCTGAAGCAGTCCTCGCTGGTGCTGGGCAAGCATTCCGGCCGCCACGCCTTCGTGCACAAGCTGGAGGAGATGGGCTACAAGCTCGGCCCGAACCAGCTGGAGGATGCATTCGCGCGGATGAAGGCGCTGGCCGACCGCAAGAAGGACATCTACGACGAGGACATCGAGGCGCTGGTCGACGAGGAAATGGCGGCCTCGCACGACCGCATCAAGCTGACCTCGTTGACCGTGATCGCCGGCACGCATGGTCCGCAGCGTGCGACCATGAAGCTCGATGTCGACGGCCAGACCAGGATTGAGGAAGCCGAGGGCAACGGTCCGGTCGATGCCGTCTTCAACTGCATCAAGGCGCTGGTGCCGCACGAGGCCAAGCTCGAGCTGTACCAGGTCCACGCGGTCACCGAAGGCACCGACGCGCAGGCCGAGGTGTCGGTCCGTCTGTCCCATGACGGCCGTTCGATGACGGCGCGCGCGGCTGATCCGGACACGCTGGTTGCCTCGGCCAAGGCCTATCTCGGCGCGCTCAACAAGATCGTCATGAAGCGCCAGCGCGATACGGTGACGACGGCGGCGGCGAGCTGACAAGCGAAGCTTGTTATTCCGGGTTCGATGCTCCGGGCCGCGCTCGCGCGGTCCCGTCGCATCGCCCCGGAATGGCCGTGATAAGAGATAGCAGCCCTGCTAACGACCAATAGCAGCGCGGCGCGCCGGCCTGTATTGATGCAGCCGGCTCGAGGAAGGCCGCCCGCGCGCCGGGCGGCCCAAACAATAACAAGGGAGAGATCATGCGCACCTTCGCGATCGCGGCATCCGTCGCGGCTTTGGTTCTGGGGCTTGCCGGTCCGGCAGCAGCCGACCCAATTGTCATCAAGTTCAGCCACGTGGTTGCGACCGATACGCCGAAGGGCAAGGCGGCCGAGAAGTTCAAGGAGCTTGCCGAGAAGTACAGCGGCGGCAAAGTCAAGGTCGAGGTCTATCCGAACTCGACGCTCTACAAGGACAAGGAAGAGCTCGAGGCGCTCCAGCTCGGCAGCGTGCAGATGCTGGCGCCGTCGAACTCCAAGTTCGGTCCGCTCGGCATCCGCGAGTTCGAGGTGTTCGATCTGCCTTACATCCTTCCCGACCTGAAGACGCTGCGGAAGGTGACGGAGGGACCGCTAGGGGCAAAGCTGCTCAAGCTGCTGGACTCCAAGGGCATCACCGGCCTTGCCTATTGGGACAATGGCTTCAAGCAGATGAGCGCCAACAAGAAGCTCATCACGCCGGCCGACTATCAGGGCGTGAAATTCCGTATCCAGTCCTCGCGCGTGCTCCAGGCGCAGTTCAAGGCGCTGGGGTCGCTGCCGCAGGTGATGGCGTTCTCCGAGGTCTATCAGGCGCTCCAGACCGGCGTCGTCGACGGGCAGGAGAACACCTGGTCCAACATCTACACCCAGAAAATGCACGAGGTGCAGAAGTACATCACCCAGACCAATCACGGCTACATCGGCTACGTCGTGATCGTGAACAAGAAGTTCTGGGACGATCTGCCGGCCGACATCCGAGACCAGCTTGCGAAGGCCATGAAGGAAGCGACCGACTTCAACAACGCGCAGTCGCAGAAGGAGAACGACGACGCGCTCGCCGAGATCAAGAAGAGTGGCAAGAGCGAGATCATCTCGCTGACGTCCGAGCAGGACGAGGCAATGCGCAAGGCGATGGAGCCGGTCTACAAGGATGCCGCGAGCCGCGTCGGCCAGCCGTTGATCGACGAATTCCAGAAGGAAGCGAAGAGCGCGACGAACTGAGATTGCTGGCGATCGCAGAAGGGCTTCCGTGTGGACTGCGGAAGCCCTTCATTCGTTTTAGCGGTCATTGTTGCGAATGATTTCAAACTGCGACAACGGAGACGACGGAAGAGGTGTTTGGATGTGTCTCCGGATTACATCTTGGTAAGACTGGCGTCTCTATCGAAGTTGTAAGTTGAACACGGTGCAAATGGCGCCCATCTTCGGGGAACCTTGGAAGAGGAGGTTCGTATGAGAAAGTTCGCCATCGCCGCTATCGCCGCGCTCAGCATAGCCGGCTCCGGCGCCGTCTACGCGCAATATCACCGCTTCTCCGATCACATGCGCCACATGCGCATGAATCCGGAAGACCGCGCCGCCTTGGTCGACGCGCGGATCGCGGCCGTGCATGCCGGGTTGAAGCTGAATGCCGACCAGGAGAAGCTGTGGCCGCCGGTCGAGGCCGCTGTGCGCGATTTTGCCAAGCTGCGGATCGATCGCGCCAATGCGCGGATGAATGCTGGCCCCGGCGATGCCGACAAGCCGGATGATCCGGTCGCCCGCCTGCGCCAGCGCGCTGACGACATGGGCGCCACGTCCGCGGCGCTGAAGAAGATCGCCGATGCCGCCGATCCCCTCTACAAGACCCTGGATGAGGGCCAGAAGCGGCGCCTGGCCGTCCTGACCCGTCACCAGGGCCCGTTCGGCGGTGAGGAGGGCTGGCGCCACCGCTTCATGGAGCACCGCATGGACCGCATGATGGACCGCGGCATGGACCACTTCCATGGCGGCGACCGGGATGGCGGGCCGGACCGGGACGGCGGGCGCCTGTAAGGCCCGCAATTCTCCGGGCATAGCGAGCGAAGCCGCTGGAATCCGGCGGCTTTTCTCTTTTTGGGACCCGGCCATGAAGACTTGGAAAACCTCGTCCACATCGCTTGCCTTCCCCGGATCGCTTTGCTAAACGACCGGCCTCGCAAGGCGTTAGCCGCCTTTCGGGCGCATAGCTCAGTTGGTAGAGCAGCTGACTCTTAATCAGCGGGTCCCAGGTTCGAGCCCTGGTGCGCCCACCAAGCTTTTCAATAGCTTAGGGGTTTCTCGCGGTCGTCATTCCGACAGACGGCCGACTGCTATTCCGACAAACCGGCTGCTTTTGTTCTTTCCTCTCGCCGCTTCTTCGTGCCCGAAATTAGCTGTTTCCTTGTGCGTTTCGCATAGGTCGGCAGCTGCCGGGATGACCGGTGGCGGCCTGCGGCTCTGAGCTCAGCGTCCGTTAGATCGCTGTCGGCGCCCTCGGTGAAGCCGCCGTGGCGGAACGAGGTGAATGACAGTTCTTCCCGCAGGCCGGCTGCGCGAACGATCTTTTTCACGACCTCCCGGAGGTAGCGAAGATCCTGCCTGGCTGTGATCCATGGCAGCGGGGTAGGCGACCTCCGGGTGCTTATGGTCACGCCGAAAGACGAGCCCGGTGACGATGGTCTGCCTGATGTCGTCGAGTTCTGCCATCAGCTCGGGAAACAAGGTCTCGCCAGTCTCGTCGAAAAGCGGCCACCAGGCTTCCTCGCCATTCTTGGGATGGACGATGCGCACACTGTTCGGGCGTTCTTTCGGTCGATAGTGGCTGATCTCGAAAGCTCCGAACACGTGTTCTTCTCGCTGGAGCCATTCCCATGCGACAAGTGCCGCTGTCGCGATTGATCGATAGCCAAGTTCGTTCGCCTTGGCGCGAAATGCCACCAGCTCGTCCCAGGTCGCAGTCGGCGTCTCGCGCACCGGCTGTCCCGGTGCGCGCGCTTTCAGACCCATTTTTGAGAATGGATTGACGGTGGGCACTCTCTTTTCTTCTGCACGTTGACCGACGAACCAGGCACGGCGGCACGCCGTCATCGCGGCATTGGCAAAGCGGCGCCGTTCGCGTCGTACCACGTTTCCGTCGGCGTCCTTCTCTTCAACAATCAGCAGCTTGGCATAAACGGCGTCGACGAAGCCTTACGTAAAGTCGACGATCTGCTTCGACCCAGCGCGCGTGCCGTCCTTTAACAAGTGACCGGCGAATAGTGCCAAGCCCTGCTCATAGAGACGCTGCATCTTGTGGTCGATTTCCTTCCACTTCTGATGGGCCTTGAACACGTTGACAAGCCAATCAAAGAACCCTGGAATGATTCCAATCGGAACCATGTCGGTCATTCCGCGAGAGCGCCAACTGTCGAAGGCCGGCAGCAGAACGTACTCGGCGCGCTCAACCGCAGTGCTGTAATCTTCGCCAAGGGCCTCCGCCTTGACGTGACACCCTTGCGCACGCGCCCACGTCGGAGGCTCGAAGAAGTAGGCCCAACGGCCACTCTTCAACGGCTTTCGCCTGCAATACCGGGGCAATCTTAGAGCGGTCTTGGGAGGCTTCATACCAGCGCTGCCAGATCGGTTAACGGCCGATTCTGCCGGATAGCGAAGGCTCGCGCAACATACTCGTCTACGACCACCTTAGACCAAATTGGCTCTCGCGACCGGCCTCGGACTCGACAGTTCGTCGGCGATGGTGCACGCCCTTTGGAAATGGCGAGTATGAGTTCGTGCACGCTCCGGAAATCGAGATAGGCAGCGAGGGAAGACCTCGGACGACATCGCCCTGATCCTCGGCTTGTCCTGCGAGACGGTACGTTCGCACATGAAGCGTGCGATCCTGCACCTCAACGCATCGAACAGGCCGCACGCGATAGCGAAGGCGATCCAGCTTCGGCTCATCGACATGCCGTTCGCCTAGAACGACTTGTTCAACCTACGGCGCACTCCACGCGCAAGAGTGCAGTCGCCGCTCGCGCGCGCTGCTGGCAATGTCTTGCCATGGAGCAAGGCGAAGGCTGGACGCGAACCCGGCCGGTGACGCTGCTCGGCACAATGAGGCGGGACGCTTCTGGTGCGATGGCCAACTGCCTGTGAAATGAAAATCCGCTAAGTGCTTGATTTGCTGGTGGGCCCGGCAGGACTCGAACCTGCAACCAGACCGTTATGAGCGGTGGGAAAAGGGATGCGCCCGTTGATCCTTCTGCATTTTTTGTGATGTTTGGCGACGTTCGTCGCTCCTTGCGAGGTCGTTTCTGGTGCGAAACTGGTGGGTTAGCCAGCCTTCAATCCATCGCCTCAATGGCCTGGCTCGTGTCTTATTCGAGTTCTAGCACCGCACACCTCTACTGAAGGTTGGTTGGACTTCCACTCGTTCCGCCATATGCAGCTGAAATAATTGATATATTTTCGAAATTGCGAACATGACCCCCGGCATGACCCCCGTTCCGGCGCGCGTTTGAGCTGCCGTTAAGGGAATAGCCAACTGAAAACTCGCCTTAGGCGCCGCCCGACGGCCACCAAGCATGCAGGTGCAGCCCGGCTGACAGATAACTGGGCCTAGCGCCCAAAACCCTCTGCTTAGCCCCCTGCATTGCCTCGCTCCGGCACATCGCATGAACCAATAAATGAAATTCGGGCTGAGGAAATACGAGATGACTCACCCGCGCGATAGAATCGGCAGACATGAACCAACGGAGCTTCATCGCGCATTGCGGTATCGCCGCGCGCGACATGTTGATGTCCTACTTCGAGGTCCTCATCGTGCTGTCCACCGTGCTTCGCATCGAGCGCACGCGGCGGAGCGAAAATAATATGCTCGACCTGAGTCTTACCGGCTTTGACCTGACCGGACATGCGACACTGTCCTTTGGGCGCTACAATAAGTCGGCGTGCGTGGTAGACTTTCTGTCCTGTTGGTGAGGACGGACAGCGTTAAGTCCGAAGGGGGCCGCGATGCAGCAAATTGCTGACTGGCTCGAAAGGCTCGGCATGGCCAAGTACGCGGAGAGGTTTGCCGAGAACGACATTGATATGGCCGTTCTCCCCGACTTGACCGATCAACATCTCAAAGACCTTGGCGTTTCGCTCGGCCACCGGTTGAAAATGCGGCGTGCGATCCGCGATCTCAGGAACGTCTCGGCTGCTGTAACGGCACGTTCTGCACTCGTGGATATCGAGCCTACTCGGCGAGAGGACGCCGAGCGTCGCCAACTGACGGTGATGTTCACCGACCTCGTTGGCTCGACCGCGCTCTCGACCACGCTCGACCCAGAGGATCTGCGTTCGGTAATCGGCGCCTATCATAAGTGCGTCGCGGAGACGGTCGCCCGGTTCGACGGCTTCGTGGCCAGGTACATGGGCGATGGGGTGCTCATCTATTTCGGCTATCCCCACGCCCACGAGGATGATGCCGAGCGTGCCGTCCGGGCGGGACTGGCGATCATCGAGGCGATCGGCAAGCTGGGTATCCAGGAGCCGCTCCGGGTGCGTATCGGGGTCGCGACTGGCTTGGTCGTGGTCGGCGATCTCGTTGGTGTCGGCGAGGCCCAGGAACGCGGGGTGGTGGGCGAGACGCCGAACCTGGCGGCTCGTCTGCAGGGGATCGCCGAGCCGAACTCGGTTGTCATCGCCGAAGGCACTCGAAGGCTCCTCGGCAACCTCTTCGAGCTGCGGGACCTGGGGCCAGGGGAGCTCAAGGGGTTCGCCGGGCCAGTGAAAGCTTTCGGCGTGCTGCAGGCAAGTTCTATCGAGAGCCGCTTTGAGGCGATGCACCCCGGCGGGCTGACTGCACTGGTGGGACGAGAAGAAGAACTTGGACTGCTGTTGAGGTGCTGGTCGCAAGCAAAAAGGGGCAAAGGTCAGGTGGTGCTGCTATCCGGCGAGGCCGGGATAGGCAAATCCAGGCTCTCAACCGCGCTAATGGAGGGGATCGCAGCCGAACCTCACACGCGGTTACGTTACTTCTGCTCGCCGCAACACACCGACAGCGCATTTTATCCAATCATTGGGCAGTTGGAACTTGCCGCCGGATTTGCAGTCGGGGACACACCGCAAACAAAGCTCGAAAAGCTCGGTGCCCTGCTGGCACGGACAAGGACGTCCCCGCAAGACGCGGCGCTTTTGGCTGAGATGCTGTCGCTTCCCAACGACGGACGCTACCCCGCTCTGGAGCTTGCTCCCGGACAGCGGCGTCAGAAAATGCTGGAAGCACTCGGCATTCAATTGGAAACCCTGGCGCGCTCCGGCCCCGTGCTGATGATCGTCGAGGATGCGCACTGGGGCGATCCTACGAGCCTGGAAGGCTTCGGTCGCACGCTAGACCTGATCGCAACGGTTCCCGTTCTCATGGTTGTGACATTCCGCCCGGAATTCGATCCGCCCTGGATCGGGCGGCCGCACGTGACCGCCATGACGATCAATCGGCTGACGAAACGCCAGGTCGGCGCCATGATCGACGGCGTAGTCGGCAACAAGCTGCTGCCGGCGGGCATCAGGCAGGACATCATCGAACGTACCGATGGCATCCCCCTGTTCGTGGAGGAGATGACGAAGGCAGTGCTGGAGGCGGAGGGCCAGAGCGCGGTCGAACGCACGATTGCCGTCGTTCCGTCCCCGGCCTTGGCGGTCCCCGCAAGTTTGCACGCCTCGTTGATGGCGCGGCTCGACCGGCTCGGCCCTGCCAAGGAAGTGGCACAGATTGGCGCGGCGATCGGCCGGGAGTTTTCGCATGCTCTCCTGGCGGCGGTGGTGCGCATGCCAGAGGCGGAACTGGGATCAGCGCTAGACCGTCTCATACAGACTGGTTTGCTTTTCAGGTTGGGCTTGCCGCCGAATGCGACTTACCTATTCAAGCATGCCTTGGTGCGGGACGCGTCCTATGGCACGTTGCTGCGCGAACCCCGCCGCGCGCTTCATGCACGCATTGCCGAAGCAGTTGAAAGCCAATTCGCCGAGACAGCCGAGAGCCAGCCGGAGTTGCTGGCACATCACTGCACTGAGGCCGGGCTAATCGAGAAGGCAGCGGCCTTGTGGGGCAAGGCGGGACAGCGGTCGCTAGCGCGTTCAGCGTTAGTAGAGGCGACGGTTCAGCTAATCCGCGCTCTTTCACAGATTGCGACGCTGCCGGGCACACCAGCGCTGCGTGGCGACCAGATCAAACTGCAGGTCGCGCTTGTGAATGCTTTGATGCACACCAAGGGCCACGCAGCCCCTGAGACTATCGCATCTCTCGATCGAGCCCGCGCCTTCATCGAGCAAGCGGAGTCACTCGGAGAGTCCCCTGAAGACCCGTTGCTCCTGTTTTCGGTCCTCTATGGGTTCTGGGTCGCGAACTATATCGGGTTCAACAGCGACGCTCTCCTCGACTTTGCGACAGAGTGTTTGGCGCTTGCCGAGAAGCGGGGAACAATGGTTCCACTCATGCTTGGGCATCGTCTAATGGGTACGTCTTTGATGTGTACGGGGGCCCTTGCGGAAAGTCGAGCACATTACGATCAGGCGATCGCGATCTACGAACCCGCTGAGCATCGTGCGCTGGCGACTCGATTTGGCCAGGACATGAGGGTCGCAGCCCTATCCTATCGCTCCTGGGCTCTGTGGCTTCTTGGCTTCCCCGAGGCTGCACGCAGAGACGCTGAACAGGCGCTCAAGGAAGCGCGCGAGATCGGTCAAGCGGCCACGTTGATGTATGCCCTGTTCCATACATCCTTTACCCATATCTGCTGCGGAAACTATGCGGCAGCAAGCGCCGAAGCTAATGAACTTGTCCCCCTGGCAGACGAAAGAGGTTCCTTGTTTTGGGGGGCACTCGGAATGCTGGCCCAAGGTTGCGTCTTGGCCCTCACTGGGAAGGTCTCAGACGCCGTCCATGTGATCACCTCGGGTATCATCGCACGTCGCTCAACGGCGGCAACAGCGCTAGAGCCATTCTGCTTATCGTACCTGGCAGGCGCTCATGCTGAACTCGACAACTTCGATGATGCATTGCACTGCATTCGCGAAGCGATGACCAAGGCAGAAACAACCAAGGAAAGTTGGTTTGAGGCCGAAATCAAGCGCATGGCAGGCGAAATCGCGCTATTGTTGCCCGACCCAGACGCAACGAAAGCGGAAGAATATTTCGAACATGCGCTGGCGGTCGCTCGTCAGCAGCAGGCAAAGTCCTGGGAACTGCGTGCGGCTGTGAGCATGGCGCGGTTGTGGTACGATCAGGGCAAACGACAGCAGGCCCACGATCTTCTCGCCCCGGTCTATGGTTGGTTCACCGAGGGTTTCGACACCCGCGACCTGAAGGAGGCGAAGGCCCTGCTGGAGGAGCTCGGGCAGCGAGAGCGCTTGTAGCGGCAAAGGAGCAAGTAGAGGTCGGCTCTTGGCCCTCGCGTCTTTCGGGTGCGCGCAACAATTAGGTCGCTTTCGGGGAAAAGCAGACATCGAGCGGCAGGCGCGCTGCTGCTGGGGCATGACCAATTCTCCAAAGAGACTGCGCAAGCCCGGCTGTACGATTTCGTCCATGGGCCACGAGGAATTCGCTTCGGCCCATTTCGACTAAGCTTGAAGCAAGGCCCCCACGCGGACTGTGTGCCCGAAAAGAACTGAAACTCGCTCTCTCGTCGTCGCTGCAGTCGGAACAGGCGCAGCCTTCGGCGGATTCCCCTTGAAGACGAAGCGGCGCCGGGCTTCGTGATATGAGGGATTGGCTCCGAAGAAATTGACCTTCATGCGCTCCAACTCTTCTGCACGATAGTTCGCCAGCGGCTTGATGCTTTCGTCTTCCATACGCCCCTCATGCTTTTTTCGGAGGAGAGCGCGAAATTCCGGGTTTGCGGCGAGGAGCCTGGCGCGGTCTCTTATCTCGGCTTCAAAGCTTCGCGCGTCTTCGCCGAATACCTCGTCGAGGAAACCGATATCGCGCGCTGCCCGCGCTCCGATTGGTTGACAAGCTTGTGTCAGCTTCAGAGCCCGCGCTTGCCCCACTCTCTTTGGCAGCAAGTATGTCCAATATTCCGATCCATAAAGCTCGCCCATACCTCTGTAATGCGGGTTGAGGACGACTCCGAAGGCCGAATAGATGCGATCCGCCGCTAGCGCCAGCATAGCGCCACCAGCACCAGCATTGCCGCGCAATCCGGCGATGACGAGATGGGACATGGTATTGAGAATCTCGAGGACCAGATCGTCGATCGCGTTTATGTTGCGCCAGGATTCCTTGGCCGGGTC
>NZ_AXAS01000003.1 GCF_000472925.1 Bradyrhizobium sp. Ec3.3
TCGACCGAGAACATCGTGCGCTTCGGCATCGCGCATGTGCCGCAGGGCCGCGGCACCTTCACCAACATGACGGTGGAGGAAAATCTTCAACTCGGAGCCATCACCCGCAAGGACAATGCNGGCATNGTCNCCGACATCGAGCGCATGTATGCGCATTTNCCGGTNCTNAAGCAGCGGCACACCCAGCAGGCCGGCACGCTCTCGGGNGGCGAGCAGCAGATGCTCGCGGTTGCCCGNGCNCTGATGCTGCGGCCGCGNCTGATGCTGCTGGACGAGCCGTCCTTCGGNCTNGCNCCGCTGGTCGTNCGCGACCTNTTCNNNATCCTCGGCAAGATCAACCGCGAAGACAAGGTCACGATCCTGGTGGTCGAGCAGAACGCCCAGCTCGCGCTCGAGCTCGCCGACCAGGCCTATGTGATCGAGACCGGCCGCATCGTGATGTCGGGTAACGCCAAGGACATCGCGAACAACGAGGACATCCGCAAATCCTATCTGGGTTACTGAGGGAGCCGGGACGATGGAGCTTTTCACCAACCAGGTCCTGGCCGGGATTGCGACCGGCGCGATCTATGCCTGCATGGCGCTCGCAGTGGTCATGATCTACCAGGCGATCGACCATCTCAACTTCGCGCAGGGCGAGATGGCGATGTTCGCGACCTTCATCTCCTGGCAGCTGATGCAATGGGGTGTGCCCTATTGGGCCGCCTTCGTGATCACGCTGGCGTTCGCTTTCGTCGGCGGCATCGCGATCGAGCGCATCCTGTTCAAGCCGCTCGCCAAGGCGCCGATCCTGACCAACGTCGCCGGCTTCATCGCGCTGTTTGCCATCATCAACTCCTCGGCCGGCCTGATCTGGGACTTCACCATCAAGCAATATCCGACCCCGTTCGGCTCCTCGCCGTTCCTCGGCAGCCAGCTCATCTCGACCCACCAGGCCGGCATGATCGGCGTCACCTTGCTGCTGCTGGTTGGCCTGTTCTTCTTCTTCCAGTACACTCGAATCGGCCTCGCGATGCGGGCAGCTGCCTCGCTGCCTGAATCGGCGCGGCTCGTCGGCATCAACACGAGCTGGATGATCGCGCTCGGCTGGGGCATGGCATCGGCGATCGGCGCGATCGCCGGCATGCTGATCGCCCCGGTGGTATTTCTCGAGCCCAACATGATGGGCGGCGTCCTGATCTACGGCTTTGCCGCGGCCGTGCTCGGCGGCCTGTCGAGCCCGTTCGGCGCGGTGGTCGGCGGCTTCCTGGTCGGCATCTTCGAGAACCTCGCCGGCACCTACATCCCCGGCGTCGGCAATGAGCTGAAGCTCCCGATCGCGCTCGCGCTGATCATTTCCGTCCTGGTCGTCAAACCCGCTGGCCTGTTCGGCCGGCACATCGTCAAGCGAGTTTGATCATGAGCGCAGCAGAAGAAGTCGTTGCCGAAGGCCACGAGGCGGTCGAGGCAGTTCCGAAGCGGGCCATGACGCTGAGCACGACCACCTCGCTGGTGGTGCTCGCAGTACTCCTGATCGTTCCGCTGTTCGCCAAGAACTTCATCATCTTCCAGCTGACGATGCTCCTGATCTACGGGCTCGCAGTGCTGGCGCTGAACATTCTCACCGGCGGGAGCGGCCAGTTCTCACTCGGCCAGAGCGCGTTCTACGCCGTCGGTGCCTATGTCACTGCGGTGCTGATGGAGCAGTTCAACGTCAACTATGCGCTCACGCTGCCGGTCGCCGGCGTGATCTGCTTCGGCTTCGGCTTCCTGTTCGGCCAGCCGGCGCTGCGGCTCTCCGGCGTCTATCTCGCGCTCGCGACGTTTGCGCTCGCCACCGCTATGCCGCAGCTTCTGAAGCTGAACTTCCTCGAGCACTGGACCGGCGGCGTACAGGGGCTCGTCGTCACCAAGCCGGACGCCCCGTTCGGCCTGCCGATGGGCCAGGACATGTGGCTCTATTACTTCACGCTCGTCGTCACGCTCGCGATCTACATCTTCTCGGTGAATCTCTTGCGCTCCCGCTCGGGCCGCGCCTTCATGGCGATCCGCGACAACGAGATCGCGGCATCCTCAATGGGCGTCAACGTCGCTCTCTACAAGACGCTGGCCTTCGGCGTGTCCGCCGGCATCACCGGTGTCGCCGGCGGCCTCAGCGCCATCGCGGTGCAGTTCGTCGCACCCGACAGCTACACCATCACGCTCGCGATCTCGCTGTTCCTCGGCATGGTCGTCGGTGGCGTCGGCTGGCTGCCCGGCTCGTTCGTCGGCGCCGCTTTCATCATCTTCGTGCCGAACATGGCGGAAAGCATCTCAAAAGGCCTCTCCGGCGCAGTGTTCGGCGTGCTCCTGTTCCTCGTCATCTTCCTGGTGCCGCATGGCGCAAGGCAGGTTGCGATCGTCAGCCAACAGTTGATTGGCAAACTCAAGAAGAACTGAAACGTCTAAAGGAGACTGAATTGCTGTTCGCAAGAATACTGGGAATCGTCGCTGTCGGAACGGCGGTCGCAACGATCACCTCCGGCGCAGCACTCGCCCAAAAGAAGTACGATACCGGCGCGACCGACACCGAGATCAAGATCGGCAACATCATGCCGTATAGTGGTCCGGCCTCCGCCTACGGCGTCATCGGCAAGACCGAAGAAGCCTATTTCAAGATGATCAACGACAAGGGCGGCATCAATGGCCGCAAGGTCAACTTCGTCACCTATGACGACGCTTACTCGCCGCCGAAGGCGGTCGAGCAGGTCCGCAAGCTCGTCGAGAGCGATGAGGTGCTGGCCGTGTTCAACCCGCTCGGCACGCCCTCCAACACAGCGATCCAGAAATATCTCAACGCCAAGAAGATCCCGCAGCTGTTCGTCGCGACCGGCGCCACCAAGTGGAACGATCCAAAGAACTTCCCATGGACCATGGGCTGGCAGCCCTCCTACCAGAGCGAAGCGCAAATCTACGCGAAGTGGCTCTTGAGGGAGAAACCCGACGCCAAGGTGGCGGTGCTCTATCAGAACGACGATTTCGGCAAGGACTATCTCAAGGGCACCAAGGACGGGTTCGGCGGCAAGGCCTCGAACATCATCATGGAAGAGAGCTATGAGGTGTCCGAGCCGTCGATCGACGGCCATATCGTCAAGATCAAGGCCGCCAATCCGGACGTGTTCGTGATCTACGCAACGCCGAAATTCGCCGCCCAGGCCATCAAGAAGGTGGCCGAGCTTTCCTGGAAGCCCCTTCAGATCGTCACCAACGTTTCGAGCTCGGTCGGCGGCGTGATGAAGCCCGCGGGCCTCGAAAACTCGCAAGGCATCCTGTCTGCCACTTACGGCAAGGACGCCGGCGACCCGCAGTGGGACAGTGACCCCGGCATGAAGAAGTGGTCGGAGTTCGTCGACAAGTACATGCCTGGCACGGACAAGAACGACAGCTTCGTCGTCTATGGCTATGGCGTTGCGCAGACGCTCGCAAAGGTGCTGGAAATGTGCGGCGATGATCTAACCCGCGCAAACGTCATGAAGCAGGCGGCGAGCCTGAAGGACTTCGCTCCTGACACCTTGCTGCCCGGCGTGAAGATCAATACCAGCGCGACCGATTTTGCCCCCATCAGCCAGCTCCAGATGCAACGCTTCAAGGGCGAGAAATGGGAACTCTTCGGCGAGATCATCAGCGGCGACGTCCCCTCCCAATGAAGCGCTGACGCAACAGCTTACCAGGTGAGCGCCCGCGAGCGATCACGGGGGCTTTTTGTTGACGGCCGGCGCCAATCTTGTTCAATGCAGAGCCGATCCAACCGGGTGGGAGAGCAATGGCTGTCGTCCGTCTTCAGTTCGCGGCCCTGTCGGCCGCATTCATCTTGTGCACCGCAACGAACGGCACAGCTCTGGCACAAAAGAAATATGACACCGGCGCCACCGACACCGAGATCAGGATCGGCAACATCATGCCCTACAGCGGTCCGGCCTCCGCCTATGGCGTGATCGGCAAGACCGAAGAGGCCTATTTCAACAAGATCAATGCGGAAGGCGGTATCAACGGTCGCAAGATCAAGTTCATCTCCTACGACGATGCCTACTCGCCGCCGAAGACGCTTGAACAGGCCCGCAAGCTCGTCGAAAGCGACGAGGTGTTCCTAATCTTCGGATCGCTCGGCACCTCGACCAACGCCGCCATCCGCAAGTACATGAACGAGAAGAAGGTGCCGCAATTGTTCGTGGCGAGCGGCGCCTCCAAATGGAACGATCCGAAAAACTACCCATGGACCATGGGCTGGCAACCGAGCTACGCCAGCGAAGCGCGCATCTACGCCAAATACATCATCAAGGAGAAGCCCGAAGCCAGGATCGCCGTGCTCTACCAGAACGACGATTTCGGCAAGGACTATCTGAGGGGCCTGAAGGACGGCCTCGGGCCGAAGGCCTCGATGATCGTGCTCGAGGACGGCTACGACACCTCCGAGCCAGCGATCGACGAGCGCGTCGTGAAGCTAAAGGCCTCGGGCGCCGACGTCTTCATCAGCATTACCACGCCGAAATTCGCCGCCCAGGCGATCAAGAAGGCGGCCGAGATCAACTGGCATCCGATGCAAATCATCTCCAACGTCTCGGCATCGGTCGGCGGCGTGATCGAGCCGGCGGGCTTCGAGGTGTCGCAGGGCATCCTCTCGGCGACCTACGTCAAGGACGGCACCGACCCGCAGTGGAACGCCGACGACGGGATGAAGAGGTTCTACGATTTCCTCGCGCAATTTGATCCGAAGGCGAACAGGCTCGACGCCGCCGTCGCGTTCGGCTACGGCGCGGCGCAGACGATGGCGAAGGTTCTCCAGATGTGCGGCGACGATCTCACGCGCGAGAACGTCATGAGGCAGGCGGCGAGCTTGAAGGATTTCGCTCCGGACACGCTGCTTCCCGGCATCAAGATCAACACCGCGCCGGACAATTTCGCGCCGATCGCACAGCTCCAGATGATGCGCTTCAAGGGCAGGTCGTGGGAGCTGTTCGGCGACGTCATCTCCAGCGAACTCGGCCACTAGGGTACGCGGAGTGCGCGCAACCGAAAATCGCAAGAGACGGTTTGCACAACTTCCATCAACAACATGCTCGGCGCGTGCCGCTATCTCGCAACTGCAACCGGTCACGTGCGCACATCATCCAATGTTTCGCACGCCTCCGCCAAGCGGATGACTACTAAAGGAGCAGCCCTCACGACGCCGTCGCGGGGGCTTTTTCTTGATGCTGCAACGCAAATCGTATTCAATTGCTGCCACGTCGCAAAAAAAGACCAACGACAAGAAAAGGACGCACACACACCAAGAAAATCAGGGAGACTGGAATGCCCGCTGTCACTGGCAAACTTGCTGCCGCGTCAGTCGCGCTTGCGCTGTTCGCGGCCTCGACCTCCACTGCATCCGCCCAGAAGAAATACGATACCGGCGCGACCGACACCGAGATCAAGATCGGCAACATCATGCCCTATAGCGGCCCTGCGTCCGCCTACGGCATCATCGGCCGCACCGAGGCCGCCTATTTCAAGAAGATCAACGATGAGGGCGGCATCAACGGCCGCAAGATCAACTTCATCTCCTATGACGACGCCTATTCGCCGCCGAAGACGGTGGAGCAAGCACGCAAGCTCGTCGAGAGCGACGAGGTGTTGTTCATCTTCAACTCGCTCGGCACGCCGCCAAACTCGGCGATCCAGAAATACATGAACTCCAAGAAGGTGCCGCAGCTCTTCGTCGCGACCGGCGCCACCAAGTGGAATGATCCGAAAGACTTCCCCTGGACCATGGGCTGGCAGCCCAACTACCAGAGCGAGACGCAGATCTACGCAAAGTGGCTCTTGAAGAACAAGCCGGACGCCAAGATCGCGGTGCTGTTCCAGAACGACGACTACGGCAAGGACTATCTCAAGGGCCTCAAGGACGGTCTCGGCGCGAAGGCAGCGAGCATGATTGTCGCAGAGGAGAGCTATGAAACGTCCGAGCCGACCATCGACAACCATATCGTGAAGCTGAAATCGATCGGCGCCGACGTCTTCATGAACATCACGACGCCGAAATTCGCCGCGCAAGCGATCAAGAAGAACGCCGAGATCGGCTGGAAGCCGCTTCATTTCCTGAACAACGTCTCGGCCTCGGTCGGCAGCGTGCTCAAGCCCGCGGGCTTCGAGAACTCGCAGGACATCATCTCCGCGGACTATCTGAAGGACGTTTCCGACCCGCAATGGAACAAGGATCCCGGCATGAAGGAGTTTCTCGCCTTCATGACGAAGTACTTCCCGGACGGCGACAAGCTCGACCACGGCACCATCGTCGGCTACGGCGTGGCGCAGACCCTGGTGCAGGTGTTGAAGCAGTGCGGCGACAATCTCACGCGCGAGAACATCATGAAGCAGGCGGCGAGCCTGAAGGACTTCCGGACCGAGGTGCTGCTGCCCGGGATCCAGATCAATACGTCAGCGACCGACTTCGCGCCGATCAGCCAGCTCCAGCTCGAGAAGTTCAAGGGCGAGAAGTGGGAGCTGTTCGGCGACGTGATCAGCGCCGACGTCGGCGGCTAGCCGCCGGCAGATTGGCCCGCGAAAAACGCCCCCCGCGAGAGTCTCGCGGGGGGTTTTCGTTGCCCATCACGCGATCGCATAATCGAATGATGGGCAAGCCCGCTTACGCTTTGCGCGGCGATGCGCTAGGCAAGGGGCAGGCCTACTCCGGCGAGGTCGCCGGTGCCGCCTCTCCTTGACGAAAGCATCGCCATGACCGACCGACGTCCCCTGCTCCGCGCCCTATATGACGCCGCCGTTGCCGCCGCCCATCCGAGCACGATTCTCGCACCGCATCTGCGCCCCGCGCCGAAGGGCCGCGTGATCTGCCTCGCCGCCGGAAAGGGCGCGGGCGCCATGGCCGCGGCCGCAGAGCGGCACTATCTCGATGGGCTCAAGCTCGATCCGGAGCGGCTGGTCGGCATCGCCACCACCCGCCACGGCTACGGCGTACCGACGCGACGCATCCGCGTGGTCGAGGCCGGCCATCCCGTGCCGGACGAAGCCGGCCTGAAGGGCGCCGCTGACACGCTCGCGCTCGCTGGCGAGGCCGGCCCTGATGATCTGCTGCTGGTGCTGCTCACCGGTGGCGGCTCGGCGAACTGGATCGCGCCGGTGGACGGCATCAGCTTTGCCCAGAAGCAGGCGGTCAACAAGGCGCTGCTCCGCTCGGGCGCGCCGATCGGCGAGATGAATGTCGTCCGCAAGCATCTGTCGCGCATCAAGGGCGGGCGGCTGGCGCGCGCCGGCAAAAATGCCGCCGAGATCGTCACGCTCGCGATCTCCGACGTGCCGCATGACGATCCCTCCGCGATCGCCTCCGGCCCCACCGTGCCGGATCCGACCACGCTGGCTGACGCGCGCGCGATCGTCGCGAAATACAAGCTCGACATCGACGATGCCGTTCGCCGCGCGCTCGACGATCCCGACAACGAAAGCTGCAAGCCCGGCGATGCCGCGTTTGCGCGCGCCCATTTCGAACTGATCGCGCGGCCCAAGCAGTCCCTCGACGCCGCCGTCAAGCTCGCGAAGGACGCGGGCTATGAGGTGATCGATCTCGGCGCCGATCTCGAAGGCGAGGCGCGCGAGGTTGCCGCCGAGCATGCGAGGCTGGCCTTGAAGGCGCGCGCCGCTGGCAAACGCACCGCCATCCTCTCCGGCGGCGAGCTCACGGTGACCGTGCGCGGCAATGGCCGCGGCGGCCCGAACCAGGAATACGCGCTGGCGCTCGCCGGCCTGTTGAAGGACACACCCGACATCGCCGCGCTCGCCGGCGACACTGACGGCGCCGACGGCGGCGCCGGCAAGCCCACCGACCCCGCCGGCGCACTGATCGATGCTGCAACCTTCGCGAAGATGAAGACGCTGGCGCTCGAGCCGCAGGCCTATCTCGACAACAACGACGCGACGGCGTTCTTTGCCGCAACAGGAGACTTGCTGCTGCCCGGGCCGACGCTGACCAACGTGAACGACATCAGGGTGATTTTGGTGGATTGAGAGGCGCCCTGTCCGGCGTCATCGCCGGGCCAACCTCAACACCGCTGTCATTCCCCGCGAAGGCGGGGAATCCAGTACGCCGCGGCCTGTCCGTATCCTCGCACTCTCTCTGGAATACTGGGATCGCCCGATCAAGTCGGGCGATGACACCGAGAGTAAGGCGGGCGCGCGCCGCAAACTCGTCAGCGCAGCTCACTCCTTGCCGCCGACGTGCTCCAGGAGCGCGAGCAGGCCTTTCAGCAGGTCGAGCGGCGACGGCGGGCAGCCCTTGATGTGCAGATCCACCGGAACGACCTCGGACACGCCGCCGACGCAGGCGTAGCTGCCTTTGAAGATGCCGCCATCAGCGGCGCAGCCGCCCACCGCGACCACCCATTTCGGATCGGGCGTGGCGTTATAGGTCCGCTCCAGCGCCTGCCTCATGTTCTTCGTCACCGGTCCCGTGACCAGCAGGACGTCGGCATGGCGCGGCGAGGCGACGAAGCGCAGACCGAAACGTTCGATGTCGTAGAAGGCGTTGGAGAGCGCGTGGATCTCCAGCTCGCAGCCATTGCACGAACCGGCGTCGACCTGGCGGATCGCGAGCGACCGGCCGAGTCTTGCCTGCGCCGCGCGGTCGACCTTGCTGGCAAGTTCAGCCAGCGCGGTCTCGTCCGGCGCCGGGGCGGGCTCGGTCAGAGAGCCGTGGGTGAGACTTTCGAGCAGGGTCTTGCGCATGGCTCAGAGATCCGCGCCCGAATAGGAACAGTTGAACGATTTGTTGCAGAGCGGGAAGTCGGCGATGATGTTGCCCTCGATCGCGGTCTCCAGCAGCGGCCACTGGAACCAGGAGGCATCGCGCAGGTGGCAGCGCTGCACGCGCAACTCCCGGTCCAGCCTGAGCCAGACCAGCACGTCACCGCGAAACGCTTCGGTCACAGCCAGGCCTTCGCATTCGCCGTGCCCGGCCGGCAGCGCGCTCATGATCTCGCCCGGTGCCATCAGGTCCAGAATCTGCGCGATCAGCGCAACGCTCTGCTCGACCTCGCGGATGCGGATCCAGACCCGCGCATTGACGTCGCCCGCCTCGAGCACCGGCACCTCGAACGACAGCCGATCGTAGGGGGCGTAGGCAAGCATGCGCCGCGCATCGAAATTGCGCCCCGAGGCACGGCCGACATAGCCGCCGGCGCCGAACTGGCGCGCATATTCCGTTTTCACGATGCCCGTGGTGACGGTGCGGTCCTGAAGCGACGCCGTGTTGTCGTAGAGTTCGATCAGGCGTGGAAACACCTTGTCGATTTCGGCAAGCAGCGTGCGCAGTGCCGCAATGCCGTCCGGTGCGATGTCGCGCACCACGCCGCCGGGCACGATGACGTCCATCATTAACCGATGGCCGAATGCAGCATCGGCGGCGCGCAGGCAGCGCTCGCGCAAAATGCCGGTCTGCGCATGCATCAACGCGAAAGAGGCGTCGTTGCAGATCGCGCCGATGTCGCCGAAATGATTGGCAAGCCGCTCCAGTTCCGCCATCAGCGCCCGCAAGTGCGTCGCGTGCGGCGGCGCCTCGATGTCGAGCGCTGCCTCGGCAGCGCGCGCAAAGGCAAAAGCGTAGGCGACGGCGCTGTCGCCAGAGGTACGATTGGCGAGCTTTGCCGCAGCCTCAAGGTTCGCGCCCTGCAGCAGGGATTCGACGCCCTTATGGGTATAGCCAAGCCATTGCTCCAGCCGCACCACATGCTCGCCATTGGCGGTGAAGCGGAAATGGCCGGGCTCGATGATGCCGGCATGGACGGGTCCCACCGCAACCTGATGCAGTGCTTCGCCTTCGGCCGGTAGGAACCGATACAGGACCGCCTCGCGCGGCGCGTCGCGGCTGCCGAGCGGGAACGATTTGTCCCAGACGTAATGGTCGAGCCACGGCCGCACATCGTCCGCGCTGGTTGACGTCAGCCCGAACAGGTCGTGGATGGTACGCTCCAGCCGCAGCGCGGGCGGATGATGGCGGGCGACGCTTGGAAAGCTACCCGCCGCACATTCGTAGGTGACGACCGCGATCTCGGCGACGGCTTCATCGAGCAGCGCCATGTGGACAACGGCCGGCTCACCCCAGAGGCCAAGCAGGGTCAGACGGCCGGCGGCCAGTTCGTCGACTGCGGCCCGCCAGCCCGCTTCTGCCACGACGACACGCGGCCAGGGGCGGTGCGACGGCACCGCGTGAACATGGGGGATGCTGTCGAGGATACCCATCGCCTATCCCAGCAGCTTTGCGACGTTAGTAAAGCCGGTCACCAGGACCGGCGGCAGATAGATCCCCGCCATCGCGACCAGCGCCAGATGCGTGAACATCGGCACGTAGGAGGCCTCCGCCGGCGCGGTCTTGCCTTTGGGCTCGCCGAACATCACGACGCCGATCCGCAGCAAGAGCCCGCCGAGCGCGATGATGATACCGAGCACCAGGATCGCGGTCAGCCATGGCGCGCGGGAAAAGGTCGAGCTGACGACCAGGAACTCGCTCATGAAGATGCCGAGCGGCGGCAGGCCGACGATGGCGATGACGCCGAGCATCAGGCCCCAGCCGAGCACCGGGTTGGTCACCGTGAGCCCACCAATGTCGGCGATCTTCTGCGTACCCTTGACCTGCGCGATGTGACCGACCGCGAAGAAGATCGCGGACTTGGTCAGCGAGTGCATGGTCATGTGCAGAAGGCCCGCGAAGTTCGCGAGCGGCCCGCCCATGCCGAAGGCAAACACGATGATGCCCATGTGCTCGATCGAGGAATAAGCGAACATGCGCTTGATGTCGCGGCGGCGGTACAGCATCAGCGCCGCGAAGATCACCGAGATCAGGCCCATCGTCACCATCAGCGGCCCCGGCGCGATCGCCGCCGAATTGACCGCGAGCATCATCTTGAAGCGCAGAAGCGCATAGAGCGCGACATTCAGCAGAAGGCCCGAGAGCACCGCGGAGATCGGCGTTGGGCCTTCGGCGTGCGCGTCGGGCAGCCAGGCGTGCAGCGGCGCGAGGCCGACCTTCGTGCCGTAGCCAAGCAGCAGGAAGACGAAGGCGACGTTGAGCAGCGCCGGATCGAATGCGGCGGCGTGCTGGACCAGCACGGTCCACACCATGCCGTCGAGCCCTTCGCCCACCGCAGGACGCGCCGCCATGTAGACCAGGATGGTGCCGAACAGCGCCAGCGCGATGCCGACGCTGCCGAGGATGAAATACTTCCACGCGGCTTCGAGCGCCTCATGGGTACGGTAGATACCGACCATCAGCACGGTCGTCAGCGTCGCGACCTCGACCGCAACCCACATCAGGCCGATATTGTTGGCGATGAGCGCGAGGTTCATCGCGAACATCAGGATCTGGTACATCGCGTGATAGAAGCGCAGGAAGGCCGGCGTCAACCGTCCGGTCTCGATTTCGTGATGGATGTAGCTCGCGCTGAACACGGATGTGGTGAAGCCGACGAAGGTCGTCAGCACGATGAAGACCTTGTTGAGGTCGTCGAGCAGCAGATATTGCCCTGACGTCGGTTCGATCACGAACAGCGAGAGCGAGGTGAGGAAGGTCGCGAGCGCCGCAACGACGTTGAGCTTTGCCGTCAGGAAGTAGCCGGGCAGTATCGCGAGCAGCGCGGCCGAGATGGCCGGGATCAACAGGATGGCACCGAGCGCGTCGATCGTCATCGCCGCTCTCCCCTGAAGCGGTCGAGCGCCTGCACATCGACACTGTCGAAACGCTCGCGGATGCGAAACAGGAAGATGCCGATCACGATGAAGGCGATCAGCACCGAAAAGGCGACGCTGATCTCGACCACCAGCGGCATGCCCTTGGCACCAGTCGCCGCCAGCACGAGGCCATTCTCCAGCGACATGAAACCGACCACCTGGCTCACGGCATTGCGCCGCGTCACCATGATCAGGAGCCCGAGCAGCACCACCGACAGCGCGAAGGCCAGATCCTCGCGCGCGAGCGCATCCGCGCCCGGCGTCACCCGCAGCATCACCACCATCGACAGCGCGACGAGGCCGATGCCGGCCATCATGGTGAGCCCGATGCCGATCACGTTCTCGATCTCGCGGTGAATGCCGAGCCGCCGGATGATCCGGTGCAGCGCTACCGGAATGATGATGGCCTTGAAAACGAGAGCGATCAGCGCGGTGACATAGAGATGCGGCGCCGCCTGCACATAGGCCTGCCAGGCCACCGACAACGCCAGCACGCCGGCGTGCAGCGCATAGACGTTGAGCAGCGCATAGAGCCGGTCCTGGTAAAGCAGCATGAAGCTCGCCAGCACGAGCGATCCGGCGAGCAGGTGGGCGATATCGAATTGCAGGCTGCTCATGTCCTACAGGCTCCCCGACACGAAGCGCAGCAGCGTCGCGAGCAGCGCCAGCATCAGCGCCGCCCCCAAAAACTCCGGAATACGGAATACGCGCATCTTGGCGATCGACGTCTCGAACAGCGCGAGCAGGAAGCCAAGAACTGCAAGCTTGCCGAAATAGAGCAGCGCGCCGAACGCCAGTGTCGCGACGCTCGCATCCGCAGTCGCGGTGCCCCAGGGCAGGAACACGCAGGCGATCAGCGAGACGTAGAGCAGCAGCTTGAGCTGCGACGACAGGTCGATCAGCGCAAGATGCCGCCCCGAATATTCCAGCACCATGGCCTCATGAACCATCGTGAGCTCGAGATGGGTCGCGGGATTGTCGACGGGGATGCGGGCATTCTCCGCCAGCGCCACAATGGTCAGCGCGACGAACGCCATGCCGAGCGACACGCGCAGACCGACCGCGTCCGAGCCCATGAACTCGGCAACGTTGGAAAGCTGGGTCGAGCCCGCGATCATGGCGACCGCGAACACCGTTATCAGGATGGCAGGCTCGGCCAGGGTCGCGATCATCACCTCGCGGCTGGAGCCGATGCCGCCGAAGGCGGTGCCGACATCCATGCCGGCAAGCGCCTGGAAGAAACGCGCGCTGCCGAGCAGCGCAATGATGGCGATGAGGTCGGCGGTACCGGAGAACAACAGACCGTTGCCGAAGGTCGGCACCAGCGAAGCCGCTACCCAGGTGCCGGCAAACATCAGATAGGGAATGACGCGGAACAGCCATGAAGCGTTGTCCGCGAGCACGACGTCCTTGCGCATCAGGCGGACGAGGTCGCGATAGGGCTGAACCAGCGGCGGTCCGCGCCGGCGGAGCAGCCGCGCCTTCACCTTGCGGACAAAGCCGGTCAGCAGCGGGGCGAGCAGCAGCACCAGCAGCATCTGCGCGCCCTGCGAGAGGATGTCGCGCAGCGCGGTCATAGCGCCACCACCAGGAGCAGAACGATGAGCGCTCCGAAGACCAGCGTCAGATAGCGGCGGATGGTGAGGAATTGCAGGGTGTTGATGCGTTCGGTGGCGAAGCCGATGATCGTCGCGATCGGCGCGTAGAGCGCGTCCCAGATCAGATCGTGCAGTTCGACCTTGAGCCGTGCAGGCAGCGGCGATGATGGCGGTGGCATCTCGCCGATCTCGCGTGCCGCAAAGATCACGCTGCCGAACACGCGGCGGATCGGCTGCGAGAAGCTCGAGGCGGAGTATTGGATCGTGGGGTCGGGGTCGGGATACCCGCAATCCCAGGCGGGCGCGCGGCGCAGGCGATCGGAGGCGAGGCGGTGAATGGCCGACGCCGCGGCGGTGCCGCAGAGCGCAACGAACAGGAAGACGAGAAGGCCGTTATAAGAGCTGCGGCTTTCCGCGATCGGCACGATCGTGAGCCATTCCAGCCCGGTCTGATGCGGCATGACGTTGCCGACCATGGCCTTGCTCACCGGCGCCAGCGCGTCGATGAACAGGCCGGGCAGGATGCCGGCGACGAGGCAGAGTGCCGCAAGCGCGAACATCGCAGCCAGCGAGAAGCGATCGGTCTCATGCGCGCTTGCGGCGACATCCGTGCGCGGCCGGCCGAGGAAGCTGATGCCATAGAGTTTGACGAAGCAGGCCGCGGCGAAAGCCGCCGCCAGCGCCAGGAGGCCGCCGACCGCGGGGATGGCGAGCTTCAAACCCCAGGATGGCAGTTGCGGCGACAGCAGGATTGCCTGGAAGGTCAGCCATTCCGAGACAAAACCGTTGAAGGGCGGCAGCGCCGAGATCGCGACGCAGCCGACCAGCATCGCGAAGGCCGTGCGTGGCATGCGATGGATCAGCCCGCCGAGCTTCTCCATGTCGCGCGCGCCGGTTGCCTCCAGCACCGCGCCGGCGCCGAAGAACAGAAGGCTCTTGAACAGCGCGTGATTGAAGACGTGCAGCATCGCCGCGGTGAAGGCGAGCGCCGCCACCCAGTCGAGCCCCTGCGCCTTGAAAGCGAGCGCGAGCCCGAGGCCGGTGAAGATGATGCCGATGTTCTCGATGGTCGAATAGGCCAGCACGCGCTTGATGTCGCGCTGCATCAGCGCATAGAGCACGCCCAGCGTCGCGGTGGGGCCGCCGACCAGCAGCACCACCATGCTCCACCACCACTCAGGCTCCGGCAACAGGTCAAACACGATGCGGACGAAACCATAGACGGCGACCTTGGTCATCACGCCGCTCATGAGGGCCGAGACGTGGCTGGGAGCGGCGGGATGAGCAAGTGGCAGCCAGGCGTGCAGCGGCACGACGCCCGCCTTCGAGCCGGCGCCGAGCAGGACGAGGATCACCACCATGCCGGCGAGCGCGGCCGAGGGATGCGAAGCGCGGATCGCGTCGAAATCGTAACCGGCACCGCTCGCAAGCAGACCGAAGGCGAGCAGCAGGACCAGCGTGCCGAAGCTTGCCATCAGGAGATAGACATAGCCGGCACGGATATTCTCCGCCTCGCGGTGGTGCGACACCACCAGAGCCCAGGAGGTCAGCGACATGAACTCCCACGCCACCAGAAAGCTGAAGGCGTCGTTGGCGAGCACGACCGTATTCATGCCGGCGAGATAGGCGGGATAGAACGGCAGCACGCGACCGGGAGATTCTTCATGCGCGCCGTAGCCGAGCGCGAACAGGCTGGCGGCCGCGCCACCAAGATTGATCACGACCAGGAAGAAGGCCGACAGCGCATCGAGACGGAAGTGAGCCCCCAGCCAGGGCAGGCCGATCGGCAGAGTGGCACTCAACACGGGATGGGCCGAATCGAGCAGGTGAAGGAGCGCGGTGACGCAGAGTGCCGCGGTGACGACCAGGCAGGCGCCATAGAGCACGGCCGAACCGCGCGGGTACGACGACAGCACGATCCCGACCGGCGCCAGCGCCAGCAGCAGTGCCACCGACCATAGCGCCACCGAGATCATTAGAGCTCCCGGATTGCGAGTTGTGCGCGCGTCGTCATTTGTTGTCCTCGCCCGCGCTGGGCTGGGATTTCAGCCGTACGCCGCGGCCACTTCCGGTCGAGGGCGCGCCCTCGCCGATCAGCTCGATGCCCGCGGCCGCGAGCGCCTCGACCAGCTTCATCAGGGAATCGACATTGCCGCGAATGACGCCCTCGGAGGCCTCCATGCGCTGGATCGTCGGCAGCGACAGCGAGCAGCGCTGCGCCAGCTCGCGCTGGTCGATCCCGAGCAGGGCGCGAGCGGCCCGAAGCTGCGCGGCGGTAATCACTGACAGCACCTCCCATGGCAAGCGCCGTGATTGATAAAGCAAGCATATGACATCTAAAATGATGTATCAAGCATCAATTATACCGCATTGCACATCAGGAGGCGGTTGCCTGCCCGCTGCAATCTCATTGCATCCCTTAACGTGAAATTCGCTGCAACTTCAGGAACCTGCCTGCGCGGGAGGCAGATCGTGGAGACCGTTCACCGGCCTCTGCTCTAATGCTTTCCGCGCTTGAAGGGGGCGAACATACATGGAGGATCGCGACAGGCAGGTCGCCGACAACGGCCCGCCGGAGCCGCTCGGCTCGCTCGCCTTGGGCGGGTTGCTCGAGCAGGCCGTCAACAATCTTTGGCTTGGCATCATCCTGTTCAACCGGAGCCGCGAAGTCATCTACTGCAACCAGCGCTACATGGACATGTACGGGCTTGCGCCGGACGAAGTGCGGCCGGGCACACCGGTCAGCAATCTGATCCAGCACCGGCTCAAGCTCGGATTGAAGGTCCGCGGCGAGGCCGATGACTATGTTCGTGCCCGCACGGAGCGCACGATCGTCAGCGAACGGGCCGTGCAGGACTTCGCGGACGGGCGGATCATCGCCTATACCGTTCACCCTCTGCCGGACGGCGGCGGCATGGCCACCCACGAGGACATCACCGAGCGCGAGGAGCTCAGCGCACGGCTGCAACAGCGCAACATGCAGTTCGACATCGCGATCAACAACATGTCGCACGGGCTGTGCTTCTTCGATGCCAATCACCGGCTGATCGTGTGCAACAAGGACTTCATCGACATGTACGGGCTGCCGCCTGAGCGTGTCCGTCCCGGCACGCCCCTGTCGGACATCGTCGACATGCGCTTTGAGGCCGGCAGCGTGCCCGCGATGTCGCGGGCCGAGTACATGAAATGGCGCACCGGCGTCGTGGTTTCGGCCGAGCCCGTCGACAGCATCGTCGAGATGCGAAACGGGCGTACCTTCAAGATCCGCCATCGCCCGATGCCGGACCTCGGCTGGGTGGCGACCCACGAAGACATCACCGAGCAGCGGCGGACCGAGCTCAGAATCGCGCATATGGCGCATCACGACGCGCTGACGGATCTTGCCAATCGCGCCCTGCTCAACCAGCGGCTCGAGCAGGCGTTCGCATCGAACCAGACCTTTGCCGTGCATCACATCGACCTCGACAAGTTCAAGTCGGTGAACGACACGCTGGGGCATCATGCCGGCGATGCCCTGCTCAAGGGCGTGAGCGAGCGTCTGCGCCGCCTCGTTCGTCCCGGCGACACGATCGCCCGGATGGGCGGCGACGAATTCGTCGTCCTGCAAAGCCCGATCAGCGAGGCAAGCGAAGCAAGCACGCTTGCACAGCGCATTATCGGGCAGATGAGCGCGCCGTTCGAGATCGACGCTCAGCAGACGATCGCGGGGGCAAGCATCGGAATCGCCATTGCGCCGACCGATGGAGCAACACCCGAGCAATTGCTGCGCAACGCCGACCTTGCGCTCTACCGGGCCAAGAGCGACGGTCGGGGCATGTACCGCTTTTTCGAGCCGGCGATGGACGAGCAGGTGCAAAGCCGCCGCGCATTGGAGCTCGATCTGCGCAAAGCGCTCGCTGGCGGCGAATTCGAGCTTCACTATCAGCCGCTGGTGAAGAGCCACAGCGGCGCGATCAGCGGCTTCGAGGCGTTGATCCGCTGGCAGCATCCGCAGCGCGGACTGATCCCTCCGGGCAGCTTCATTCCGCTTGCCGAGGAGATCGGCCTGATCGTGCCGATCGGCGAGTGGGTGATCCGGCAGGCCTGCATGACCGCCAGCCGGTGGCCAAAGTACCTCCACGTCGCCGTCAACATATCGGCCGTACAATTCCGTTACGCCGGTCTTGCCGAGGTGATCGTGGGCGCGCTCGCGGCCGCGGGGCTGGACGCCAGCCGGCTCGAAATCGAGATCACCGAGAGCGTCCTCTTGCAGGACAAGGAGGGGACGCTCGCCACGCTGCACCGGCTGCGCGAGCTCGGGATCCGGATCGCGATGGACGATTTCGGCACCGGCTATTCGTCGCTGACCTATCTGCAATGTTTTCCGTTCGACAAGATCAAGATCGACCGCTCCTTCGTGCGCGACGTCGCCACCGATGCCGGATCACTCAACATCGTGCGGGCGATTGCTGCGCTCGCAAGCGGGTTGGGAATGACGGCGACGGCGGAAGGCGTCGAAACGCACGAGCAGCTCGACCGGATCGCGGCGGAAGGATGCACGGAAATGCAGGGCTATCTGTTCAGCCGCCCACTGCCCGCAGCCGAAATCGAGCGCCGCTTCCTGTCCCCGGAAGCGCCCGCCTTGCCCGACCGGATCGCTGCGGCGTAATCGCTTCCGGCAGCGGGGCCGAGCAAGCGATCGCCTTGGCATCAAACGCAAACCGCCAAGCCCGCGAGCATCGAGTCTCTTGCCGCGCGACAGGTGCGTTCCCTCCCCCCTTGCGGGGGAGGGCTAGGGAGGAGGGTGCCGCACGGCGCGCTCTCTCGGATCTGGCGAAGGGCGACCGCGAGTCCTTGTTGGGGGCATCGCGAGAATCTCGCGCACCTTTTGCTGGGCTACCCCCCTCCCCTGCCCTCCCCCGCAAGGGGGGAGGGAGCGCAGGGTGTTGCGGGGCGAGAACCGAGCTCCGGGGTGACGAGATCGCTCAAAACTCGTTGGCGATCTTGGAGAGCATCGCGATCAGGGACTCGCGGTTGGCCCCACCCAACAGCTCGTTCAACCGCGCCTCATGCTTGGTGGCGACGAGCTTTTTGGCGCGGCCAAGCACGGCCTTGCCCTTGTCGGTCAGGACCAGGATGTGCGAGCGACGATCGTTGGTGGAACGGATCCGCGCGCAAAGGTCGCGACTCTCGAGATTATCCAGCATGGCCACGAAATTCGGGCGCAGGATGCCGAGCGTGGAGGCGATCTCGGTTTGATTGCGGCCGGGATTCTTTTCGACCAGCAACAGCACGGAAAACTGCGCCGGCGTGAGCTGGAGCGAAGCCATGCAGCGCAGGAAGTTCTCGAATACCTTGAGCTGGGCGCGCTTGAGCACGTAGCCGAGCTGTTCGGAGAGCTCGCCAAGCTGAAGCGCCTCGCCGGCTTCATCGCTGGCGTCCCTGCGCGCCCTGGCTGCCTCCGCGCCCTTTGCCGTTGCTTCCGCCGCCTTGGAAACGGTCATCGCCTGTTGCTCGCAATCCCGTTAGATTTAAGCCCGGTGTTCCCCGGCCCTTGAAGTTATATTCGATAATTGTTATTGACCATATCAAATATCGTCAGCGATTTTCAATGGCTGTGAGGGACGATCCACCGCGAAACGGGGATCGGTCCGGATCTTAAGGGGGAGCGTCCGGTCTTGAATACCACCATCCTGCTGTTCCTTCTCCAGGACGGCATCACCAACGGCGCGATCTACGCGCTGCTCGGACTGGCGCTGGTGCTGGTGTTCGCCGTCACCCGCGTCATCCTGATTCCACAAGGCGAATTCGTCACGTATGGCGCGCTGACCTATGCCTCGCTCGCCTCCGGCCAGATGCCGGGCACGGCCAAGCTTGCGCTCGCGATGGGCATCGTCGCCTTTGTGTTCGACCTTTTCGCGGCGCGCAAAGCGCTGCACGGGCGGTTGATCCTCCGCACCTTCCTCACCAACATCGTGCTGCCGGGAATCGTGCTGGCGGCGATCCTTTACTTCGCCGGCCAGAAGCCGCCGGTTGCGATCTCGATGGCGCTGTCGCTCGTCATCGTCGCGCTGATCGGCGTATCGCTCTATCGCATCGTCTTCCAGCCACTGGCGCACACCTCGGTGCTCGTGCTGCTGATCGCCTCCGTCGGCGTCCATCTTGCGCTGCAGGGCCTCGGCCTTCTGTTCTTCGGCGCCGAAGGCCAGCGCGGACCGGCGGTGCTGTCGACGGCCTTCACGCTCGGCGCGTTGCGCTTCACCGGCCAGAGCATCACGGTCTACGGCATCACCATCGCCTTCATCGTCGGCCTCTGGCTGTTCTTCGGCTTCACGCGCTACGGCAAGGCGCTGCGCGCGACCGCCGTCAACCGGCTGGGGGCGCGGCTCGCCGGCATCCGCACCTCGCTGTCGGGGCAGATCGCCTTCCTGCTGGCGTCCGTGATCGGTGCGCTGTCGGGCATACTGATCGTCCCGATTACAACTCTCTACTACGACAGCGGCTTCCTGATCGGCCTGAAGGGCTTCGTCGCCGCGATCATCGGCGGCCTCGTCAGCTATCCCTTGACGGCGATCGCCGCGCTCTTTGTCGGCATCGTCGAGGCGTTCTCGTCCTTCTACGCCAGCAACTACAAGGAGGTCATCGTCTTCATGCTCCTGATCCCGGTGCTGCTGCTGCGCTCGCTCGCGGCCCCCGCGGTCGAGGAAGAGAAGGACTGAGCGCGATGAACGGCCGGCTCCCCATTCTCGTCTTCGCGCTTGTCATGGCGGCGATCCCGTTCATTCCCGGCATGCCGCCGTTCTGGATCGTGCTCCTGGACAATATCGGCCTCGCCGCGCTGGTCGCGATGGGCCTCGTGCTGCTGACCGGCGTCGGCGGCCTCACCTCGTTCGGACAGGCGGCCTTCGTCGGCTTCGGCGCCTACACTACTGCAGTGCTGTCGACGGCGTATGGCCTGTCGCCCTGGCTGACCTTGCCGCTTTCGCTGCTCGTCAGCGGCCTGTTCGCGGTGCTGCTCGGGCTGATCACGGTCCGCCTTTCGGGCCACTATCTTCCGCTCGGCACGCTGGCCTGGGGGCTCGGACTGTTCTACCTCTTCAGCAAGCTCGAATTTCTGGGGCGTAACGACGGCATCTCCGCGATCCCCCCGCTATCGATCGGCACGTTCAAGATGCTCTCACCCGGCTCGATCTATTACGCGATCTGGGTTGCGGTGATCGTCTCGGCGCTGCTCACCATGAACCTGCTGGACTCCCGCACCGGCCGCGCCATCCGCGCGCTCAGGCGTGGGCATGTCGCAGCCGAAGCCTTTGGCGTGCAGACGCCGCGTGCCAAGCTGCTGGTGTTCATCCATGCCGCCGTGCTCGCAGGTCTCTCCGGCTGGCTCTATGCGCATCTCCAGCGCGCCGTGAATCCGACGCCGTTCGGCGCGCAGGCGGGCATCGAGTATCTCTTCATCGCAGTGGTCGGCGGCGCCGGCTATGTCTGGGGCGGCGTTCTCGGCGCAGCGATCGTCGTGATCCTGAAGGAGGTGCTGCAGAGCTATCTGCCGCTCATCCTGCCGGGCTCAGGACAGGTCGAGACCATCGTGTTCGGCATCATGCTGGTGGCGCTCTTGCAGCTTGCGCCCGGCGGCGTCTGGCCGTGGCTGATGTCGTTCCTGCCGCAGAAGGCAGGCGGCAGGAAGCCCGACACCTCGCTGACCCTGCCGGCACGCTTCCGCGCGCCCGGCGAGGCAAGCGTGCTGCTCCAGGTCGAAAAGGCGCGAAAGCAGTTCGGCGGCGTGATCGCGGTGAACAATGTCTCCTTCGACGTCCAGGCCCGCGAGATCGTCGCGCTGATCGGCCCGAACGGCGCCGGAAAGAGCACGACGTTCAACCTGATCACCGGTGTGCTGTCGGCCACTTCGGGCTCGATCTCGGTGCTCGGCAAGAAGGTCGACAAGGCCCCGCCTCAGGAGATCGTCAAGCTCGGCATTTCCCGCACCTTCCAGCACGTGAAGCTGGTGCCCGACATGACCGTGCTGGAAAACGTCGCGATCGGCGCGCATCTGCGCGGCCATTCCGGCCCCATTGCCTCGATGCTGCGGCTCGACCGCGCTGACGAGGCGCGGCTGCTGGCGGAAGCCGCGCGCCAGATCGAGCGCGTCGGCTTGGGCGAGCAGATGCATCAGCTCGCGGGCTCGCTCTCGCTCGGACAACAGCGCATCGTCGAGATCGCACGCGCGTTGTGCGTCGATCCGATGCTGCTGCTGCTGGACGAACCGGCCGCCGGCCTGCGCCACATGGAGAAGCAGCAGCTCGCCAAGCTGCTGCGCGACTTGCGCGACGGCGGCATGAGCGTGCTGCTGGTCGAGCACGACATGGGCTTCGTGATGAATCTGGCCGACCGGATCGTGGTGCTCGATTTCGGTACCAAGATCGCGGAAGGCACGCCCGCCACGATCAAGACCAATCCCGAAGTGATCAAGGCCTATCTCGGAGTGGCGGCATGAGCGCGCTGTTGTCAGTCACCGACGCGCATGTGTCGTACGGCAAGGTCGAGGCGGTCCGCTCGGCCTCGCTCGAGGTCGGAGCGAACGAGATCGTCACCATCGTCGGCGCCAACGGCGCCGGCAAGACCACGCTGCTCTCCGCCATCATGGGTATCCTGCCGCTGAAGGGCCGCGTCGCCTTTGCCGGGCAGGATCTCGCCCGGCTCGACATCGAGGACCGCGTCGCGATGGGGCTAGGGCTCGTGCCGGAGCACCGCGAATTGTTCGTGACCATGAATGTCGAGGACAATCTGGAGCTCGGGGCCTTCCGCATCGAGAAGAGCAGGGCGAAGAGCTCGATCGAGCGCGTCTACGCGCTGTTCCCGCGGCTGAAGGAGCGGCGCAAGCAGCTCGCCGGCACGTTGTCCGGCGGCGAGCAGCAGATGCTCGCAATGGGCCGCGCGCTGATGGGAGAACCGAAACTGCTGATGCTGGACGAGCCGAGCCTGGGCCTGGCTCCGATTATCGTCGCCGACATTTTCCGCATCGTCATCGAGCTGCGCGCCAGCGGCGTCTCGGTGTTGCTGGTCGAGCAGAATGCACAGGCCGCGCTGAAGATCGCTGACAAGGCTTACGTGATGGAGCTCGGCGAGTTCGTGCTAAGCGGAAAGGCCAGCGACATCGCGGCCAACGAGCGCGTCGCGGCGAGCTATCTCGGCTTCCAGCACGAAGGTGAGAGTGCGCTGTAGTCTTGCCGCGAACTCCACTTCCCTTCTCCCCTTGTGGGAGAAGGTGGCGCGAAGCGCCGGATGAGGGGTTCTATCCGCGAATTCATGCGAGAGATTTACTCGTGGAGAGAGACCCCTCACCCGTCTCGCCGCTACGCGGCGAGCCACCCTCTCCCACAAGGGGAGAGGGGCAGCGTCTTCGCTGCGCTAGTTTGAATGCGACACTTCAGCTAACCACCGTCCGCCCCTTCAGCGCCGCCACCTCCGCCTCCAGCTCCGCAATCCTTGCATCGCGTGCCGCGAGTGCTGCGGCGACATCCGCCGCGTCGAATTTCTGCGGGATGTGCTGCGGGCAGTTGGTGTCCCAGGCTTCGATCCTGAACACGATGACCTGCTCGGGGCGGGCCTTGTAGCCTTTTGGCATCAGCGACTGCGTCAGCGCAGGATCGTCCTCCACCACGCGCGCTTCGCCCCAGATCTTCACCCTGCGGCGATGGGCGTAGTCCATCACGAAGATATAGGCTTTTGGATTTTCGGAGAGATTTCCTTGCGTGAGGTACTGCCGGTTGCCGGCGTAGTCGGCGAAGGCGAGCGTCTGCTTGTCCAGCACCTTCAAAAAGCCCTTGGGACCACCGCGGTGCTGGATATAGGGCTGGCCGTCGGCTGAGGCCGTGGCGAGATAGAAACTGCTGGCATCGGCCAGAAACGCCGCGAGATTTTCGTCGACCTCCGTGCGCCAACCGCGCTGCTCGGCGTGGGAATAGGCCTCGCGCGAGCCTTTTCGCGTCTGAATCGATTTGACTGCCGGCGTGAAGGCGACGTCGCTGGCATAGGTATGGGCGGACGGCATCGGAGCACCTCCAAGACACCTGGCGCGTTCTCGCGTCTCTCACACGCGAGAATATGGCCTCCTTTCGATTTAGAACAATCAGCCCGCTTGACACTTCATCGTTGCGATATATGCAATAATGGCCATGGACAGGCTCGAGGCCATGCACGTCTTCGTCACCGTCGCGGAGCTGCGCGGCTTTGCGCCGGCGGCACGAAAACTGCGGCTGTCGCCCTCGGCGGTGACGCGGCTGATCGCGGCGCTGGAGGAACATCTCGGCGCCCGGCTGTTGCAGCGGACCACGCGGCAGGTCACGCTGACCGACGTCGGCACGCGCTATCTGGAGCGCGCGCGGCGGATCCTCGCCGATGTCGAGGAGGCCGACAGCTCCGCGCGGGAGGAGCGCAACCGGCCGAGCGGACGTCTCGTGGTGTCGGCACCGGTCGGGTTCGGCCGGCTCCATGTCGGGCCGGTCATGACCGCCTATCTCAAGCGCTATCCCGAAGTCGCCTGCGAACTCAGGCTGTCGGATCATCTCGTCAACCTCGTGGAAGACGCCGTCGATGCCGCGGTGCGGATCGGCCATCTCGCCGACTCGTCTCTGGTCGCGCGCCAGGTCGGCGAGATGAGGCGCATCGTCGTGGCCTCGCCCGGCTATCTGAAGCGGTACGGCGAACCAAAGACGCCGGAGGCGCTGCTCGAGCATCAGACCATCCAGTTCGGCCCGGCGACCGACCGACGCTTCCTGCGCGACGGGCGCGAGATCGAGGTGACACCGTCTCCCCGCTTCATCAGCAACAGCGCCGACGCGGCCCTGCAATATGCCGAAGCCGGCGGCGGCGTGACGCGCGTGCTGGCCTATCAGGCCGCCGAGGGCTTGAGGCGCGGCCGCCTGAAAATCGTGCTGGCGAAGTATGAGCTGCCGGCGCTGCCGATCCACATCGTCTATCCGACCTCGCGGCTGCTCTCGGCCAAGGTGCGCGCATTCATCGATCTCGTGGTGGAGACGACGAACTGGCGGTTCGGGTAGCTCTCGTGCCCCGGACGCGGCGGAGCAGGCACTGATGCGGCCCATCTCTTCGCGGACGCATGGGTCCCGGCTCTGCGGAGCGGCACTTCGCGCCGCACCGCGTCCGGGACACAAGACCGTTCACTCCTTCTTCGGCACCACGCGGAACGTGCCGCTGGCCCGCGCGATCACGACGTCGTCGGCCTTGATCAACGACTGCGCGAAGCAGATGGTGCTGCCGGTCTTGATCACCTCGCTCTCGACCGCACACCACTGGCCGATCTCGGCCGCGCCGACATAGTCGACGGCGAGCGAGATCGTCACGAAGGAGGTCCTCCAGCCCGTCGCCTGCGCGCAGCTATAGCCCATCGCGGCATCGGCAAGGGCGGCAATGAGACCGCCGTGAATGAGCCCGCGCGCGTTCGTGTGCGGCTTTGCCAGCCGCAACCCAACGATCACGGCCTTGTCGGTGCGCTTTGAATAGAGCGGCTCCCAGGGATCGGTGAGTGGGCTTTTGCGGAAATGCGGCTCGAAGCCGTCGGGAATGGCGGTGGCGCTCATATGCATCTCGCATCGTTGATTGCCGCCATTGAACGCGATGGACGTGACGGATGCATCACCTACAAAGTTTTAAACGACATTTGCGCGGGCGTTTGAAATGGGCACTCGGCTGTCACGTCACGAAGATTGTCATCACCCGCGAAAGCGGGCGATCCAGTATTCCAGAGACAGCGATGGGATACGGAGAGGCCGCGGGCGTACTGGATGCCCGCTTTCGCGGGGCATGACACCTGTGGTTAGAACGGCAGCCCGACATAATTCTCCGACAACGACGTCATCGCGGCCTGCGATTGCGTGACATAGTCGAGCTCGGCAAGCTGGATGCGGGCGCCGATGGTGCCGGTGTCGGGGAACTTGTGCAGCATCGAGGTCATCCACCAGGAGAAGCGCACGGCCTTCCAGACCCGCGCCAGCGCCTTGGTGGAATAGGCATCGATCCCGGCGCTCGACTTCTCGTCGTAATATTCGCGGAGCGCGGTTGCGAGGTAATGCGCATCTGACGCCGCGAGGTTCAACCCCTTGGCGCCGGTCGGCGGCACGATGTGGGCGGCATCGCCGCACAGGAACATCCGGCCAAAGCGCATCGGCTCGGCGACGAAGCTGCGCAAGGGCGCGATGCTCTTCTCGATCGAGGGTCCCGTGACGAGGCTGTCGGCCGCCTCCTGATCGATCCGGCGCTTCAACTCGTCCCAGAAGCGATCATCCGGCCACTGGTCGACGTGATCGTCGAGCGAGCACTGAACGTAATGCCGGCTGCGTTTCGTCGAGCGCATGGTGCAGAGCGCAAAACCGCGAGCGTGATTGGAATAGATCAGCTCATGACTGACCGGCGGCGTATCGGACAAAATGCCGAGCCAGCCGAACGGATAGATCCGCTCGAACTCCTCGATCGCCGACGGCTTGACACTGGCGCGGCTGACGCCGTGGAAACCATCGCAGCCGGCGATGAAGTCGCAGAGAATCTCGTGGCTGACGCCGTCCTTGACGTAGGTTACGCGCGGGTGACTGCCGTCGAAATCATGCGGCTGCACGTCCTTGGACTCGTAGATCGAGGTCAGTCCCGCCGCCTTCCGCGCATTCATCAAATCGAGGGTCACCTCGGTCTGGCCGTAGATCATGACCGTCTTGCCGGTCGCTGCCTTCATGTCGATGCGGTGACGGCGGCCGGAAAAGGCAAGCTCGATGCCCTCATGCAAGAGGCCCTCGGCATGCGCGCGCGCTCCTGCGCCGACTTCGTCGAGCAGCGCAACGGTTCCCTCCTCGAGAAGGCCGGCGCGGATGCGCCCGAGCACGTAGTCCGGGCTCTGCCGCTCGAGAATGACATTGTCGATGCCGTAACTGTGCAGCAATTGGCCAAGCAGTAGTCCCGCCGGCCCAGCGCCGATGATTGCGACTTTTGTCCGCAATACTTGCTCCTCCCGATCCTGTAGGGTGCGGCGCGAGCTTGCTTGTCGCGGTCGTCCGCGCGCGATAATTATAACATATAACGTTTGAGCAAAAGGGAGTGCCATTCGCCGCAGCGCGACATATCCGGGCGACAGCTTTCCGCGAGACGAAAGCAGCCGCGCTGCCAGTTCCGGCTTGAACCCGCGATCCAATTATATAACATGTTAAATAACGAGACCGGGCCGAAGAAGCCTGCGGTCAAGAACAGGGAGAGACGAGCAATGAGGAAAGCCTGTCTGGCGTTGCTGCTGGCAGCAAGCGTGACGCCTGCCTTCGCGCAGGACAAGAATTTCGATCTGAAGATCTCGCACTGGGTGCCGGCCTCGCATCCGCTTCAGAAATCGCTGGAAGACTGGGCTGCCGCGGTGGAGAAGGATTCCGGCGGCACCATCAAGAGCAAGGTGTTCCCGGCGCAGCAACTCGGCAAGGCGTTCGACCATTATGACATGGCCCGCGACGGCATCGCCGATGTCACCTATGTCAATCCGGGCTACCAGCCCGGCCGCTTCCCAATCGTCGGCGCCGGCGAATTGCCGTTCCTGGTCTCGGACGCCAAGGGCGGCTCGATGGGGCTCGATGCCTGGTATCGCAAATATGCCGAGAAGGAGATGAAGGACGTCAAATACTGTCTCGCCTTCGTCCACTCGCCCTCCTCGTTCCACTCCCGCACCAAGAAGATCGTGGTGCCGGAGGACGTGAAGGGGCTGAAGATCCGCCCGGCCCACGCCACCATGGCGAATTTCGTCACCTCGCTCGGCGGCACCAACGTGCAGTCCTCCGCGCCCGAAGTGCGCGACATCATCGAGCGCGGCGTCGCCGACGGCGTCACCTTCCCGTGGGGCTCGCTGTTGCTGTTCGGCATCGACAAGGTGACGAAGTACGACATGGAGGCGCCGCTCTATGTCACGACGTTCGTCTTCGTGATGAACAAGGACAAATACAATGCGATGTCCGACAGGCAGAAGGCGGCGATCGACAAGAACTGCACGACCGAGATGGCCGGCGTGGTCGGCGAGCACTGGGGCAAGTTCGAGGACGCCGGCATCGACAAGATCAAGGCGGAGGAAGGCCACGAGGTCTACAAGCTGAACCCGGAGCAGACCGCGTCCTGGAAGAAGGCCGCCGTGCCGCTGGTCAAGACCTGGGGCGAGGGCGTGAAGAAGACCGGCACTGATCCGGACGCAGCGCTTGCCGAGCTGAAGGCCTCGCTGAAGAAATACAACGCGCTGGCGGAGTGACGCGACGCCGTCGCGGGAGAGCTCTTCTTCCCCCTCTCCCCGTTCTTGCGGGGCCGCGACGAGCTTCGCTCGCGCTGGGAGGGTTGGGGTGAGGGGCAGCTTCCGCAGATATGGTGACAGACAGACTCGCGGAGACTCCCCCTCACCCGGAATCCGCGCTTACGCGCGCATTCCGACCTCTCCCCGCAAGCAGGGCGAGGTGAAGTACGCGGCGAGACCGGACACAAGCAAATGACATCACGCAAAGGGATCACCACCCCATGAAGCGCGCCTGGATGGATCGCTTTATCGACACGATCGAATGGATCGCGGCCGGCTTCGTCGGCCTCGTCGCGCTCGACATCTTCGTTTCTGTCCTGCTGCGCAACACGCTGAACTATTCGATCCCCGACAGCTTCGACATCGGCCGCATGCTGCTCGGCATCCTGATCTTCTGGGGCATCGCCGCGACCTCCTATCGCGGCACGCACATCACGGTCGACCTGATCTGGGCCAATTCAAGCCCGCGCTACCAGCGCTGGATCGACGTGTTCGCAACGCTGGTGCTGCTGTTCGTCGTCACGGTGCAGACCTGGACGCTGTTCGACAAGGTACGCGGCACTTACAACGACAACGTCCAGACCTTCGACATGCACATGCCGACCTGGCCGTTCTTTGCGATCGCCTGGATCGGCGACGTCTCGGCGGTGCTGCTGATCGCGATCCGCACCTACCGGCTGATCTTCCACCCCGAAGAAATGCACGATCCCAAGCTGAAGGCGACGGAGTAATCATGAGCACCGATGCCGTCGCCGTAATCGGCTTCGTTTCCTTGTTTCTCCTGATGCTGCTGCGCGTGCCGGTCGGCATGGCCATGGGCCTCGTCGGCGTGTCCGGCTTCTCCTATCTGGTCGGCGCCACGCCGGCGCTGAAACTGGTCGGCCAGACGTCGATGCGCACGGTCACCGACTACACTTTTGGCGTCATCCCGATGTTCTTGCTGATGGGCTCCTTCGTCAGCAATTCCGGCATGAGCCGCGAGCTATTCCGCGCCGCCAACGGCTTCGTCGGCCATCTGCGCGGCGGCCTCGGCATCGCGACCGTCGGCGCCTGCGGCGGCTTTGCCGCGATCTGCGGCTCCTCCGTCGCAACAGCAGCGACCTTCTCCGCCGTCGCCTACCCCGAGATGCGCCGCTTCGGCTATCCGCAATCCTTTGCCACCGGCGTGATCGCGGCCGGCGGCACGCTAGGTGCAATGCTGCCGCCCTCCACCGTGCTCGCGGTCTACGGCATCATCACCGAACAGGACATCGGAAAGCTCTTCATCGCCGGCATCATCCCTGGCCTGCTCGCGATGAGCATGTACATGATCACCATCGGCCTGATCGGATACTTCCGTCCGGATTTTTTGCCAAAGGGCAAGAAGCTGCCATGGAACGAGCGCTTTGCGGGCCTGAAGGACATCTGGGCGCCGGTCTTGCTGTTCATCTTCGTCATCGGCGGCCTCTACGGCCTGCCCTTCCTGCCGCGCTTCACGCCGACCGAAGCCGGCGGCGTCGGCGCCACCGGCGCCTTCATCATCGGCGTGCTCACCGGGCGGCTCGACCGCGAGAAGATTTTGGCCTCGCTCCTGCAAGCGACGCGCACCGCGGCCGCCGTGTTTACCGTGCTGATCGGCGCGCTGATCTTCGGCTATTTCCTCACGGTGACGCAGACCCCGCAGAAGGTCACGGAATTCCTCACTGGCCTCGGCCTCGGCTCTTATGGCGTGCTGGCGCTGATCATGGTGATGTATCTCGTGCTCGGCTGCCTGATGGACGCCATGGCGATGATCATCCTGACCGTGCCGATCATCTTCCCCGTGATCACACATCTCGGCTTCGATCCGATCTGGTTCGGCGTCATCATCGTGATGACGGTCGAGCTCGGCCTGATCCACCCGCCGGTCGGCATGAACGTCTTCGTCATCAAGAGCGTGGTGAAGGATGTGTCCTTCTCCACCATCTTCAAGGGCGTGATCCCGTTCGTGGCCACCGACCTGGTGCGCCTCGTGATCCTGATCGCCTTCCCGCTGCTTGCGACCTGGCTGCCGACGCGGATGATGGCGCATTAGGGGGTGGCGATGACCACGCCTGAGCTCGAGACAAAGTACGTCTTCACGATCACCGCCCGTATCGGTGACGTCATCACCGCCGGCGAAACCGGCACGGGTGTCCGCCGCATCATCCCGATCATCGGCGGCGAGGTGCGGGGTGCTGTCAACGGCAAGGTCTTGCCGTTCGGCGCCGACTTCCAGATCATCCGCCCCAGCGAGCTGATCGACCTGGAAGCCAAGTACGCCTTCGAAACCGATGACGGCGCCATTGTCTATGTCGAGAACAAGGGCATCCGCTTCGGCCCGGTGGACCTGCTGCAGAAGCTCAAGCGCGGCGAGCCCGTCGACCCCGAGCTGATCTACTTCCGCACCGTGCCGAGGTTCGAGACCGGGCACGAGAAGTACCGCTGGCTGATGCAGCACATCTTCGTCGCCTCAGCCGCGCGGCACGCGGACCGCGTGGTGATCGACGTGCATCAGGTGATGTGAGGTCTTTTCGCGAGCGCCGCAACTGGATCGCAATTCTGCCCCCTCGTCATTGCGCGGAGCGAAACGAGGAAGCAATCCAGAATTCCTCCGCGGAAAGACCCTGGATTGCTTCGCTGCGCTCGCAATGACGAGGATATTGCATCAGCAGCGCCTCACACTCCGCTCGTCGTCCCGGAGCGCGACAAAGTCGCGAGCCCGGGCCCCATAACTCCGGGATAGAGTTGTTGGGGAAATTCGGGCCACGAGCCTTCGCCAAACTTCTCCCTGGGGTTATCTCGACGAGCGCAAGCGCATGCGCGGGGGTCCCGGCCTTCGCCGGGACGACACCGGATGTGGACCGCCCCCGCCTACCCAGCTGATGCCCGGAACTCGCCACCCCCGTATTGACTCCCCCGAAATTCGTTATACAACATAACTATTCTGAAAAGGACGCAAATGACCCAGGGAAACGCCGATACCGCAGCAGCGGGACCTGATGCGCTGCTCAAGATCGAGAGGGCGGACAAGGTCTTGACCGTGGGCCTGAACCGGCCGGCCAAGCGCAATGCGCTCAATGACGGTATCATTCACGCGATCGGCGACTGCTTTGCGACGCTGCCGGACGACATCGGCGCGGTCGTCATCCATGGCATCGGCGACCATTTCTCCTCCGGCCTCGATCTCTCCGAGCTGACCGACCACGACGCCACTGGCGGCCTCCTTCACTCCCAGATGTGGCACCGGGTGTTCGACCGCATCCAGTACAGTCGCGTGCCCGTGATTGCTGCGCTGAAGGGTGCTGTGATCGGCGGCGGGCTGGAGCTGGCCTGCGCCGCGCATATCCGCGTCGCCGAGCCCTCGACCTATTTTGCGCTGCCGGAGGGCCAGCGCGGCATCTTCGTCGGAGGCGGCGGCTCGGTGCGGCTGCCGCGCCTGATCGGCGTCGCGCGAATGATGGACATGATGCTGACCGGCCGCGTCTATCCCGCGACCGAAGGCGCCTCCTACGGCTTTGCGCAATATCTGACCGAGGAAGGCGGCTCGCTGACGAAGTCGCTCGAGCTCGCCGCGCGCATCGCCTCGAACGCGCCGCTGACGAATTTCGCCGTGCTCCAGGCGCTACCGATGATCGCCGAGGCCAATCCGCAGGCCGGCCTGTTGATGGAATCGCTGATGGCGACGGTTGCCCAGAGCGACAAGGAAGCCAAGCGCCGGATCCGCGAGTTCCTCGAGCACAAGACCGCCAAGGTGAAGCCCAAGTCATGAGCGCGAAGCCGTCCTCTTCCACCACGGAGCGCGGGGCGAGCACCTCCCCGCTGCGGCCGATCTCGTTCGGCGATCCCGTCGTCAACATCGAGCGGCGCGATGACGGCACGATTTACTTGCGGCCGAAACAGCCGCTCGGCGACTATCCGGTACGCATCACCGACCGCCTGCATCATTGGGCGAAGACGACGCCGGATCGCGTCTTCATGGCCGAGCGCGAAGGCGGCCGCGACTGGCGCAAGATCACCTATGCCGAGCTCCTCACCGCGAGCCGGCACATCGCATCTAGCCTGATCCAGCGTGGCCTGTCGGCAGAGAAGCCCGTCGTCATCCTCTCCGGCAATTCGATCGACCACGCGCTGCTCGCCTTCGGCGCGTACTATGCCGGCGTGCCGTTCTGCCCGGTCTCGCCGGCCTATTCGCTGGTCTCGAAGGACTACGGCAAGCTCTCTTATCTGATGAAGCTGCTGACGCCCGGCCTCGTCTTTGCCGAGGACGCCGACAGGTTTGCGGACGCGCTTGCCACCAACGTCTCGCCCGGCACCGAGATCGCCGCGTCCTACGGCACCGTGCCGGGACGCAACGTCACGCTGCTCGCCGACCTCATGGCAACGCCAATCCATCCTGCACTCGACGAGCTGCACGGGAGAATCGGCCCCGACACGATCGCCAAATTCCTGCTGACGTCAGGCTCGACCGGCAATCCCAAGGCCGTCATCAACACGCAGCGCATGATCTGCGCCAACCAGGTGATGCTGCGCGAGACACTGGCGTTCCTGAAGGACGAGCCGCCGGTCATCATCGACTGGCTGCCCTGGAACCACACCTTTGGCGGCAATCACAATATAGGCCTGACGCTCTATAACGGCGGCTCGATGTATCTCGATGCCGGCAAGCCGGTGCCTGGAGGCATCGAGGAGACCGTGCGCAATCTCCAGGAGATTTCGCCGACGGTCTATTTCAACGTGCCGAAGGGCTACGAATCGCTGCTGCCCTATTTGCGCGACGACCAGGGCTTGCGCGCAAAGTTCTTCGACCGCCTGCATGCGATGTTCTTCTCCGGCGCGGCGCTCTCGCCCTTCGTCTGGAACAGCCTCGACGAGCTCGCGGTAAAGGAGAAGGGCTATCGCGTGCCGATGCTCACGGGCTTAGGCGCCACCGAGACTGCGCCGTTCTTCATGTCGGTCAATCCACGCACCAGCCGCTCCGGCCATGTCGGCCTGCCCGTCTCCGGCAATGACGCCAAGCTCGTGCCGAACAACGGCAAGCTGGAAGTGCGTGCCAAGGGCCCGAACGTCATGCCCGGCTACTGGCGCCAGCCCGACGTCACGGCAAAATCCTTCGACGAGGAAGGTTTCTACAAGCTCGGCGATGCGCTGAAGCCCGCCGATCCTGATGACCTCAATGCCGGCTTCGACTTCGACGGCCGCGTCAGTGAGGACTTCAAGCTCGCGAGCGGCACCTGGGTCAGCGTCGGCCCCCTGCGCGCGCGCTTCGTTGCGGCCTGCGCGCCGCTGGTGCGCGACGTCGTCATCGCCGGCATCAACCGCGACGAGATTTCCGCGCTCGTGGTGCTCGACCTCGACGGCTGCCGCCTGATCAACCCGACGCTGCCGGCGGACGATCTCGTCGTCACCACGCGTGACCGTCTCGTCCGCGAGGCGTTCCGCGAGCGCCTCACCCAGTTCCTCGGCTCGGCCACCGGCTCCTCGACCAGGATCACCCGTGCGATCCTTCTGGACGCGCCGCTCTCGATCGACAAGGGCGAGGTTACCGACAAAGGCTCGATCAACCAGCGCGCCGTGATCGAGCATCGCAGCCTCCTGATTGACGAGCTCTATGCTGCAAATCCATCGGACCGTGTGATATCGGTCGCCTAGAAACAATCCGCCAAAGGAGAACGCCATGTTGTTGAAGGATCAGGCAGCCATCGTCACCGGCGGTGCATCGGGACTGGGTGCGGCGACCGCACGCAAGCTGGCGGCGCAGGGCGCCAAGGTCGCGGTGTGCGACCTCAATACCAAGCTCGCCGAAACCGTTGCGGCAGAGATCAAGGGCGTGGCCGTGACCTGCGACGTCTCCGACGCCGCCTCGGCCGAAGCCGCGATCGCGGCGGCCACCAAGGCCCACGGTCCACCCCGCGTGCTCGTCAACTGCGCCGGCATCGGCGTTGCCAAACGCGTGGTCGGCCGCGACGGTCCGATGGCGCTTGCCGATTTCGACAAGGTGATCAAGGTCAACCTGATCGGCACCTTCAACATGCTGCGTCTTGCCGCCACCGAGATGTCCAAGCTCGAGCCGCAGGCCAGCGGCGAGCGCGGTGTCATCATCAACACCGCTTCCGTCGCCGCCTATGACGGCCAGATCGGCCAGTCCGCCTATTCGGCGTCCAAGGGCGGCATCGTCGGCATGACGCTGCCGATCGCGCGCGAGCTAGCGCAGTTCGGCGTCCGCGTGCTGACCATTGCCCCCGGCCTGTTCCTCACGCCGCTGCTTGCCAACCTGCCGCAGGAGGCGCAGGACTCGCTCGCCGCCGCGATCCCGTTCCCGCGCCGCCTTGGCAATGCCGACGAGTTCGCCGCGCTTGCACTGCATATGGTCGAGAATGCCTATCTCAACGGCGAGGTGGTGCGGCTCGACGGCTCGCTGCGCATGGCGCCGAAGTAAACCGAATGACTGAATTTGTAGCCGCGATTTCAACCTTACCTCTCCCTCGGGAGAGGTGGGGCGCAGCATTAGTGGGTACATAACGCATGTTCGTTCATCGGCGCGACGTTCAGATCCAGTGGGGCGACTGCGACCCCGCCAACATCGTCTATTACCCGCGCTACTTCTCGATGTTCGACGATTCGACCTCGGTCCTGTTCGAGAAGGCCGGCTTCTCGAAGCAGGACCTGATCCACAAATGCGGCCTGGTCGGCATTCCCATGGTCGACACGCGGGCGAAGTTCTACATCCCCTCGACCCATGGCGACTGGATCACCATCGAGACGAAGATCGAGAGCATCAAGCGCTCGAGCTTCGAGGTGAAGCACAACGTCTACAAGGGCGAGGCCCTGGCAATCGAGGCCTTCGAGACCCGCGTCCTCGTCGGCCGCGACCCGGCCAATCCCGACAAGCTGAAATCCGCGCCGTTTCCGCCGGAGATGGTGGCCAAATTCGTGGGCAACTAGATTCTGGAGCTAAATCGCCGCACCGCCCAAAGACGGGGCTGAATTCGATCACAAAGTCTGCTTTCAAAGACACACCTTAAGGGAGGAAAGAATGAAACGGTTTTACCTGAGCGCCGCGATAACAGCGGCAACACTGGCTCTGCCGGCGCTGCCCGCGATGGCCCAGACCAACGAACTCACCATCGGCATCACCACCACCACGACCGGCCCGGGCGCGGCGCTCGGCATTCCCGAGCGCAACGCGCTGGAGTTCGTGCCGAAGGAAATCGCCGGCGTGCCGCTGAAGGTGATCGTGCTCGATGACGGCGGCGATCCGACCACTGCGACCACCAACGCGCGGCGCTTCGTCACGGAATCCAAGGCCGACATCATCATGGGCTCGGCGCTGACGCCGCCGACGATCGCGGTTTCCAATGTCGCCAACGAAGCCGGCATTCCGCATTTCGGCCTCGCCCCCTTCCCGATCACGCCGGAGCGGGCGAAGTGGTCGGTCGCGATGCCACAGCCGATCCCGATCGTGGGCAAGGTGTTGTACGATCACATGAAGACCAAGGGCGTGAAGACGGTCGGCTACATCGGCTATTCTGACTCCTATGGCGACCTCTGGTTCAACGACCTGAAGGCGCAGACCGGGCCGATGGGCATCACCATCGCGGACGAGGAGCGCTTCGCGCGTCCCGATACGTCGGTGACCGGACAGGTGCTCAAGCTCGTCGCGGCCAATCCCGATGCGATCCTGGTCGGCGCGTCCGGCACCGCGGCGGCACTGCCGCAGACGGAGCTGCGTGAGCGCGGCTATCAGGGCCTGATCTACCAGACCCATGGTGCGGCGAGCATGGACTTCATCCGCATTGCCGGCAAGGCGGCGGAAGGCGTGCTGATGGCCTCGGGGCCCGTGATGGATCCGGAAGACCAGCCGGACGAGGCGCAGACCAAGAAGCCGGGTCTTGCGCTCAACACCGCCTATGAAGGCAAGTATGGCCCGAACAGCCGCAGCCAGTTCGCCGGCCACTCCTACGACGCCTTCGAGCTCCTGAAGCGCATCATTCCGACGGCGCTGAAGACCGCCAAGCCGGGCACGCCGGAATTCCGCGAGGCGATCCGCCAGGCCCTGCTGTCGGAGAAGGAATTGGCCGCAAGCCAGGGCGTCTACAACTTCACCGAAAAGGATCGCTACGGCCTCGACGAGCGCTCGCGCATCCTGCTCACGGTATCGAACGGCAAGTACAAGCTGGTGAAGTGAGCGCGCCCATCATTCGAGCCCGATCAGAGCCGGCCCCTTGGGCCGGCTCCTTTTCTTTGTCACGCCGCCTGCCGCAGCTTCGTCCAGGCGAACTCCGGATAGTACTGATCCATCATGCGGTCGACATAGGCGGTGAGGTTCGGAAACTCTTCCGCACGCTCGCGCAGCTTGGATTCGAAGAACGGCGTCAAAATTCCCGCGAGCGCACCGAAGGCGGTGGCGTCGACGCCTGAGGGCTTGTTGCCCATCAAATAGGCCTTGTCGCCGAGCTGCACGGACAGTGCAAACAGCGAGCGCACGGCGAGATCGACGTCGTCATCGGGCGCGTGGCGGCCAAGACCTGACAGCAGATAGTTCTCGGCGACGCGGAATTGCGCATCCTCCCGTAGCTTCTCGCGGTTGTGCTCCGGCGCGCCATCGAAGAAATGCGCCGGGCCCTTGGCGAAATTGACCGGGTCCACCCAGCGCGCGCCGACCAGTCCCCAATAGACGTGATGTTCGATCATGCGCTCGAAGGCCCAGGCCTGGGCGCGTTCCTGCAATGACAGGCCGGCATCGAAGTCGAAACCATAGCGACGTTCGATATGCGCCCGGATGAAGGTGGAATCGGCAACTGCCTCGCCATCGTCGTCGATGAACGGCAACTGCCCCTTGGGCGAAGCGGGCGGCATCGCCCGTTCCTTCCGGTAGGGCAGTCCTGCCATCTTCAACTGCACCTCAGTCTTGGTGACGAAGGGGCTGATTTCCGGCAGGCCGAAGCCGATGCCAAAGCCGTAAAGCGTGATCATGCTATTGCTCCTGATCCCCGAAACCGTTGTTGGAACCTACCGACCGGCTGCTGCCACCATGGTGGCAGCAGCCGTGATATCCTGCGCGAAACGGGCCCCCTGCCAGGCGCGGCCCATGACGTGGCGAACCACGGCGTCCGCAGCCCCGAGCAGCGAGCGTGCGATGAGAGCGACGATCGCGAGACGGAGATCGACGAACATGAGAGCGAACGCGCCGAGACGGCCAAGAGTGAAGGTTTGCAGCAAGGCCTGCACCCGCCACAGCGGGCTCGCCTGGCTAAAGGTGGTGGGAAGCATCATGGACAAATCCTCTTCATTCGAAGTGTTGTCCCGGTATAAAACTCCCCTGCTGCCAACATCCTGTCAGCATCCGCGCGCCGGTTTTTAAACGGCGCCAAATCGGAAGACGTGTCATGAGACGTGCCGACCGGCTGTTTCAGATCATCCAGGTGCTACGGCGCAGCCGCAAACCGCTGACGGCGGACGCGATCGCGGCCGAGCTCGAGACCTCCAAGCGCACCGTCTATCGGGACATCGCAACGCTGATCGGCCAGCGCGTGCCGATCCGCGGCGAGGCAGGCATGGGCTACATCCTGGAAAAGGGTTTTGATCTGCCGCCCTTGATGCTGACACCCGACGAGATCGAGGCCGCGGTGCTGGGCGCGCAATGGGTTGCCGGCCACGCCGACACGGCGCTGGCGCGCGCCGCCGAGGATCTGATGGCGAAGATCGCCGACACAGTGCCCGAGCGCCTGCGTCCCTTCGTGCTGGAGCCGGCAAGCCGCGCGCGACCGAGCTGGAATCGTGAACCCGACCGCATGGACATGGTGCGCACGCGCACGCAAATCCATGAGGGCAAGAAGATCACGTTGCGCTATCGCGACGAGCAAGGCCGCGACAGCCAGCGCACGATCTGGCCGATTGCGGTCGGCTATCTCGAAGCAGTGCGGCTGCTTGCAGCCTGGTGCGAGCTGCGCAACGATTTCCGCAGCTTCCGCACCGACCGTGTGGTGGATGCGACCTATCTCGACGAGAGATATCCGGAGCGGCGCGACGTGTTGCGCGCCAAGTGGCGGCAGAGCCTGGTCTGGGGTCCGCCAAAGGACAATTGAGCGACATGGACCAGAATTCCGCGACCGACCCGTCGCAGCTCTGCCAGGCTTGCGGCGCCTGCTGCGCCTATTCGGCGAACTGGCCGCGCTTCTCGATCGAGAGCGAGGAGGAGCTCGCAGCTATCCCGCAAGCGTTCGTCAACGAGAGGCAATCGGGCATGCGCTGCGACGGCGATCGCTGTTCGGCGCTGAAAGGGAAGATCGGGGATGCGACTGGCTGCGGCATCTATGCCGTGCGGCCGGAGGTGTGCCGTACTTGCATGCCTGGCGATGCCGAATGCGCGATGGCGCGGCGGAAGTTCGGACTGCCGGTGATCGAGATCGGCGCTTAAAGCATGACCCGGAAAAGTGTGAAACGGTTTTCCCTCGCGACAAACGCGGGAGGCGTTTGCGCGGAGATCATGCGCAGACTAAAGAACTAAAGCGCGATCTATCGCGCTTTAGGCTGGAACGGCTTCAGCGAGATCGTCGTCGAACTCGTCCTCGAGCGGCGCAAGCACCGAGAGCGGTTTGGTCGACAGCGTGATCGGCTTGCGGCTGCCCGACAGCGCCGGCGATGCCTTGGCCGTGCTTTCACGCGACAGCGTGTAAAGCGTGGAGCCGACGCGCCCCCCGCTCTCGATCAGTTCGCGCTCCGTGCAGCTCGCCGCGATCGCGACCGCCAGCGAATGCAGATGGCTGCGGCGGTAGCAGAACAAGGCCAGCCTGGCGCGAGCCTCGGGGGCAACACTCTCGACCAGCCTCGGCAGGCCGCTCTCGCTGGCGCGATACATCTCGCCAAGGAGCTCGTCGCGGACCGGGCAGAAATCGCTTTCGTAGGCGTCTCGGCTTGAAAACATTGCGGTTCTCCCTCGTATGCGGAAGATGCCGCGCGACTCTCTAACGAAAGGTTAACCACACGGGCCGGTATGTCCCGGGGTCATGCGCCCGATTTACGAATCAGAACGCAGCCGAAGCCGGCGGGGTCAGTTCGCCGCCATGAAGATCGACAGGCCGAACCCGGTGAGGTGGTGCAGTGCCTGGTCCACGCCGATCAGGGTCCAGAACCAGGGATGCTCCTGGTTGACTCCGAAATTCGCGGAGACCAGCCCCTTGGCCCGATCAACGGTGATGTGGATCGCAAAATCGATCAGGGCGACGAACCAGAATCTTGGAGCGACCAACAGGATCAGCGGCAGCGCAACCGCAAGGTGAACGAGGCAGTGCACCAGGAGCGGCAGGGCCCAGCCATGCTTCTGGTCCTTGCCGTGCGCCATCCAGGCGGTCTGCAGGACGAAGTCGGCGATGATGTGCTTGAAGGTGAGCAGCAGCATCCAGCCAATGAGCGCTTCGACCGGAACCGCCGATGACATGGGTGGAAACGACAAAGCTGGACGCCCTCATTGAACGTGGAAGAAAAAATGGAGCGTTCAGTGCGACTTCTTCTTGGGTCCGGCCAAATCGCCGAGATCGCGCTTTTATGACATCTCTCGCGGCGGAATGCACCCCGGAAGGAACCGGAATATCGCAAGGTGTGGCCGAACGACGATAGGGACGGACCGCCGCCACGCCCCTCGCGGTAACGTTACCTGCGGCTCGAAATTTGCATTCTGCCGCCAGGGAGCTATCATCCCGAGGTAGAAGATTATCGTACTTTTTCAGGCGTTTACGAATTTTCGGACGGCCTTTGCCGGCAAGCCGGCCCGCCGCCTGGCAACGGAATAAGGCCAGCCATGAGTGCTGAAGGCCAGATGTCATCGACCGAGCAGACCCCACAGTCGCGCCCGAAGGTCATCAAGACCAATCAGCAGCAGGTCGTGCTCTATGTCGTGCTGACCTTGATCCTGTCGCTTGCCACCGTTTGGGGCGGCCGGGCCATGCTTCGCAGTTCGGAGACCCTGATCTTTGCCGTCGGCGATGCCAATAGCGACGAGGCGCGTTTCGCCAATAAGCTCGCCGCCGTGCTCAAGAACAATGCGTCGCGGTTCCGGATCAAGATCGTCAGCAATCCTGACAACGCCAAGGCGATTGCCCAATTCGACCGCAAGCAGGCCGATCTCGCCATCCTGCGCACCGACGGCAAGGTGCCGCCGCGGGCGCGCGCGCTCGCCATCCTCGAGCACGATCTCGTGCTGCTGCTCGGCCCCGGCAACAAGAAGGTCAAGTCGCTCGCGGAACTGAAAAAGAAGAAGATCGCGGTGCTCGCCGAGAACGATTCTTCGCTCGCCTTCGTCCGCAGCATCCTCGACGTCCCCGACACGCCGGACGCTGCGGCACGCGTGCAGATGGCCCCGCAGGGCGTAACGCTGGACAAGCTGCTCGCACCCGCAAGCGGCTATAGCGCGGTGATTGCCATCGTCCACGCCTCGAAGGCGGTGCGCGACAAGGCCTATGAGCAGGTCGCCAGGCGCGGCGGATTCACACTGAACGCCATCGACGAGGCCAAGGCGCTGGCGCGCAAGATTCCCGGCATTTCCGAGGAAACCCTGACGGCGGGAACGCTGTCGGCCTCGCCGGAGATTCCCGACGACGATCTCGACACGATCGGGCTCGAATGGCTGCTGGTCGCGCAGTCGAAGATGTCGCTGTCCACCGCGGGCGATCTCGCGCGCATCGTCTACGAGAACAAGTCCGAGCTCGGCCTCGAAAGCGGGTTCGCGACCCGGATCGAGCCGGCCTCCGTCGACAAGGACGCCTTCGTCATGGCGCACCAGGGCGCGGCAGACTACATCAACGACGACACCAAGTCGTTCATGGATAAATACAGCGACATGATGTATCTGGGCGCCGGCGCGCTCAGCGTCATCGGCTCGATCTTCGCGGCGATCTACGCCAAGGTCACCAGGATCGCACCGGAGAAGGCCAGCGAGCTCTCCACGGCCATCCTCGATGTCGGCGAGCGCATCGAGCATGCCCATTCGCTCGACGAGCTCGAGTGCCTGGCGGACGAGCTCGAAGCGATCCTGCGTAGAGCCGTGGTGGGACTGAGAGACGGCACCATCAGTACCGACGGGCTCGATACATTCAAGCTCGGCTATGAATTCGTCCGCGACGAGATCGGCATGCGGCGCGAGCATCTGAAGCGGCACGCAGGCGATGCAGAGAAGCCTGGCGACGCCACAGCGCGCGAGGCTCTCGCGCATGACGACACCAACGTGGTGGTGGTGAAGACCGCACAGAGCGCCTGAAGCCTGGCCTCGCATGCGGCGCGGGGAACCCGCGCGCGCGACGGCGCCCGCGGACCTGGAACTGACTTGATCTGCAACCGTTGATGCTCCGCGCAACCGGAGATCGGCCATGCGTTCACTGCTCATCATCATCCTGCTCGCGATGCTCGCCGGCGTCGGCTATTTCGCCTACTCTGCCCTGTCGGTCGACGGTGAGCCGATTCCGACCGAAGGCTACGTGGCGCTCGCGCTGGGCGCGGGCTTCTCGGTGATCGTCGGCGTCGGGCTCATGGCGCTGCTGTTCTTCTCGAGCCGCCGCGGCTACGACGAGCCGCCCCATTTCAAATAGCGGTCTCGGCCATTTCGTCCCCAGGATTGCGGCTTGCATGGCAGGCGCCGATAACGCTGTCAGCGTCCTGTCGTTGACGGCCTTCGCCTGCGAAGGCACTTTGGCGCGGCAGTCCCAACCGGGACAGGCAAACCAGCCAAGACCGGACCTCAATCCCGTATGTCCAAGCCGTTGACCCCCGCTCTGGCGAAATTCGTGGCCGCGACGGCCGGCCGGAACATGACCACGGCGGCCTATGTCGCGGTCACGGTCGGCGTCGTGACCACGATGCTGTTGACGGTCGACCCGGCCTATGAAGCCGCGCATCACTGGGCGAATGCGTTGCTCTGGGCGTGTCTGGCCTATTTCGTGTTCGAATGGCTGGTCCGGCTGCGCCACATGGCAAGACAGCAGCGGCTTGGGGTCTACCTGCTGTCCTCGAGCGGGCTGGTCGATGCGATCGGGGCGCTGGCGGTGCCGGTCGCGCTGGTGCTGGGCGTCGAACCCAAGACGGCCTGGCTCCTCAGCGTGCTCTGGGTGCTCAAGGTCGTGCCGGGCATCCCCGGCCTGCGCCAGCTTCGCCGCGTGCTGGTGCTGGAATCGGGGCCGCTGCTCAGCGTGCTCGTGATCTTCCTGATGGTGGTGTTTCTCGCCTCCGTTGCCGAGTATTTCCTGGAGCGCGACGTGCAGCCCCAGACCTTCGGCAGCGTGCCGTCGGCATTATGGTGGGCGGTGGTGACGCTGACGACGACCGGCTATGGCGACGTCGTGCCGGTGACGCCGCTCGGGCGGATGGTGGCCGCGCTGGTGATGATCTCCGGCCTTGGCGTGTTCGGCCTCTGGACCGGTATTCTGGCGACCGGCTTTGCCGCCGAGACGCGCCGCGACAACTTCCTCAAGACCTGGGAGACCGTCAGCAAGGTGCCGTTCTTTGCCGCTCTCGGACCTTCCGCGATCGCCGATGTCACCCATATGCTGCGCACCATGGACCTGCCGGCCCGCACCATGATCATCAGGAAGGGCGCGCAGGGCGACTGCATGTATTTCATCGCCTCCGGCGAGGTTGAGGTCGACCTGCCCGGCAAGAAGGTGGCGCTCGGCGAAGGTGCGTTCTTCGGCGAGATGGCGCTGCTCGGCAACAATGTGCGCGGCGCCAACGTCACGACCGTCACGGTCTCGCGGCTGCTCGTGCTCGACCTCGTCGATTTCCGCGTGCTGATGGCACGGCATCCCGATCTCGCCGAGACCATCGATGCCGAAGCCAAACGCCGCGCGCTCGAAAACAAGTAAGTGGAGACAGCAATGTCGGATGCGGCCGAGACCGCCAGCACGCCCCTGCTCGACATCGACGGCGCGCGCGCCACCATCCGCCTCAACCGGCCGAGGCATCTCAACCGGTTGCAGGCCGAAGATCTCGGCGAGCTCTTAAAACTGTTCGACCGGATCGAGGCCGATGCCGCCATCCGCGTGCTGGTGCTGACCGGCACCGGGCGCGCCTTCTCCGCCGGCTACGATCTCAATTCGGTAGCCGAGCGTGCGGTGAGCGCCAGGGAGCGGCAGAGCGCGGGTTCGGCGTTCGAGGTCGTGGTCAACCGGCTGGAGGATCTCGGCGTGCCCACGATCTGCCGCCTCAACGGCGGCGTCTATGGCGGCTCGACCGACCTTGCGCTCGCCTGCGATTTCCGCATCGGCGCCGACACTGCCGAGATGTTCATGCCGGCTGCACGGTTGGGACTTCACTACTACACCAGCGGTATCAAGCGTTATGTGACGCGGCTCGGCGTCGATAACGCCAAAATGCTGTTCCTGACCGCGCAAAGGATCAGCGCGCCGGAAATGCTGCGCATCGGCTATCTCACCGCCATGGTGGCGCCAGAGCTTCTCGACGAGGAAGTCGACAAGCTCGCCAATATCCTCGCCGGCAACGCGCCGATCGCGATGCGCGGCATGAAGCGCGCCATCAACGAATTCGCCCGTGGCGCGCTCGACGAGGACGCCGCCGACCGCCGCCATCGCGAAAGCATGCGCAGCGACGAGATCAAGGAAGGCATCAAGGCGTTTGCGGAGAAGAGGTCGCCGCGGTTCTGACTTCGGCAAAATCGGCAACCGCGATCTCGCGCCACAACACCTTCCTGTGGTTATCGCGACGAGCGCAGCGCGCTCGCGCGGAGGTCCCGGGCTCGCGCTTGGCGCGCCCGGGACGACGAGTGGAGATTGAGCTCAACTGCCCTCCCACACGTCATTGCGAGCGCAGCTAAGCAATCCAGACTGTCGCCGCGGAAAGATTCTGGATTGCTTCGCTGCGCTCGCAATGACGGAAGAGAGATGGTGACGCCACCCTCATACAGTTGACCGCTGCTCGCCGCCGGAACGGCGCGCGGCGCCGCATCGCGACGCGCAAAACCCAGAGGCCGGCCCGCCTCCCGCTCTCCACGAAACAATCCTGAAACACGATTCTTCTCGGCGCATGTGAACGCGTTTCGGAGTCACACCGACCGAGATGCAGGGACACAACGGCTTCGTGCCTCACTGGAGAGAAGAGAATGTTTCGTAAGCTTGCCCTTGGTCTCGTCGCCGCCGGTTCGCTCGGCGTTGCTGCCCTTGCGCCCAGCGCCGCGTCGGCCCACGGCTTCCATCATCATTGGGGTCCCGGCTGGGGCTGGGGTTATGGCGGCATCTATGTCAACACCGGCGCGAGCGGCTGCTACCAGCAACGCGTGGTGCCCACCCGGCACGGCCCGCGCGTGCGCGTCGTGAACGTCTGCGCGTACGGGATCTACTGAGCTACAAGGTCTAATAGCGAAGCCCCGATCTTGGCGATCGGGGCTTTCGTCGTCCGCAGCTCACTCGTCGACGAACGTCACGGTATCAGCTACGCCCGCCCGCGAGGTACGGTAGCTGTTGACCTTGTGATCATGGTCGGCATAGCCGAACGAGATGCCGCACACGACGCGGCGGTCGTCGGCCAAATTGAAATGCCGGCGGATCAGGCCGGAATGACGCGCCAGCGCGGCCTGCGGAATCGTGCCGAGCCCGAGCGCCTGCGCGGCCAGCATGAAATTGCTGACATAGGCGCCGCAATCGATCGCACCATAAATGCCGAGCGGCTCGTTGGTGTGGATGATCGCGACATGCGGCGCACCAAAGAAGTTGTAGTTCTCCAGCGCCTGTTTCGCGTAGGCGGCCTTGTCGCCGCGGGCGATGCCCAGCGTGTTGTAGAGCTGAAAGCCGCTCTCGCGGCGGCGCTCGAGATACGCGCCGACATATTCGCGCGGCGGGGTGAAATCGTAGTCATCGCCGAGGCCGCCTGAGGCCTCCTGATAGATCGCCTTGCGAAACCGCTCCTTGGCCTCACCGCTCGCGATGACGACCTGCCAGGGCTGGCTGTTGCACCAGGATGCGGTGCGCTGGGCCGTCGTCAGAACATGCGCGATAGTCGCGCGATCGACCTCCTTCGGCAGGAAGGCGCGCACCGAATAGCGCTCGTTGAGGAGCTCTTCGAGCACGCCGATGCGGTCTTTTTGGTTCACGCTTGCGTCCATGGATCAACTCGCTTTCGTGCCCCGGACGCAGCGCAGCGCGAAGTGGTGCGCTGCAGAGCCGGGGCCCATTGTGCTGGGTCCCGGCTCTGCGAAGCAGCACTGCGTGCTGCATCGCGTCCGGGACACGAGAGATTTCACCGCCCCTTGGTCGGGATCTTGTTATATGGCACGTCCTTGTCGACACGAATGTCACCGGGCAGGCCCAGCACGCGCTCGGCGATGATGTTGCGCAAGATCTCGTCGGTGCCACCCGCAATACGCATCGAGGGCGATGACAGCAGCATCTGCTGGAACTGGCCGTGGACGGTTTCCTCGTCCGCGCCTGTGAGAACGCCAGCCGCGCCTTGCAGGTCCATCGCATAGGTCGCGATGTCCTGGAGCATCATGCCCGAGACCAGCTTGCCGATGGAGTTTTCCGGGCCCGGACGCTCGCCCTTCGACAGCGCCGAGATCGCGCGGTAGCTGGTATATTTCAGCCCGCTCGATTTCACCGCCCAGCTCGCAAGTTTCGACCGCACGGCGGGATCGTCGATCGCAAGGCCATCCTCCAGCATCAGGTTCGAGCAGAACTCGAACATTTCCGGCACGCCGGTCGCAAGCCGCGAGCCGATCGACATGCGCTCGTTCATCAGCGTGGTCAGCGACGCGTTCCAGCCGTCGCCGACGGCGCCCAGGCGCTGGCTGTCCGGGATTACCACGTCGGTGAAATAGACCTCGTTGAACTCCTGCATGCCGTTGGCCTGCCTGATCGGCCGCACCTCCACGCCCGGGCTCTTCATGCTGAGGAAGAACATGGTGAGGCCCTTGTGCTTGGCCACGTTGGGATCGGTCCGCGCAATCAGGAGCCCATAGTCCGAATAATGCGCGCCCGACGTCCAGATCTTCTGGCCATTGACGACCCAGTTGTCGCCCTTCTTCTCGGCGCGGGTGCGCAAGCCCGCAACGTCGGAGCCGGCCGACGGCTCGGAGAAAAGCTGGCACCAGATTTCCTCGCCCGAGGCGAGCTTCGGCAGGTAACGGCGCTTCGCCTCCTCGCTGCCCCAGGCCATCACGGTCGGGCCGCACATGCCTTCGCCGATCTGGAACGGCTGCGTCAGCTTGCCGTAGACGCCCTCTTCCTGCTGCCAGATCACACGCTCGATCGGCGTTGCGCCACGACCGCCATATTCCTTCGGCCAGTGCAGGCAGGCCCAACCCGCCTCCGATTTCTTCTTCTGCCAGGCCTTGCCGACCTCGACCATGTCGTGTTTCGCAAGCCGGATGCGACCGAGCGAGGACTTTGACAGCTCCTCCTCGAACTCCTTCGGCGCGTTGGCGGCGACCCAGGTACGGGCCGTAGCTCGAAACTCGGCTTCCTGCGGCGTGTCGTCGAAATTCATGGCGCTTCCCTTTTTCTTGTCATTCCGGGGCGCGCGAAGCGCGAACCCGGAATCTCGATCCACAACCTCTGGATTCCGGGCTCGATGCTTCGCATCGCCCCGGAATGACGGCTAAGTTCTCCCCTTCGTCGGGATCTTGTTGAATGGCACGTCCTTGTCGACGCGGATGTCGCCGGGCAGGCCCAGCACGCGCTCCGCGATGATGTTGCGCATGATCTCGTCCGTGCCGCCCTCGACGCGGGTGCCAGGCGCGCGCAGCAGCATGGCCTGGAAGCGGCCTGCGACTTCGGCATCCTCGGGGCCGCTGACGACGCCGGCCGCGCCCTGCAGGTCGAGCGCGTACATCGCGACCTCCTGGATCATGGAGCCTGCGACCAGCTTGCCGATGGAGTTTTCCGGCCCCGGACGCTCGCCGCGCGACAGCGCGGAGATCGCGCGCATGCTGGTGTACTTCAGGCCGCTCGCCCTCACCGCGTAATTTGCAAGCTTTGAGCGCACGCTACGGTCTTCGATCGCCGGACCCTCGTCGAGCATCAAGCTCGCGCAATAGTCGAACAGCTCCGGGAAACCGGTGGCAACGCCGGCACCGATCGACATCCGCTCGTTCATCAGCGTGGTCAGCGAGACGTTCCAGCCGTCATTGACCTCGCCGAGACGCTGGTGATCGGGAATGCGGACATTGGTGAAATAGACTTCGTTGAAGTCGGAATTGCCGTTGGCCTGCCTGATCGGCCGCACCTCGACACCCGGACTCTTCATGTCCAGGAAGAACATGGTGAGCCCCTTGTGCTTGGGCACGTTGGGATCGGTACGGGTGAGCAGGATGCCGTAGTCGGAATAATGCGCGCCCGAGGTCCAGATCTTCTGGCCGTTGATCACCCAGTCGTCGCCGTCCTTCTCGGCGCGGGTGCGCAGGCCTGCGACGTCCGAGCCGCCGGCCGGCTCGGAGAAGAGCTGGCACCAGATCTTCTCGCCGGAGGCAAGTGGCGGCAAAAATTTGCGCTTATGCTCCTCGCGCGCGAACGCCATCATGGTCGGCCCGCACATGCCGTGGCCGATGATGAACATCGCCGAGAGCTTGCCGAATACGCCCTCTTCCTGCTGCCAGATCACGCGTTCGATCGGGGAAGCGCCACGGCCGCCGTAGTCCTTCGGCCAGTGCAGACAGGCCCAGCCCGCATCCGCTTTCTTCTTCTGCCAGGCTTTTGCGACGTCCAGGATGTCAGCGTTCCTGAGCTGCGTGCGGCCGAGCGAGGATTTGCGTAGCTCGTCCTCATACTGCTTCGGCGCATTCGCGGCGATCCATGCGCGCGCCGTGGCGCGGAACGCGGCTTCCTGCGGGGTGTCGTCGAAGTTCATCTTCTTGTCTCTCGGTTCGTTCCCCGGACGCAGCGCAGCACGAAGTGGTGCGCTGCTGATCCGGGGTCCATTGCGGCCACCTGGGTCCCGGCTCTGCGAAGCGGCACTACGTGCCGCATCGCGTCCGGGACACGAACGGCACGTTACGCCGCGTTCTTCTTGCGCATGCGGTCGATCAGCTGATCTTCCCAATACGATAGGCTGCCGAGCCCCAGCGCGAGCGCGTTGGCGCGGCGGTAGTACATGTGACAGTCGAACTCCCAGGTGAAACCCATGCCGCCGTGAACCTGGATGTTGTTCTTGGCGCAATGCTGGAACGCCTGCGTCGCGCTGATGCGCGCGGCGGCAGCGGCCTCCGGCAGCTCGGATGCATTGGTCGAAAGCGCCCAGGCGCCGTAGTAGCTGTTGGAGCGCGCCAGCGTTGCCGCGACATACATGTCCGCCAACATGTGCTTGATCGCCTGGAACGAGCCGATCGGACGGCCGAAGGCGATGCGGTCGAGCGCGTAGTCGCGCCCCATCTCCAGCGCGCGATCGGCGCCGCCGACCTGCTCGAAGGCCGTAAGCACCGCGGCGCGATCGAGCACCTGGGTCAGGATGCTCCAGCCTTCACCCGCGGCCCCCAGCGGCTCGGCCTTGCAGTTCTTGAAAGTGAGCTCGGCCTGCACGCGCGTCGGATCGAGATTGGTGAGGCTCCTCGCCTCGACGCCGCCAGCCTTGAGATCGACGAGGAACAGCGAGATATCGTTATCGCGACCGCTGGATCCGGTGCGCGCAGCAAGGATCGCGAAATCGGCAATCGCGCCATCCGGCACCGGCTTCTTCACACCGTTGAGCAAACCGTTGGAAGCGGCAAGCTTGATGTTCTTCGGCGACGGATTACCCGTGCCCTCGAAAAGCGCCAGCGTACCGATGGCCTCACCGGAGGCGATCGCTGGCAACCATTTTGTCTTCTGCGCGTCGCTCCCGGCGATCAGCAACGTTTCGGCCGCGAGATAGACCGTGGAGGAGAACGGCACTGGCGCGTTCGCCCGGCCCATCTCCTCGGCGATCACGCAGAGTTCGAGATGGCCGGCGCCCGCGCCGCCGAACTCCTCGGGAATGGCGACACCGAGGAAGCCCATCTCGGCGAGGCCCTTCCACAGCTCCTTGTCATAGGGCACCTTGCCATCGAGCACGACGCGCACCGCCTTGGGCGAGCATTTTTCACTGAGGAATTTGCGCGCCTGGTCGCGGAGCTGCTTTTGGTCATCAGAGAAATCGAAGTTCATGGCGGCTTACCTTTTTTATTTTGTCATTAGTTTGTGCCGTCATTCCGGGATGGCCCGAAGGGCCAGGCCCGGAATCCATACCCCCGACTGGTGGTTATGGATTCCGGGCTCGCGACTTCGTCGCGCCCCGGAATGACGAGTGGTGAGAGTGTTGATTTCATCGCAGCACGATCACGTCGTCATCAGGGTTCTCGGCATAAAGCCGCTCCACCAGCGCGGCGCGGCGCTCGAGGCCAGCGCGCTGGTTGATGTAGCCTTTGTCTGTCAGCTCATTGCCATCGATCGATGGCGGTTCGATCATCAGCATGGCGCGGGCAATGATGCGGCTGCTCGCGCCCTCGCATTCCCTGTTGTGTGTCTCCAGCCCACGCCTGAAGCAGGCGATCACCTCGGGGTGCTTCACTGCGTCCTCAAAACTCAGCTCCGAATTGCCGACGAGCTGGCGGCATGCATGCAGGTTCGGCCAAGCAAGCAAACCAATGCAGGCGCGATCCTGTCCGGCGACCAGCGCGTCATGCAAGACCGGCGTCGCGGCCGCGATCGCGTCGGTGCGGAGCGAGCCGACATGCACGAAGGTGCCAGTCGTGAGCTTGAAATCCTCGACGACGCGCCCCGCGAAGATGATGCCCTGTACCGGATCGGCATCGTCGACGAAGATGCCGGCATCGCCGATGCAGTAAAAACCCTCCTCGTCGAACATCTTCCTGGTCAGCTCAGCCTGACCGAAATAACCGGGCGTGACGTTGACGCCGCGCAGACGCAGCTCGTACTTCGAGCCGCATGGCACCATCTTCAATTCGACGCCAGGGAACGGCAGGCCGATCAGGCCGACGCGCTCGGTGTCCCAATAGGTGCCGGTCGAGGTCGGCGCGGTCTCGGTCGAGCCCCAGCCGGTGTAGAACACGATGCGTTCGCCGGTGGTTTTCACCGCGAGGGCCTGCATGCGGTCGTAGAGGTCGTCCGGTAGGCGCGCCCCGCCATAGGCCATGATGGAGAGGTTCTTGAAGAAGGAGCGGCAGAGCGCATCGTCCTTCTCCATCGCGGCAGCGAGCGCGGCGTAACCTGCCGGCACGTTGGCGTAGTAGGTCGGCGAGATCTCGTGCAAATTGCGCAGCGTCTCCTCGAACTGGCCCGGCATCGGCCGTCCGTCGTCGATATAGAGCGTGCCGCCATCGACCAGGATCGGATGAAACGCGGCATTGCCGCCCATGGTGTGATTCCAGGGCATCCAGTCGAGCATGGTCGAGATCGGACCATTCGGGTCGCGCGGCCGCACCTGCATCATCATCGCCGCGTTGGCACACATCATCGCCTGCGTGTTGATGACGGCCTTGGGCATGCCGGTCGAACCCGACGTAAACAGGAGCTTGCCGACCGTCTGCGGTGTGATCTGCGCGATCGAGGCATCGACGTCAGCCGTTACCGGCGGTGTCGCAAACTCAGCGAAACTGACGCTGTTGATGCCTTCACAGGGTCGCACGACGTGAACGACGGTAACGCCGTTGAGGTCGAGCGCTTTCAGCGCCTTCTCGAAAGTCGGACCGTCCTGCACCATCACGACGGCCGGCTTGATCAGGTCGAACAAATATTTCAGCTTGACGTGATCATGGCTCATCAACGAGTAAGCCGGCGACACCGGCGCGGCCGGCGAACGCGCCTGCATCGCAGCCTGCGTCATCAGCGCGTGCTCGATCGAATTGCCGGAGAGGATCGCAACGGGCCGGCCGTCGAGACCGAGATTGAGCAGCCCTTGCGTCAGCGCATCCACCGTTCGCTTGGCTTCACCGTAGGACACCTTGCGCCATGCGCGATCCGGGCCGCCGCGCTGCGCGAGCCAGATGCGCTCGGGCGCTTCCCTCGCCCATTTCGCCAGCGAGGCGGGAATGTGCGTCTCGTAAGGCTGCAGCGGAATGCGCGACTTCAGCACCACCGTGCCGTCGTCGCGCCGCTCGACGTCGATGTCGCGCGGCAGCCATTCGATCTTGCGAAAAGCGGGCTTCGTCATCACCGCTGCCGCATTCCCACTCATTTTGCGTCTCCCGGAATTATCGTCCTTTGCGGATCATTCTGGTTCAGCGCTTGATATAGACAGGCTTTCGCTCGTCGAGGAAGTGAACTTCCTGCATCCGCGGCATGAGGTGCCGATTGCTGCGCCCTCTCCCCTTGTGGGAGAGGGCATGGATCGCTGTGAGCCAAGAGTTCGCTTGGGTGAGGGGTTTGTCTCCACGGATAGAGACCCCTCATCCGGCGCCATAGCCGATGCGAAGCATCGGCGTCCTTTTAAGAACGGCGGCCAAAGGCCGCCTATGCCACCTTCTCCCGCAAGGGGAGAAGGAAGAAACGCATCACTTACCGCGGCGCCATGCGGATGGCGCCGTCGAGGCGGATGGTCTCGCCGTTGAGCATGGCGTTCTCGACGATGTGCACGGCGAGCGCGCCGTACTCGGCTGCATCGCCGAGGCGCGAGGGATGCGGCACCTGCGAGCCAAGGCTCTTCAGTGCCTCTTCGCTCAGGCCCATCAGCAGCGGCGTGAAGAACAGGCCGGGCGCGATGGTATTGACGCGGATCTTCTGGCTCGCCAGATCGCGCGCTGCGGGCAGCGTGAGACCGACGACGCCGCCTTTCGAGGCCGAGTAGGCGATCTGGCCGATCTGGCCTTCATAGGCCGCAGCGGACGCGGTGTTGATGATGACGCCACGCTCCTCGCCGATCGGCTCTGCCGTGACTAGGCGCTCGGCGAACAGGCGCAGGCAGTTGAAGGTGCCGATCAGGTTGACGTTGATGATGCGCGCGAACTTCGCCAGCGGATAGACGCCGTCCCTGCCGACGATGCGCTGCGAGCCGCCGATGCCGGCGCAGTTCATCAGCACACGCGCGATGCCATGCGCGCTTTCCGCCTTCGCGATCGCGGCCTTGATGCCGTCCTCGTCGGTGACGTCGGCGTGCAGCGCGACGCCCTTTACTTCCGCCGCGACCTTCTCGGCGTTCTCCTTGCTCTGGTCGATCACGCCGATCCTGGCGCCCTTGGCGGCCATGGCGCGGGCGGTCGCGGCACCAAGGCCCGAACCACCACCGGTGATGAGAACGGCTACGTCTTTCAACTGCATCGCTAGTACCTCTCCTTGGGCGTTTCTTCTCTGGACTTGAACGTCTCTGGACTTGAACGTCTCTGGATTTGAACGTCTTGGGCCGGATTATCCGGCCGCGGCAGCTTCCTCGGCTTGCGTGAGGATGCCGCCGCAGATCAGCGTTTCCATGTGCTTGATGTATTGCCGGCAGACTTCGTCGGTGACCGGGCCGACGCCGGTCGCGCGAGACATCGCGTGCCGGCCGAAGAACAGGTGATCGCAGGCGCCGATCAGGCTGGTGTAGAACAGCACGGGATCGGTGATACGGAACTCGCCGCGGCTGATGCCCTCGGCGAGCAGGCGGCGATGGAAATCGAGCAGCGGCGCGACGAAGAACTTTGAGACCTCGTCGGCGGACTCCGCCGTGCTCTCATGCAGGAGATAGTGGATCAGCCGGTTCATGTAGGGGAACCGGTGATAGGCGCGGATGATCCCGCCGATATGCAGCCTCAGCTTCGCGGTCGGCGTGATCGGCTGCACAAGGAGATATTCGAGGTTGGATAGCTCGGTCGCGGCATCACGTGCGAGCAGCGCGAGCAAGAGGCCGTCCTTGTTGCCGAAATGATATTTGACCAGCGCGGCGTTGGCGCCGGACTTCTGCGCAATGTCGCTGAGCGAAATCTCGATCGACGAGCGTTCGATCATCAGCTCGCTCGCGGCCACCAGCAGTTTCTCTGCCGTGGAATTTTTGCCGCCCGGAAGCCTGTTCGGTACGCTGGTAGTCACGGAGATCCCTGTCCCGCCGTGTGAAGGGCCGCAGATAAGCGCATGCAGCGCCTCCCCACAAGAGTTAATTGATCGATTGACTAAATCATCATCGACCCCTTTAATCCGCCCCCGACAACCAACCGTTCAGAAGAATTCAGGGAGAAACCGATATGGCCGAGGCTTACATCGTCGCCGCCGCGCGAACCGCTGGCGGGCGCAAGGGGGGCCGCCTCGCCGGCTGGCATCCGGCCGATCTCGCCGCAAAGGTGCTGGACGAGCTGGTCGACCGCAGCAAGGTCGATCCGGCCCAGGTCGAGGACGTCATCATGGGCTGCGTGATGCAGGTCGGCGAGCAGTCCAACAACGTCGCACGCAACGCGATCATGGCCTCGAAACTGCCGGAGAGCGTGCCGGGCACCTCGATCGACCGGCAGTGCGGCTCCTCGCAGCAGGCGCTGCATTTCGCTGCGCAAGCCGTGATGTCCGGCGCGATGGACGTCGTGATCGCGGCCGGCGTGGAATCGATGACCCGCGTGCCGATGGGCCTGTCCTCGCAGCTCGCGGCGAAGAACGGCTTTGGCCACTATAAGAGCCCGGGCATCGAGCAGCGCTATCCGAACATCGTGTTCAGCCAGTTCACCGGCGCGGAGATGATGGCCGAGAAGTACGGCCTCTCCAAGGACGAACTCGACGAGTATTCCTACAACAGCCATCAGCGCGCGATTGCCGCGACGCAAGCAGGCCACTTCAAGGACGAGATCGTACCGCTCGAGATCACCCGCGCCGACGGCTCGAAGGACACCCATCACATCGACGAAGGCATCCGGTTCGACGCCAGCCTCGACGGCATCAAGAGCGTCAAGCTGATCGCCGAGAACGGCAAGCTGACGGCTGCGAGCGCCAGCCAGATCTGCGACGGCGCCTCCGGCGTGATGGTGGTGAACGAGCGCGGCCTCAAGTCGCTCGGCGTCAAGCCGCTCGCGCGCGTGCATCACATGACCATGACGGGCGGCGATCCCGTGATCATGCTGGATGCGCCGCTGCACGCCACCAAGCGCGCGCTGGAAAAGGCCGGCATGGCAATCGGCGACATCGACCTGTTCGAGGTCAACGAGGCCTTCGCCTCGGTTCCGACGGCGTGGCTGAAGGCCACCGGCGCCGATCCCGCCCGCCTCAACGTCAACGGCGGCGCGATCGCGCTCGGCCATCCCCTCGGCGGCTCCGGCACCAAGCTGATGACGACGTTGCTGCATGCGCTGAAGCAGCGTGGCAAGCGCTATGGCCTCCAGACCATGTGCGAAGGCGGTGGCATGGCGAATGTGACGATCGTTGAAAGACTGTAAGCTGCTGCCACAATCAGAAGTGTCGTCCGGACCAGCGAGCGTCAGCGAGTGCAGATCCGGGACCATAACCACAGGACGTGGTTTGGCGAAGAGTGGTAACCACTATCTCACGCTACAACCTCTCCCTTGAGTTATGGGTCCCCGCCTTCGCGGGGACGACATCTCGTTTGCCTTGGGATCTGCGTCAATGACCCACCCCTCCGTCTACGCCCGCACCACACCCGACAAGATCGCCTACCAGATGGCCGGAACCGGCAAGGCGATCACTTATCGCGAGCTCGACGAACTCTCGAACCAGGGTGCAAACCTGTTCCGCTCGCTCGGACTGAAGGCCGGCGATCACATCGCGCTGTTGATGGAGAACCGTCTTGCATTCATGGAGATCTGCTGGGCCGCGCAGCGCAGCGGGCTCTATTACACCGCGATCAGCCGCTACCTGAAGCAGGACGAGATCGACTACATCATCGGCGATTGCGGCGCCAAGATCGTCATCACCACGCCGACATGCGCCGACCAGATCAAGGGGTTGATCAAGGGCGCAACGGGCGAGCCCATCTTCTACATGATGGACGAGCCGCTGCCCGGCTTCCGCTCCTACGACAAGGAAGCCGCGGCGCAGCCGGTTACGCCGATCGCGGACGAGGTCGCCGGCTATGACATGCTGTATTCGTCGGGCACCACGGGCCGCCCCAAGGGCATCAAGAAGGCCTTCGAGGGCAAGCCCATCGACGAGCCGAACGCATTTCTGCGCGTGCTCTGCGCCGACATGTGCGGCATGAACGCCGGGACCATCTATCTGTCACCCGCCCCGCTCTATCACGCAGCTCCCTTGCGCTTCAACATGATGGCGATCGTGCTCGGCGGCACCTCGATCATCATGGAGCATTTCGACGCCGAGGAGTTCTTGAAGCTGGTCGAGAAGTACAAGGTGACGCAGTCGCAGCTCGTCCCGACCATGTTCGTGCGCATGCTGAAGCTGCCGGACGAGACCCGCGCGAAGTACAATGTCTCCACCCTCAAGGGCGCGATCCATGCTGCCGCGCCCTGCCCGGTCGACGTGAAAGCGAAAATGATCGAATGGTGGGGGCCGATCCTGATCGAGTATTATGCGGGCTCGGAAGGCAACGGCGTCACCGTCTGCAACTCCGCGCAATGGCTCGAACATCGCGGCAGCGTGGGCCGCGCGGTGGTCGGCAAGATCAAGATTTTGGACGAGAACGACGAGGAGCAACCGGTTGGCGAGATCGGCACGGTCTATTTCGCCGACGCGCCGGCCTTCACCTATCACAACGATCCCGACAAGACGAAAAAGGCCTATAACGCCAAGGGCTGGTCGACGCTCGGCGACGTCGGTTATCTCGACAAGGACGGCTTCCTCTATCTCACCGACCGCAAGTCCTACATGATCATCTCGGGCGGCGTGAACATCTACCCGCAGGAGACCGAGGACGTGCTGATCAGCCACCCCGAGGTTGCCGACGTCGCCGTGTTCGGCGTGCCGAACGAGGAGATGGGCGAGGAGGTGAAGGCGGTGGTGCAGCCGCACGACATGGGCCGCGCCGGCAAGGAACTCGAAGCCGACCTGATCGCCTACTGCAAAAGCCGCCTCTCCGCCCTCAAGTGCCCGCGCTCGATCGATTTCGAGGCCGAGCTGCCACGCACGCCCACCGGCAAGCTGGTCAAGCGCCATTTGCGCGACCGGTATTGGCCGAAGGCGGCGGTGAAGATCTAAGTGAGCCTCGTGTCCCGGACGCGCCGCACCGCGCAAGCGGTGCGGCGCAGAGCCGGGACCCATGGCGATTTTCTGTATAGTGTCGAAAAGCTGGGCCCCGGACGCAGCGCGTCATTGCATGCCGCGCTGCGTCCGGGGCACGAGAAAGCTCGCTGCGTCCGCGACACGACGAGGAAATGCCATGACCGATCTCCCCGACATCCCCCTGCCCTCCGGCATCCGCTCGCGTTACGTCGATGGTATCAACAGCCTGCGCATGCACGTGCTCGAAGCCGGCTTCGAGACGCGGGGGCGGCCCTGCGTGCTGCTGCTGCACGGCTTTCCGGAGCTCGCCTTCTCCTGGCGCAAGGTCATGCCGGCGCTCGCCGCTGCCGGCTATCACGTGATCGCCCCGGACCAGCGCGGCTATGGGCGCACCACCGGATGGCAGGCAGACTACGACGGCGATCTCACGCCCTTCCGGCTCTTCAACCTCGTGCGTGACGCACTCGGGCTGGTGTCGGCGCTCGGCTATCGGCGCGTCGACGTGATCGGACATGATTTCGGCAGCCCGGTTGCATCCTGGTGTGCGCTGCTGCGGCCCGACGTGTTCCGCTCGGTGGTGATGATGAGCGCGCCGTTCGGCGGACCGCCGTCCCTGCCGTTCAACACAGCCGACAAGCCGGCGGCGCCGCCAGCCGATGATCCCGTGCATCGCGAGCTCGCCGTGCTGCCGCGGCCGCGCAAGCATTACCAATGGTACTATTCGACGCGCGAAGCGAATGCCGACATGCATCGCGCGCCACAGGGCGTGCACGATTTCCTGCGCGCCTATTATCATCACAAGAGCGCGGACTGGAAAGACAACAAGCCCTATCCGCTGAAATCCTGGTCCGCCGGCGAGCTCGCAAAGCTGCCGACCTATTACGTGATGGATCTCGGCGAGACCATGCCGCAGACGGTCGCGAAGGAAATGCCCTCGCCTTCCGAGATCGCCGCCAACCAGTGGCTGCCGGATCAGGAGCTTGCCTACTATAGTGCCGAATATGGTCGCATTGGATTCCAGGGCGGGCTGCAATGGTACCGCTGCGGCACGTCGGGTGCTTTCAATAACGAATTGCAACTGTTCTCCGGCCGCACCATCGACGTGCCCTCCTGCTTCATCTCCGGCAAGCAGGATTGGGGCACGTATCAGCGTCCTGGCGTGTTCGAGGCGATGCAGGCCCGCGCCTGCACGAACATGCTCGGCTGCCATCTCGTCGATGGCGCCGGTCATTGGGTGCAGCAGGAGCAGCCCGCCGAGGTCAGCCGGCTGTTGATCGAGTTCCTCGCCCGGGCCCAAACGGCCAGCGGGACGGTTTGACCGCGGAAACTCGGAGCCCTATAACACTTTAGAACCATTCTAAAGTTGTTGGACCCGTCGTGAAGAATTTCGCCGATCTGACCGAACGCGAGGTGCTCGCGGTCGCCATCGCCTCCGAGGAGGAGGACAGCCGCATCTACATGGCTTTCGCCGAGGACCTGAAGGACCGCTATCCGGACTCGGCAAAACTGTTCGAGGAGATGGCCGAAGAGGAGCGCGGCCATCGCCATATGCTGCTGGAAATGTATGAGCAGCGCTTCGGACCGCATCTGCCGCCGATCCGCCGCGAGGACGTCAAGGGCTTCCTGCGCCGCCGCCCGATCTGGCTGACCAAGAACTTATCCCTCGGCACCATCCGCAAGGAGGTCGAGACGATGGAGCTGCAGGCCGAACGATTCTACATCAAGGCCGCCGAACAGGCCCAGGACGTCGGCGTGCGCCGGCTCCTGGGCGATCTCGCCGAAGCCGAGAAGGCCCACGAGAAGACCGCAACGCGGCTGACCGGCGAGATCCTCAGTCCCGACGTGCGCGCCGAAGAAGATCGCACCAGCCGCCGCATGTTCCTGCTGCAATATGTGCAGCCGGGCTTGGCCGGCTTGATGGACGGCTCGGTCTCGACGCTCGCGCCGCTGTTCGCCGCGGCCTTCGCGACACATCAGAACTGGCAGACGTTTCTGGTCGGCCTTGCAGCTTCGATCGGCGCCGGCATCAGCATGGGCTTTGCGGAAGCCTTGTCGGACGACGGCTCGCTCACCGGCCGCGGCTCACCCTGGCTGCGCGGCGTCACCTGCGGCCTGATGACGACGCTCGGCGGGCTAGGCCACACCATGCCCTATCTCCTCCCGGACTCCTGGCCCAACGCGTTCTGGATCGCCACCGTGATCGCCTGCGTCGTCGTGTTCTTCGAATTGTGGGCGATCGCATTCATCCGCGCGCGCTACATGGATACGCCGTTCCTCCAGGCGGTGTTCCAGATCGTGCTCGGCGGCGCCATCGTGCTCGGAGTCGGGATATTGATAGGCGCGGCGTAGGTCTTGCTGCGTTCCTGCGTCCCACCGCAATCACCGTCAAACGGCGGCTGCGGCGTTCGGCCAAGCTGCGCACCACTCTCCGCTGTCATGCCCCGGCTCGACCGGGGCATCCAGTATTCCAGAGGCCGCGAGGCCTACAACAACTGCCGCGGCGTACTGGATCGCCCGGTCAAGCCGGGCGATGACACCTGAATTGGGGCAGCAACGCTGAGTTCGCGTCGGCACTAGCTATCGAACATGATCACGCTGCGCAGCGTCTTGCCGACTTTCATGTTGGCGAAGCCTTCGTTGATTTCGGAGAGTTTCAGCTTGGCGGAGATCCAATCTTCCAGGTGCAGGCGGCCGCGCAGATAGAAATCGACCAAACGCGGCATGTCGACGCGAAAATGGTTCGAGCCCATCGAGGAGCCCTGGATCTTGCGCTCGCGCAGGAAGTCGAAGCCATGCAGCTCGATCTTCTGGCCGAACGGGATCATGCCGACGATCGTCGCGGTGCCGCCGGCGGCGAGCATGCCGAACGCCTGCTCGGCGGTCTCCTTGCGTCCGAGCACCTCGAAGGAATGATGCACTCCGCCATTGGTGAGGTCGCGCACCTGCTTCACAACGTCGCCCTCAGTGGGATTGATGATGTCGGTCGCCCCTAACTTGGTCGCGAGCTGGAGTTTTGCCGGGTTGGTATCGATGGCGATGATGCGGCCGGCACCCGCAATCTCGGCGCCGTTGATCGCGGCCATGCCGACGCCGCCGCAGCCGATCACCGCCACGGTCTCGCCCGCCTGGACTTTTGCGGTGTTCACGACCGCGCCGTAGCCGGTGATCACGCCGCAACCGATCAGCGCGGCAAGCTCGAGCGGCATGTCCTTGCGGATTTTGACGATAGCGTTCTCGTGCACCAGCATCTGCTCGGCGAAGGACGACAGGTTGAGGAACTGGTGCAGCTTCTCCGGCTTCGACCACTGCATCCGATCGGAGACGCCCGGCAGCATCTTGACCGTGGTGTCGGTGCAGAGCACGGTGCGTCCCGTCGTGCAATTGTCACAGGTGCCGCAGAACACGGAGAGACAGGTGACGACGTGATCGCCCGGCTTCACATAGGTGACATCGGAGCCCACCTGCTCGACGACACCAGCCGATTCATGGCCGAGCACCGCGGGCAGCGGATGCGGATAGAGCCCTTCCATGAAGTGCAGGTCGGAGTGGCAGAGGCCCGCGACCGCGGTGCGGATCAAAACCTCGCGCGGGCCCGGCTTCGACAGGCTGACATCCTCGATGACGAGCGGCTTGTTGACTTCATGGAGAACGGCAGCCTTCATCGGTCTTTCCTCGTTTTTTTGATTTCGTTGGGTGCAGGCCCCCACCTCTCCCATCGGGAGAGGTGAAGGACGAGCCTACGCCGCCAGAACCAGCTCGCCAACCTCGGGCATCGCAGCCGCACGCTCGCCCAGCAGCAGCGACACGATGGCTTGTTGCGTCGGATTTTCCGTGACCCGGAACGGATCGCTCGCCGAGACCCGATGATCGATCACGAGCCGCGACAACAGCAGCCGTCGGGCATCGCCGCGCATCTCGTGGATGCGATGTGATTCCCATGCGAGCGCGACCGCGCTTGCGACATGATAGAGCAGGCTGGTGGCGCGCCGCGCATCGGCTTCATTGTCGGCGCTATCAGCGACCTCGCGCGCGAAGCCGACGGCACGATCGGTAAGCCCGTGCAGGCGATCGCGCCAGGCCTGCGGCACGGATGCGCTGTCGTTCAGCCGGGCATGCAGATCGGCGGCGAGTGCGGCTTCTGCGCCATGACGGCCGATCGCTCGCGTCAAGGCGTCGATCGCCACGATGTTGCCGGTGCCTTCCCAGATCGAGCCGAGATGGGCATCGCGCAACAGGCGCGCGGTGGCGAACTCCTCGATATAGCCGATGCCGCCGCGCATCTCGAGCGCATCGCCGCAGACCTTTCGCGCATCGCGCGTGGCGCGGAACTTCAGCGTCGGGGTGAGGATGCGCAGCAGCGCTGCTGCATCCTGGCTGCCGGCCTCGGCGCGGTCGAGTGCGTCGGCGGTCAGAAAGCTCATCGACAACGCCTGCTCGACCGGCAGCAGGATCTTCATCATCTGCCGCCGTCCGAGCGGCAGGTCGATGATGCGCTTACCGAACACGACGCGATTGGTCGCCACAGTCATCGCATCGTGGTAGGCGCGGCGCATCAGCGCCGTCGACTTCACGCCGTTCGAGAGCCGCGAGGAGTTGACCATCTCAGCCATCTGCACGAAGCCGCGTTCGAGCTTGCCGACAGCATAGGCGATCGCGCCTTCGAGCTTGATCTCGCCCGAGGCCATCGAGCGGGTGCCGAGCTTGTCCTTCAGCCGCACGATCCGGTAGTGATTTTGCGAACCGTCATCGAGGAAGCGTGGCATCAGGAACAGGCCGACACCACGTGTGCCGGGACCGGCGCCTTCAGGACGCGCCAGCAGCATCACGACTTTAGCGTCGGCATTCGAGCAGAACCATTTTTCGCCGTGGAGCCGCCAATGATCGCCCTCCGACACGGCGCGCGTCGTCAACGTGCCGACATCGGAGCCGCCCTCCTTCTCCGTCATGAACTGGCCGCCTTGCGTCAATTTGGTCATGTCGGTCTGGGTCAGGCCGTCCAGATATTTCGCCTTCAGCGCCTCACTGCCGAAATTCGCCAGAAGCTTGGCGCAGCCGTCGGTGACGTTGATCGGGCAGCCCATGCCGAATTCGGTCTGGTTGAACAGGAAGGTGAAGGCGTGTTTTGCCACGACGGGATATTTGTCCGGCCAACCCATGATGCCCTTGCGGATCGACAGCGCGTGAATGCCGAACTCGCCGAACGCAGCTCTCTCGAGTTCGCGATAGGCCGGATGATATTCGATCCACTGCACGTCGCGCCCGAACTTGTCGCGCTGATGCAGCACCGGCGTATGCCGGTCGGCGAGCCGCGCACATTCGTCGAGAGTGCCGCCGGCGAGCTCGCCGAGACGATCGAGATGCGGCTCGATGTGACGGAACAACGGATCGGGCAAGTGGATGCGCAACAGGTCCGTCAACGCCCGATCGGCGCGATAGAAATTCATGCCTGTGGTGTCGGGCGCAAGCAGGCCCGGCTGCTCGGCCGCGACGCTTTCCTGCTGCGACGTACCCGGCTTGTGCATGGTCGACCTCTTTCGTTTCCGTCCCGCGGCATTTCCTGCCGCTTTGGTGCTTGCTGCTTTGGATGATGTCGATCATGCTCCAGGCGAGGCTGTCGATAAAGCCGCAAATCGTCAGGGAGGCATGAGCGTGGCGATGGCCGGGACCGCTCTGCGGAATTGTGATCGACCGCCTCAGTGGACGCGGCTGGTCGTCCGAGCGAAGCATGCATAGATCCGCTGTTCCCGCTCCCCATAGGATCGCACCATGGAACATCCCAAATACAACATCGCGCTCATCGTCGGTGCCGGCGAAGGTTTGAGCGCCTCGCTGGCACGGCTGTTGTCCGCCCGGGGCCTGCGCGTAGCGCTCGCCGCGCGGAAGATCGAAAAGCTCGGCGCACTCTGCGGCGAGACAGGCGCTAAGGCCTATATTTGTGACGCAAGCAAGCCGGAGGAGGTCGAACGCCTGTTCGGCCTCGTCGAGCGCGAGATCGGCACGCCCGACGTCGTGGTCTACAACGCGAGCGGCCGGACGCGCGGGCCGTTCGTCGAGCTCGTCGCAGCCGATGTCGCGCAGTCGATCACGGTCAGCGCCTTCGGCGGTTTCCTGGTGGCGCAAGAGGCGGCCAAACGCATGCTGCCCAACAAGCACGGCGCGATCCTGTTCACGGGCGCATCGGCGAGCGTCAAGGGCTATGCGCAGTCGGCACCATTTGCGATGGGCAAGTTCGCGCTACGCGGGCTCGCGCAGAGCATGGCGCGCGAGCTCGCGCCGCAGGGCATTCACGTCGCACATTTCGTCATTGACGGCGGCATCCGTAGCGCAGCGCGCACGGAGGCGCCGGACAGGCCGGATTCGATGCTCGATCCCGATGCGATCGCACAGAGCTACTGGAACGTCCTGCAACAGCCGCGCAGCGCCTGGACCTGGGAAATGGAGCTGCGCCCCTGGGTGGAGAAGTTTTGAGGTGAACTGCCGTAGGGTGGGCAAAGGCGCGCAGCGCCGTGCCCACCCCTCATGATCACACGGGATGCAGAAGCGGTGGGCACGCTGCGCTTTGCCTACCCTACGGGAGCATGGAAGCATGACCATCGAAACCACCATCGACACCGGCACCGACGAACTCCTCTGCGTCATTCGCGACCGCGTCGCGGTGATCACGCTGAACCGGCCCGAGGCGCGCAACTCGCTGTCGGACACGCTGACGCCGGCGCTGCGCGCCATGATCCGGACCTGCGGCGAGGATCAAAGTGTCGGCGCGCTGCTGATCACCGGTGCCGGCGCCGCCTTCTGCGCCGGCGGCAACGTCAAGGGCATGGGCGCGCATCGCGACAAGGCCAAGCTCGAAATGTCCTTCGACGACCGGGTCGCCGATTTGCAGGAGCGGCAGCGGCTCCTCACCGGCGCGCTGGTCTCCGTGCGCAAGCCGACAATCGCGGCCCTGTCCGGGCCCGCGGTCGGCGCGGGGCTCGCAATCGCCATGGCCTGTGACATCCGCATCGCCGCGCAATCGGCGTTCGTTGCCACCGGCTATGCTCGCGTTGCGCTCAGCGGCGACTACGGCATCGCCTGGTTGCTCACGCGTCTGGTCGGCACGGCACGAGCGCGCGAATTGATGTTCACGGGCGACAAGGTCGATGCCATCAGGTGCGAGGCGATTGGCCTCGTCAATCGCGTCGTGCCGGACGACAAATTGCAGGAGGAGGCGTTCGCACTGGCCAAATCGCTGGCCGAGGGCCCGCGGCTCGCGCTGCGTTACATGAAGGACAATCTGGACGAAGCGTTGCTGTTCGATTTCGAGACCGCCCGCGACCACGAGGCCGGGCGGCTGATCCGCCTGACCGCGACGGCCGATCACAAGGAAGCGGTGCAGGCCTTCATCGAGAAGCGCAAGCCGGTGTTCACGGGGAAGTAACGCGCTTCGCCGTTCATTCGGCAGCGATCGATATTTCGCAGCCCGGATTGCGCTTCGCTCCGGCCGGGCTACGCGGCAGGCGTCCGTGCGAAATCGACGAAGGCCCGTAGTGCTGCCGGCAATTGCCGGCGGCTCGGATAGTACAGGAAGAAACCCGGATAGGCCGGGCACCAGTCGGCAAGCACGCGGACCAGCTTGCGCTTCGCGAGCAACTCTTCCACCTGCCCTTCGAGCACATAGGCAAGGCCGGCACCGTCGAGCGCTGCATCGACCATGAGGTCCTGGTCGTTCAGCGTCAGCGGTCCCATGACGTCGATATCGACCTCGATGCCTCCGCGCTCGAACTCCCAATGATAGAGCGCACCGCTGGTGAAGCGGTAGCGGATGCAGGGCAGTGCTTTCAGGTCGTGCGGCGTCGCCGGCGTCTTGTAGGATCTGAAGAAAGCAGGCGAGCCGATCACTGCAAAGCGATGACGCGGGCCGATCGGCACCGCGATCATGTCTGCAGCGATGGTCTCGCCAAAGCGCACGCCGGCATCGAAGCCGGCCGCGACCATGTCGATCAGGGCATCGTTGATCATGATCTCGATGCTGACGTCCGGAAACGCCTTGAGGAAACGCGTCACGATCGGCAACAGCACGAGCTGCGCCGACTGGCGCGCGGCGGTGAAGCGCAGCGTGCCGGCCGGCTTGCCGCGGAAATTGTTGAGGTCTTCGAGCGCGTCGTCGATATCGCGAAACGCCGGCTTGATGCGGGCAAACAGACGCTCGCCGGCTTCGGTCAAGGCCACGCTCCGCGTGGTGCGGTTCACCAGCCGCAGGCCGAGCCGTTCCTCGATGTTGCGCAGCGCATGGGACAACGCCGATGGCGTGACACCGAGCTCGGTCGCCGCCGCCCGAAAGCTGCGGTGACGGGCAATGGCGAGGAAGGTCGCGAGGTCGGATGGGTCGATCCGCATTGATGAATTTTGCTCACTAACTTGAAGAATATATAGCGGATTATCTCAGCTATGGCGAGGCGCTACACGTTTGTCCATCAGCTTCGGCACGTCGTCGGGGCCTCAAATGGAAAGAGCAAACACCATGCGTGTCTGGTTCATCACAGGAGCGTCCCGCGGATTTGGCGCGTTGATAGCCGAAGCGGCACTCAAGGCTGGCGATGCCGTAGTCGCGACCGCGCGCGATCCCTCGACCGTCACCGCGCGGCTCGGCAGTCACGAGCGCCTGCTGGCCACCCGGCTCGACGTCACCAGCGAGGCCGAAGCCCATGAGGCCGCGGGCCAGGCGGTGAAGCGCTTCGGGCGTATCGACATCCTCGTCAACAATGCTGGCTACGGCCTACTCGGTGCAATCGAGGAGGCGAGCGCCGCGGAGACGCAGAAGCTGTTCGCCACGAATGTGTTCGGCCTGCTCGGCGTCACCCGTGCGGTGCTGCCGCATATGCGCCGCCAACGCTCAGGCCACATCATCAACATCTCGTCGGTCGGCGGCTACACCGGCTATCCTGGCTGGGGCGTCTATGGCGCCACCAAATTCGCGGTCGAAGGGATCAGCGAGGCGCTGGCCGGCGAAGTGGCTCCCCTCGGAATCAAAGTGACCGTGGTCGAGCCGGGCTTCTTCCGCACCGATTTCCTCGACGAGACCTCACTGTCGCGCACAGCCCTCCAGATCGACGATTACAGCGAGACCGTCGGCAAGACGCGCGCGCACGCCGCCGACGTCAATCACGGCCAGCGCGGCGATCCGCGCAAGCTGGCGCAGGCGTTCCTCGAATTGGCCGACGCGGCGAAAGCGCCGCTGCGCTTGCCGCTCGGCAGCGACACCGTGGAACGGATCGAGGCAAAGAACGCCTTTGTCGCGAGGGAGCTCGCGGAGTGGCTGATGGTGTCGACCTCGACCGACTTTACCGGCGATCAGGCCGTGTGATGTGGGAAAAAATCAGCCCGGTTCTGGTTCGCCAGAACCGGGCTTTCAGTCGTGTCAGGCTGTGGCTGAGAGGCTTTCGGCCTGACGGGAAAGGGCGGCGAGACGCCAGCTTGCGCAGGGAATGTCGTTCGGCTCGACTGCGATCTCCTTGTCGAAGCGAACCAGCTTCCAGTCGTCCGGGTGATTGACGAAGGCAAAGCCGGATTTGCGGGCGAGCGAGATCATCACGTCGTTGGCGCGAAGCGTGTCGCCGAAAATGTGTTCGGCGCCGAAGGCAGCCGCGCGGCATTCGAGATTTTTGAGGAGCGCTGTGCCGATGCCGTGGCCCTGCCAGCGGTCGTCGACCGACAAGCCGAATTCGAAGCTCGAGCTCTCGGCGTGGAAGGCATAGCGCGCTTCGCCGACGATGGTCTCGAAACCATCGACCATCATGGTCGCGATCACGCTGAAGCGTTCGCGCTCGCCGACATGGGTGAAGTCGTGCAGGAGTGCCTTCGGCAACTCGCTCAGCGCTCCGAAGAAACGGTTGTAGCGGGAGCGGGACGACAGCGAGCGGAAATAGTGCTGGATTTCGTCGGTGTCGCGCGGCTCGACGAAGCGCACAGTCAGCACGTCGCCGTCGCGGGTCCGCAGGGTGTCCGAATATTGCTTGAGATCATCCAGACGCAGCGTGCTCATGGGAGCCTCCCGCGACAAAAAGGGACCGCCGGCGCCCCACTCCTGAGGCGGCGCCGGCCCGGCGGCCAATCAGGCCCGCCAGAAGGGCTTTTCAGCCTCAAAGGCAATGTCACTCCAGGAGAGGCCGACGTCCTGAAGATCGCGGGTGGTCCACTGGGACAGCTCTTTGCGGGTGCGGTAGCGCTCGTGCCAGACATGGAGGGTTTCGCCGATCTGGTAGAGAAGGCCTGGCGCATGATGATTTGTCATCGAATTGTCGGTCAACGTAGACATTTTCAGCTCCTGGAGCTAACTTGCAGACTGCAATATCTGCCTTGATCATCGCTTCGACAAACGACAATTTGTACCCTTTCGCATGAAATAAGCTCATGCATCCTGCTGCCAAATGACTGCCAGATTGCCCTCCCTGAACGGTTTGCGTGCCTTTGAGGCCGCCGCGCGCCACCTCAGCTTCACGCTGGCCGCGACCGAGCTGAACGTGACGCAGACTGCGATCAGCCATCAGATCCGCAGGCTCGAGGAGGAGCTCGGCATCCGCCTGTTCGTCCGTCAGAACCGCGCGCTCTCGCTGACGCCCGAAGCACGCGACTACCTCCCCGGCGTACGCGCCGCCTTCAACGACCTCAGGCTTGCCACCGACCGGCTGCTCCGAAAGGACGACGACAAGGTGCTGACCGTCTCGACCATTGCCTCTCTCGCCGCCAAATGGCTGTTGCCGCGGCTGACCAATTTCCAGGAGCAGCATCCCGGCATCGACGTCCGCATCACGACATCGACGAGCCTCGTGGATTTCCAGCGCGACAATGTCGATGCCGCGATCCGTTACGGCCGCGGCCAATGGCCGGGCGTGCGCGCCGAGTGGCTGATGCGGGACGAGCTGTTCCCGGTGTGCAGCCCGTCGCTGCTCAGAGGTGACAAGCCGCTGCGCACGCCACAGGACCTGAAGGACCACGTGCTGCTGCACACCAACAATGGCGACGACTGGCGACTGTGGCTGACGGCGGCAGGACTCTCGACCAGCATTTCCAAACAGCTTGGCATCACCTTCGACATGACGCTCATGACGGTCCAGGCGGCGATCGACGGCATGGGGGTGGCGATGGGACGAACCACCTACGTGCAGGACGACATCGCCAAGGGCCGCCTCGTGGTCCCCTTCCGCATCGCGCTGCCCGCAGATGCCGGCTTCTACCTGGTCGCGCCGGATGGCCGCCGCGAGGCGCCGAAACTGGTTGCGTTCCGCGACTGGCTGGTCGCTGCAGCGCAGAATAAAGCCTGAAAAATCATCAGCTTCGTCCGCGAAATCGGTTGACTCCCGCCCCCCTGCGCGAGAGGGGTAAGACAGATTGTCGCACCTGAAATCTGTCGCCTGCGGCGAAGTCGAGTTCCGGGTCCGGCCACATGTTCAGGGAGTAAGCGTCATGGCAGGACCTGCCACTTCAACCAATCCGCCCGAGATCACGTCGCGAATCGGCGCCATCCTGCGCGCGACCTCGGGCAATTTCCTCGAGCAGTTCGATTTCTTCCTGTTCGGCTTCTATGCCGCGGCGATCGGCAAGGCGTTCTTCCCCTCGACCAATGAGACGGCCTCGCTGCTTAACACCTTTGGCGTGTTCTGGCTCGGCGCGTTGATGCGCCCCGTCGGCGCGATCGTGCTTGGGGCCTACATCGACCGCATCGGCCGCCGCCAGGGCCTGATCGTCACGCTCGCGATCATGGCCGCCGGCACGGTGGTGATCGCGTTCTGCCCGAGCTATGCGACCATCGGCATCGCCGCGCCGATCATCGTGCTGCTCGGCCGCCTGCTGCAAGGCTTCTCCGCCGGCGTCGAGCTCGGCGGTGTGTCGGTCTACCTTGCGGAGATCTCGACGCCCGGCAATCGCGGCTTCTACACCTCGTTCCAGTCCTCGAGCCAGCAGGTCGCAATCTTCGTGGCGTCGATCCTCGGCTACATCCTCTCCGAGCTGATGCCGGCCGACATGGTTGCCGACTGGGGCTGGCGCATTCCCTTCTTCGTCGGCTGCCTGATCATTCCGCTGATCTTCTTCCTGCGGCGAACGCTCCAGGAGACGCCGGAGTTTCTGGCGATGAAGAAGCATCCGACCGCTGCGCAGGTGTTCTCGTCGGCCCTCGCCAACTGGCGCATCGTCATCCTCGGCATGATGATCGCGATCCTCACCACCACGACGTTCTATTTCGTCACGGTCTACACGCCGACCTTCGGCAAGAACGTGCTGAAGCTGTCGACGCAGGATGCGCTGCTTGTCACGCTGCTCGTCGCCGTGACCAACTTCATCTGGAATCCGGTCGGCGGCGCGCTATCCGACCGCATCGGCCGCAAGCCGGTGCTGCTCACCATCGCCTGCCTGTCGCTGTTCACGGCCTATCCGGCGCTGCATTGGCTGGTGGCGGCGCCGACCTTCGGCAAGCTGCTCGCCGTCGAGATGATGTTCTCGTTCTATTTCGGCGTCTATAGCGGCACCATGCTGGGTGCGCTCGTCGAGATCGTGCCGGCGCATGTGCGCACCACCTGCTTCTCGCTCGCCTTTGCGCTCGCGGCCGCCTTGTTCGGCACCTTCACGCCGTTCGCCTCGACCTGGCTGATCGAAAAAACCGGCGACAAGGCATCGCCCGGCTTCTGGCTGATGTTCGCCGCCGCGCTCGGCATCATCGCGGCCACGACCGTCTATCGCGGCGGCGGCAAGGCGGTGGCGACGTATGATCCGGTGGCGGAGCCGGTTGCCGGTCGCTAACCGCATTGTCATTCCGGGGCGATGCGAAGCATCGAGCCCGGAATCCATGATGCCACAGGAGTGCTGGGAGAAATGGATTCCGGGCTCGCCTCTTCGAGTGCGCGCCGGAAATGACGGTGGTGCTAGAGTTCCACCACCACGTAGTCGCTCTCGACCCTGACAGGAATCGTCTCGGCGATATACGGGCCCTTCACGACGCTTGTGCCCGGTTCGACGCCGGCTGGATACGCCTTCACGCGGAAGCGGCGGGGGTCGCAGTAGGATTGCCCCGTGCGCACGTCAAATTCCCATCCGTGCCAGGGGCAGCGGATGATCTCCCCCAGCTTGCTGTACTCGATCTCGCCTGGATCCTTGGATTGCGCGAGCCCGATCAGCGGCCCCTCGCACAGCGCTGCGCCCTGATGCGGGCAGCGATTGAGCAGGCCGAAATATTCGCCCTTGATGTTGAAGACCGCGATCGGCCGGCCGTCGATCTCCAAAAATTTTCGTGTGCCGGGCGGCAACTCATCAACCGGCGCAATCACATGACGCGCCATCAATTGATCCCGTACAGCTTCCGCGCATTGCCGAGATAAAACGCCTCGCGGCTCGCTTCGCTGACGCCGGGCGGCAGCACGCGGGACGGCTCGTCATAGTCCCAATGCGGATAGTCAGTCGCGAACAGAAGCCGGTCCCAGCCGATCCATTTGATGACGTCGAACAGGTCTTCGCGCCGCTCCGGATCTTCCATCGGCTGTGTCGTCCACCACACCTGCTCGCGGATATATTCGGACGGCGGCCGCTTCACATGCGGCACCTCGCTGCGCAGCCGCTGCCAGACCTTGTCGAGCCGCCAGGCGAGCGACGGCGTCCAGCCGAAGCCGGCCTCAATCATCACCATCTTCAATTTTGGGAAGCGCTCGAACACGCCTTCGAGCACCAGACTCGCGAGCGCCGATTGTTGGCACTGCGAATGTCCCACCATCTCCTCGATGTAGTAGCTCGGCCAGCCCGAGGGCGTGATCGGATTGCCGCCGAAGCCAAAGGCGTGCACGCCGACCGGCAGGCCCGCCTCTTCCGCGGCCTGATAGATCGGCCAGTAACGGCGTTGGCCGATCGGCTCGACATTGCGGCTGAGCAGCAGCACTTGGACAAAGTTCTTGTCGCCTGCGCGCTCGCGGATCTCGGCAGCCGCCGTCATCGCATCCTCATTGCCGACGACGATCGAGGCCTTCAGCCGCTTGTCCTTCGAGGTCCATTTGTCGATCTGCCAGTCGTTGATCGCCGAGCACAGCGCCGCCGAGAGCTCGTGATTGCGGATGCCCTGCCCGGTGCCGAGCGGATTGAGTACCCCGAACTGCACGTTGTTGGGATCGAGGTGCTGCTCTTGCATGAAGGAGAGCGAAGAGCCCTGCGGGCCGCCTTCCGGCGGATAGGCATCGCGGCGCGAAGCGTTGGGCTGGGCTTTCGGATAGGGCGGGCCTTCCATCATGCCTTGATAGGCATGCACGCCGTAGACGTCGAGATGATGCTGCCAGCGTTTGGCGAGATAGGGATAGAGCTCGGTTCGAGTCGCGCGCGCCGGGTGAATGTCGCAGTCCGCAATTGCCGTTTTGGTGGTCACGGCGGACGCGGACTCGGTCGCTTCGCGGAACTGGATATTCATCGCCTTGCCTCCTTTGGCAGCGGCTAAGTCAGGCGGGGGTAGGTCGCATGCGGATTGTCGATCATGATCTTGCGCACGAGATCGGGGGTGAGACCTTCGGGCAGCGCGTCCTGGCCGTCGAATTGCCAGTGCGGATAGTCCGTGGAGAATAGGACTAATTCGTCAGACTGCATATGCTCAAACAGGCGAATTAATGTCGCCTGTTCCGGTGGTGCGTCAAATGGTTGTAACGAGAAACGGATGTTGCTGCGCACAATTTCCAGCGGAGCGCGATCGACCCAGGGAGTCTCCATCCGCACCCCGCGCCAGAACTTGTGCAGCCGCCAGAGATAGGGCGCGATCCAGGTGATACCGGATTCCAGCATCACCATCTTCAGCCGCGGATGGCGGGCGAACACGCCCTCGACGATCAGGCTGGTGAGCTGGGTCTGAAACGCCTGCGCCTGACCGACATAGTCCTCGATGTGATAGGAGCCCCACCCCACAGCGGTCGGCGGGTTGTGATAGGCGGAACCAGCATGGATGCCAACCGCGAGGTCGAACCGCTCGGCCGCCGCATAGATCGGCCACAGTGCGCGCTTTCCCAGCGGCGTGTCGCCCATGACAAGCATCAGCACCTGCACGAAGCGCTTGTCCGCCGCGCAGCGCTCGATCTCGGCCACCGACTTCTCGACATTTTGTACGGGAATGACGATCGAGCCGCGCAGCCGCGGTTCCCGGTCGAGCCATTCCCTCGCCAGCCAGTCGTTCAGCGCGCGGCAGAAGGCGTTTTGCATGTCTTCGGAAAACACCATCTGTACGCCATAGAGCGGGTTGCAGATGGCGTGGCTAAGCGCGAAGGGATCGAGCACATGGCGCTGCATGTCCTCAAGGCCGGATCCCGGCTTGCCGGTTTCCGGGCGCCAATCGGGGCGGGCCGTGATCGGCGAATTCTGCGGATAAGACTGCGAGACCAGATCGACCATGCCGCGCGTCGTCACCTGGTCGCGCCAGTAATCGTTCAGATACGGCAAAAGGCTGGTGAGATGCGGCACCGCCGGGTGCACGTCGCAGTCCACGCCGCCGGCGATCAGGGACGTCATGACGCTTCCTCTTCACGCGTGCTCGGCCGCGCCGCTTGCTGATGCCATTCAAGCAGGCCCGCAAGCCGCCTGCAACTCGGCCAGCGCCGCTGTCATATGCTAGAACAGCGCAGCTAGGTTGCCAGGTGGTGAGGCGCAAGATGAAAGAGCTCGTGGGGATTGCGGAACAGGTCGCGGCCAAATTGATCGCGCGCAAAGAAACCATTGCAGTGGCGGAATCCTCCGCCGGCGGCTTGATCGCCGCGAGCCTGCTCGCAGTGCCTGGCGCCTCGGCCTATTTCCTCGGCGGCGCCGTGGTCTATACGCGCGATGCGCGGCGCGTGCTGATGGATATTTCGGATGACGGCATGAAGGGCTTTCGCTCCTCATCCGAGCCTTACGCAAGACTGCTCGCCGAACGGATGCGCAAGCGCTTCGGCTGCGACTGGGGCCTGTCCGAGACCGGCGCGGCGGGCCCGACCGGCAATCGCTACGGCGACGCCGCCGGCCATAGCTGCATGGCGATCGCCGGCCCCGCGACCGAAGTGATGACGCTGGAGACGGCCGGCAACGACCGCTTCGCGAACATGCAGACGTTTGCCGCGACGGCGCTGAGGCTGCTGCTGCGAAAACTTTCGGAGTGATTTCGATCCGCGACGTGAGGATGAGAAAGTATCGCTGCACATACCGCAGTCATGCCCCGCGAGAGCGGGGCATCCAGTACGCCGCGGCTTCTCGATTCTAGCTGCGCTGTCTCTGGAGTACTGGATCGCCCGGTCAAGCCGGGCGATGACGGCAGAAGGCGGCTATCTCCCCAGATGCTTGGTAAAAATCCGCACCACATACCCCTTGAAGCGCGGCGCTTCGTCGTAGAGGTCTGAGGCGATCCGTTCGATGGTCTCGCGCAGCGAGAGGAATTGCGCCTGGCGTGCGCTGCTTTCCGTGCCCTGCATGCCGGCGAGCTCATCCATCGCGGCGTCGCTGATCTGGCACGTCACTTCCTCGCCGTCACTCAGCATGGTAAAGCGGAAGGCCAGACGTTCAACGTCGTGGCCGATGATCTTGTCGCGCGTCAGCGGCATCCAATTGTCCCGGTCGCGCCCCCGGCCGGGACAATGCGGAAATTTTTGCGGCTTGTCACCGCTTTTGGGGTGAGTTAGCCGTCAATACACCAGCGCCGTGCCCGTCGGCTTGTCCAGTGCCGCGGCCAGCGACTTGTATTCCTCGCAAGTCGTGCCGCAGATCGCGGCGATCTTTTCCAGGTGATACATCGCCTGCTCGCGATTGCCCTGTTCGAGCTGCCACAGGCCGTAATACTGCCAGGTCAGCACGTGGTTCGGATCGATCGCCAGGGCGTGCTCGTACCAGACCTGCGACTGCTTGTAGTCGCCGAGCTTGCGGTAGGAATAGCCGATGAGATTGGCGACGTTCGGATTGTCGTCGCGGCCGAGCGCCTTCAGTTGCGCGATCGCGGAGGCATAATCGTTGCGCTCGTAGATGGTGTCATAGGCCGCGCGATAGGCAGCCGCAAAGGTGGGGTCGCCGATGCTCGACTGGTTGTTGGGCTTCTTGCCCTTCTGGGTGGCCTTCGTGCCGGACCGATTCGGATAGGACGGCGCGGGCGTATTCCGGTTCTGGCCTGCGGACGTACTCGCAAAGGGATCAACACCCCCCGCACCTCCGCCTCCACCTCCGCCTCCGCCGCCACCACCACCGCCTGCCGCAAAGACCGGGGCGAATATCGGCGGCACGAACAGCGCCACCACACATGCTCCCAGCACGACATACCTGATCAGGGGATTGCTCATGTCTGCTCCTGTGGCCTTGGTCAAGGGAGCCCCGGATAGGTGTTAACCCTGCACTGGCAGTGAATATTCCGGAGGGCTTGTGCGCTCACGCAGACGTCAGTGCTGCGTATGACAGTTTCGCTGCCCTAAGCGCGCGCGAGCATCAGACGCTGAAGCTACTGAAACGCCACCTCGGCAAAGCTGCGCAGCTTGCGCGAATGCAGGCGTTCCGACTCCTGGTGCTTGAGCCGTTCGAGCGCCTTCAGGCCGATCTCGAGATGCTGGCTGACGCGCTGCCGGTAAAATGCGCTCGCCATCCCTGCGAGCTTGATCTCGCCGTGCAGGGGCTTGTCCGAGACGCACAGCAAGGTGCCGTAGGGAACGCGGAAGCGATAGCCGTTGGCGGCGATCGCCGCCGATTCCATGTCGAGCGCAACGGCACGGGATTGCGACAGGCGGCGAATGACCGCGGCGCCGCTGATCTCCCAATTGCGGTTGTCGACGCTCGCGACCGTTCCGGTCCGCATCAGGCGCTTGAGCTCGAAGCCGGACAATCCCGTGACCTCCTCGACCGCCTCCTCGAGCGCGACCTGCACTTCGGCAAGCGCCGGGATCGGCACCCAGGGCGGCAGCTCCTGATCGAGCACGTGGTCCTCGCGGACGTAACCATGCGCCAGCACGTAGTCGCCGAGCCGCTGCGTATTCCGGAGGCCAGCGCAATGTCCGACCATCAGCCAGGCATGCGGCCGCAGCACCGCGACATGGTCGGTGACGTTCCGCGCATTGGAAGGGCCCGTGCCGATGTTGATCAGGGTGATGCCCTGATAGCCGGGCTCGACGAGATGGAAGGCCGGCATCTGCGGCGCGCGATCCGGCGCAGTCCCGCTCGTACCGCCGCCGAACCTCGCGTTGCGGGTGATCACGTTGCCCGGTCCGACGAAGGCCTCGATGCCGTCGTCGCCCGATGCGAGCCGCTGCTGGCAGAGTTGCACGAAGGCATCGACGTAGAACTGGTAGTTGGTGAAGATCACGAAATTCTGGAAGTGCTCGGGATCGGTGCCGGTGTAGTGATAGAGCCGCCGAAGTGAATAGTCGACGCGCGCCGCGCGGAACAGGGCCAGCGGCTCCGGCGCTCCGGGCGCCAGCGCGAGCGTGCCGTCGGCGATCGCATCATCCATGGCGGCAAGATCGGGCGTGTCGAACACGTCGCGCATGAGCCGTGTGCCGACCGTATCGCCCGTGCTGATCGCCGCCTCGATGTTGATGTCTCGCCGATAGGCGAAATGAATCGGGATCGGCTCAATGGACTCGCCGATCTCGACCGGCACACCGTGATTCTTGATCAGCAGGCTGATCTGCTCGGTGAGATAGGTCCGAAACACGTCCGGCCGCGTCACACTGGTCTCGTGCACGCCGGGTCCGGCAACGAAGCCGTAGGCCAGGCGCGAATCGAGCCGCGCATGGGTGGCGGTGGTCAGGCGGACGAACGGGTAGAACGCGCGCACGCGCGTCGTCGGCGACCTGCCGCCCAGATAGGCCTCGAAGTGATCGCGCAGGAATTTCGTGTTGCGCTCGTAGATCTCTTCGAGCCGGGCGACCGCAAGGCTCGCATCGGTGAAGGCTTCCGTGGCAATAGTCGGCGGGGTCTGGATCGGGGCGTGATGCATGTGTCTGACGCCGTTTCATGCTGAGTAGTCTGCTCGGAGCCAGAGTATAGCAACAACGGCGCCGCTCATTGCAACTCGTCATTGCGAGGAGCTCTTGCGACGAAGCAATCCAGGCTGCCGCCGCGGAAAGATTCTGGATTGCTTCGCTACGCTCGCAATGACGATTGAAGCGGCGCTCCGCCTCACTTCTCCCGGAACGCCCGCATCAGCTGATCGTGCAGCGGCTTCATCAGGTAGGACAGCATGGTGCGGTCGCCGGTCTGCACGAAGGCCTCGACCGGCATGCCGGGGATCAGCTTGACCTCGCCGAGGCGGGCGACCTCTTCCGGCGGCATCGAGACGCGGATGGTGTAATAGCTCTGCCCGGTGCGCTGGTCGGTGGTGACGTCGGGCGAGACGCGGCTCACGACGCCGTTGAGCTCCGGCGTGGTGCGCTGGTTGAAGGCGGACAGGCGCAGCAGCGTCTTCTGGCCGACCTGAAGCTTGTCGATGTCGGTCGGATTGACTTTGGCCTCGACCTGCAGGTCGTCCTGCTGCGGCACGATCAGCATGAGGGTATCGCCGGCGGTGACGACGCCACCGACGGTGTGCACGGTCGATTGCAACACCATGCCATCCTGTGGCGCGCGGATGTCGACGCGGCGGAGCTGATCCTCGGCGGTGACCTTGCGCTCGATCAGCTCGCCGATCTTGTCGTTGGTCTCGCGCAAATCCTTTGAGACCTCGCTCACCATGTCCTTGTCGACCTGGATGATCTGCAGCTCGGTTTCGGTGATCTTGCCCTTGGCCTGGGCGCGCGAGGCGATGTACTGCGCGCGCTCGCCGTTGAGGCGGGCCGAGTCGCGCTCTAGCGTCGTCAGGCGCGAGAGCTGCACCAGGTGCTTGTCATAGAGATCGCGGACACCGGTGAGCTCCTGCTGCACCAGCACGATCTCCTTGTCCTTGGCGGTCTCCTGCGCCTTCAGGCCCTCGATTTCCTCGTTGAGCTGCTGGATGCGCTCACGAAGCTGCGCCTTCTGACCGGCACGGCCATTGACGCGGACGTCGAACAATTTGCCTTCACTGGCGAGCAGTGTCGCCACGTCGGGATCGCTTGCGCGATCGAGCAGCCCCTGCGGGAATTCGATCCTTGCAAGCCCGCGCTGCTCGGCCTGGAGCCGCGCCGCGCGCGCCTGGCCGGCGTCGAGGTTCTTGGTGACGATGGCGAGGTTCGCCTTGGTGACGGTGTCGTCGAGCCGCACCACGATGTCGCCGGCCTTGACCAGGTCGCCGTCGCGGGCGCGCACCTCGCCGACCACGCCGCCGGTCGGATGCTGCACCTTCTTCACGTTGGATTCGACGACGATCTGCCCCGGCGCGATCAGCGCGCCGGAGATCAGCACGGTCGACGCCCAGCCGCCGAGCCCGACGGCGAGCAGCAGCACGATCCCGAGACCGAGCAGCAGGTGAAACCTGATCGACTGCCGCACGCTTCTCTTTGCCGCGGGCTTGGCGCCCGCCATCGTCATCGAGCTCATGGTTTGGCCACTCCGCCTTCGCTGACGATCTTGATCGGCGGCGCCGGCGGGGCGACGCGCGGCTGCAGCACCTGTGCGAGCACCTGCTCCTTCGGGCCGAAGGCCTGCATGCGGCCGTCGCGCAGCACCAGGATCTGATCGACCGCCTCGACGCCAATCGGCCGATGCGCCACGACGACGACGATGGCCCCGCGCTCGCGCGCGGCGCGGATCGCGCGGGTCAGGGCTTCGTCGCCTTCGGTGTCGAGGTTGGAGTTGGGCTCGTCGAGCACGATCAGGAACGGATTGCCGTAGAGCGCGCGCGCCAGCGCCACACGCTGGGCCTGGCCGGCGGACAACGCCGTGCCCTGCTCGCCGACCTGGGTGTTGTAACCCTCGCGCATCTTGATGATCATCTCATGCACGCCAGCCTCCTTCGCCGCGGCAATGATGGCATCGGAGGTCGCGTCGGGATCAAACCGGCTGATGTTCTGCGCGATACTACCGCCGAACAGCTCGACGTCCTGCGGCAAATAGCCGATGTGGCGGCCGAGCACGTCGGAGGCCCACTGGTCGAGCGCCGCGCCGTCGAGCCGCACCTTGCCGCGCACCGGCTGCCAGACGCCGACCAGCGCCCGGATCAGCGACGATTTGCCCGAACCGCTCGGGCCGATCACGCCGAGGCCCATGCCGGCATTGAGCGCGAACGTCACGTCCTGCACGATGACGCGCTGATCGCCCGGCGGCACGATGCTGACGCCTTCGACCGCGAGGCGGCTCGAGGGCGCCTGCAACTGGGTCGGCATCGCCTGGGCCGGAATCTGCTCCAGCAGGCGGCTGAGCCGCTGCCAGCTCTGCCGCGCGGCGACAAAGGACTTCCAGTGCGCGATCGCGAGATCGACCGGCGCGAGCGCGCGCGCCGAGAGGATCGAGCCCGCGATGATGATGCCGGCGGTCGCCTCCTGATGAATGACGAGATAGGCACCGACCGCGAGCACGGCGGATTGCAGCATCATGCGCAGAACTTTTGCGATGGCACCGAGACCGCCGGCGACATCGCTGGCGCGCTGATTGCCGGCGAGATATTTTTCGTTGGCCTCGCTCCAGCGCTGGTTGAGCCGGCCGGCCATACCCATCGCCACCAGCACCTCGGCATTGCGGCGGCTGGAAGCGGCGAGATCGTTGCGCTGTGCGGCGAGGCTCGTCGCCTCGCGTGCGGGCCGGCGGGACATGAACTCCGTCACCAGCGTGAGGCCAACCAGGATGATCGCACCGACCAAAGCCGTGACGCCGATCAGCCAATGGAAGGCGAAGCAGATGGCGAGATAGAGCGGCAGCCATGGCAGGTCGAAGAACGCGCTCGGTCCCATGCCACCGAGGAAGGAACGGACGTTGTCGAGGTCGCGCAGCGGCTGGAGGCCTTCGTTGCGGTTGCCGGCCAGGAGCGGCAGACGCACGATGGTGTCGAACACCCGCTTGTTCAGGGCCTCGTCGAGCGCAGTGCCGATACGGCCAAGGATGCGGCCGCGTATCAGGTCCAGAACGCCTTGCGCGATGTAGAGACCGCCGGCGAGGATGATCAGGCCGACCAGCGTCGGGATGCTGCGGCTGGGCAGCACCCGATCGTAGACCTCCAGCATGAAGATCGACCCGGTCAGATAGAGCAGGTTGATCATGCAGCTCATCAACCCGAGGCCCAGGAACGCAGCGCGACAGGCACGCAAGGCATTACCGAGTTCGGAACGGCGCAAGCCGGGAACCGCTGCCATCAGTCGCTTCTCATCGGATGAGGGGTAAAACCCCTGATTTCACAAGCTAAATTTGGGGTACTCGACCCAGATTAATATCGCGTTTGTGGCTGTCGTCCAATGCACGACAGTTGATCAACAATCTCTGGCTCAAAACCTCTAGCGCAGCCGCGCTGCGGCGCAAATCCGGAATTCCACAGTTTTTGGAGCTGCCGCGACGAATTTATCATCGCGGCAGCCGGTTTTTCGCAGGAACCGCTAGAGCCGCCCGCCGCCGCGCACCAGGCGGACCACCAGAAGCAGAATGATGGCGCCGATTGCGGAGTAGATGATCTCCGAGACCAGCCCCACGCCGAGATGGATGCCGAGCCGCGGGAACAGGAAGCTCGCGACAAACGCGCCCGCGATGCCGATCACGATGTCGCCGATGATGCCGAACCCGCTTCCGCGTACCACCTTGCCAGCAAGCCAGCCGGCAACCAGGCCGACGAACAGGATGACGATGAGGCTTTGGCCAGAAATGTACATAAGTTGAAGTCCCTCTCCGTGAATGGGGGCGCATGGAACCCTCCCCGGGATGAATGGGAACTGAATGCCTGTCACGTCTCCCTAGGAGGTCTCACCCCGACAAAATGTCGAAAACAAACCAATGCAAAGTAGAACCGGCCTTTGGCTGGACGCGCGCGGTGGATCGCGGCAACTGCGTGCTGGTGCTTGAGATTTTTGAGGTGAGGAGCAATTTCAAAGTGAGGGGCACACCGCTCTCTCATTCCCTCCCCCCTTGCGGGGGAGGGGCAGGGAGGGGGGTGCCACGAACGCTGACCTCTCCCGGGGCTACCCCCTCCCCGCAAGGGAGGGAGCGCAGTGTGCACGTGGCTGGGCTTGAGATCGAAGGGAGCAAGCTACGAAGCGACCGTCGCCGCCTCCGCGAGCACACACCGCGCCGCCCTGCCGGGTCCCACCTGCACGTTCACGGGCAGTTGCTCCAGGCACTGCGGCTGGGCGACGGCGCAGCGGGGGGCGAAGGAGCAGTTGTGCGGTTTCTGGCCAAGCGAGGGCGGAGTTCCGGGGATGGTCTCGAGCCGCGCGCCGCGCTTGGCGCCGTGAATGGTCGAGGCGAGCAGGCCCTTGGCGTAGGGGTGCACCGGCGCGCGCACGATGTCGCGCAAGCTCCCCTGCTCCACGAGCTGGCCGGCATACATGACCGCGACACGATCGCAGATCTCGATCGCCACGCCGATGTCGTGGGTGACGAAAATGACGGACATGCCGAACTCGCGCTGCAGCTCGCGCAGCAGCAAGAGGATCTGGATCTGCACGGTGGCATCGAGCGCGGTGGTCGGCTCGTCCGCGAGCAGGATCTTCGGCCGGCAGGCGAGCGCCAGCGCGATCATCGCGCGCTGGCGCATGCCGCCGGACATCTCGTGCGGATAGGCATCGAGCCGGCGCTTTGCGGAAGGGATGCGCACGACCTCGAGCATCTCCAGCGCGCGCCCCCGCCCTTCCGCATAGCTTTTGCCTTCGTGACGCACCACGCTCTCGGCAATCTGCGCCCCGATGGTGTAGACCGGATCGAGCGCAAGCGCCGGCTCCTGGAAGATCATCGACACCGTCTGGCCGCGGAATGTAGAGAGCTCCTCCTCGCCCATGGCGAGCACGTCGCGGCCCATGACGTTGACGGTGCCCGAGATCTGCGTGCGCTTCTTCGGCAGAAGCCGCATCAGGGCGCGCAGCGTCACGCTCTTGCCCGAGCCGGACTCGCCGAGCAGGCCCAGCACCTCGCCGTCACCGAGCGAGAGATCGAGATCGTTCACGGCATAGACCGTGCGCTCGCCGGTGAAGCGGATGTTGAGGCCTGAGATCTCGACGAGCTTTGTCATGACGGCAGCTTCGGCACCTTGGCGTGATAATCGGTCGCGCGCTGGAACGCGGCGCCGATGGTGAGCAGGGTCGCTTCGTCGAACGCGCGACCTATGAGCTGCATGCCGACCGGCAGGCCGCCTTTGGTGAAGCCCGACGGCACGACCAGCGACGGCAGGCCGAGATAGTTCACCGGACGGGTGAACAGTGTCAGCCGCTGCAACAGCGCCGGCGCATGCACATCCCCGCCGACATCGCTCTCGGCGATCGTCGGCGCCGGCACCGGCGAGACCGGCGCGATCACCGCATCGACGCCTGCGATGGCCGCGTGATGGGCGGCAAGCGCAGGTCCGCGCCAGCGCATCGCTTCGAGATAGGTGATGGCGGGGACCGCAAGCCCGTTCTGGAGACGCATCAGCACCTGCGCGCCATAGTCCTGCGGACGTTCGATCAGCCAGCGCTTGTGGAAGGCGGCGGCCTCCACCGCCAGCACGAGCTGGCTCGCCGCCTGCAATTGCCGCTGATCCGGCAGCTCGACCTTGACGATGTCGGCGCCCTCGCGCTTGAGCACGGCGATGGTCTCGTCGAGCACGCGCGCCACTTCAGGATCGAGATCATCGACATAGAAGGATGTGGGCACGCCGATCTTTAGGCCCTTCAGCGAGCCTTGTGTCGCGGCAACGTAGTCCGCCACAGGCTCGGCGCTCGCTGTCGGATCCTCAGGATCAGGACCCGCCATCAGCGCGAGCAGCAGCGCGCAGTCCTCCGCGGTCTGCGCGAGCGGGCCGACGGTGTCGAGCGATTGCGACAGCGGCATCGCACCGGCGCGGCTGACGCGGCCCCAGGTGACCTTGAGGCCCGTGACGCCGCAGAAATTCGCGGGCATACGGATCGAGCCACCGGTATCCGAGCCGAGCGCGGCGAAGGTCAGCCGCGCCGCGACCGCCGAGCCCGAACCCGACGACGAGCCGCCGGTGATATGCGCGACATTCCAGGGATTGCGCACCGGACCATAATGGCCGTTGTGACCGGTCGGCCCATAGGCGAACTCGGCCATGTGCAGCGTGCCAAGCCGGACCTGGCCGGCATCCTTCAGGCGCTGGAGCGCCGTCGACGTCGTGGTGGCGACATAGTCGCGGCGGATCAGCGAGCCGCAGGTCACGACTTTCCCTGCGTCGTAATACATGTCTTTGTGCGCGAGCGGCACGCCGTGCAGCGGGCCGCGCACCTCGCCTTTGGCGAGGGCCTCGTCGGCCTCTTCAGCCGCCTTCAACGCAGCCTCCGACTCGATCGCCATGAAGGCGTTGAGATGCGGCTGCCACTGCGCGATGCGATGCAGCAGCGCGCGCGTCACCTCGTGCGAAGACAGCTGCTTCATCGCGATCGCGCGCGCGACCTCGGTCAGCGTCATCAATGCGGGTTCGGTGCTCATGCCGGAACCTTCGTGGTTTGCGCCAGCACATAGAGAGACGGCTCGAGATCCATCGGCAGCGTGCCGGCGATGGTCGCAAAGCCGTCGAACACGGGACCCATGTTGTTCGCGATACGAACCGCGATCTCGTCCTCGACGGGGACGCCGGCTGTGTCAGCCATGGCCTTGATGTCTTTTGCGGTCGGTCTTGTCATGCTGCTCCCTCTTGCGGCGCGCGGCTGTGGCCCGATCCCGGTATGGCCATATAGCAGGCGGCCTCGTGGCCCATTGTATCGAGCGCGGTGAGCTTTGGCGTTGCTTTTGCGCAGAGCGGCTCCGCGAGCGGACAACGGGTGTGGAAACGGCAGCCGGAGGGCGGATCGATCGGGTTGGGCGGATCGCCCGAGATCGGCGGCGTCTCGGTGCGCTTGTCCGGATCGGAGGACGGCATCGCCGCCAGCAACGCACGCGTATAGGGATGGGCGGGCGCGTCCCAGACCGCATCGACCGGGCCGAGCTCGACGACCTCGCCGAGATACATCACCAGCACCCGGTCGGAGATGTAGCGGACCACGTTGAGGTCGTGGCTGATGAAGAGATAGGTGAGCCCGAATTCGCGTTTGAGGTCGGCTAGCAGGTTGAGCACCTGCGCCTCGACCGACTTGTCGAGCGCAGAAACGGCCTCATCCAAAATCACCAGCCGCGGCGACAGCGCCAGCGCCCGCGCGATATTGACGCGCTGGCGCTGGCCGCCGGAGATCTCGTGCGGGTAGCGATTGGCGAAATTTTCCGGACGCAAGCCGACCTTGCCGAGCAATTCGCGCGCGAGCGCCCGGGCCGCGCCGTCGGTCATGCCGTGGACCTTGGGGCCGAACGCGATCGATTCCTCGATCGTCAGGCGCGGGTTGAGCGAGGCGTAGGAATCCTGGAACACCATCTGCATGCCCCGGCGCAGCTCGCGCAAGCTGAGCGCCTGGCCGACGGTCATGCCGTCATAGATGATGTCGCCGGCATCGCGCTGCATCAGATGCATCAGGAGCCGCGCGGTGGTCGACTTGCCGCAGCCGGATTCGCCGACAATGCCGACGGTCTCGCCCTTGGCAACGGAGAAGGACACGTTGTCGACGGCACGCACCGTGCGCTTCGCGCTGAACAGCTCGCCGCGCACGGGGAAATGCTTGGTCAGGCCATTCACCCTTAACAGCGGCTGCGCGACGCCACCGCGATCCTCGACGGGCTCCAGCATGGCAATGGAGGCGTTGGTGTCGATCATGATCGTCGCCCTTCACATCTCCCCATCGGGGAGAGGTCGGCGCGCAGCGCCGGGTGAGGGGCACAGGTCCCTCGATAAAGCGTACCCCCTCACCCAGATCGCATCTGACGATGCGATCCGACCTCTCCCTTTGGGAGAGGTGATCTTCGCCGCGGAGCCAGTGTCGGTCGATGTCGTCATCTCTTAGTTCCTGATGTCCATGGCGCTGCGCAGGCCGTCCGAGAGCAGGTTGAAGCAGATCGAGACCGCGAAGATCATCGCGCCGGGCAACGCTGCGACCCAGGGATTGACGTAGATCGCGGTGCGCAGCGTGTTCAGCATCAGTCCCCACTCCGGCTCCGGCGGCTTTGTGCCGAGCCCGAGGAAGGAGAGACCGGCGGCCAGGATCATCGAGACCGAGATCAGGCTGGTCGCATAGACGAAGATCGCGCCCAGCACGTTGCCGAGGATATGCACGCGCATGATGGTGAACGCCCCCGCACCGGAGGCGCGCGCGGCCTCGACGAAATCCATGTTGCGCACGCCGGTGGTGACGCTTTCGGCGACGCGGGTGATCTGCGGCACGAACACGATGGTCAGCGCCACGATGGAGTTGAGGATGCCGGCCCCTAACGCACCGGAGATGGCGATAGCAAGCAGCACAGAGGGGAAGGCGTAGAACACGTCAACCGTGCGCATGATCGCGGTGTTGAGCTTGCCGCCGACATAGCCGGCAACGAGGCCGAGCGAGGTGCCGATGCCGAAGGCGAGGATCACCGGCAGAATGCCGATGACGAGGGAGAGACGACCGCCATAGATCAGTCGCGCCAGCATGTCGCGGCCGAGCTCGTCGGTGCCGAGCGGATAGCCCGTCGTGCCGATGTGGCGCAGGCGGCGAATCATCGAGCCCTTGTAGGGGTCCTCGAGGCCGAGCCACGGCGCGAGCAGCGCGGAGAGGAAGATCAGCAGCAGCACCAGCGCGCAGGCCATGCTGACCTTATCACGCATGATGCGGCGGCCCACTGTCGCCCAGTAGCCGCGCGCTTTCGTCACCGGTGCGGCCTGAAGCGCGGCATCGCTGGTGGCGTGAAGTGGGAGCTCGCTCATCGGCTAGCCCCGCTTGATGCGCGGATCGATCGCGGCTTGCGCGATGTCGACCAGCAGATTGAGGAAAACGAAGAACAGGGCCAGCACCAGGATCGTGCCCTGCAACAGCGGCAGGTCGCGCTGGAAGATCGCGGAGTTGAGCAGGAAGCCCGAGCCCGGCCAGGAGAACACCGTCTCGATCAGGATCGAGCCGCCGAGCATGTAGCCAAGCTGGAGGCCCATTACCGCCAGCGCAGTGGGCGCGGCGTTCTTGATGACGTGGCGGAACACACCAGTTTCGCGCAGGCCTTTTGCGCGCAGGGCCTCGACGAAATCCTGGCTGAGAATGTCGCCGGTGAGCGCGCGCACGGTGCGGGTGACGATGCCCATGGGAATCACGGATGTCGTGATCGCCGGCAGCACGAGATATTGCAGATGCGCCCAGTCCCAGGCCCATGCGCCGGAGCCGCCGGGGCCGGCGCCGACCGCGGGCAGCCAGTTCAGTTCGACCGAGAAGATGATGACGAGCAGCATGCCAAGCCAGTAATGCGGCACCGAGACGCCGGCGATGGCAAAGGATGTCGCCAGCTTGTCGATCCAGGTCTCGCGGAAATAGCCGGCGATCAGGCCAAGCAGGATCCCCATCGTGAAACCGATGATGGCAGCCGCGATTGCAAGCGTCACGGTGTTGCCGACCGCGCGCATCACCTCAGCAAGTACGGGGCGTCCCGTCGCAATGGAATTACCGAGATCGCCGTGCAGCGCGCGCAGCAGCCAGAGGCCGAACTGCACCGGCAGCGGCCGGTCGAAGCCGTAGGCCGCACGCAGTTGCGCCGCAAGCTCCTGTGACGCATCGGCCGGCAGCACGGCGACGAGCGGATCGCCGGGCGTGATGTGCACCAGCAGAAAACACACCAGCGCCACGCTGATGACGATCGGGATGACGTAGACGATGCGTCTGGCGATATAGGCGAGCACTGGTCTTCTTCCTTCCTTCTCCCCCTGTGGGAGAAGGTGGCGCGAAGCGCCGGATGAGGGGTTCTATCCGCGGGTACTGTCGTTTCAAATGCGAGAGGGTCATCCGCGGAGAGAGACCCCTCACCCGGCTTCGCTTTGCGAAGCCACCCTCTCCCGCAAGGGGAGAGGGTGCAGCGAGCGTGTTGCGCGAACTACGGCACCATCGACACCGGCGAGAAGTCGACGAACCAGCTCTTGGGCTGCACGAAGCCCTTCACCTTCGGGCTCATGGCGCGCGGGGCGACGTCGTGGGCGACGTAGAGAAAGGCGGCGTCGTCGACGGAGGCCGCGTGCAGCTCGGCGAGTGCGGCGTCGCGTGCGGCGGGATCGAATGTCTGCCGCGCCTTGGTGACCAGCTCGTCGAATTTGGGGTTGTTGATGTAGCCCCAATTGTTCGAGAGGGGCGGCGCCATTGACGACTGCAGGAAGCGCACCAGGGCGAAGAACGGATCCATCGCCGCATAGGTCACATTGACCGCGTTGGAGCCGTTGGCGGAAGCATCCTTGGCGCCGCGCCGCCAGTTGTTGACCAGCGTATTCCACTCGATGACGTCGAATTGCACGTCGAAGTAACATTCGGCGAGTGCCTGCTGGAGGTATTCGTTCATGGGCAGCGGCATCATCTGGCCGGAACCCGAGGCCGAGGTCTGGATCTTGACCGCCACGTGCTTGTTGGGACCATAGCCCGCCTCTGCCATCAATTTCAGCGCGGCCGGCTTGTCATACTTGATCAGGAAGGTTGGATTGCCGCGCCAGGGATGGCCGGGCTCGAAGGTCCCGGTCGCCGGCACCATGTATCCGCCGAGCAGGCCGTCTCGCAGGCCCTCCCGGTCGATACAGAGATTGGCCGCTTTGCGGACGCGGATGTCGCTCCAGGGCGAGCCTTCGACCCGCGAGAACTGCCACGGCCAGACATGGGGCTCTTCGTTGGAGTAGATGACGAAACCGCGCTGCTTGATCTGGGCAATCGCGTCGGGCGCGGGCGCCTCGACCCAGTCGACCTGCCCCGACAGTAGCGCCGCGGTGCGCGCATTCGCCTCCGGCATCGGCAACAGCACCATGCGGTCGACATGCGGAACGCGTGCCTTGTCCCAGTAGTTTTCATTCCTGGCGAGCTCCAGCCGCTCGCGCGGCGTAAAGCTCGTCATCTTCCACGGACCGGTGCCGGAGGCATCGCGTGCAAATGCTTCCCATGCGGCGGCCGATTTCGCCTTCGCATCAGCGCCGCTGGCGGCGTCATAAAGCTTCTGCCATTTCGCAGGGCTCGCCATGAACAGATTGGAGAGATTGATCGGCATAAAGCTGTCCGGCTCCTTCGTGGTCAGCTCCACCGCCAGGTCGTCGATCTTGCGAGCGGACAGCAGCGTCGGCATACGCGAGGCGGTGAGGCCGACCTGGCTCGGGTCGTATTGCAGGGCATCCTTGTTCAGCACCTTGTCAACGTTCCACACCACAGCATCGGCGTTGAAGTCGCTGCCGTCATGGAATTTCACGCCAGGGCGCAGCTTGAAAGTCCACTTCTTGTGATCGGTCTCGTCGACCTTCCACTCGGTCGCAAGCCCCGGGATCAGCACGCTCGGCTTGTCGGCCGAGGAGAGGTCCCACATGGTCAGTGCGTCGTACATGGTGAGGCCGGTGAAGCGATTGCCTTCGAATCCCTGATCGGGCTGGCCCAGCGTGCGCGGAATATCGGCAGCGGTCATGCCGATGCGCAGCACGGTTTCGGCACCGGCCGCACGCGGCCAGGCCGCGGCGGTCGTGAACGCCAGCGCCGCAATCAATGCTGCGCGGGTGGTTTTATCGATAAGCATCGCCTCAATCCTTTTCCGGCTTTCGATGATTATTTTTGATGCAAGCCTATGCAATGGCTGTGCCAATGGGGAAACTTATTCTGCAAATTGCCCCTGTGACGACAAGTCCTTGTGATGCTGTGCGGGCGAAGGTGCTACGCTGCCTATTCTGGCATCAAGATTGCAAGTTCGGCTCCAAATTATTCGTTGGGAGCTTTGGTCATGCGCAATCGAATCTCGACCGGTCTCGTCGCGCTTGCGCTGGCGTTCTCCGCAATCTCGGCACGTGCCGAAACCCTGGTGCGTTACGGCATCTCGATGGCGGATATTCCGCTGACCACGGGCCAACCCGATCGCGGCGCCGGCGCCTACCAGTTCACGGCTTACACGATCTACGATCCGCTCGTTGCGTGGGAGATGGACGTCGCCGACCGGCCGGGCAAGCTGGTGCCGGGGCTCGCCACCGAATGGAAGGTCGACAACACGGACAAGACCAAATGGCGCTTCACCTTGCGCAAGGGCGTGAAGTTTCACGACGGCAGCGACTTCAACGCCGATGCGGTGATCTGGAATCTCGACAAGGTGCTCAACGACAAGGCGCCGCAATTCGACAAGCGACAGAGCGCGCAGGTGAAGACCCGGCTTCCATCCGTCGCGAGCTACGCCAAGATCGACGACGATACGGTCGAGATCACCACCAAGACGGTCGATTCCTTTTTTCCCTACCAGATGCTCTGGTTCCTGGTATCGAGCCCGGCACAGTATGAGAAGCTCGGCAAGGACTGGGACAAGTTCGCAAGCCAGCCCTCCGGCACCGGCCCGTTCAAGCTCACGAAGCTCGTGCCGCGCGAGCTCGCCGAGCTCAGCAAGAATCCGGACTACTGGAACAAGAAGCGGATTCCGAAGGTCGACAAGCTCGTGCTCGTGCCGATGCCGGAAGCGCTGACGCGCACCAATGCGCTGCTCGCCGGACAAGTCGACCTGATCGAGACGCCCGCTCCCGACGCCGTGCCGCAGCTGAAGGCAGCCGGCATGAGGATCGTCGACAACGTCACGCCGCATGTGTGGAATTATCATTTGAGCGTGTTGCCGGGCTCGCCCTGGACGGACATCCGCCTGCGCAAGGCGCTCAATCTCGCGATCGACCGCGACGCGGTGGTCGGGCTGATGAACGGTCTCGCAAAACCTGCCAAGGGCCAGGTCGATCCGTCCAGCCCGTGGTTCGGCAAGCCGACGTTTGAACTGAAGTACGATCTCGCTGCTGCGAAGAAGCTGGTCGAGGAGGCCGGGTACAGCAAGGACAAGCCGCTGAAGACCACCTTCATCATCGCGCAGGGCGGCACCGGCCAGATGCTGTCGCTGCCGATGAACGAATTCCTGCAGCAGAGCTTCAAGGAGATCGGCATCGACATCGACTTCAAGGTCGTCGAGCTCGAGACGCTCTACACCCACTGGCGCAAGGGCGCGGCCGACGAGATGAATTCCGGCATCACCGCCAACAACATCGCCTACGTCACCTCCGACCCGCTCTACGCCATCGTGCGCTTCTTCCATTCGGGCCAGATCGCGCCGGTCGGCGTCAACTGGGGCGGCTACAAGAACCCGAAGGTCGATGGGCTGATCGACGAAGCCAAGCAGACTTTCGATACCGCGAAGCAGGACGAGCTATTGGCGCAGGCGCATGCAGAGATCGTCGACGATGCCGCGCTGGTCTGGGTCGTCCACGATACCAACCCGCATGCGCTATCGCCGAAGATCAAGCAGTTCGTGCAGGCGCAGCACTGGTTCCAGGATCTGACGACGATCGGGGTGGAGTGAGGGGGCGGCGCATGCTGCGCCATGCACTCCGATGTCGTCCTGGCGAAAGCCAGGACCCATAACCACCGGCCTTTGTTTTGCGGAGACTGGCGGTTGACAGCTCGGCACCACAGCTACGCCCTGGGATAATGGGTCCTGGCTTTCGCCAGGACGACATGAATATTGTGCTACTACGATCCTCACTCATGCCATCCGCTACTTCGACAGCAGCGCGTAGGCGCCGTTCCAGTCGTCCGGCGGCGGGTTGGCCTGGAAATACCTGATGCGCGCCTCGTAGAGGCGGAACAGCCTCTCCAGCGTGTCGGCGTCTTCGCTTTTGCGGCCGCGCTCGATCGCGTCCAGCGCGCCCTGCCAGTCGCGGCTGCGGTAGCAGGCGAGCATCTCGATGGTGATGTTGCGCAGGCGCTGGAAGGCGCCAGAATTCATCACGTCCTCGCGGCCGACGACGGCGTAGATGACCTCCGGCTCGGTCTTGCCCTTCACCATGATGAAGTCGAGCTCGAGGATCGCGAACTTGTCCTTGGCTGCCAGCGCCGTCTTGGAGCCGACGATGATCGGGAAGCCGTAGTCCTTGGTCTGTCCTTCCAGGCGCGAAGCCAGGTTCACGCTGTCACCCAGCACCGTATAGTTCTTTCTCAGATCGGAACCCATGTTGCCGACCACGCCGGTGCCGGTGTTGATGCCGATGCCGACGTTGAGAGGGATGTAGACATGGCCGCCGTCGGCGGCCTCCTGCTCGCGCTCCCTGTTGACCTCGTCCATCTTCTCCAGCATGCCGACAGCCGCCTCGCAGGCGTTGATTTCATGCTCCCTATCGTCGAGCGGCGCGTTCCAGAACGCCATGATGGCGTCGCCCATGTATTTGTCGACATAGCCCTTTCGATTGGCGATCACGTTGGTGAGCGGCGTCAGAAAGCGGTTCATCAGCGTGATCAGCCCCTGCGGATCGTGCTTGTAGGTCTCCGAGATCGTGGTGAAGCCGCGTACGTCGGAAAACATGATCGTCAGATCGCGCTCCTCACCACCAAGGACGAGTTTCTCAGGCGTCAGCTGCTCGACCAGCACCGGCGACAGATATTGCGCGAACATGCCACGGATCTGCTTGCGCTGCTGCTGCTCGCGCACGAAGCTTGCGAAGACCAGCGTCAAATAGATCGCAGTGGTCGAGAACAGAGGATAGGTGGCATCGATCAAGAGACGATAGTGCACATAATAGTACCAGGAGAAGCCGATCAACACCGAAGCAAACAGCGCGCCGACGCCGACCAGCGTGACGGGCCCGAACTTCGGAGCGAACATGATCACCAGAATGCCCAAGATCATGGCGGCGAAGAACTCGATCGCGAGGCCGTTGTTCGGCTGCGAGATGATCGAGCCGGTCAGCGCGCTTTCCAGCACCTGGGCGTGGATTTCGACGCCCGGCACAGCGGGGTCGACAGGCGTCGTCTTGATATCGTTGAGTCCCGCTGCCGAAGTGCCAATCAGCACCAACCGCTGTGCGATCCTGTCCGGCGCGACTCGTCCTTCCAGCACGTCAACCGCCGAGACGTAGATCGAGGGATCATGGTGGGCGAAATGCACCCAGAGCAGACCGTTCTTGTCGGTCGGGATCGAGAAGCGCGGCACGCCGACGCTGAGGATACCTTCGCGATCGGCCTTGACCAGCATCGTGTTGGAGCCGGACATCACCCGCAGCATCTCGAAGCTCAGCGATGGCAGGATCACGCCCTGGGCCTGCGTGATCATCGGCGGCCGCCGGACGATGCCGTCGCGCTCGGGCTTGATGGTCAGCAAACCGCGGCCGGCGGAGGCAGCCTCGAGAACGGCAATATTTCGCAGCAAGCCGGGAAATTCGAACAGAAAAGGATGCGGATCCTCACCCAGGGTCGCCAGGCCGGTCTGCGGAAGTTTCTCGTCGAGTTCCGAGTTGCTGGCCGGAAGGCCGGCCTCGCCGAGCACGACGCGGGAACTCTTGATCGCCTCGGCAAACGCCTGGTCGTTGCTCGGCAGCGCCCTGAGCTTCTCGCGTGTCGCCTCGTCCAGATTGCGGAAGGTCTCGACCGCAAGATCAGGATTGAGCCGATCGGGCTCGGGGAACATCGCGTCGAAGCCGATGGCCGCGGCGCCGAGCCGCGTCAGATCGGTGGTAAGCTCGGCGAGCTTGGTTCGCGGCCATGGCCACTGGCCAACCGCCTTCAGCGTCCGATCGTCGATATCGACGACGACGACGGGCTTTTGGGTCTTCTCACGGGGGTCGAGGCGCTGGTACCAGTCAAAGGTGCGGACGCGAACCTCCTCGACCGGCCTCCAGTCGGCGAGGCGCACGGCTGCGAGGCCGACGAGCAGCGCAAGGCAGACCAGCCGCGCATAGCCGAACCTGCGCGCGAACCACCGCCGCCATATCCTGAGCCGCTTCATGCCTGTTGGACTTCCCGTAAACCGACCAGGCGATTTTGGATCGTCAGGACGCAAATGGCCATGGCCGCAAGCGACGATCCGGGGATTTTTTGCTGCCCCCGCGACCGAAGAACGAGGCTCGCGCTACGTCGTGCCGTGGTTAGTGACGATGAAATCGCTCGCGTGCAGGTTGCCGGCGGCCACGTTCTTGAGCAGGATCGTCTCGTGATCGTCCAGCGTGATCAGCGTATCGGCGTTCTGCTGCGTGATGGTGAGGTCGGCGACCGAATTGATGGTATCGAACTGGCGCAGGTCGATCTTATCCTGGGTCGTATCGAACCCGTAGACCGTGTGCTGGACGGCGTCCGTCGTTGACGCCGGGCCGAACACGAACTGGTCCTGCCCGCCGCCGCTGATCAGCGTGTCGCTGGACTCGGTGGCGAAGATGACGTCCTTGCCGCTGGTGCCGGTCAGCGTGACCGGACCCGAGCCGCCTTCGTCGAAGATGAAGTTGACGGTGTCGCTGGCGCCAAGGCTGTCGGTCACCTTGAAGGTGATCATGTCGGTATCGGGCGGGTTGGCGCCCGGATCGTAGGTCACGCTGTGGAGAGCCGTGTTGACCTGGTCGAGCGAGACGCCATCGATGGAGGACGGCGTCACGCCGGTGCCTTCCTTCGCGCCCTCGGTCTCCGCCGTCACCGTGTAGGTTTCCGTCGAGGACCCCGAGATCGACAGACCCGTGACCGTGTCGGTATTCGTCGCCTCGTCGTGCACGTGGGTGAAGTGCGTGGTGTCGATCACCGGCGACTGGTGGCTCCAGAGGAGCTTGGTGCCGCCGCTGCCGTCGCTGCTCGTGCTGAAGCCGGTTTCGTTGTAACCGCCGGTAATGGTGAAGTAGTCGCCGTCGCCGGTGCCGTAATGGACCTCGAGCCCGCTTTCGGTCGAGACCAGCGAAACGTTCTTGGGGTCGATGCCGGCGAGATCGATATTGTCGCCGTAACTGAAGCCCGTCACCGTGCCCGTGAAGTGCGACGTAGAGTCCAGATGCAGCGTGCCGACGCCAGAGCCGACGAACTGGATCGCGGAATCGGAGGTGCCGCCGAGCTCGAGGCTCGCGCTCATGATCTGAACCGTGCCGGAGCCGGTGAGATCGCCGAGGATCGTCGTTGCCCCGGTATCGGCAACGAGAACGCCGTGGTTGGCAACCGAGCCGGTGTCGTTGATGGTGCCCTCGAGGACGAGCTTGCCGTAGACGTCGATATGGATGTCGCCGCCGACCGACATGGCGCTCGCCGAGCCGTTGAAGGTCGTGGTGCCCAACACCTCGAAATGGGAATAGGAGTCGGCGGTCAGCGTCGTGCCGTTGATGATCGAGGCGCGCAGCAACGCGACCGAGCCCTCTCCGAACAGGTCGATCTCGCCGTCATTGATCGTGGTGTAAAAGAGGCCGATATGCCCGCCGTCGTCCGCTTCCAGCGTGCCGCCGGCGTTGTCGATGGTGCTGCCGGACAGATTGCCGAAGTTCAAGATCCCATATCGTTCGTCGGCGACGATGGTGCCGGTGTTGACGACGTGCTGGACGGCGTCAAGATAGGCATCGGCGACGTCGATATGGCCGTGATTGACGAGGGTGCCGTTCACCAGCAGAAAGCTGTCAACGCTTTCGTACTCGGAGTCGTAGCCGGTGCCCTTAATGTCGAGCCTGGTCACGCCGGAGAGCGACAGCCCGCCGATCGTGGTGCCGTTGCCGTCCACCGCCAGATCCACCACGCTGTCGGTATCGACCAATGCGGTTTCGGTCGCGGTGGGGGCGTGACCCAGCGACCAGTTGCCGTCATTGTTCCAGCTCTGGTCGACGTCCCCCGTCCACACGTCGACATTCGCATCGTCAGCGGCATTCAACGTGATCAGCGTGTGGCCGGTGCCATCGTCACTGGCGGCGAAATGCGCGTTGCTGTAGTCGCCGATCAGCTTCACCGTGATGCTGTGGTCGTAGGCATCGCTGACGACGAGGTTGCCGGTCTCCGCGTCATAGGTCGCGGTGGTGCCGCCGTCGAAGGTGATCGTCGACAGGTCCAGCTTGTCGGTCGTGGCCAGTCCCGCAATCGAACCGCCGAAACTCGCGGTATCGATCTGGAGCTCGGCGCCGTCCCCTGAGAAGGTTATGGTCTGCGCGACGGTGGCGTTGACCTCGAGCGTCGCATTGGCGTCGATGGTGACGGAGCCGGAGCCTGACAGCGAGCCGAACAGCGTCATGGTGCCGCTGTCGATCTCGATGCTGCCGGTGTTGGTGATGGCGCCGGTGATGGAGGTCGTGCCCCAGCTCTCGATCTCGCCGGAGTTGGTGATGGCGAAGGCCGCACCATCAGCACCGGAAATCGACGCGCCGTCGTGCAGATCGATCTCGCCGGCATTGCCGAGGGTGGACAGGGTGCCGAAGAAGCTCGAACCGGACACCGTCCAGGTGCCGCCGGCCTCGTTGCTGAAGGTCGCGCCGGCGACCGAGATATTGCCGTTGATGTCGCCGGTGTTGTTGATCGTGACGTGGCCGCCGGTCTCCACGATGGCATAGGTCGTGGAAGTCACGGCACCAGTATCGTCGGGCCCGATGGTGCCGGAATTGTCGATCAGCGCGGAGCCGGTGGCGTTCTCCTGGACGAAGATCGCGGCATGGCCGTCCGCGCCCACGACCGAGCCGGTGTTGGTGACGTGGGTCGAGCCGGTCGCGCCGTCGCTGTTCTGCGTGACGACCATGCCGACCGTGCCGGTGCCGGTGAGGTCGCCGTCATTGACGATGGTGATGTCGCCGCCGCCGGTGGCAAACGCGGACAGGCCGACAAAGCCGGTGGCGTCGCCTTCATTGGTGACGCTGACGTCGCCGCCGCCGTGATCGAAGGCGCCGATCGCGGTGCCGGCGGCCGTAATCGACGACGCCGTACCGGTCATCACCGTGACGTCGCCGACGCCCCAGGTGAAGGCCTCGATGCCAAAGCCGGCATCCGCCGTGATCGTGGCGTCGCTCTCGACCGTGACGTCGCCGTTGACCTGGCTGGAGAAGGTGGAATTGCCGCCGGGCTTGTAGCCGGCGATGATCGCGCCTGGCGTGGTTTCGTCGTTGTTCAGAGTGGAGCCGGAATGGATCGTTCCATGCGCCTCGACCGTGATCGTGCTGTCCAGACCGCTCGCGATGGCAGTCGCATAGTTGACCGCCACGATGCCCGAGCTGCCCGACGTCAGCACGTCGCCCGTCGACAGCGACACGTCGATATCGCCGGCGTCGATGCTGTAGGCGAGGATGGCGTAGCCTGAGGTGCCCGTGACGTTGGCGTTGGCGCCGACGGTGACTTCGACATCGCCGGTGCCGCCGCTCAAGGCCTGCGCCCGGATGCCCTGAACGGCGCCGGTCACTGTGGTACCGGCCTCGTCGTTCACGGTCACGTCGCCATTGCCGTAATTGTAGGCGTGCAGGCCATAGCCGGCCTCGGCCGTGACATTGGCGTAGTTGTTGATGGTCACCGAGCCGTTGACGTCGGTGTTGGCGACCGAGCCCGTCGTTGCGCCGTTGTAGCCAGCCTGGATGCCGGCCGGCGGATTGCCGCTCTGGTTGAGGCTGCTGCCGGAATTGATCGTGCCATAGGCGGTGACGGTGATCGTGCTGTCGCTGTCCGCATCGATCGAAGTTGCCCGGTTGACCGCGACGATGCCGGAGCTGCCGGAGTTGATGAAGGTGCCTGCATCCGTGGTGACAGTCTCGCTGCCGCTGCCGTAGCTGCGCGCACGGATGCCGTAGACCGAGCCTCCGGTGACGTTGCCACCCGCTTCCATGCTGATGTCGCCGTCACCCTTGGTCGTTGCGTCGATGCCGTAGGCGCCGCCCGCGGCGCCGCCGCGCTGCTCGATGGTGATATCGCCGGCATTGGCGGTGTTGAGATTTTCAACGAGCAGGCCAACGGAATTGGCGCCCGTTCCGGTCGCCTTGCCGGTGAGATTGGTCACGGTGATGTCGCCGGTTCCGGTCGCGCTATCGCGCAGCCAGATGCCGTTGCCGTTCAGGCCCGTGATGTCCTTTGTCGCCGCCAGCGAGATGTCGCCGACGCCGTTCTGGGTCACGAAGATGCCGCCCGCTGCGCCCGTCAGCGCGCCGGTCGGCGTGAGCACGATGGCGGCGGCATCGCCGATCGTGCCGCCGCTTGCCGTGAAGTCGAGCGCATCGCCGCTCGCCGTGGTGACGTTGCCAGCGCCCGCGATGGTGAACGTGCCGCCGGACGAGGACTGGCCGGCGATGGTGCCGGTAAAACTCTGGCCCGCGACATTGTCGAGCTGAAGCGTATCGGCGCCGCCGGCAAAAGTGACCGTCTGCGCGTTGGCGCCGGCGAGCTCCAGCGTCGCGCCGTCGTCGATGATGAGCGAGCCGGTGCCGCTGAGGCCGCCGGCGAGATCGAGCGTGCCGCCCTGCACTTCGATCGTGCCGGTATTGGTGACCGCGGCCGTGATGCTGTTGCTGCCGGTGACGACGTAGATATTGCCGGCATTGCCGAGGCTTCCGCCGTTGATCGTAACGTCGGACAGATACAGCTTCGAGGTACCGTCGACCGTCACCGTCCCCTTCGTGTTGGTGACCGTGACCGTACCGAGCTTGAGCACGCCGCCGTTGATCGCCTCGAGCGTACCGGCGTTGATGATCAGATCGCCGGTGATGTCGAGCTCGCCACCATTCGCCTCGATGAGGTTCTGATTGGTGATGGTGTGCTGCACGAGCGGGTCGATCGTCAGCGTCCCGCCGGTGACGTCGATCGTACCGGCGTTGGTGATGTCTGCGCTGTTGATGGCACTGATTCCGGTCGAGACAAGCGTGCCGGACAGCGTCAGCGTGCCGCCGGTGATCTCGGCCTGATCGAGGACCAGCACGCCATGGTCGTCGACGGTGATGGTGCCGGACGAATTGGCGACCTTGGTCCCCTTGTCCAGCGTCAGCGTCGCACCGGCCTGGATTTCGATGGTCGAGTCGTTGTCGACGGTCTCGTTGTCGAAAGCGACGGTCCCCGTGACGGTGACGGCGCCGGAATTGTCCAGCTTGCCATTGGTCAGGAAACTCGTCCCCTCCAGCACCAACGCGCCGCCGATGATCAGCTTGCCGCTGTCGATGGTCCCGCCGTTGATGTCCAGCGTTGCACCGGCATCGATCTTGAGCTTGCCGCCGGCATTGTGGATCTCGGCCAGCATCTTGAGTGTGCCGCCCCTGAGCTCGATCGTGCCGGCATTGGTGATAGAGGCGCCGACGGCGAAGTCGCCGCCGCCCGCGAGCGTCAGCGTGCCGGAATTCGTCAGCACGCTGGTGTCAAGGATCTCCGCTTTGCCGCCGACGGAAATCGTGGCGCCCACGGAATTGGTCAGGATCGAGTCGGCGCTGAGATTGAGCGCTCCGGCGATCGTCAGCGTGCTCTGGTTGATGACCTGCGGCGCCGTATGCCCGGCGGACGTGTCGAAATCGTTCATGGTCAGCGATTTGGCGAACGCCGCCTCGTCGATCGTGACCGGATAGGACGGCGTCAGGCCGTGCAGCTGATCGGTGATGACGATGACGTCGTCATTGATCGTCGGCACGGTGCCGGTTTCCCAGTTCGCGGCGTTCTTCCAGAAGCCGCCGGGCGGGGACCCGGCCTCGGTCGTCGCGACCCACACCACCGCGGGGCTGTCGGTGCCCTTGATGGTGACGGTGACGGTCTGGGTCGCGGTCGCGCCCTGCGAATCCGTGACCGTCACGGTGTAGGTCAGCGTCAGGACCTCGCCCTTGGGAATGAAGTCGGCGAGGTAGACGGGCAGATCCGCGAGCGACCAGTCGATGACGCCGGCGCCCGTCCCGGTGCTGTCGGTATCGATCGCAACCGACATCGCTTTTTCGAAGATCGCCAGCGGTCCCGGCGGCACGGTGCTGCCGTCCGGCAGGGTCGCGCCGGTCAGTTTCACCGACACCTTGTGGGTGTCGGTGAGATCGACATCGGTGAAGGTCAGCGTCCCCGAGGTCGGCACCTCTGAGGTCAGCGGACCGCCGGGCACGCTGGTGCCGCCCTCGAAGGTGACGGTCGGAACGCTCGAGGTGATCACCGGCGTGTCGTTGGTGCCGGTCACCGTGATGGTGATGTCGATGAAGGCAGTTTCGTTGAAGCCGGCGAAATTGTTGTCGACGCGGACCTTGTAGGTCAGCGTCAGCGTTTCGCCGGCGGCGAGGAAATCGAACGCGTTGTCCGAAACGCTGTAGGTCCAGCTTGCCGAGCCGGTGTTGGTGTTGCCCGAGGTGGGAACGACCGTGATCTTGGCCTCGGTCGCGGCAATGTCGGCCTTTTGCAGGTCCGACAATCCGGCGGTGACGTCGTCGTGATTGGCGCTATGGTAGGTGAAGGAGTCGAAATTCACCTTCACGGTCGGCCGGTCACCGAGGTTGTAGTCTAAGAAGGTGATCTTGCCACCGACCACGTCGAGATCGCTGGTATCGCCGGTCTTGCCGTCGAGCTCAGACAGCGCGAACGCCGCCTTCACGTTGCCGTTGAGGTCGAGGCTGCTCGCGAGCGGCGCGCCGGGAACACGGCTGACGGTCGTCGGTTTGTCGGAGGTATTGGTCGACTGTTCGTTGTTGCCGCTAGTGACTGTGTTGACGAAAGTTACCTGCGCCGTCGCACCGCTTGCCGTCTTAATCAGCAACAGGTTGGCGTCCTGCGTGATCGAATCGGTCGAGTTGTTGGTCAGCTTGGTGTTGGTGCCGTTGTCCGTGAACTTCAGCGAGAACACGTCCGTGATCAGCTTCTGCACGTCCGGCGACAGCAGCGCGTTGGTGACCGAGACGTTGCCGCCGCTGATCTGGATCATCTGCCCCGCCTGGTTGACGGTGGCGATCGGCAGCAGCGTGACCTTGTCGAACAGGATGTAGGAGCCGGTGGTGCCGTCCGGCTCGACCAGCACCTGGAAATTCGCCTGCGGTTGCGGATCGCCGCCGCCCGACGGAATCGAGAAGCTGATTTCCGTCAGCACGGCGGTGCCGCGGATGCCCATGGTGGCGACCGGCGTATCGATCTTCATGTCGCCGTGCTTGGCGGTCTCGCCGGCGACGAAGGTGATGGTGCCCGCGACCAGGCTCAGCAGTGAGGAGTTGCTCGACCCGTTCGGGTCATAGACCATCTCGTTCAGCACCATCCGCGCGTTGGAGGAGAGGCCGAAGACGGTGCCGTCGATGAAGGTGACGCCGAGGGTCGAGTCCGACCCGGTCGAGAGAACGTCGCCCTTCTCGACGTTGTCGCCGTTGTTCAGGATGATCGAGACGCCGTTGCGGACCGCGGTCGCGCTGCCGGTCAGCTTGGTGATATGGCCGATGACCTGCGCGGCGGCGGCGCCACCCGCCGCCTGCGCGTACTGGATGTTGCCGGCGAGCGCATTGACGAGGTCGCCGGTGAGATGGGCGCCATCGGGCGAGGCGATCGCGGCGCGCTTCTCGCCCTTGAAGTAATCGTGAATGACGAACTCGTGTCCGTCATTGGACAGGACGAGATCAACGCCTGCGCGCTTGAAGTCGCCATGGAACAGCAGATTGGGATCGGGAACGAAGAACGCGCCCGGCGGCACGGTTCCATGACCCGAAACGGAAAACGATTCGACATGGCCATCGGCGGGCGCGTGGAAACCCTGGCCATGCAAGGAGAGCGCGGCGTCAAATTTGCCAGCGTAGTTCAACGGGGGAGCACCGCAAAAAGGGTTAATATTTAAAGAAGTATCTGCTGCCTATGCTTGCATATCATTACCAAGTCCTTAGCGAAACCGTCTATTGCTTGAGCGAATCGACACGGGGGCCATACCACAGCCCGCAAGAGACTGCAGGCGAGCAGAGTAGCAAAAGTAATTCCTGTGACATTTACAGGTATATTCCCGCCAAATCGACGGCATTTCCTACAACCGCAAGTATTGCAACGTATAAATCAACTCACGAATACTTACGTCATCTGTCCTTTGCAGTGCCCTGCAACATACTGCGGCAAATACGGAGTTTTAACCGTAACCTGGCTAACAGAAGTGACGCGATAAGCACGTCATTAGTCATAAGCAGCAGATTCGGCCGCTAACTCAAGCCCTGTCCGCAATTGATTCCATTTCGCGGCAGACTGTGGCTTTCCCCGGCTTGGCCGGTAAAATTTTACGTAAACCGGAGAGACCGGTTTCAGCTTGTTCCGCGGTTTTGAGCCCCCCCGCGGGGCGCGTTAAGCAGAACAAAACGGCCTCCCCCCACTATCTCCGCACCAGAAACAAAGCCGGCACGTGCGGGTCAGGGGTGTCCTGCCGATGCTGGACAGGGGAAGTCAGATGGAGACCGTTGCTCACTCGCGCGCCTGGCGCGCAGTCCTGTTCCTATGCGGATTGATCCTGCTCGGATCGGCCGCCGACCTTCGCGCCGGCACGCTGCTGTCGCCCGGGTCCGCCGTCCTCGTGCGGAAATCCGCAGAACCGTTCGGCGTGTTCGCCTTCGCGATCTCCGCAGGTCGCGTCCGCGACAAGTGGCTTCACCTGAAGGACAAGCTCGACGACGAGATGGTGCAGCTCGCGCTATGCGACGGCGACCGCGACAACTGCGTCTCGCCGGCTGCATTGAAGCTGCTCGCCATCGTCGACCAGGCGCGCAGCCGCGAAGGTCGTGCCCGCCTCGGTGAAGCCAACCGCGCCGTCAATCTCGCGATCAAGGCGGCCAGTGACGGCACTGACGACGTCTGGAGTTCGCCGCTCGCCACCTTCCAGCGCGGCGCCGGCGATTGCGAGGACTATGCGATCGCCAAGCTCGCCGCGCTCCGCCTCGCCGGCATTCCACCTGAGGATCTGCGCATCGTTTTCGTGCGCGACACGCAAGTCGGCGAGGAGCATGCGGTCGCGGCCGCCAGGCTCGACGGCCACTGGCTGATGCTCGACAACCGCCGCATGGCCATGGTCGAGGATGAGGCGGCACGGACCTATCAGCCGCTGTTCGTGCTCTATCAGTCCGCAGTGCTGAAATATGTCGACGAGCCGGCTTTCGTGCCGGTGAGCAGCCGGACGGCGCAGGTCGCCGCCAACGAGGCACGCTGACGCGGCGAGCCGCGGCCACAAAGCCGTTTCGTCCCGCCGCCGGGGAAGCTAGCATGGCGTATCATGCGGGCTTCGGGGACAAGCGGAATGCGGGCGTTGGTGCTGGCGATGGTTGCGGCGATGGTGCCGCTGATGTCACCTGCGCGCGCGCAGGCGGCCAATCCGGATCCAGCGATCGCCGACAAGCTGCCGCTGTTTGCGAAAAATCACTGCGAGCAGCAACGCGATCCCGCAGGTCAGCTGTTTTGCGGCGATGGCGAGCTTGCCGCAGCGGCCGAGAAACTCGGTGCGGCGATCGAGGCGCGGCTCTCCCGACTGCCGGATCGTCTGCCGGCGATCGAGGAGAACGCGCTGTGGATCCGGCAGCGCAACCTGAGCTGCGGTATCGTCGGCCAGACCGCGGTCCGCACCGACGACATCGATCGCGTGAAGACCTGCCTGCTGAGGGAGACCGAGGAGCGCGCCGCGATCGTGCGCGACCCCGATTTCGATTGCCTCGCGGCCAACACGGCGGCCGGCGCGCTGATCTGTAGCGATCCGGAGCTGGCGCTGGCGGAGGAGGAGCTCAACGGCCAGGTCCTCGGCTTGATCGGCAAGCTGAACCCGAGCGAAGCCCGCTTTGCCTTCGCCGAATACGGCCGCTGGACAAGGGAGCGCGATCGCAAATGCGACCTCGTCGGCAAGGAGAACGTGCCGCTGGCCGAGCTGTCATCCGCGCAAGGCTGCCTCGCCGAATATCTGAACCGAAAGACGGCTGACATCCGTGGCGCCAAGGGCGATCCGAAGCGGGTGTTCGGCCGCCAGATCGCTGCACGGCTGCCTGACACCGATGCCGCCGACTTCTGCGTCGCCAAGATCCATGCGGCCAATTCCTGCGGCGACTTCCTCCGCATCAGTCGCGTGGTCGCGACCGGCAACGACGTCGGGGAGCAGGACGCGAAGGTCACCGCCGACATCGACATGGTCGTGCTGTCGCCCTTCACCACGTGCAGCCCGGTCGCATCGACCTGCACCGGCACCTGCTGGGACCCCAGGTCCGGCAAGGCGCAACCGGCTGCCGCCAAGCAGAACTCCCGGGAAAGCTTCAATGTGACGCGCCGGCTCAGGATCCAGCGAACCTTCGCGTTCCAGAAAGCCGCCGACGGCTGGCGCTGCAGGGAGGACGAACTGGCACCGGTGGAGTCCGGCATCGCCGGCGGGGGATCGTAGCTCGCGCCGTTCTTCTTCCTTCTCCCCTCGCGGGAGAAGGTGGCATAGGCGGCCTTCGGCCGCCGTTCTCAAGAGAACGCCGATGCTTCGCATCGGCTATGGCGCCGGATGAGGGGTTCTATCCACGAACTCAATCGAGCGAGGTTCTCGTGCGGAGAGATCCCTCACCCGGCTTCGCTAACGCGAATCCACCCTCTCCCACAAGGGGAGAGGGTGCACCACCCGTGCGGAGAGAGGCTAAGATCAGAACATCAGATTGTCCTTCACGAGGACCCAGCGTCCGCCCTTGACCTGCTGCACCTGGGTGATGGTGTTGGCGAGGTGATCGGTCTTGGTGAACCTCGTCGGCGGCGAGTTGAAGATGTCGAGGAATTTTTCGCCCGACTCGAGCGAGTCCAGCATCGTCTGTCCCGTGAGATCCTTGCCCGCCTTCTGCGCGTAGAAGGCAAAGGTCATCACCGTGTTGTAGCCGATGATCGCCTGCGTATTGGCGTCCGAATTGAACATCTTCTTGTAGTTGGCAAGCCAGTCCTTCACCGGGCCCTTGGCGCTGTCCTCATAGGGAATCTCGAACTGGGACGCGGCATAAAGCCCTTCTACGGCATCCTTGCCCAGCGCCGGCACTTCCAGCACGTTGGTCGGCGTCGCGCCGAGGAAAGTGACGTCCCAACCGAGCTTCTTCGCTTCCGTCATCGCCCCGATGGTCTCGCGGATCACGGTGCCGAGCAATACGAGATCGCAGCCGTCCGACTTCATCTTGGCGACTTGCGCGCTGAAGTCCGAGGCGCCGCGCTTGTAGCTGGTGATCGAAGCCGGTTGCACCTTCATGGTGGCGAGCTGCCGATTGAAGCCGTCGAGCACGTTCTTACCGTACTCGTCGTCCTGATGCATGATGCAGGGCTTCTGGAAATTCTTCGAATCAATCATGTATTTCAGCGCGGCCCGCGTGCTCTCGACGTAGGGCAGCAGATTGCTGAACTTCAGCCGCTCCTGCGGCTTGGCCGGATCGAACTTGAAGGTGAACTCGGCTGCCGAGAGGGGGAAGAGCTGGAGCACGCCGGCGTCGAACAGGATGTCCTGCGCTGCAAGCACGGTCGGCGATCCCATCGCTCCCACCATAGCGAAGACCTTGTCACGCTCGATCAGCTTTTGCGAGGCCAGCACAGCCTTTTTCGGATCGTAGCCGCTGTCCTCGACGACCAGTCGAATCTTGCGGCCGTTAACGCCGCCTGCCGCGTTGATCTCCTCGACCGCCATCTTCATTCCGTTGGCGACGGGCACGCCCCACCCCTTGATCGGGCCTGACAGATCCTGATGGGTGCCGATGACGATCTCGCCCGCCGAGATGCCTTCATTGGTGAACTTGGTTTGCGCAGCAGCCGGCAAACAGGTGAGCACCACCGCGCTTGCCGCAAGGCCGAACGCCCAAAACGATTTCGACATCGACGTCTCCTCTCCTCAAGGCCCTTGTTGCGCAAAGAACGGGGCCCATCGCTCCTTCGCTTTTTTTGAATGGTTTGCTCACGCCACCGCGCGCTCGCGATACATCGCGTCGATCTCGGCCGCATAGCGCCTGTTCACAAAGCTCCGTTTCAGCTTCATGGTCGGCGTCAGCTCCTCATCCTCGGGCGTGAGCTGGCGTTCGATCAAATAGAATTTCTTGATGGTCTCGACGCGGGCGAAGTTGCCGTTGACCTGTTCGATCTCGCGCCAGATCAGGCCCTGGATCTCGATCGCCCGGCACAGGCTGGCATAATTGGTGAAGGGAATGTCGTGGTCCTGCGCGAATTTCTCGACGTTCTCCTGGTCGATCATGACGAGGCAGGTGAGATACGGCCGCCTGTCGCCGATCACGACGGCGTCGGAGATATAGGGCGAGAATTTGAGCTGGTTCTCGATCTCCGACGGCGTGATGTTCTTGCCGCCGGAAGTGATGATGATGTCCTTCATGCGGTCGGTGATTCTGACGAAACCTTCGTCGTCCATGGTGCCGACGTCACCGGTGTGCAGCCAGCCGCGCGCATCAATGGTCTCGGCCGTCTTCTCCGGCTGGTTCAAATAGCCCATGAACAGGAAGTCGCCCTTGATCAGGATCTCGCCATCGGCAGCGAGACTGACCTCACCCCAGGGCACGGCCTTGCCGACCGAGCCGAGCTTGATGCGCTCGGAAGGCATCATGGTCGCCACCCCGCAATTCTCGGTCTGGCCATAGACCTCGTGCATGTCGATCCCGAGCGCGAGATACCAGCGGATCAGATCCGGCGAGATCGGCGCGGCGCCCGTGAACGCAATGCGGCAGCGATCGAGCCCGATCATGCGGCGGACATTGCGGAACACCAGCCAATAGGCGAAGCGGTTCGCGATCCTGAGCGCAAGCGACGGTGCTGCGCCCTCGAGCCGGCGATCGGTCATGAGGAAGCCGATGTCGACGGCGCGGCGATAGACCCATTGCTGGAACGGCGTCGCATCCTTCAACGCGATGGTAATCGCGGAATAGAACTTCTCCCAAACGCGCGGCACCGCGAGGAAGACGGTCGGCTGCACCTCGCGCAGATTGTCCGGTACGGTCTCGGGGCTTTCGGCGAAATTCATCACCGAGCCGAGTGCCACCGAGATGTAGTAGCCGCCGACCCGCTCGGCGACGTGGCAGAGCGGCAGGAAGATCAGCCGGTCCTCGTCCTCCCTCGCCGGGATGAAATCGTTGGCGTGGCGCATCTGATGCGTAACGCTGCGGTTGGAATGCATTGCGCCCTTGGGCGGGCCCGTCGTGCCCGACGTGTAGACGAGAATCGCCAGATCGCCCGGGCCGCGGCGGTCGATCATCTCGTGCCAGAGCTGCTCGCGGCCGACCATGTGATTGCGCCCGAGCGCGCGGAACTCGTCGATCGACATCACCATGTCGTCGGCGAAGCCGCGCAGGCCTTCCATGTCGAACACAACGATCCTCTCGAGCGTCGGGCATCGCGCGCGGCAGGCGAGGATCTTGTCGAGTTGTTCTTCGTCCTCGGCAAAGATCACGCGCGTAGCGGAGTCGTTGACGAGATATTCGACCTGCGCCGATGAATCGGTTGGATAGATCCCGGACGAGACGCCGGCCGCGCACAAGATGCCCATGTCGGCATAGATCCATTCCGGCACGGCGTTGGCCATGATGGAGGCGACGTCCCCCGGCTTGAAGCCCGAAGCATGAAGCGCGTAGGCGATCTCCTTGGATATCTCCAGCCATTCGCGCCAGCTCGTCGGCTGCCAGATGCCGAACTGCTTCTCGCGGATTGCAGGTCTGTCACCGCGCGCCTCCACCGCGCGCAGGAAACTCTTTGCGATCGTGTCTGCGACTGTCAGCATCGCCGGTCGGGCCATGCCATTCCCTCCTTGTCGCTTCATCCCTCGCGCTGCCGGCTTTGCCGGCGGTCTGTTCGTCAACGAGGAGATGCCATATTTAACGCCACGTTTTCTTCTTTTTCCAGCGCCGTTCGCCCCGCGCGCCAGCCTCCTTGGCACCAAGATAAAATTCCTGGATGTCCTGGGAATGCATCAAGCGGTCGCAGGTGTCGTTCATGACGACGCGGCCGATCTCCAGCACATAGCCGTAATGCGCCGTTTCCAGCGCCACCTTGGCATTCTGCTCGACGAGCAGGATCGACATGCCCTGCTCCTCGTTGACGCGGCGGATGATCGTGAAGATCTCCTTCACCAGGATCGGCGACAGGCCCAGCGACGGCTCGTCCAGCAGCAGCAGCGTCGGCCGGTTCATCAGCGCGCGGCCGATCGCCAGCATCTGCTGCTCGCCGCCGGAAAGCTGGCCGGCCGGCTGGTCGATGCGCTCCTTCAACCGCGGGAAATAGCCGTAGACGCGCTCCAGATCCTCCGTGACACCGTCGCGAGCCTTCCGCGGATAGGCGCCCATCATCAGGTTTTCGCGCACCGAGAGGAACGGAAACACCTCGCGCCCCTCCGGCACGTGGCTGAGGCCGAGGCGAACGATCTTGTCGGCCTCCATGCGCTGGATCGGCTTGCCCATGAACTCGATCGTGCCCTTCTGCGGATCGAGAATCCCCGAGATGGTCTTCAGCACCGTGGTCTTGCCCGCGCCATTGGCGCCCAGCAAGGTGACGATGCGGCCGCGCGGCACCTCGAGCGAGATGCCGCGGATCGCCATGATCGGCCCGTAATAGCTCTCGATATTGGAAAGCTTCAGGATGATGTCGGGCGAAACGGCGGCGTCCATCGCGTCAGGCTCCGAGATAGGCGGCGACGACGTCGGGATGCTGCTGCACCTCGGCGGGCGAGCCCATCGCCAGCACCCGGCCGTAGTTCAGCGCGATCACGCGATCGGAGACGCGGTTGACCAGCGACATGTCGTGCTCGACCATCAGCACGGTGATGCCGAGCTCGCTCTTCATGTCGCGGATCCAGAACGACATGTCGTCGGTCTCCTCGACGTTCAGTCCCGATGACGGCTCGTCGAGCAGAATGAACTTCGGTTCCGAGCAAAGCGCGCGGGCAAGCTCGATCACCTTGCGCACGCCGTAAGGCAGACCCGAGATCACCTTGTCGCGATAGGGCTCGAGATCGAGGAACTCGATCACCTGCTCGACGCGGCGCCGGTGCAGCTTCTCGTTGGCGCGCACGCTCGGCAGGAACAACAATTCCTGCCAAAGCTGTGTGGTCGAGTGACGGTGGCGCCCGACCAGGAGGTTCGCGAGCACGGTCGCATTCTCGAACAGTTCGATGTTCTGGAAGGTGCGGGCGATGCCGAGCCTCGCGATGTCGTAGGGCGGCTGTTCCGTGATATCCTGGTCCTCGAAGAAGATACGGCCCGCGGTCGGGCGGTAGATCCGCGAGATCAGGTTGAAGATCGAGCTTTTTCCGGCGCCGTTCGGCCCGATGATCGAGAGGATCTCCCCCTTCTCGACCGCAAACGAGACCGCGTCGACCGCCTTGAGGCCACCGAAATGCAGCGACAGGTTTTCGGCGCGGAAATAGCTCATCGGTTCCGCTCCGACTTCACATAGATCTTCTGGCGCTTGAAGGTCGCGCGCTTGTAGAGCGGGAACAGCTGGAAGAAGAGCTTGATCTTCAGCCAGCGGCCGTAGAGGCCGAGCGGCTCGAACAGCACGAACAGCACGATGATGATGCCATAGATTGCGCCCTTCAGGCCGTTGAGCGAGGCGAAGGCCGCGACCTTCGACTGGACGTTCGCCGCGCTCTCGCTACCAGCCCCGAGGGTCGCGGCGATGCCGGCGATGATGCCGGGCATGTCGTCCTTCAGATAGGTCAGGAACGGATCGATCATCACGATGAAGATCGCCCCCAGCACCGCACCGTGCAGGCTGAACGTGCCGCCGATCAGGATCACGATGATGAACTCGATCGAGAGCTGGAGCGTGAACATCTCCGGCGAGATGAAGGAGAGCTTGTGCGCGAACAGCACGCCGGCAAAGCCGGTGATCGCCGCCGAGATCGCAAAGGATTTCACCTTGTAGAGCGCGACGTTGACGCCCATGCTGCGCGCCGCCGGAGTCGCGGATCGCAACGAAGGCGCGGCCCGTCGGCGAGCGCAAGAGATTGAGCGTTCCGACGATCGTCAGAATCAGAACGGCCAGGCAAAGGAAATAGAACGTCGGACTGTCGCGCGGCACGGCGACGCCGAGCAGCGAGAGCGTCTTGATGCGCATGCCCTCATTGCCGTTGGTGACGCTTTCCCAGCGCGCCAGAATTTCCTCGACGATGAAGGCGAAGGAAATCGTGGCGATGACGAGATAGATGCCCTGGAGCCGCAGTGCCGGGAAGCCGACCAGCGCGCCGATCAATCCGGTCAGGAGCCCAGCGGCGACGAAATAGACCGGAAACGGCACGTTGTATTTCTGCAAGTAGGCCGCGGTGTAGGCGCCGATCGCAAGGAACGCGGCATGCCCGAGCGAAGCCTGCCCGGTGAAGCCGGTGAGGATCAGCAGCGCCACGCCGACTGTCGCATAGATGCAGACGAAAACGAGCTGGCTCATAAGGTAGCTGGAGAGCACGTAGGGCGCGATGAGCAGCACCGCGATCAGGAGCCCGTAGGAGACCACGTAGCCCGAATGCGGGAACAGGCGGATGTCGTCCTCATAGTCGGTCTTGAACAGGAAGCGCATGGAGTTCAGACCTTCTTGCGCACGTGAAGGCCGAACAGGCCTTCGGGCTTCAGCAGCAGCACTGCCAGCAGCACGATGTAGGGCGCAACGTCCTTCCAGCCTTCCGGCAGATAAAAGCCGGCCATGCTCTCGATGATACCGATCAAGACTCCACCAACGACTGCGCCGGGAATCGAGCCGAAGCCGCCGAGCACGGCGGCAGGAAAGGCTTTCAGCCCGAGCACGAGCCCGACATTGGAGTGAATGAAGGTGATCGGCGCCAGCAGCACGCCGGCGCAGGTCGCCACCGCTGCACTGATCGCCCACACGATCGACACGACGCGCTTCACGGGGATGCCCATGTAGTAGGCCGCGAGCATGTTCTCGGAGCTGGCGCGCATCGCGGTGCCGAGCGTGGTCTTGTTGAAGAAGAGATAGAGCAGCGCGCAGAGGATGACGGTTGCCGCGATCACGGACAGCTTGTCATAGGCGAGCACGAGCGCGCCGATGCGCAGCACGCCCTGGCTGAACGGCGTCTCGATCTTGAAGTCGTCGGTGCCCCAGATCATGCCGGCGATCGAGCGCAGGAAGTAGCCGAGCCCGATGGTTGCCATGATGATGGAGAATTGCGGATAGCCGAGAATCGGGCGCACCACGATGCGTTCGGCAAGCATGCCGAACAGCGCCATCGCGGCGACCGCGCCGGCGAAGCCGACCCAGTAGTTCAGGCCCATCATGCCGATGAAGGTGAAGGCGAAGAAGCCGCCGAGCATCATCAGATCGCCCTGGGCGAAGTTGATGACCTCGGTTGCCTTGTAAACGAGCACGAAGCCAAGCGCGATCAGGCCGTAGACGCAGCCGAGTGCAATGCCACTGACCAGCTGCTGAACGAAGTCCAGCATCGCCGAGCATCCTCCCCGATGCGATCCTGCGGCTCTTGGCGGCCGTCTCGTCGCATCTTGTGTCCAGTCGCTACGCGATCATTATGAGTCGCGGAAAGCGCCATTTGCCCGGTGCAATTCAGCCTGAACCGCCAAGCGCTGTCAATAAAACGAGAGGCGGATGCATCCGTGCGGGATGACGGAATTTGTGGCAGGTTAATTCACCGTGCCGAAACATCTTCAGATCAAGGTCGCATGCGATGCGAAACCGTATGGTGTGGCCGTCATGAAACCGGACAGCTCGGCGCTGAGCGTGCGAGGGTTAACGAAGCGTTTTGACCGCTTGGCGGTCGATTCCCTCGATCTCACCATTCACGCCGGTGAATTCTACGCACTGGTCGGCCCCAACGGCGCCGGCAAGACCACCACCTTGCGCATGGTCGCAGGGCTGCTGCGGCCCGATGCGGGCGAAGTGTCGATCTTCGGCATCGATGCCCTCGCCGATCCGGTGGCCGCCAAGCAGGTGATGGCCTGGGTCTCTGACGAGCCCATGATTTATGACAAGCTGACGCCGCTCGAATATCTCGAATTCGTGGCCGGCCTCTGGGGCATCGCGCCCGCCGCCTCCGAACCGGTCGCGCAGGAGCTGCTGAGCTCGCTCGGCCTTGCGCCGCACCGGCACGAGCGCTGCGAGGGATTTTCCAAGGGCATGCGCCAGAAGGTCGCGCTGGCCGGCGCGCTGGTCCACGACCCCCGCCTCATCATTCTCGATGAGCCGTTGACCGGCCTCGACGCCGTCTCCGCCCGCCATGTGAAGGGCCTTTTGGCCGAGCGCGTCCGCGCCGGCTGCACCGTGATCATGACAACGCATATTCTCGAGGTCGCCGAGCGCATGGCCGATCGGATCGGCGTGATCGCGTCAGGCAGCCTCGTCGCCGAAGGCACGCTCGCCGAGCTGCGCCAGCAGAACGGCCACACCGACACCAGTCTCGAGGATCTCTTCATCGCGCTGGTCACGCTGGAGGCTGCCGCCGCATGAGCTCGGCGACTGCATTATCGTGGTTTGCCCGCCACGAGCTCCGCCTCGCCTGGCGCGAATGGCTCGCGATGATGACGGGCCAGCGCAAGCGGAAGCGCGCGGCGGTGATCGGCCTGGTCGCCTTTGCCGCACTCCTGCACCTGCCGGCCTGGGCCGTGATCGGCCGCTTCGCCGGACTTCGATTGCCGCTCGACAAACCGTCGCTGATCGTAATCACGGCGACGATAGCGCTCGCCTGGTCGCTGATGCTGTCGCAGGCGATCGAATCGGTGACCCGGGTGTTTTACGCCCGCGCCGATCTCGATCTCATCATGTCGTCGCCGGCAACTCTCACCAACCTGTTCTCGGTACGCATCGCCGCGATTGCGCTTGCGATCACGATGATGGCGCTGCTGTTCTCCACGCCCTTCATCGACGTTCTCGTGATCGGCGGCGGGCCGCGATGGCTCGCGGCGTTCGGCGTGGTCGTCGCCATGGGGCTGTCGGCCGCTGCTATCGCAATCGCGATCACGATCCTGCTGTTCAGGTTGATCGGTCCGGCACGGACGCGCTTCATCGCGCAGATCCTCGCCGCGATCATCGGCGCCGGCTTCGTCATCGCGCTCCAGATCGCCGCGATCATCTCCTACGGCACGCTGTCGCGCTTTGCGGTGCTGACCTCTGACGCCACGGCCGCCTATGCCCCCGATGTGGACAGCATCATCTGGTTGCCCGCGCGGGCCGTGATGGGCGACAGCGGGGCGCTGGCGCTGCTGCTCGCGCTCGGCCTCATCATGCTCGGCGGCGTGATGGCGCTGTTCTCGGGCCGCTTCGCCGACACCGCCATCGACGCCGCCGCCCGCGGCGCGACCGGCCGCCGGACCGCGCGCGAACGGAAGTTTCGCACAGGCACGCGGCCACAGGCGCTGCGGCGCAAGGAGTTCATGCTGCTGTGGCGCGATCCCTGGCTGATCTCGCAAACCTTGATGCAACTGCTCTATCTGGCGCCGCCCGCGCTCCTGCTGTGGCGAAGCTTTGCCGACAGCTCTGCGGCGCTGGTGCTGATCACGCCCGTCATCGTGATGGCGGCAGGACAGCTTGCCGGCGGTCTCGCCTGGCTGACGATTTCGGGCGAGGACGCCCCCGATCTCGTCGCGACCGCTCCGCTGTCGCCTTCGCGCGTCATCCGCGCCAAGATCGAGGTCGTACTGATCGCGATCGCCGTGATCTTCGCCCCGCTGATCGCAGCGCTTGCCTTTGCCTCGCCGCTCCAGGCGGCGATCACGGCGGGCGCGATCATCGTCAGCGCGGCGTCCGCCACCGCGATCCAGCTCTGGTTCCGTGTGCAGGCGCGGCGCAGCCAATTTCGCCGCCGCCAGACCTCGTCGCGCCTTGCGACTTTCGCCGAGGCTTTTTCCTCGATCGGCTGGGCAGCAAGCGCCGCACTGCTGCTCGCGTTTCCCCTCGCCGGCCTCATCAGCGGCCTGATCACCGCGGGCCTCGTCGCCGTCACCTGGAAGTTCAGCCCGCGGCGGGAGTGAAGGGCAAAGCCACTCGCATGCTCGGATAATAACGCCAACGTGTTATGCTCGAGCGTGTATTCATAAATCAGAGCGGGGCCGATCCGCCCAGCCTCCAACAGCGCTGCGAGAGCAGACATTCCGGGACCGCCGCTGTGGGCCATCGGCGGAAATGCGAGCTATGGTCGTCGCCCAGTTGCTACATGATGCTTGTCGGACGGGCGCCCCTGGGCTTAGGGCGCCCGTCACCATATTCTACTTGCCAGCGTGCGACTGCATGGCCTTCTCGATCTGCTCCTTGACGGCTTCCAGGTTGAAGCTCGCACCCTTCTGCATCGGTGGAAACTCGATCGCAGTCTGGGCGAGCTTACCCACCTCCTGCTGAACGAACTGGAATCGCCAGAACTCGTAAGCGAACCAGTTATAGAATGCCAATGACCCCTTATCGCCGTTCGGCAAATTTGTGCGTTCGAAGGGATCAAGGCGGAGATTGGTGAGGATCGGCCAATCAACCTTGACTGTGCCGCCCAACCAGCCGCCGGGCTGATCGGTGAAGCGATACTTGAAGTCGTCGACGCGCACCGCGCTCAGTGTGCCCTCCGTGAAATAGAAGATCGCGTGGCGCGCAGACGGGCCTTTTCCGGTAATCAGGTCCATCTGGTTGTATCCGTCGAGGTAGACCTTATAGGTCTTGTCGCCGAGCTGCTTTCCCTTCCTCAACTCGTCGGCGATATTCGGATTGCCGGCGGCGGCGGCAAAGGTCGGAAACCAGTCGAGTCCGGACATAATGCCGTTCTCGACCTTTCCCGCCGGTACCTTGCCCGGCCAGCGGATCATACAGGGCACACGGAAGCCGCCTTCCAGGGCGGTTCCCTTGCCGCCCGCGAACGGCGTCTGGCCGCCATCCGGCCAGGTGAAGTTCTCGGCGCCGTTGTCGGTTGTGAACGCGACGATCGTGTTGTCGTCGAAGCCCTCGTCCTTGAGCTTCTTCATCACGGCGCCGACGATGTCGTCGAGTTGGGCGAACCCGCCCTCGGAAACCGACCAGCCGTTTTCCGAGTTGCGCATGTTCTCGTATTTTTCCGAAAGATGGGTGACGACGTGCATGCGCGTGGGATTGAGCCAGACGAAGAACGGCTTATTGTCCTGCTTCGCCTTGTCGATGAAGGCGAAGGTGGTTTGCAGAATCTCGTCGTCGACCGTTTCCATCCGCTTCGGATACAGGGGCCCGGCGTCCTCGATCCGCTGCTTGCCGATCTTGCCCCAGCGGGCTTGCACCGACGGATCGTCGACGTTGGTCGCCCATGAATGAACCATGTTGCGAGGACCGACCGTGGCCAGCAGCGATTGCGGGTAATTGCGGTGGGCGGGGTCCTCCATCGCGTCGAGGTGATAGAGGTAGCCAAAGAACTCGTCGAAGCCGTGCACCGTCGGCAGAAACTCGTTGAGGTCGCCGAGGTGGTTCTTGCCGAACTGACCCGTGGTGTACCCCATGGATTTCAGCACGGTCGCAATGGTCGGCGCTTGCGCCGGCATGCCGATCGGGGAGCCGGCCTGGCCGACTGTGGTAAGGCCCGTGCGGATCGGCAGTTCGCCGGTGATGAAGTTGGCGCGGCCCGCCGTGCAACTCGCCTCTGCGTAGTAGTCGGTGAAGCGCATTCCCTCCGCGGCGAGCCTGTCGAGGTTTGGCGTCCGGCTCGCCATGATGCCCTGATGGTAGGCACCAATGTTGAACCAGCCAATGTCATCACCCATGATGAAGACGATGTTCGGCCTCTGGCCGGCCGATGCGGGCGCTGGCCCGGTTGTTTGTTGCTGCGCCTGCGCGGGGGTTGTCAGTCCGACGGCCGAAAGCGCCGAAGCCGCGACAAGAGAACTGCCGCTCAACAGCAAGTCGCGGCGTTTCAGTCCTCCGTTGGCCAACTCGATGCTCTCAGGGTTTTTCGAAATCTTGTCATTGCTCATGACGCGATCCTCTTTCCTGTGATGCGCCTGAAGCCGACACGGAGCGGCAGCTTTCCGGGTTGATCTAGATCAAGGATGTCCGCAACGGGTCTTGGCCGTGTAAAAACGGCTTCAAAAGGCGTCCACCCAGGAAGCCAGGAAGCGCGCCTGTCTCAGACCGGGATCGCAGCGATCAGTGGCTTGGTCCCGACGATGTTCATGACCCGTGTTCGATCACCGCGCCCCCCGCGGGCACATTCGGGTAATCCCGCTTTCCGAAGACCCTCAATCAACAGCAGGGCCACAAGCTGCCGTTCGCGTTGGGACGCTGACGCATTTCCATCCGCTTTTACCTCCCGTGCGCGACTTTTTGCCCCATCGCCTGAACTTTGGGATCTGTGTGCCGAACAAATAGAGATATCTGATGGGGAGTTTAGCTCCCCCCAGAATTCACAGCGGTAGCGGATACGTTTGTATGAGTCGCAATGCGGCTCGCAATTTCGAACTGACGACACGCTTTGTCCGCAAAGAGCCCAAGCGCTCCGAGTCATCCAGAGGTATCGCTGCCTTTTAGAAGGAGGAGACCTCATGCAACTCAAGCAAATCGCAATCCGCATATTAGCGGCCGCCTGTCTCACCTGGACCACGACAGTTTTCGCGCAGCAAGGCGAGCCTCAGGACGCGAGGGTCAAGACGGCCATGGACCTCTTGGTTTCGATCGCGGCCCAACTGGGTCCGCCAAAAATCGAAGGTACTGACTCCGTTGCAGGCAAGGAGGTACCTGTCATTTACTTTGGTTCGGCCAAGATGAACAACAGTTTCGACCTGGTCGACGAGGTCGTGAAGAAAGCGCAGGGCACGGCCACAATCTTCGTCAAAAGCGGTGACGAGTATGTTCGCGTCGCGACTAACGTGAAGAAGGACGATGGCTCCCGAGCGATCGGAACCATTCTGGACCCCAAGGGCAAGGCCATCGAGTCCATCAGGAAAGGCGAAGCGTTCTATGGCGAGGTCGACATCCTCGGTAAGCCCTACATCACAGGCTATAAGCCTATCCGGGATGCCTCGCAAAACGTGATCGGCATCTACTACGTAGGCTATTTGAAGTAGACCGTCTCTGCCCTCTGTGGCGCCGCCAATGCTGCCCTAACGCCCAGGCTGAGCGCGATCGAGCAACCCGTGGTCTGGGCATCGATCGCGCACGGCGCGCTTTCCGGGACGTTCGGGTCTAGCCGAATGTCTTCGAGCGGCAATGGCGCGAAACGGCGCCGGAAAACTGATCAGGCTCCAATGTCCGCGATCCTGACGCGCTGTTGATCGCGGCACATTGGCCGCAGGCCGGATTGCACGCTAGACTTCCCCGACGTCATTGGGGACGGATCTATGTGGCGACTTGTTTCCGCGATCCTTGCGCTGCTCGGCGCATCCCTCGCGCCCGCGACCGCCCAGCAGCCACAGCGCAGCGAGTGCCTGGCGATGGCCAATGCGGCGCCGCGCGTACTGCCGGTCGCCTTTCGGCAGGCGGCGAATGCCGCCGAGGTCGAGATCACCTATGCCGGCCATTCCACCTATTTCATCGACACACCCGGCGGCTTGCGCATCGCCACCGACTATAGCGGCGCCTATCAGGTCGGCCGGCTCCCCGACGTCGTCACCATGAACCGGGCGCACAGCACGCACTACTCGCTATATCCCGACAAGCGCATTCCCCATGTGCTGCATGGCTGGGGCGAAGACGGCAAGCCGGCGGTGATTTCCGAGCGCATCGGCGACACCTTCATCCGCAACGTCACCACCGACATCCGCCGTTACTTTGGCGACGATTCCGGCACGGACATGATCCGTGACGGCAATTCGATCTTCATCTTCGAGGTCGCGGGCCTCTGCATCGGCCATCTCGGCCATCTCCACCACAAGCTCGACGACAGCCATTTTGCCCAGATCGGCCGCCTCGACATCGTCATGGTGCCGATCGATGGCACTTACACCATGTCGCTCGACGGCATCTCGGAGATCACGAAACGCCTGCGAGCCTCCGTGGTGCTGCCGATGCACCGCTTCGCCACCCCGCTCGACGACTTCATGCGCCGGATCGGCCGCGACTTCGAGATCGACCGGCGCCTCGAACGCTCCTTGCGGATCTCGCGGGATTCGCTGCCGGGCACTCCGACGGTGATCATTCTCGACGGCGTGTGAGTGGCCTCGCGCAATTTTCTCCAAGCCGGTCGCCGTCTGCGCGTGATGGTCTATCCGCAGCAACGGAGACTGACATGACCGACTTTGCCAGATTTCTGCACGCCGACGGGCCTAACCGCGAACATGCGCAAGCGCTAAGGCTTTACGGCCAGTTCATCGGCGATTGGGATGCCGAGGTCATCGCGCACGCACCCGACGGCACCACCCATCGCGCACCCGGCGAAATCCATTTCGGCTGGGTGCTTGAGGGCCGCGCCATCCAGGACGTCTGGATGATCCCGCGCGCAACAGACGCGCCACCCTTCCCGATCGCTGGCAACTGGTACGGCACGACGTTGCGCGTGTACGATCCGACCATCGACGCCTGGCGGATTTTTTGGCTCGATCCCGGCCGCAGCGTGTTCCGTCAGCAGATCGGCCGTCGCAGCGGCGCTGATATCGTGCAGGAAGGCACCACCGACAGCGGTGACCTGTCACGCTGGAGCTTTACGGAGATCACCGAGAACGCGTTCCACTGGCTCGGCGAGGCCAAGCCGGCCACCGCGCCGGAGTGGCAGCTGGTGGTGGAGGTGAAGGCGCGGCGGCGCCGGGTTATTGTTTGAGCATGATCCTTTCGGAAAACCGCTTCACACTTTTCCGGATCATGCTCCTGATGCGCTCCTGCCGAAGGGCGCGGTTGCGCAACACGCGCTGCCGCGCATCGTCCCCGGATGTTAGCTTCATCGGCAACGACAATCAGGGGAGCGAATGCGATGGCCGCGAGCAGCATGCCCGCCAACAAGAGCGGACTCTTTGCCGATCCGCGCGAGGACTGGCTCGCGCTCCACCGCGAGGACATCCTCGATCCCTTACGGCCGATCGTCGATCCCCACCACCATCTCTGGGATCGCGGCGGGCAGCGCTATCTGATCGAGGAGATGGCCGCTGACATCGCCTCCGGTCACAACCTCATTGCAACCGTGTATGTCGACTGCCGCTCGATGTACCGCGCACACGGGCCCGAGGCCTTCCGTCCCGTCGGTGAGGTCGAGTTCGCCAATGGCGTTGCCGCGATGAGTGCGAGCGGCGGCTATGGCAAGGCCGCGATCTGTGCCGGCATCGTCAGCCACGTCAATCTCTTGCTTGGCGATGCGGCAAAGCCGGTGCTGGAAGCCGAGATCGCCGCCGGTAACGGCCGCTTTCGCGGTATCCGGCATTCCTCCGCCTGGGACGAGGACCCGGTGGTCGCGGGCATGTATGCCAACCGGCCGAGGGGGTTGCTGGAGGACGCGACCTTCCGCAAGGGCTTTGCCTGCCTCGCGCCTCTCAACTTGAGCTTCGACGCCTGGCTGTTTCATCCGCAGATCGGCGAATTGACCGAACTGGCGCGGGCCTTTCCCGACACCAGAATCGTGCTCGACCATTGCGGCGGGCCGGCCGGCACCGGCCGGTTCGCAGGACGGCGCGAGGAGGTGTTTCCGGCGTGGCGGGCCGCGATCAAGGAGATCGCGAGATGCGAGAACGTCGTGGTCAAGCTCGGCGGACTTGCGATGTGCCTGCTCGGCTTTGACTTCCATCTGCGCGAAAGGCCGCCGTCGTCCGAGGAGCTTGCGGCGGCGTGGCGGCCCTATGTCGAGACCTGCATCGAGGCGTTCGGTGCGAGGCGCGCGATGTTCGAGAGCAATTTCCCGCCGGACAAGGGCCAGTGCAGCTACCAGGTGATCTTCAATGCGTTCAAGCGCATCGCGGCGCCGCTGAGCGAAGCCGAGAAGACGGCGCTGTTTTCGCAGACGGCGTCCAGCTTCTACCGGCTAGAACTGCCGTCATGACATGAGAAGGGGCCGGGACGTCAGTCCCGACCCCTTCCGACACCATTCGCTGGGAAGCGCCTTGGTAGAACTTCGGGTTAGCCGGCACCCATGAGGGTCGCGGGACGACGCTCACCGGGCGAGAGGAACATCCGCTTCAGCTTGTTGACGACCCGGACCATGAAGCCGATCAGCGCCGGATTGGTCTTGCGGCAAAAGGCGATCTTCTTGACGTGGCCCTCGACGTGCCATTTGGCATGCGCACCGTCGCGGAAGAAGATCACGTCGCCGACGCCGTAGCGCTTCGGCGGCATGCCTTCACTCTCGAGCACGATCGATCCTTCCAGGATCATGATGGTCTCGTCGAAATCGTAGTACCAGTTGAAGCGCCCTTCGGTGCAGGACCAGATGATGGTCGATGCGGTGCCGTCGGCGCTGGTCGACAGGATGTGCGACCGCGACACCGGATTGCCTTCGATGATCCAGGACGGCTCGATCGGCCGCAGCTCCAGATCGACGGCACAACTTCCGGTTTCAATTGACGCGCGCGACATTGGCTTCCTCTGGGGATACAATATGACTGGCCGGCCCCTCGGGCCGCTTCAAACAGTGCCTATGACGCTAGAAGCCGTTTTTTAATTCTTCCTTACGCTTGCCCGGACAATCAGCCGCAAGTTGCATGTGCGGCGCGCCTAACGCGCCGATTTGCCTTTGGATTCGTGCATTTGAACCCGGTTTTTGCAGGGTGCGACAAAATGCGCGGAGTCCAATCAGCAAGGAGCCTGTCCGATGCCCCTCTTCCCCGAGGCCGTCAGCGCCAATAGCGAGGTCGCCGAGCAGCTCGCGGCCCTCGACGTCTCCCTTGAAGTCGACGACGGGCCGCCGGACTGGTTCTCCATCGACGGCATCGAGGCGCCCCGGCAGCTCGGCAGTGACGGCACGGGCGGCGCGTTCGTGCTGCTGCCGTCAAACCATGTGCTCTATGCGTCGTCGGAGGGCCGCGCCGGCATCATCGCAGCGACATTCGAGGACTTCATCCAGATCGTCGTCGCCTGTCCTTATTGGCTCGACATCCTCAAATTCTCCGCCGGCGGCGACGTCGACGAGATGCGGCGCGCGGCGGTCGCGCTGGAGGCGACGCTCGACGACGAGGACGACATCAACGACGCCCGCGACGCGATCCGTGACGCGTTTGGCCTTTCTGCCCTGGAGGATCCCGTCGGCGCGCTCTATGAAGCGGTCGCCGCGTCCGACGCCATCGTGCGCACGACCGATGGCAGTCCGTTCACCACGCTGTTCAACCGCTTCACGATCGATCGCAATCCGATGCTGCGCAACGCAGCGGCGTGAGGCTCGCGGCCTACTTTGCCCACTCGCCCTTGCGGAACACCGGCTCCTTGCTGCCGTCGGCCAGGATGCCGTCGATGTCGGTCTCGGCTGAGCCGATCATCCAGTCGATGTGGATCAGGCTCTGGTTGCCGCCCTGTGCCGCGATCTGCTGCGGCGTCAGCTTGGCGCCATTGATGAAGCACTTCGAATAGCACTGGCCAAGCGCGATGTGCGAGGCCGCGTTCTCGTCGAACAGCGTGTTGAAGAACAACAGCCCGCTCTGCGAGATCGGCGAGGAATGCGGCACCAGCGCCACCTCGCCGAGCCGCCGCGCGCCTTCGTCGGTGTCGAGCACCTTGTTCAGCACCTCCTCGCCGCGCGAGGCCTTTGCATCGACGATCTTGCCGTCCTCGAATCGCACCGCGATGTTGTCGATCAGCGTGCCCTGATAGGACAGCGGCTTCGAGCTGACGACGTGGCCGTAGACGCGACGGCAATGCGGGGTGGTGAAGACCTCCTCGGTCGGGATGTTGGCATTGCAACTGATGCCGTTCTTGGAGAGCGAGGCACCGCCTTCCCATTCATGACCATCGGCAAGGCCGATGGTGAGATCGGTGCCGGGACCGGAGTATTGCAGCGCGCGGAAACGCTTGCCGTTCAACCAGTCCGTGCGCTCGCGCAGCGCTGCATTGTGCTGCGCCCAGTTCGCCATTGCATCCTCGCGATCGACGCGGGACGCGGCGAAAATCGCGTCCGCGAGCTTGCCGATCGCGATCTCCTCGGGATCATCGGGAAACACCTGCTTCGCCCAGGACGAGCTCGGATAGGCGATGATATTCCAGTTGGTGTCGAAATTGACGATCTTTTCCAGCGCAGGCTGGTAGGCCATGGAATTGGCCTTGCTGGCGCGCGCCACCTTGGCGGGATCCTCGCCCGACAGCAGCATCGGATTGTCGCCGACGATGGCCAGCCGCGCGGTATTCTCCGAGAATGCCTTCGCCATGCCCTCGTAGAGCCAGCCGGCGGCGCGATCAAAACTTTCGTCGTGGCCGTGGCGGTAGCGCGCCAGCGTCATCTCTTCATCGGAGAGGATCGGCGTGACGATGCCCGCGCCGGCCTTGTAGGCATGCACGGCGATCCGTCGCACCAGGGGCAGCGCGATCGCCGGTGCGGTGAGCAGCAGATCCTGGCCCGGCCGCAAGCCCAGGCCCACCTTCACCGCCACCTCGGCCAGCCGGTCGAGTTTTGCGGGATCGATGGGAGTTGAGGTATTGCGTTGATCGGTCATGCCGGGCCCTCTGCCGAAATCTCTATTCCATCTAAGTCTAGCATCGCATGGCGCAAGTGCGCGAGCCAATTGCGCGCCTTGAGCCAAGATACGCAATTTCACGCATCTTGGTTTTCAACACGTTGCCGCGCCGGCAGCCTGATCGAGCGAGGCCGAGGTCATTTTTCGGTGAAACGGGCGCCGCGATTGTGGCGCGGTTCTGCAACGCAGTCGTTGCGAGCCGTCATCCTGTCGAAACTTTAATCCATCGGCACCGGCAGGTTGCTTTATCTCTGGCGCGAGGCGTCGATCGCCTTTGCATGACGATGAGACCTTGATGTTGAAATCGTTTCGTTCTGTTGGCGGGGTCTTGCTGCTTGCAAGCCTCACAGCAGGCGCGCTGTCGCCAGCGTCCGCTGCACCGATCGGCCATCCGTTGGCGGTCACGCCATCGCAATCCGCAAATGTCGAGCAGGTCCGCTGGTACGGACATCGCGGCTTCGGCGGCGGCGCATTCGTCGGCGGCCTCGCAGCCGGCGCGCTGATCGGCGGCGCGCTCGCTGCACCTTCCTATTATGGTCCAGGCTATCCGCCTCCGCCGCCCGCCTACTATGCCGCACCGCCTGCCGACGATGCGGTCGCCTATTGCATGCAGCGCTACCGGTCCTTCGATCCGAATAGCGGCACCTTCCTCGGCGATGACGGCCGCCGTCATCCGTGTCCGTAACCCCCTCGTCATAAATCGCAGGGCGGACAGGGCGCAAAGTGCGGCTTTTGCCCACCCTTGGAAGTCCTGACCCCCCCTCTCGGCCGGTTCCATCGCCCGGCCGCCCATCGACGACATGGCTGGCATCTGCCCAGTTCAGGGCAACCGACGCCGCTTCGATGAACCAGGAGTGCGTCTCGATGGACTCACAGAATCAAAGCCCAATTCATGTTGCCGTTTCAGATGCTTGATTTTGTCGTGAGGCCAGAGCCGTCGCAGTGCAGTTTCTGTTTAGCGATCATCTACTTGACACCGACAGGCGGGAGCTGAGCCGCGATCAGGTTCCCGTCGCAGTCGAGCCCCAGGTCTTCGACCTCGTCGTTCACCTGATGCGGAATCGCGACCGCGTGGTGACGAAGGATGAGCTGATCGACAAGATCTGGCTTGGGCGTTCCGTCTCGGAATCGACCCTGACCAGTCGGATCAATGCGGCGCGCAAGGCGATCGGCGATTCCGGCGCGAGCCAGGCGCTGATCCGCACCGTGGCGCGCAAAGGCTTTCGCTTCGTCGGCAACGTCGAGATGCGGAACGGCCATGGCCGCCCAGCGGAGCCAGCCGGCCAGGCCAGGGAAGCCCCGGCGGCGCTGCCGCTGCCCGATCGCCCTGCAATCGCCGTGCTGCCCTTCACCAATTTGAGCGGCGACCGCGAGCAGGATTACTTTTCCGACGGGATCAGCGAGGACATCATCACCGCGCTGTCGAAGCTGCGCTGGTTCTTCGTCATCGCGCGCAACTCCTCCTTCGTCTACAAGGGCCGCGCCGTACATATCGGCGAGATCGCCCGCGAGCTCGGCGTGCGCTACGTCGTCGAGGGCAGCGTCAGGCGGAGCGGCGACCGGGTGCGCATCTCCGCGCAGCTCAACGACGCCACGACCGGCAGCCATCTGTGGGCCGAGCGCTACGATCGCAGCATCGCCGACGTCTTCGCCGTGCAGGACGAGATCACCGACGCCATCGTCGCCGCGATCGAGCCGCAGCTCTACGCCGCCGAAAGCTTTCGCGCCCAACAAAAGCCGCCCGGAAGCCTGGATGCCTGGGATCTGGTGATGCGAGCGCTGTCGCATTACTGGCGCATCACGCGGGGCGACAATGTCGCAGCCCAGGGGCTACTGGAGAAGGCGATCGCGATCGATCCGGCCTATGGCAAGGCGCTCGGCCTGCTCGCGACCAGCCATATGTTTGGCGCCCATATGGGCTGGGCCGACATGGCGGCCACGCTGCCGATCGCGGAGCGCGCCGCTTTCGCCGCGGTCGAGGCAGACCGCGACGACGCCTGGGCCCATCACGGGCTCGGCTACACCTATCTGTTCCGGCGGCGCTTCGACGACGCCATCGCTGCATTCGAACTGGCGCTGCGCCTCAATCCCAATTTTGCCATGACGCACGCCTTCTACGGCGTGACGCTGTGCTATGCGGGCCGCTGGCAAGACGGCGATGCCGCCGCGCGCCGGGCCCTGCGGCTCAGTCCGCGCGATCCTTTCTCGGCGATCTATTGCGGGGTCGCCGCCTATGCGCAGTTCATCGGCCATCGCTACGAAGAAGCGATCCAGTTCGCGCGCGAATCGCTCAGGCAACGCAGCGATTTCGTCGGCGCCCATCGCGCGCTGACGGCCGCCGCCGGCATGCTCGGCAATCGCGAGCTGGCGGCCTCCGCACTCGAGGGCCTGCGTCGCGCCCAGCCCAACGTGTCGCTCGCCTGGATCGCCAGCGAGCTGCCGATGCAGCGCGCCGAGGATCGGGAGCATTACCTCAAGGGCTTGCGGCGCGCGGGGTTGAGGTAGCCTACCCCCTCTCCCCGTTCTTACGGGGCCGCGACGAGCTTCGCTCGCGCTGAGAGGGTTGGGGTGAGGGGCTGCATCCGCAGTCACGGCGAGAGTTGGACTCGCGGAAGCTCCCCCTCACCCGGAATCCGCGCTGCGCGTGCATTCCGGCCTCTCCCCGCAAGCAGGGAGAGGCGAAGCAATCACCTACTCCTTCATCATCTCGCCGCTGCCGCCGAACTCTGCAGGAAAATCCTTCAGCTTAGGCAGGCCGTCGCGCATCGGCAGCACGGTGTCGGCGTAGTTGACGTGGACGGTGGGCGTGAAAGCGAGCGTCGGGATGGTCGCGGTGAAGACGTCGATCAGGCCGAGCGGCGGATGGCTGGTCATAAGATGGCCACCGCATTTGCGGCAATATTTGCGCTGGCTGAGCGGCGTCTTGGCGTAGGTCGCAACGTGATCAGCGCCGTCGGTGATGCGCACGGCCTCCGGCTTCCACAGGCTGAAGGCGGTGACCGGCCCGCCCGACCACGAGCGGCAGGAGCGGCAATGGCAATAACCCATCGCCTCCGGCGCGCCCGTCACTTCGATCGCGACCGCGCCGCAGAAGCAGTTTCCGAGGTGTTTCATTGAAGTGTTCTCCTTGGATGAGGATGCAGATCTAGTTGAGGCGAAGATCAAACTGACCTGCGCCAGGGAATAAGCATCGATACGCGCTGTTTGTATTGCCGGTACTCGTCGCCAAACAGCGCGACGAGGTCGCGCTCCTCGAGCGTGATGCCGAGCAGGATGTAGAGCGTGATCACGGATGCAAATAGCAGGTGCCCCACGGTCATGGTCGGCGCGGCCCAGACTGCGATGATGAAGCCGAGATAGAGCGGATGCCGGACGAATTTGTAGAACAGCGGCGTCCTGAAACGCGGCGGCGAGGCCTGCTTGTCGACCAGTTGCTGCGTCACCTGCTGCAGACCGAACAACTCGAAGTGATTGATCAGGAAGGTCGAGGTGAAGACCAGCACCCAACCGGCGAAGGATAGCGTGACGATGGTCACGGCGACATCCGGGTCCTGGACGTCCCATATGATCGCCGGCAGCGGCCGCCACTGCCAGAACAGAAGCAGCAGCGACAGGCTCGCCAGCAACACATAGGTGCTGCGCTCGACGGCCTTTGGCACAAACTGCGTCCACCACTCCTTGAACTGCTGCCGTGCCATCACGCTGTGTTGAACGGCAAACAGCGCCATCAGGAGCAGATTGATGACGACGGCCTCGATCGCCGAGGAATCGGTTCCGGTGTCGATGCTTTTCGGCACCACCAGGCCCGTGATGAAACCGATGGCGTAGAGGATGGTCGCGAGAAATACGAGATAGGCCGCAATTCCGTACAGAAAGGCGATGAACCTGAACACTTTGGAGCCCACGACATTCTGGCTGATAGAATGAACTTGCTGATCCAGTTGGGTCATAGACAGCTCCGTTGTGCCGAACGACTGGCACTCATTAAGTCGCTGCACCCTGCCGGATCGGACGTCCCCAGGCTTTTGCGGACGATTGATTTTCGCCTGAGACGACGCTGATTTTTGCTTGAGACGATGAGACGTGCGATTTCGCTTTGAAAATCATGTGCTGGACTGCGACCTGCGCGAGCTCACGCGTGACGGCGTTCCGGTTCCATTGCAGCCGCAGGTATTCGATCTGCTCGTGCACCTCGTCGCGCAGCGGGGCCGCGTCGTCACGAAGGACGACCTGATCAGCGAGGTCTGGGACAACCGCATCGTTTCGGACTCTGCGCTGAATAGCCGCATCAACGCGGCGCGAAAGGCGCTCGGCGACGACGGCGCGGCGCAGCGGCTGATCAAGACCATCCCGCGCAAGGGTTTTCGCTTCGTCGGCGAGGTGCTGGACGAGACGCCGGCGCCGCCTGCGGCCGAGACGAAGGCGCTACGAAGCGCGCCCGAGCGCCCGGCGATCGCGGTGCTGGCGTTCGAGAACATGAGCGACGACCCCGAGCAGGAGTATTTTTGCGACGGGATCGCCGAGGACATCCTCACCTCGCTGTCGAAGGTGCGCTGGTTCCTGGTGATCGCCCGCAACTCGTCCTTCACCTACAAGGGACGCGCCGTCCATATCAGGCAGATCGCCGAGGAGCTCGGCGTCGGCTATGTCGTCGAAGGCAGCGTGCGCAAGGCCGGCGGCAGCGTGCGGATCACTGCGCAGCTCAACGATGCCGTCACCGGCAGCCACATCTGGGCCGAGCATTACGATCGCGAGCTCGGCGACGTCTTCGCCGTTCAGGACGAGATCACCAGCGCGATCGTCGCGGCGATCGAGCCGCAGATCTATGCGGCGGAGAATTTTCACGCCCGGCGCAAGCAGCCGGCGAGCCTGGACGCCTGGGACCTCGTGATGCGAGGGCTGTCGCACTACTGGCGCGTGACGCGGCAGGATCATCTGATGGCGCAGGCGCTGCTCGCGCAGGCGATTGCGATCGATCCCGACTATGGCCAGGCGCAGTCGGTGCTGGCGGCAAGCCACATGTTCGGCGTGCATCTCGGCTGGGCGGAGCTTGCGACCGCCGCGCCGATCGCGGAAGCAGCCGCGCTCGCGGCGGTCAAGTGCGACCATGAGGATGCCTGGGCGCATACCGCGCTCGGCAGCGTCTATTTCTCGACGCGGCGGCTCGACGACGCGCTGTCGGAGTTCGAGCAGGCGCTCAGGCTCAATCCGAATTTCTCGCTGGCGCAGGGCTATTACGCGCTGGCGCTGTCCTATGCCGGCCGTTCGAGCTGCTCGTTCGACGCGGCGCAAAAGGCCATCCGCCTCAGTCCGCGCGATCCGTCGCTCGCGATCTACTACGGGATCGCCGGCTATGCCCGCTTCACCGAGCGCCGCTATGACGAGGCGATCGCACTTGCCCGGGAGGCGATTCGCCACCGCGGCGATCTTACCGGCGCCTATCGCGTGCTCGCGGTCTCGGCCGGAATGGCCGGCGACCAGGAGCTCGCCGCGACCGCCTTGCAGGAGCTGCGCCGCACCCAACCCAACATCTCACTCGCCTGGATCACGACGCAACTGCCCTGGCGGAGCGAAGCGGATCGCGAGCATTATCTGGAGGGATTTCGAAGGGCGGGATTGAGGTGAGGAAGATCAAACGCTCGATGCGAATTCGTCGAGCACCTTGTTGAACGCCTCCGCCTTCTCCCATTGCGGCGCATGGCCGGCGCCGTCGATCACCTGCACCTCGCCGCGCCACAGCGTCGGCGCCGCCAGTCGCTGGAGATAGCGGAGATCGACGATCTGCTCTTCACGGCCGTGGACGATCGCAAGCGGAATTTTGAGATTGCGGACGATCTCGGCCTCGTCGGAGATGCGGCCGGCCTGGACGTTGGCGCCGAGATAGCCCCGAGCGTTGCCGTCCGTGTTGCGGAAGTCCACGACGACGAAATCGGGAATCGGCGCATAGCCCGGCGCGAAGGCCGATTTCGTCCATTCCTCGATCTCGGCCTCGCTCGGCTTCGGCGTGAACACCGTGGCCGACAGGCCCTTGAAGCCGGAAAAGCCGTCCGGCGCCTTGCCGATCGGCGGCGTGCCGAAGATCATCAGACCGGCGGCCATCGGCAGCGCGGCCGCCGCATTGAGCACGGCATGGCCGCCGAGGCTCCAGCCGACCACCACGGCGTTTTTCAGATCGAGCTCACGGGCGATCGCGGCGATCACTGACGCATAGCCACCACCTGAATAATCGGCTTCAGGATTGGGCGGCGGCGACGACGCGCCGTGGCCCGGCAGGTCGATCGCGATCACACGGAATTTTGCCCCCAACGGCCCCTGCAACTGCTTCTGCCAGATCCGGGACGAGGACGAATTGCCGTGGATCAGGAGGATCGGGCGGCAGGTGCCTGCGCTCTCAAAGCCGGCGATTTTCTGGGCGCCGATCTGCAAGCTCAGCGGGCGCAAGGCGGGTCCTGGAAAAGGCCGATCATTCATGATCCACCGATCTGGTTGTTGAAACTGCTTTTGGCGATCGGACGCATCTTGGCACGCGGCATGGAACAGTGTCATCACCTTTGCGGTGATCCGGACATGACGCGATCCGCGAAATTGACCTGCATCAATGGCCGTTGACTGCCCGTCCGCCACACTGTCTGAGGACGGGAATTCTCGATGCAGGTTCGCAATTCAGCCGAGGGCTATGGCGCGGTCGCGATGACGCTACATTGGGCCGTCGTGACGCTGGTGTTCTGCGCGTGGCTGCTCGGGGAGTTCGGCGACGCGTTGCCGCGCGGACCGCAGCGCGAAGCCGGCGAGCTGATCCACATCTTCCTCGGGCTTCTGATCCTGGTGCTGGTCGCCGTGCGGCTGTGCTGGCGTCTCACCGATCCGCCGCCCGCGCCGGATGCCGCGATCGGCCCCTGGAGCGAGCGCGCGGCGAGCGCGATGCACTATATAATGTATGCGCTGCTGGTCGCCGCGCCGGTCGCCGGCATTCTGGTACAATTCGCCCGCGGTCATGCCTTGCCGGTGTTCGGCCTGGTCGAAATCGCCTCGCCCTGGGCGGCCGACCGCGCTTTCGCCCGCGACGTCAGGGAAGTGCACGAGGCGCTCACCAACGCGCTGCTGATCCTGGTCGGGCTGCACGCCGCAGCCGCGCTTCTTCACCACTACGTGCTGCGCGACCGCACCCTGAAGCGCATGCTGCCGTGGTCGCGGGGCTAGCCTCTTGGCGCCGGCTTCTTGCGAAGGTGCACGACGACGTCGAGCCGCACGATATCGTGCCCCGGCAGCGCCTCCGGCAGTTTGGTGAAGCTCAGCCCCTCGGAGACGTCGACCAGAATGTCCTCGCCTTCGAGGTAGAAGTGCGGATGCACGCTGGTGTCGGTATCGAAGAACGATTTCAGGCCGTCGGCTGCGATCCGGCGCAACAGGCCCGCCTCGGTGAACTGGTTCAGCGTATTGTAGACGGTTGCGAGCGACAGCCGCATGTTCGCCGCGATCGCCTCCTCGAACAGCGCCTCTGCCGTGACATGCCGGTGGCCGTTCAGGAACAGGAGCTGCCCCAGATCTACGCGCTGGCGTGTCGGTCTCAATCCGGCATCGCGCAGCAATTGCACGCAGCGGGCAAGGCCGATGTCGTCGGCGGTCTCCAGCGTGACTTCGCCTGCGTCAGGTGAGGAGATATCGGTCGAAAGGACGTCCATTGCCAATCCGCTGTTGTTGCCATCGGATCGCAAAAGCGAGGCGTTGGCTTTGATCCGGATCAAATTCAGCGGACGGGACGGTCGAGCGAACCTCTACCGATTAGCGAGCAACTGCCTCCACGCCGTCATTGCGAGCGCAGCGAAGCAATCCAGCGTCCCTCCGCGGAGAGATTCTGGATTGCTTCGCTACGCTCGCAATGACGAGCTTGTCGCGACAGCACGACGCTTCATCAGACGGGCGAGCGGCCGCCGCGGCAAAGTCCTTACTTTGCCTTCACCTGCGCCGGCTTCGGCGGCGGCGCGGCGGCCCATTCCTTGTCGGCGCGGGGACCGTTGACGTCGCCGGTCAGGCCGACGAGCTGGCCGGGCTGGACGTCGAGGGACTGTTGCCAGGTCTGGGTCTGGCACAAGAACCTGATCAGGCAGCCCTTGAGCTTCAGTCTGTCGGCGGCCTCGCGCCACAGCGAGACGGAATAGCGCTTGCCGTCCTCGGCATTGTAGATCTCGCCAACAAAGCGGCCCTCCGGTGTCGCCTCGAGGCCCAAGATGAGCTGATGGCCGAGCAGCGCGCGGGCGCGCTCGTCGGGATCGGGATTTTCACTGTCGCGGAGCGGTTGGCCGCGCGCATCCAGCGGGGTCTTCATCCAGACGATGAAGCCGCAGATGCGGTCGCTCCCCAAACCGCAGCGCTCGAGCCGGATGCGGGCGCGGCCGTCCTCGGTGACCCAGGTGCCGGCGGGATCAGTTGGGCTCACCGCCCCGGCGCGGCCGTCGAAGATCATCAGCGCGACGGTGATCGCGACGCGGACGACGATGCGAAGAAGGATGTTCATCTTTCGGCGGCCTCTCTGGCTTCAGTTCAGTTGCGCCATGAAGGCGTCGGCGCCCTTGTCGATGCCGGCCGTGGCGGCGGCGAGCGAGCCGACGCTCGCCTTGATGTCGTAGGCGCCGGGATATTGCTTGGTGACGTAAGCGCTGAGCAGGCGCGAGGTCGAGGCGTCGAAGATCTCGACGCCGTAGATGACCGAGCCGGTCAGCGTGCCCTCGCCATCGCGCGCGGCCTGCACGCCGTTATAGACGGCGCCCGCGACATCGAAGCGCGACAGCGTGCCGAGCACCGGCGTGTTGGCGACTGCGCCGGTCAGGGTGAGCCGCACCCGCAGCGTGTTCGGCCCGCGGGCAGTCACCAGCGCAAAGCGGCTGCGCAGCTTGTCGGCGAAGCGGTTCTGCATGTAGGCGGCGAGCGTCGCCTTGTCCTTGTCGGACATGTCGCCGAACTGATGATCCTTGCCGCGGTAGATTACGACGGGGTCGAGGATGACTTTATTGTAGGTGCGCCAATCGACCTGCGTGGCGTAGCGGTAGGGCACGCGGCCGGAGGTGTCCGACTTGTCCGGCGCCATGTAGGCCGACGAGGCCATCTCCGAATAGGGCACCGGCGTCACGCTGGCGCAGCCGACCACGACGGCGCACAGCGCAAGCGTTCCCAGACCGCGCATGGCGATCGAGCGATCCATTCCTCACTCCTCTTAAGGCGCGACGCGAGGCAGCGGCGACCGCAGCCGCGTACGGGACAAGAACGCGGCTGCGGTGCTCACAATTACCGACCCAAGGCATCTTCCGGGGCCATGATCCGAAGCCTTGGGCCGGGCCTCAGTGTTTTCGCTTATAAAACCGACTAGTCGGTTTGTAAAGTGCCAAGAGCGGGTGATGCCGTTTGGCCGCAGACCGGGCCGACGAGAGGATCGAGGCAGAATCGTTAACGGCGAATCAGGCGCGCTTGCGCGCGGTCGCGCTCTTGGCGGGTGTCGCTGCACCCGCCTTCACGGCGCGCGGCTTGGCAGGCTTTTCCAGCGCGCTCCACTGGCTATCGTCGAGCAGGCGCGCGAACAGGCGCTGATGCTCCTCCTTGCTGAGCGGCGACATGCCGAACAGGCCGCTGAGCAGCAGTCCGCGTGCAGCGGCCCAGCGCAGCAATGCAAGATCCGGGTCGGCGGCCTCAGCCTTGATGGCCGCGACCCTCTTCATCTCGCGATCGCGCGGCAGCGACATCAGGCCCGGGTTTTCGACCATGGCCGCGACCAGCGCCAGCGCCGCCGAATTCGGCGACGCGGCCGCTTCGCGGACTGTCGCGAGCTGGGTCGCGAGCGCGGGATTCGCGGAGGTGGCGCTCACCTTCGCCATGTAGCCTTTGGAGAACTCCTCGAAATGCGCCATCTGCCGCTCGAGCAACGCCTTGAGCACCGCTTCCTTGGTGCGGAACTGGTGCATGACGCCGCCCTTGCTGAGGCCGCTCTCGCGCGCGATGGCGTCGAGCGTGAGGCGGCCGGGTCCATCGCGCGCAATGATGGCAATCGCCGCTTCAAGCGCAGCGTTGCGAGATCGTTCCGAGCGGGTGGCGTTGTCCATGGCGGACTTGTCTCCGTGACAGGGAGATGAATCAAGTGAAAACAGGATCGCGCTGTACGTTTTTTGTGCGACGACTGTCGAGACTTTCATCTTGCGGCGCGGAACGGGACCTGTGAGCCCACGCGCGAGTGCTCGCGGCCATGCCGGACGGAAAGAGCGCGCGCCGGCGGCGTGATCAGTCGCGCGGACGGCGCGCCTCGCGACGGTGAGCTTCCTTCACCTTCGCCACGCCGTGCAGCATCGCCTTGAACTCCTTGATCGCCTTGTCGCGCTCGAGCGTCCCATCGGCCTCACCTTCCAGATGCTCGATGACGACCAGCAGCGCATCCGCGATCTGGCCGATCTGCCTGCCGTAGCTGCCGACATCCGACAGCACGTCCCTCTCGACCTCGGGCGCCGAGGACTGCCCGACCGTGATGTTGACCAGCCCGAACTGGCTGCCAGTGGGGCTGAAGAACGACGGATAGATGGACTGCACGACATCCCCCGACAGGGGCAGCTTGAACACAGGCATGCGATTTCCCCTCGCTGACGCTCGACCGGCAAGGGGAACATTAGCACGACCACGCCCGCCTTCGGATCGGCCCGAATCAGCGCTAGTGCATTCACCTCATCGACTTCGCTTACTCGAGGTGACATGACGGGCCCCGAACTGAAGCAATTGCGCGCCGACCTGTCCGAAGCGATCGGCCGGGAGCTCACGGTCGCCGACATGGCGAAGCTGTGCGGCCTGCCGGCCGCGAACGGAACCGTGACGATCCGGCGCTGGGAGGTGCGCGGCCCGAGCGCGTCGGCGGCCAAGGTGCTCGGCGTGCTCGCGATGGCGAGCGAGCGCTATCCGATCCTCGACAAGTTCGACATCTTCGATCGCCACACCATCGCCGAGAAGGATCGGCCCGCACAGCGCCAAAAATTTCGCGAGCAGATGCGCGAGGAAGTCCGCAGGCGTCTTGCTTGACGAAGAGCGGCCGATCGTCTCCTCAAGCGCTGCGCGTTAAGCCTTCCTTCACCGTTTCTTAAGCTGCCGTTAAGCACGAAAAGCATTTGCCGGCCAATGCGTTGGGTTGGCTGCCGCTGTGCCACGCATGTGACAGCATTTTAGTCAAAAGCCCGCTATCTGCGAAGCAACGACGGCGCGGGATGCGCGCCTGCCGGGAATGAAGTGTTGGAGTTAGAGACGATGAAGAAGATTCTGTTCGCGACCGTTACGCTGCTCTCGTTAAGCGCGGCCGCGCCCGCCGTCGGTGCCGATCTCGGCGCCCGCCCCTATTACAGCAAGACGCCTGCGCCGGCTTATGTCGCGCCGATCTACAACTGGACCGGCTTCTATCTCGGTGCGCATCTGGGCGGCGCGTTCTCGAGCGACAACAATTTCAACGGCCTCTCCACCGGCAACAACGGCAACGGTCGCTTTCTCGGCGGTCTCCAGGTCGGCGCGGACTGGCAGTTCCACCCGAACTTTGTGGTCGGCGTCGAAGGCCAGTACTCCTGGCTGTCCGGCAGCGTCGGCGCGGTGTTCCCGAGCGGCTACGCCTACACCAACGACCAGCGCGGCCTCGGCTCGATCACCGGCCGCGTCGGCTACACCTGGGGTCCGGGCCTGCTCTACGTGAAGGGCGGCTACGCCTATTCGAACAACAACGAGCATGTGACGCTCGGCGGCGCGCCGGTCGCGTTCGCGATCTCCGGCGATCATCGCAACGGCTACACCGTCGGCGCCGGCCTCGAATACATGTTTGCCCCGAGCTGGTCGGCCAAGGCCGAGTACCAGTACTACAATTTCGGCAGCGCCACCTTCACCGCTCCGGCCGCGCTGGTGCCCGCCGGCAGCTTCACCACCGACGACCACACCGTGAAGGCGGGCGTCAACTACCGCTTCAACTGGGGCGCCCCGGTGGCCGCGCGTTACTGATCGCTAACCACAACTGATCCTGCGGAAGGGCCGGCAGACTCGCCGGCCCTTCTTTTTTCGCCGTGTGGAAAGAGCGCAAGCGATTGCGCCACTTGCGATTTTTTAACTCGCTCCCCCGATACTGCCGGCCGCAAAACATAAAGTAATCGGCTGGGGGAATTCTGATGGCGATCCGTGTGAGCCTGGGCAGATTCAGGCCTCGTGTCTCGTTGCCTAAATGGGGTGTGCGCGGCAGCCTGTTCGCTGCCTTCGCAGTGATCGCGGGCATGGGCCTCGTGATCTCGGCGGGCGCCGGTTACGTGCTGCAAAATCTCGGCGAGCGAATGATCGACCTGAGCGGACGGGACATCCCGCGCCTCGCCGCAAGCCTGCAATTGTCGGCACTGAGCGCGAGCCTCGCGGCACAGGGACCGGCCCTGCTCGCCGCGCCGAGTGAGGACGCGCTGAACGAGCGCACCAAGAAGCTGAGGGAATTGCAGCAGCAGGTCCAGCAGAAGCTCGGCGAGATCATCGAGCTCGGCGCCGACAAGACGATCGTCACGGGACTTAACGACACCATCAAGAATCTCAATGAGGCAGCTCAAAGCCTGACTTCGGCCGCGCGCGAGCGGCTCGACGTCGCGGCCCTTCACGACAAGCAATACGATGCGCTACGCAAGGCGCAGGGCGATTTCGTCGGCGCGGCAAGTCCCGCGATGCTCAATGCCCAAACCCAGGTGAACGCGATTCTCGGCTCGGCGAACCTGTCGGCCGAAGACGCCACCGAAGCCGCGCAGACCGTCGGCCAGCTCGGCAATGTCGTCGCCAGCGGCAATCTCGCGGCGGCCGACATGAGCGCAGCGCTCTCGGCCAATACCGCCGACAAGCTCGACGACATCCAGAAGGATTTCAAGACGGCCCAGGGCCGCCTGCGGTCCAACCTCGACCTGCTGCCCGACAATCAGGGCAGCAAGATGCTGCGCGAGACGGCCGAAAGGCTGCTGGCGCTCGGCACCGGCAAGACCGGCGTGTTCAACCTGCGCGAGAAGGAGCTCGACGCCACCGACTACGGCCAGACCGTGCTCGACGAAACCCGCAAGCTCAATGTCGGCCTCGGCATCAGCGTGCAGCAACTCGTCGAAGGCGTGCAGAAGGAGACCAACGACTCGACCTTCCAGGCGCGCAGGCAGATTTCGTTCGCCACCATGGTCATGTTGGCGCTGGGCGCGCTGACCCTGGTCGGCTCGGTGCTGTTCGTCTGGCTCTATGTCGGACGCAACATCCTGCGCCGCATTGGCGGACTGCAGCGCGCGATGCAGCTGCTCTCGACCGGCGATCTCGACGCAGAGATCGTCCGCACCAAACACAATGACGAGATCGGCGCCATGACCGATACGCTTCAGGTGTTCCGCCAGAGCATGATCGAGGCCCGCGCGCTCTCCAGCGAGCAGGACAAGGACCGCGCCGCCAAAGCCGAGCGCGCCGCGCGCATGGAAGCGCAGATCGGATCGTTCGAAGGCACCGTGCGAACAGCCATCGACAACCTCGCTCAATCGGCCAATTCGATGCAGACGACCGCGCAGAGCATGTCGTCGACGGCCGACCAGTCCAATGCGCTGGTCAACGCCGTGGCGTCGGCCGCCGAGGAGACCTCGGTCAACGTGCAGACGGTGTCGGCCGGCACCGAGCAATTGTCATCGTCGATTGCCGAGATCAGCCGCCAGGTGGTCACCTCGGCGGAGATCGCCAAGAAGGCGGTCATCGAAGCCGGAGCGACCGATGCGACCGTGCAGGGCCTCGCCGACAGCGCGAGCCGCATCAGCGTGGTCGTCGATCTCATCCAGACCATCGCCTCGCAGACCAATCTGCTCGCGCTCAACGCCACGATCGAAGCGGCACGCGCCGGCGAAGCCGGCCGCGGTTTCGCCGTGGTCGCCTCCGAAGTGAAGAGCCTTGCAAGTCAGACCGCGAAGGCCACGGACGAGATCCGCACCCAGATCGCCAGCATGCAGCAGGTCACGACCTCTGCGGTCGGCGCGATCAGGGGCATCGGCCAGATCATAGGCGAGATCAACGACGTGACCACGGCGATCGCCGCCGCCGTCGAGGAACAGGGTGCCGCGACGCACGAGATCGCCCGCAACATCCAGCACGCCGCCGGTGGCACCAGCGAGGTCTCCAGCAACATCGTCGGCGTCTCCACGGCCTCGGCCGAGGCGGGCGCCGCGGCGACGGAGGTGCTGAGCGCCTCCGATGCGCTGCGCCGCGAGGCCGACGTGCTGCGCGGGGAAATCGACGCGTTCCTCAGCAATATCCGCGCGGCGTGATCGTCATTCCGGGGCGGTGCGCCAGCACCGAACCCGGAATCGCGCGCCACTACCTCGGGATTCCGGGTTCGCGGCTTTGCCGCGCCCCGGAATGACGTCGTGTCCGCCCGCCGGAATGACGGCCATGCGAACGTCACCCCGCGTGGTTTTTCGGCTGGCGTCCCGCCCGATGTGCGGGTACCGATAGTGCATGCATTCGAAGAGCGACAGTGTGCAGTCCTCGGCCGAGGCCCTGCGCTACCCCTGGGAACAGCACCCCGGCCCTGAAGAGGTCGTGGAGGTGCGTCCCGGCGTGTTGTGGGTGCGGCTCAAGCTGCCGTTCCGCCTCAACCACGTGAACATCTACCTGCTCTCCGACGGCGACGGGTATGCGATGATCGACTCCGGCTTCGGCAATGAGGAGACGATCGAGGCCTGGACGAAGCTGTTCGACGGGCCGCTGAAGGGCGTCAACATCTCGCGGCTTATTGTCACTCACTCCCATCCTGACCATGTCGGGCTCGCGGGCTGGATCGTCGAGCGGTTCAACTGTCCGCTCGAGATGTCGCAGGTCGAGTATCTGCAATCGGTCTACCACCAGAATCGCGGCACCGAAGAGCGGCGCAACGCGCAGCGGTTGTTCTTCCGCCGCCACGGCATGGACGAGACGCTGACCGACAAGCTGCTCGGCCGCGGCCAGGAATATCTGAAGCGCGTGTCGGTGCTGCCGGCCTCCTACCGCCGCATCTCGCATGGCGACGAGGTCGTGATCGGCACGCGCCGCTTCAAGGTGATCACCGGCGGCGGGCACGCGCTCGACCAGGTGATGCTGTATTGCGCCGACGACAAGCTGTTCCTGTCCGCCGACCAGGTGCTGAGCAAGATCTCGCCGAACGTCAGTGTCTGGGCTGTCGAGCCCGACCAGAACTCGCTCGGCGAATATCTGGCCTCGCTCGCGAGCCTCACCACGACGCTGCCCTATGACGTGCTGGTGCTGCCCGGCCACGGCGTGCCGTTCTACGGATTGAAGACCCGCATCAAGCAGCTCGCCGATCATCACGAGGAGCGCTGCCGGATGATCGCGGAAGCCTGCCGCGAGGTGCCGCAGACCTCGTCCCAGCTCGTGCCGGTCGTGTTCCACAAGCACGTGCTCGATCCCCACCAGATGGGCTTTGCCGCGGGCGAGCTGATCGCCCACGTCAACTACATGCTCGTCGAGGGACGACTGACCGCCGAAGAGAAGGACGGCATGCTTCAGTTCAGGACGACCTGAGCGCTCGGCTCACTTCATCTGCGCGATCGCGTGCATCGCCGCGATGTAGCCATAGGGCCCGAGCCCGCAGATCACACCGGTTGCGACGAACGAAATCTTCGAGTGCCTGTGATATTCGTCGCGGGCGTGGATGTTGGAGATGTGCACCTCCAGCACGGGGCCCTCGAACGCCTTGATCGCGTCCATGATCGCAACCGACGTGAAGGAGAAGCCGGCCGGATTGATGATGACGGCATCGGCATCCTGCCGCGCCGACTGGATCAGGTCGACGAGGACACCCTCGTGGTTGGACTGGTGGAAGGCAACCGTGAGTCCGAGCTTCGCGGCGGCCTCCTCGCAGCTCGCCTTGATCTCGGGAAGCGTCGTCGTGCCGTAGATGTGCGGCTCGCGCACGCCGAGGAGATTGAGGTTCGGGCCGTTCAGGATCATCACTCGTTTCATAGCGCTTCCCTTTGCATGAGCTGTTCGCCGGGCCGGCGGCACCGCAGCCATTTCAGGAGAAGGGCCACGAGCCAGGCTCAGCCGGTTCCGCGATCATGACCGGCGAAGCGCCATGGACAAAATGTCCATGCCGCCTGAGCGCGACGGCGCAGCCCAAGCGGCCGGCTCCCCCGCCGCGACGCGGTGGCACTAGCCGGTTGATCCACATCAATTATTACCGATGGCCCGCCGCTATGAATGGCGCTGCCCGCCGCACCGCCAAATGTGGGCTGGTACATAGACATTGGAGCTGGAAAAGCTCTAAGAAGAAATGGCCGCATGGGCCCAGGTTCAGCCGCAGGTCTGCCGATGGATTACAACGCGTACTTCAATTCCGCCCTCGACCGCCTCCACGCCGAGCGGCGCTATCGCGTCTTCGCCGATCTGGAGCGTATCGCCGGCCGGTTCCCGCATGCGATATGGCACTCGCCCAAGGGCAAGCGCGACGTCGTGATCTGGTGCTCCAACGACTATCTCGGCATGGGCCAGCACCCGAAGGTGGTCGGCGCCATGGTCGAGACTGCGACCCGGGTCGGTACCGGTGCGGGCGGCACGCGCAACATCGCCGGCACGCACCATCCGTTGGTGCAGCTCGAGGCCGAGCTCGCCGATCTCCATGGCAAGGAGGCCGCTCTCCTCTTCACCTCCGGCTACGTCTCGAACCAGACCGGGATTGCGACCATCGCAAAGCTGATCCCGAACTGCCTGATCCTGTCGGACGAGCTCAACCACAATTCGATGATCGAGGGCATCCGTCAGTCCGGCTGCGAACGGATCGTGTTCCGCCACAACGATCTCGCCGATCTCGAAGCGCTATTGAAGGCCGCCGGCCCGAGCCGGCCAAAACTGATCGCCTGCGAGAGCCTCTATTCGATGGACGGTGACGTCGCCCCGCTCGCAAAAATCTGCGACCTCGCCGAGAAATACGGCGCGATGACCTATGTGGATGAAGTCCACGCGGTCGGCATGTACGGCCCGCGCGGCGGCGGCATCGCCGAACGTGACGGCGTGATGCACCGCATCGACATCCTGGAAGGCACGCTGGCGAAAGCCTTCGGCTGCCTCGGCGGCTACATCGCCGCCAATGGCCAGATCATCGACGCCGTGCGCTCCTATGCGCCAGGCTTCATCTTCACCACCGCGCTGCCGCCGGCGATCTGCTCGGCCGCGACCGCCGCGATCAAGCATCTGAAGACCTCGAGCTGGGAGCGCGAGCGCCACCAGGACCGCGCCGCCCGCGTCAAGGCGATCCTCGATGCCGCCGGCCTGCCGGTGATGTCGAGCGACACCCACATCGTGCCGCTGTTCGTCGGCGATCCCGAGAAGTGCAAACAGGCCTCCGACCTCCTGCTCGAAGAGCACGGCATCTACATCCAGCCGATCAACTATCCCACCGTGGCCAAGGGCACCGAGCGGCTGCGTATCACGCCCTCGCCCTATCACGACGACGGCCTCATCGATCAGCTCGCTGAAGCCCTGCTCCAGGTCTGGGACCGCCTCGGCCTGCCACTGCGCCAGAAATCTCTGGCGGCGGAGTAGGTCCTTCTTCAACTGCCACCGTCCCCGGGGCTACCCCCCCTCCCCAGCCCTCCCCCACAAGGGGGGAGGGAGCGAGACAGGTGCTTACCCTCACGTCGATTGAGCGCACATACGGACACGGAGCTTGTCTCGTGCCTGTTGCAGCGGGCGATGCTCGCCCCGTTCCCTCCCCCCTTGCGGGGGAGGGTCAGGGAGGGGGGGTGCCACACGGGGACTCTCTCGGAAGGCCTGAGACCACCGTGCGGTCAGGCCACACCGCGCGGCTTAACGACGATGATGGTTCCTGCGGCAACCGGAAAAATGGCTGTCGCTTGCGGCAGGCTTAAGCGCTAGATTTTCTTCGGAAAATGAGATCGGACGCGGCCCCCGCCGCGACGCAAGGGAGAGGTTCCCCAGCAATGCTGCATGACTGGGGCGTGATCGCAGCCGCTTTCGGCTATATCGGCTTTCTGTTCCTGGTGGCGAGTCATGGCGACCGCCGCTCCCAGGCTAAAGCCGGCCGTGCCTCCGGCCTGATCTACCCGCTTTCGCTCGCGATCTATTGCACCTCGTGGACCTTCTTCGGCTCGGTCGGCTTCGCCACCCGCACCTCGACCGACTTCCTCGCGATCTATGTCGGCCCGGTCCTGATGATCGGGATCGGCACCGGCATCCTGCGCCGCGTGATCCAGCTCGCCAAGGCGCAGAACATCACCTCGATCGCCGACTTCATCGGTGCGCGCTACGGCAAGAGCCAGGCGGTGGCGGCAACGGTCGCTCTGATCGCGATCATCGGCTCGGTGCCCTATATCGCCCTGCAACTGAAGGCCGTCGCCTCCTCGCTCGAAACCATCTTGAGCGAGGACCAGGCCTTCTCCCACATCCCGATCCTCGGCGACATGGCGCTGATGGTGACGCTGACGATGGCGGCCTTCGCCGTGCTGTTCGGCACGCGTCAGACCGACGCCACCGAGCATCAGCACGGATTGATGCTCGCGGTCGCGACCGAATCCATCGTCAAGCTGGTCGCCTTCCTCGCCGCCGGCGCCTTCGTCACCTTCTGGATGTTCTCGCCGCAGGAACTGATCGAGCGCGCGATGAAGACGCCGGAGGCGGTGCGCGCCATCAACTATTCGCCCTCGATCGGCAACTTCCTCACCATGACGCTGCTGTCGTTCTGCGCGGTCATGCTGCTGCCGCGCCAGTTCCACGTCAGCGTGGTCGAGAATTCGTCCGATGCCGAGGTCGGCCGCGCACGCTGGCTGTTCCCGCTCTATCTCGTCGCCATCAACGTGTTCGTGATCCCGATCGCGCTCGCCGGCCTCGTGACCTTCCCGTTCGGCGCGATCGACCCCGACATGTACGTGCTGGCGCTGCCGATGGAGGGCGGCAACGACCTGCTCAGCGTCGCCATCTTCGTCGGCGGATTGTCGGCGGCGACCGCGATGGTGATCGTGGAATGCGTCGCGCTCTCCATCATGGTCTCCAACGACCTGGTGGTGCCGCTGGTGCTGAAGCGCCGGCCCGAGGGCCGCGCCGGCGCCACGGATTTCATCAACTTCCTGCTGCGCTCACGGCGGCTCGCGATCTTCGCCATCATGGTGATGGCCTATTTCTATTATCGCGCGCTCGGCAACACCCAGCTCGCGGCGATTGGTCTGCTGTCCTTTGCCGCCATCGCCCAGCTTGCGCCGAGCTTCTTCGGCGGCCTGTTGTGGCGGCGCGCGACCGCGCGCGGCGCCATCGGCGGCATGCTGGTCGGCTTCGCGGTGTGGCTCTACACGCTGTTCCTGCCGAGCTTCCTCGACTCCTCGACGTCAGGCATCCTGCTCCTCCAGCACGGTCCGTTCGGCATCGAAGCGTTGCGGCCGCAGGCGCTGTTCGGCGCCGACCTGCCGCCGCTGCTGCATGGCGTCGCCTGGTCGCTGTCGCTCAACGTCCTCACCTACGTACTGCTCTCGCTGGCGCGCCAGCCGAGCTCGATCGAGCTCGTGCAGGGCGACCTGTTCGTCCCCAACACGCTCGCGCCGATCGCACCGAATTTCCGCCGCTGGCGCACCACCGTCACCGTGCAGGACATCCAGAGCACCGTCGCGCAATATCTCGGGCCCGACCGCGCGCGGCATTCCTTCGAGGCCTTTGCAGCACGGCGCAATGTGCGGCTCGAAGCCGGGGCGCCGGCCGATTTCGAGCTGCTGCAGCATGCCGAGCACATGATCGCTTCCTCGATCGGGGCGGCCTCCTCACGCCTCGTGATGTCGCTCCTGCTGCGCAAGCGGACCGTATCGGCAAAAGCCGCGCTCAAACTGCTCGACGATTCCCATGCGGCGCTGCATTTCAACCGCGAGATCCTCCAGACCGCGCTCAACCATGTGCGCCAGGGAATCGCCGTGTTCGACGAGGACCTGCAGCTGATCTGCTCGAACCGGCAGTTCGGCGAGTTGCTGAGCGTGCCGCCGCATTTCATCCAGTTCGGCACGCCGCTGCGGGAGATCCTGGAATTCATGGGCGCCGGCAATCCGGCGGAAGTCGACGACCATGAGGCGATGCTGGCGCGGCGGCTCATCGCCTATACGACCGACAGCGCGCCGTATCTGGAGCGCCTGCCCGATCGCCACATGGTCATCGAGGTCCTGACCAATCGCATGCCCGGCGGCGGCTTCGTCATTACCTTCACCGACGTCACGCCCACCTTCGAGGCGGCGGAGGCACTGGAGCGCGCCAATGCCACGCTGGAAAAGCGGGTGCGCGACCGCACCGAGGAGCTGACCCGACTGAACTCGGAGCTGGCGCAGGCGAAGAGCAACGCCGAAGACGCCAACATATCCAAGACGCGCTTCCTCGCAGCGGCGAGCCACGACATTCTCCAGCCGCTGAACGCCGCGCGGCTCTACGCGACGAGCCTGGTCGAGCGTCAGCATGGCGGCGAGGAGACGCGGCTGGTCGAGAACATCGACGAGTCGCTCCAGGCGATCGAGGAGATCCTGGGCGCGCTGCTCGACATCTCGCGGCTGGATGCGGGCGCCATGACGACCTCAATCTCGAGCTTCAAGATCGGCGACCTGATGCGGTCGCTGGAGATCGAATTCGCGCCGATTGCACGCGCCAAGGGTTTGCGGCTGACCTTCATGCCCTGCTCGCTGGCGGTCAAATCGGACCGGCTGCTGCTGCGGCGCCTGCTCCAGAACCTGATTTCCAACGCGATAAAATATACGCCGCGCGGGCGCGTCCTGGTCGGTTGCCGCCGCCATGGACAATCGCTGAAAGTCTGCGTCTACGATACCGGCGTCGGCATCCCCGCCGTGAAGCGCAGCGAGATCTTCAAGGAATTCCACCGCCTCGAACAGGGCGCGCGGATCGCACGCGGCCTGGGGCTGGGCCTGTCGATCGTCGAGCGACTGGCGCGCGTGCTCAAGCACGGCATCGCCATCGATGCCAATGCGAGCGGGGGCTCGATGTTCTCGGTGACGGTGCCGACCGCGAAGGCTGCGACCCATACCGCGGCCGTGACCAGCGCCACGCCGCTCGCACGCACACCGATTGCCGGCGCGCTGATCGTGTGCATCGAGAACGACGCGGCGATCCTCGACGGCATGCGCACGCTGCTGAAGGCCTGGGATGCCGAGGTCATCGCGGTCGCCGATCCCGAGGGCGCGATCAGCGCGATCGAGGCGGCCGGCCGCAACGTGACGGGCCTGCTCGTCGACTATCATCTCGATCGCGGCAACGGCATCGCCGCTATCCGCGACATCCGCCGCCGCTTCGGCGACAACATCCCCGCCATCCTGATCACCGCCGACCGCAGCCCGGCCGTGCAGCTCGCGGCGCGCGAGGAGCAGATCGCGGTGCTGAACAAGCCGGTGAAGCCGGCTTCACTGCGCGCTTTGCTTGGCCAATGGCGCACGCAGCAGATGGTGGCGGCGGAGTGAGCGAAATACGTCGTCATTCCGGGATGGTGCGAAGCACCAGACCCGGAATCTCGAGATTCCGGGTTCGATGCTGACGCATCGCCCCGGAATGACAGCTAAGGATCACTCCGTCGGCGTGCCCTGCTTCCACTGGCCGCCGGCGATCTTGGCGGCGGCGATCACGGCCTGGGTGCGGCTTTCGACGCCGAGCTTTTGCAGGATGGCGGAGACGTGGGCCTTGATGGTCGCCTCGGAGACGCCGAGCTCATAGGCGATCTGCTTGTTGAGGAGACCTTCCGACAGCATCATCAGCACCCGCACCTGCTGCGGCGTCAGCGTCACCAGGCGATCGCGCAGACGCATCATGTCGGGATCGGCGGCGGAGTTGAGGTCGGTGTCCGGCGGCACCCAGACGTCGCCGTCCATCACCTTCAGGATGGCGTCACGCAGGGTCTCGACGCCGAACCGCTTGGGAATGAAACCGGAAGCGCCGAAGTCGAGCGAGCGGCGGATCGTGGCGCTGTCGTCGGACGCCGAGACGATGACCACCGGGATCGCCGGGTATTGCGCACGCAGATAGATCAGGCCGGAAAAGCCCGAAATTCCCGGCATCGACAGGTCGAGCAGGACCAGGTCGACGTCGGAATCCTGTTCCAGGAGCTTGGTCAGGTCTTCGAACGATCCGGCCTCGTCGACCCTCGCCGAGGTCAGAACGCCGGCCACGGCCTGGCGCAGCGCATCGCGGAACAGGGGATGATCATCGGCGATGACGAGGCGGGTTGCGGGAGCGTTCATCGATCTCTTGCTGTCGTTGTGGTCGGGCCAATTAGCCGAGGCACCGGCGGGTCAATTCTTCCCCGAGCGGCCGTGGCATGCAAGCACACATTATCCCTTTGCCGCAAAGGGGTTAATCCCGATCTTCTACCTCCCGCGGCATTGCATGCCAGCAGCCGTCAGGCACGCGTCAGTGCGAAAGGCCGAAAGTCGTATTGGGGCGGGTTTCACGGCGATGTTACCTTTGGGGCAAGCCCAGAGGCTGTTCGGCCGCGTCCGGACACCTGGGAGCGAGGAAACGATTTTCGGGGAGCGAACTCAACATGTCGACAATGACTGTGTCCCAGGCTCGTGCGGGAGGGATGACGAAGGACGAACGGTTCGTCATTCTCGCCTCTTCGCTCGGCACCGTCTTCGAGTGGTACGATTTTTACCTCTACGGTTCGCTCGCCGGCATCATCGGCCTGCAATTCTTCTCGGATTATCCGCCGGCGACCCGTGACATCTTCGCGCTGCTGGCCTTCGCGGCAGGCTTCCTGGTGCGCCCGTTCGGCGCCATCGTGTTCGGCCGCATCGGCGACATCGTCGGCCGCAAATACACCTTCCTCGTCACCATCCTGATCATGGGTCTGTCGACCTTCATCGTCGGCCTGCTGCCGAACGCCGCGACGATCGGGTTCGCAGCTCCCGTGATCCTGATCGCGCTGCGCCTCGCCCAGGGTCTCGCCCTCGGCGGCGAGTACGGCGGGGCGGCGACCTACGTTGCCGAACACGCGCCGAACGGCAAACGCGGCTACTATACCTCCTTCATCCAGACCACCGCGACGCTCGGTCTGTTCCTGTCGCTGCTGGTGATCCTGTTCACCCGCACCGCGACCGGCGAAGCCGACTTCGCCAAGTGGGGCTGGCGCATTCCGTTCCTGGTCTCCGTGCTCTTGCTTGGCGTCTCGGTCTGGATCCGGCTCCGCCTCAATGAATCGCCGATCTTCCAGAAGATGAAGGAAGAAGGAAAGAGCTCGAAGGCGCCGCTGACGGAAGCCTTCGCCAACTGGCAGAACGGCAAGCTGGTGCTGCTCGCCCTGCTCGGCGGCACCATGGGTCAGGGCGTGGTCTGGTACACCGGCCAGTTCTATGCGCTGTTCTTCCTGCAATCGATCCTGAAGGTCGACGGCTACACCGCGAACCTGCTGATCGCCTGGTCGCTCTTGCTGGGCACCGGCTTCTTCGTCGTGTTCGGCGCACTGTCCGACAAGATCGGCCGCAAGCCGATCATCCTCGGCGGCTGCCTGATCGCGGCGCTGACCTTCTTCCCGATCTTCAAGATGATCACCACCAACGCCAACCCGGCGCTGGAAAAGGCGATCGAATCGGGCAAGGTCGAGGTGTGGGCAGATCCCGCGGGCTGCGGCGACCTGTTCAACCCGGTCGGCACCCGCGTCTTCACCGCACCTTGCGACACCGCGCGCGCCTTCCTGTCCCAGTCATCGGTCAAATACGTGACGATGCCCGGCGCGGCCGGCTCCGGCGTCAAGGTCGTCGTCAACGGCAAGGAAGTGCCCTACGCCAACGCCAAGGACAGCAACCCGGCCGTCCTCGCGGCGGTGCAGGCAGCCGGTTATCCCAAGGCGGGTGACCCCGGCATCGTTAAGATGGCGCATCCGTTCGACATCTTCCGTCCGCAGGTGGCCGCGATCATCGGCCTGCTGTTCATCCTGGTGATCTTCGTCACAATGGTGTACGGGCCGATCGCGGCGATGCTGGTCGAGCTGTTCCCGACCAAAATCCGGTACACCTCGATGTCGCTGCCCTACCACATCGGCAACGGCTGGTTCGGCGGTCTGTTGCCGGCGACCGCGTTCGCGATCGTGGCCTCGACCGGCGACATCTATGCCGGCCTCTGGTATCCGATCGTGTTCGCAGTGATCACCGCCGTGGTCGGCTTCCTGTTCCTGCCTGAGACCAAGGACGTCGACATCAAGGCGACCTGATCGCGAAGCTGCCGGCGCCTGCCGCCGGCGGCGCAAGCCAATAGCAAACCGGCCGCGGCATCCCGCGGCCGGTTTTGTTTTGTCAGCCCATGCCGGTCTGGCCGATGAATTGCAGCACGACCTCGCGGCGGTGCGGCGCCTTGCGATGCTCGACCAGATAGATCCCCTGCCAGGTGCCGAGTGCCAGTTCGCCCTTCAGGACCGGCACCTGGAGCGATGTCCCCGTTAGCATGGTCTTGATATGCGCCGGCATATCGTCCGGCCCTTCGAGGTCATGCACCCACCCGGAATTCTCCGGCGCGAGCCGCGACAGCGCCGTCGTGAGATCGACGAGCACGGAGGGATCGGCGTTCTCCTGGATCGTCAGCGATGCCGAGGTATGACGGATGAACAGCGTCAGCGCGCCCTCGCGCGCATGAACGTCGCGCACGAATTTCTCGGCTTCCGCGGTGAGATCGATAAAACCGCGGCCTGAAGTGTGCACCGTCAGCAACGATGTGCTGATCGTCGCGGACTGCACGGTCGATGGCGCGGAGCGCGTGGTCGATGTCATGAAAGGTCTCGCTCTATCGAACGCCATAGTAGGGCGGGCAAAGCGAAGCGTGCCCACCTCTTCTATAGCAATCGTGAAAAGACTGTGGGCACGGCGCTGACGCGCCTTTGCCCACCCTTCGAAGGCTCAACGCATCGGCGCGCCAGCGGGTCCTCAAATCTTCCCCGACACGTCCTTCTGCACGCGGTTGGCCATCTCGATCAATCGTCGCCAGGCACGCTCCAGGAATGACACCACGCGGTCGACGTCCTGATCGCTCGGCAACGGGACCTCGATCTTGCGATTGTTCTCCGCAGCTTTCGGCTCGGCCTTCTTCAGCGAGTCAGATTTCGGCAGCGCCTCCTCGACCTTGCCGGAGACGGTCGGCCCGGCGGCCACCTGCGCCTTCAGCTTCTCGAGCTCGGCCTGCAGGCGGCCGATCTCGGCATCGAGCGCGGAGCGCTCGTCGGGTACGGCGTAGCAGGCCCAGCCCGCCCCGTTGTTCGAGCAGGTGGACACGACCCCCGTGCGCGTATCGAGCCGCAACACGCCGTCCGGGGTCGGCGTCATCGTGTAGCGGCCGTTCTCGCTGTCGGGCGCCGCCTGCGCGAATACGAGACCGCCACCCGCCGCGACAGCCACGGCGATGACGGCCGCCGAAAACCACGATGTCCTGGATGACGTCGCTGACCTCATGGCGCTGCTCCGTCGGAAATGATCTGACCTGTCCGCAATCCTACACCCCGCACGCGAAAAACGCGCCGGCGGGATGACTGATTTCCGTACCTCGTTCGGTATCCGCACAGCGGCCAAATCCGGGCAAGGCCCGCTGATTGCGGCGCGAGCTGCTGCGGTGCGGCGTCACGCTGTGTGTAGCGCTGGGGAACGCGGCGTTATCGCAAGTAATATCAAATAGATAAACGAAAACGACGCAATCGTGACTTGGCTTGACTTGATTATGTGCGGTCAGTATGGTCCGCGCGGCTTTCGAGGGTGGCGGGCGTAATTTCCATTCAACCGCGGCGTTTCGGGTCTTCGTTGCATGACTACAGGCACGGGGCACGGCGAGAATGGAAATGGCGATAAATCGCCTGAGGAAGCTGCGCTTTCCGCAAGGCTCGGAAGTCTTAATCAGCGGTTGTCCGAATTTCGCGACCGCAGGATCAAGACCGAGCAACCCGAAGGTGAAGGTGGAGACAGAGCGGCCAGAGCCTCGGCGATGGCGCTTGGTTTCCGGCTATCCTCCGAGTTGATCGCCGGGGTCATTGTCGGAGCGGGGATTGGCTGGGGTTTCGACCGCTTGCTGTCGACGTCGCCTTTCGGATTTATCGTGTTCACGCTGCTCGGCTTCGTGGCTGGTGTGGTGAACGTGGTGAGATCGGCGGGCGCGGGTCAAAACAGGCGCAGTGGTTCGTAGCCCCTCAGGCCAGAGGAATTGATCGTGCCGGCCTCGCCGGTACGGGCCGGCCCGGCCGGCTGACCGAGACCAGCCGGCTTGCCCGGCAGACCGAGAGATGCCGCGCGGATGACAATCGACCCGATCCATCAGTTCAATATCGAGCCTCTCTTCACGATCGGCCATATCGGCAATCACGCGATCGCCTTCACCAATTCGTCGCTCTACATGCTGGTGGCGGTGGCGGTGATCTCGCTCCTGATGCTCGCCAGCGGCACCCAGCTCGTTCCCGGCCGCCTGCAGTCGGTTGCCGAAATCTCCTACGAATTCGTCGCGACCATGATCCGCAGCAACGCCGGCGCGGAAGGCATGAAGTTCTTCCCGCTGATCTTCTCGCTGTTCATGTTCATCGCCGTCTCGAACCTGATCGGCATCATCCCCTACACCTTCACGGTCGCGAGCCAGCTGATCATTACCGCGACGCTCGCGCTCCTGGTCTTCTTCACCGTCCTGATCTACGGCGTCTACAAGAACGGCCTGAAATTCTTTAGTATTTTCGTGCCGCACGGCGTTCCCGGCTACATCCTGCCGCTGGTGATGTTCATCGAGATCCTGTCGTTCTTGCTGCGGCCGGTCTCGCACAGCGTGCGTCTGTTCGCCAACATGCTGGCCGGCCACATCGCGCTGAAGGTGTTCGCGGGCTTCGTCGCCATGCTCGGCGTCTCGCTCGGCGCCGTCGGCTGGATCGGCGGCGTGATGCCGCTCGCCCTTACCGTCGCGCTCACCGCGCTCGAACTTCTGGTCGCGTTCCTCCAGGCCTACGTGTTCGCGATCCTGACCTGCATCTACCTCAACGACGCCCTTCATCCCGGACACTGAGCGGTCCGGGGAATATCCACCCACAACCCAATCTTTCTTCCAAGGAGTCAAAAATGGATCCGGCAGCAGCAAAACTTATCGGCGCGGGCATCGCGTGCATCGGCATGGGCGGTGCGGGCGTCGGCGTTGGCGTCCTCTTCGGCAACTACCTCGCAGCCGCAGTGCGCAATCCGTCGGCCGCCCAGGGCCAGTTCGGCAACCTGATCTTCGGCTTCGCCGTGACCGAAGCGCTCGGCATCTTCTCGCTGCTGATCGCGCTGCTTCTGCTGTTCGTTCCGCTCTGAGGACGTGTTCGCGCCGCCCGACCTACGGGCGGCGCGCATGACAGCAACAGGAGATCTCCATGGCTGAGAGTCATGGCGGGGCAAAAGGCCCGGAGGCCAATGCTCACACCGAGGCCGAGGGCGGTCACCACGGCGGAGGCTTTCCGCCGTTCGACAGCAGCACCTTTCCATCGCAACTGGTGTCGCTCGCGATCTTCTTCGTCGCGCTCTATCTGATCGTGTCGCGCATTGCGCTGCCGCGCGTCGGCGGCGCGATCGAGGCGCGTCAGAACAAGATCGACGGTGATCTGGCCGAGGCGCAGAAGCTGAAGGACCAGTCCGACGCGGCGCTGAAGGCCTATGAAGGCGAGCTCGCTTCGGCGCGTTCGCGCGCCCAGGCGATCAGCAACGAGACCCGCGAAAAATCGAATGCGCAGGCGGAAGCCGACCGCAAGACGCTGGAAGAGCAATTGGCGAAAAAGCTCGCCGAGGCGGAGAAGACCATCGCCTCGACCCGCGCCACTGCCATGGGCAACGTCCGCGGCATCGCGGCCGATGCGGCCGGCACGATCGTGCAGCGGCTGACCGGCGTCGTTCCCGACGCTGCGTCGGTCAACGCCGCGGTCGATGCGTCCCTGAAAGGTTAGTCGAGATGTTCTTCGAACCTGAATTTTGGGTCGCCGTCGCCTTTGTGATCCTGATGGTCGTGTTTGGCTATCTCGGCATTCACAAGACCGTGCTGACCACGCTCGACCACCGCGCCGAGCGCATCAAGGCCGAGCTCGACGACGCCCTGCGCCTCAAGCAGGAGGCGGCCAAGGTGCTCGCCGACTACAAGGCCCGCAGCGCCTCCGCCGAGCGTGAGGCCCAGGACATCATCGCCAACGCAAAGGCCGAAGCCGAACGCATCGCGGCCGAAGCCAAGGCGAAGATGGAGGATTTCGTCGCCCGCAGAACCAAGACCGCGGAGAGCAAGATCGCGCTCGCCGAGGCCCAGGCGCTCGCCGACGTCCGCGCCGCAGCCGCAGAGGCCGCCGTCCAGGCCGCCTCCACGATCCTGTCGCAGTCGGTCAAGGGCAAGGTCGCGGACGACCTCCTCGCCAAGGGCATCACCGAGGTCCGGCAGAAGCTGAACTGAGGCGAGCTTCCTCACAAATCGAAAAGCCGGCGCGATGAGCGCCGGCTTTTTTTGTGGGCTGTTGTTGGGCTCGCACGCTTTCCAGATTCTCGTCGTCATCGCCCGCCTTGTGCGCAATTGCGCACTGGGGCGGGCGATCCAGTATTCCAGAGGCGGTGACGAATACGGAGAAGCCGCGGCGTACCGGATGCCCCGGTCAAGCCGGGGCATGACAGCCGAATTGATGACCCCAGCTACCCGCTTATTTCTTCTTCTTCGCCGGCGCCTTCGACGATCCCGACAACGCCTGCGGGTCGAAGCCGACGTAGAAGATGTAGGAATCGGCGGTCGCGGCAGACGGCATCGAATAGACCATGTCCTCGGCGACGAAGGTGAAGGGCACGCTGCCGTCCTCGGACATCGCCACCGTGGTGCGATAGGCCTTCGACCCGATCACCTTTTCGCCGACACCGCCCTGCACCACCGCGACGCGCAGCGGAATCTCCACAGACGACGGCGCACCGGCGGGGCCGGCGACGATACGGCCCTGGATGCCGATCCGCGCGGTGATCTCGCTGCCGTTGCGGACGCATTCGCGCGCCATCTTGGTGATCGAGGCCTGGTAGCGCACGTCGTTGCCGACCGCCTGCTTGCCGGGAACGGCCACGGCATAGGTGGACGCGCCCGAACGCACCGTGACCGGCGGGCAATCGACCTCGGTCTGGGCGTCGGCCGGCTGGCCGGGTGCCGGCGTCGTGGTCTGGGGCGCCTGCTCGTCCGAGGATCCGCCGAAGAGGCTCTTGAACCGGTCAGTCAGCGACTGCGCCGTAGCCGGCGAGGCCGCCGCGAACACAATCGACAACGCCAGCGCCATCACCGGACCTCGCCGCAGCGCGGTCTGCGAGGACCGAAGCTCTCTCACCTTCAAGGGACCATACTCCATGACAATGTCCCGGCAGATCGCCGGCCTGCTGCGCGTTATATCGCCAAAATCGGCGAACCCAAGGCACACGACACGGTAACTTTCGGCCTGCTTAGCCGCGGAAATCCTCGTGCAGCAAGCCGAACAACAGATGGTCCTGCCAGACCCCGTTGATGCAGAGATAGCGGCGCGCCAGCCCCTCGCGGGAGAAGCCGCACTTCTCCAGCACCCGGATCGACGGCGCATTGGTGGGGATGCAGGCGGCCTCCACCCGGTGCAGATTGAGCTCGCCGAACAGGGTCGGCAGCAGCACCCGCAGCGCCGCGGTCATATAGCCGCGATGGGCGTAGGGCTGCCCGACCCAGTAGCCGATCGTGCCGGCCTGGACGATGCCACGGCGGACATTGGCAAGCGTAATGCCGCCGACCATGGCGCTGTCGAGTTCCCGGAAGATCAGGAACGGATAGGAGCGGTCCGCGGCGATGTCCTCGGCATAGCGGCGCAGGCGCCGGCGGAAGCCCGAGCGAGTGAGATCATCGGACGGCCAGATCGGCTCCCAGGGCGTCAGGTAGTCCCTGCTTCCCTCGCGCAGATGCGCCCATTGCAGGAAGTCGGACATCTGCGGCGCACGCAACAGCAGCCCGTTGCCGCGCGGGGCGAGGGCGGCGGGTCCACTGGATGGCAAGCGAAAAAGGGCCATGTGATGCTTCCCGGGGCGCAGCATGAGCCCTTTCGGCATAGCTCCTAGTGGAGCCTTGCCTTGGCTCGCGCCCGGGTCAATCCTTCCGCAAAAGACACTGCCGTGTCCAGACCCCTGCCGCTGCCCAATGCAACGACCGCGGGGCGGCTCCGCGATAATAGCGCTCGCGCCGCATTTCGCGTCGATTCGACGCTGACGGCATCGATTCGAGCCACCAGCTCCTGCACCGTCTGGGGCCGCCCATAGGCCAGCACATGCCGCGCGAGCTGCTCGGCGCGCGAAGAGCAGCTCTCCAGCGCCATCAGGAGGCCCGCCTTCATCTGTGCTTTTGCGCGCGCGATCTCGGCCTCGGTCAGCGTCTCCACCGAATCATTGATGATGTCGACGACGACCTCCATCATCTCCGGCGCGTCCCCCGGATCGGTGCCGGTGTAGAGCCCGAAGAAGCCGGTATCGGTATAGGGCGCATGGAAGCTGTAAATCGAGTAGCACAGCCCGCGCTTCTCCCGCACCTCCTGGAACAGCCGCGACGACATCCCGCCGCCGAGGACGTTGGTGAAGACCTGGAGCGAGAACAGCGACGGATCGGTCTGCGGCACGCCTTCCAGCGCCAGCGTCAGATGCGCCTGCTCGAGCTCGCGATGCACCACCTTGGCCCCGCCCTTGCCGAACATCGCAGGCGCCGGCTTCGGCCCTGGCGTCGCCTCGAAACTCGCAAACCGCTTCGCCACCTCGTCCACGACCTGACGGTGGTCGACCGCGCCTGCGGCAGCCACCACCATGTCGGGGCCGCGATAATGCGTGGAGAGATAGCCGCGCAGCATGTCGCGGTTGAAGCCGCGCAGCGTCTTGGCGGTGCCGAGCAGCGAGCGGCCCATCGGCTGGTCGGGATAGCAGAGCTCGTTGAGATGCTCGAACACGACGTCGTCGGGCGTGTCCTGCGCAGCGCCGATCTCCTGCACGATGACGTTCTTCTCGCGCTCGAGCTCTTCCGGCTCGAAGGCGGGATTGGCGAGGATGTCGGCGAGCACGTCGAGCGCCAGCGGCACGTCGGCCTTCATCACCCGCGCGTAGTAGGACGTCGTCTCGGTCGAGGTGCCGGCGTTGAGATCTCCGCCGACTGCCTCGATCTCCTCGACGATCTCGCGCGAGGAGCGCCGGGTGGTCCCCTTGAAGGCCATGTGCTCGAGCAGGTGCGAGATGCCATGCTCGTTCGACTTCTCGTCGCGGCCGCCCACGCCGGCCCAGACGCCGAGCGCGGCGGTCTCGACATGGGGCATGTTGTCGGTGACGACGGTGAGGCCGGAGCCAAGCTTGGAGATCTCGACGCTCATCCGGCAACTCCCTGCTTTGCGGCGCGGCTAACCGACAACACGAACCGCTCCACCTCGGCCTGATCGTTCTTCATCACCTTCATGTGTTCGGATTTGGTCATCAAGCCGTCGAGCCAGGCCGGCAATTGCGGCCGCATGCTGCAGGCGGCCTCGACCGCGTCGGGGAATTTGGCGGGATGCGCGGTGGACAGCACGATATTGGGCACCGTCGTGTCCGTGGTGTCGCGATCGGCCACCGCGAGGGCCACTGCGGTATGGGGATCGACGAGCTCGCCGGCCTCACGCCAGGCGGCACGGATCGCAGCCGAGGTTTCGGTCTCGTCCGCGCGGCCGGCATCGAACTCCTCGCGGATCGCAGCGAGCGTTGCGTCGGGCAGCACGAAGCGTCCCGACTGCTTCAGCGAATCCATCAGCCGGCGGACGCCGGCCGCATCGCGCCGGCTCGCCTCGAACATCAGCCGCTCGAAGTTCGAGGAGATCTGGATGTCCATCGAGGGCGACGCGGTGGCGTGCACCTCGCGCACTTCGTAGATGCCGGTCTTGAGCGTGCGCGCCAGGATGTCGTTGACATTGGCGGCGATGCGCAAGGTGCGCACCGGAAGCCCCATGCGCTTGGCGACGTAGCCCGCAAAGATGTCGCCGAAATTGCCGGTCGGCACCGTGAAATCGACCTGCCGCGCCGGCGCGCCCACCGCGACCGCGGAGGTGAAGTAGTAGACCACCTGCGCCACGATGCGCGCCCAGTTGATCGAGTTGACTCCGGACAGAGCGACGGTGTCGCGGAAGCGGTGATGGTTGAACATCCCCTTCACCAGCGCCTGGCAATCGTCGAACGTGCCTTCGATGGCGAGCGCATGCACGTTGGCGGCGCCCGTCGTCGTCATCATGCGCTGCTGCACGTTGGAGACGCGGTTGTGCGGAAACAGCACGATGAGGTCGACATTCTCCAGGCCCGCGAAGGCTTCGACGGCGGCGCCGCCGGTGTCGCCTGAGGTCGCGACCGCGATGGTGGTGCGCTGGCCGCGCTTGGCGAGGACGTGATCCATCAGCCGCGAGATCAGCTGCATCGCGACGTCCTTGAAGGCGAGCGTCGGACCGTGAAACAGCTCCAGCACGAATTGATGCGGCGACATCTGGCGCAGCGGCACCACGGCCGGGTGGCGGAAGGTGGCATAGGCCTCGTTCGCCATGCGGCCGAGATCGGCATCCGAGATCTCACCGCCGGTGAACGGGCGGATCACGTCGACCGCGACCTCCCAATAGGGACGGCCGAAGAATCCCGCGATCGTCTCTGGCGAGAGCTGCGGCCAGGCGAGGGGCACATAGAGCCCGCCATCGCGGGCAAGCCCGGTCAGCATCACGTCGCAGAAGCCAAGCTCGGGGGCCTCGCCCCGTGTGGAGATATATCGAGTCAAACCGCCCTCCAAAGGCCGGCCGATCGCCTAAACCTTTGATTTTAATGAAGTTACTTTCTCTTGCCGCAGCAAGCTGGAGGGCACCATAAAGCGTTTTGCCGCATCGGGAAACCGCTTCCCGTGTCGCCCCCGGCCTAAAGCGGCGCAAGAAAAAGGGCTGCGGCGATGCCGCAGCCCTCTCCTGGAAGGGTCTGTCGTTACGTGTGCAGACCGGTTTTACCCATGTTCAGAGGCCGGTTCGTGGGCCAGGGCCTCGTCAAATCATTCGCCGTGAGCTTTTGGTCGGGTGTCATCTCATCGTCAAGGGAAAAACGGTTTGCGCCGGAGAACGTTCCAACTTTTCCCGCAACCTGCCAAAGCGATGATCGCGGATCGCGCTCCGCTTTGAAGCTCGGCGTGACACGCCTGCTATTTTTTCCCGCCGCTGGAAGGCCGTTCAGTTGGGACGACCGAACTCAGTTCATCCCGACCGCCACCGCGATCCGGATCAGGTCAGAGTGGTTTTTCGCGCCAAGCTTCTGCTTCAACAGCGACGTGGTGTTGGCGACGGTCTTGTAGGAGATGCCGAGCGCTTCGGCGACCTCGACGATCTTGTCGCCGCGCCCTAACAGCCGCAGGATTTCCAATTCCCGCGGCGTCATCTGCGAGGCCGGGTTCGCCTTGATCGCCGCGCCGGAAAAGGTCACGGCCTCCGCGAGTTGCGGCGAGATGAAATTGTCGCCGGCCGCGACCTTGCGCACCGCCTTGACCAGGATCTTGATGTCGTCGCCCTTGGAGACATAGCCCTGTGCGCCCATCTCGACCGCCCGGACCACAAAAGCCGGATCGTCGTTGGTGCTGAGCATGATGATCTTGGCGTCCGGATCGTCCTTGCGGATACGGCGCATCAGCTCGAAGCCGGAGACGTCAGGCAGGCTGATGTCGATCAGGGTGACGTCGGGACGCTTGCTGACGAAGGCGCGGTGACCGGACTTTGCATCACTGGCCTCGTCGATCCGGATCGAGTGATCTGACGCGAACAGCGACCTGCAGCCGAATACGACGACCGGATGGTCGTCGACGATCAATATCCGCGTGGCCGGCTTGACGATGTCTTGCATTGTTCGTGCTCGCTTTCCCAAACAGATAAGCCAGCGGGAACAAATGGAAAGAGTGAAAATGCGACCTGCGTTAGAATTTAACTAAATGGGGAAGACCCTACGTGCATCTGGCTGCGCCCGTTTGCATATTTGGCGGCGCGGGGCCATTCCCCCGCTAGCAGGCAGAGCAGTCCATCGGATTCTGCCGCGCCGGCGCGCAGGTGGTCCGGGAAATCTTGCCATCGGCGCTGAAGCCGAAGCTGGCGCGGATGCGCAACGAGCCGGCAATCGAATATTCGAGCTCGACGCCCTGCGGCGCGGGGCTGATGTCCTCGAGCCCGAATCCGGCAGAGGAGAGTGCCCCAAGCCGCGATCCCCAATAAGCTTCGAGCTCGCTGCGGCCGTGGTAGAGATGCGTGCCCCCGCATTGGCATTCGAGGCTGGCATCATCGGTGTAGAGATCGATCAGCGACCTGAGGTCGCCCTTGCGACAGGCGTCCAGCCAGTCGACGACAATGCCCATCTGGTCGAAGTCACTCACGCGTCCATCCCGATCTGCTAACGCGAATTCGTTTCGCGGCTTTTGGCCACAGTCGCGAATGAACGCTGAATGGTAAAGCCCGGAAGATTCCGGGTTCCGCCGCGGAAACCGGTGGATCAGCTCCGCCGCCGTCCCCTCACCCATACGCCGAACGCGATCAGCACCGCGGCGGCGAGCGTGAACCAGGTGATGGCGTATTGCAGATGATCATCCTTCAGATGCACGTCGAGCGGTCCGGGACGCGGGATGCCGTTCTCGGGCGCAGGCTGTTCCAGATCGATGTAGAATGGTGCGACCGCGCCCCAGCCGAGCGCACTTGCCATCAGATGCTGATCGCGCACGAACCACAGCCGCTTGGTGCGATTCTCCGCAGGCGTGAGCCAGCCCGGCGCTTCCGGAAAACGCAAGTATCCGGTGAGCGCGACCGGCCCGCCGGTGACGAGCTTGGTTACAGCACGATCCTCGACGGACCGATCCTGCATCGTATTCTCGACGAAGCCGGCATCGATCACGATCATCTCGCCGGTCGGCAGCCGTGCCGGCAGGAAGGCCCAGGTGCCGGGACCGGCGGCATCCTTGCGCACGGCCGAGCCGGAGCTGTAGACCATGGCGTCTGGAAGCGGCGCGTAGGTGGCCGTGAAGCTCACGCGGCGGAACTCGTCATTGGCCGCGTTGAGCGTGCTCCACTGTAGAGGCGGCGGCAGCGCGACCGGCGGCGCTGCAAGACGCTCGGTCAGCGCTGCGATCAATTCATGCTTGGCGACGCGGCGCTGCAATTGCCAGACACCGAGCGCGATGAAGGCTGCGATCATGGCGAGCGTGAACAGGCCAAAGCCCACCACGCCGCGGCGGCGCGTCGCGGTCCCGTTCATTTCGCGCGATCGACCAGCCGGCCCGGCGCCGCCTTGTGGTGGAATTGCAGCGCGATCAACAGAGACTTCATGGCGCGCAGCGGCAACAGCGTGGTGGCCAGGATCAGCGGCAGCCACAGCACCGCATGCAGCCAGAACGGCGGCTGGTATTTGACCTCGACGATCAGCGCGCAGGCCACCACGATAGCGCCGGCCAGCATGATGATGAAGATCGCCGGCCCGTCGCCGGAATCGATGAAGGCGTAATCGAGGCCACAGACCTCACACGACGGAGCGAGCGTGAGAAAGCCTGCATAGAGCTTGCCCCGTCCGCAGCGCGGGCATTTGCAGGCAAGTCCGCGCATCGCGCTCTGGAAAACGGTCGTGGGAGGATACTCGGTCATGCACTTTCCTTCGCCTCTCCCCACCTTAAGCAAAAGGGGCGGCCCTTGAGGCCGCCCCTTTGTATCACGATCGACGGGGCGTTAATGCGCTCCGTGGGCCATGGTCTCGGCGCCGCGACCCCAGACGTAGATGCAGATGAACAGGAACAGCCAGACCACGTCGACGAAGTGCCAGTACCAGGCGGCAAACTCGAAGCCGAGGTGCTGCTTCGGCGTGAAGTGACCGGCATAGGCGCGCGCCAGGCACACCAGCAGGAACACGGTGCCGACCAGCACGTGGAAACCGTGGAAGCCGGTCGCCATGAAGAAGGTCGCGCCGTAGATGTTGCCGGCAAAGGAGAACGCGGCGTGGCTGTACTCATAGGCCTGCACGCAGGTAAAGGTCGCGCCCAGGAGCACGGTAAGGATCAGACCGTACTTGAGGCCCTGGCGGTCGTTCTCCAGCAGCGCATGGTGCGCCCAGGTCGCGGTGGTGCCGGAGGTCAGGAGGATCAGCGTGTTGAGGAGCGGCAGGTGCCAGGGATCGAAGGTCTCGATGCCGTGCGGCGGCCAGGTGCCGGGCACGCTGCAGGCGCCGGCCGCGGTGCCCAGTCCGCAACCGAAGACTGCGTCACGGGTGGCCTGGATGGAGAAGTCGGGGAACAGCGCCGAGTTGAAGAAGGCCCAGAACCAGGCGACGAAGAACATCACCTCGGAGGCGATGAACAGGATCATGCCGTAGCGGTGGTGCAGCTGCACGACGCGGGTGTGGTCGCCCTTGTACTGGGCTTCCCTGATCACGTCGCCCCACCAGCTCGCCATGGTGTAGAGCACGCCGACGGTGCCGAAGCCGAAGATGATCGGCGCAGCCGCGAACATGTGGTGCATCCAGGCGATGGCGCCGAATGCCATGACGAAGGCCGAGACCGAGCCGACGGCCGGCCACGGAGACGGATCGACCAAGTGATAGTCGTGATGCTTGCCTTGCGCGGTCGCCATTTCCGTCTCTCTCCTTAGCCCGTGCCCGTCAGGCACTTATCCCCTTTAATTCCAATCCCCGGATCTGAGCCCGGCGATCAAAGATTGCCTTTGCGCTTGTCATCCTCGCCGGATGCGAGCGGCTTCACCGCCGGCTCGCGCACCGGATAGAACGTATAGGACAGCGTGATCGTGCCCAGCCCGTCATTGTCGTGATCATCGATGATCGATGGATCGACATAGAACACCACGGGCATCTCCCGCTTCTCGCCGGGCGCCATGGTCTGCTCGGTGAAGCAGAAGCAGTTGATCTTCTGGAAATAGGACCCGACCGTCAGCGGCGCGACATTGTAGGCCGCTTGCCCCGCGGTGGTGCGCGCGGCCTGGTTGGTCACGGTGTAGTAGACGGTCGTGACCTGGCCGACATTGACCTCGATCTCGGTCTGCTCGGGCTCGAACTTCCAGGGCAGGCCCGGCGCGACGTTGGAATCGAAGCGCACCGCGATCTTGCGCGCGATCGGCCCGGCGGTAGGCGCGGAGGTCGCGACTTGAGTGGTGCCGTTGAAGCCGGTGGCGCGGCAGAACCAGTTGTAGAACGGCACGGCCGCGTAGGAGGCGCCGACCATCAGTGCGACCACGCCGCCACAGATCGAGGCGACCAGTGCGTCGCGGCCAAGACCGTTGAAAAGACCACGCCCCTTCGTGGCCCTTCGGCTCTCATCCCGCGATATGGTCGGCTTCTGATCCATCTTTCCTACAATGGCCGAACTAGCACCGCTGGTCCCTTGACCATGGTGACCGCGAAAAACAGCACCACGAGCACGCCGAGCGCGAGCGCGATCGCGATCGAGCGCTGACGGCGGCTCCTCTTCTGCGCCTCGGTGAGGACGATTCCATCTGGCTCGGGTTTGTCGGGCATGCCAGCGTCATGCGCCCCCTACCATCGGAGCAAGGGCGCGGAACACGACCTCGGCGAGCAGGGTCGCGAACAGCGCGAACAGATAAAGAATCGAGAAAGCAAACAATTTGCGCGTCGCTCGCAGCGACTGGCTGCGCTCGCGCCGCATATAGACGTTGATGGCGAGCACCAGCATGCCGGCGCCGAGCACCAGCGAGGTGACGCCGTAGATCCAGTCGAAATAACCGAGCGCCCAGGGCGCCGCCGCCACCGCGATCAGGACGACGGTGTAGAGCAGGATCTGCAGCCGCGTCGCGTCGGGACCGGAGACGTTGGGCAGCATCGGGATGCCGGCACGGGCGTAATCGTCGGAGCGGAACAGCGCCAGCGCCCAGAAGTGCGGCGGAGTCCAGAAGAAGATGATGAGGAACAGGAGCAGCGGCTCGACGTCGACCGTGCCGGTCACTGCGGCCCAGGCGACCACCGGCGGCAGCGCGCCGGCGGCGCCGCCGATCACGATGTTCTGCGCGGTCCAGCGCTTCAACAGCATCGTGTAGATCACGACGTAGAAGAAGATGGTGAAGGCAAGCAGCGCGCCCGCGATCCAGTTGACGAGAATGCCGAGCGTCATCACCGAGAAGAAGGCGAGCGTCATGCCGAAGGTCATCGCCTCGGGCTTGGTGATGCGGCCGCGCGGGATCGGCCGGTTCGCGGTGCGCGACATCTTGGCATCGATGTCGCCTTCCAGCGCCATGTTCAGCGCACCGGAGGCGCCGGCGCCGACCGCGATGCAGAGCAGCGAGGTGATCGCGAGCACGGGGTGGAAATGCCCGGGCGCCAGCATCAGCCCGACCAGCGCGGTGAAGATCACGAGCGACATCACCCGCGGCTTCAAGAGCGCGATGTAGTCGCCGACCTCCGCCTCGGAGATCCTGATATCGACAGCGTTCTGATCGAGGACCGACACTTAAACCTACTCGCTTCGTTATAGAGCCGCGGCGCCCGTAACAGGCGCCGCGGCGAAGGGTTGCTTACTGCACGCGGGGCAGCACTTCGAACTGGTGGAACGGCGGCGGCGAGGGCAGCGTCCACTCCAGCGTGGTTGCGCCGGCACCCCAGGGATTGTCGGCCGCCCGCTCCTTGCGGATGAAGGCGTCGAACACGCAGTAGAGGAAGATCAGCACGCCGAAGCCGGAGATGTAGGAGCCGATCGAGGAGATCAGGTTCCAGCCCGCGAACGCGTCGGGATAGTCGACATAGCGGCGCGGCATGCCCGACAGGCCGAGGAAGTGCTGCGGGAAGAACACCAGATTGACGCCGATGAAGGTGACCCAGAAGTGTGTCTTGGCGAGCGTCTCGTTGTACATGTAGCCCGTCATCTTCGGGAACCAGTAGTACCAGCCGGCGAAGATCGCGAACACCGCGCCGAGCGACAGCACGTAGTGGAAGTGCGCGACGACGTAGTAGGTCTCCTGGAGCACACGGTCGACGCCGGCATTCGCCAGCACGACGCCGGTGACGCCGCCGACCGTGAACAGGAAGATGAAGCCCACCGCCCAGATCATCGGCGCGCGGAACTCGATCGAGCCGCCCCACATCGTGGCGATCCACGAGAAGATCTTCACGCCCGTGGGCACCGCGATGACCATGGTCGCGGCGACGAAATAGGCCTGCGTCGCCGAGGACATGCCGACCGTGTACATGTGGTGCGCCCACACCACGAAGCCGATGCCGCCGATCGCGACCATGGCGTAGGCCATGCCGAGATAGCCGAACACGGGCTTGCGCGAGAAGGTCGACACGATCTGGCTGACCATGCCGAAGCCGGGCAGGATCAGGATGTACACCTCGGGGTGGCCGAAGAACCAGAACAGGTGCTGGAACAGCACGGGGTCGCCGCCGCCGTCCGGCGAGAAGAAGGTGGTGCCGAAGTTGCGGTCGGTGAGCAGCATGGTGATCGCGCCGGCGAGCACCGGCAGCGACAGCAGCAGCAGGAATACCGTCACCAGGATCGACCAGACGAACAGCGGCATCTTGTGCAAGGTCATGCCCGGTGCGCGCATGTTGAAGATCGTGGTGATGAAGTTGATCGCGCCCAGGATCGAGGAGGCACCGGCAAGGTGCAGCGACAGGATCGCGAAATCGACGGCCGGGCCCGGATGACCCGTGGTCGACAGCGGCGCGTAGATGGTCCAGCCCGCACCGACGCCGTTGGCGCCCGGCTCGCCCTCGACGAAGGTCGAGCAGAGCAGCAGCGCGAAGGAGGCCGGCAGCAGCCAGAACGAGATGTTGTTCATGCGCGGGAACGCCATGTCCGGCGCACCGATCATCAGCGGCACGAACCAGTTGCCGAAGCCGCCGATCATCGCAGGCATGACCATGAAAAAGATCATGATCAGACCGTGGCTGGTCACGAACACGTTGTAGGTGTGGGTCTCGTGGAAGATCTGCACGCCCGGATACATCAGCTCGGCGCGGATCGCGATCGACATCGCCGCACCGATGATGCCCGCGATGACCGCGAAGATCAGGTACATCGTGCCGATGTCCTTGTGGTTGGTCGAATAGACGTAGCGCCGCCATCCGGTCGGATGGCCGTGATCGTCGTGTGCGTGGTCTTGGGCGTGATCGCCGTGTGTCGCTGCACTCGTTGCCATTTTCAAATCCTGCCTTGCGTCCCGTTCGGACCCCGAGAGGTCCCACCCTTTCGTCCCCTGAACCGGCGCTTACTGCGCCGGGCCGGCCGCGGAGGCGTAAGTGCTCGTGCCACCGCTCGCAAATTTCTTCTTCGCCGTATCAACCCAGGAGGCGAATTCCTGGTCGCTGACCACGCGAATCGCGATCGGCATGAAGGCATGGTCCTTGCCGCAGAGCTCCGAGCACTGGCCGTAATACATGCCGGTCTTGGTCGCCTTGAACCAGGTCTCGTTCAGGCGGCCCGGAATCGCGTCGATCTTGACGCCGAAGGCCGGCAACGCGAAGGCGTGGATGACGTCGGCGCCGGTGGTCTGGACGCGAATCACCTTGTTGACCGGCACCACCATCTCGTTGTCGACGCCGAGCAGGCGGGGCTGCTTGTCCTGCGCCATCAGCGAGTCGAACTCGAACTTGCCGTTGTCCGGATAGGCGTAGGACCAGTACCACTGCTTGCCGGTGGCCTTGATGGTCAGGTCCGCCTTCGGCACGTCGAGCTCGAGGAACAGGAGGCGGAACGACGGCACCGCAATGCCGACCAGGATCAGCACCGGCACCAGCGTCCAGAGCACCTCGATCAGCGTGTTGTGGGTGGTCCGCGACGGCACCGGATTGGCCCTCGCGTTGAACTTCACGACCACGATCACCAGCAGCGCAAGCACGAACAGCGTGATCACGGTGATGAGCACGAACAGGAAATTGTGGAACCAGACGATGTTGTCCATCACCGGGGAACCGGATTGCTGGAGTGTCCACTCCCACGGCGCCGGCTGACCCAGCTCGGCAAATGCCGCGCCACCAGTGGCCAGCGTCAGGCCAGCTACGGCCAATCCCAGCAAGTGCCGGCCCATCCGGCCCATCGACATCCTCATGCCGCTCGCGCTCCCCTTACGAAATCACCCCAATGCGCTCCCCTATTTTTGGGGAACGCTTATTCGATCCGCCCGTCCGACAAACCGCCGCGCAAGAATACCTCTAAGAGGAATTGGGGCCAGATCGCTAGAACGCCGAAATCAAGCCTCTCAAACCATAATTCTTGATGTATCGCAATGCAGTCTTGAGCCCGGTCTGCCAGCCATCACACGCAAGATATTTCAGACAAAATGAGCGGTCCCGGGAGTGTCGCGGCTTGACAGCAGGATTGCCCGCTGTAGGCACTGATCGGCCGCCCCCGCAGGAGCCTGATTCGCGCGGGAAAAAGGCGACCGGCGCGGCGCGAGATTTGCTTGTTGGTTGCTTGGGATCCGCCTTCAAGCCGCCGTCATTTCCGTACCTGAGTGAAAGCGAAGCCGCCCAAGCAGGTTGCGAACAGAGGGATCGACCCCGATGGGGCTTTCGACACGCATGGCGAAACCCGCTCCTTACCGCCATTTTGGCACGCTGGCCTGTTTTCTGGTGGCCGCCGTCCTCCTCCTGCCGGGCCTTGCGCATGCGCAAGGCGCGGTGCGCTCGGTCCATGGTGACTGGCAGATCCGCTGCGACACCCCGCCGGGGGCCCAGGCCGAGCAATGCGCCCTGATCCAGAGCGTTGTCGCCGAGGACCGCTCCAATGCCGGCCTGACCGTGATCGTGCTGAAGACCGCCGACCAGAAGAGCCGCCTGATGCGGGTGGTCGCGCCGCTCGGCGTGCTGCTGCCCTCCGGCCTCGGGCTGAAGCTCGACAACCAGGACGTCGGCCGCGCCGGCTTTGTCCGCTGCCTGCCAAACGGCTGCGTCGCCGAGGTCGTCCTGGAGGACAAGCTGCTCGGCCAACTCCGTTCAGCCAAGACCGCGACCTTCATCATCTTCGAAACCCCCGAGGAAGGCATCGGCTTCCCGCTCAGCTTGAACGGGCTCGGCGAGGGCTATGACAAGTTGCCGTAGGGCGATGCCAGTCCCGACATCCTGAGGTGCGAGCCGCAAGGCTCGCCTCGAAGGATGAACGGCAGAATGGCCGGCCGGGCCGTCGCCCTTCGAGCCCTCCGCTACGCTCCAGCACCTCCAGCGACAATGGCTTCGCCATTGCGCGGTGGTGACGGTGATGGAGTGGACCCTAGCCACTCGAGTCATTGCGAGGAGCTCTTGCGACGAAGCAATCCAGAGTCTTTCCGCGGATTGCAGTCTGGATTGCTTCGCTGCGCTCGCAATGACGGGAGTGTGGGCCGCCCGCCCGCACCTCACGCCCTGTCGACGCGATAAAGCTCCGTCTCGCACCAGGTGCAGCGGTAGATGCGGCCGGCACTGGCGACAGCCATTCCGGCCGCCTTCTGCCGGCACTTGGCGCAGACGACGCCGCCCGCCGTCGCTGAGCCTGGATGGGCCGCGACGTACTGTTCGCGCGCGGGGTAGGATTTCCAGCCACGGCGGAAGATGAACTGGTTGACGAACAGGACCAGGGCCAGCACGGCAAAGCCGATGATCAGGCCGTGATACTGATCCCAGAATGCAAGCAGGGAATTCCACATGCTTTGGCCGCCGGTTCACACAGGTGTGCGCCCGTATAGGCTGAAAACCTTGAAAACCGGCTTAAGACGAGGCCAATCGAAAGGCTGGCCGGGTGCGATCCCGACCATGTCGTTTCAGTAATGTGACGGCCCGCCCCCCTCGCCGAACGCTTTTGAAACCATTATCTTGCCCCACATCTCCCGATAATGGATCGCCGATGACCAACCCTGCCACGACCTCCCTGCTCGACCGCGCCAATCTCGATCGCGACCAGGTTCGCCACGAAGTCGCGCGCGGGCTTTCGGGCGCCGACGACGGCGAATTGTTCCTGGAATACAGCCAGACCGAAGCGCTGATGTTCGACAATGGGCGGCTGAAGCAGGCGACCTATGACACCTCGCAGGGCTTTGGCCTGCGCGCCGTGAAAGACGACGCGGTCGGCTACGCGCATTCCTCCGACGTGTCGCTGCCGGCGCTGATCCGCGCGGCCGATGCGGTCGCAGCAGTCCGCGGCGGCTATTCGGGAAGCTTTGCCGCGCCGCCGCCGCATACCAATGTGCGGCTCTATGCCGACGACAATCCGCTGGATGCGCCGGGTTTTGAAGCCAAGGTCAAGCTGCTCGCGGAGATCGACGCGTATTTGCGCGACAAGGATCCGCGCGTGCGGCAGGTCAGCGTGAGTATAGGGGCGACCTGGCAGGTGGTTGAAATCCTCCGCCCCGATGGCGAGAGCTATCGCGACATCCGCCCGTTGGTGCGCGTGAACATTTCCGTTGTCGCCGGCCAGGGCGATCGTCAGGAAAGCGGCAGCAAGGGCTATGGCGGCCGTGCCGGCTATGCCGAATTCATCGAGACCAGGAACTGGCGCGACGCAGCTGACGGCGCGCTGCGCGAGGCGCTGGTGAATCTGGAATCCGTGCCGGCGCCCGCCGGCGAGATGGACGTGGTGCTTGGCGCCGGCTGGCCCGGCGTCATGTTGCATGAGGCGGTCGGCCATGGCCTGGAGGGCGACTTCAACCGCAAGAAGACCTCGGCGTTTGCAGGGCTGATGGGCCAGCAGGTGGCGGCCAAGGGCGTCACCGTGGTCGACGACGGCACCATTGCCTCACGGCGCGGCTCGCTGTCGATCGACGACGAGGGCACGCCGACCAACCGCACGGTGCTGATCGATGACGGCATCCTGGTCGGCTATATGCAGGACCGCCAGAACGCGCGCCTGATGAACATGAAACCGACCGGCAACGGTCGCCGGCAGGGCTACGCCCATGTGCCGATGCCGCGCATGACCAACACCTACATGCTCGCGGGCGACCGCGAGCCGGGCGAGATCCTCGCCTCGGTGAAGAACGGCGTCTTCGCCGCGAATTTCGGCGGCGGCCAGGTCGACATCACCTCGGGCAAATACGTCTTCCAGTGCACCGAGGCCTACAAGATCGAGAACGGCAAGATCGGCGCGCCGCTGAAGGGCGCCATGCTGATCGGCAACGGGCCGACCGACCTGCATCGCATCCGCGCAATCGGCAACGATCTCGCGCTCGATACCGGCATCGGTACCTGCGGCAAGAACGGCCAGGGCGTGCCGGTCGGCGTCGGCCAGCCGACGCTTCTGATGGAACGGATTACGGTGGGTGGTACGGGCGCATGAGCGTTGAGAAAATGACTGCAACAACCAAGCCCAAGAGCAGCGGCAAGAGCGGCGGCAAGAACAGCGGCAAGAGCGGCACCTGGCGCGGACAGCTCGTGCAGCTTGCCGGCATCGTCGCCGCCGTGTTCATCGCCAAGGGTGCGCTGGCCGAGCCATTCTACGTGCCGTCGGGCTCGATGGAGCCGACCTTGCTGATCGGCGACGCGCTGCTCGCCTCGAAATTCCCCTATGGCTACGGCACCTCGTCGTTGCCGATCCAGATCAACCTGCCGGAAACCGGCCGCGTCTTCGCCGAGACGCCGAAGCTCGGCGACGTCGTCGTGTTCCGCTGGCCCGGCGACCGCTCGCAGGCCTGGGTCAAGCGCGTGGTCGGTCTGCCCGGCGACCGCATCCAGATGCGGCAGGGCCAGCTCTTCATCAACGACCGTCCTGCGGAGCTGAAGCCCGATGGCGTCGGCCAGGCTGAGGACGACAACGGCGGCAACGAGCCCGCCTATCGCTATGTCGAGACGCTGCCGAATGGCGTCTCGCATCTCATTTTCAAGATGCGCGACAACGGCCCGCTCGACAACACGCCGGAAGTGACGGTGCCGGCCGGGCATCTCTTCGTGCTCGGCGACAACAGGGACAACTCCGCCGACAGCCGCGTGTCGCTGCGCTCCGGCGGCGTCGGGCTGTTGCCGATCGACAATCTCGTCGGCCGCGCCGACGCAGTACTCGGCTCCTGGGATCTCGGCATGCGCAGCCAGCCGATGTGGACCTGGCTCTCGGGCTTCCGGATGGCCCGGTTCTTCACCGCGGTGAAGTGAGGCACGGAGCCGGAAGATCGTAGGCTGGGCACAGCGAAAGCGTGCCCGCCACTTCTGTCGCAATCCTGGAGAGATGGTGGGCACGACGCGCGAAGTGCGCGCCTTTGCCCACTCTACGATTCCCGATGACCCGCGACGAATTCCTCGCATTGGCGCTGCGCAATCCCGTCAACGTCGCGATCACCGACGCGCTCGCGCAGCTTGCGCTGCCGGATGCCTGGCTGGTGTCGGGATGCCTGGTGCAGACGGCGTGGAACGTGATCACGGGCCGCGCGATCGATCACGGCATCGCCGACTACGACGTGTTCTATTTCGACCCTGACACCTCGTGGGAAGCGGAAGACGCGGTGATCCGCAAGCTGGACGCCAGCCTTGCGCATCTCGGCGCGAAGATCGAAGCGCGCAACCAGGCGCGCGTGCATCTGTGGTACCCCGACAAGCACGGCCTGCCCTATCCGCCGCTGACCTGTTCGACCGACGGCATCGACCGTTTCCTGACGCAGAACACACAGATCGGCATCCGGCGTGCAGGCGATCGCTGCGACGTCTATGCGCCGCACGGGTTCGACGACGTCGCGGGGTTGATCGCGCGTCCCAATCCGGGCGCGAATTTCTCCGCGACGAACTACGCGGCGAAAACTCAGCGATGGAAATCGCTATGGCCGGAGATCGCGATCATTGCGGCGGAGTAGGTCTCGTGTCCCGGACGCGGCGCGGCACGCAGTGACGCGACGCAGAGCCGGGACCCAGCGACGTGGGCCCCGGTTCAGCAGCGCATCACTAGCGTGCTGCACTGCGCCCGGGGCGCGAGAGTATCCCTACCTGACCACGCCCGACGTAAACCCCGCCTTCCTGCGTGGCGGCTTGATTTCCTTCTTCAGGAAGCATTTCGCGGCGCGCCCGGTATAACCTGGGCGCGCGAAGGTGAAGGCGCGGCACTTGTTGTCGGCGACGCAGGCGGCCTTGCAGGCGTCCTCGCCTTCGTCGACCTTCAGTTCGAAATTGCGCAGGTCCCCGCCGGGACGATCGATCGACGTTTCGACACCCTCGACGCGCGGCTCGATCACGCCCGCACCGCGGACGCCGGAGATGCAGCAATTCGCCGGGCTGCGCGGCGGCACGGTGTTCTTCAGCCAGCACACCGCAGGCGCGCCCTCGACGTCGGGATAGCTGAAGCTCCAGGATCGGCAGCGCCGGTCGCGCTCGCACAGCAGCGCGCAGTCCTCGGGATCCCCTGACGCAACGGGCGTGTTGAAATAGTCGCCGCCGGGCCGGTCGAATGCGGTCTGGGCACTCGCCGGCACCATGGCAGGCAGGACTGCCAGCAGCATGACCCACGCCATACCCTGTGCCACGACCCTCGTCACGGCTCTTGCCATGACCTTTGCCATCAAGGCCCCTGGCAGGCGGCCTTTCCCCATTAGAACAGCTTTCGAGTTATTGAACGCGCTTGGATTTTTCAGCCGGTCATTTGATCGCCGCAAACCTGTACGGGCGATGAACGGCGGCGCGCCGCTCGTCCGGCTGAACTAGAACGCGTAGTCCTCGTAGGCCGGTTCCACGGATTCCTTCCAGGCGCCGTGAAATTTCTCCAGCATCTCCTCGGCCGGGGTCCGTCCGCAATCGATGATGCGGTCGAGTGGCTCCAGATGGCGCGTCTCATCCCGGCCGAGCTGGTCGATCCGGCCACGGCGGCGCAGGCCGGCATGGGCCAGCACCAGGCATTCCTTGGCAATCTCGAAGAGATAGCGGTCCTTGATCCGGGCCTTGAAGCCGAAGCGCGGCACATCGTCGCGCAGCGCCTGGCGCTCATGCGCGCTCCAGTGCTTCACCAGATCCCAGGCGGCATCGAGCGAGACGTTGTCATAGAGCAGCCCGACCCAGAACGCCGACAGCGCCGGCAGCCGGCCCCACGGACCACCGTCGGAGCCGCGCATCTCGAGGTAACGCTTCAGCCGCACCTCCGGGAAGATGGTCGAGAGATGATTGGCCCAGTCCGACAGCGTCGGCCGCTCGCCGGGAAGGTTGTTGTTGCGGCCGTCGAAGAAGGCGCGGAAGGAGGAGCCCGAGACGTCGATGTAGTCCTCGCCGCGCTTGACGAAATACATGGGCACGTCGAGCGCATAGTCGACATAGCGCTCAAAGCCCATGCCGTCCTCGAACGCGAAAGGCAGCATGCCGGAGCGTGCATTGTCGGTGTCGCGCCAGATTTCCGAGCGGAAGGACAGGAAGCCGTTGGGCTTGCCTTCGGTGAACGGCGAATTGGCAAACAGGGCAGTTGCGACCGGCTGAAGCGCAAGCGAGACGCGGAGCTTCTTGACCATGTCCGCTTCGGACGAGAAGTCGAGATTGGTCTGCACCGTGCAGGTGCGGTACATCATGTCGAGGCCGTATTTGCCGACCTTCGGCATGTAGTTGGTCATGATCTTGTAGCGGCCTTTCGGCATCACCGGAATGTCGGCGCGCGACCAGGACGGCGTCATGCCAAGGCCAAGGAAGCCGATGCCGAGCGGGGTCGCGATCTCCCGCACCTGCGCCAGATGCGCCATCAGCTCGCTCTGCGTCTGGTGCACGGTCTCGACCGGCGCGCCGGACAATTCGAACTGCCCGCCGGGTTCGAGCGAGATCGCGCCGCCGCCGGTAACGTCGTAGAGGCCGATGATGTTGCCCTTCTCCATGATCGGCTCCCAGCCGAGCAGGAGCTTCATGCCTTCGAGCAGCGCGCCGATGCCGCGCGCACCCTCGTAAGGAACCGGGCGGCGGCCTTCGAGCGTGAACGGCGTTTTCTCATGCTCGGTGCCGATGCGGAAGTCGTCGAGCGGCTTGCAGCCGGCCTCGAACCACGCGACGAGCTCGTCGCGTGACTGCAGCGGCGTCATATCGATCTGGTCTCGCGCCATATCAAACTCTAATCAAAAGCGCTTCGACCGAACGCGCGCGGGTGACAGGGATGGTCCGCGAACCAACCGGTTGCGCGGACATATTGGTTTGCTGCGGAGTCATCGCAACGGTGTGCTTTCGTTGGCGACCGGCAGCTTCATCTCGCCGCAGGAGCAACCGAGCCGGTCGAGCAGACCGCTGAGCTTGACTGCGTCCGCATCGGACAGTTTTGAGCCGACATACTTCTCGATTGCGGCGGAATAGGCTCCCCACATCCGCTTCTGCAACTCGCGACCGGCTTCGGTGATCTCGACGAACTGGCCGCGCTTGTCGATCTTGCATTCGCGGCGCACGGCGAGGCCCTCGTCGACCAGGCGGTCGATCAGCCGCGAGGTCGAATATTGCGGGATCAGCATCTGGCGCTCGAGCTCCACGGGGCGCAGCTCGCCCGACGGCGCGCGCGACAGCTCGAGAAGCGCATCATACCAGGCGAGCGGCGGGAAACCGGCCTTCTTCAGGTCCTGCTCCACGCAGTCGAGCACGCGGCTCTGCACCCGCATCAGGCGGATCCAGGCGGACGTCGCCTCGGTCGATGGTCTGCGTTTCATGGTCCCGCTCAAGTGTGTAGCCTGTTCTTAGCGCACTTGATGCACCTGCATCAATCTTGACTATTCCATGCAGATGCATGTAGGCGTTCTTTCGCCCCAACCAACCATCGGCAGGAGAAAATTCCATGAAGCTCTATTACTCGCCGGGAGCGTGCTCGTTGTCCCCCCACATCGCCCTCCTGGAAGCCGACCTGCCCTACGAACTCGTCAAGGTCGATATCCGCGCCAAGAAGCTCGAAAACGGTGAGGATTATCTGAAGGTCAACCCGAAGGGCCAAGTGCCGGCGCTTGGCCTCGATAGCGGTGAGATCGTGACCGAAGGCCCAGTCATTGTCCAGATGATCGCCGATCAGGCCTCGGCCAAAAGCCTGGCGCCTGCGCGCGACAGTTCCGAGCGCTACAAGCTGCTGGAGTGGCTGAACTTCCTCACCTCGGAGGTGCACAAGAGCTTTGGTCCGCTGTTCTCGCCGGTGCTGGCCGATGATGCCAAGGCGTTCTTCAGGGATCGCGTGATGGGCAAGCTGAAATATATCGACGGCCAGCTCGCCGGTCGCGACTATTTGATGGGCAAGCAGTTCACCGTCGCCGACGGGTATCTCTTCACCATGCTGACCTGGGCGGAGCGACTGAAGTTCGATCTCTCAGCCCTCACGAACCTCCTCGCCTACAAGGCCCGCGTCGCCGCGCGGCCGAAGGTGCAGGAAGCACTGAAGCGCGAAGGGCTCGCGCAGGCGGCGTGAGACCGTCGATCGAGGTTCAGTGACAAGGAGCCGGATCAGTGATCCGGCTCTTCTTTTTTGTTTGTTGGATTGCTCGTTTGCAGGCGAGCCGCGTCGGGAGCAATTGAACAGCATTGTCGCAGTTAACAATAACTGGCCTTGTGAACGGCGTGCGTAACACCATTGTTGCGTGAGCGACCGGGTTGGCCAACTATCGATTGCAGGGGGCGTCGGTGAAGTGGAATTGGAACTGTGACCGTTGCAGTCACCCTCCTGCTTGCGAGCCTGGTCGTCGGACTGGCGACAGGTCTGTTGTTCCGGGTCTGGGCGCTGGCGCTGGCTTCGCCGTTGGTCGCGGTCGTGTCCGCGATCGTTCTTCAGTCCGCGGGCTTTGAGTTTTTCGCCGGTGTGTCCGTGATCGTCGGGTGCCTCGTCGTCAGCCAGCTCGCCTATCTGCTGGCGACGTTCCACCTGCACCGGGGGAAACTCTCAATGGAGGACGAAGTCGACGGCCTTCCAGGCAAACACCGCCAGAAGAATATCCGCGACCAATACGAGTAGCGTCAATCCCACCCAGGACGGAACCTTGCGGCGCTGACGCAAGGACTTTCGGCGCGTCAGCAGGCCACTCACAAAGGACAGGGGCGTGAATTGGAGCGCGATGCCGGCCGCACTCTTTTGGGACACCAGTGAGTTCATTGCGGGACACCTTCATTGCTGATCGTCGCCTTACCGGCTTGCTGGTGGGAACGGTAGCAAGAGCGGTGCCAGTACGCCGTGGGCGTGGCGTCCCTGCGGACGCGGCGCGGCCGGAGTGTGTCATCGCGGATGCGTGATGGCACCTGACGCGGGGTGTCAGGCAGCAGTTGCACGCAAAAATCGCATCGATGCCGCGAACTGCATGATCCGTCGCAGCGACCAAGGGCTGAACATCCTCACGCGAGAATATCCACTGATGAACCTGATCGTATTCATGACGTCCTCCGGGACGTACCTCGCCATGCTGCTACTGTCGCAACCTGTCGCGCCGCAACGCGACTGTGTCTTCACGCTTCACCCGGGGATGACCAGCGCCGCGTTCGAGAGCAGAGAGGGCCAGATCGTGTTTCCCGATCGGCCCACCGAATATCGCTGCACATACACCGAACGGAAGGACGGCGCGGAGATCGCGTTCACCAACCAGAACGACTGGCATTTCGAGGTGCGCGTTGCGCGCGGCAACAAGGGCAGCTGGACCGCCAGCAAGGGCGATGAACGCGTCTCCGGTCATGCGCTCTATCCGGAGGACTGAATGGAATGAACGCGCAGGTCGAAAAGCAAAAAAAGGCCGGATCGGTGATCCGGCCTTTTCACTACATAGCACAGCGGAGTCTTAAGCCGCAGATTTCTTCGGCGCGAAGCGGCCGTAGAAGGTCTCGCCCTTCGCCGCCATCTCCTCGAGCAGTTTGGGCGGCGTGAAGCGGGAGCCGTATTTGGCTTCCAGCTTATGGCAGAGCTCGACGAACTTCTTCGTGCCCATGAAGTCGATGTAGGACAGCGTGCCGCCGGTGAACGGCGCGAAGCCGAAGCCGAGGATCGAGCCGACGTCCGCCTCGCGCGGATCAGTGATGACGTGATCCTCCACCGTGCGCGCGGCCTCCACCGCCTGCACCACCAGGAAGCGCTGCTTCAGCTCCTCGACGTCGAGCGTATCAGGATCGAGCTGCTTGGGCTGGAGCGCCGACAGCCCCGGCCACAGGCTCTTCTGACCCTTGCCCTTCTCCGGATAGTCGTAGAAGCCCTTGCTGTTCTTGCGGCCAAGCCGGCCCTGCTTCTCGACCATCTCCACCATCAGCTTCTTCTGATCGGGGTTGATGGCGTTGGGGCCGAGATCAGCTTCCGTCGCCTTCATGATCTTCAGACCGAGGTCGAGCGCGACTTCGTCGGACAGCGAGAGCGGGCCGACCGGCATGCCCGCCATCTTGGCGCAATTCTCGATCATCGCCGGCGGGACGCCTTCGAGGAACATCTCGTTGCCTTCGGCGACATAGCGGCCGACGCAACGGTTGGCGAAGAAGCCGCGGCTGTCGTTCACGACGATCGGCGTCTTGCCGATGGTGCGGACGTAGTCGAGCGCGGTCGCCAGCGCGACGTCACCGGTGTTCTTGCCGAGAATGATCTCGACCAGCATCATCTTCTCGACCGGCGAGAAGAAGTGGATGCCGACGAACTTGCCCTGGTCATTGAAGCTCTCGGCGAGCGAGGTGATCGGCAGCGTGGACGTGTTCGACGCGAAGATTACGTCGGACTTCAGATACTCCTGCGCCTTGGCGAACGTTTCCGCCTTGACCTTGCGATCCTCGAACACCGCCTCGATGACGAGGTCGACGTCCTTCAGCGCAGCATAATCAGCGGTCGGCGTGATGCGCGCGAGCAGCGCTTCGGCATCCGTGGGCTTGGCGCGGCCCTTCTTGATCTGCTCCTCAATCACCTTCTGCGCATGCGCCTTGCCCTTGTCGGCGCTCTCCTGGTCGCGGTCGATCAGGACGACGTCGAGACCGGCGCGGGCCGAGACGTAGCCGACGCTGGCGCCCATGAAGCCGGCGCCGATCACGGCGATCTTCTTCACCTTGGTCGGCGGCACGTCCTTCGGACGGCGCGCGCCCTTGTTGAGCTCCTGCATCGACAGGAACAGGCTGCGGATCATCGCAGCCGCTTCCTTGGAGCGCAGCACCGAGGTGAAGTAGCGCGACTCGACGCGCAACGCGGCGTCGATCGGCAACTGCAGGCCCTCATAGACGCAGCTCATGATCGCTCGCGCGGCCGGATAGTTGTCGTAGGTCTCGCGGCGGTAGATGGCATTGCCCGCCGGGAACATCATCATGCCGTTCTTGGAGAACACCGGGCCACCGGGCAGCTTGAAGCCCTTCTCGTCCCAGGGCGCGACCGCCTTGCCGCCGCCCTTGATCCAGTCCTTTGCCGCCTTGATGAGATCGGCCGCGGGAACGATGGCGTGGATCAGGTTGAGTTGCTTGGCCTTGTCGAGCGCGACGGGGTCGCCCTTCAGCAGGATGGTCATCGCGTCTTGCGGCGGCACCAGGCGCGGCACGCGCTGCGTACCGCCGGCACCGGGAAACAGGCCGACCTTGACCTCGGGCAGGCCGAGACGCGTCTTGGGATTCTCCGCCGCCACGCGATAGTGGCAGCAGAGCGTGATCTCGAAGCCGCCACCGAGCGCGAGGCCATTGATCGCGGCCGCCCACGGCTTGCCGGAGGTCTCGATCGAACGCAGCACCTGCGAGAAGCGGCGGCTCTGGTCGAACAGCATCTGGTTCGCGGCCGTCTCGCCCTGCTCCTTGAAGACCTTGGCGTAGGCCTGGTTCATGCCCTCGAGCATCGACAGATCGGCGCCGGCGCAGAACGCCTCCTTGCTGGAGGTGATGACGACGCCCTTCACCGCGTCATCCGCGGTGGTCTCTTTCACGATCGCATCGAGCTCGCTGGTCGAGGTCTCGTCGAGCACGTTCATCGAACGGCCCGGGATGTCCCAGGTGACGAGCGCGATGCCGTCGGCGTCGGTCTCAACCTTGAAGTTCTTGTAAGCCATGTTGGTTGCTCCTCGGTGCCGCAGCCAGTCTTTCGGCGCGGCGGTTGACTGTGATCTCGTAGGGTGGGCAAAGGCGCTCTTGCGCCGTGCCCACCATCATTCGCGGAGACATCAGTGGTGGGCACGCTTCGCTTTGCCCACCCTACGGCAGCTCGTTACACCCGCTCGATGATGGTCGCGGTACCCATGCCGCCGCCGATGCACAGCGTCACCAGCGCGGTCGACTTGTTGGTGCGCTCGAGCTCGTCGAGCACGGTGCCCAGGATCATCGCACCGGTTGCGCCGAGGGGATGGCCGAGTGCGATCGCGCCGCCATTGACGTTGATCCTGGCGTTGTCGATCTCGAAGGCCTGGATGTAGCGCAGCACGACGGAAGCAAAGGCCTCGTTGAGCTCGAACAGGTCGATGTCCGACTTCTTCATGCCCGAACGCGCAAACAGCTTTTCGGTGACGTCGACCGGACCGGTCAGCATCATCGCCGGCTCCGAGCCGATATTGGCGAAGGCGCGGATCTTTGCGCGCGGCTTCATGCCGTATTTCGCACCCGCCTCCTTGCTGCCGAGCAGCACGGCGCCGGCACCGTCGACGATGCCGGAAGAGTTGCCGGCATGGTGCACGTAATTGACGCGCTCGATCTCAGGATGCGACTGGACCGCCACCGCGTCGAAGCCGCCCATCTGCGCCATCATGGTGAAGGACGGCTGCAGCTGCGCCAACGACTGCATGGTCGTGGTGGGCCGCATATGCTCGTCCTTGGCGAGGATGGTGAGGCCGTTGATGTCCTTCACCGGCACCACCGACTTGTTGAAGCGGCCTTCGTCCCAGGCCTTGCCGGCACGCTGCTGGCTCTGCACGGCATAGGCGTCGACGTCGTCGCGGGAGAAGCCGTACTTCGTGGCGATCAGATCGGCCGAGACGCCCTGCGGCATGAAATAGGCCGGCACTGCCATCGAGGGATCCATCGGCCATGCACCGCCGGACGCGCCGATGCCGACGCGGCTCATGGATTCGGCGCCGCCGCCGATCACCAGCTCATGCTGGCCGCTCATGACCTGGGCAGCAGCGAAGTTCACGGCATCGAGGCCGGAGGCACAGAAGCGGCTGATCTGCACGCCGGGGACGGCTTCGCCGAGGCCGGCTTTGAGCGCCGCGAAGCGCGCGATGTCGCTGCCGGCCTCGCCGACCGGATCGACCACGCCGAGCACGACGTCATCGACGGAGTCCACGGGCAGGTTGTTGCGCTCCTTCAGCGCCTGCAGCGGCACGGTGGCGAGCGCCAACGCCGTGACCTCGTGCAGCGCGCCGTCCGGCTTGCCGCGGCCGCGCGGTGTGCGAACGTGGTCGTAGATGAATGCCTCAGGCATGACGCCCTCCTGATGTGATGTTCAATGCGATTGGGACCTGGCGACGGAAGCGGGCTTAGAATGCTTCCGCCGGCAGTTCCATGACGGTGGCGCAGCCGGCCTGGATGCGCGCGAGATTGGCGGCGGTCTCCGGCAGCATCCGCTCCATGAAGAAACGGCCGGTAACGAGCTTGGTCGAGAGATAGGGCGTGGCCCCGGACTCGGCAATCTTGGCCTGCGTGACTTTCGCCATCCGCGCCCACATGTAGCCGAGCGCGACGAAGCCGAAGAGGTGCAGGTAATCGGTTGCGGCGGCACCGGCATTGTCCGGCTTCGCCATTGCGTTCTGCATCAGCCAGGTGGTGGCCTGCTGGAGATGGCCGAGCGCGGTCGAGAGCGGCGCGACAAAATGCTTCAGCGCCTCGTCACCGCCATTCTCCTTGGCAAAGGCTCCGACCTCGCCGAAGAACGCCATGATGGCGCGGCCACCGTCGCGCGGCAGCTTGCGGCCGACGAGGTCGAGCGCCTGGATGCCGTTGGCGCCTTCATAGATCATGGCGATGCGGGCATCGCGCACGAACTGCTCCATGCCCTGCTCGGCGATGTAGCCGTGGCCGCCATACATCTGCTGCGCCTGCACGGCGTTGGCAAAACCGTAGTCGGTGAGGAAGCCCTTCAGCACCGGCGTCATCAGGCCCATGTGATCGTCGGCGGCCTGGCGGTCCTTGGGATCCTCGGAGCGGTGGGCGACATCGCTCTTCAAGGCAGTCCACACCACGAAGGCGCGCGCGGCTTCATTGAAGGCGCGGATGGACAGCAGCGTGCGGCGCACATCGGGATGCACGATGATCGGGTCGGCCGCCTTGTCCGGCGCCTTTGTACCGGTTAGCGCGCGGCCCTGGATGCGCTCGCGCGCATAGGCAACCGCGTTCTGATAGGCGACCTCGGACTGCGCGAGACCCTGCACTGCGACGCCGAGGCGGGCCTCGTTCATCATCACGAACATGCCCTGCATGCCCTTGTTCTCTTCGCCAATCAGCCACCCGGTGGCGTTGTCGTAGTTCATCACACAGGTGGAATTGCCGTGGATGCCCATCTTGTGCTCGATCGAGCCGCAGACCACCCCATTGCGCGCGCCGACGGAGCCGTCGGCATTGACCAGGAATTTCGGCACCACGAACAGCGAGACGCCCTTGATGCCGGCGGGCGCGCCCTCGATACGGGCCAGCACGAGGTGAATGATGTTGCCAGCAAGATCATGCTCGCCGGCCGAGATGAAGATCTTCGTGCCCGTGATCTTGAAGCTGCCGTCGGCCTGGCGCACCGCCTTGGTGCGGAGCATGCCGAGGTCGGTGCCGCAATGCGGCTCGGTCAGGTTCATGGTGCCGGTCCATTCACCCGCCACCATCTTCGGCACGTAAGTCTTCTTCTGCTCGGGGCTGCCGTGCACGAGCAGCGCCGCGGTCGCGCCCATGGTCAGGCCGCCATACATCGCGAAAGCCATGTTGGCCGAGCACTGGAATTCGTTGACCGCCTGGCTCAACGCCACCGGCAGGCCCTGCCCGCCATATTCGGTCGGCACGGAGAGGCCGAGCCAGCCGCCTTCGGCGAGCTGCTTGAAGGCGTCCTTGAAGCCCTTCGGCGTGGTGACGCTGCCGTCGTCAGCGCGCTTGCAGCCTTCGAGATCGCCGACGCGGTTGAGCGGCTGCAGCACCTCTTCGGCGAGCTTGGCGGCTTCGCCCAGGATCGCCTCGCGCACATCGCTCGATGCGTCGGAGAAGCCGGGCAGATTGTCGTAGCGGTCGATCTGGAAGACGTCGTTGAAGAGGAAGTTCACGTCTTCGACGGGGGCTTTGTAGATCGGCATGGCGTTCTCCCGGCATGGAGCCGTTAAGTGGTGGTATTCTTTAAAATGCCCTGCGGCGCAGTCCTAGTCGCGAGTCTAGCGGTTTCTGCAACCTCAGGGCAGGTGGTATCGAGCACGCAGTTCGGCGAAAGCCTCACTGGGCTGCGAGCTGCTCCGCCATCAGGCGGTGCAGCATGTTGATGGCCTTGAGCGGACGCACCATCACCTTGAAATGCGTGATGCGGCCCTCGTTATCGAAGGTGATGATGTCGACGCCGTTGATCTCGATGCCGTCGATCTCTGTCTTGAATTCGAGCACGGCGCCGCTCGCGCTCTTCCACTCGCCGACATAACGGAAGCTGGGGCCGCCAAGCACCGTCTCGGCGCTCGACAGATATTTGAAGGTGATGTCGCGCCCGCGCTGCGGCGTGTGCACGACGGGACTTTCGAAGACGGCGTCGGGATGAAGCAGGTCCCACAGTTCGGCGCGCGCCGCAGCGCGGTCTCCAGCGTGCTCTTGGGACTTCATGTAGCCGTACCAGGAATCGAGGCCGGTCATTCTCAGGGTGCCTCCTTTGATAAAAGGCGTTGGCAAAAAGCTTGAAAACAACCCCATGCAAAGTAGCGCGAAGGCCGACGCCGGCTGGGCAACAGGCCGACCGTCATATGCACATTGACGCATATGCGTGGATATGCATAAAGTCAAGTCAATTGGTCGGGTACGTCTTAAGGGAGCCGTGTCATGGCGCTGGGCGACGCAATCCTCGCATGCCTGACGGAACGTCCGATGACGGGCTACGAGCTCGCCAAGACTTTCGACTCCTCGATCGGCTTCTTCTGGAAGGCCGACCACCAGCAGATCTATCGCGAGCTCTCCAAGCTGCGCGACCGCGGCTACATCCAGGGCCGCGAGGTCGTGCAGTCCGGCAAGCCCAACAAGCTGGTTTATACGCTTACAGAGGAGGGACGAACAGCGCTGCGGCACTGGGCCGCGCGCCCGAGCACCCCGGCCTCGACCAAGGATGACCTGCTCGTCCGCCTCCATGCCCTCGACAGCATCGACATCGAGCCCCTGCGCACCGATTTGATGGCCCGCCTGGAGCATCACCGCGACCGCCATGCCAATTACGAGCGCATCCTGAAGAAGCGCTTTCCGGACGGAGAGGCGTCGGGCGTGCTCGACCTCGGCAATTTGCTGCTGCTCCGCCTCGGCGCCCGGCACGAGCAGATGGTGGCCGACTTCTGCGAGGAAGCGCTCGAGGCGCTGTCGACCATGAACGCGCGCGGCACCGTGGTGCCGATCGACGAGGGCAAGCGCGAGAAGGGCTGAGCAACCAAGCGTGACATGAGGCAATGCCGCCGCCAGCCACTCCGCCGTCATCGCCCGGCTTGACCGGGCGATCCAGTACTCCGAGACGGTCATGATCGAATCGATAGGCCGCGGCGTACTGGACGCCCCGCCTTCGCGGGGCATGACACCGGTGAATGTGGCAAATCGGGAGCGAGCCGCGGGCTCGAACAACCTCTCCCGCAAGCAGGAGAGGGAGCGCACCGACAATGCGCCACTCCTGTTCCCTGCGCCCAACTTTAAGACAGCGGCGACGGCTTCCTTAACCCGTTATTTACCGTAACAGAGAAAAGTCGGTTTTTGAGGCAGACGACCCGCGCCGAATGGAATTGTCTCTGCAACTGGGACGCGCGGGAAAGCTGGAGGCATCGGGTGGGGTGCCGAAGTCGGAACCGGACAGAAGTCATGAATTCGCGCGTATCGTGGAGTGTTGACGGCATCGATCCATCCGTCAGGGAGCGGGCCGAAGCAGCCGCGCGCCGTGCCGGCATGTCACTCAACGATTGGCTGAACTCCACCCTCGGCGACACCATCCCGCCGAACTTCCGCGGACCTTACGAGCAGCGCCCGCAAGCCCCGCAGGCCCCACACCTGGCACCGAGTCAGGAAAGCCGCGACGTCGCCGACATCCACCAGCGGCTGGATGCGATCACCCAGCAGATCGAGCGCATCTCGAAGCCCGCGCCGCGCCAAGACACGTCGCGCGACGCCTCGCGCGAGCAGGGCGTCGCGCGTCAGCTGAACGATGCGATCTCGCGGCTGGACGCGCGGCTGTCGCAGATCTCGCGGCCGCAGGCGCAGGCATCGCGGCCCGCTCCGGTCGAGACGCGCCAGCGCCAGGCCGAGGTGGTCGAGCGCGCGGCAGCACAGGTCTATCGCAACTCGCCGCCGCTCAGCCCCGCCTCGCTCGACGTTGCGGTGGCCGAAATCAGCGCGCGGCAGAACGAGCTCGACAGCTTTGCGCCCCGGCAGATGCCGCCGCGCGCGGCGCCTTCGATTGCGCCCGCCGCGCCGATGGCTCCCGCAATGTCTCCCCCGTTGGCGCCCCCTGCCCCCGCCTACGCGCCGCCGCCTCCGCAGCCGAGCTCCGACTTCTCCGCGCTCGAACGGCATCTCCTCAAGATCACCAGCCAGATCGAGGCGCTGCAGCGCCCCGATCACATCGAGCAGTCGATCACGGCGTTCCGCAACGAGCTTGCGGAGATCCGCCACGTCATCACCGAGGCGATGCCGCGCCGCGCGATCGAATCGATCGAAAACGAGATCCGCTCGCTGCATCGTCGCATTGATGAGACGCGCACCTCCAGCACCGACGGCCAGGCGCTCGCCGGCGTCGAGCACGCGCTGTCCGAGATCAAGCAGGTGCTGCGCACGCTGACGCCGGCCGAGCAGCTCACCGGCTATGACGAGGCGATCCGCAATCTCGGCGGCAAGCTCGACCTGATCCTGCGCGCCAATGACGATCCCGGCACGGTGCAGCAGCTCGAAGGCGCGATCTCGGCGCTGCGCGGCATCGTCTCCAACGTCGCCTCCAACGAGGCGCTGGCACGGCTTTCAGAGGACGTGCAGCTGCTGTCGTCCAAGGTCGACCAGATCAGCCGCGCCTCCGCCCCCAGCGGCGACAGTTTTGCGGTGCTGGAGCAGCGCATCGCCGCGCTCACCGCGGCGCTGGAGACGCGCGAGCAGCCTGCGCCGTCCCAAAGCACCGAGCATCTGGAGAACGCCATCCGCGCGCTGTCCGATCGCTTCGACCGCATGCAGGTCGGCGGCGACTCCGCCTCCACCTTCGCGCATCTCGAGCAGCGCGTGTCGTATCTCCTGGAGCGGATCGAGGCTGCCTCCGATCCGCGCAACGGCAATCTGAGCCGCGTCGAAGACGGCCTGCACGACATCCTGCGGCATCTGGAGCGGCAGCAGGCGACATATGCCGCGCTCGCCGAGAGCCGCAGCTCGGCGCCGGCTTCCGATTCCGGCGTGGTCGATCTCGTCAAGCGCGAGCTCTCCGACATCCGCTTCAGCCAGGCCGAGACCAACCGCCACACGCAGGACTCGCTCGACGCGGTGCACAGCACGCTCGGTCATGTCGTCGATCGCCTTTCGATGATCGAGGGCGACCTGCGCGCGGTGCGCAGCGCGCCACCTCAGGCCGCGCCGCAGGCCTTCGCAGCACCGGCGATGCCGGCCGAACCGGCGCGCAGCGCAATGCCGACGCAGCCGCCCAGAGCCGACATCAAGCCCGATCTGCCCAATCCGGCCGCGGCGCAGGCGGCCTTCGTCGCCGCACCGCGCGAATTCCACGCCGCAACGCCGGCTGCTCCGCCGCCGGTCCCGGCGGCACCGCAAGTCACAGCGCCCGTGCCGCCGCGCGCGATCAGCGAAATCCTGGAGCCGCATGCCGCGCCTGCGCGCGCTGCGATCGCACCGGAGCTGCCGCCGGATCATCCGCTGGAGCCGGGCACGCGGCCGAGCGGACGCGCCGCCACGCCGTCGGAGCGCATTGCCGCGTCCGAAAGCGCGATCAGCGAAATTCCCGCCCCGCCAAAGGAGCCGGTGTCGTCGTCGAGCTTCATCGCCGCCGCACGCAGGGCCGCACAGGCGGCCGCCGCGCAGCCCGAGAAGCCCGGCCGTGGCGGCAAGGCTGCCGCAGGCGGCGCTGCCCTGGACAAGGGCAAGGAAGGCTCGACCATCACCTCGAAGATCCGCTCGCTGCTGGTCGGCGCAAGCGTGGTCGTGATCGTGCTCGGCACCTTCAAGATGGCGATGAACCTGCTCGAGGGCGGCGGCAGCACTCCACCGGTGCCGGCGATGGAGACCCCCGCAAGCGCGCCCGCGCCGCAAGCCCCTGCCCCCGCCGAGAACAGCGCGAAGCCCGCCGTGCCCGAGCAGGTCACGCCGTCGATGACCTCGCCGACCCCGCTCGGCCGGCAATCCCTGAACAATGCCGCTCCCGCGAGCTCCGGCAGCGCCGCGTCGGTCGAGATCCCGCCCCCACCGGCGGTGGCTGGAAATAGCGACATCACCGGCGCGATCCCGACGACGCCGTCGCGCGCGCGGCTCGGCACCGTCCAGGTGCCGCCGAGCGAGCGGCTGGCCGACGGCATCGGCGGTCCGGTGCTGCGCGCCGCCGCGATGAAGGGTGATGCGACCGCGGCCTATGAGATCGGCGTACGCTTGGCCGAAGGCAAAGGCGTGGCTGCGAATTACGAGGAAGCCGTAAAATGGTATGACCGCGCGGCGCAGGCCGGCGTGGTGCTCGCGACCTTCCGGCTCGGCACGCTCTATGAGAAGGGCCTCGGCGTGAAGAGAGACGCCGACATCGCCCGCCGCTACTACACGCAGGCCGCCGAGCGCGGCAATGCCAAGGCTATGCACAATCTCGCGGTGCTCGACGCCGACGGCGGCGGACGCGGCGCCAACTACAAGAGCGCGTCGCAGTGGTTCCGCAAGGCCGCCGATCGCGGCGTCGCCGACAGCCAGTACAATCTCGGCATCCTCTATGCCCGTGGCATCGGCGTCGAACAGAACCTTGCCGAATCCTACAAATGGTTCAGCCTCGCCGCAGCCCAGGGCGACTCCGATGCGGCGACCAAGCGCGACGACGTTGCCAAGCGCCTCGACCCGCAGTCGCTCGCCGCTGCCAAGCTCGCAATCCAGACGTTCAGCGCCGAGCCGCAGCCGGATGATGCCGTCAACGTCGCAACGCCCGCCGGCGGCTGGGACAGCGCCCCGGCGCAGGCCAGCGCCAAGCCCGCGCCCAAGCCTGTCGCGACCAAGCGTCAGGCCTTGCTGGTGCATTAGCGCATCAAGAAATTTAGTTAGCTCGATCTTGCCACAGACTCGCTGCACCTCTCCCGCTTGCGGGGGAGGTCGGCGCGAAGCGCCGGGTGGGGGCTGTCTCCACATTGGGAGTCTCGATTGTGGCGACACCCTCACCAACCCTCTCCCGCAAGCGGGAGAGGGACCGCACGTCCCTCGTGGTTGGCAATCTCACCCCGTTCTAAGGCGAAATCCTCTCGCGACCTGCGGTTGCGCCGTCCTATACCTCGCTGCTGATGCCGTGTAGAACTGCGGGACACCCGCGCGCGGTATCCAGCAGCAAGAGGTCGCCTTGTCCGAGACTGATCGCCGGGAGGAAAGCTCCTTCCGCAGCTCTCCCACCGGTCCGCGTATCGCACCTCCGCGCGGTGCGGCCCGACGGCTGACAGTCGAGGGGCCGGTGCCCCTGCCGGCGCGCAGGCGGCTGTTCTGGTCGGTTGTCATCTTCCTGCTCCTGTCGTCAGGTGTGCTCATCCGTGCCTATCGCGACGTGTCGCGGCCCGAGGCCTGGGCCTACTGGAGAGACCAGTATGTCTCGCCGAGCCTGAGCTCGGCCGTCATCGCCAATGTCGATCTCGGCGGCGCCGCGCGCGGCCGGCGCGCACTCGCCGTCAGCGGCGAGATCGGGCCGGCAGCCGCGAGCTGGCTGCGTGACCGGCTGGATGATGCGCATCTCGTCCCCGGCGATCTGGTCCTGTTGTCCTCGCCGGGCGGCAACCTCAACCAGGCCGTCATCATGGGCGAGGCGATCCGCGCGCGCGGGCTTTCGACCGCCGTCGGTGTCGCCGACGCCTCGGGCCGCGTACGGCCGGCCTATTGCGCCAGCGCCTGCGTGCTCGTCTATGCCGGCGGCAAGATCCGCTATGGCGTCGAAGGATCGGCACTCGGGGTTCATCGGTTCGTGAACACAGCCGCAGTCAGCGACCCCGTCGCCGACGCCCAGCGCACGGCCGGCGCAGTGCTCGGCTACGTGACGCGCATGGGCATCTCCTCCTCGATCGTCGAGGCCATGTCGCAAACCAGGGACGTGCGCTGGCTGGCGCCCGACCAGGCCCTGGCGATGAATTTGATCACGGATCCCGTCGGCAAGCGGTGAGGATCGGCTCGCGTTAATCTGAACTATTCACCATGCCGGGCGGTCCTGATCGGACCACGGGCGAAAACGCCGCACGCCGGAAAATTCCTTGTCCCGCCGCGCGCCAAATTCGGCTAATGAGGGACGCGGCAATCGTTCCGCCTTCCCGCGAGCATTCCGCAATCCGATCCGTCTCGCCGGAACGTGCCCGATGCAGCTTTACCTCCCCATCGCTGATCTGCCGGTCAATGTGTTCCTGGTGCTCGCGATGGGCGCCGCGGTCGGTTTCGTCTCGGGCATGTTCGGGATCGGCGGCGGATTCTTGATGACGCCGCTGCTGATCTTCGTCGGCATTGCACCGGCGGTCGCGGTCGCTTCCGTCGCGAGCCACATCGCGGCTTCGTCCTTTTCCGGCGCGATCTCCTATTGGCGGCGGCGCGCGATCGACCCGGCGCTCGCGACCGTGCTGTTATGTGGCGGCGTGACGGGCACCGCGCTCGGGGTTTGGACCTTCACGCAGCTGCGCGCGCTCGGCCAGCTCGATTTGATGATCGCGCTCTCCTACGTCGTGCTGCTCACGACCGTGGGCAGCCTGATGTTCTCGGAAGGCCTGCGCGCGATGATGCGGACGCGGCGCGGCACTGTCCCGCCGCGGCGCACGCACAACTGGATCCATGGCCTGCCGCTGAAGATGCGCTTCAAGCGCTCGAAGATCTATCTGTCGGTGATCCCCGTGGTCGTGGTCGGCATCATCATCGGCTTCATCGGCGCCATCATGGGCATCGGCGGCGGCTTTATCCTGGTGCCGATCATGATCTATCTGTTGCGGGTGCCGACCTCGACGGTGATCGGCACGTCGATGATCCTGACGCTGGTCACCATGCTGGTCGCGACCATGCTGCATGCGATGACCAATCATCTGGTCGATGCGGTGCTGGCGCTGATCCTGATGGTTGGCGGCGTCACCGGCGCGCAGTTCGGCGCACGCGCCGGGCAGAAGATCCGCGGCGAGCAGTTGCGGCTGCTCCTGGGCCTGCTCATCCTCGCCGTCGGCCTGCGCTTCGCCGTCGAGCTCGTGCTCCGTCCCGAAGACCTCTTCACCATCCGCGAGATCGGAGTGACGGGATGATCGCGCGCGCAATCATCGCTGCCCTCCTGATGCTTTTGCTCGGCGGCGCCGCGCGGGCCGAGCGGCTGATCGTGTCGGTCTCCAACCACCGCGTCACCGTGACGCCGAACTATTCCGGCGAGGAGCTGGTGCTGTTCGGCTCGGTGGAGAGGGATGCGGCAACGCCTGCGAATCGCAATGCCTACGATCTCGTCGTCACCGTGCTGGGCCCGCGCGCGGACATGGTGACGCGCCGCAAGGAACGAAAGTTCGGCATCTGGATCAACACCGACTACCGGCAATTCTTGCAGGTGCCGAGCTATCTCGCGCTGTTCGCCAATCGCCCCTTCGACCAGATCACCTCGCCCGAGATCGCGCGGCGCCAGCAGATCGGGCTCAACAACGTGCTGCTGACCCAGCGCGTCGGCACCGACTATGCCGACGTGGTGCCGGACGACGCGTTCCGCAGCGCCTTCATCCGCCTGCGCACGCAGCGCGGGCTCTACCGCGAGGATCCGTCGGCGGTGACGTTCCTGACGCCGACGCTGTTCCGCACCGGCATTCCGCTGCCCGCGGAAGTGCCGATCGGAACCTATGAGGTCGAAATCAAACTGTTCGCGAACGGCGCGCTCGTGACCAAGACCGAGACGGCGTTCGAGATCGTCAAGGTCGGCTTCGAGCAGTTCGTCGCCACCAGCGCGCGGCAGAACGGATTGGCGTATGGGCTGGTGACGGCCGCGCTGGCGCTGATGTGCGGCTGGGCGGCGTCGATCGTGTTCAGGAAGGATTGAGGCGGGCGCTCGTTATGGGCGCAGGTGGACACCAATATCTCGGAGTCGTCCTGGCGAAAGCCAGGACCCATTACCACAGGCTGTTGTTGTTAGAAAACGCGGTGGCCACGGCTTGCCGCAACAACTCGAAGTCGGGGTAATGGGTCCTGGCCTTCGCCAGGACGACGTTGGGGGAGCAGCTCGCCTTCGCTGTTCGCAGTGACAACAGCGGAGTCTGTTTAGGGCGCCTCGATCACCGTAGGTACGCCGGGCTCGAGCAGGCGCAGGCGCGGGCCGAAGCCGAGGACGTCGAAGGTCTTGCGCAGGTCCTCGCCGTTCTGGCGGAAATGCGCCCAGCCTTCGGTATGGACGGGCACGATCACCGCATCGGGAAAGGCGCGCGCGGTCTCGATGGTGTCGTTGGTGTCCATGGTGAGATGGAACGGCCCGCGCGTCTGCGCAGCGCCGGCAAAGGGCAGCACCACGCCGCAATCGAAGCGGCGCGCTACTTCCGCAACACCGTCGAACCAGGTGGTGTCTCCGCTGATATAGATCGCGCGGCTGTCCTTGTTGCTGGAGGACACGACGAAGCCGATGACATCGCCCGACAGCGGCTCGATGCCGGCCGGACCGTGGCGCGCGGGCGTTGCGGTAATCGTCAGCGTGTTGCCGTCGCGATCCCTGACCTGCGTCGTGTCCCATGGCGCAAGTCCTTCGACGTGACCGCCGAGCCGTCTTGCGCCCGCTTCCGTCGTCAGCACGCGTTTCACCTTGAAGAGCAGCTCGCGGCCGGAATTGTCGAGATTGTCAGAATGCTGGTCATGGCTGAGCAGCACGGCATCGACCGGGCCGATCGCGTCGGCTTTCAACGCTGGCCCGATCGTCTTCTCCAGCTTCACATGCGGCAGCTGATAGGCGCCCGGACCATCGAAGGTCGGATCGGTGAGGAGCCGGAAGCCGTCGATCTCGATCAGCGCGGTCGGGCCGCCGATCAGCGTGATGGAAATGGGCATGACGGGCTCCTGTTACGCGGCGGACCTGGTTGCGAGGGTTTGGGCGGGACGCGTCACGAGATAAATGCCGATCGCCACCGGAAGGATCCCGAAGAGATCGCGCGCCTCGACATGCTCCCCCAACACGAGGAACGCGAACAGCATGCCAAGCGGCGGCATCAGGAAATGATAGGCACTGGCCGCGGTCGCGCCACACACTTTGAGGAGATGGAACCAGAGCAGATAAGCGAGGATCGAGCCGCCGAGCACCAGGAAGGCGAAGGCGCCGAGGAGGCCGGGCGTGTACTGGATGGCGTGGACATCAGCGAACGTCAGCGCGATCGGCGTGAGCACGATGCCGGCCGCCATGTTCTGGATGCCGTTGCCGATCCACAAGCTGCCCTTCGGCGCGAACAGCTTGAACAGGATGGTGCCGGCGACGATGGAGGCGAGCGAGGCCAGCGTGAACATGATTCCGTGCAGGCTGTCGGTGCCGACCGCGAGGCGATGCCAGACGATGAAGGTGACCCCAACGACGCCGAGCAGGAGGCCGCTCGCCTTGCGCCAGGTCATGCCCTCGCCGAGCAGCAGCGCGGCGAGCGCCGCCGTGAATACCGGGTTGGCCGACACGATCAGACCACCGAGGCCCGCGGAGACCCATTGCAGGCCGGTATAGCCGAGCCCGAGATAGAGCGCGTTGTTGGCGATGCCGAGCACCGCGAACATCGCAGCATCACGCCAAGTCATGTCCCACGCGTCGCGACGAAATGCAGAGATGGCGAAGATCAAAATGCCGGCGAGCGAGAAACGCGCCGCAAGCAGGGTCAGCGGCGGGCAGTCGGTGACGCCGATCTTGCCGGCGACGAAGGCAAAGCTCCAAAGCAGGCAGAACAGGCAGATGTAAAGCGGGAGCGGATTGAAACGGGCGCGGGGAACGGCGATCGAGGGCGCGAGGGACATGCGAATTCTCTTGGCAGTTTTCTTGGACCCTTGATCTAGGGACGCCCCTTGTCATTTGGAAATTAAATGATTAACTGCCGTCCAGTGGATTTATAAATGGAGGCTGATATGCTCGATCTGGAGCTCCTCCGCAGCTTCGTGTCCGTGGTGGATGCCGGCGGCTTCACCCGCGCCAGCGAACGCGTCCATCGCACGCAATCGACGGTCAGCCAGCAGATCAAGCGGCTGGAGGAGGATGTCGGCCAGGTGCTGCTGCACCGTGACGGCAAGGACGTGCGCCCGACGGAGGCCGGCGAGCGGCTTTTGTCCTACGCGCGCCGCCTGTTGTCGCTCGCCGAGGAGGCGCGTGACGTGCTCAGCGAGCCGGGCAGCGAAGGCGCAATCCGGCTCGGCATCCCCGAGGATTTCGCCGCCTATCGGCTGGCAAAACTGCTCGGCTCGTTCTCGCGCTCGCATCCGGGCCTGCGGCTGGATGTGCGTGCCGACCAGAGCAGGAACCTGTCCCGCGACCTCGAACGCGGCGAGCTCGACCTTGCGCTGTTCAAGCGCGAGGCCGGCGAGAAGGGCGCGATCGCCGTGTGGCCGGAGCGGGTGCACTGGGTGACCAGCAAGAGCCATCCGATTCAAGCCGACGTGTCGTCGGTGCCGCTGATCGGCTTTCCGCTCGGCTGCCTCTATCGCGCCGGCGCCATCCACGCGCTGGAAAGCGCCGGCCGGCCCTGGCACATGGCCTACACGTCATCGAGCCTCGCCGGCATCCAGGCGGCGGTTGCCGCCGGCATGGGCCTCAGCATCTTGTCGGAGATGGCGATCCAGTCCGATCACCGCGTACTGACAGCGAAGGACGGCTTTGCGCCAATCAACGAGACGGAGGTCGCGCTGATGGCCTCCCCGGGCGCGAGCCCCGCGACGCTGCGGCTTGCGGATCGCTTGGCGGAGTTCTGCGATACGGTGCAGGCGAAGGCGGCGTGATACTGCGGGATTCGTCGGGTGGGTTGGCCCCGCGGCTGCGCGGAGCGCAGTCCGCACGGCGTAACCCACCGCTGTCTCCCCGGATGCGAAAGAGGTGGGTTACGCTTCGCTAACCCACCCTACGAAGTGCGGACCTCAACAACACCGCGACGCTGCAATCGCGTGGACGCGATTGTCGCCGAGGAGATGCGCGGTGAAGTGTCGCTCGCCAAAGACTTTTGCGAACGCCGCGTCGCGGATGCTGAGACCGCCGGCATAGGCGCCGAAGGCCGGCATCACGGCGCGCATTCCGTCGGAGGCGAAGCAGCGCCGCTCCATGGAGCGGCCGCGTGCGGTAACGCGCGCCTTGGGATGGAGATGGCCGGCGATCTCGCCGCACGCGCCGGTCGGCTCGTGACGGAAAATGATCGGGCCGATCGCGACTTCGTCGGCGACGGTGCCACCGAGATCGCGCGGCAGCGCCGGGTCGTGATTGCCTGAAATCCAGATCCAGTCGCGGCCGCTCTGGAGCGAGGTCATGGCGTCGCGATCCTCAATCGACAGCCGCTCATGGGCGCTGCGATCATGAAAACTGTCGCCGAGCGCGATCACGATCCGCGGATCGTGCCGCGCGATCACGGCCGCAAGACGACTGAGCGTGGCGACCGTGTCATAAGGCGGCAGCAGCACGCCGCGCGCAGCGAAGCTCGAGCCTTTTTCCAGATGCAGGTCGGAAACGACGAGCAGGCGCTGCTCGTCCCAGAACAGCGCGCCGGAGAGATCGGCATGGAACGATGCGCCGGCGACGTCCAGCGTGCGCGTCGACGTGATCGAAATGGCCGCCTGCTCGGTCAAGGCCGGGCTTGACGACTTGGCAGGAGTTGCGCCCCAAGGATTCATTCTGCGGACAGTCTACGACATCGCCTCTTTGACGAGCTCGTCGGCGGCCTCCGCCAGCAGCTCGTCTGCAGCTTCGCCATAAACTGACTCGCGGCCGATTTCCAGCATCACGGGGACGGCGAGCGGGGAGACGTGGTCGAGTTCCCGGTGCGTGATGTGGCCGTGGATGCGCGCGAGCATGTCACCGAGCCGGCGCAGGTCGAGCAGGCCGGTCGCGGCATCGGCGCGCGCGGCGCGCAACAGCATGTGATCGGCCTGGTGCTTGCGCAGGACGTCGTAGACGAGGTCGGTCGAGAACAGCACCTGCCGGCGGCTCTTGTCTTCATCCGTGAAACGGCGCTCGATCAGGCCGGAGATCAGCGCGCAATTGCGGAACATGCGCTTCATCAGCGCGGACTCGGCGAGCCAGGCCTCGAGGTCGTCGCCGAGCATATCAGGATCGAACAACGCGTTGAGATCGAGCTGGCCGTTGCGGATCATGAAGGAGGCATCGCCCAGCCCCCAGATCGCGACCGCATATTCATTAGCGACGAAGCCGAGCGGGCGGGCGCGGGCGCGCTCCAGCCGGCGCGTGAGCAGCATGCCGAGCGTCTGGTGCGCGAGCCGCCCCTCGAAGGGATAGCAGATGAGATAGTGCTTGTTGCCGCGCGGAAAAGTTTCGACCAGGAGCTCGCGCACCGCGGGCACGCGCGAAACATCCTTTTGCAATGACAGCCAGTCGCGCACCTGCTCCGGCAGGGCACCCCACGCGCGCTTGTCATCCAGCAGCCGGCGCACGCGCTCGGCCAGATAAGTCGACAGCGGAAACTTGCCGCCCATATAGGACGGCACCTTGGGATCGGCGTCATGGGCGCGGGAGACGTAGACCTGGTCCTCGGCCAGCGCCTCATAGCGCACCACCTCGCCGCCGAACACGAAGGTGTCGCCGGGGCTGAGGCCCTCGATGAAATATTCCTCGATCTCGCCGAGCACGCGGCCGCCGCGCGCAATGGCGCCGGTCGAGCCTCCCGCTTTTCCTTGCCCCGTGGAGCGCGAGCGCACCAGCCGGACTTTCAGCATCGGCTCCTCGACGATGGTGCCGACATTGAGGCGATAGCTCTGCCGCACCTTTGGATTGGCGACGCGCCAGCGGCCCTGCTTGTCCTGCTTGATGCGGGCGAAGCGTTCATAGGTTTTCAGCGCGTAGCCGCCGGTAGCGACGAAATCGACGACGTCGTCGAAATCCTGCCGCGACAGATCGGCGTATGGCGCCGCCGTGCGCACCTCGTCATAGAGTTCGCCCGAGAGAAACGGCTCGCCGCAGGCGCAGCCGAGCACGTGCTGCGCCAGCACGTCGAGGGCACCGATGCGCAAGGGCGGGGTATCCTGCGCATTCTCCGCGATTGCATCGATCGCGGAGCGGCACTCCAGCACTTCGAACCGGTTGGCCGGCACCAGCACCGCGCGCGAGGCCTCATCGAGGCGATGATTGGCGCGGCCGATGCGCTGCATCAGGCGCGAGCAGCCTTTTGGTGCGCCGATATTGATGACGAGATCGACGTCGCCCCAGTCGACGCCGAGATCCAGCGACGAGGTGCAGACCACGCCGCGCAGTTTTCCCGCCGACATCGCGTCCTCGACCTTGCGGCGCTGCGCGACGTCGAGCGAGCCGTGATGCAGCGCGATCGCAAGTCCGTCGTCGTTCATGCGCCAGAGATCCTGGAACAGCATCTCGGCCTGGCTGCGGGTGTTGACGAAGACCAGCGTGGTCTTGTTCGCCTTGATCAGCTCGTAGACCTCGGCCAGCGCATGGCGCGCAGTGTGGCCGGCCCAGGGGAGGCGCTCGCTTGTATCCAGCATCTCGACGATCGGCGCGGCCGCGCCGCCGGCCATGACGATATCAGCGGCGGAGGCAGCCTTTCCGGCCGGCTGCGGCATGAGGAATCGCGCCAGCGAGTCCGGCTCGGCCACCGTCGCCGACAGGCCGATCATGCGCATCTCCGGCGCAAGCCGCCACAGCCGCGCAAGCCCGAGCGACAGCAGGTCGCCACGCTTGGAGGTGACGAGCGCATGCAACTCGTCGAGCACCACGCGCTTGAGCGATGAGAACAGGAACGGCGCATCGTCGGAGGACAGCAGCAATGCGAGCTGCTCCGGCGTCGTGAGAAGGATGTCCGGCGGATAGCGGCGCTGGCGCTGCCGCCGCGACACCGGCGTGTCACCCGTGCGGGTCTCGACCTTGATCGGCAGTCCCATCTCGGCAATCGGCCGCTCAAGGTTGCGCGCGATGTCGACGGCGAGCGCTTTCAGCGGGGAGATGTAGAGGGTGTGCAAACCGCCGCTGCGCTGAACGGCGCGGCCGGTGGAGATGATCTTGTGTTTGTCGTCGGCAGGCAGGGCTGCCCGTGGCCACCCCCCTCCCCGGCCCTCCCCCACAAGGGGGGAGGGAGAAGAGAGTTCGACCAGCGTCGGCAGAAATCCCGCCAGCGTCTTGCCGGCGCCGGTTGGTGCGATCAGCAGCGCGGAGCGACCCTCGCGAGCCTTTTCCAAGAGCGCCAATTGATGCGCGCGCGGCGACCAGCCGCGGGCCGCGAACCATGTCTGGAAGCGGTCGGGCAACGGTGCGGCCGGCTCGGCCGAGGCGGTGAGGATACGGGGCGGCACGGCGATAGAGGTAAGCCGTGGGGACGGGTTCGTCGAGGGGTGGGTCCTTCGCCTCGCCCCGCTCGCGGGGAGAGGCCGGAATTCAAGCACAGCTTGAATTCCGGGTGAGGGGGAGCTTCCACGAGTCCATCTATCACCGTGAATGCGGATGCAGCCCCTCACCCCGACCCTCTCCCCGTAAGAACGGGGAGAGGGAGAGGCGGCGTCAGCGCGCGCCCGCTACTCCGTCACGGGCTTGTCGGAGACCTGCCAGTCCTTGCCGTTGAAGGTCGAGATGAACAGTGTCTTCATCGGCGTGTAGTCGTCGGGCGTGTAGCTGTAGTCGACGCCGTCGAGGAAGAACGGCGAATGGAAGCCCTTGAGGTTCGCGGCCTGCTTCAGCACATTTTCGCGCGTGAGCTCGTCGCCGCAGCGGCGCAGGATCTCGCCCATGCTCACCGCCTGGCCGTAACCGGCATAGGCGATGGTGTTGTCGGGATCGACGTTTGGCAGATAATTCTTGCGTAACGTGTCGAACGCGATCACGTCCTTGTCATTCTCCCAGGGGCCGGGGCCGGCGTCCTTGGAATAGCGGATCGCGACGATGCCGGATGCGTTCTCGAAGCCGGCGGCGCCGAGGATGGATTTGCCGGTCGAGCCCGCCGAGAGCAATTGCAGCGGCTTCCAGCCGAGTTCGGCCGCTTTCCGGATCGACTGCGACGACGCCTTGCCGGTGGAGATGTTGTAGAAGACGTCGGCGCCCGACTTGGAGAGATTGATGAGTTGGGAATCGATGGTCGGATCGGTCAGGTCGTAGGTCTGCTCCAAAATCACCTGCGCGGTGCCGCCGGCATCCGCAAGCACCTTCTTGAAGGGCCCGAGGAAGTCGCGGCCGAAATCATCGTTCTGGTAGAGGATGCCGATCCTGGCATTCGGCTTCACGCTGATGACGTGCTTGGCGAGAATGCGCGCTTCGGTCGGATAGAGCGGCAGGCCCGCCATCGTCCATTTGAATTCCTTCGGGTTGTTCCACTTGGACGCGCCGGTATTGAGCAGGAGCTGCGGCACGCCCTTGGAATTCAGATATTTATGAACAGCGGTCTGCGGCGCGGTACCGAGCGAGCCATAGAGCGCCAGCACCTCCTCCTGCTCGACGAGGCGCCGCGTCGCCTCGACGCATTTCGGCGCGCTGTAGGCATCGTCCATGGTGAGGAATTTGACCTTGCGCCCGTTGATGCCGCCCTTCTCGTTCAGCATCTGGAAATAGGCTTCGCCGACACGACCCAGCACGCCATAGAGCGAGCCGGGGCCGGAATGCGGCACGGTCTGACCGATCTTGATCTCGGTGTCGCTCGCGCCCGCATCATATTTCTTCTCCGCAGCCCAAACGTAGGGCGCCGGCAAGGTCGAGGCTGCGATTGTGGCAAATGCACCGGCGCTGAAATCGCGCCGCGATGGATTTTTTGTCATTGGCGTTGTCTCCCTGATGCTGCGCATTGTGCGGACATCAAGGCACGCATCGCAAGTGGCAAGGCTGCGCTTTTGCGGCGCAATGACGCTCAATTTGCCGCAGCCCCAGCGCCTAGACTCAAGTTTTCTCGGCAACGATGACGAGGCCGCGCACCGGCTCGTTGTTCTCGTTTCGCGGCGAGGCCGGCGCCAGTGTCAGCAGCTTGAGGCCGGCATTCGCGATCGCAGCCTGCACATATTCCGCCGCATGGGCATAGCGCAGCCCCTCGCCCAGGACGACGCCGCTGCCGTCATGCGTCTCGAGCGTGAAGGCGAGCGTACCGCCGGCTGCGAGCACGCGCGTTGCTTCCATCAACACCGGCGCGAGATCGGACAGATACACGAACGCATCCGCAGCCACGACCAGACTCGCGCTCGCGTCCGGCTTGCTGCGCAGGCCGTCGATCATGTCGGCGACTTCCAGCTCGGCATAGAGGCCGGTGGCGCGCGCCTCCTTGATCATGCCGGGCGAAAGATCAATGCCGATGAAATGGTCGACCTGCTTTGCGAAGGCACTGGCCGCGAGCCCCGTGCCGCAGCCGAGATCGATCGCGCACTTGAAGTAGGCCGGCTTGTTCGCGGCGACGCGCGCGGCCAGCACCGCCTTGAAGATCAGCGCGGGGGCGCGATAGCCGAGATCGTTGATCAATGCATGCTCGAAGCGCGGCGCGTATTGATCGAACAGCGCCTGCACATAGGCTTTCGGCATCTCCGCCATCTGTGCCTCGCCGAGCCGCATCAGATGCAGGCCGGCGCCATGCTGGTCCTCAGGATCAGAGTCGCGCGCCTTGCGAAACGCCGCGGTCGCCTTGTCGCGCTCGCCGAGCTGCTGACGGATTTCGCCGAGCGTGAACCAGGCCGATGTGAAGTTCGGCGCGAGCTCGATCGCCTGCTCCAGCAGGTCAGCTGCGGCCGGAAAATCGCCCTTCAGCTGCAGGTCGCGCGCGAACTCGAAACGGCGGTCGGCCATCAGATCGCCGGAGGACAGGAACAGACGCAGGGGCATTTTTGGAACCAGAAGACGACGCGGGCCAATGACTCGAATGAAACGGGCGTGCAGCCTATATGACAGAAATGCGCCCGCAAGACATCCTGTTGCCAACTGCTGCCGGCCTGTGCTGCAAGCCGGGCGGCTTCCATATCGATCCTGTCCGCCCCGTCGAGCGCGCCGTGATCACCCACGGCCATTCCGACCATGCGCGTGCCGGCCACGGCGCCGTGCTGGCGACGCAGGAGACGCTGGACATGATGCGCCTGCGCTATGGCGAGAACTTTGCCGGCACGACGCAGGCGATCCGCTATGGCGAGGAGATCCGGCTCGGCGACGTCAAGGTGAAGTTTCACCCCGCGGGCCACGTGCTGGGCTCGGCGCAGATCGCGGTGACCTGTAAGGACACCTGTATCGTCGCCTCCGGCGACTACAAGGACGCGCCGGACCCGACCTGCGCGCCGTTCGAGCTCGTGCCCTGCGATGTCTTCATCACCGAGGCGACATTCGGCCTGCCGGTATTTCGCCACGGCGATGCGGCGGACGAGGTGAAGAAGCTGCTCGCCTCCGTGGAGCTGTTTCCGGAGCGCGCGCATCTCGTCGGCGCCTATTCGCTCGGCAAGGCGCAGCGCGTCATCGCACTGCTGCGCGCGGCCGGATACGACACGCCGATCTATCTGCATGGCGCGATGGAGACGATCACGCACTATTACCAGAGCCGCGGCATCGCGCTCGGCGAGCTACGCCCGGTGAAGGGCACGAAGAAGACCGATCTCGCCGGCACCATTACGCTGGCACCGCCCTCCGCCACCTCCGATATCTGGACGCGGCGGTTTCCCGATCCGGTCACGGCATTTGCTTCGGGCTGGATGCGGGTGCGCGCGCGAGCGCGGCAGGGCGGCGTGGAATTGCCGCTGGTGATTTCCGACCATGCCGATTGGGACGGCCTCACCGCGACGATCGCCGCGACCGGCGCCGGCGAAATCTGGGTCACGCACGGCCAGGAAGACGCGCTGGTGCATTGGTGCAAAACCAAGGGCTTGGCCGCGCAGCCGCTGGATCTCGTCGGCTATGGCGACGAGGAGGAGAGCGAGACGCAGCTCGCAAGCGAGGCCGAGGCATGAACCGCTTCGCCCAACTGTTGGACCGTCTCGCCTACGAGCCCGGCCGCAACAACAAGCTGCGGCTGATCACCGGCTATTTTCGCGAGGTCGGCGATCCCGACCGCGGCTATGCGCTGGCGGCGCTGACCGGCGCGCTGAGCTTCAAGCACGCCAAGCCTGGGCTGATCCGCGACCTGATTGCGGCGCGTACCGATCCGGTGTTGTTCGGGTTGTCGTATGATTACGTTGGCGATCTCTCGGAAACAGTTGCGCTGATGTGGCCGAAGGGCGTCGTCAACGACGGCCAGTCTTTCCTGGGCTACCCCCCTCCCCCACCCTCCCCCGCAAGGGGGGAGGGAGTGCAGCGCGACGCGGGGCGACGTGAGAGCGACACGTCGAACAACAAGTCTGAAGCAGTGGTGAGCGAAACCGTTACGGTTGTCGACGTATCGTCACGTGATGCAGGCACAGCTTCCACCGCTCCCTCCCCCCTTACGGGGGAGGGACAGGGAGGGGGGTGCCCCGGGGGAGATGACAGCCACCATCTCCGCCCACGCAACCACAACCACCCACCACCCCCAACCCTCACCGACGTCGTCACCACGCTGCGCACGCTCGGCAAGACCGAGCTGCCGGGCCAGCTTGCGCGCTGGCTCGACGAGCTCGACGAGACCGGCCGCTGGGCGCTGCTCAAACTCGTCACTGGCGCGCTTCGCATCGGCGTCTCCGCACGCCTGGCAAAAACCGCGGCGGCCGCACTCGGCGACAAGGATCCGCATGAGATCGAGCTGATCTGGCCCGGCCTCGTCCCGCCCTATCTCGACTTGTTCGCCTGGCTCGAGGGCCGCGCGGAAAAGCCCGTCAACCGCGACCCCGCGCCGTTCCGTCCCGTCATGCTCGCGCATGCGATCGAGGACTCAGATTTCCAAAGCCTTGATCCCGCCGACTACGTTGCCGAGTGGAAATGGGACGGCATCCGCGTGCAGGCGGTGGCGGGCCGCAACGATCGCGGCCACATCACGGCGCGGCTCTATTCGCGCACCGGCGAGGACATCACGGGGAGCTTTCCGGACCTCGTGCCCTCGCTGCACCTGCCCGGCGCGATCGACGGCGAGCTGCTCGTCGTGCGCGACGGCCGCGTGCAGAGCTTCAACGTTCTCCAGCAGCGCCTCAACCGCAAGGTAGTCTCGCCAAAGCTGATCAAGGATTTTCCGATCCACCTGCGCGCCTATGATCTGCTCGGCGACGACGAGAACGATCTGCGCGAGCTGCCCTTTGCCGAGCGGCGCCAGCATCTCGAAACCTTCATCAAGAAGCTGGGCGATTCCCGCATCGACCTTTCACCGACCGTGCCCTTCGATAGCTGGGACGCACTCACCGCCGCGCGCGCCGATCCCGCAAGTGCCGGCGCCGGCGAGGATGCCGAGGCCGTCGAAGGCGTCATGCTGAAGCGGCGCGATGCACCCTATTTGCCGGGCCGGCCGAAGGGGCAATGGTGGAAATGGAAGCGCGACCCGCACATCATCGATGCCGTGCTGATGTATGCGCAGCGCGGCCATGGCAAGCGCTCGTCCTATTATTCCGACTACACCTTTGGTGTCTGGACGGGAGGCGAAGGCGGCGACGAGCTGGTACCGGTCGGCAAGGCCTATTTCGGCTTCACCGACGAGGAGCTGCTCGAGATCGACCGCTTCGTCCGCCGCAACACCACGGAAAAATTCGGCCCCGTGCGCCATGTTGTGCACGAGCCCGACAAGGGGCTGGTGCTCGAGGTCGCCTTCGAAGGATTGCAGCGCTCGCCGCGGCACAAATCCGGCGTCGCCATGCGCTTTCCCCGCATCAGCCGCCTGCGCTGGGACAAGCCGCCACGCGAGGCGGACCGGCTGGAGACGCTGGAAAAGATGCTGAAGGCGGAGGTGGCGGAGATTGAGGCGTGAAAGCGCAATGAGGCTGGATTGCGGCCAGGACGGCGGTGCCCCCTCTCCCGCTTGCGGGAGAGGGTTGGGGTGAGGGTGTCTCCGCATTGGGATTCCCCCAGAGGCGAGAGCCCTCACCCGGCGCTCCGCCATAGCCGAGGCTTTGCATCGGCGTTCTTTTAAGAGGAACGGCCGCCGGTGGCGGCCTGCGCCTCTCCCGCAAGCGGGAGAGGTTGCACCGAGCCTGCGACACGATCATCCCGCAACCAAGGCGTACTCCGCTTCCCGAATTAAAATCCCGTAAGCCGATTGACGGCCGGATGCGGGTTCCCCATCTGCCTCGCCGTGCCCTATAATGGGGATCGAATCCGCTGAGGAGTTTTTTTGAGATGGCCAACGACGTCAGAGATTTGCCGGCCGGCCACAGCGATGGCCTGAACCGCTTTCTCGGTGGCTCGCCGCTGGCGGTCGCATTCCGCCTGATCCTGCTCTCGATCCTGGTCGGCGTCGTGCTCGCTGCGATCGGTTTCGATCCCTGGAATATCATCCACAGCATTCGCCTCCTGTTCCAGCGGCTGTGGGACCTCGGCTTCGACGCGGTCAACTGGCTGTGGCGCTACTTCCTGCTCGGCGCTGTCATCGTGATCCCAGTGTGGTTTCTGTCGCGCCTGTTCGGCGCGCCGCGCGGCCGGTAGATTGGGAGAAGGAGTGCGCAGCCGATGCAATTGCGCTTTGTCGGCTGCGGCGATGCGTTCGGCTCGGGCGGCAGGGCCAACACCTGCTTTCACGTCACGGGGAGGCAGGTCAATTTCCTGATCGATTGCGGTGCCTCCTCGCTGCCGGCCTTGAAGCGGCTCGAGATCGATCGCGACGAAATCGACCTGATCCTGATCACGCATTTCCACGGCGATCATTTTGCCGGCCTGCCGTTCTTTCTGCTCGACGCGCAGTTCTCCAGGCGGACGCGACCGCTGGTGATTGCCGGCCCGGAAGGCATCGAGATGCGGCTCGCGCAGGTGATGGAGGCGCTGTTCGAGCACTCATCGAAGACCAAGCAGCGCTTCGAGCTTTCCGTCGTCGCGCTCTCGCCCGGCGAGAGCCGCAGCTTCGGTGGCGTGACGGTGACGCCCTATCCGGTCGTGCATGGCGAGTCCGGTGGGCCGTTCCTCGGCTATCGCATCGCAGCCGAAGGCCGCGTGCTCGCCTACAGCGCTGATACCGAATGGACGGAGACGCTCATTCCGCTGGCGCATGGCGCGGACCTTTTCATCGCCGAAGCCTACATGTACGAGAAGGTGGTCAAGAACCATCTCAGCCTGAAGACCCTGGAACAGCATCTGCCCGAGATCGGCGCCAAGCGGCTCGTCCTCACCCATATGAGCGACGACGTGCTGTTGCGTCTCGACGACGTGCCGCATCTGGCGGCGGAGGACGGCATGGTGCTCGTGTTCTGACATGCACGCACCGGTTCATCCCAGGGTCACCACAAGACAGGTGTTCGCCATCGCAGGCCCGGCGATGGTCGCGAACCTCACCACGCCGCTGATCGGCGTGGTCTCGACCACCGCGATCGGGCGGCTGAACGACGCCGCGCTGCTCGGCGGCGTCGCCATGGCGTCGGTGATCTTCGACTGCCTGTTCTGGCTGTTCGCCTTCCTGCGCATGAGCACGCTCGCCTTCACTGCGCAATCGCTCGGCGCCGGCGAGTCGGAGGAGAAGAGCGCAATTCTCGTGCGCGGCTTCATCGTGGCCGGACTGATCGGCGTCGCGCTGATCGCGCTTCAGGTACCGCTCGGCGCCGTGCTGTTCAGCCTGATGGGCGGCAGCGAGGGCGTGACGCGCGCGGCAAAGACCTATTTTGCGATCCGCATCTGGTCCTCGCCGCTGGCCTTCGCCAACTACGTCGTGCTCGGCTGGCTGGTGGGACTTGCCCGCGCCAATCTGGCGCTGCTCCAGCAGATCGTGATCAACCTCATCAACGTGGCGGCGACCGTGCTCCTGGTGCTCGTCTACGACACCGGCATTGCGGGCGCGGCGATCGCCGCTGTGATCGCGGAGGCCGCGGGCTTCCTGCTCAGCGCGATGGTGGCGCGGCGTCTCGCCAAAGGTGGTCTCGCCATTCCCCGCGCGCGGTTGTTCGACCGCGCCAAGCTGATCCGGATGCTGTCGGTCAACTCGGACATCATGGTGCGCACCGCCGCGCTGATCACCGTGTTCCTGTTCTTCACCGCCAAGGGCGCGCGGGCCGGCGATGTCACGCTCGCGGCCAATGCGGTGCTGAACAATTTCCTGCTGGTCAGCGCCTTCTTCCTCGATGGCCTCGCCAACGCCGCGCAGCAGCTCTGCGGCCGCACTTTTGGCGCGCGCGATGCGCGCGGCTTTGCCGATTCGACGCGGCTGGTGCTGCTCTGGGGCGTCGGCTTCGCGCTGGTCGTCGCGTTGCTCTTTGCGCTGTTCGGCCCGGCACTGATCAACCTGATGACCGCGAGCGAGGAGGTCCGCCGCAGCGCACGCGATTTTCTCGTCTTCATCATCCTGGCGCCGCTGCCCGGCGTGTTCGCCTTTGGTTTCGACGGCATTTATGTCGGCGCGACCTGGGCGCGCGAGATGCGCAATCTGATGCTCGCCTCGCTCGGAATTTTTCTGGGCACGTGGTGGGCGCTGCAAGCGTTCGGCAATGCCGGACTGTGGACCGCGCTGCTCGGCTTCTATGTCGCGCGCGGCGGGCTGCAGGGCCTGCGCTATCCGGCGCTGTTTCGGGCGACGTTCGCCAAATCATGACCATCGTGTCCCGGACGCGGTGCGGCATGCCCCGGCGATGCGAAGCATCGTCCGATAATGCCGCTCCGCAGAGCCGGGACCCAGCGACTATGGGCCCCGGATCAGCAGCGCACCAAGCCAGCGAAGAGCGGCGCGCTGCGCTGCATCCGGGGCACGAGACCTTCTACATCCCCGGCCAGTCCTCGGCCGTGAGCGTGGCGGCGTCGGCGCCGACGATCTCGGACAGCGAGTCGCGCCCGGTGCGCAGCAGCGTCGAGGCGAGATCGCGCTTGATCTCGTCGACAAGGCCGAGGCCCTTGTAGACAAGCGACGAATAGAGCTGGATCAGGCTCGCGCCGGCGCGGATTTTTGTCAGCGCCGCACCGCCGCTATCCACGCCGCCGACGCCGATCAGCGGGAACGCGCCCTCGACGCGCACATAGGTCTCCGCGACCATGCGCGTCGACAGGCGAAACAGCGGCCGGCCGGAGAGACCGCCCTGCTCCTTCGCGCGCATCTGCTCGCGCAGCGTGCTCGGCCGCGCGATCGTCGTGTTCGACACGATCATGCCGTCGACCTTCCGCGCGCGGGCGACCTGCACGACGTCGTCGAGCTGGGCGAGGCTCAAATCCGGCGCGATCTTGAGCAGCACCGGCGTATCGCCGGCCGTCTCGCGCACGCGCTCGCGCGCGTCGATCACGTGGGCAAGGAGATCGTCGAGCAGCGCGCCCTCCTGCAAGTTGCGCAGGCCCGGCGTGTTCGGCGAGGAGACGTTCACGGTGAAATAGCTCGCGACCGGCGCAAACGTCTCGATCAGCTTGACGTAATCGGCGACGCGATCGGGCGAATCCTTGTTGGCCCCGACATTGACGCCGACGATGCCGCCGTTCTCAGCGCGCGCCGCAAGGCGCCGCAGCGCGATCGTCGCGCCGTCATTGTTGAAGCCCATGCGGTTGATGACGGCTTCATCGCGCTCCAGGCGAAACAGCCGCGGCCGCGGATTACCGGCCTGCGGTTTCGGCGTCACCGAGCCGATCTCGACGAAGCCGAAGCCGAGCCTGAGCAGTGCGTCCGGCACTTCCGCGCTCTTGTCGAAGCCCGCGGCCATGCCGATCGGATTGGGAAAATTCAGGCCGAAGGCCCGCACCGCCAGTTTCGGATCATCGGCGTGCGGCTTGGTCGGCGGCAGGAAGCGCAGGCCCTGGATCGCCAGGCGATGCGCATCCTCCGGATCGAGCCAGCGCAAGACCGGCAGCGAGAAAGCATCGAACGCGCGGATCACGGTGCAAGCTCCGGAATGTCGTGATTGCCGTCGGAGCGCATGGCGAGATTGATGATCGAGATCACCGCACCGAGATCGAGCTCGCCATAGAGATGCGGAAACAGCTCGTCGTTGCGCGAGCGCTCCCAGCGCAGGGCGTCGCCGAGCGCATCGCCGTCGATCTCGACCAGGAACAGGGCGCGCTGCCCGAAGAAATGCTTTCGCGCGGTCTCGGGAACCTGGGCGGCGGTGGAGAAATGGATGAAGCCGTCGCGCGCGTCATCCGCGCTGCCCCGGTACACACCCTGCCGTTCGGCCTCCCGCCAGGCCGAAGCGGCACAAATTTTATAGATCTTGACCACCTGTTGCGGTGTCCTGCTTACGCTTGCTCGTTGAGTCTCTTGGGGTTTTCGCTCCCCAAGGGTCCCAGACCCGGGCGCGACCGTAAAGGCGGCACCTTTCGAACTCAAGACTTGGCTGCCGCCTCTTGCACCGAAAACGGAAAACCGGTTCATTTGAGGCTAGTTTTCCTAGGCGGGCCGGATCGAGGATGATCAGACAGGCCAAAGCGCAGAGGATGCTGACTCACGAGCAGATCTGGGGAGCCCTGGATCGGCTCGCGGCGCGCGCCGGGCTGTCGCCGTCGGGGCTTGCCAAGCGGGCGGGGCTCGATCCCACCACCTTCAACAAGTCCAAGCGCGTGACCTCCGACGGCCGGGAGCGCTGGCCCTCGACCGAATCGATCGCCAAGGCGCTCGCGGCGGCCGGCTCGTCGATCGAGACCTTCGTGCAGCTGATCGGCGATGGCGTACGCGACGGCCGCTCGGTACCGCTGCTCGGCTTCGCGCAGGCCGCGACAAGCGGCCATTTCGACGAGCAGGGCCTCCCCGCCGGCAAGGGCTGGAGCGAAGTCGCGCTGCCCTCGGCGGAGGACGATCACAGCTTTGCGCTTGAGATTTCCGGCGATGCGCTCGCGCCCTATCGCGACGGCGACGTCATCCTGGTGTCGCCGGGCACGCCGATCCGCAAAGGCGACCGCGTGGTGGTAAAGACGAGGGCCGGCGAGATGCTGGTGAAGGCGCTGAAGCGCCGCACGGCGAAGTCGCTGGAATTGCAGTCACTCGATGGCGCGCAGAACGAGCGCACGCTTGCGGTTGCCGATGTCGCCTGGATCGCAAGGATCGTGTGGGCGAGCCAGTGAGGGGCCGATGTGGCGCCTCAACTGCGCGATGTCGTCCTGGCGAAAGCCAGGACCCATTACCCCAGGAGGTCGTTTGGCGAAGACAACTCGTTTGAGACTGCGACCAGACGCAGTCGATAGATTCCGCGGTATGGGTCCTGGCTTTCGCAAGGACGACATCGGGGAGATAGTGCTTCCCGGATTTCGCTGCGTTCCATCCTGGCTACACGCCCTCACGCACTCCTCGCCAGCGCGCCGTCGATCATGTTGACGGCGTTCTGGATGCCGTAGACGGCGACGAAGGAGCCGAAGCGCGGGCCTTTCTCCTGGCCGAGCAGGACCTGGTAGAGCATGTTGAACCAGTCCAGCGTCACGCCGGGACGGCCGTCCTTGCCCTTCTTGACCTGGTCGAGGAACGGCTCGCGGCGGCCGATCTCGTAGACCACGTTCTGGATATCCTCCGCCGAGGCGTCCTGCGACAATTGCGAGAGCGCATCGCGCAGGTCCTGCAACGCGGCGCGCTCGCTATCGGTGGGCTCGCGGAACTGCTTCGTCGGCGCGACGAAGTCACGATAGTAGTTGATGGCGTAGCCGACCATCGCGTCCAGCTTCGGATGCGTCTGCGGGCTCACGCCGGGGCGATAGCGGCCGATGAAGCCCCACAGCGTCTCGGCGTTCTCCGCGTTCGACGACGACACCAGCGTCAGCAGAAGCTGGAAAGTGACGGGCATGTCGGCCTTCGGCGGATGGCCGTTATGGATGTGCCAGACGGGATTGCCGAACTGCTGCTTGGCATCCTGCCGCGAAAAGCCGTCGAGGAACTGCTGATAGTCGTCGACGTTGCGCGGGATGACATCGAAATAGAGCCGCTTCGCGGCTTTCGGCTCGCGGTACATGAACAGCGACAGCGATTCCGGCGGCGCATAGCGCAGCCATTCGTCGATGGTCAGTCCGTTGCCCTTCGACTTCGAGATCTTCTGGCCCTTCTCGTCGAGGAACAGCTCGAAATTGAAGCCTTCGGGCGGCGTGCCGCCGAGCGTCCTCGCAATGGCGCCCGAGAGCTTCACCGAGTCGATCAGATCCTTGCCGGCCATCTCGTAGTCGACGCCGAGCGCGACCCAGCGCATCGCCCAGTCGGCCTTCCACTGGCACTTTACATGGCCGCCCGTGACCGGCGTCTCGACCTCTTCGCCTGTATCAGGATCGACGTAAGTGACGGTGCCGGCAGCGACGTCGCGGCGGATCATCGGCACCTGCAAGACGACGCCCGTGGTCTTGCTGATGGGCAGAAACGGCGAATAGGTCGCGCGGCGGTCGGGCCCGAGCGTCGGCAGGATGATCGCCATCACTTTGTCGTAGGCGGCGAGCATCTTCAGCAGCGTCGCGTCGAACCGGCCCGAGGTGTAGTAGTCGGTTGCGCTGGCGAACTCGTAATCGAAGCCAAAGCTGTCGAGGAAGGCACGCAGGCGGGCGTTGTTGTGGTGCCCGAACGACGGATAGTCGTTGGAGAACGGATCCGGCACCCGCGTCAGCGGCTTGCCGAGATGCGTCGCCAGCATCTCCCTGTTGGGCACGTTGTCGGGGACTTTCCGAAACCCGTCCATGTCATCGGAGAAGGCGATCAGCCGCGTCTTGATCTTGTCCTCGGTCAGCACGCGGAAGGCGTGACGCACCATGCTGGTGCGCGCGACCTCGCCGAAGGTGCCGATATGCGGCAGGCCGGACGGGCCGTAGCCGGTCTCGAACAGCACCTCGTCCTTCGGGCTCTTCTTCAGCCGCGCGACAAGCGCCTTCGCCTGCTCGAACGGCCAGGCGTTGGATTGTTCGGCGAGCGCACGAAGATCGCTCGGGCTGGCGGCAGGATCAATAACGGACATTCAAGGGGCCTCCGGGCCGCGGAAAATAGCGATTTCCGCGCAGAATGCAATTTTGTGGAGCGATACAACCTCACACACCGTCATTGCGAGCGAAGCGAAGCAATCCAGAATCTTTCCGCGGAAATACTCTGGATTGCTTCGTCGCTGCGCTCCTCGCAATGACGGCGGAGGTGGCAGCGACTGACCTAAAACGGGCTCACCGAGAAGTACCGCAGCCACAGATCGGTGTAGCGGCCTTTTTCCCAGACGCGGAACAGCGCCCAGTTCAGCGCCTGCCGCAACAGATCGTTGCCCTTGCGCACGGCGATGCCGACGCCCTCTCCAAAGAAGCGGCTCTCGACGAAGGGGCCGCCGGAGAAGGCGCAGCAATCGCCGGAATCCGTGCCGTTGATCCAGAACGCCAGCGAGATGGCGTCGCCGAAGATGAAGTCGACCTCGCCGCGACGGAGCGCGGTGCGCAAGGCCTCGTCATTGGGATAGCCGTGCAGCTCGGCATCGGTGAACATCGCCTTGAGATACGCTTCATGGGCGGAGCCCGCGATGACGCCGACCTTCTTGCCCTCGAGATATTCGGGACGGATCTCCTGCATCACCGCGTCCTTGCGCGAGGCGAAGCGCGCCGGCACGCGATAATAGGGATCGGTGAAATCGGCGCGCGCACGGAGCTGCGGGCTCACCGCCATGGACGCGATGATGGCATCGCCGCGGTTCGAGGAGAGCGCATCGACCAGCGTCTCGAAGCGGCGCATCTGCACCGTGCAGGTGACCTTGATCTCCTCGCAGAGCGCACGGGCGAGATCGACGTTGAAGCCGGCCGGATTGCCGTCGGCGCCGGTGTAGTTGAACGGCGGATAGTCGGTCTCGGTCAGGAAACGGATCACCGTCAGGCGCGACAGGTCCGGCCGTTCGGGCCGGCGGCGCGGGTCCCAGAAGCCGGGCACGGCCTGGGGAGCCGCTTGAGGCGCGACCTGCGGGGAAGCCTGGGGAGCACCGGGCGCTGGCTTGGCTGGGGTCTGCGCAAGTGCGCCGGACGCAGTCGACAACAGGCAGGCGCCGGCTCCCGCCATCCCGATCAGGAGGCGGCGGACAGTTTTGAGCGATTTCGCCTGTTGCGATGGGGCCATCGGCTTGAGATTAGCGGGATTTCGTTGAGATCGGAGGGCCTTATAGACCATCCCGCCGGGAACGCGAGCGCCGATTGCAGCCCATCTGAGACCTCAGAGATACCGCTTCAGCTCGGCCGCGGCCTCTTCGGGGGGCCGCTTCATATTGAACGGCGCGACGAACCTCCCATCGCGGTCCATCAAATAGATCAGCGCGGTGTGGTCCATGGTGTAGTCGCCGTCCTTGGTCGGGACCTTCTTGGCGTAGACGCGGTAGGACGTCAGCACCTTGCTGGTCTCGGCGGGATCGCCGCTGAGGCCTTCCAGATGCGGATCGAAGCTCGACAGATAGTCCTTCATCGTCGACGGCGTGTCGCGCTCGGGATCGACCGAGATGAAATAGGCGTTCACCTTGTCGGCGTCCTTGCCCATCGCGCGCAGTACCTCCGAGATCTCGAACAGCGAGGTCGGGCAGACGTCCGGGCAATGGGTGTAGCCGAAGAAGATCAGGGTCGGCTTGCCCTTCAGGCTCTTGTCGGTGACGGTTTTGCCGTTCTGGTCGGTGAGCGTGAACGGCCCGCCAATCGCGGCCGGCTGCGCCACCTTGCTGACGCCGCCCATAGCCCAGAACATTACAAGCAGACCGACGACGAGGCTTGCGGCGAAGGCAGTCGCGATCACCAGCGGGCGGGCAGTCCGGCTCATCGTGGAGAGAATCCCATTTTACGGATCAGAAGCAGGCGGACAGGCCGGCCCTGATCACTTCAAAAAACACCTGGGTGCCGTAGTGGAACCACAGCGCCAGCGTGGCGAGCACGGCGAGACCGCCAAGCCCTGCGCCCGCAAATAGCAGCACGGACGGCGTCCTGCCGGCAGTGGGCGAATTGTCCGATACCGGATGTGCTGATTGCAGTGGTTGAGCCATGACAATGACCGGGGCGATGCGCGCCGGTTCCCTGCCCTTCAAATAGGCGCTGGCCCACGCCCGGGCAAGCGCCGCGGGCGGGCCAGAATAGCTCCCCGGATCAGCTCGTTCTGATGGATATTAGTGAAGCAGCTGGCCCCGGGCGGACTCCAGCTCATCCGCTTGCGGAAGAGCCCGGCGCGACGGCCGGCTGGGCGCGGCCTGCACGTCCATGTAGCAGGGCTTGTACATCGCCTGGAGCTGCCTGCCCCTGAGGAAGATCATGTGCGGGGTGAGGCCGCCACGCTGCGAGATCCAGCGCCTCACGTGCGACGGGTACATCGCATACAGCATCTGGGTCGCTTCGGGATTGGTGACGGCGCGGCCATTGGAGCCGAAATCCCAGGCGGCATGGAAGCCGAGCGTCGCATGCGAGGTCACGCAGATGCGGTCTCGCGGGATGGCACCGAGGACGATGGTGCAGGCAGAGGCGCAGAGCCCGTCGATGATCACGGTCTCGCCGGACTGCCGCAGGTCCTGGTACCTGTCGACATAGGTTCCGATGCGGCCGCCACGGTCGTCCGCGATACGAACCACTGCGTGAGAGGCCCCCATGCCCGCGAACAGGAGAACCGCTGCGAGCAACCCCGTCAGAAACTTCATGTCCCCCGCCCCAGTCCCATTCGAATCTGTGTGTCAGGTGATGATGCGGCGCCAGCGTCCGTCGTAACCGTGGTTTTGTCTAGGCGCGTGGGCTGGCTCAAAACAAATTCAAATACGGTGTTGCGCCCGCGCTGCACTTCGCCGATCCCTTGGCCGGCCCAATCCCAAAGTGGAACAAGTTAACGGATTCTTGCGCCCCTCCTCTTGATCCCAGCGACGGCGGCTGACAATCCGGATGACTACAGGGGGAACTCAATGGTTGAGCAGGCGGACGTCATCATTATCGGCGCGGGGTTGTCGGGGCTGGTTGCTGCAACCGAGATTGCCGATGCCGGCAAGCGCGTGATCGTCGTCGATCAGGAGGGCGAGCAATCGATCGGCGGTCAGGCGTTCTGGTCGTTCGGCGGATTGTTCCTGGTCGATTCGCCGGAACAGCGCCGGCTCGGGATCAAGGATTCCTTCGAGCTCGCATTGCAGGACTGGCTCGGCACCGCGGGCTTCGACCGCGACGAGGATTTGTGGCCAAGGAAATGGGCTGAAGCCTATGTGGCGTTCGCGGCCGGCGAGAAGCGCTCGTGGCTCCGCGCGATGGGCCATCGCATCTTCCCGGTGGTCGGCTGGGCCGAGCGCGGCGGCTATGACGCGATGGGGCACGGCAATTCGGTGCCACGCTTTCACGTCACCTGGGGCACAGGACCCGGCATCGTCGAGCCGTTCGAGCGCCGCGCACGCGAGGCGGCCAGAAGGGGCCGGCTGACCTTCAAGTTCCGCCATCGCGTCGATGCATTGAACATCACGAACGGCACGGTCGACGGTGTGAGCGGAAAAATCCTCGAGCCTGACAGTGTCGAGCGCGGCAAGAGCTCCTCGCGCAAGGTAGTCGGCGACTTCACGTTGAAGGCGCAGGCGGTGATCGTTGCCTCCGGCGGCATCGGCGGCAATCACGATCTGGTGCGGCAGAACTGGCCGAAGCGGCTGGGCGAGCCGCCGAAGTTCATGATCTCCGGCGTGCCCGAACACGTCGACGGCCGCATGATCGGCATCACGGAAGGCGTCGGCGCGCGGCTGATCAACCGCGACCGCATGTGGCACTATGTCGAGGGCATCCAGAACTGGTCACCAATCTGGCCGCGCCACGGCATCCGCATCCTGCCCGGTCCCTCCTCGATGTGGTTCGATGCCACGGGCACGCGCCTGCCGGCGCCGCTCTTCCCAGGCTCGGACACGCTCGGCCAGCTCAAATACATCATGTCGACCGGCTATGATTATTCCTGGTTCGTGCTGACCCAGAGCATCATCAAGAAGGAATTTGCGCTCTCGGGCTCCGAGCAGAATCCGGATCTCACGGGAAAAAGCTGGCGCATGACCTTGCGCCGCGCCACCAACAAGGGCGCGCCGGCGCCGGTCGAAGCGTTCAAGAGCCATGGTGTCGACTTCATTGTGCGCGACAAGCTCGAGGAGCTCGTGGCTGCCATGAACAATCTTGCCGGCAACGATCTCCTCAGGCTCGACCATGTCAGGATGCAGATCGAGGCGCGCGACCGTGAGATCGCCAATCCCTTCGTCAAGGACGCGCAGGTCATGAATATCCACAATGCGCGCCGCTATATCGGCGACAAGCTGATCCGCACCGCCGCTCCCCATCGGATCCTCGATCCCGAGCACGGGCCGCTGATCGCGGTCAAGCTCAACATCCTGACGCGCAAGACGCTCGGCGGCTTCGAGACCGATCTGGACTCGCGCGTGTTCGGACAAGAGGGCCAGGTCATTCCCGGCCTTTACGCCGTGGGCGAGGCCGCCGGCTTCGGCGGCGGCGGCGTGCACGGCTACCGCTCGCTGGAAGGCACGTTCCTCGGCGGCTGCCTGTTCTCGGGCCGCAACGCCGGGCGCGCAGCGGCGAAGGCTGTGGGGTGACATCGTGCTGTGGCGGTGGGGCATTGGAGTTGTGGCTGCAATGCTGCTGTTCGCCGTACATGCCGAGGCCGACACGATCCACGTCAATGGCGTGACCCGCACGTTCATCATGATGCGGGCGCCGACCAAGCCGGCGCCGCTCGTCATCGTGCTGCACGGCAAGACGCAGCGCGGCGCCGACATGGTGACGCGGACATCCTGGCCGCTGATTGCCAGGCGCGACTCCTTTGCCGTGGTTTTCCCTGATGGACTGAGCAACGCCTGGGCTGATGCGCGACCCGACGCACGACACGCCGGCCGCGGACCGCCCGAGGGCACCGACGACATCGCTTTCATCGTGGCCCTGGTCGACAAGCTCGTGAAGGACGGCACGGCAGACGCGCGCCGCGTCTATGTCACCGGCATCTCCAATGGCGGCGCGATGACCATGACGCTGGCCTGCAACCGCGCCGATCTGTTCGCGGCCGCCGCGAGCGTGATCATGAACCTCACCGACGAATCGGCCGCCGCCTGCCATCCATCGCGTCCGCTGCCGATGCTGATCATGAACGGCACCGTCGATCCGCTGATCCCCTATGGCGGCGGCCGCGGCACGAGCTATTTCGCGGCCAACGGTTTCTGGTCGACCACGAAGACGCTGGCATTCTGGCGCAGTGTCGATGGCTGCGAAGCTGATGATGCCACGGCAACCGATCTGCCCGACAGGAATCCTCACGACGAGTCCACCGTGACGCAGATTGGCTCTCGCTGCCCGAAAGGGCGCGACGTCGTGCTCTATCGCGTCAATGGCGGCGGTCATCGCATGCCCGGGCATTTCCCCGACGCGAATTTCCCAAAGCTCGCGAACGGCCTGCTCGGCCCGCAGAACGGCGACATCGACGGCGCCGATACGATCTGGGCGTTCTTCAGCCGCTTTCCTTAGCGCATGATCCGGACCCGAAGGGCCGCGTTAGCGCAAAGTGCGAAGCGGTTTTCCGAAAAAGATCATGCACGATCAAGAACCTAAAGCGCGGTGACGATTGATTTCAATCTCATCGCGCTTTAGGCCGCGCATGCATCGGCCGCGACGCATGCGTCACCGGCGACGCATGCGTCACCGGGGTGGCAGAGCACAAGGCGCTGCGCTAGACAGGGCCGCCATTCCAACAGGAGATCCCCATGAGCATTCAACGTCTTGAATCCGGCCCGCGCATGAGCCAGGTCGTCGTGCACGGCAACACCGTCTATCTCGCTGGTGTCGTCGCCAGCAAGGCCGCCGGTGAAAGCGTGACGAAGCAGACCCAGGACATTCTGGCGACCATCGACAGCCATCTTGCCAAGGCAGGCACCGACAAATCGAAACTGCTGTCGGCGACGATCTACATCACCGACATGAAGACCTTTCAGGAAATGAACGCCGTGTGGGACGCCTGGGTGTCGCCCGGCAACACGCCGGCGCGTGCCACCGTGGAAGCCAAGCTCGCCGCCCCGCAATACACCGTCGAGATCATGGTGACCGCGGCGAAGTAAGCGTCGCCCGGACAAAATTGCGCGCGCCTGAAGCGCGATGAATATCATCGCGCTTCAGTTCTTTGTTGGCGCATGATCTTGTCGGAAAACCGCTTCACACCTTTCCGGATCATGCGCATGACCTCCGAGGTAATCGATTGGCGCGCGCAAACCTTCGATAGTCAGGGACAGCCGAACCATCCGGCGTTTTTCGAAGGAGGCCACCATGACCGACCACATCACCCTCGCCCGCCGCTATATCGATCTCTGGAACGAGCGCACGCCGGGCAAACGGCGCGAACTGCTCAGCGAGAACTGGACGGCGGATGCGAGCTATATCGATCCCTTGATGCGCGGTGACGGCCATGACGGCGTCGATGCGCTGATCGCCGGCGTGCAGCAGCGCTTTCCGGAGTTCAGGTTCAAGCTGATCGGCGAGCCAAACGGCTATGGCGAGCACCTGCGCTTTTCCTGGGGCCTCGGCCCCGACGGCGTCGACAGCCCGATCAAAGGCACCGATTTCGCCGTACTGAAAGACGGCCGCATCAAGAGCATCACGGGATTCTTGGATCAGGTGCCTGCCGGCACGTGAGAGAGCGAACACGCTCTCTTTCCCTCTCCCTTTGTGGGAGAGGGTGGCTCGCCGCGCAGCGGCGAGACGGGTGAGGGGTCTCTCTCCGCATACGGCCCTCTTGCTTTTGAAATTGCGGAAACAACCCCTCATCCGGCGCCATAGCCGATGCGAAGCATCGGCGTTCTTAAGAACGGCGGCCGTAGGCCGCCTATGCCACCTTCTCCCACAAGGGGGAGAAGGAAGGAAGTGCTCGCGGCAACATCAGCGCAATCGATACGCCCGCTGAGCATTCGCTCCGAATGCTTTCTTGCGTACCTGTGGGCCCAGCTTCGTCAGGCATTCATCGAGCGCGCCCTTGATCTCACCGTAGCTTCCTGCAAGCAGGCACACGGGCCAGTCGGAGCCGAAGATCAGGCGATCCTCGCCGAAGCATTTGGCGACGTGCTCGACGTAGGGCAATAGGCGCTCCGCGTCCCAGTCGTTCCAGCGGGCCTCCGTCGCTAGGCCGGAGATCTTACACCAGACATTGCCGCAGGCTGCGAGCGCGGCGATGCGGTCGGCCCAGTCGCGACTGAAACCTTCCGCGATCGGCGGCTTGGCGGCGTGATCGAGCACGAAACGCGCTTGCGGAAAGGCCTGCGCGGTGGCGATAGCAGCGGGAAGTTCGCGGGTGCGGACCAGGAAATCGTAGGTGAGATCGTGCGCGAACACCGCCATCAGGCCACGCTGCACGTCCTCGCGCAACAGCCAGTCGGGATCGGCTTCGTCATGGACCTGGTGGCGGATGCCGACAAGCTTCTTGCCTTCCGGCGAGGCCCGCAGCCGGTCGAGCGTCTCATCGAGCGCGCCATCCGTGAGATCGGCCCAGCCGACAACGCCGGCGACGAAGGGCGTCGCCGCAGCAATGCGCAGAAATTCCTCGGTCTCCGCGACCGAGGACCGGCACTGCACCAAAATGCTCGCATCGATGCTGTTCTGCTTCAGGAGCGGCGCCAGATCGGCGGGGCCAAAGGCGCGGCGGATCGGGGCGAGTTCGGCCGCCACCATCCAGGGATAGTCGGCGCGCGCTGGGTCCCAGAAATGTTGATGCCCGTCAATCACCATATTTCACCCTCCACCTGGCAAAATCCTAGCCTCTCCCGCCTGCGGGTCTGCAGGCGGGAGAGGAAGCGCAGGAACGTCGGGGCTGACAGACGTTCCTACTTCAAGAGTTGCGCGACGTTGTCCTTCGTCACGAGGTCGAGGCCGGTGTAGATGATCTCCGGCACCTTCTCGCCCTTCTTGATCGCGAGCAGGGCGTCCATCGACTTCACGCCCATCTCGAACGGGCGCTGGCCGGTGAGCGCGTTGGAATAGCCGTCACGCAGGAGCTCAAGCTGCATCTTGAGCGTGTCGGCGACGACGAGCGTCAGCTTGCCGGAATCGATGTCCTTCTTGTTCTTGTTGACGAAAGCCTTGAAGCCTTCCGGCGCGAACATCGGCCAGCCGCCGACCGGCACGATCGCGGCGAGGTCCGGCGTCGCGGTGCGCAGGTCCGCCATCTGCTGAACCGCGAGCGTGGAATCGTCGTTGCAGAAGGTCGGCGAGCCCGCGACCTCCACCCATTTCGAGCCCTTGAGCGCCTCGCGGACGCCATCGACGCGCTCGGCGAGGTTCTTCGCGCCCGGACCGCCGGAGACCATGGCATATTTGCCACCCTCGGGCCGGAGCTGGAGCAATTGCTTGCCGAGCGCGAGGCCGAAGTCCTTGTTGTTGGTGCCGATATAGGCGATGCGCTTGGAGCCCGGCGCATCCGCGTCAAACGTGATGACGGGAATGCCGGCTGCGGTCGCCGCCTCGATCGACTTGGTCATCGCCGCGACGTCGGCAACCGAGATCGCCAGGCCATCCACCTTCTGGGTGATGAAGTCCTGGATGATCTGCGCCTGCGTCGCCGGCTCGTGCTCGATCGGCCCCTTGTAGATGCACTCGACGTTGCCGAGCTCCTTCGCGCGCTTCATGCAGCCGTCGCGTGCCACGTCGAAGAACGGATTGTTCATCGCCTTGGGTACGACCGCGAACTTGTAGGTCTGGGCGAACGCCGGGGTCGCCATCATCGCAATGGCCATGCCGGCAAGCAGGATCTTCCTCATTACGTTCCCTCCACATTATGCCTATCCTCTTGAAAACCATGGCTCCGGAAGGCGGATAGACGATGCATTCGTTGCCCTCCCGGAGTAACTCTTGTCAGGCCATGCGCGAGCGGATGCGGTCCACCAGCACGGCCAGGATGATGATCACGCCGACCAGCGTTTGCTGCCAGTAGGAGTTGACTTGCGCAAGCACGAGGCCGTTGCGGATCACCTCGAGCAGCACGCAGCCGACGATGGCTCCTAACGGACCGCCGATGCCGCCGGCAAGATTGGCACCGCCGATGACGGCGGCCGCGATCACGTTGAGCTCGTAGGACGTCGCCATGTTCGCCGGCGCCGATCCCAGCCAGCCGGAGATGATGATGCCCTGAAGCCCCGCGGCGAGCGCGCAGATCACGTAGACCTCGATCTTCACGCGTACGACCGAGATGCCGGTCAATTCGGCTGCCTTCTCGTTACCGCCGAGCGCGAAGACGTGACGACCGAAGGTGGTGTGGTGCAGCACCACCGCCATGACGAGGGCGAGGATCACGAGGTAAATGAACGGCGCGGGCACGCCGAACAGGTCGCCCGAGGTGAGCGCGTAGAAATAGTCGGCGTCGGGGCCACCCGGAAAGCTGCCGCGGCCGTTGGAGACGACATAAGCGAGCCCACGCACGATCGAGAGCATGCCGAGTGTCGTGACGAATGGCGACAGCCCCAGCGTCGCGATGCAGAAGCCGTTGATGAGCCCGACGACGAGTGCGGCCGCCAGCCCCGCCACCACCGAGATCACGAGAATCAATCCAGGCACGTTGGCGACGACGGTCTTGCCGTCAGCCGCCAAATGGACGAACAGCGATCCCGGTGCCGACAGCTCGACCATGACCATGGATGTGATCATGGCGGAGAAGCACATCATCGAACCGACGGAAAGATCGATGCCGCCGGTGATGATGACGAAGGTGATTCCGAGGGTTGCGATGGCGATGAAGGAAAAGTTCTTCGCCACGTTCTGCATGTTGCCTTCGGTGAAGAAATAGGGGCTGGCGAAATGCATGATGGCGAGCAGCACCAGGAGCGCGAGCAGGACGTAGCCGGTCTGCGTCGCAAGAAGACCGCGCTGCCACCATCTTGCCTTGCCGACATTGGTGAAGGTGATAGGGGATTCGATCTGGATCGCCATTACGCCGCCTCCTTCGCGCCGGTGATGAGGGCGGTGACTTCCTCGGGGCTGGTATCGTGGATCGCCTTGTCGGCGCGCTTCTCGCCACGGCGCATCACCACGACGCGGTCGCAGACCGCGAACACGTCGGGCATGCGGTGCGAGATCAGCATCACGGCGACGCCCTGCTCCTTCAGGCGGTGGATCAGGCTCAGCACCTGCTCGACCTGGCGCACCGAGATCGCGGCGGTTGGCTCGTCCATCATCACGAGCTTGGCGTTCGACAGCCGCGTCCGCGCGATCGCGACCGCCTGGCGCTGGCCGCCCGACATCTGCTTGACGAGATCATGCGGCCGCGTCTCCGAGCGCAACTCGCCGAACAAGTCCAGCGCGCGCGCCGCCATCGCCTTGTGGTCGAGCAGCGAGATGGGACCGAATTTGCGCTTGAGCTCGCGGCCGAGAAAGACGTTCGCCGCCGCCGACAGATTGTCGGCGAGCGCGAGGTCCTGGTAGACCACCTCGATGCCGACGGCGCGGGCGTCGATCGGCCGGTAGAAATGCACGGCATTGCCGTCGAAGCGGATCTCGCCGTGGCTGGGACGGAAATTGCCGGCGATAATTTTCACCAGCGTCGACTTGCCGGCGCCGTTGTCGCCCATCAAGCCGACCACCTCGCCCGGATAGACCTGCATGTCGACGTCGTGCAGCGCGCGGATGGCGCCGAACTCCTTGCCGATCCCGGTCAGTTCGAGGACCGGCTGCCGTGTTGCTTCAACGTTTGTCATCAGCGGCCTCGCTCAGACGTACCGGTTGACCAGGGATTCAAGGTATTCCTGCCGGCCCGACCGCGGCTGCGGATCGAAGCCGGGGGCGAGCGCGCGATCGGCGAGATCGGCGAGCGAGCGCTGGCCGGCAAGGATGGCGCGGCCCTCAGCTCCAGCCCATCCGTTATAGCGCTCGGCGAGCGGCGCCGTGAGCGCGCCGGCATCGAGCATGTCGGCCGCCGCGAGGAAGGCCCGCGCGCAGGCATCCATCGAGCCGACATGGGCGTGGATCAGATCGTCGGGGTCGATCGATTGTCGCCTGATCTTGGCATCGAAATTGAGACCGCCCGTGGTAAAGCCGCCGCGGTTCAGCATCTCGTGGAACACCAGCACCAGCTCGCACACGTTCATCGCGAACTGGTCGGTGTCCCAGCCGAGCAGATCATCGCCGCGGTTGATGTCGAGCGAGCCGAACACGCCGAGCGCCTCGGCAAGCGCAACCTCGTGCTGGAACGAGTGCCCGGCGAGGATGGCGTGGTTCTGCTCGATGTTGAGCTTGACGTCCTCGAGGAGGTCATAGCGCTGGAGGAAGCTGTAGCAGGTGGCAACGTCGAAGTCGTATTGATGCTTGGTCGGCTCCTTCGGCTTGGGCTCGATCAGGATCGGGCCCTCGAAACCGATCTTGTGCTTGTGCTCGACGACCAGCGAGACGAAGCGGCCGAGCTGGTCGAGCTCGCGGCCGATGTCGGTGTTGAGCAGCGTCTCGTAACCCTCGCGCCCGCCCCACAGCACATAGTTCTGGCCGCCGAGCCGGTGCGTGACCTCGAGCGCGGCGCGCACCTGTCCGGCGGCATAGGTAAAGACGTCGGGATCCGGATTGGTCGCGGCGCCCGCCATGTAGCGGCGGTGCGTGAACAGATTGGCGGTGCCCCAGAGCAGGCGCACCTTGGCGGAGGCCATCTTCTGTTCGAACAGATCGGCGATCGCGTTGAGGTTGGCGACGGATTCGGCGAGCGAGGCTCCTTCCGGCGCCGCGTCGACGTCATGGAAGGTGAAGAACGGCACATCTAGCAGGCGGAACAGCTCGAAGGCGACATCGGCCTTGGCGCGCGCCATCGCCATGGCATCGCTGCCGTGATGCCATGGCCGCAGGAACGTCTCGCCGCCGAAGGGATCACCGCCCGGCCAGCAGAACGAATGCCAGTAGCAGACGGCAAAGCGCAAATGATCCTCCAGCCTGCGGCCGTGGACGATGCGGTCCTTGTCGTACCAGCGGAACGCGAGCGGGCCCTTGGCGTTCGTACCGCCATAGGCGACCGGCGCGGTCGCACCAAAGAAATTTGGGGATGCGTTCACAGCGAGAACTCCTTCAGCGCGGGATACAGTTTTCGCCACTGATGATAGGCGTCGTCATAGGCGGCAGCAGTGGACGCGCGCGGCGCGAAACTCGCGAGGCGCCGCGGCCGCGTGCAGACTTGCGCGGGCTCCTCGCCGGTGGCGGCCAGGCGTCCGAGCCGCGCGGCGCCCAGCGCAGCTCCGACCTCGCCTTCCTCGACGCGGTGGACGGGAATGCCGAGCACGTCGGCGCAGATCTGCGCCCACAAGGCCGAGCGCGATCCGCCGCCGACGAGATCGACCTCCGAAATCGCCGAGCTGGCGCTGCCGAGCGCGGCGAGATTGTCGCGCGCGGCGAAGGCGACGCCTTCGAGCACGGCCTGCACGATCTGGTCGCGTCCGTTTGCGCCGCGCAGGCCCACGAAGGCGCCGCTCGCTGCAGCATCATTGTGCGGCGTGCGCTCGCCATCGAGGTAGGGCAGGAACTTGATCGGGCTCGGCGCATCGACGCTCTCGCCGAGCGGCGCAAGCAGCGCGGCAGCAGGCGTTGCCATCACGTCGGAAAGCCAGGCGAGGGAAGCCGCCGCCGAGAGCATCACGCCCATCTGATGCCACAGGCCGGGCAGTGCGTGGCAGAAGGCGTGCACGGCGGAAGCGGGCGCCGGCGCAAACCGGTCGGTGACACGGAAGATGACGCCGGAGGTGCCGAGCGACAGGAAGGCATCGCCGGGCGCGATCGCGCCGAGCCCGATCGCGCTCGCCGCGTTGTCACCGGCGCCACCGGCAACCACCACATTCTTCGCCATGCCCCATCGCTGCGCGTATTCTGGAGCCAGCACTGCACTGACCTCGCTGCCCTCGACGAGCCGCGGCATGTGATGCAGATCGAGGCCCGTGGCGTGCAGCAGCAGCGGCGACCAGCGGCGCTGGCCGACGTCGAGCCACAGCGTGCCGGCGGCATCCGACATGTCCTCGACCATCTCGCCGGTGAGGCGGTAGCGGACATAGGCCTTCGGCAACAGCACTTTTGCGACGCGCCTGAAGATCTCGGGCTCGTGCCCCGCGACCCACAACAGCTTTGGCGCAGTGAAACCGGGCATCGCCAGATTGCCCGCAATCGCATGCAGCGACGGACAGCGCCGCTCCAGCTTGGCACATTCGGCATGCGAGCGGCCGTCGTTCCAGAGAATGGCAGGGCGCAGCGGACGGCCGTCATCGCCAAGCAGCGTCGCGCCGTGCATCTGGCCGGACAGCCCGATGCCGCGAGTGAGCGCGACCTCGCTGCGGTTGCTGGCGGCGAGATCGTCGACCGCGCCGACCGCGGCATCGACCCAGGCGTCCGGATCCTGCTCGGACCACAGCGGCGCGGGATGCGACAGCGCAAGCTCGCGCGCGGCGGTCGCGACAATCGCACCGGCTTCGCTTACGAGCACCGCCTTCACACCGGACGTGCCGATGTCCAGTCCGAGAAACACGTTTCGTCCTCCCTTTCCGGCCCTGCTGGCGATCTCTGTCGCCTGTCCCGCACGGGCCGTCCTCACGCATCCGTTCTGCCGGCTAAGGCAGATTGTCCCGCATCACGATGTCGATGCGGATCTTCTCCTGTTCGCTCAAGATCGGCTCGCCCCGCGCCAGCGCCAGCAACACGCGCACGGCGGCGCGCGCCTCGTGCCCGGGGTTCTGCGAAATCGCGGCATCCATCACGCCCTGCAGCAGCAGCTTGCGCGTCAGGACCGTGACGTCGTGTCCGACGAACACGATCTGCTTGTCGCGGCCGGACTCCATCAGCGCCCTCGCAACGCCCTGCGTGCCCGCGCCGACATTGTAGAGGCCGACGATATCAGGGTGTTTGGCGAGCAGCCGCGCCAATAGCTGCCAGGAACGCTCGTCCTCGTCGCGCCCCTCCAGCACCGGCAGCACGCTCAGCTCGACGAACTCCGAGGCCATCACCTGGTTGAAGCCGAAGATGCGCTCGGCGTGGTCGCGCAGGCCCTGCGAGCCAGCGACGATCGCGACCTTGCCGGAGCTTAAATCTGACCTTGGACCCACGAGCCGGCCGACCAGCGCGCCCGCGGTGCGCCCCGCAGCGATGTTGTCGATGCCGACATAATGGTGGCGCCGCGACGACGGCACGTCGGAGACCAGCGTCACCACCTTGGCCCCGCCCTCGACGAGATCGTTGATCGCCGCCCGCACGCCGGGATGATCGAGCGCCACCACGGCGATGCCGTCATAGGTGCCGACGAGAGCCTCGAGCGAAGATGCGAGTACGGAAGCGTCGAACACGTCGGTCGCGATCATCTCGACCGCGAGGCGGCGGGCCGAGAGCCAGGCCGTCATCTCGCCGAGATAGGACTGGATCTGCTGCATGAAGAGGTTCGGTCCCGACGGCATCACGAAGGCAAAGCGTCGGGCGCGGCCGCGGGCGAGCTCGGCGGCGGCAACATGCGGCTGAAAGGAATTGCGTTCGATCGCCTCCTTGACGCGCCGGACCGTGTCCGGCCGCACGCCGGGCCGGTTGTGCAGAACGCGATCGACCGTGGCGAGGCTGACGCCAGCCTGGCTTGCGATGTCCCTCAATGTCAGCGCGGCGGGCGCGTCCTGCTTCATGGGCTGAAGGCTAGCAGAGGTTTTCTGAGGTACGCAACTCATTTTGAGGGACGGGCGGAAGGACGGCCGCCACCGCCGCGGCTCAGCGTCCGGTCAGGTTGAGCGTCAGGAACAGGCTGTTGCGATCCTCGACATAGCCCTCGAACGGACCGCAATCGACGAAGCCGTGCGCCCGGTAGAGCGCGTGCGCGGGCCTGAAATAATCCCACGATCCGGTTTCGAGGCTCAGCCGCGCCATGCCGCGCCCGCGCGCCTCGCCGATGATATGGCTGAGCATGAGCGCGCCAAAGCCGCGCCGGCGCGCGGTCTGAAGCGTGTGCATCGACTTCACCTCGCCATGATCGGCCGCGAGCGTCTTCAGCGCGCCGGTGGCGACCAGCGTCTCGTCATCCCAGCCGGTCCAGAACGCGACATCGGCTGCGCGAAGGCCGCTGAGATCGAGTGCATGCGCACTGCCGGGCGCCGTCTGCGCCGCCGCGCTTGTCCGGTGATAATCGAGCAGCGCGATGACGCGCGGATCATAGGTATCGCCGGTACGGATATGCATGTCGCTCCTCATCTCACGGCGCGATGTCAGTGGCGAGCCGCTTCTGCATGAAGACGAGATCGAGCCAGCGGCCGAACTTGCAGCCGACCTCCGGCATGCGCGCCACTTCGCTAAAGCCGAGCGAGGCATGCAGCGCGATCGAACCCGCATTGGCGGCCTCGATCCCTGCGATCATCGTGTGCTTGCGCATGGCGGTGGCGCGCTCGATCAGCGCGGCCATTAGGCTGCGACCGATGCCGCAGCGGTGATGGCGCTCGTCGACATACACCGAATTCTCCACGGTGTGGCGATAGCCGGGCCACGGGCGGAAGTCGCCGAAGGAGGCAAAGCCCACCACATCCGATCCGCGCATTGCGACCAGCACGGGATAGCCCGCCTCGCCGCGGGCGCGGATCCAGTCGCGCCGCGCCTCCAGGTCCGACGGGACGTCGGTCCATACTGCCGTGGTGTTCAGCGCGGCGAAATTGTAGATCGCCAAAATTTCGGCGGCGTCTTCCAGCGTGGCATCGCGCACGATCAGCGGCATCAGGCTTTCCCTTGAGTTGTTCCGCGCCGGATGACGATGACGTAGCGCGCATCCTGCCGGCTTTCGTTCTCGAAGGTCACCGCGCGCATGACGTCGAAGTCGAGACAATCGCCTTCGCGCAGGCGCAGCGTCTTGGCGTCGATATACACGGAGATCGCGCCCTCCAGCATCAGGAGCTGCTGGGTGAAGGCGGTGCGGCCCCAGGGGCTGTAGGGCACGCGCGCACCGGCCGGCAGGTCGACGACGATGATCTCGATGCCGCTAGCCGCATCCGTCGGCGAGGCGTGACGGCGGCGATAGCCGCTCTCGGGATCGCGCCATTGCGGCTGGTCGGCAAGCCGCACCAGCCGTTCCGGCGGCTTCTCAGCAAGCGCGACCACGTCGCTCAGCGAGACCTCGAGCGCCGCTCAGAGCTTTCCGAGCAGCGAAGCCGTGGCGCTGCTCTGCGCGCGCTCGACGCGCCCAATCATCGCGCGGCTGACGCCCGAGCGCGCGGCGAGTTCGTTCAGGGTCATGCCGGCATGCATCCTCAATGTCTTCAATCGGCGACCGATCGCGCGGTCGAGCTTTTGCTGGTCCATGGCCCCTCATCCGAATATCGGCCGGCTGCCGGACCGCATCCGCCAAAGCAAGAACGAGCTTAGCGCGGCGCGCGGCGAACGCCGGGATCGAGAGGCTAATATATTAGAATCTTTGCGCGCCTCGCACACCCGGTTAGGATGCTGCGATCGACCGAGCACCCGTGGGAGGCAGTCACATGAGCCAGCCAACGCAGCGGATGATCCGGACCAATGGCATCAGCCTCAACGTCGCCGAGCAGGGTGAAGGGCCGCTCGTCCTGCTCTGCCACGGCTTTCCCGAGAGCTGGTACTCCTGGCGCCATCAGCTTGCCGCGCTGGCCGCGGCCGGCTTCCACGCCGTTGCGCCTGACATGCGTGGCTATGGCAAGAGCGACCGCCCCGAAGCGATCGACCAATACACGATCTTCCATATGGTCGGCGATCTGGTCGGACTGCTCGACGCTCTTGAAGCACCCACCGCCGTGATCGTCGGACACGACTGGGGCGCAACGATTGCCTGGCACACCGCGCGCCTGCGGCCGGATCGTTTTCGTGCGGCCGCCATCCTCAGCGTGCCGTTCCGCCCGCGGAGCCCGGCGCCCCCAACGAGCCTGATGCCGCAGACGGCGGAGGCGCAGTTCTATCAACTGTATTTCCAGGAGCCGGGCGTGGCAGAGGCGGAGTTCGAAAGGGATCCGCGCGCGACACTCGGTGCGATGCTCTATGGCGGATCGGGCGAAGGCGCCGCCGCGATCCGCGCGAGAGCCGCAAGCAGTGGCAGGAACGTCGGCGTCGGCATGGTGTCGCGGACCGGCGGCATGCTGCCGAAGGTGCCGGTGCCGCTGCCGTCATGGCTCAGCGCGAGCGATCTCGACTTCTATGCCGCCGAGTTCGCTCGCAGCGGATTTCGCGGTCCCCTCAACTATTATCGCAACGTCGATCGCAACTGGGAGCTGATGGCCGCCTTCGAGGGCCTGAAGGTCACCGTGCCAACGCTCTTCATCGCCGGCGACCACGACATGGTCATCGCATTCCCCGGTGCGGCCGAGCACCTCGCCAACATGAAACAATCGGTGCCGCTGCTCCGTGACATCCAGATGCTCCCTGGCTGTGGTCACTGGACCCAGCAGGAACGGCCGAACGAGGTGAATGCGGCAATGATCGATTTCTTGCGGAGCTTGCCGAGCTAGCGGCAGCGGACGCTCGCGCGTCGGCAGATACGAGCGTTGGCTGGAAGAGCGAGCGCTTGGAGCGGGCGAAGGGAATCGAACCCTCGTATGCAGCTTGGGAAGCTGCCGTTCTACCATTGAACTACGCCCGCTTGATGCGTGGTCCGCACCCCCTTGATTAGCCGAGACGGCGTCTCGCGCCAAGCGCTTTGGCGCCTTTGCCCTCACGCTTCTTAACGTCCTGGCAAGAATCCAAGTGCGCCGGATTGTGGCGGTGTTATGATCTTTGTCCGGGCTAAGGACGTGCATGAGTGGGGCGTGCATGGTGGGGCGGTCTTACCTGATATTCGATACGGCGATCGGCCGCTGCGGCATCGTGTGGAGCAGCGCCGGGATCGTGGCCGTGCAATTGCCGGAGGCGCGGGAGCTCGACACCCGCCGCCGGATTTTTCGGGCCCATCCCGAGGCACGCGAGCAGCGGCCGGACGGCAACACCGAGCTTGCGATCGAGGCGATCACCGCATTCCTGCATGGCGACGCCGCCGATCTCCCCGACATCAGCCTCGACATGAGCGGCGTGCCGCCCTTCAACCGGCGCGTCTATGACTTCGCCCGGGCCATCCCGCGCGGGGAGACCCGCACCTATGGCGAGATCGCCAAGGCTCTGGGCGCCTCTGGCGCTTCACATTCGGTGGCACAGGCGATCGGCAAAAATCCCTTCATAATCATCGTGCCCTGCCATCGCGTGCTGGAGGTCGGGAACTATGCCGACCGGATCTCGCCTTATGGCGGGGTGATCTCGAAACGCCGCCTGCTCTCGCTCGAGGGCGCCCACCCGGTCGCCAGCAAGACGCTGTTCGAGGTGCTGCTGCCCGTTGCCCCACCGCGCGCCAGCTAAAAGCGCGATTGTGATCGCGCTTTTGGTTTTATTTTTGGGCATGATCTTATCGGAAAACCGCTACACACTTTTCCGGATCATGCCTAGATAGGGTGGATGGAAGCGACCACGCTGAAGACGACGCCTTCGATGACGGTGTCGCGGTTTCGCTGCGATGCGGGACCGGACGACAAGCCGTTTGCCGAATACCGCACCGGCCATTCGCTCGCCTATGTCCGCGAAGGCAGCTTTGGCTGCCATTGCCGGGCCGGCTTCTTCGAGCTGGTGGCGGGCTCCGTGCTGGTCGGCCATCCCGGCGAGGAATACACCTGCACGCATGAGCATGTCAGCGGCGACGAATGCCTGTCGTTCTTCATTGGCGAAGACCTCGTCGAAGCGCTCGGCGGACGACGCGAAGTCTGGCAGGTCGGCGCCACGCCGCCGCTCCCCGAGCTGATGGTACTGGGCGAGCTGGCCCAGACGGCAGCAGATGGCAACAGCGACTTAGGCATCGACGAGATCGGCCAGATCCTTGCGGGCCGCTTCGTCGAGGTGGTCTCGGGCAAGGCGCGCAAACAGGTCGCGCCGACGGCACGCGACCGCCGCCGCGCCGTGGAGAGCGCGCTGTGGATCGACGAGAATTCAGGAGAGGACATCGACCTCGACGACGCAGCGCGGCAGGCTGGTCTCAGCCCGTTCCACTTCCTGCGGCTGTTCTCAAACGTGCTCGGCGTCACCCCGCATCAATATCTCGTGCGCTCGCGGCTGCGGCACGCCGCTCGCCTGCTGACAGATCATGACATCGCGGTCACCGACATCGCCTATGACGTCGGCTTCGGCGATCTCTCCAACTTCGTCCGCACCTTCCATCGCGCCGCCGGCGTCTCTCCGACGAAGTTTCGCCAGGCCTCCCGGGGGATGCGCAAGATTTTCCAAGAGCAGCTTGCCCTCAACTGACTAGGTTCGTCTCCATGTCGCGCCATGACGAGGCGCGCTTTTGCAATGGAGACCATCATGTACGACCACATCGGATTGCGCGTTGCCGACCTCGACGCCAGCACGCAATTCTATACCGCGGTGCTCAGTCCCCTCGGCTACGTGCTCTGCTCGAGCGGCGACGGCTATGCCGGCTTCGGGCCGAAGGGCGAGCCGGCGCTCTGGCTGCATCTGAACAAGGGCCGCAAGGCCGACGGCGCCCACATCGCATTCCGCGCCAAGGACCACGACGCCGTGAAGAAATTCCACAGCGAAGGCCTGAAGTCCGGCGGACGCGACAATGGTGGCGCGGGTCCGCGCAAGGACTACAGCCCGACCTACTACGCGGCGTTTTTGATCGACCCCGACGGCAACAATGTGGAAGCGGTGTGTACGTGAGGTGGTGACCACAGCACCACACACACTCTGTCATGCCCCGGCTTGACCGGGGCATCCAGTACGCCGCGGCTTCTCGATTCAATCACGCCCGTCTCTGGAATACCGGATCGCCCGATCAAGTCGGGTGATGACATCTGAGAGTACGGCATGCGCGTGCCCAAGGCTCGTCATCGCAATGACGGCCTTATGGCTCGTCTTTCCCAATCAAAAGGACACATCCATGGCCTCCATCCACAACGACGTTCCTCTCAACGCTCCCGCACACAAAGTGTGGGACGCGGTTCGCGATTTCGGTGCCCTGCACGAGCGTCTCGTGCCGGGCTTCGTCACGGCGTGCCAGCTCGACGGCGATGCGCGCATCGTCACCTTCTCCAACGGCTCGGTCGCGCGCGAGGTGCTGGTCGACGCCGACGACGCGCGGCAGCGGCTGGTCTATGCGATCAACAACGAGCGGCTGAAGCATTACAGCGCCTCGGTTCAGGTGATCGCCGACGGCGAGGCGAAGTGCCGGCTGGTCTGGACCATCGACATGCTGCCGAACGAGCTCGCACCTTACGTGCAGGGGCAGACCAGGGAAGCGGTGCATGCCATGCACAGGGCGTTCCCAGGTTAGCGGTTCCTCTGTGACGATTTTCACAGAGCCCTCCCCGCGCCGGCTCTAATCATGGCCCCATGCGTCCGTTTGGCTCCGCCTCCCGCGGCGCCGCGCATGCAGGGAGCCAGCCAAGGGAGCGAGCAATGAGAGGTGCTGACAAGGTGATCCGCCAGGCAGCCGCCGTGCTGCTGCTGCTGTTTTCCATCACGAGCACGCCGGCCCGCGCGCAGTTCGCAGGTCTCGGTGGCGGCGGAGGCGCCGGCGGTCAGGACATGATGACCCAGATGGCGCCGATGCTGGAGATGATGAAGGCGAAGATGGGCAAGCGCCGCTTCGCCATGCTGATGCAGACCATGGGCCCGATGATGAGCCGCATGATGGAGAACGGCGGCGGTTTCGGCGGCATGATGGGCGGCGGCGGCGGTCTTGCCAGCGGCAGTCTCGGCGGCGGTTATGGCGGCTACGCGCCGATGGGCGGCATGGGCATGGGCGGCGGCGACATCATGGGCATGCTCGGCGGCGCAGGCGGCGGCGACATGATGGCAATGATCCCGCAACTGATGCGGCTTGCGAATGTCGGCGGTAGCGGCCATCGCCGCCACAGGCATCACTAGATCGCGTCGGCGTGGCAACCGTAGCAACAGGACAACCACCCTTCGGGGACCCGAAGGATGATTGCACCGAGCCGGTCGGATGATGCCTCGCCGATGTCAGATCCGGTCGTTGATGAGGACGCCGGAAAGCGACGGGTCGTTTGCGTTCGTCGGGTCGCCTGATCGCGTCGCGCTGTAGGTCGAATCCGCGAGCGAGCTTTTCAACGACTGAAGAAATTGTTGAAGCAGATCCGTCGCCGAATTGCCGCTTGACGAGCTGTTCGTGCCGTTGGCCGAAGAAGATCCGCTTGCATTCGCCGTGTCGCTTGCTCCCGTCGTGCTGGAAGAGCTCGAATCCGTGAGCGAGCTTGTCAGCGACTGAAGAAATTGTTGAAGCAGGTCCACCACGGAATTGCCGCTCGACGAACTATCCGGGCCGTTGGCGGGAGGAGGCCCGTCGGGTGGCGGTGGTCCACCTGCTCCACCCGGCCCATGGGAGAACGCGGCTTTGAAGATACCTTGCAGCTCGGTGCCCTGCTGGTCGGTCAGCTTGCCGGCCGGCACTTCCTGCTGGATAAGATCATCGATCTTTGACTTGAAAGCGTCGGTCGATGGTCTGCTACCGCTTGATTGATCGCTCGCGCTGCTCGATTGCAAGGCGGAATCAACGTCGCTGAGGGCGGACGACAGCGCCGACTGATCGGACGAATTGATCGCGCCCGAACTCACTTCAGCTTGCAGCTCGTCTTGTAGTCGCTGCAACGGCGATGTGTGGTGGTGGCGGGAGGAGAGCGCCGAAATCGAGGTCATGGTGGCTTTCCGTGCTTTTGCTGGACTCGAGGCGACGTTGTCCTCAAGAGCTTGCGCGGAGCCTTCGGCAGAGAGCAGCTCCAGTTACTCGATATTGCTTGGCGATAGATAGAAACATTTGGAAACAAAATGCGGCAAGCGCCCTAGTCCGCCGCGGCCGAAAGAACCGGCCTGATCGCGGGCTTCGTCTCGCGCGGTCCCCAGCGCGTCAGCACGACGCTGGAACAGGACAGCGTTCCAAGCACGACCATCGAGCTCGCAGCGAGCCAGAAGAAGCTCTGCGCGGTCGCTTCATGCGTCGACAGCCACCAGCCGCAGACCGCGATGAACAGGAGCCGCGCGGTCTGCGCCAGCACCGGGCCCAGCACCTTGGCCGCGCCCTGAGATGAAAAATACATTGCCGTGGCGAGGCCCATGAAGGCGTAGAACGGCGCGACGGTGGAGAGATATTGATGACTCGTCGCGCGCACGATCGCGCTGTCGGTGAAGATATTGACCCAGAGATCGGGGAAGATCGCAATCAGGCTCGCGGGCGTGCCCACCGCGAAGAATGCTGCCACGCCGGCCGTCCAGGCAATGCGGCGTGCGCGTGCGATCTTGCCGGCGCCGATCGCCATGCCGACCATCGGCACCGAGGCGATGCCGAACGAGAACGCGATCGAGATCAGCAGAAACTCGAGCCGCGCGCCGACGCCGTAGCCGGCGAGGATCGCGGTGCCGAACTTGGCCAGCATATGGGTGAAGATCGAGATCGTCAGCACCGATTGCAGCGGCGAGAAGCAGGCGATGGCGCCCACTTTCAGGATGTCGAAGAACATCGCCCACTGGATCTTCAGGCCGGCCAGCTTGGGCACGACGCGCGCGCGGCCGGAAAACAAATACCAGCCCATCACGCCGATGTTGATCGTGTAGGCGATCAGCGCGCCGGCGGCGACGCCGCGCATGCCGAATTGCGGGACGGGGCCGAGCCCGAGGCCCAGCGTGCCGCCGAGGATGATCTGGCACACCGCCGAATTGAGCATCAACAGCGAGGGCAGCTTCATGTTGCCGGTGCCGCGCAGCACGCCAGCCAAAGTATTGAGCAGCCAGGGCAGCACCGCGCCGCCGAAGAACACCTGCGTGTAGGCGACCGCCTGCGCCAGCACATTGCCGCGGCCGCCGAGCAGCTCGAGCAGACGCGGCCCGAAGATCAGCATGCCCAGCATGAAGACGAGGCCGAAGGCAATGCCGATCAGGAGCGCGTGCGCGGCAAGCGTGCCGGCGCGCTCGCGGTCGCCAGCCCCCAGCGCACGCGCAATCGCGGAAGCCACGGCACCGCCCATGGCGCCGCCGGACATCGTCATCATCAGGATCACGCAGGGAAACACCAGCGCCATCGCGGCGAGGGATTCGACGCCCAGACGGCCGATATAGGAGGTCTCCGCGATCACCACGCAGGTGCCGGCGGAGAGCCCGATCACGTTCGGCCAGGCAAGCCCGAGCAGCGTGCGTAGGATCGGCCCGTCGACCAGCGCGCTCCGTGGCGCAGCAGATCGCGCCGGCCGCGACTGCGGCGGCTTGGGACGCTCCTCCTCATCGACCGGAATCTCGGCGACGCCGACGTCGGACATTTCCTCTCCAAATGACTCTTTAAGAAGGTGCTACGACGATTGGATCGCAGCGTCTGTGAGTATGATCACGTTCACCGTCAATTGACCGATTCAACCCATGAACGAACCTGATGAATGGCCAGTGTTAGCACGGCGATGACCGATTCCACCTGCGTCAGGCGCAAGCGTGCCCTGCGGGAGCGCATTTCGGCGCATGGAAGGTGCTTCGCTAACCGATGCTCCAGAGCAGCGGCGGCTTGCCGCCTGCACCCGCTTGCAGCCTGACGCCGATATGACGCCCGCAGCCGGCCGCAAGCCCCTCGAACAGGCCTTGCAGCACCTTCGCGATAGCCGGATGATAATCGGCGACATCATCCATCAGCTTCCAGCTTTGCTGACCGATCTCGAAGCCGCCTTCGGACTCCGCAAGATCGGCCGCATCGTCCTGTGCCGCGAGCAGGGCGTTCAGGAAGGATGCAAACTCCTTCGCGCCGCCGCGGCTCTTCCCCAGCGCCGCCGCGACCTCGTCAAAACTCTGCATGCCGATCAGTTTGCCCGTCAGATGCAGGAGATATCCGGCATCCTCGGGACCGAACAACTGCACCATCACAGGCGCGGCCGTGCGGACATATTCCATCGCGTAGTTGCGATAGGCCTTTTCCAGCCGCGGCTTTGGCCAGCTCGCGACCGGCAGTCCCGGCGCGCTGTCCGCATCGAACAGCGGTGCTTCGAGATGGCGCGCGAATACCAGGCGCTGGTCGACCTCGAGCGGATGATCATATTCGTAGTAGTAACCTTCGAGCCCGTCCTGGCCGTCGACGCTCTGCTTGGTGCAGACGAAGCCGAGCCTGAGATCACCGAGCGCCGCGCCGTTGTTGGCGTGCCAGCCGCGCAGCATCGCGCGCGACACCTCGCCGGGAATGCCGCAGATCGCGGGGCCCTTCCAGATCCAGCGTGGCGGCGGATAGCGGATCCAGGCCTTAGCATCGCTCTCATACATGTATTCGACATGCACGCCGCCGATCCAGTTGGAGAGATAGTGATATTGCGCAGCCGCCACCGCCGGCGGCAAATGACGCAGCCCGAGCTTGTCGAGCCCGGGAAGGAAACGCTCCTGCTGCTGGCGGCGAAACACGCGGAAGACGAATTCGGCAGCATCCGCCGTGCCGCGTCGCGTCACCACGGTGAGGATGAGGCCGGTGAAATAGGCGTGGTAGAGATCGGCGATGGCGCGCCAGCGTTGCCACCGGGCTTCCTGCGCGGAGTCTGCTGCAGCGGCCATGTTCGCTCCCGATCGTTGTTTTGATCGAGTGTGTCACTGCCCCCAGTGACGAGCAAGCTGACGCTCGTGCAGGGCGCCCTGCACGCTTCCTAGCCCAATTCCGGATCACGAAGTTGGCGGCGGCGACGCAGCCTTGGCCGCGCGCTCGCGTTCGACCCTTTCGGTCACATCGCGCGCCATTGCCACCGCCCCCTGCACGGCGCCGCCAGCGTCTCTGACAAGCGCAAACGTCATCTCGATGTAGAGCTTGCGCCCGCTCTTGTGCAGCGCGCGGGTCAGCGTAGGGCGGCCGGCGAGCTTCATCGCGCCGCTCGACGTCGCAGTCTCAAAGCCCTTCCAATGCGCGGCGCGCAAATGCTCGGGAACGATCAGGTCGAGGTTCTGGCCGAGCGCCTCCTGCGCGGAGAAACCGAACAGCGCGCTCGAGGCGCGATTCCATCGGACGATCGTGCCCGCCCGATCCGAATAGATCAGCGCATCCGCGGCGTCTTCGAGAATTCTTGTGTCGAGGTCGGATTGATCTGTCATGTCGTCACCTCGGACGGAATGTAGCCCGGATGGAGCGCAGCGCAATCCGGGATCTTTTTGGTGGCGAGAGTTCCCGGATTTCGCTTCGCAACCTGACGCACATTCGGTGTCATCGCCCGACCTCGATCGGGCGATCCGGTATTCCAGAGGCGGTCGAGCCTGAACAATGGGCCGCGGCGTAGTGGTGCCCCGATCAAGCCGGGGCATGACATCGGAGGATGCGGCTACACCCGGAAATGCTTGCTCAGCTTCAGGCCCTGCGCCTGGTAGTTCGAGCCGATGCGCTGGCCGTACATTGCGTCGGGCCGCGCCAGCATCTTCTCGTAGACGAGGCGGCCGACGATCTGGCCGTGCTCGAGGATGAAGGGCACTTCGCGCGAGCGCACCTCGAGTACCGCGCGCGCGCCTTGCCCGCCCGCACCGGCATAGCCGAAGCCGGGATCGAAGAAGCCGGCATAGTGCACGCGAAATTCGCCGACCAGAGGATCGAACGGCACCATCTCCGCAGCGTAGTCCGGCGGCACCTGCACGGCTTCCTTGGAGGCGAGGATGTAGAACTCGCCGGGATCAAGGATGAGGCTGCCGTCGGGACGCGCCGAGATCGGCTCCCAGAAATCCTCGACCGCGTAGCCGGCGCGGCGATCGACGTCGACGACGCCGGTGTGTCGTTTCGCGCGATAGCCGACGAAGCCGCCGCCCTTCTCGCCGGAGAGATCGACGGAGACGGCGACACCGCCGGTGAGATCGGCCTCGTCGATGTCGACGAGACGCTCGGTCGCATGCAGCGCCTCGAGCTGGTCAATGTTGAGGATGGCATCGCCGGTGCGGAAGCGCACCTGCGATAGCCGCGAGCCTTCGCTCACCAGCACCGGAAACGTTTTTGGGCTGATCTCGGCATAGAGCGGGCCATGATAGCCTGCGCCGATCATGTCGAAGCGGCGGGTGCCGTCGGCGATCACGCGGGTGAAGACGTCGAGCCGGCCGGTCGAGCTCTTCGGATTGGCGGCCGCGACGATCTCCGGCGGCAGCGCGAGACTCTCGAGCAGCGGCACGATGTAGACGCAATTGGTCTCCAGCACCGCGCCGTCGGCAAGGCTGAACTCATGCAGCTTCAGCTCATCGATGCGCTCGGCAACGGTGGCCCCCGGCCCGGGCAGGAAGCTCGCGCGGACACGGTAGGCGATATCGCCGAGACGCAAATCGAGGCTCGCCGGCTGGATCTGGCTTTCGACGAAGTCGTAGGCGGGCAGGATAAGCCCGTCATCCGCCATCGCCGCGATCATGCGGTCGGGCAGGATACCATTGGCGTCGGCGGCGACCGTGAACGTCAACCGGTGGTCCTCATCTCGGGTCAAACGCATCCAAAAATGCGGAAAAACGAACCTTTTACCGCTATCCGATGGATGCCTTGACGAAAAGGGCATGGCGGAATATGAGCATGACTTATCCCGTGGTGATTTGAGCCGGCCGGCTTGCAGCCACGTTAAATAAATCGCTAAACAGGCCGGGGACCTCTGTGATCCCGGCCAGTGGAGATATCCAGGCCGGTTTTTTTGTGACCATTTTCAAGTGGTCACGTTGGAGGTCCTATGTCGAAGTCCCCGGCGTCCGCCGCGCAATACCGTCCCGAAACCCGCCTCGTCCATTCCGGCACCCTGCGCTCGCAATATGGCGAGACGTCCGAGGCGTTGTTCCTGACCCAGGGCTACGTCTACGCGAGCGCCGAGGAATGCGAGGCGCGGTTCAAGGGCGAAGATCCCGGCTTCATCTATTCGCGCTATTCCAACCCGACGATCGCGATGTTCGAGCAGCGCATGATCGAGCTCGAAGGCGCCGAAGCCGCCCGCTCGGCAGCGACCGGCATGGCCGCGGTGACAACCGCGATCCTGGCGCCCTTGAAGTCTGGCGATCACGTGGTGGCATCAAAGGCGCTGTTCGGCTCGTGCCTCTACGTGGTGCAGGATCTGTTGCCGCGCTACGGCATCGAGACCACGCTGGTCGATGGTCTGGATCTCGACCAGTGGCAGCGCGCGGTCAAGCCGAACACCAAGACGTTCTTCCTGGAGAGCCCGACCAATCCGACGCTCGACGTGCTCGACATCCCGGCCATCGCCGAGATCGCGCACAAGGGCGGCGCACGGCTCGTTGTCGACAACGTGTTCGCCACCCCGATCTGGCAGAGCCCGCTCGCGCTCGGTGCCGATGTCGTGGTCTATTCCGCGACCAAGCATATCGACGGCCAGGGTCGGTGCCTGGGGGGCGTCATCCTGTCGTCGGAAGCCTTCATCGCCGAGCACATCCACAATTTCATGCGCCAGACCGGGCCGTCGATCTCGCCGTTCAACGCCTGGGTTTTGCTCAAGGGGCTGGAGACGCTCGGCGTGCGCGTGCGTGCGCAGACCGACACCGCGGCCCGCGTTGCCGAGGTGCTCGCGAGCCATCCAAAGATCTCGCGGCTGGTCTATCCCGGCCGCGCCGATCATCCGCAGGCGGCGCTGGTGAAGAAGCAGATGCGCGGCGGCTCGACGCTGGTCGGCTTCGAGGTCAAGGGCGGCAAGCAGGCGGCATTCCGCGTGCTCAATGCGCTTAAGCTGGCGAAGATTTCGAACAATCTCGGCGACGCCAAGAGTCTGGTGACGCATCCGGCGACCACGACGCATCAGCGCCTGAAGCCGGAAGACCGCGCTGCGCTCGGCATCAGCGAGGGCTTTATACGCTTCTCCGCGGGGCTCGAGCATGCCGATGATCTGATCGAGGATCTCACCGCGGCGCTGGAGAAGGCGTAACCACGCACTCGAAATCGTAGGGTGGGCAAAGCGAAGCGGGCCCACCACTTCTGCCGACGTTTGAGTTAGATAAAGTGGTGGGCACGGCGCTAACGCGCCTTTGCCCACCCTACGGCAGCTACATCGGCCTATACGTCCGCACGTCGGCAGGCACGTTGACCCCTAACTTGATCTGGCCGACGGAGCGGATGATGTCGTCGCCGAGGAGCTGCGCGAAGCAGGCGTAGCCCCAATCATTCATGTGCAGGCCGTCGGAGATCACGAAACTCTCGACCGGAATGGCCTGCTTCTCGTGCCAGTCGCGCATCACCTCGAAGCGCGGGAAGATCCCGACATGGCGGAGCTCGGCGACACGGCCGAGCAGCTTCACCATCTTGCCGGCGCTCTCGGGGCGCTCGGTGACGCGCGGCGAATATTGCGGATCGACCAGCACGATGTCGGCATCGCCGGCCGCCTGGATGCGCGTGATGCCGTCCTCGACGAGCTTTGCGGTGTCGCCCGGATCGAGGTTGCGCAGCACCGCATTGGTGCCGACCTGCCAGATCACGAGGTCCGGATGCACGTCGATCACCTCCTTCTGGAGGCGCTTCATCATCTCGGGCGCGTCCTCGCCGCCGACACCGGCGTTGATGACGGTGATGTCGGCAGTCGGATATTGCCGGCGAAGCTGTCCGGCGAGGCGGTTCGGATAGTTGAAATCGGGCGAGCTCGCACCGAAGCCCGCCGTCGACGACGATCCGAACGCGACGATCACGACCGGCTTGCCGGCGACCAGCTTGCCCGCGACATGCGGCAGCGAGCCCATCGATTTCGCGCTGCCCTTGTTCGCGCTGCCCTTGGGCGGCAGGCACGGCACGCGGCTAAAGATGTCGCCGGCGGATTTGGCGACCTGCTTGACCCTGTCAATGGCGCGCGCGGTGAGGCCGCGCTGCTCGGGAAAGTCTTGCTGGCTGGTCGCGGGGGTCGTGATCTGCGGTGCGGGCGCCGGACCAGCGGCCTGTGGGGCCGTCGGCGCGACTGCCACGGCCTGCGCGTGGGCGGGTGACAGCGCCACAGGCATCAGCAGCGCGGCCGCTATGGGCGCAGCCAGCCATGCCGTCAGGCCAAAAGGGCGGAAAGAACTCATTTACGCTGAACCTCAATTTTGCTGCTGGGCCGGACCCAGATGGGCGGCATCGACGACGAACTGCGCCAGCGCCCGGCCAAGGCAATCATGGACCTGTTTCGCCAACTCCGGTCCACGCGACGAATTGAACAGGTCGAACTGCCCCTGATCATTCCATTGACGCATGATCGCGAAACGGTCGAACAGCGGAATATCATGCTCCTGCGCGACCACGCGCATATTATCTAGGTAGGGCGGCACCGAGATCATGGTTTCGGTCCGCGGGCTATACTGCAAGTTCATCAATATAACGTCGGCCCCAGCGTTTTGCAGCGCAGTAACGCCATCCGTGACGGCACCTCGGAACTCATCGGGATCGATGGATCGGATAGCATCCACGGTCCCGGTCTGCCAGATGACCAAAGTAGGCCTTTTCGCTTCCATAAGCTTAACGAAGGTGGATGCGGCCTCTTCTGCGGTCTTCTTGCTCTGTAGTTCTACGGAGACGTGCACCGGTTCCGACGGCAGCTTCTCCTTCAGGATCGCCTGCAGCCGGGCCGGATAGGAGCTCTCTTCCGACGACGGGATGGTGGTCGACCGGCTGCCGACGACCAGGATTTCGAGCGGCTTTTCGCTCTTCACGGCCTCGGCGACCTTCGGGAGCTGGCTTTCGGTGGCGAGCAGATAGGACGGCACCTCGCAGGCCGCAGGCCCTGCGGGAGCTTGAGGCGCAGCATTATCCTCGGCGCGCGCGGAAGGCGCGGCGAGCACACCGCATAGCAGGATCAGGCTCCGGAGAACCTTCGCCTTCATCAGCCCCCTCCCGCCAGATCGGCGTTGCCGACGGCGTTTTTGGTTTTCGAACCGCTCTTGTCAGCCACCTGCTTGTACCACGAAATCACCCAGGCCATGGCCCACATGATCAGGATTCCGCAGAGACTAATCAGCGCATGCATGCCCGGGCCACCGGACACCTCGGCCAGGATGAAATGGCCGGCAAAGGCCAGGAACACGCCGAGGCAGAAGATCTCCAGCGAATGCTGGCCGCAGAGGATCAACGGCCTCAGGAGAGGCGATTTCAGGCCCGGCCAGTCCCGCGGCAGGAAGCGCACGGTGAGCGCGGCCAGCGCCAGGAAATGCGTGAAGCGCAGCACGTCCAGATCGGTCTTGTCGATCGGATACATCCACTGCTCGATCCGCTTCGGCATGAAGTGGGAGAGCTGCGGCACGTACCAGGTCAACGTCACGTAGAACGCCGCGGCCAGATAGGCGATCGAGATCCACATCGTCACGGGTGATGCCAGGATCCGTGACATGCGCCGTGCACCTCCGAGCGCACACCAGGCACCGAACACGAACAGCAATTGCCAGGCCAGCGGGTTGAACGCCCAGAAGCCGTTCGGATAGGCCGAAAAATAGAGATCGAACTCCCAAGTCACCACGTAGAGCACGACCGACAGGCCGAGCGTGAGATCCGGCTTCCATTTCATCAGCCAGAGGATCAGCGGCAGCGCCAGCATCAACACGATGTAGAGCGGCAGCACGTCCATGTTGACGGGCCGGAAGCGCAGCAGCAGCGCCTGCACGATGGTGACGTCGGGCTGCTTGAGGAAATCCATGATGCCCATCTCTTCCGTGTAGAGCGGGTTCTCGAAGCTGGTCGCGACATAGGAGATTTCCGCGAGGAAGATCGTGAACAGGAAGACGTGGGCGACATAGATCTGCCAAACCCGACGCAGGATCCGCGCCGTGGCGATGACGACGCCTGAGTCCAGCATCGCGCGGCCGTAGACGAAGGCCGCGGTGTAGCCGGAGATGAAGATGAAGATCTCGGTGGCGTCGCTGAAGCCGTAGTTGCGGATGGTGAACCAGGTCAGCAGATTTGGCGGCAAGTGGTCGATGAAGATCAGCCACAACGCCAGCCCGCGGAAAAGGTCGAGGCGAAGCTCGCGCTCGCCGATGACGGGCAGCGTGATGGCGGGCGCCGCCGCGCGCGGCTTCGCCTCCACGGTGGACTTGGCATCCGCGGTTCCGGCGACCGGTGATCCCGTCACTTGATCGGCAATGGTCATCGGGCCAAAACCCTTGCGCAAATCGCAGCGTTTGAGGAGTGTACCGGGCCGGTGGCCTGCTCGCAAAGCGATCGGATCACATTGGGGTGTAACTACGGTGCCAATTCGGGCGGCACGATGTCGCTGACGCCGCGAGCCACGATTGGTTCCCGGCAAGCTTTTCGTTATGATGGCAGCCATGTACCGTGCCGTGACCCGCCAGATCGAAGTGACCGTCGAGCCGAACTTTGTCCCGGAGCAGTCGTCGGCCGAGCGCTCGCGCTACTTCTGGTCCTACACCATCGTGATCACCAATTCCGGCGACGAGACCGTGCAGCTCAAGACGCGGCACTGGATCATCACCGACGCGACGGGGCGGCAGCAGGAGGTTAAAGGCGAAGGCGTGATCGGCGAGCAGCCAATCCTCGCGCCCGGCGAGCGCTACGAATACACCTCCGGCGTCCCGCTCTCGACCGCCTCGGGCTTCATGACCGGCCGCTACCAGATGGTCAACGAAAGCGGCGAGCGATTTGAGATCGACGTGCCGACGTTCTCGCTGGACAGCCCGGACGGCGGCAAGCGGGTGTTGAATTGAGGGGCGGCGAGCTGCGGTATCGCGACTGTAGCTGCCGTAGGGTGGGCAAAGCGAAGCGTGCCCACCATCTCTCCAATCATGCGACAGAAGTTGATGGGCACGCTTCGCTTTGCCCACCTACGATTTCCGAGCGCTTGGCTACGCGTTTTCCACGCCCGCCTCGTGCGGCGTGAATTGATACACCGAGCTGCAGAACTCGCAGGTCACGACGACCTTGTCGTCCTTGACCATCGCGGCACGATCATCCGGCGAAAAGCTCTTCAGCATCGCTGCCACCGCATCGCGCGAGCAGGAACATTCCGCCTTCAGACCGTGCGGCTTGAACACGCGCACGCCGCGCTCGTGGAAGAGGCGGTACAACAGCCGCTCGCCGGAGAGATCGGGATCGATCAGCTCGACGTCCTCGGCCGTGCCGATCAGCGAGCGCGCCTCGACCCAGGCATCGTCCTCGGCGACGGTATGCGGCGTGGTGCCTTCGGGCGCGTCACCGGGATGCAGGTCGGCCTGTCGCGCGCGCTCCGGCGCCTTCGGCAAGAACTGCATCAAGAGACCACCGGCGCGCCAGCGGTGCTTGCCGCCGTCGCTCGAGCGCCATTCCTCGCCGACGGCGAGGCGCACCTGGGTCGGGATCTGCTCCGAGCGCAGGAAGTACTCATGCGCGGCGTCTTCCAGGCTGCCGCCGTCGAGCGCGACGAGGCCCTGGTAGCGGCTCATATCCGCGCCCTGGTCGATGGTCATGGCGAGATGGCCGCGACCGAGCAGCGAGCCGGAGTCCTTCGCCTCGCCGAGCCGCGAGGCGTCGTAGCGGGCATAGGCGCGCAGGCGGTCGGGTGCCTTGAAGTCGACCACCAGGAATGACACCGGGCCGTCAGTCTGCGCCTGAAGAATGAAGCGACCTTCGAATTTCACCGCCGAGCCGAGCAGCGTCGTCAGCACGATGGCCTCGCCAAGCAGCTTGCCGACCGGCGCGGGATAATCGTGCTTGGTGAGGATATCGTCGAGCGTGGGCCCGAGCCGGGTCAAGCGCCCGCGCACGTCGAGCGCATCGACCTCGAAGGGCAGCACGGCATCGTCGACGGGAACGGAAGACGGCGCGCGAACCGGGCTTTCGGGCCCGGCTTTGATGTCAGGGGATTGGGAGACCATGGCGCTCTATCTGGGGTCGGAGGAGGTGAAATGGAAGGGGTTTGGAGCAACTCGGCCCGCGCGCGGTTTTGATCGCAAACGGATACAGCAAGTTCGGTGTCGTCCTGGCGAAAGCCAGGACCCATAGCCACAGGAAAGCGCTGTGGCGCGAGCTGGCAATTGTCAACCTTCGCCAAACGAAGGCCGGTGGCAATGGGTCCTGGCTTTCGCCAGGACGACGACGCGGATCTACGCCACCGCGTCGAATTACTTCACCGCGTCAAAGCACCAGGCCAAAATGCCCTTCTGCGCGTGCAGGCGGTTTTCGGCCTCGTCGAACACGACGGATTGCGGGCCGTCGATCACCTCGTCGGTAACCTCCTCGCCGCGATGGGCGGGCAGGCAGTGCATGAACAGCGCATCGGGCTTGGCGAGCGACATCAGCTTGGCGTTGACTTGGTAGGGCTTGAGCACGTTGTGGCGGCGCTCGCCTTCCTTGTCGCCCATCGAGACCCAGGTATCGGTGACGACGCAATCGGCGCCGCGCACCGCGGCTTCCGGATCGGTACCCAGCATGATCGGAGCGCCCGTCGCCTTCACCCAGTCGCGCATCGCCTTTTTCGGCGCGAGCTCCGGCGGCGTCGCGACATTGAGGTTGAACTTGAAGCGCTCGGCGGCATGCGCCCAGGAGGCGAGAACGTTGTTGTCGTCGCCGGTCCAGGCCACCGTCTTTCCTTCGATCGGCCCCCGATGCTCCTCATAGGTCATGAGGTCGGCCATCACCTGGCAGGGATGCGAACGCCGCGTCAGCCCGTTGATGACGGGCACGGTCGCATTCGCCGCGAGCTCGAGCAGCGCATCGTGATTGAGGATGCGGATCATGATGGCATCGACATAGCGCGACAGCACGCGCGCGGTGTCGGCGATGGTCTCGCCGCGGCCGAGCTGCATCTCGGCGCCGGTGAGCATGATGGGCTCGCCGCCGAGCTGGCGCATGGCGACATCGAACGACACCCGCGTCCGCGTCGACGGACGCTCGAAGATCATCGCCAGCGTCTTGCCTTCGAGCGGCTTGACCGGCTGATGCGCCTTCTGCTTCGCCTTCATGGCGGAGGAAGCGGCGAGCATGCTCTTGAGCTCCGACAGCGGCAGCTCGTTGATGTCCAGGAAGTGCTTGGGCGTCTTGCTCATCAGCCTGCCGCCCGTGCCTTGAGATTTGATTCGATCGCCGTGCAGGCGCGCTCGAGCCGCGCGACGCCCTCCTCGATCTCCACCTCGGTGACGATCAAAGGCGGCAGGAAGCGCACCACATTGTCGCCGGCGCCGACGGTGAGCAGCTTTTCGTTGCGCAGCGCCGTGGCGAGATCGCCGGAGGGCACGACGGCCTTGAGGCCGATCAAAAGCCCCTCGCCGCGCACCTCGCTGACGACATCGGGATGGCGGTCGATCACGGAGGCCAGCTTCTGCTTGAGCAGCAGCGACATCTTCTGCACGTGATCGAAGAAACCGGGCTTGAGCATGACGTCGAGCACGGCGTTCGCCGCGGACACGGCGAGCGGATTGCCGCCGAAGGTCGAGCCGTGCGAGCCAGGCGTCATGCCTGAGGCGGCTTCGGCGGTCGCAAGGCACGCGCCGATCGGAAAGCCGCCGCCGAGTGCCTTCGCAAGCGACATCACGTCGGGAGTCACGCCGAGACGGCGATGGGCAAAGAGATCGCCGGTGCGGCCCATGCCGGTCTGCACCTCGTCGAAGGCAAGCAGAAGACCATGCTCGTCGCAGAGCTGGCGCAGCGCGCGATAGAAGGCGGGAGGAGCCGAGCGCACGCCGCCCTCGCCCTGGATCGGCTCGATCAGGATGCCTGCAGTCTGTGGGCCGATCGCCTTCTTGACGGCTTCGAGGTCGCCATGCGGCACCTGGTCAAAGCCGTCGAGCTGCGGACCGAAACCTTCGAGATATTTTGCCGAGCCGGTCGCCGCGAGCGTTGCCAGCGTGCGGCCATGGAAGGCGCCCTCGAAGGTGATCATGCGGTAGCGCTCGGGATGGCCCTTGGAGGCGTGATAGCGGCGCACCACCTTGATTACGCATTCCATCGCCTCGGCGCCGGAATTGCAGAAGAACACGAAGTCCGCAAAGCTCTCGTTGCAGAGCCTGACTGCGAGCTTCTCGCCGTCCGGGCTCTGGAACAGGTTCGACATGTGCCAGAGCTTCGTGGCCTGCTCCTGCAAGGCCTTGACCAAAGCGGGGTGTGCATGGCCCAGCGCATTCACGGCGACACCCGAGGTGAAATCGAGATAGCGCTCGCCATTGGTCGCGACCAGCCAGCAGCCCTCGCCGCGCTCGAAGCCGAGCTCAGCCCTGGCGAAAACGGGAAGCAAATGCGTCGCGGCGCTTTTGGTCATGACGGTCACTTGAATGTTGAGGCTGGCTCACGAGACTGCCTTGCGCAGCGCATCGTTGACCTGCCCGGAAAACGAAACGTGCCGCCTTTTAAGGGCGGCACGTGTCACCATTTTATGCTTGGAAAAACCGCTGTCAATGCCGCCAGAAGGCCCTGCAAGGCGTGCGGCCCGTAGTCTTGCGGTGGCATTTTTGAGTTCTTTTAGCGACGGAACATGTGGACGCGGAGCCGCAGACTCTTGCGCGGGAGTCACGCCATATTGTAGCGTTTCCCCTGTCAGATACGACATCTCGTGCAGCAGTTCTGATCCTCTTAGTCCTCATGTACCGGCGTAGCGTTCAGGTGCGTTTTCGCGCCCGGCGAGCCTTAAGGGATTCTGGCGGCACGGGTTTTTCGAGGCTTAGACATCGCCACGCGGCCCCAAGGGATTGGCAGGCGCGCGGCGAGGGGAAGGGTGCAATGACGGTTTTGACCTGGTCCGACGATCGCGTCGAGCAATTGAAAAAGCTCTGGGAAGCCGGGCTTTCGGCCAGCCAGATCGCTGCCGAACTCGGGAATGTGACCCGCAACGCCGTAATCGGCAAGGTGCACCGGCTGGGCCTGTCCGGCCGCGCCAAGAGCCCGTCCTCGGCGGCTCCCCGGCCGCGCAAGGCGCGCCCGGCGCAGCACATGATGCGGGTGAGCCGCCCGATCTCGCGCGGCAACACCGCCCTCGCCCAGGCCTTCGAGGTCGAGGTCGAGCCCGATCCGATCACCTATGACAATGTCGTTCCGATGAGCCAGCGCCTGTCGCTGCTCGAGCTCAACGAGGCGACCTGCCACTGGCCGGTCGGCGATCCCTCGAGCCCGGATTTCTTCTTCTGCGGCGGCAAGTCGCTCTCGGGCCTGCCCTACTGCGCACAGCACTCGCGCGTCGCCTACCAGCCGGCCGCCGACCGCCGCCGCGCACCGGCCAAGCCCGGCACGCGCTGAGTTCAGCCGCAAACGACAACGTCCCGGTGCAAGGCCGGGACGCTTGATCGAGAAACGTCAGCACCCCATCCGGCGCGCTTTTTTACGTCTGCTCCGCCTTCGCGAAACGATCATCCAGCGCGTAGCCGGCGCCACGGACGGTGCGGATCGGGTCCTGCTCGCGACCGAGATTGAGCAGCTTGCGCAGACGGCCGATGTGGACGTCGACGGTGCGCTCGTCGATATAGATGTCGCGGCCCCAGACGCTGTCGAGCAGCTGCTCGCGCGAGAACACCCGGCCGGGATGCTCCAGGAAGAACTCCAGGAGGCGATATTCGGTCGGGCCGAGGTCGATCGGCCGACCGGAGCGCGCCACGCGGCGCTTCTCGCGGTCGAGCTCGATGTCGCCAAAGGCGAGTATGGTCGCGAGCCGCTCGGGGCTTGCACGCCGGAGCAGGCCTTTCACGCGCGCGAGCAATTCGGGCACCGAGAACGGCTTGACGATGTAGTCGTCGGCGCCGGTCGCAAGCCCGCGCACCCGCTCGCTCTCCTCACCGCGCGCGGTGAGCATGATGATCGGCAGCTGCTTGGTCTCGGGCCTGGCGCGAAGCCTGCGGCACAGCTCGATGCCGGACAGTCCCGGCAGCATCCAGTCGAGCACGATCAGGTCGGGAATGTGCTCCTTGAGGCGGGTGTCGGCGTCGTCGCCGCGCATCACCGTCTCGACATCGTAGCCGTCGCCTTCGAGGTTGTAGCGCAACAACTCGGTCAGCGCTTCCTCGTCCTCAACAACCAGAATGCGTGCGCCCATAGCGTCGTCGCTCCTTAAGTGTTCGGCACGGTCGTGGCGAAGGTCGTCATATCGCCCTTCGGCCGCTTGTCCGCGATGGCCTGACCTTCGATCATGTAGAAGACGGTCTCGGCGATGTTGGTCGCATGGTCGCCGATCCGCTCGATGTTCTTGGCGCAGAACATCAAATGGATGCAGAACGAGATGTTGCGCGGATCCTCCATCATGTAGGTGAGGAGCTCGCGGAACAGCGAGGTGCAGATCGCGTCGACCTCCTCGTCGCCCTTCCACACCATCATCGCAGCCGGCAGGTCATGCGCGGCATAGGCGTCCAGCACCGACTTGACCTGCTGCTGCACGAGGTCGGTCATGTGTTCCAGGCCGCGGAACAGCTTCAGCGGATGGAAATCAGTCTCCAGCGCGGCGACGCGCTTGCCCATGTTCTTGGCGAGGTCGCCGATCCGCTCCAGATCGGTCGCAACGCGCATGGCGCCGACGATCTCGCGCAGGTCGACCGCCATCGGCTGCCGGCGCGCGATCGTGAGCACGGCGCGCTCCTCGATCTTCTTCTGGAGCGCGTCGATCTCGGCGTCGGTCGCCACCACGCGCTGGCCGAGAGCGACGTCACGGCGGATCAGCGCATCGACGGAATCGACGATCATGCGCTCGGCAAGGCCGCCCATCTCCGCAACGAGCCGCGTGAGCTCCTGGAGGTCGGTGTCGAAGGCCTTTGCGGTATGTTCAGAAGCCATTTCCTGTCTCCTCAGCCGAAGCGGCCGGTGATGTAGTCCTGGGTGCGCCGGTCGCTGGGCGACGTGAAGATCTTGCTGGTCTCGTCGAACTCGATCAACTCGCCAAGATACATGAAGGCGGTCTTGTCGGAGACGCGCGCCGCCTGCTGCATGTTGTGGGTGACGATCGCGATCGTGTAGTTCTCTGCGAGCTCCTGGATAAGCTCCTCGACCTTGGCGGTCGAGATCGGATCGAGCGCCGAGCAGGGCTCGTCGAACAGGATCACCTCAGGACGCACCGCAACGGTGCGGGCGATACAGAGACGCTGCTGCTGGCCGCCGGAGAGCGACAGGCCGGAGGCGTTGAGCTTGTCCTTGACCTCGTTCCACAGCGCGCCGCCGCGCAGCGCCTTCTCGACCCGGTCGTCCATCTCGGACTTGGAGATCTTCTCATAGAGGCGGATGCCGAAGGCGATGTTCTCGTAGATCGTCATCGGGAACGGCGTCGGCTTCTGGAACACCATGCCGACGCGAGCGCGCAGCAGATTGAGGTCGAGCTTGGTGTCGAGGATGTTGGTCTGGTCGAGCATGAGCTGACCGGTGGCGCGCTGGCCCGGATAGAGATCGTACATCCGGTTGAAGATGCGCAGCAGGGTCGACTTGCCGCAGCCCGACGGACCGATGAACGCCGTAACGCGGTTGGTGCCGAGCGTCAGGTTGATGTTCTTCAGCGCGTGGTGCTCGCCGTAATAGAAATTGAGGTTGCGCACCGTCACCTTGGCCGGAGCCTCAGGCAGCGTCGGCGACGCCTGACGTCCGGTGGAACTTACGGAAACGGACAGATCGCTCATTTTGCAGTCCTCTCGGCGCCAAGAATGCGCGCGCCAATGTTCAGGGCAAGCACGGTCAGGGTGATCAGCAGCGCCCCGCTCCAGGCCAGCTGCTTCCAGTAGGCGTAGGGGCTCTGCACGAAATTGTTGATGGTGACCGGCAGATTCGCCATCGTCTTGTTCAGGCTGAGGCTGAAGAACTGGTTCGACAAGGCGGTGAACAGCAGCGGCGCGGTCTCACCGGCAACGCGGGCGGTCGCGAGCAGCACACCGGTGATGAGGCCGGAGCGCGCCGCGCGGTAGGCGATCCGCTTGATCACCAGCGAGCGCGGCAGGCCGAGCGCGGAGGCCGCTTCGCGCAGCGCGTTCGGCACCAGCAGCAGCATGTCCTCGGTCGTGCGCAGCACCACCGGGATCACGATGACGGCCAGCGCGAGGGAGCCGGCGATCGCGGAGAAGCCGCGCATCGGCACCACCACCGCGCCATAGATGAACAGGCCGATGATGATCGAGGGCGCGCTGAGCAGGATGTCGTTGATGAAGCGGATCACCGAGGTCAGCTTGTCGTTGCGGCCGTACTCGGCGAGATAGGTGCCGGCGAACAGGCCGAGCGGCGCGCCGATGCCGACGCCGATCACGGTCATGATGATCGAACCGATGATGGCATTGCGCAGGCCGCCTTCGGTCGAGCCCGGAGGCGGAGTGTCCGCGACGAAGAGCTGAAGGTTCAGACCGGTGAGGCCGTTGTAGAGCAGCGTGATCAGGATCAGCGCGAGCCAGGTCACACCGAAGGCGGCGGCTGCGATGCAGAGCCCGCGGATCACGATGTCCTTGCGGCGGCGGCGTGCGTAGATCGGGTTCATGGCGTCACTTCCCCGCCTTCTGTTCCAGCCGCAGCAGCATCAGCCGCGCACCGGCCAGCACGAAGAACGTGAGTACGAACAGCAGGAGGCCGAGCAGGATCAGGCCGGACTGGTGCAGGCCGTCGCTTTCGGCGAACTCGGATGCGATCGCCGCTGAGATCGTGGTGCCCGGCGCGAAGATCGAGGAGGAGATACGGAAGGAGTTGCCGATGATGAAGGTCACCGCCATGGTCTCGCCGAGCGCGCGGCCGAGTGCCAGCATGACCCCGCCGATGATGCCGACACGCGTATAGGGGATCACCACGCTGCGCACGACCTCCCAGGTGGTGCAGCCGACGCCATAGGCGGCTTCCTTCAGGACCGGCGGCACGGTCTTGAACACGTCGACCGAGATCGAGGTGATGAAGGGCAGCACCATGATCGCCAGGATCAGCGAGGCGTTGAACAGGCTGAGATAGGACGGCGGGCCGGCGAAGATCGCGCCCAGCACGGGAACGCCGTCGAACAGCTTGATCATGAAGGGCTGGAATGTGTTGGCCAGGAACGGACCCAGCACAAAGAAACCCCACATGCCGTAGATGATCGAGGGAATGCCGGCGAGCAGCTCGACCGCCATGCCGATCGGGCGGCGCAGCCATTGCGGGCAGAGCTCGGTGAGGAAGATCGCAATCCCGAGCCCAACGGGGATGGCGATCAGCATCGCGATGAAGGAGGTAACGAGCGTGCCGTACATCGGCCCGAGTGCGCCGAGCACGGGCGGATCGGCCGAGGGCGCCCAGCGCTGCGTCCACAGGAACGAAAGGCCGTATTCCCTGATCGCCGGGAAGGCGCCGACGATCAGCGACAGGATGATGCCCCCTAAGATCAGGAGCACCGAGATCGCGCTGAGCCGCGTGATCCAGTAGAAGGTCATGTCGCCGAGCTTGAACGCGCTCAAGGCCTTGGCGCGGTCATATGGTCCGGCGTCGTCGACGATATCGCTCTGAACGGCCATCTCTGCCACGCCGATCCCCTGCACCAATTTAGTTGCGCCTGTTGTCGGTCTCGTGCCCCGGATGCGGCGCAGCGCGAAGCGGTGCGACGCTGATCCGGGGCCGAAGTTGTGATGGTCCCGGCTCAGCGGCGCGGCATTTCATGCCGCACCGCGTCCGGGACACAAGCATCTCAGCTCTTGATCTCGGCAGCCCAGGTCTTCTCGATCAGCTGGACGACGCTGTCCGGCATCGGGATGTAGTCGAGCTCCTCGGCCGCCTTGCCGCCGTTCTTGAAGGCCCAGCGGAAGAACTTGATGGCTTCCTGCGAGGCCGCCTTGTCGGTCGCATCCTTGTGCATGAGGATGAAGGTCGCCGCGGTGATCGGCCAGGACTTGTCGCCGGGCTGGTCGGTCAGGATCACGTAATAGCCGGGCGCCTTGGACCAGTCGGCGTTGGACGCGGCCGCCTGGAACGCCTCGACGGTCGGCTGCACCGGCTTGCCGGCCTTGTTGACGAGACCGGTGTAGGTCAGCTTGTTCTGCTTGGCATAGGCGTACTCGACATAGCCGATCGAGTTCTTGGTCTGGCTGATGTTGCCGGACACGCCTTCGTTGCCCTTGGCGCCGACGCCGACCGGCCATTCGACGGCCGTGCCCTCGCCGACCTTGCTCTTCCAGTCCGCGCTGGCCTTGGAGAGGTAGTTGGTGAAGTTGAAGGTGGTGCCCGAACCGTCGGAGCGGCGCACGACCGTGATCGCCTCGGAGGGCAGCTTCACGTTCGGATTGAGCTTCTTGATGGCCGGATCATCCCACTTGGTGATCTTGCCGAGATAGACGCTGGCGAGCGTCTCGCCGTCGAACACCAGTTCGCCGGCCTTCACGCCCTCGATGTTGACCACGGGAACGATGGCGCCCATGACCATCGGCCACTGCGCGAGACCGTCCTTGTCGAGTTGCTCTGCCTTGAGCGGAGCGTCGGTCGCGCCGAAGGTCACCGTCTTGGCCTGGATCTGCTTGATGCCGCCGCCGGAGCCGATCGACTGGTAGTTCAGACCGTTGCCGGTCTCCTTCTTGTAGGCGTCAGCCCACTTCGAATAGATCGGGAACGGGAAGGTCGCACCGGCGCCGGTGATATCGGCAGCGAAGGCCGACGTCGATGCGGCCACCAGGCCAGCAGCGACGATAGTTTTGATGAAATTCATGCTGGTCTCCATAGGGGGAGCGAAGCGCCATGCGCGCCCGATCGCGCTCCCGCGCCGCCCCTTTAGGAGCGGTCGGTAGTGCTTTTACGAAGGTTTCGTGACAGTCGGATGACAGGTTTAAGCTACTGAAATAACTTTGATTTCAGCTCGAAGCCGGGGGCTTCGCCTGGGGAAAACAGGCGGTGAAAGTGGCGCCCTGTTTGAGCACGCTTTCGATCAAAAGCCGGCCGCGATGCCGGTTAACAATATGTTTCACCAGCGATAATCCGAGGCCCGTCCCGCCCTGCGAGCGGCTGTCGCCGACGTCAACCCGATAGAAGCGCTCGGTCAGCCGCGGCAGGTGTTCCGGTGCAATCCCGGGCCCGAAGTCGCGCACCATGACGCGGATCTCCGGCGAGCCGTCGGCCGCAGTGACCATGGTGAGCGAGACGATCACCCGCCCGCCCGAGGCGCCGTATTTCAGCGCATTCTCGATCAGGTTCTCGAACAGGCGCAACAGCTCCTCGCGGTCGCCCGCGATCATCACCGCCGTCTCCGGCAGATCGATCTCGACGTCCACCTGCCGCTCGCGCGCCAGCGGTTCGAGCCCGTCGGCGACCTGGCGGATGATCGGCACGACATCGACCAGCGTGTCGGGCCGCACATGCGCCGACAATTCCACCCGCGACAGCGACAGCAGATCGTCGATCAGCCGCGCCATGCGCGTCGCCTGGGTGTGCATGATGCCGAGGAAGCGCTCGCGCGCCTTGGGATCGTCCTTGGCCTGGCCCTGGAGCGTGTCGATGAAGCCGGAGAGCGCGGCCAGCGGCGTGCGCAGCTCGTGGCTGGCATTGGCGACGAAATCGGCGCGCATCTCCTCGACCCGGCGCAGCGGCGTCTGGTCATGGAAGGTCATCAACATGCATTTGTCGGCGCCGCCGAACGTGGTCGGCACCGGGACCGGCGTGATGATCAGCTCCATCCAGCGATCGACCGGAACGTGATCGAGATAATCGGCGCGGCGTGGCTCGGATGTAGCGATCGCCTCGCGCAGCGCAGTGATGATCTCGGGCGAGCGCAACGCGAACTGGGCGAGCTCGTTCTTGCGCAGCGCCGGCGCAAGCTGGGCTGCGGCGGCATTGAGATGGATGACGCGCCCGGCGCGGTCGAGCAGCACGGCCGGGTCCGGCATGCCCGAGACCACCGCGGCTACCGCTGCGCTTTCGACCGGGTTGATGCGGCGGACGTCGTCGCGCGAGGCTGCGGTATCGTGCAGTCGCCAGGGGATCAGCGCCGCGGCCGCGATGCAGAGGAAGACCGCGACCGCCCGCGTCACCGACAATTCCCCGAGCGAGACCACCACCGACAGCGCCAGCGCCGCTGCGATCAGGATGATCGCAGAATGCCGCAGCCGGTCGGACCAGGGCTGGACCGAGGGAGAAGGGTGGGCGTCGATCGCCATCGGGGCAGGCTTCTCCTTAGGAATTGTCGGCCGGTCAGGCGCTCTTGTCGCTGCGCTCTCTCACATAAGCGGCTTCGCGCGCAGGGCCGGGATCGAGCTTGAGGGCCGCCTGTTGCAGGCGTTTGGATCGGGCGCCGATAATAACCTCTCGAAACGTCAGCAAGATTACAGATATGACAAAGGGCGAAAGATAATAGAGGACGCGGAACAGGAGCATTCCCCCAAGGAGCTCCTCACGGTCCATCTGCCACAACCCGACCAGCATGGCCGCATCGAACACGCCGAGCCCGCCGGGAGAGTGGCTGGCGAAGCCGAGCAGCGTGGCGGACACGAAGATCACCGCGACCACGACGAAGCCGAGATTGGGCTCGTCCGGAACCAGCACGTACATCGCGAGCGCGCAGAAGCCGAGATCGACGATGCCGATCGCGATCTGGAGCAGCGTCAGCGGCCCGCCCGGCAGCACCACCGTCCAGGGACCACGACCGACCACGCGCGGCTGGGTCCAGACCCAGACGACATAGGCGACCAGCGCGACGATGATCGCCATCGCGACCAGCCGGTTGAGCCAGGGCGGCAGCTGGTCGATCGAGGCCGCGGCTTCGGGGTGATAGCTGATCCCGAGGCCGAGCACCGCGGCGTTGCCGAGCCAGAAGGTCAGGCCGGCAAGGAAGCAGATCTTGGCGACGTCGATCGCATTGAGGCCCCAGGCCGAGTAGATGCGATAGCGCACCGCGCCGCCGGTGAAGACGCTGGCGCCGACATTGTGACCGATCGAGTAGCTGGTGAAGGCGGCGAGCGCATTGATGCGGTAGGGAACGTGGGCGTGGCCGATCGCGCGCGTCGCAAACAGATCGTAGAAGGTCAGGGTGAAATAGCCGGCGGCCACGAACAGCGCCGCCATCGCGATCTGGCTCGGCTCGGTGCTCTTGATCGCCTCGACCACCTCGTTGAAGTCGATGCCGCGCAGCATGTGGTAAAGCACGTAGCAAGCGATGCCGATGACCGTCACGCTGATCACGACGCCAAGCTTATGCAGGATTTGCTTCTGGCGCAGCAACGTCATCGCCCTGCGTATGGCTTCCAGCATCTAGACCTCGAACTACGCTTCCGCGGCCGTGGCGGCCGCGAAGTGGCAAACGAACAGGCAGTCGGCGAACCCTTGGCGCCGGCTCCAGCTTCGCGCTTGCCCCCCACCCCTCCAGTAGCGCGTTTTGAGCCGGAGTGGAATTCGCCAATAAGCACAAAAACGCGTTTCTTCAATATTTTAGGCGGGTATCCGCGTTTGCCCTGCACCGTTTGGTTCTTTTCCGCGACGGCCGTTGCCGAATCTCTATCGCGATCCTGCGTACGGGCCGTGAAGTTTTGATGATCTCGCCCGGGGCAATGTTCCACCGCGGCTTAAGCCGGCGTCAATCTTCGGGCCTTCGATCGGCGGCGGAAAGGCAAGGCGGGACGCAGTTTTGGCATGCACCGAAGCGCCGTGGCCGTGTGCGGCGCCCAAGGCGCAGCCACTGGGACAGTCAACGCGCCTTGCGGATAGGCAGGGGTGCAAGCGCAAAGCTCAGGCCGCGGGTGCGCTGCGCGAGACGACCCAGTTGCGCAGGCAGGCGCCAATGGTGCAGCCGACGAGATAGCAGCCGAACATGACAAGGCCGAGGTCGAGCCAGTAGCCGAAACGGCCGGGGACCACGCGGGCGAGCGAGACCGCGACCAACGCGGCCACGAGGACCGCAAGCCAGCGGGCCAGCACCTTCGAGGTGCCGCTACCGCGCTGGACCACCGAGATCCATCCCATCGCCAGCCCGAGCAGCAGCGATCCGACCAGCCAACCCCAATGGAACGACAGCAGAAAGGACATGTCATCTCACCAGAAATTCGATGCGGCGGTTTTGCGCCTTGCCTTCGTCGGTATCGTTGCCGGCGACCGGCTGCGTGCTGCCATAGCCGACCGCCGTGAAGCGATCGGCAGGAAGGCCCGCCTTGACCAGATAGTCGATCACGGCCTGGGCGCGCTTCTCCGACAGCGCCTGGTTGAAGGCGTCCTCGCCGTCGGAATCGGTGTGGCCGGCGACCTCGATGATGGCGTTCGGGCAGCGCAGCGCCGTTTCGATGAGGTGATCGAGCAGGCCTGCGGAATCCGGGTCGATCGTGGCGCGCTTCGGCTCGAAGCGGATCTTGCCCTTGGTCAGGAGCTCGGAGAACAGCTGCTGACAGACCGTGCCGTCGACCGGACCTGCGGCAGGCTTCACCGTGATTTCCGGCTTGTACTGCCAGGTCTTGGGAAAATCCTTGCCAAGGCCTGCCCGGATATCGGCGGCCGCGCCCTCATAGAGCGCATCGCCCGACAGCTTGACCTCGCGATCCGTCACAACCAGCGTGCCGGTCGAGAGCCGAGACAATGCGCCAAGCGCGGCGACCACCGAATTGCCGAACGAAGCAGGCGCGCCGACACTGGCCTTGAGATTGTCGACGATCTTCTCGCCGAAGAATTTTCGCCCAGCCGCCGTGGCGATGGCCGCGTGGATGGTGTTGTCGGGCACGTAGCCGGTCAGCGTCACGGTGGCCGCGACCGGATCCTTGTAGGCCTGGAAGATGTAAGGCGGCGCCTTGATGTCGTTGGTCGCGACCGAAAAACCCTCCGGCAAATTCTTCAACGCCGCCGCAATGGCTTCGCGGCCGCCGAGCTCGCGCGCCATGCCGGACAGGCTGACGTTGGTATCGGAGATCGTGATCTTGCCGTCCTTGAGCTTGCCGACCTGGTCGAGCAGGAGCATCGCGGCATTCTCGAAGCGCGGCGGCGCGCCGCGCGCCAATCCCATCTGATCGGCGACCTCGATGCCGCCGAGGTCCTTGCGGGCGGCCTCCATCAGCCGGCCCTTGACCCCCGGCAGCGGCGCGCTGCCGGACAGCGTGACCCGGACGACGTCCCGTTCCGCATTCCAGACGAAAGGCTTGGCCTCGGGAACCAGCCGGGTCTGGTCGTCGACCAGGCGCACGCCCGGCACGGTTTCGACCGCCATGACGGCGTCGCGGCGGCCCTCCTCCGAGAACGCTTCGGCGGCAAAACTGACGTCGCGGCCGGCCACCGCGATCCGGGTCTTGTCCAGGACGGTATTTTTCAGGGCGGCGGCGGATCGGGCGGAGAGGTCGGCCTCCAGCGGCAAGGTGTTATTCCAGGCCGCAATTCCCCACATGACGGCCAAGGGGATCAATCCCGGCCACCATTTGCTGGCCCACCTGAAAAGCTTCTGCATTCGACGACCCGAACTCTGGAACCGGAGACAAAACAAACCCTTGGCGGGCTGTCAAACCGGAAATGGCGGCGTTGTGAAGGCTTGGGGTGAGCAACCGGACTAACTTTTTCTTCAAGGGTTCCCCCCTAGGTTGACCGTGGAATGCCGGGGTCAACCAGCCTTCAATGAAACAACTGCGCAACAACGTCATCCGCGTCGGGCTGGAAGCACTCTATTTCAGCGGGGCGCACCACCTGCTGCGGCCGCTGCTCGCCGGCGTCGGCGCGATTTTCATGCTGCACCATGTGCGGCCGCCCCGGGAGGATGCGTTTCAGCCCAATCGGCATCTCGAGGTCACGCCGGACTTCCTGCGCACCACGCTGCGCCATCTGCGTTCGCACGACATCGACATCGTCTCGATGGACGAATTGCATGAGCGGCTGGTGCAGGGCCGGTTCACCCGCCGCTTCGCCGCCTTCACGCTCGACGACGGCTACCGCGACAACCGGGATTTTGCGCTCCCCGTGCTGCGCGAATTCGGCGCACCTTCCACCATCTATGTCGCGACCGATTTCGCCGAGGGCACCGGACGTCTCTGGTGGATCGCGCTCGAGGCCGTCATTGCCAAGGCGAGCCATGTCGAGGTGCAAATCGGCAACGCCGCATTGCGTCTCGATGCCACGACCGCGCCGGCGAAGCAGGCGGCATTCGACCGCCTGCATGACTGGCTGCGCGCGTTGCCGGGCGAGCACGACCTCCAGCGCGAGATCACCACGCTCTGCGCGAGGTATGATGTCGACATGCCAGCGCTCTGCCGCGACCTCTGCCTGTCCTGGGACGAGCTGAAGGCGCTGACTGCGGATCCGCAAGTCGCGATCGGCGCCCATACCATCACCCATTGCAATCTCGCCAAGCAGAGCGAGGAGATCGTCGCGCGGGAGATGGCAGCGAGCCGCGTGCGGATCGAACACGCGCTCGGCCGCCCCGTGCAGCACTTCGCCTATCCCTATGGCGACCGGCATGCCGCGGGGAATCGCGAATTCGCGCTGGCCGCGGCGAGCGGCTTCAAGACCGCCGTGACGACGCGCCCGGGCATGCTGTTCGCCGAGAATGCCGGCCACCCGACCGCACTGCCGCGCGTCTCGCTCAACGGCAATTACCAGGACGCCCGCATCCTGCCAGTGCTGACTTCGGGCACCGCCACTGCGATGTGGAACGGCTTCCGCCGGTTTGCGGCGGCTTAAATTGATCCCGTTACTCCGACCTCATCCTGAGGAGCGCTCCGAAGGAGCGCGGGTCAGGCAGCTGCACTTCCTTGACTCCCCCCATCACCCCGCCCACAACGAGCGGCAACCAAGGGAGGCGTCATGTTCACGGATCTGTTCTCACTCAAGGGCCGCATCGCGCTCGTCACCGGCGGGTCGCGCGGCATCGGCAAGATGATCGCGGCAGGCTTCCTCAGCCAGGGCGCGGCAAAAGTCTACATCACGGCGCGCAAGGCGGCGGCCTGCGAAGCGACTGCGAACGAGCTGTCCGCGCAATATGACGGCGAATGCATCGCGCTGCCGATCGACATCTCCAGCCTCGCCGGCGTCGAGATGCTGGCAGGCGAGATCAAGAAGCGCGAACCCAAGCTCGACATCCTCGTCAACAATGCAGGCGCAGCCTGGGGCGCGGAGTTCGACGAATTCCCGGAGAGCGGCTGGGACAAGGTGATGAATTTGAACGTCAAGTCGCCGTTCTTCCTGACCAAGGCGCTCGCCGGCCCCTTGCGTGCGGCGGCGTCCGCACGGCGGCCGGCGAAGGTGATCAACATCGCCTCAATCGACGGCATCTTCGTCAATCCGATGGAGACGTATTCTTATGCGGCGAGCAAGGCCGGGCTGATCCACCTGACGCGGCGGATGGCGGTGAAGCTGATCCCCGATCACATCGTTGTCACGGCGATCGCGCCGGGCCCGTTCAAATCGGACATGAACCGCGCCGCGCGCGACCACGGCGACGAGGTCGCAACCCGCGTGCCCGCGGGCCGGATCGGCACCGACGAGGACATGGCGGGTGCGGCGATCTATCTCGCCTCGCGCGCCGGCGACTACGTGGTCGGCGCGACCATCGCGGTCGACGGCGGCATCGTCTACGCGAATGCGGGGATCAAAGGAGACGGGTGGGATAGCTGAGGGCAGTTTTCGACCAAGCTGCTTACGGCCCGGGCCGTACGCTCACCCAATATTCGCTGTCATGCCCCGGCTTGATGTATAGACCGGGGCATCCAGTACGCCGCGGCTTCTCGGCATACGTCACTGTCTGTGGAGCACTGGATCACCCGCTTTCGCGGGTGATGACAGCTTCAATGTTGCAAGGGTGTTAGCCCCTGACCGCGCGGCACTGAGCCCTTACGACTCGATCTTCACGTACTCGAAATCGCCGGGCTTGTTGTCGATGCCGACTTTCGGCGGCGAGATCCAGGAGGCGAATTGGCCGATCTCGGTGACGGGCTTCATCAGGGAGGCAATGAAATCGCCGTCGTTTGTTGACGGCAGCCAGTCGTCCCTGCGCTTGGCCCAGGTGGCGTCGTCGATCAGGATGCCCTCGGGCGTCGCGTGCACATCCTTGAACTCGCCGATGTGACGATGGAAGGTAACGTGCGGCACCGTCAGCTTGAAGTCAAAGCCGGCCGTCGAGATCACCTTGTTCCAGCGCAGCATGCCCTTGACACAGTCCTGGGTGTAGTCGTCGCGCAGCCGCATGTTGAGCGCGGTCAGCGCGGGCTCGTCGACCATCTTGATCTGGCCGTCGACGAACTTCATGACCGGGTAGGTCGCACTCTTGAGCTGGTGATCGTCCTCGATCGACGTTTCCTTGTAGCGGCCCTTGATGCCGGCGTTGAACGCGTTGGCGGCGTTGGTCGACACCTCCGAGCCGAACAGGTCGAGCGACAGCGAATAGTGCAGGTTCAGCTTCTTCTGGATGGTCGGCAGGTCGATGACGCCGAGCGCTCGCACCTTGGCGATGTCGGTGGGATCGGAGATGCCCGCCTCGCTCATCGCCTCGCAGGTCCGCTGCACCACGCGGGTGATGCCGGTCTCGCCGACGAACATGTGATGCGCTTCTTCGGTCAGCATGAAGCGGCAGGTGCGCGACAACGGATCGAAGCCCGACTGCGCCAGTGAGTGCAGCTGCATCTTGCCGTCGCGGTCGGTGAAATAGGTGAACATGAAGAAGGACAGCCAGTCCGGCGTCGCCTCGTTGAAGGCGCCCAGCATGCGCGGCGCGTCCGCATCGCCGGAGCGGCGGCGCAGGAGTTCGTCCGCCTCCTCGCGGCCGTCGCGGCCGAAATATTTCTGCAGCAGATAGACCATCGCCCAGAGGTGACGGCCTTCCTCGACATTGACCTGGAACAGGTTGCGCATGTCGTAGAGCGAGGGCGCGGTCTTGCCGAGGTGACGCTGCTGTTCGACCGAGGCGGGCTCGGTGTCGCCCTGGATCACGATCAGGCGGCGCAGCATCGCGCGATGCTCGCCAGGGACCTCCTGCCAGGCCGGCTCGCCATAGCGCTCGCCGAACGGCACGACGCGGTTCTCCTCCTGCGGCGCAAGCAGGATGCCCCAGCGATAGTCGGGCATCCGCACATAGTCGAACTTGGCCCAGCCGCGCGGATCGACGGAGTAAGCGGTGCGCAAGTAAACCAGCGATTCCTGGAAGCCGTCCGGGCCCATGTCGCTCCACCAGTCCATGTAGCCGGGATGCCAGCCTTCCAGCGCCTTCAGCACCTGGCGGTCTTCGGCGAGATTCACGTTGTTGGGAATCTTGGTCGAGTAGTCGACGTTCATGATGTTCATGTTCATGGCCGTGCTCCTTGTCCGTCTCATGTCCCGGGCGCAGTGCAGCGCGAAGCGATGCGCCGCTGAGCCGGGACCTATTGTCTTGTCCACGTGGGTCCCGGTTCTGCGCAGCGTCACTTCGTGCCGCGGCGCGCCCGGGACATGAGAGTTACACCCGCGTCATATCGAATTTCGGCTTCTGGCCGCTGCCGTAGCGGCGCAGCGCGCCCTCCTCGCCGACCGCGTTCGGGCGCTGGAAGATCCAGTTCTGCCACGCGGTCAGGCGCGCGAAGATTTTTGACTCCATCGTCTCCGGACCGACGAAGCGCAGGCTGGCTTCCATGCCGGTGAGGCTGTCGGGCGAGAAGCTCGCGCGCTCCTCGAGGAACACGCGAACCTCGTCATCCCAGTCGATGTCATCGAGCGCGAAGGTGACGAGGCCGAGCTCCTCGGCCTCCTCGGCGTCGAGGCTGGTGCCGACGGTGACTTCCGCGCGCTCCACATCGGACGGATCGGCCTGGAATCGCGATTGCAGACGGGTCAGCCCATGACTCATCGGATAGGGACCGAAATTCATCGCGGAAAGTTCGATCGAGGGCGGTGGGCGGTTGTCGCCCTGGCGCGTGCCGATCAGCATGTAGGAGCGATCGGCGGCGAACACGAGCTCGGCCAGCGTGCCGGCGAAGCAGGAGCCGGGCTCGACCAGCGTCACCAGCGTGCGCGAGGTGACATCGATGCGCTTGAGCACGCGCTTCCAGTAGTGGCGGATCTCGTTGACCAGCCAGTGCGCCTTGTTGGCTTCGAGGAAGGCATCGGACGCAAGCACATGGGCGCGCTCGCCATGGCTCTTGAACACGAGCATCGCGATCTCGAGCTCGTTGATGCGCAGGTGCAGGATCGCGTCATCGAGCTCGCGCGCCACCTGGAGCGGCCAGAAGGACGCGCCCTGCGCCAGCATGCCGTCGATGTCGGCTGGCGGTGCAGCCTCCGGCGCCTTGATCGAGATGGTGGCGATGCGGGCAGTGCGATCGATATCGACGCTGACGAAGCCGTAGCGGATGCTGGTCTCGTCGATGATGCGCTTGAGCGGGGTGAGCGCAATGCCCTTGCCGCTGCCCTTGCGCTTGGATGACGCTGCAAACTCCTTGGCGCGCTCGCCAATCCTCGCTTCCAGCTTCGAGTTCGGTGCGATCTCGTCGACCAGCCGCCAGGCGACGGCGCGTTTGCCCTTCACGCCTTCCTCGATGGTGCAGAAGAAGTCGGCGTGGTCGCGGCGCACCTTGCGCTTGTCGACGACGCGCGTGAGCCCGCCGGTACCCGGCAGCACCGCGAGCAGCGGCACTTCGGGCAATGCAACAGCAGAAGAGCCGTCATCGGCAAGGATGATGTGGTCAGTTGCGAGCGCGAGTTCATAACCGCCACCGGCGGCCGAGCCGTTCACGACGGTGATGAAACGCTGGCCGGAATTCTCCGAGGAGTCCTCCATGCCGTTGCGGGTCTCGTTGGTGAACTTGCAGAAGTTGACCTTGTGGGCGTGGGTGGAGCCGGCGAGCATGCGGATGTTGGCGCCGGCGCAGAACACGCGGTTCTTGGCCGAGCGCATCAGCACGACCTTCACTTCCGGGTGCTCGAAGCGCAGCCGCTGGATCGCATCCGCGAGCTCGATGTCGACGCCGAGGTCGTAGGAATTGAGCTTGAGCAGGTAGCCCTCGAACAGGCCGCCATTCTCGTCGACGTCCATGGTCAGCGTCGCAACGTCGCCGTCGATCGCGAGCTTCCAGTGCCGGTAGCGCGACGGATCGGTCTGGAAATCGATGAATTTCGCACCGCCTGCGAGGCGACGATCTTCCCCGGCCATGGGCCACCCTTGAGCTTGATTATGCGCGTCTGGTTTTAACCGTTATATGCACAATAATGCATCTTTTTGGGCGCGTCTAGTCCTCCGCGGACCATATATGCATTTTGCTTCATGATTGCTCAGGAACGCGGAATCGTCCCGAGTGGGACCCAATCAGCCTTGGACAGCTGGGGACGGCCGAGTTTGGCTTGGAGACGAGCAACCAGCGCCTCGGTCGGAAAGCGGTCGACGAAGCCGTCCCCGCCGGCGGACGCCTTGCGTGTCCGGAGCTCGCCCAGTTCCTCCAGAGCCTCGCCGAACAGGCGCGAGGCCGAATGCGGCCTGACGATGCGCAGCCGCAAGTTCGCGTTGGCGACATAGATGCAGGCGCGGAGCAGGATGCGCTCGCGGCCGCGCTGGGGAGCCGCCGCCCACACCGCTTCCAGGATCTCCTGCGATTCCCAGAAGTAGCCGCGATCGTTGAGCTCGAGCCCATAGCGCAGCGCCGGATGCCGTGCCGGGACATAGCCGCGGAACGCCGGCGGCACCAGCGCCTTGGCGATGTCGAGCGTCTCGCAATCGGCGTCGAGGTCGGTTTCGCCGGGCACATAGGCCCATTGCGGCCATGGCAAGGAGCCGCCCGCGGATGGTCGCGCAGTCATCGGAGCGGAGCCTCCGATGATTCATGCGGCATGTCCCTCAAGGCCCTGGTCGGCGCGCAAGGCCGCCCGGGCAAATTCTGCAATAGCGTCAAGCGTCGCCCCAGGCGCTTCACGATGCGGAGCGTGCCCCGCCTCTGAAATGACTTTCAAATCTACCGGACAATAACATTCTTCCTGCGCAATCTCGACCTGTCGCATGGTGCCATACTGGTCATCCACACCTTGCACCATGAGGACCGGTACGCGGATATAGGCAAGGTACTCGGAAATATCCCAGTTGCGAAATTTGGGATCGAGCCAGGCGCCGTTCCAGCCACGGAAGGCATTGTCGACATCCTTGTGCCAGCGCGCCAGTTTCACTCTTAGATCAGTGGTCTCGTAAACCGTCTTGATCTCGGCGATCGACTTCACCGAGATGTCCTCGACGATGAAATGCGGTGCGATCAGCGCGATGCCTTGCAGGCGATGGTCCTGATGTGAACCGGCGTAAATAGTTGCGATCGACGCGCCGTCGGAATGGCCGAGCAACAGGCCGCGCTTGAAGCCGATCGCATCGAGCAGCTTCGGCAGCACGTCCAGCGCCTCGCGATGCATGTAGTCCAGCGGCCGCGGCAGCGTCACGGGACTCGACTGACCATAGCCGGCGCGGGAATAGAGGAAGATGCCGGCGCCGGTCGCCGCTTGCAGTTTTTCCGGAAAATCTCCCCACTGCCCGACCGAGCCGAGGCCTTCGTGCAGCATGACGATGGTGGGCGCATCCGCGGCGCGCGGTGCGAGCCATTTGTATTCGAGGCTGGCCCCGCCGATGGTGAGGAAGCCTGTGGGGGTGAGGTTGGTCATGCTGTCGTTCCCGTTCATTCCGTCATTCCGGACTGCTCGCAACGCGAGCTGATCCGGAATCTCGAGATTGTCGTTTGCCGCTCGAGATTCCGGGTTCGATGCTTCGCATCGCCCCGGAATGACGAACTCGTCAATTAGCCCCGTCGCGCAACTTGAAGCGCTGGATCTTGCCGGTGGCCGTCTTCGGCAATGACTCCACCACGTCGATCCAGCGCGGATATTTCCAGGGGCCGATCTTCTGCTTGACGTGCTCCTTCAGCATCTCCTGGAGATCGCTGGTCTTTGCGCCGGGGCGCAGCACGACGAATGCCTTCGGCTTCAACAGGCCCTCCGGATCGGCCTCGGGCACGACGGCGGCTTCCAGCACGGCCGGGTGTGTGATCAGCGCGCTCTCGACCTCGAACGGCGACACCCAGATGCCGGAGACCTTGAACATGTCGTCGGAGCGTCCGCAGAAGGTGTAGCGGCCCTCGGCGTCGCGGACATATTTATCGCCGGTGCGCGTCCACGGACCTTCGAAGGTGCGGCGGCTCTTGTGGCGCTGGTTCCAGTAGCCTTCACCGGCCGAGGGTGCATCGACCAGGAGCTCGCCGACCTCGCCGTCAGGCACGTCCTGGCCGGCCTCGTTCACCAGCCGCACCGCATAGCCCGGCACCGGCTTGCCGGATGATCCGTATTTGATGTCGCCGGGCGCATTCGACAGGAAGATGTGCAACAGTTCGGTCGAACCGACGCCGTCGAGGATGTCGACGCCGAAGCGCGCCTTCCAGCTATTGCCGACGGATTCCGGCAGCGCCTCGCCGGCCGAGGTGCAAATGCGAAGCTTCTTGCCGCCGCGTTCCTGCTTGCCGGCCTCGTCGTTGAGCATGGCCGCGAACAGTGTCGGCACGCCATAGAAGATGGTCGGGTTGTACTTGTTCATCAGCTCGAACATGCGCGCCGGCGTCGGCCGCTCGGTGTTCAGCACAGTGGTGGCGCCGACCGACATCGGAAAGGTCAGCGCATTGCCGAGGCCATAGGCGAAGAACAGTTTTGCGGCCGACAGACACACGTCATCCTCGCGGATGCCGAGCACCTGCTTGGCATAGGTGTCCGCGGTCGCCTGCAAGTTCGAGTGCAGATGGCGCACGCCCTTGGGCATGCCGGTCGAACCGGACGAATAGAGCCAGAACGCCGGCTCGTCCGGATGCGTCGCGGCAGTGGCGAAATCATCGCTCTCGCCCGCGAGCTCTTCGGCAAGCTGCTTGTGACCGTTCTGCTTGTTGCCGGAGACGACGACATGCTCGAGATCCGGCATGCGGCCGACGATGTCCTTGATGACGGGATAGAGCGCCTCGGAGACGAACAGCACGCGCGCGCGGCAGTCGGCGAGGATGTAGGCGTATTGCTCCGCAGTCAGCAGCGTGTTGAGCGGCACCGGCACGATGCCGGCGCGAATCGCGCCCAGAAACAGAAGCGGAAAATCGATCGTGTCGAGCATGATCATCGCCACGCGCTCCTCGCGGCGAACGCCGAGACGGCGCAGCATGTTGGCTGCGCGGCGCGTCTGTTTCTGGAGCTCGCCATAGGTCAGGCGGGAGACGGTGTCGTCGAAGACGAGCTTGTTACCCCTGCCCTCCGCGACGTTACGGTCGAGCAGCCAGGTCACCGCGTTGTAGGATCCCTCGCTCACGGACTTCTCCCCCGAATTTTGAATTATAATTCATAGAAAGACACTCCGTCGGCTTGCTGTCAATGCCATCAGGCATTATGTTTCCGACAAATGCGCCGCCGGACATCCGCTAAAGAAGGCAAATGACCGAAAGTCCCGACGCCGAATCCCAATTCCTCGAACAGCTTGGCCAGCGCGTGCGCACCATGCGCGCGCTGCGCGGCATGTCGCGAAAAGTGCTCGCCAAGGTGTCCGGCATTTCCGAACGCTACATCGCCCAGCTCGAGAGCGGCAAAGGCAATGTCTCGATCGTGCTGCTCAGGCGCGTGTCGAACGCGATGGGCGCGCATCTGGAAGACCTCCTGCCGACGATCGAGCCGGTGCCGGACTGGCAGATGTTCCGCGACCTCCTGCGCAAGGCGACGCCTGGCCAGATCGCGCAGGCCAAGGACCTGCTCGCCGGCGGCAGCGCGTCGGCGCCGCGGCGCGCGCCGTTCTGCGGTATCGCGCTGATCGGCCTGCGCGGCGCCGGCAAGTCCACGCTCGGAAAGATCCTGGCGAAAAAGATCGGCTGGAGCTTCGTCGAGCTCAACAAGGCGATCGAGGAGCAGAACGGGCTTTCGATCGCCGAGATCATCGCGCTCTACGGCCAGGAAGGCTTTCGCCGCATGGAGCAGGCGGCGCTGCAACAGCTCCTCGCGCGCCACGAGTTGATGGTGCTCGCGACCGGCGGCGGCATCGTCTCGGAGCCGCTGACCTTCGACCAGATCCTGTCCTCGTTCTACACGATCTGGCTGAAGGCCGAGCCGGAGGAGCACATGGCCCGGGTGCGCCGCCAGGGCGACCTGCGGCCGATGGCGGACGACCGCTCGGCGATGACGGAGCTGCGCAACATATTGGTGAGCCGCGAGCCGCTCTATTCGCGGGCGACTGCGGTGGTGGATACCGCGGGGCTGTCAGTCGATGCGGCCGCCGCACGGCTGATCGATGCGGTGCGGCCTGTGCTCCAGAACGAAGCGCGGTCGTTTGGGCTGCGCAGCGTGGCGTTGTAGGCGCGCGGCGGCGCCGGCGACGTAATTCCCGCCATCTCCTCATCGTCGTCCTGGCGAAAGCCAGGACCCATTAGCCCAGGAAGTGGTTTGGCGAAGATTCGTCGTTCGGTACTCCTACCGTCCCCAATCGATAGATTCCGCGGTATGGGTCCTGGCTTTCGCCAGGACGACATCGAGGAAGCACAGGTTCAGTCCACCTCGAGATAATCCGCGGCCGGCAATTCCGGAAACCGCGCCGTCGGCAGCGTCTGGTACCAGAACGCGACTGATGCGACGTCGTCCTGCAGGGGCAGGTATTTCGGCTCCTTTACGCCGGAGCGCCAGCCGAGCGCCTGGATCGTCACGCGCAGATCGCTCTGGAAGCGCACGGGGTCAGGGATGTGCCAGCGGTATAGGCCAAAGCGCTGCTGCGACTTGTAGACACCGTCGGGGCGGATCACCTGAGGCAGGCCGGCATAGGGCGTGGTGAATTCGAGATAGCGCGAGGCCGGCCCGCCGCTCGCGCCGGGATTGGCGAGCTGCCACGGCACGCGCGGATCGAAATTGTAGGCGCCGCCAAAATAATCCTCGGTGCCGGTGCCGCAGATGGTCGGAAACTCGCCGTCGCCGTCGATGAAGAATTTTATCTCGCCCTCGCCCCACCAGCCATTGTTGTTCGAGCCCCAGGCCATGTAGGTGCCGATGTAGTGGCCGTGGCCGGTGATGCCATCGAGCAGCGTGTGGACCTCCTTGTACGGTACCGGATTGCTGCGGCGGAACTGGGCATGAAAATAGGCGCAATCTTCCGGCACGTCCGTCAGCGTGTAGTTGATCTGGTAGTAGATGGTCTGCGCTTCCTCGTTGCGATTCTCCAGCGTGACCCGCGCGCGCTTGCGGAACGGCATTTCCCAATAGCAATTGAAGCCGCGGCCCGGATTGACGCAGACGGCGAGCGAGGACACCTGCGCAAATTCCTCCCAGCCACAGGCAAAGAAATCGCCGATCGGACATTCGACGCTGGGCAGCGCTTGGTCATCCCAATAGATGCGCAGGATGGAACGGCGCAGACGGCCGCGCGAAATCGTCATCCAGATCTGCTGGATCGCGCCCGCGCCTTCGATGTCGGCGAGCGTAAAGGTCGCGCCGGGCTCGATGACGACGTAAGGTGAGATCTTCCAGCCTCGTCCGAGGTCACGCGCCTGAGGTGCCGCCGGGCCATCGACGGCCATGCCGCCCTTGCCTTTCTCGCCGGTGAAATTTTCCGGACTGATCGAGCGCGACTGCGCGTTCGACAGGCGCGAGAGGTTGCCGAGATGGAGGCCTAGTCCGGAGAATGTCATTGTGTCTCTCGCCTTGCTGTGCGTCGAGACACGAAACTAGCCTAGCCGGATCGGCAACAGCAAACTGCGAGCGAGCATCGTCGGCGCATTCGCGCCGCAGATTGTAGAGTGGGTTAGCGAAGCGTAACCCACCTCTTTGCTGTCCGCGCTGTGAGAAAAGCGGTGGGTTACGCGGAGCCTGTCATCGGGCCGCGCTTCGCGCGGACCCGTTGGCCAACCCACCCTACACATGTCGCTACACCGACCAGTAGTTCGGATGCTGGTAGGCTCGCGAGCGGTCGCCCCAGTCGAACTCCTCGCCGTCGAACTCGCACGGGCCGGCGCTGAGCTCGTCCAGCGTCACCTCGACCTGGAAGGCCTGGCGGTGCGGGTCGTATTTCAACGCGCTCCACTGGAGGGGATAGTGATGGTGGGTGCCGAGCAGCCCGCCGGTCTTGATCACGGCATAGGCGACCGTACCGCTCAGCTTGTCGAGCATCAGCCGCTCGATCGTGCCGAGCTTCGTGCCGTCGCGCCCGAAGACGGCGACATGCTCAACGCGATCACTGGGAACCATGGTGTGCATGGCGTGCTCCCTGGGTTCTTGCGTTGCGCGCACTATAGCACAGGCGACGGAAATGTAGGGCGGGTTAGCGTCAGCGTAACCAACCTCTTTACGTCCCACGGAGAGAGAAGCGGTGGGTTACGCTTCGCTAACCCACCCTACGCAGCTACAGCAACTGCAAGCGCACCGACTCCGCGCCCTCGCGCAGCAGCGGCAGGAAGCGGTCGATCAGCTCCTGCGTCGGCACGCGATCGACATGGGCGCCCATGTTGATGGCGGCAACGATGGTGTCGTCGTAGCGGCGGACAGGCACGGAGATCGAGCGGAAATGCGGCTCGGCTTCGCGATCGACCAGCGAAAAACCCTGCGCCCGATCGGCGGCGATCTGCGCAAGGAGCAGCTTCGGATCGGTCACGGTCTGCGCCGTCAGCGCCTCGCGCTTCATCTTCTTCAGGCGGGCGGCGAGCGCCGCGTCGTCGAACTGTCCGAGCATGGCGCGGCCGACCGAGGTGCAAAACGCCGGCAGCCGGTAGCCGATCTCGAGCCCGCCGGAGAACACCCGCATGGGACTGCCGCGCGCGATGAACGCGACGTCATCGCCGTCGAGCACGGCGAGGGAGGAGATCTCTTGCGCCACGGTTGCGACGCGGTCGAGCAACGGCTGCAGCACGGCGACGAGCTGGTTGGAGCGCAAATACGACGCCGCCAGCGTCAGCACGTGCGGCGTCAGCGAGAACAGCTTGCCGTCGCTCGCGACAAAACCGCCGCGCTGCAACGTGAACAGGATGCGCCGTGCGGTGGCGCGCGGCAGCTCGGCGGCGCGAGCAAGATCGCTCAGCGTCATAGGGCCGGCGGTCGCGCCGAAGGTCTGGAGCAGCCGCAGGCCGCGATCGAGGCTCTCGACGAAATCCGTCGCTCGCTCCTCCGTCTCGTTCCGCTTCAGCTTGGGCATCCGCTCCGCGCCTGCAAAATATTGCTTGCTGCCAAACCAACGCATGTCATAATTCGCCCATTCGTTCAATAGGCGAACAACGCCACTCCGAGCAAAAGGGACGCGACCGCCATGATGAGCCAGGAGCAGAACGACCTGATCACCCGCACCGGGCCGAAGGATCCCTGCGGCAGACTGATGCGGAGCTACTGGCAGCCGGCGGCGCTGGTGGACGAGCTGGAGGGCGCGCGACCGGTACGGCCCGTCAAATTGCTCGGCGAGAACCTGGTGCTGTTCCGCGACGAGAGCGGCCGCTACGGCCTGATCGACCGCCACTGCGCGCATCGCGGTGCCGACCTCACCTTCGGACGGCTCGAGAATGGCGGATTGCGCTGCGCCTTCCATGGCTGGCTGTTCGACGCGACGGGGCAGTGCATCGAGACGCCGGCCGAACCGAGGGATTCAAAGCTCTGCCAGAACATCCGCCAGCGCTCCTATCCCGTGGTGGAGAAGAGCGGCATCCTCTGGGCCTTTCTCGGCGAGGGTGAACCGCCGGCCTTTCCGGAGCTCGACTGTTTTGTCGCGCCGGGCACGCACACTTTTGCGTTCAAGGGCCACATGGCCTGCAACTGGCTCCAGGCGCTGGAAGTCGGCATCGATCCCGCGCACGCCTCCTATCTGCACCGCTTCTTCGAGGACGAGGACACCTCGACCGCCTACGGCAAGCAGTTCCGCGGCGCATCCGCCGGCTCCGACCTGCCGATGACGAAAATCCTGCGCGAATACGACCGTCCCATCATCAATGTCGAGCACACCGAATATGGTCTGCGGCTGATCGCGCTGCGCGAGATCGACGAGGAGCGCACACATGTGCGCGTCACCAACCAGCTCTTCCCGCACGGCTTCGTCATTCCCATGAGCACGGAGATGACGATCACGCAGTGGCACGTGCCGGTCGATGACGAGAACTGCTACTGGTACGCGATCTTCACCAGCTACACCAACCCGGTCGACAAGCAAAAGATGCGCGACCAGCGGCTCGAGCTCTACGAGCTGCCGGATTACATCTCCCGCAAGAACAAGGCCAACGACTACGGCTTTGATCCGCACGAGCAGCAGACCGTGACCTATACCGGCATGGGCACCGACATCAACGTCCACGACCAGTGGGCGGTGGAATCCATGGGCGCGATCCAGGACCGCACCAAGGAGCATCTCGGGCAGAGCGACAAGGCGATCGTGCAATTTCGCCGCCTGCTCCGGCAGGAGATCGAGAAGGTCTTGGGCGGCGAGAAGCCGATGCTGCATCTCGACGACAGCAACGCACGCAGCATCCAGGGGCCGGCGACCATGGACGGAATCGGCCCGACCCAGGGCTGGGAGACCTACTGGATGGAAGTCGACGTCAAGCGGAGGCGCGGCGCGCCCTGGATGGCACCGGTGCCGAAGGACATTGCCGATAACGTGCACCGGCTGACGGCGGCGGAGTGATAATGCCGTTCGGTGCCAGCAGGTCGCGACGGCGGCTCCCCATTCTCCGCTGTGATGCCCCGCGAAGGCGGGGCATCCAGTACGCCGCGGCCTCTCGTGGACGCGTACCGTCTCTGGAATACTGGATCGTCGCCCCAGTGCGCAAATTGCGCACAAGGCGGACGATGACAGCGTGGGTTATATTCTCACCGAGCGAGAAGGAACTACCCAAGTGAGTTTCGTCGCGCGTCATGGGCTTTGGTCGGCCGAGCAGAAGGACGCGGCGCTGCGCGTGCGGCGGCTCGTCGAGGAGAAGAACCTCGAGGTCGTCCGCCTCGCCTTCCCCGACCAGCACGGTATTTTGCGCGGCAAGACCATCATCGCATCGGAGGCCATCGCGTCGCTGGAGAGCGGCTGCTCCATCACCACGACCATGCTCGCCAAGGACACATCGCACCGCACGGTGTTTCCCGTGTTCACATCAGGCGGCGGCTTCGGCATGAAGGAGATGGAGGGCGCGGCCGACGTGCTTATGGTCGCCGATCCCACGACATTCCGCGTCCTGCCCTGGGCGCCGACCACGGGCTGGCTGCTGTGCGACCTCTACTTCAATGACGGACGGCCGGTGCCGTTCGCGACGCGCAACCTTTACCGGCGCGTGCTCGACGAGCTCGGCGCGCGCGGCCATGATTTCGTCGCCGGCCTCGAAGTCGAATTCCACATCTTCAGGCTCGACGACGCGCATATGCGCGCCGAAGACGCCGGCCAGCCCGGCACGCCGCCGTCGGTGAGCCTGCTCAGCCACGGCTATCAGTACCTCACCGAGCAGCGCTTCGATCAGATGGAGCCGGTGCTGGAAATGCTGCGCCGCGACATCGTCGCGCTCGGGCTTCCCCTGCGCTCCGTCGAGGTCGAGTTCGGACCGAGCCAGTGTGAATTTACTTTCCAGCCGCGGAAGGGCATCGAGCCCGCCGACAACATGGTGCTGTTCCGCTCCGCCGTGAAGCAGATCGCGCGCCGTCACGGCTATCACGCCACCTTCATGTGCCGGCCAAAACTGCCGAACGTATTCGCGAGCGGCTGGCATCTGCACCAGTCGATCGTCTCGCGCGCGACGGCTGAGAATCTGTTCATGGCGCAGGAAGCCGGTCAGCCGCTGAGCGAATTCGGCCGCGCCTGGTTGGCAGGCCTGCTCGATCACGCCCGCGCCTCGGCTGTATTCACGACACCGACTATCAACGGCTACAAGCGCTACCGCTCCTATTCGCTGGCGCCGGACCGCGCGATCTGGGGCCGCGACAATCGCGGCGTGATGATCCGCGTGCTCGGCGGTACAAACGATCCGGCGACGCGCCTGGAGAACCGCATCGGCGAGCCCGCCGCCAATCCCTATCTCTACATGGCTTCGCAAATCCTCTCGGGGCTGGACGGTGTCGATCGCAAGCTCGATCCCGGCCCGTCGGCCGACGCGCCCTACGAGACCAAGGCGCCGCTACTGCCAAAATCCCTGCGCGATGCCGTCGGCGCGCTGAAGGACGACCCGTTCTTCCGCGAGAAGCTGGGCGCCGAGTTCGTCGACTACTACACCCACATCAAGAATGCCGAGATCGACCGCTTCCTGGCCGAGGTGACCGACTGGGAGCATCGCGAATATTTCGAGATGTTCTAGTTTTAGGACGTCATTCCGGGGCGATGCGTCAGCATCGAGCCATGGTGCGCACTTGCGCACCTGAGAATCTCGAGATTCCCCGAAGCGCAATTGCGCTCGGAGGTTCGGTCCTCCCGGACCGCCCCGGAATGACGGCCCGCACATCTCACACCGCCGTGAGGCGACTTCGTCCCGCCTGTTCCGACGACATCACGTCGCCGCCGGACGAAGCCATTTTCCGCATCCCTCGAAAACAGCCGGAAAGATTGCGGAGCTAGGTTGCCAGCATATGATCAGACAATGGAGTTCGGTCATGTGGGGTCAATTGTTCAGCCTGATTTACCGCCTGTCTTGCCGCACCACCCTGATCGAGATCGGCGTGCACCGCCTGTCGCGCTGAGCGCGACTGCTACCTTTAGGTAAGGCGGATTGACCAAATAGCGGGGAATCCCATGCGCAAGCTGGTCATGACTGCCGCAATCTCGCTGCTGGCAACGCAGGCCTATGCCGGCGGCTCGCGGAGCCTGAGCGTCGCCGCCACCAATGCGAACGAGCAGACGGCCGCCACGACGCCGCAGGCGACGGTGACGACAACGACGACTACGCCGATGGCAACACCGCCCGCGCAAACCACCGCTCCCGCCGCGACCACCGAGCCAAAGACGACGGCTTCAAGCAAGCCCAGGCATCGCGAACCGTCAGTCGAAGCCCGCGTCATCCGCGAACTGCATCGCCACGGGATCTATTGGTGATTTGGATCGACTACCTCCCCAATGTCGTCCTGGCGAAAGCCAGGACCCATTACCCCAGGGAGGAGTTTGATGAAGATCGGTGGTCCGGTACTCCCACCACTCACAATCGATAGATTCCGCGGTATGGGTCCTGGCCTGCGCCAGGACGACACCGAAAGGCTGGCACGAGGATATCACCCCTCACCCCCGACGCGCGGTAGAGCTGCCGAAAACCTAAATCCCCAGATACCGGTGCTGCAATTCCGGCTCGGCCGTCAGCTCGTCCGAGGTGCCGCTCCACACCGTCTTGCCGCGCTCGATGATGTAGTGGCGGTCGCAGATGCGGGCGAGGTGGTCGATATTCTTGTCGACGACCAGGATGGACTGACCGCGCTTCTTGAGCAGCGACAGGCAATTCCAGATCTCCTCGCGGATCAGCGGGGCGAGGCCTTCGGTCGCTTCGTCCAGGATCAGGAGCTTTGGATTGGTCATCAGCGCACGGCCGATCGCGAGCATCTGCTGCTCACCGCCGGAGAGCTGGTTGCCCATGTTGGATGCGCGCTCGGCCAGCCGCGGGAACAAGACGTAGATCGCAGCCAGCGTCCAGGGATTGTCGCTGCCGAAGCGGTCGGCGGCAGCCGCGACGAGATTTTCGCGCACGGTGAGATTGGGAAAGATCTGGCGTCCCTCGGGGACCAGGCCGACGCCGAGCTTCGCGATCCTGTAGGACGGAAGCTGCCGCACCTCTGAGCCTGCAAAGCGGATCGCGCCGGCGCGTGCCGGCGTCAGGCCCATGATGGAGCGGATCGTGGTGGTCTTGCCCATGCCGTTGCGGCCCATCAACGAGACCATCTCGCCCGCCTTGATGGACAGCGACAGGCCGAACAGCACCTGGGAGAGACCGTAGCAGGTCTCGATGCCGTCGACGTCGAGCAGCGTGTCGGCCATCCGGTCAACCATGGCGCGTCACCACATGCTGGTCGCCGAGATAGGCGCGCTTGACCTCGTCATTGCCGCGGATCGCAGCCGGATCGCCGGAGGCGATGACGCGGCCATAGACCAGCACCGAGATGCGATCGGCGAGCGCGAACACCGCCGGCATGTCATGCTCGACCAGTACGATCGAGACTTCTTTCCGCAGATCCTGAAGCAGCTTCACCATGCGCTGGGATTCGGTCACGCCAAGGCCGGCCATCGGCTCGTCCAGCAGCAGGATTTTCGGCTTGCTCGCCAGCGCGACCGCAAGCTCAAGCTCGCGCCGCTCGCCATGGCTGAGCCTGCTCACCACGACATCGGCGCGATGCGACAGGCCGACGCGATCGAGCGCGGCGTGCGCGGCATCGCGCAAGGATCGCTCCTTCCGCGCATTGGCAAAGAAGCGGAACGACGTGCCGGCATGCGCCTGCGCCGCGAGTGCGACATTGTCCGCGGCGGTGAAGTCGAGCAGCAGCGAGGTAATCTGGAACGAGCGCGCGAGCCCCAGCGCACAACGGCGATAGGCCGGCAGGTACGTGATGTCGCGCCCGCCGAGCGAGACGCTGCCCGCATGCGGCGAGAGGTGGCCAGTGAGCTGGCTGATCAACGTGGTCTTGCCGGCGCCGTTCGGGCCGATGATGGCATGCAGCTCGCCGGCCGAAACATCGAGCGAGACATGGTCGGTCGCGGTGATGCCGCCGAAGCGGCGCACCAGCTTTTCGACGCGGAGCAGCGGTTCAGCCACGACCAGCCCTCCCGAGCAGGCCCATGATGCCGCCGCGCCCGAACAACACGATCAGCAGCAAGAGTGGGCCCATGATCAGCGCCCAATATTCGGTGATCTGCGACAGGAATTCTTCCAGCAGCAGATACACCACCGCACCCATGACCGGGCCGAACAGCGTACCCATGCCCCCTAGGATCACCATCACCATGAGATCGCCGGATCGGGTCCAGTACATCACGGCCGGGCTGACGAAGTCGGTGTTGTTGGCGAGCAGCGCGCCGGCGAGGCCGCACATGGTGCCTGATATGACGAAGCAAACGAGCTGGTAGCGCTTTGCCGGAAAGCCGATCGCCTGCATGCGCTGCTCATTCGAGCGCAGCCCCTGCACGACGAGACCGAAGCGCGAATTGACGATGCGCCAGATCAGGAAGATGACCCCGAGCAGGCAGGCGAGGCAAAGATAGTAGAACTGCACGCGGCCGGAGAGATTGATCAGCCCGGAAAAATCGCTGCGCTTGTAGACGGTGAGACCGTCGTCGCCGCCGTAGCGCGCGAGGCCCGAGGCGACGTAATAGGCCATCTGCGCGAAGGCGAGCGTGATCATGATGAAATAGACGCCGCGCGTGCGCAAGGACAGCGCGCCGATCACGAGCGCATACAGCGCGGACGCCGCAAGCGCGACCGGGAACTGGATGAAGCCCGAGCCGACGCCTTCCTGCGCCAGAATGCCGACCGCGTAGCCGCCGATGCCGAGATAGGCGGCGTGGCCAAAGCTCATCATGCCGCCATAGCCCATGATGAGGTTGAGGCTCGCGGCCGCGAGCGCCAGGATTACGATGCGGGTGAACAACGTCAAGATGAAGATGTTGCCGGACAGCTGCGAATAGAGCGGCAGCAGCACGAGGCCTGCCAGCACCAGGGCCGTGACGGCCTTGCTCACGGTCAAAGCCTTCATCGACGATTGGCTGGAAACAGCCCCTCCGGCCGCACCACCAGCACGATCGCCATCAAGAGATAGATCAGCATCGAGGACAGCGCGGGCGCGGCGGTGGACGCTGCGGTTGAACTCAGGATCTGGCGCAGCAGGTTCGGCAGGAAGGCGCGGCCGAGCGTGTCGATCATGCCGACGAAGATCGCTGCGAGGAACGCGCCGCGGATCGAGCCGATGCCGCCGATCACGATGATGACGAAGGCAAGGATCAGGATGTTCTCGCCCATGCCGATCTGCACGGTGAGAATCGGCGCCTGCATCAAGCCGGCGAGGCCCGCGAGCGCCGCGCCAAGGCCGAACACCAGCGTGTAGAGCAGCTTGATGTTGATGCCGAGCGCGCCGATCATTTCGCGGTTGGAGGCGCCGGCGCGGATCAGCATGCCGATGCGGGTGCGCATCACACCGAGATAGAGCAGCAGCGCGACCAGAAGCGCGACCACGATGATGGCTAGCCGATAGGCCGGATAATAGATGCCGGGCAGGATCGGCACCGGAACGGTGAGCCAGGGCGGCAGCGGCAGCGCCAGGCCCGCCGGCCCCCAGATCAACCGCACCGCTTCATTGAAGAACAGGATCAGGCCGAAGGTCGCGAGCACGTGGTCGAGATGGTCGCGTCCATAGAGATGCCTGAGTGCCACGACTTCGAGCACGATGCCGAGCACGAGCGTCGCGCCCAGCGCGAGCAGCGCGCCCAGCAGGAAATTGCCGGTCCATGCGACGAAGGTCGCGGCGAAATAGGCGCCCATCATGTAGAGCGACCCGTGCGCGAGGTTGACGAGATCCATGATCCCGAACACCAGCGTCAGGCCGGCGGCCAGCAGGAAAAGAAGCAGCCCGAACTGCAATCCGTTGAGGAATTGTTCGATGACGAGCAGCATCGATGCTCTTCAGCCACGCATCACGTTGCGCCGATGTTCGAACACGGCCGCCATCAGTGAAAGAGCTCCCCCTGCCTCTTCAAGGCCAAAATCGGTAACGGCAGTATCGTTCCGACGCAAGAGCGATTCTGCGCCCGACATGCACTTTGTTGCATCTCATCGAACAGGCGATGAGCGCGCCAAGCAAGAAGATTGCTGTGAGGATGGGTCAACCTGCCGCACCTGTCCTCAACGGACCGGCTCGACCGATGTTGAACGGTCAGGTTGTCGTCTGCGTTCGCACACAACCCATGTGCATGCTCGGGGCGATCCTGCGGGAGGGCACCGTTGCACTGCGACCGGTGCTATTACCTCGCCCTGTTTCCGGGAGAGAGGGAAAAAGAGAACTCCCCCTCCCCGCAAGGACGGGGAGAGCGAGCAGGATCATCGCCGCAACTAGTGCGACCTCATGTGGTGAGGAAAATCGTCGGCAGCGGGGGAATCCACGGTGGAGGCTTCCAGCGCCGCCATCCGGAACAGATAGGCGAGCGTGGCGTGGCCGCAATCGTCCGCCATCTGCGCCAGCTCGAGCGCCATGTCGGACATGTAGCCGAGATTCTCTTCCTTCATCTTCTTCTTGAGCTTCGCAAGGGTTTGGCTGTCTCGCATCATGTTCGACATCTCAGGCGGTCTTTCGTTGCGCGGCGGTGAGGCCGCAGGTGTTGGCACGGGCGATGGCATTGAGGCGCGGACCGTCCTGGCGCACGACCGTCGCCATGCCGATCCGCTCGCGCACGATATCGAGCGACTCCCGGCAAACGTCGATCGTGGCAGCCATGGTCCAGGAGCCGTCGACCAGCGCGGGCAATCCCAGAGGCGTGACGACGAATCCGATGTCGTGGAAGCGCGGCAACCACCAGGTCTCCATGACGAGGCAGAGACGCTCGATGCCCTGGTCGAGACAGAACTCCTGTGCCGATGCCATCAATTGCAGATTGACGGTTCCGTCGCGGCGATCACGTGCGACGAAGAAGCGCGACCACTCCCAGACCAGCGCGTCCGCCGGACAGCCGCGCACCGCAGCGAGATGCGGAAAGATCTCGCTCATCATCGTCGGCTTGGTGGTCGGATAGAGCCGGTAGCCGCCGATCACCCGGCGGCTCTCCAGCGCGAGCATGTAGATCGCATCCTCGTCGTCGTAGGCGTCGATCTCGCGGCCGTCGGGCTTGCGCAGCGCTTCCCACTTGCGCTCGTCGACGAATATCTCGTGCCGCAAGCGGAAGTGTTGCTCGACGACATCTTCGTACAGATAGCGATTCGCCGATGAAACTGCGTGGATCATGAAATCCCCCGTTCCTCGAAACGGGGGAAGCCTCGTTGAAAAGAGGCGGATTCGATATTGGGAAATTTCCCAGTGAGAGCTTATGGATTGATGATTTTGTGCCTGATCGCGATCGCGACTGCATGCGTACGGTTGACGGCACCGAGCTTGCGCGCAGCGGTTGCAAGATGCTCTTCCGCGGTCCGCTGCGTGATGTGGAGTATCTCGCCGATCTCCCAGGCCGACTTGCCTTGCGAGGCCCAGGCGATCACCTCGCGCTCGCGCGGCGTCAGCAGCGCCGGCGGCGTCGGACGCGGATCGAGCAGGCGGCGAATGCGGTCGAAGCCATACATCGCCATCAGGTGCAGCGCCGGCTTGCTTCGCGCGTTGAGATCGAGATGCACGCCGCCGAGCGAAACGCCGGCCTCATAGCCGGTCAGTCCGTGGATCGGCACGACGAAACCGCGCGACATGCGGAAATCGGTGGCGCGATTCATCACCTCCACCGCACCGGGCTCCCGCTCGGCATCGTAAGGCGCCTCCGACCATTCGAAGGGATTCACCGACTGCCGGCACATCCGGATCACCGGATCGAAGCGGACGTAGTTCCTCTCGGTGTACATCCTGAACCATTCCGCCGGCCAGCGCTTGGCGAGCACCATCTGCTCGAAGTGCTGCTCCGGATTCGGCAGTCCCGTGACGATGATGTGCTCGAAGCCGAAGCGGCCAAATGCCGCCTCAAGCGCGTCCATCGCATCCGGAACCCTACTGTAGGCTTCCAGTCCTTCGATGAAGTCGAGAGCTTCGCGGCCATAGTCCACGGCGGACATCGGTTCGTTCCTGCCCCCTGCCTGCCTGCGCAGATCGCGTTGTAACCTGACTCGGGCGTCGCCTCAATGCGTCGCCTCCGTAGTTTCACGGTGCAACACGCTCTGAAGGTTTAATCTACTTGTGGAGGAAGGGGGGTCAAGATACACCTCCATCGTCTGGAGCGGGAAAGCCACGATGGAAGATGAGAACATCGCCCTCAACAGCGTGCTCGGCCTGGAACTCAACCGCGTGTTCTTCGCTGTGCGCGAGACCACGAACAAGCAGAAGATCATCGAGTTCGCGCGCGAGGTGCTGGAAAGCGAACGCACCGAGCTGCCCGATAGCGTTTCGCCCGACGGGCCGGCACGCTAGAACGCAATTGCAGCAATAGCGTGTGATGAAACGCTGGCGCAACCTGCGCCGCTTTTCAATTCGAACGCACTGAATTTAGTCGAAACAATCTCACCGCGAATTTTGGTTTTCCCCTTCTCCCTTGTGGGAGAGGGCAAGCATTCCGAGCTTACGCACGTTGACAGGCATTTGCGGCTGGATGACATGACGCCTGTCGTGAAATGATGGTCACTCACGATCGTTCGTCGGGGATTATCCTAGAGCATGATGACGCTGCGCCAGGTTGAAGTGATCCGTGCCGTGATGGTGACGGGAACCATTGGCGGCGCCGCGAAGCTGTTGAACGTCTCGGCGCCCGGCATCAGCCGTCTCGTCAAATACACCGAGCGCTCGCTCGGTATCCGCTTCTTCCAGCGCCAGAACGGACGCTACTTTCCGACGCCCGAGGCCGAGAACATTTTCGAGCAGATCAACGGCGTCTACAAGAAGGTCGACGACCTCTCCGAGATCATCTCCAAGATCGGCCGCGGCGGACTGTCGGAGCTGCGCATCGGCTCGGTGCCGAGCATCTCGCAGGTGATGGTGCCGCGCGCGATCGAGCGCGTCCGGCGGCGCTATCCGGATATCGGCATCGACATCAACATCCTGAAGCTCGAGGAAGCCATTGACTATCTCATGCTCGGCCGCGGCGAGTGCGTCGCGATGAGCTACCGCCTCGAACATTCCGGCCTCGACTTCATGCCGCTCGCTTCCGGCGAGCTCTATTGCATCGTGCCGCCCGGCCATGAACTCGCCGGCCGCAAGCAGGTCTCGGCGGCCGAAATCACACGCTATCCGCTGATCGGCATCGATCCGAACGATCCTTACGGGCGGATCATGGCCGAGATCTTTGCCCGTCACCGGCTCGACTACAACATCACCATCCGCGCCCGCTTCGGCACCACGGTGTGCGCGCTGGTGAAGGCGGGCCTCGGGATCGCGATCATCGACCAGTTCACGGTCGCCCATGGCGGCTATCCCGGCATCGAGCTGTTGAAGATCACCGAGCCGACGCGGTTCGACACCTACATCGCGGTGAAGCGCGGCGCCCCGCTCTCGCTCCACGTCGAATATTTCATCGAGCAGCTCCGCGCCGAGATGCGCGCGGTCGAGCCGTCGCGCAGCGGCCAGAAGGGCGCCGCGACGCGTGGACGCAGAAAATAACATTATGTTAGGTTTGCAGGATAGATGGGTAATTGTGTTAGGCCGGAGACAGGCTATCGTCGGGCTTGAGCTTTGCCGATTTCCGCGCAACACCGCGTGGCGAAACACACACCAAGACCAATCCGGATCATGTCAACGCGCCGACCTGCTGTATCTCAGAAACTCCTCACCGGCCTGATCGGCGCGCCGATTAAGCATTCCGCCTCCCCCGCCATGCACGAGCGCGCCGCCGAGGCGCTGGGGCTGCGCGGCCACTACCAGCTCATCGAGGTCGCCGGCGCGGATGCGACCGGGCTCAGCATGATGCTCGAGGGCGTGCGGCGCCTTGGCTTTGCCGGCGTCAACGTCACCTATCCCTACAAGGAAGCCGTGGTGCCGCTGCTCGACGAGCTTGCGCCGGGCGCAGCCGCCATGGGCGCGGTCAACACCGTCGTCGTCCGGGATGGCCGGCTGATCGGCCACAACACCGATACCACGGGATTTGCCCGTGCGGTGGCGCCGCTGCTGGCGCCCGCGGGCAATGCGGTCGCCGTGATCGGCGCCGGCGGCGTCGGCAAGGCGATCGCCTTTGCGCTGGCGAGCCAGAAGGTCGCCGACATCCGCATCGTCGACAGCGAACCGGCGCGGGCCGAGAAGCTCGCCGCGCTCCTGACCGAGAACGGCGCAAAGGTCGCCTCGAGCGTCGAGGATGCGCTCGAGGGCGCAACCGGCCTGATCAATGGCACGCCGGTCGGCATGCTTCCGAACCGCGACACGCCGGTGCCGACGGCGCTGCTGCGTGCAGACCTTTGGGTCGCCGATGCCGTCTATTCGCCGCTGATCACCCCGCTGCTCGCGGCCGCGCAGGCCAAGGGCGCGCGGATCATGACCGGGCGCGAGCTCGCGATCTACCAGGCCGCGGACGCGTTCGAACTGTTCACCGGCCTTGCCCCGTCGACCGAGGTCATGGGCGAGGCTTTTGACGCCGTGATGGCGGCGCGCAGCGCCACCTATCAGGCAGCTTGACGGAAAGCGGCCGGAAACAAGGCCGCTTGCATAACTGAAGAGAAACGGGAGGAGTGAGATGAAATCGACACTACTGGGCGCCCTGCTTGCGGTTGCCATGGCAACGAGCGCCTTTGCGCAGCCGATCAAGCTGGCCGACGTCGCCGAGCTGTCCGGCGGCGGCGCCACCGTCGGCACCAACTGGAAGAACGGCATCGATCTCGCGATCGAGGAGATCAACGCCAAGGGCGGCGTGCTCGGGCGCAAGCTCGAGGTCACCCATGCCGACTCGCAGTCCAACCCGGGCGTGGCACGCGCGCAGGTCCAGAAGGCGCTCGACGCCGAGCCCTATGTGCTGCTCGGACCCGGCTATTCCGGATCGGTAAAGGTCACCGCGCCACTCGCCGCCGAAGCCGGCATCGCGCAGATCATGGGTGGCGAGGCCGCCGAGCTCACGCAAGCGGGCAACAAGTTCTTGTTCCGCACCTCCTTCGGCCAGCAATCCTCGATGCCGAAGGTCGCCAAGTACATCCACGACGACATGAAGGCGAAGTCGGTCGCGGTGGTCTGGGTCAACAACGACTTCGGCCGCGGCGGACGCGACGTCGTCGTGAAGGAGCTCGAGCGCCTCGGCTCCAAGGTGGTCGCCGATCTCTCCACCGAAGCGGGCCAGGCCGATTTTGCCGCCGACGTCGGCAAGATCAAGGCTGCCAATCCGGACGCGGTGTTCGTCTATCTCAACGAAGAAGAAAGCGCGCGTATCCTCAAAGAGCTGAAGCGCCAAGGCGTCACCGCGCCGCTGATGGGCGAAACCACGCTGATCGGCCAGAAGGTGATCGAGCTGGCCGGCGATGCCGCCAACGGCGCGCGCGGCCATGTCGGCCTCACCACGGATGCGCCAGTCGACTTGATCAAGGGCTTCCGCGATCGGTTCTCCAAGAAGTACAACTACGTGCCCGACCATAACGGCCTGAAGGGCTACCTCGCCGTCTACATGGTGAAGGCCACCACCGAGAAGATGGGCAAGGTCGACTCCAAGGCGTTCGCCGACACGCTGCACGGCCTGACCATCAAGGCCGCAGACGAGCCGGGCATTCTGATGGACGTCACCTTCAGCGATACCGGCGACATCGATCGCCAGAGCTTCCTGGTCGAGGTCGTGGAAGGCAAGCAGGTGGTGAAGCAGGTGCTGCCGAAGCTGAAGTGAGCGCGTGCGATACTCCCTCTCCCCGCTCTTCGCGGGGAGAGGGTTGGGGTGAGGGGCTGCTTCCGCGGACACGGTGAGCGATGAGCTCGCGGAGAGGGCCCCTCACCCCACCCTCTCCCCGTAAGAACGGGGAGAGGGAGAAGAACGCAGCGCGGGGAGAGGGGAAAATGTCCAATCTGTTCGATCTTCTGGTCGCGGGACTTGCAACAGGCGCGATCTACGCGCTGGTGGCAGTTGGCTTCACGCTACTCTGGCAGACCTCGCAGACGATCAATTTCGCGCAAGGCGAGTTCGTGATGCTGCCGGCGTTCCTGATGCTGGCGGCGATGCATGTGGGGGCGCCGTTCTGGCTCGCCATCATCCTCGGCATCCTGCTGTCGATGGTCCTGCTTGGCCTCGCCTTCAAGATGCTGCTGGTCGATCCGATGATGCGCCATGGCGTGCTGCCGCTGGCAATTGCCACCATGGCGCTAGCGATCGGCATCAAGGAAGCCGTGAAGCAGTTCTTCAGCGCCGAGGCCTCGCCCTTCCCCTCGATCGTGCCGACCGGTGACATCTCTGTCTTTCGACATGCGGTCTCGTTGCAAAGCATCGGCGTGCTCGTCGTCGCCATTCTCGCCGTGGTCGGGCTGACCACGCTTCTGAACCGCACCTCGCTCGGCCACCAGATGCAGGCCGCGGCGCAGAACCCGACAGTGGCGCGCATCATCGGCGTTCCCGTCGAGCGCATGATCCTCCTGACCTTCCTGATCAACGCCTTCCTGGTCGCGCTGGCCTCGCTGCTGATCACGCCGATCTATCTGGCGAAATTCTCTTCCGGCGAGGTACTCGGCCAGGCCGCCTTCATCGCCGCGATCGTCGGCGGCTTCAACCAGGTGCGCGGCGCGATCGCCGGCGGCCTCCTGATCGGGGTGCTCGATAATCTCGCGGCCTCCTACGTCTCGACCCAATACCGCGCGGCAGTGCCGATGCTCGTCCTGATCATCGTCATCCTGTTCCGTCCCCAGGGCCTGCTCGGCCGCGCAGAGGAGCGCACGGTATGAGCGGATTTGCCAAACCCCTGAAGATCGCGCTTGGCATCGCCGTCATCGCCGCGCTGATCGTCGTTCCCATGAACTTCAATCGCTACGGCCTGTTCATCCTGAGCCAGTGGGCCGTGATGACGATCGCCGCGATGGGCCTCAACCTCACGCTCGGCTATGCCGGCCAGGTCTCGCTGGCCCAGGGCGCCTTCGTCGGCATCGGCGCTTACGCCGCGGCAATCATGACGACCCATGGCTGGCCGCTGCCCGCCGCGATCGCAGCAGCCATCGTGCTGAGCTTCGCGGTCGGCTGGGTGCTCGGCTATCCGGCGCTGCGCGTGCAGCACCACTACCTCGCCTTCGTCACGCTCGCCTTCTCCACCCTCGCCTTCCTGGTGTTCCGCAACGAGAGCTGGCTCACCGGCGGCATCTACGGCATCTCCAATATTCCGCGGCCGCATATTTTCGGCATCGCGACCAACAAGCCGCTGCCGTTCTACTATGTCTGCCTCGGCTCGCTTGCGATCGTGTCGCTCGCCGTCTGGTGGCTGATCCGCTCGCCCTGGGGCCGCGCCTTCATCGCGCTGCGCGAGAACCCGCTGCGCGCACAATCGCTCGGCGTCGACACCCGCCGCTATACGCTGATGGCGTTCGCGATCGGCTCGGCGCTCGGCGGCATCGCCGGCGCGCTCTATGCGCCGCTGACGCAATATATCGATCCGGTGCCGTTCAACCTGTCGCTCTCGCTCGACCTGTTGATGATGGTGATCGTCGGCGGCGCCGGCTTCTATTTTGGCCCCTTCCTCGGCGCGATGATCGCGGTGCTGCTGCCGGAATGGCTGCGCTTCACGGAGGGCTATTACCTGATGCTCTACGCGATCGCGGTGATGCTGCTCCTGATCTGGTCGCCGACCGGCATTCTGGGGATCCTCGATCGCTACATGGCCGCGCGACGCACCAAGGCTGCGTCTGCGCTCAGGGCCGTCGCGAAATCCCGCCTGGAGACGGCGCAATGAGTGCGGTGCTCGAAGTCACCAATATCAAGAAGAACTTTGGCGGCATCTCAGCGGTCGATGGCGTCAGCTTCGATGTCCGCGAAGGCGAGATCCTCGGCCTGATCGGGCCGAACGGCTGCGGCAAGTCAACGCTGTTCAACTGCATCCTCGGCCAGCTCACGCCAAGCAGCGGCGAGGTCAAGCTCGACGGCAGGACCGTCACGGGCCTGCGCCCCTCCGAGCTCAACAAGCTCGGGGTCAGCCGCACCTTCCAGCTCCTGCAGGTGTTTCCAAAACTCTCGGTGCGCGAGAACCTGATCCTTGCCGGACAGGAGCACCAGGGCAACATGGCCTCGCGCCTCGTCGGCCGCTCCGACGCCGGGCTGACGGACGCCGCCAACCAGATGATCGGTTTCTTCAAGCTCGATCATCTCGCCGCCGAGCCGGCCGGCGGCCTCTCCTACGGCCAACAGAAGCTGCTCGATGCCGCGATGGCTTTCATGGGCGGACCGCGGCTCGTGCTGCTCGATGAGCCTGCCGGCGGCGTCAACCCGACGATGCTGTCGGACCTCAAGGAGCGCCTGATCGCGATCAACCGCGAGAAGAACGCGACTTTCGTGGTGATCGAGCACAACATGGAATTCGTGATGTCGCTGTGCTCGCGCGTGATGGTGATGGCGGAAGGCAAGGTGCTGGCGATGGGGCGGCCGGACGAGGTGCGCAAGAACCCCGCCGTGATCGAAGCCTATCTCGGACATTGAGGAGCGAGCGATGAGCGACACGATCCTCTCGGTTCACAATCTCGTCGGCGGCTACGGCAAGATGACCATCCTGAACGGCACCACGTTCGCCGTGCCGCAAGCCACCATCACCACCATCATCGGCCCTAATGGCGCCGGCAAGTCGACCGTGTTCAAGGCGATCTTCGGCCTGTTGAAGCTGCGCGAGGGCAAGATCAGCTTCGCCGACCGTGACGTCACGAATTTGAGCCAGCGCGCCCTGCTCAATGCCGGCATCTGCTACGTCCCGCAGGGCCGCAACATTTTTCCGGAGCTATCGGTGCGTCACAACATCGAGCTCGGCGGCGTCGCGGCCGAGAAGGGCATCGACTTGCCCGGGCGCATCGAGGCTGCGCTCGACCTGTTCCCGGCACTGCGGCGGAAATCTGCACAGCAGGCCTCGACACTGTCGGGCGGCGAGCAGAAACAGCTCGAGATCGCACGCTCGCTCCTGCTCGAGCCAAAACTCGTGCTGATCGACGAACCCTCGATCGGCCTGTCGCCGCTGATGGTGCAGCAGACTTTCGATATCCTCAAATCCTTGCGCGACCGCGGCGTGACGATCCTGATGATCGAGCAGAACGCGCGCTCTGCGCTGGAAATATCCGATTTCGGCATTGTTCTCGAGCTTGGCCAGACCCGCATGTTCGACAAGGCCGAACGCATCCTGAATGACCCGCGCATCGGCCAGCTCTTCCTTGGCGGCGCCATGGAGGAGAGTGCCGCATGAGCGAGAAAATGCGCATCGCCGTTGCCGGCGCCGGCCTGATCGGCCGCCGCCATATCGAGCTGATCGACGCCTCGCCGGATTGCGCGCTTGCCGGCATCGCCGATCCCTCGCCCGCGGCGAAAGACTATGCGCAGGCGCGCGGCACGCCCTGCTACGCAGATCACCGCGCGCTGCTGGAGCAGGAAAAGCCGGACGGGCTGATCATCGCCTCGCCGAATGCGCTGCATCTCCAGATGGCGCTCGATTGCGTCGCCGCAAAGACGCCGGCGCTGATCGAGAAACCGGTGACCGACACGGTCGCCACCGCACAACGTCTCTGCGCGGCGGTCAGGCAGAGCGGCGTGCCGATGCTGGTCGGCCACCACCGCCGGCACAATCCGATCATCAAGGCCGCGCGCGAGACGGTGGCGAACGGCAAGCTCGGCCAGCTCACCGCAGTGGTCGGGCTGTGGCTCCTGAAAAAGCCCGACGATTACTTCGAGGTCGTCTGGCGGCGCGAACAGGGCGGCGGACCGCTGCTGATCAATCTCATTCACGACATCGACAATCTGCGCTTCGTCTGCGGCGAGATCGTCGAGGTGCAGGCGCTGACCTCGAACAAGGTTCGCGGCTTCGCGGTCGAGGACACCGCCGCGCTGCTGCTGCGCTTCGCCAATGGCGCGCTCGGTACCGTGACTGTGTCCGATGCGACGCCCGCACCGTGGAGCTGGGAGCTGACCGCGGGCGAGAACGCAGTCTACCCGAAGCAGGACCAGCCCTGCTACGTCTTTGCCGGCACGAACGGCTCGCTGTCGGTGCCGAACATGGAGCTGTGGTCCTACCCACAAAATCCCGGCTGGCACGCGCCGCTGGTTCGCGAGCCCGTCGCACTTTCCGGTTACGATCCGCTCGCCGAGCAGCTCCGGCATTTCCAGGCGGTGATCGCCGGCCGCGAGCAACCGTTGATTTCGGTCGAAGACGCGATGGGAACACTCGCCGTGGTCGAAGCCGTCAGTGAAGCGGCGCGCACGGGACAAAAGATATCGCCGGGCCGGATCATGGAGCAGGCAGCATGAACAAGCGCTCGATCGCAACGGTCTCCCTCTCCGGCGCGCTGGACGAAAAGCTCCGCGCAATCGCATCGGCCGGCTTCGATGCCGTCGAGATTTTCGAGAACGACCTGTTGTCGTTCGGCGCGAGCCCGCGCGAGGTGGCGCGCCTCTGCAAGGACCTCAATCTCGAGATCTGCGCCTTCCAGCCGTTCCGCGACTTCGAGGGCATGCCGGAGCCGCAGCGCTCGCGCAACTTTGCCCGCGCCGAGCGCAAGTTCGATTTGATGCAGGAGCTCGGCACCGATCTCCTCCTGATCTGCAGCAACGTCTCGCCGGCCTCGCTCGGCGGCATTGACCGCGCCGCGGACGATTTCCGCGAGCTAGGCGATCGCGCTGCCAAGCGCTCTTTGCGCGTCGGCTACGAGGCGCTGGCCTGGGGACGTCACGTCAACGACTACCGGGATGCCTGGGAGATCGTGCGCCGTGCCGACCATCCCGCGATCGGCGTCATCCTCGACAGCTTTCACGCGCTGGCGCCGGGCTTCCCGACACGCGCGATGGCCTCGATCCCCGGCGACAAGGTCTTTCTGGTACAGCTTGCCGACGCGCCGAAGCTCGAGCTCGATATCCTCTCCTGGAGCCGGCACTTCCGTTCCTTCCCCGGCCAGGGCGACCTGCCTGTCGGCGAATTCATGGAGGCGATCGCGGCGACCGGCTATGCCGGGCCGCTGTCGCTGGAAATCTTCAATGACCAGTTCCGCGCCGGCTCCGCGGCGCAGACGGCGACCGACGGCCTGCGCTCGCTGATCCTGTTGCAGGACCAGCTCGCGGCAAAATGGCCGAAGCTCGCCGACAAGCAACTCGCACCGAAGGCGAAGACCCGCGGCACCGGCTTCGTCGAGTTCGCGGTCAACGAGACCAAGGCGGAGGAGCTTGCCGGCCTGTTCTCGCAGCTCGGCTTCCGCAAGACCGGCAAGCACCGCAGCAAGGCGGTGGAGCGCTGGACGCAAGGCAAGGTCGAGCTCGTGATCAACTGCGAGACCGACGGCTTTGCGCATTCGCACTACGTCACGCACGGCCCCGGCGTCTGCGCCATCGCGCTCGACGTCGACGATTCCGGCCGCGCCATGGCGCGCGCGGAAGCCCTGAAAGCGCGCACCTTCTATTCTCCGGTCGGTCCGGGCGAGCTGGAGATCCCTGCGATCCACGGCGTTGGCGGCAGCCTGCTCTATTTCCTCGACCAGGCCGGCAAGAACTGGGACACCGATTTCGAAGAGATCGCAAGCAACGCCGGCGCCGATCAGCTTCTCGCGGTCGACCACATCGCGCAGTCGATGCCCTATGACGAGATGCTGTCCTGGCTCTTGTTCTACACCGGCATCCTCGATCTGACCCGCCTTCCGCAGATGGAGATCGCGGACCCGCGCGGCCTCGTGCAGAGCCAGGCGATCATCAATGGCGACCAGAGCCTGCGCTTCGTGCTCAACGGCTCCTCCGCCAACCGCACGCTGCCGGCGCGCTTCATCTCTGAGTTTTTTGGCTCAGGCGTGCAGCATATCGCCTTCTCCTGCCAGGACATCTTTGCGACGGTAGCCGCCATGCGCGAGCGCGGTGCGGAGTTTCTGGAAATCCCTGACAATTACTACGACGACATCGAAGCCAAGTACGATCTCGCGCCCGAGGTGATGGCGCAGCTTCGCGAGAACCAGATCCTCTACGACCGCGAGGGCGACGGCGAGTTCTTCCAGGTCTACACCCACATTTTCGACGAGCGCTTCTTCTTCGAGATCGTCGAGCGTCGCAACTACCAGGGCTTTGGCGCAGCGAACGCCGCCATCCGCCTCGCAGCGCAAGCGCGCGAGGTTCGCCCCGCGAGCATGCCGAGGATCTGAGTGGATGCAGCACGTTTGTTGCTGCATTTGATGGCGACAGCAGCCAAACTCTGACTACTTACCGGGCTTTCGACGATCTTCGGCAGGCGTCAGCGCGGCATCCCACTCTCGATCGGACAGGTTTCCGACGAGGTTCGACAGCTCGACCGCAAGCGCACGAAGCCGCGCATTCTCCTCAAGGAGCCGCAGAACCTCATCTGGCGGCGATTCATCGTCGTCGAACTCCTCCAGAAGCTGTGGTGACAGGAATCTCAACGCATCATTGGACGCGGCATCGTCCGCAGTCGAAATAGCTTCCTGTTTCTCGCTGAGCGGCAAATATTCGTTACTCATGGCAAATCCCCGAACAGGCCCCCGAGCCTTCGAAGGAATTCACTGAGTCGCTGGCGGATTTGAGTCTGAAATCGGACCAGCGCAAGGTCACGCGACGCGCCGATTAAATCAATCTTCGCGCGATATAGCGCATGATACGCAACCTCTGATCTGAAAAACGCTTAATGAGCGCTTAATGCTTTTGCGCAACTAATGGGTCACCAGCGCAAAAGTACGTCTTAGTCATAAGTGTGAACCGAGCTCCGCCCCCGGGGAGTCGAATCGGATGGGACTGCTTTTCATTGGCGTGCTGGCCGGAATTTTGATCGGCTTTGGCTTCTTTGCCCCCTCTCAGGGTTACTTCCTGGGCTGCGGCTCGCAACCCTGTTTTGACAGGGTGGCAATGGCTCAACCGCCGACAGCGAAGCCTGCTGCCCCCGGGCCGGATCCCTCGATTGCAAAGGCGAGTCCTGCGACCGCGGCAGGATCGAGCAAGAGGCCATCGGAGAAGAAGCGCGGCGACACCATTCTGGCCAAAGCGGCGCCTCCGGCGACACGGATCCGCGTCTCGCCATCCAATTCGGCCGCGGAAGATTCCGTATTGAGTAAGGCAAAGACTTCGATCGCAGCAAAGATGGAGAATCCGAACTCCGCCGAATTCAGCGATATGAAGCGGGCCAACAGGAAGAACACACTGGGGCGTTCCGTGGACACCATTTGCGGGCGCGTCAAAGGGAAAAATGCGTCAGGGGAGGAGACCGGAGAACGGCCCTTTCTCTATCTCGTGAAGGAGAACGATGCCTACGTTGTCGACGGACCGGCAAGCTCGGCGGCGGCGGTCGCCTATCGCAACATCTGCAACTAGAGCGTGAGGTGAAAGCGAAAAGGGAGGTTTGCGCGCGATGAAGACCGGAGTGCATCGCCAGGCGCGCGGCCGTGCGATGAATTGCGTGGAAAGAATTTCCGGGCAACTGAACTGACAGCTGCGCCCCGGCCCAAGGGTGCGCAGGAGGACCGCAAGACAGAACTGATGCATCGGCTTCCCGATGCGCAATGCGTTGCGGTCGCGGAATTGGTGAGGTGAGCTTACAGAGTTCTTTGCATTCGAGGATATTATGCACGATCAGGTTCATTCCGCTGAACGGCTCAACGAATCCCTGCAGTTGCCTGTCCTGGCGCTCATCGAGCCGCTCACGCTCACGCGCACCAGCATTCTGAGCATCCTCAGGCGCGAGCTGGCGTCGCTCGAGATCGTCGACATGGCGACCACCCAGGGACTGGATTGCGTGCCCACACGGGACGTTCGTCTGGTCGCGCTGAGCATCGGGGACAAGCCGCCGGACGATCGCACCGTCGAGGACGATCTTGCGCTGATCGCCGAGGGCTGCCTGAACGCCTCAATCGCCCTCATCTCCAATCGTGATGACGAGGCCACCGCACTCGCCGCAATGCAGCGGGGTGTGCGTGGTTTCTTCCCCACCTCGCTTCCCATCGAAGTCGCTGTTGCCGGTCTGCGCCTTGTTTTGGCCGGCGGGGTTTACAGGCCACTGCCGGTCATCGAGTTGAGCAAGGCACCCGGGCTCGACCAGTCATATCCTCGCGCACTTGCATCAGCGTACTCGAATGGTGACAGGAGCTCGGCCGACAGGAATACGACCGATTTCACACCTCGCGAGCAGCAGGTGCTGACGGAACTGGAGCTTGGTCTGCCCAACAAGTTGATTGCCGCCAAGCTGAATCTCTCTGAAAACACCGTCAAAATGCACATTCAGCACATCATGCGAAAATGCGCCGCCCGCAACCGCACCGAGGCGGTTCTCCGCTGGAGCGGACGACTGTCAGCACACGGTCGCGACACCGACGCGAACGCGTCTTCGATTCCCGAGGTATAGGTGCCAACCCGCGATACTCAATCCTCGCGGAACGCACCATGGAAGCTGTCGAGCAGGGGCCTTAGGGCGTAAAGCGCGACGGTACCGCGTCCTGTCGTGATGAAAACCTGAACCGGCATCCCCGGGATGATCTGGATATCGTTTGCGGCGATCTGTGCGTCGTCGACGCGAATTTTCGTCGCGTAGTACGGCTGGTCGGTGCGCTTGTCGAGAAGCCGGTCGGCCGACACATGTGTCACGATTCCCTTCAGCCGCGGCACACGACGCTGATTGTACGGCAGGAGATGCACTTCCGCATTCAGGCCCGGATGGACCACATCGATGTCCTCGGGCCTCAGGCGCGCGGTGACAATGAGGCGATCCTGCCGGGGCACCAGATCCATGAGTGGAGCCCCCGCTCCGATCACGCCCCCCGGCGTGTGAACCCGGAGGTCGGTCACGACGCCGTCCTCAGGCGCCTTGATCACTGTTCGCGACAACTGGTCCTGGGCCGCCGGCAACCGCTCGCGCAACTGGAATATCTGGTTCTGTGCTTCACGCAACGCTTGTGCGATCTCGTTTTGCCTGTCGCTCTCGAGCTTGATCAGGTTTGCCTGCGATTCACTGATCACTTGCCCGGCACGTGAGATCTGCGCGGCGATCTCGCCCCGACGCCCCTCGATGTCAGCCAGTTCCCGTTGAAGGTTCAAAAGACGCGGTCGCCGCTCGAGGCCCTTGCTGACGAGGGTGGCGACCATGTCGAGTTCCTCCCGGGCGATGTCGATGCGCTGCGCGACGGCGGCCTCCTGGGCCTTGAGGCCCTCGATTTCCTTCTCGACCTGTCCTCGCCTCTCTCGAAGCACCGTCACCTGCGACTGAAACACCTTCCGCCGCGACAAAAAGACGGTCTGCTGCGTCGACAGAATGGTGGCGGCGGCCAGATTCGCACTGGCCGCATGCTCCAGCGTCTCCGAAAACGAGAGCTTCTCATATCCCCGCTGCTCGGCGTCGAGCCGGGCTTCACGTGCCATTGCATCCCACAGCTGGCCCTGAAGGCTTTGCACTTCAGCACGAGCCCTGGTGTCGTCCAGCGCGATCATTGCCTGACCGCTACGCACGACGTCGCCATCTGAAACCAGAATCTTTCCGATGATGCCGCCTTCCAGGTGCTGGATGGTCTTGCGACTCGATTCCGATTCCACGACGCCGGAAGCGATCGCCGCGCTCTCCAGAGGCGCAAGGCTCGACCACGTCCCCAGCCCCAGCATGAAGCAGAGCACGAGCAGATTGCCCGCGAGCGTCACCCCGCGGAGCCTCGTCCGTGGCGAGATCGGCGTCGGGGCCGTGCACCATGGAAACTCAAGGGGCTCGTAATCGTCGATTGCGGTAATCACGACTCCAAGCCTCCGCTCGGCGGGTGGGGTGCGCAGGGGCACGCGCGTTTTCGGTTTCCGGATCATGGGCGGACCGGCTGTCCCGGCGCCTTGGCGGTTGCAGGCGCGCTCTCGGCCGGTGCGGCTTGCGATATCACCTGGGGCCTGCTCAGATGCCGCTCGAACATTTCCTCGCTCTCGCCGAACGCGATGACCGCGCCGCCTTCCATGATGGCGATCTTGTCCGTGGCTCCGAGGATGCCCATCCGGTGAGTGACGACGACCACCGTGACATTGGCGATCTTCAACTGCTCGATGGCGTCCAGCAGCATCCGCTCCCCGGCGTAGTCGAGGCTGGCGTTCGGCTCGTCGAGAACGACGAGGCGCGGGTTGCGGAAGAAGGCCCGAGCAAGACCGAGGCGCTGGCGATATCCGCGAGAGAAGGCCACGCCCCCGCCGGGAACCACGGTGTGGTAAGCTTGCGGCAGTCGCATGATCGCGTCATGGATGCCGACGAGCTTGGCGGTCTCGACGATCTCCCGCGGATCGGCATCGTCAAGACGCGCGATGATCTCGTTTATCGTTTCGCCAAAGAGATTGATGTCTTGAGGGAGGTATCCGAGATGGCGACCGCCTCGTCCCTCGCGGAGCAGCGATACGTCGGCATTGTCGAGCAGCACACGACCGTGCGTTGGAATCGTAAGTCCGGCGATGACTTGGCCAAGCAGCGACTTGCCCGAGCCGGACGGACCGATGATGCCAAGGCATTCGCCGGGTGCGAGACTGAACGAGATGCCTTTCAACGGAAAGTTGTTGGACCCGGACAATCTCAGGCTGACGTTATCGACGACGAGGCCGCTCAGCGGCTGCTGGGACGGGAATTCTGCATTCACGCCCGTGGCCGGAATTGCGGCGAGCACGGCGTTGAGTCGCCGATAGGCTTTCATGGCCGTCGCGAGTGATTTCCAGCTTGCAATCGCACCTTCGACCGGTGCGATGGCGCGGCCAGACATCAGTGTCGCCACAAAAATGATCGCCGGGCTCTTGCCGTAGTCGAGCACGAGCCACGCTGCCGCTCCCATGATCACGACCTGCGACAGCGCTCGTACCGGCTTGGTCGCGAGCATGATGAGCGCGTGCCGCGAGAGCGCAACATCATGCTCTCTGCGCGCTTCCTGTGCGTCGGTGTATATGAGGCGCGCCGTGCCATCCACCATTCCCATTGCGCGGATCAAGTGAATATTGCCGATCGCAGCCGCGAGCCGGCCGTAGCTCTTGGACAACGCTGCGCCGGACTTGACCGTAGCATCGTCCGTGAGCAGGTCGCCTGCAAGCGTGAGACCGAACAGCAGAATCACGCTGCAGGCTCCCACGACCCCAAGCAACGGGTGAACGAGAAAAAGGACACCGAGAAAGAAGGGTGTCCAGAGCGCATCGAACAGCAGCGGGCATGCGCTGGACTCGACGAACTGGCGCAGAGCCGTGAGATCCCGATATGCGTCCGGCGACTGGGCCCAATCGCCGCGAAAGGCGGATTCGAGGCAAGCCGAAAGCACGGAAGGACGAAGTCGGTCTTCAACCCACGCGCCAAGGCGGCCCAACAGGACGCGGCGCAATGCGTCAAGCACTCCACCGACAACGACCGTGAGCGCAACGATGAAGGTGAGCATCAGAAGCGTGTCGCCGCTCCGGCTCGACAACACCCGATCGTAGATCTGAAGCAGGTAGATTGAAGGCGCAAAGAGCAGCAGATTGTAGCTGCAGCTATACGCGAACACGAGACCAAGCGGGCCCGCGCAGGCCCAAAGCGCGGCTTCCAACGAAGTCCGGGCCGATGGCAGAAGCGGTGTTCGGAGAGGCGGCATCAGCATTTTTCGTCACCGCCGGAGATTTGGTTTGGCCTCACGCCTGCCCGTCGATCAGACGTGACGACGAACCATTCGCTGCAAATCCGGGACCGGCGGCACGCGCCGCCGGTCCCGCCACGCGACGAGCTGCTGGTCAGAGCACGTCGAAGTGGAAGCCCACGTCTCCACCCTGTGCGTAGTTGAGGCTTCCACCGTCACCGCCGATACCGGCGGCCGCGTCCTGGTGCTGGTCTACCCAGAGCTTGTTGATCTGGGTGGCGTCCGTATTCGCGTAGACCTTGGATGTATCGTAGCCACTCTCCGAACTCTGGCTTCCGTTCGACGTTGCGGTTCCGCCATGGGCCTTTGCGTACCATGAGGCGGTCGCATTCGCGCCGCCGGCATCCCAGTCCGCCGTTTGCTTGACGTGATCGCCGGTGTTGACGTGCACGTCGGCACCTTCCGCCTTGTTGGTTGGGTCGAAGGTGAGCGTGGGCTTGTTGATGATGGCTCCCTTGAAAGTGCCGTCACCGCCGTTTCCGACACTTTGACCACCGGTGTCGATCGATTTGAAGCCGATTGAATCTGAAATGTGGATCGCCTTGGGCATCATTTGAGCCTCCCTCCGTTTGCTGACTTGCACGCATCATCCATCCCGATCAGATGGACACGCTCAGCAACTCTGATCCGCGCATGCTGGGCGGCGATAGATGTCAAATCGGACACCATCCGGTTTGGTGGGCCTACGCACGAAAGTATGACCTCCGTGCTGACATCTTGACCTCGCAGACGTCAGGGTGCGTCCGGGTGCTTGCATGCGCGGCGCATCGACGAAGCAGCCGCGTTGCGATCGGGCGAGCGACGCAAGTCTCGCTAAAGCACGATCCGGAAAAGTGCGAAGCGGTTTTCCGAAAAGATCATGCGCAATCAATCACCTGAAGCGCGATGACGATTCATCCTGATCTCATCGCGCTTCAGGCCATCAAGTGCAGATCTGGCAGAAGATGCGTTGCAAGATCGCCACCCAGCGCCAGATTGCCATGGCCGCCGTCGCCGCCCACTCCGGCGATCTGGACCGCGCTCTGGTCGATGTGCACATCGTTGGTCTGATCCGCGATTGCCGTCGAATGCGGGCCGGCGATTGCGATATTGATGGGAGCATAGATCGCGACGCTGACGTCGATCAGGTTCCCCGAGGAATGGCCGCTCCCGCCATTGCCCGCGCCGTTGGCCCCAGTGGCAATCGCGTCGGAGCCGCCCCACAGGCTGTGAGAGACAAGGCTGCCGCCCATCGCAACGTTTCCGTTGCCCCCATGCCCGCCGATGCCGGCGATCTGAAGGGCGGACTGATCCACATACACGCTATTGGTCTGGATCGCGTAAGCACTGGAGTTGTAACCCGCGACCGCGATGTTGATCGGGTCGTACAGCACGAAGGAGGTATGAACCAGCTCTCCAGAGAAGGAACCGTCCCCGCCATTGCCGGCCTGGCTGCCACCCGTCTCCACCAGATGCCAGGCGTTTCCGCCGTTGCTTGATCCCCAGGCGGGATCGAGCGTGATGACGCTGCCGCCACCGGCGACGTTGCCGTTTCCTCCGCTCCCGCCAACACCTGCGATCTGGACGGCCGACTGATTGATATCGACCGCATTCGACTGACTTGCGTATGCGGTGCCACCTGGGCCCGCCACCGCAATATTGACCGGATGGTAGATCACGACGGGAGCGTCCACCAGCGCGCCGGAGAAATAGCCGTCGCCCCCGTTGCCGGCACTGCTGCCACCGGTCGCGATCACGGCGGAGCCCGTGGAGGCGCCACCGATGCCGCCTCCTGCCGCGATATTGCCGTTGCCGCCGTCTCCCCCGACGCCCGCCATCTGAAAGGCGGACTGATCGACATTCACGTCGTTGGTTTGCTGAGCCAATGCAACGGAGCCGTATCCGACGGACACCGATATGTTGATCGGCTCATAGATCAGGATGGAGGCATGAATGATGCCTCCATAAGAATAGCCATCTCCGCCATGACCGGCCGTGTTGCCTCCGCTCTGGATTGAGCCCGAACCGAGCCCCGAGTTACCCGATCCAGATCCGATGTTACCCGATCCAGATCCGATTCCGTCGGATGGAGTGGCGTGATGGTCGCTATCGGGCTCGGAAGACACGGCGTCGTGCCGGCTCATGATTCCAGTGGGAGAGTGCGCCTCCTGACCCGCAAACCAGAGCCGGCCATGGGCGCCAACTCCATCGTCTCCAGAAGTCGGCATGGAGGAAGGCGAAGTGTCCCTCGATGCGGAAGCGAACCTGTCATAGCCATTATCGTCAACGTGATGGTGGTCGCGGTGAAGCGGTACGATCGCGTCCGACGGGTACCGGAAATTCATGTCGCCTCCCTCGCCGCAATCGGACGGGCCTTCCCCCGACGTCAAGGAGTGTCAGCCTGGGCAGGTCAAAAGCCGAGTCGTCAATTCGAGTGCAGCGATTCGAATGGAGGACGTCAGATCGGCTACACCCGTTTGGGAGCAGACAGCCGTTGCGGGAGCAGGTCTCCGCGAACGTGCCGCAGGTGTAGCTCTTCACCTCGCCCCGCTTGCGGCGACAGGTCGCAATTCACGCGCAGCGGGAATGCGGGCGAGGGAGACTCTCCGCGAGTCCGTCTCTTACCGTGATTGTAGAGGCAGCCCTCTCCCCGTAAGAACGGGGAGAGGGAGAGGAGCGAGCTTACTTCATCGCGCACTTGTCGTGGAAGCGGTCCTGGTCGTCCTTGACGATGGTGGCAACCGTCTTCAGCGCGAGCTGTCCGTCGGCGTCCTTCACGACGTCCTGGAGATAGAAGTTCTGGATCGGGATGTGGTTGTTGCCGTACTTGTACGGACCACGCAGCGACTTGAAGTTGGCCTTCTCCATCTCGGCCTTCATCGCGTCCTTCTTGCTGGTGTCACCCTTCACCGCCACGACCGCGCTGTTGATGAGCTGGGCCGCGTCGTAGGCTTGCGCTCCGTAATAGGTCGGGCGCAGGCTGGTGTACTTCTTGCGGTAATCGGCGACAAAGCGCTTGTTCTCGTCGTTCGGGAGATCGTTGACCCATTCCTGCGCGCCGGGGATACCCAGCGCATTCTCCTTCTGAAGCGGCAGCGACAGCTCGTCGACGGTGAACACCGTATAGAGCGGAATCTGGGTCTTCAGGCCCGCCTGCACATATTGGTTGAGGAACTGCACGCCGGCCGCACCCGGATAGAACACGAAGATCGAATCCGCGCCCGAGGCGCGAGCCTTCGACAGCTCGGCGGAGAAATCGAGCTGGCTCGGCCACACCGTATATTCCTCGCCCTTGATCTCGCCCTTGAAGGTGCTCTTGACGCCCGCGAGCATGTCCTTGCCCGCGGCGTAGTTCGGTCCGATCAGGAAGACGCTCTTGACGCCCTTCTGGTTCATGTACTGGCCCATCGCCTGCGGCGTCTGGTCGTTCTGCCAGGAGGTCGAGAACACGTAAGGAGAGCAGAGCTCGCCGGCGAGCTGCGACGGGCCGGCATTGGCCGAGATCAGGAAGGTCTTCGAATCCACCGCGGTCTTGAGCGAGGCGAGCAGCACGTTGGACCAGATGTAGCCGACGATGAAATCGACCTTGTCGGACTGCACCAGCTTCTCGGTCTTCTGCTTGCCGACATCGGGCTTCTGCTGGTCGTCCTCGTAGATCACCTCGACCGGCTTGCCGTCCATCTTGCGGCCCAGATGGTCGAGCGCGAGCTCGAAGGAGTTGCGCATGTCGTTGCCAATCACCGCGGTCGGGCCGCTGAAGGTCGAGACGAAGCCGATCTTGATGGTGTCGCCGGCCGATGCCGGGCTTGCCAGCGCGAGCGCAGCCGCGCCCGCCAGCCAGAATGCCGTCCTCATAACCACTCCCCTCCTCAATTTTCATTGCCCCGAAATGGCGGATGGCCGCTTCCGGTTCGTTCTGTTTAGGACGCAAAATCGTGTGAGCCGTCAATGGCTCAGCGCCCGCCCCTGCACCATAATTCGCCCTCATCCCGGATGGCAAGAAATATAGTTCTACTCCCTTCGACGAGGGCTGCGGCGCTTTTTCGCGGTCTCGTCGATACGACGTCGCTATTCCTCAATTGATGACGGCTATTGGACCGCGACCCCGTCTTCGCTCTTTAATGAGCGGCGCGCACCCAGCGAATCGAGGGCAGCTTTCATGACTGCGAAACCCCACCGCGTCGTCATTGTCGGAGCCGGCTTCGGCGGGCTGGAGACGACCTACCGGCTCAGCGGCGTGCCGGTCGAGATCACGCTGATCGACCGCCGCAATCATCACCTGTTTCAACCGCTGCTCTACCAGGTCGCGACCGCTTCGCTCGCGACCAGCGATATTGCCTGGCCGGTCCGCCACCTCATGCGGGCGCGGCGCGAAGTGACGACGCTGTTTGCGACCGTGAACGGCGTCGATGCCGAGCGGCGCGCCGTGCTGCTCGATGACGGCAGCGAAGTTCCTTACGACACGCTGGTGCTCGCGACCGGCGTCCGCCACGCTTATTTCGGCCACGACGAATGGGAGCAGTGGGCACCCGGCTTGAAGACGCTGGAGGATGCGACCACGCTGCGCCGTCACATCCTGGTCGCGTTCGAGCGCGCCGAGCGCGAGACCGATCCGGAGCGCCGCGCCGCGCGGCTGACCTTCGTCATCATCGGCGCCGGTCCGACCGGCGTCGAGCTTGCCGGCACCATCGCCGAGATGGCGCATCACACCCTGCCGGGCGATTTTCGCAACATCGACACGCGCAAGGCGCGCGTCGTGCTGATCGAGGCGGGACCGCGCGTGCTCGCCGGCTTTGCCGACGATCTCTCGGCCTATGCACAGGCTTCGCTGGAGAAGATCGGCGTCGAGGTCGTGCTGGGGCAGCCCGTCACCGAGGTTGACCGCGACGGCGTGGTCTATGGCGGACAGCGGCTCAACGCGAAAACCAAGATCTGGGCGGCCGGCGTGCGCGCCTCGCCCGCCGCCGAATGGCTGAACGCGCCGGCGGACCGCGCGGGACGCGTGGAGGTCGAAGGCGACCTGACGGTGCCGGGCCATCCGGATGTCTTCGCCATCGGCGACACCGTCACGATTCCCGCCTGGGACGGCAAGCCCGTGCCCGGCATCGCGCCGGCGGCCAAACAGCAGGGACGCTACGTTGCAAACCTCATCAAGGCTCGGCTGCGCGGCGAGAAGCTCGGCCCCTTCCGCTACAAGCATGCCGGCAGCCTCGCGCAGATCGGCAAGCGTCTCGCGGTGATCGATTTCGGCCGCGTAAAGCTGCGCGGCGCGATCGCGTGGTGGATCTGGGGCATCGCCCACATCTACTTCCTGATCGGCCTGCGCCATCGGCTCGCCGTCGCGCTGACCTGGCTCTGGATCTACGTCCGCGACCAGCGCGCCGCCCGCCTGATCACGCAAGGCAGCAGCAAGGTGTCGGGGTGACGTTCCTCTCCCTCTGCCCGTTCTTACGGGGAGAGGTGACGCCTCAGCCGTCGATGATCGCCACTGCGCGGGTCCAGCCGGCCGACGCGCGCGCGATCTTGACTGGAAAGCACGACACAGTGAATCCGGTCGAGGGCAGGAGCTCCAGATTGTGCAGCTTCTCCAGATGGCAGTAGCCGGTGTGCCGGCCGGCCTTGTGCCCCTCCCAGATCAACGAGGCATCCCTGGTTTCGGCATACTTCTGCGCGGTGAAGACAAAGGGGGCGTCCCAGCTCCAGGCATCCGTTCCGGTCAGCCGCACGCCGCGATCCAGGAGGTACATCGTCGCCTCATACCCCAGGCCGCAACCGGAACTGACGTAGTCGGGCAGGCCGAACCTGGCGCCGGCACGGGTGTTGACGACGACGATCTCAAGCGGCTTCAGCGTGTGGCCGATACGCTCGAGCTCGACTTCGACGTCCTTGGCGGTCGCCACATGACCGTCCGGCAGATGCCGGAAATCGAGCTTCACGCCCGGCTGGAAACACCATTCCAGCGGCACCTCGTCGATGGTCCACGACGACTGGCCGCGATTCATCGTCGGGTGAAAGTGCCAGGGCGCATCCAGATGGGTACCATTATGGGTCGACAGCGTCACGTGCTCGACCGCCCAGCCCTGCCCGTCCGGCAGATCCTCCGCCTTCAGGCCTGCAAAGAATTGCAGCATGCCCGGCAGGCCTTGCTGGTGATCGATGTACTGAATGGTTGGCCGGTTGCCAGGGGGATCCGCTGGCACATCGTTCTGCAACGGGACCGAGATGTCGATGATTCGCCTTGCCATGTCTCTTGATCCTACGACGTTCCCTGCATTTCGTTGTCAGACGTCCCGACAAAGCGCGGCAATGTCCCGAGAGACAATGCCCCGAAAACGAGACACGCCACCATCAGCCAAAGTGCGGCCTCGTAGTTCTTGTTGAGGTCGAACAGGCGTCCCATGACGGCGGGGCCAGCAGCCGCGCCGACGCTGAACAGCGAATAGGCCAATCCATAGAGGAAGCCGTAATTGCGCATGCCGAAGTAGCGCGCGGTCAGGTAGGCGATGAGATCGATTTCCGCGCCGAAGGCAAAGCCGATCAGCAGTGCAGCGACCGGAGCGCCTTGCGCACCACCGTAGTTGAGAAGCGCGCAGCCTGCTGCCGCAACCAAGAAGACTGTGCAAGCCACGTAGGGCGCAAAGATGCGATCAATGCCCCATCCGATCAGCACACGCCCGGCAATGACGCCGACACCGATCAGCGAGGCGACGCCGGCGGCGGTCGACAGCGGCACGCCGGCATCCCGCAGCAGCGGTACCAGATGAACGACCGTTCCCGATATGGCTGCCGCAACGGCGAGGAACCCAATCGCGATGGTCCAGAAGACGCGAGACCGTAGCGCCTCCCAGCGTCCGGCGCCCGCCGTGACAGTACGCGTCGGCTGCATCGCGCCTTCCAGATCGCGGAAGCCGAAATAGACCAGGGGCCAGGCCACAGCGGCGAGCGCAGCCAGGACGATGAAGCCCGCGTGCCAGCCAAATGACGCGATCTGCGAGGCGAGCAGCGGCGGCAAGGCCAGTGCAGAGATCCCGCCTCCGGCCAATACGATGCCGAGCGCCAGACCGCGCGACGCGCTGAAGTTGGCGTTGACGACCCGGGTGTAGACGACCGGCGTCGTGCCGCCGCCGAAACATCCGGCGGCAAAGAACAATGCATAAAAGGCGGAGATGGACTCGTTGAGGCTGCCGAGACCGACCATGCTCAGCACCAAGAGCGGGATCGATATCAGCGCGACGATCCGCGCGCCGAACCTGTCGATCAGCGAGCCGACGACCGGCCCGGAAACGACGAGGCCGGCGGTGAGGTAGATCAAGGCGCCGGAAATCTGCCCGCGGTTCCAGTTGAACTCTCGCTGCAGCGGCTCGAAAAATACCCCGATGCTGTAGAACAAGAGAGACGACGCGCCGACCGCGATGCCGACGAGCGCCATGGCCAGGATGAACCAGCCGCGGGTGATCTCATGCTTCCGCAGCCCGACTGGATGATCGATCAAACTCACAACTCCCTCCCTCATACTGAATTCTCCCTGCGCTCTTTGCTTTGGGTTCTGTCGCGCAGATGCTGGCTTCGCTCTAGTCGGGCATCGCCCCGTAGATGTCGCTGTAGGTGCGCTGGAGATGAGCCGTGAGCTTGGTCACGGCGGCGCTGGCGGAACGCGACAGGACGACGTTGGCGAGCGCCTCGTGCTCGGCAACGAAGTCCTGCGCGACGACGGCATTCGAGAGCATCAGATTGCGATACCGCGACGCCTGATCGTAGAGCTGACTTGCCAGCCCAACGGTTCGCGGCGAACTGCAAGCCGCGATCAGGCCGGCATGAAATAATTTGTGAACCCTGTCGAGCTCGGGCGTATTCTTCAGAATCCTGGATCGACCGGCGACACGCTTGAGCTGGTGCAGGCAGGAGACGATCTCTCCCTCCCATTTCGCATCGCCATGTCGGATCGACTGGCGCAGCGCCGCCGCTTCGAGCGCAATTCGCGTCGATGTGATGTCGGCGAGATCCGTGTCGCTCATGGGCGCCACACGGAATCCACGCTGCCCCACCGCGATCACCAGCCCCTTTGACGCGAGCCGCGACAATGCCTCGCGGGCCGGCGTCTGGCTGACGCCGTAGTCAGCCGCGATGTCTGCGATCTTGAGCTTGGCGCCCGGGCGCAGCTCGCCCTTGACGATGGCGACTTCCAACGCTGCTTCGGCGCGCTCGGTAAGGGTCGCGCTTTCCTGATCCATGGACCTTGCCTTCGCTGATGGTCGTCCTGGGCTTGCGGACGAACGGCTGGCATTGACAACTTTGTATATTTTAGTGAAGAAAATATATTTTTCAAGGAGCCCTCAATGAAACTTGCGACATTCGTTCCGCCTGGCGGGTCTGCCCGACCCGGCGCGATCATCGACACTGCTGGAGGTCAGCGGGTGCTCGACCTTGTGGCCGCGGCGACACGAACGGGCCGCGCGGATGCCGTTGGCGCGAGCCTGCTGCAATTGATCGAGGCGGGAGAAGCAGCTCTCGAAGCCACGCGTCGGGTGGTGGAAGCCTGTGCGGCGGACGAGGACATCTCCTCCCCGCTCGACCGCATCAGGCTCTTGGCTCCGGTCCCCGAGCCGCCGCAAATGCGCGATTTTTCGGTCTTTCCCGGGCACATCCGCGAAGCTCCGGCGGGCATGGCGCGCATCGCGCAGCGGAAGGGGGTCGCAAGCGATGCGCCCAGACGACCACTCCAGGAGGTGCCCCAAGTCTACCGCGAGCGGCCGATCTACTACATCACCAACCGCTTCAGCGTGTCCGGCCCGGACGCGACGGTGCCGTGGCCCGCGTACAGCGAGCTGATGGATTTCGAGCTCGAGTTCGGGATTTTCCTGTCGAAGGGAGGATGCGACATCCCGCTCGCGAAGGCGCGTGAGCACATCTTCGGCTACACGATCTACAATGACTTCTCCGCGCGCGACACGCAGTTTGAGGAAATGCGGGGCATGCTCGGCCCCGCCAAAGGCAAGAGCTTCGATGCCGGCAACGTGATCGGCCCCTGGATCGTGACCTCGGACGAAATTCCCGATCCCTACAATCTTGCCATGCGTGCACGCGTCAATGGCGAGATCTGGACTGACAGCACGAGCAGCGGCATGCTGCACTCCTTCGAGGACATGATCGCCCATGTCTCGCGCGGCGAGACGTTGCGGGCGGGTGAATTCATGGGCTCAGGTACGGTCGGCGGCGGCTGCGGCCTCGAGCTCGATCGCTGGTTGCACCATGGCGATACCGTCGAGCTCGAGGTCGAGAGGATCGGCAGACTGCGCAATCAGGTGCTCCGCAGGGATGTCTGAACCGCGACGCTCTTGCAAACTCCTTCTTCTCCCCTTGTAAGGGGAGAAGTGCCGCGGATACTCGCGGCTGCAATTACTTCACCAGCGAACACCCACCCTCCGCCATCGGCCGGAAGGCCTGATCCGCAGGGATCGTCGAGACCAACTTGTAATAGTCGTACGGATATTTCGACTCCTCCGGCTTCTTCACCTCGAACAGGTACATCGGGTGCACGACGCGGCCGTCCTGGCGGATCGCAGTGTCGCCGAACAGCTTGTCCTTGCCTTGGAACTTCTTCATCTCCGGCACGACAGCCCCAGCATTATCGCTGCCGGTTGCGGCAACCGCGTTGAGATAGGCGAGCGTCGAGGCATAGACGCCGGCCTGGTTGCCGCTCGGCATCTTGCCGTTCATGCCGGGGCGCGCGGCAAAGCGTTTTGCGAAGGCGCGGGTGTCGTCGTTCATGTCCCAGTAGAAGGCTTCCATGAGCTGGAGGCCTTGAGCGACCTTCAAACCCATGCCGTGAACGTCGTTGATGAAGAGCAGGAAGGCGACGAGCTTCTGCCCGCTCTGCTGGATGCCGAACTCGGCGGCCTGCTTCACTGCGTTGATGGTGTCGCCGCCGGCATTGGCGAGGCCAATCACCTGCGCCTTCGAGCCCTGCGCCTGCAGCAGGAACGAGGCGAAATCGGAGGTGCCGAGCGGATGTTTTGAGGAGCCGATCACCTTGCCGCCATGCGCCTCGATGTATTTCTGCGCCTCTGACTCGATACCCTTGCCGAGCGCGAAGTCGACCGTGAGGAAGTACCATTCTTTGCCGCCGCGCGAGACCATCGCGGCCGCCGTGGTATTGCCGGTCGCCCAGGTGTCGTTGACCCATTGGATGGTGTTGGGCGAGCAGGCCTTGCCGGTGAGGTCGGCACTTGCCGTGGACGATGCCAGGAACGTCATGCGGCTGTCGCGCAGCAGCGTGTTGATGGAGAGACCGACCGCCGAATTCGGCACGTCGACGATCGCATCGACGCCCTCGACATCGAGCCATTTGCGCGCGATTGCCGCGCCGACATCGGCCTTGTTCTGGTGGTCGGCATAGACGATCTCGACCTTGATGTTCTTTCCCCCGCCATTGAAGTCCTCGGCCGCCATGCGCGCGGCTTCGACAGAGCCCATGCCGTTGGTGTCCTGAAAAATGCCGGAAATGTCGTTGAGCACGCCGATACGTACGACATTGTCGGATATTTCGGCGCTGGCCGAGCCGGCAATCAGGCATGCCGCAAGCGCAAGCGTCCACTTCAAGTGCCTCATCATTCCCTCTCCTGTTGAATTTTCGGTCGTGCCACCGGTCGTTGCCGAGGGCGATCAGAACGTTAGACCTGCCGCTCCGGCAGGCGCAGCACGAGCCCGTCGAGCTCGTGTGTGATCCTGATCTGGCAGGACAGCCGGCTGTTGGCCATGCGCTCGGCGGCGGCGCCGTCGAGCAGCGCGTCCTCGTCATCCGCCATCGCCGGCAGGCGCGCGAGCCAGCCGTCGTCGACATAGACATGGCAGGTCGCGCACATCGTGTTGCCGCCGCATTCGGCCAAAATGCCGTCGAGGCCGTGGCGGGTCGCGGCGTGCATGGCGCTCTCGCCGTCGCTGACGTCAACACGATCGGTTTTGCCGCCGGAATGGATGAAGGTGATCGCAGGCATCAAAGATCCTCAAGCCGGAGTGATGGTCACCGGCAGGCTGTCGAGCCCGCGCAGCGTATTGTTGAAGCGGCGCTTCGGCTCGCCCGTGATCTCGATCTTCGCGATACGCCGCGCCAGCGCCGACAGCATCACTTCACCCTCGAGGCGTGCGACGAGCTGGCCGACGCACATGTGGATGCCCGAACCGAAGCCGACATGGCCGGAGGTACGTCGCGTGATGTCATAGGTATCGGGCTTGTCCCAGCGCCGCGGATCGCGATTGGCCGCGCCAAGGAACATCAAAACCTTCTCGCCCTCGCCGATGACAGCGCCACCAAGTTCGACCTCGCGCGTCGTGGTGCGGAAGAAGGTCTGCACGGGGCTCTCGAAACGCACGGCTTCCTCGAAGGCATTGCGCGCCAACGTAGGATCATCGCGCAGCCGCTGCCACTGATCGGGAAATCGCGCGAGACAATAGACCGCGGCGCCGATGCCGTTGACGGTGGTGTCGAGCCCCGCCGACAGCAGCGAGCGCACCAGGAGCGGTGCCTCCGTCGCAGTGATCTCGCCTTCATCGACGCGGGCGTGGATGCAGGCCCCGAAACCGCCGGGCGCAAGGTTCTCGCGCTGGCATTGCTCGGCGATATAGGCCTGGTGCGGCGCCGAGCGCTCGATAGCCTCCTGGCGCAACTGGTTTGGCGGGCCGAAGGCGTTGAACACCAGGCTCGCATAGGGGATGAGATGCTCGCGGCCTTCCGGCCTCAAGCCCAACGCGTCCGGGAAGATCGAAAGCGGATAGGCTTCCGCGAGATCAGCGATCGCATCAAAGCTGCGCTTCTCCAGCAAGAGATCCACCCGCTCCTCTGCCGCTGCGGCAAAGCGATCGCGCACCTGCTTCATCACCGTCGGCGACAGCACGCGCGAGAGCACGGCGCGGGTGCGCGTGTGGGCGGGCGGATCGGCTTCCAGGATCAGGCTCGGCGGCCGCCACGGCTTCTCCTTCTTGAAGTCGCTGAGGCCCACGCCGCGGCTGGAGCAGAACGTCATGGGATCGTTCAGCACCGCATGGACTTCGGCATAGCGCGCGACGCCATAGACGTTCCACTTGTCGAGATAGACCACGGGGCCGGCGTCCCGCAGCACGTCATGGGTGGGAAAGGGATCGGCGAAGAACCCGATCGCGAAGGGATCGACATCGAGATGCGGGATGGCGGGCGGGCCGCCGGTCGAAGCGAAGCTGGCTGCACTCATTCACATCCTCCCAATTTTGCGCTTGTGGAGCGCGCGCGCATGTCCTTATTTCTGTCGCGCATGAAGCGAGCCCCGATCAGATGACCGCGCCCTCGACCAGAAGCCACAAGAAGCCTGCGGAAGCGGGGCCGACGCTCGATCTCGACCGTTACGTCCCGGCCTTCATCACCTTCATCGCCAACAAGCTCTCGAACAGCGCGACCGCATTCTATCAGCGCGAATTCGGCGTCAACGTCACGGAATGGCGGATCATGTCGCTGCTCGCGATCGAGCCGGGCATTCCGGCCTCGCGCATCTGCCACGTCATCGGCTTCGACAAGGGGCCGGTGAGCCGGACATTGGCGAGTCTCGAAAAGCGCGGGCTGGTGGCGATCCGCAGCGATCCCAACGACGGACGCACGCACTCGATCTCGCTCACCGCAAAAGGCCGCGCCACCCATGACAAGGTGATCGTCGCCGCCTTCGCGCGCGAGCGGCGGCTGCTGTCGTGCCTGTCCAGGGACGAGCAGGAGGTGCTGATCGATCTGTTGCGCCGGCTGCACGAAAATCTCGGCGCGGTGACCGGCGACGCGTAACGGCGCGCATCTCGTGCGCGCCAGATCGCGTTCACCTGGCATGCGCCAGCGATTGCCGGCGGCACCATTCCTGCCGAACATGAATCCTCCCGTTGAGGCGCAGCGGTTTTCCCGCCGTCACCCTTGCCTGCGAAGGACTCGCATAAATTAGTTGCTTAGGCAACAAAAAGTTTCAGGAGACGTTTTAGGACAGGAGCGTTGGCCTTGGTGGAAAGCCCGCGGTCTCGTGTCCCGGACGCGGCGCGGCATGAAATGACGCGACGCAGAGCCGGGACCCTGCAGTATGGGCCCCGGCTCTGCAGTGCAGCGCTACGCGCCGCACTGCGTCCGGGGCACGAGATTGCACTTCGGTCTCTCAGTTACGGCGCCTTGCAGACGAAGTTCGCGGCGTCCTCGATATCGCCCTGCCCCGAGTAGGCCGCATACGTCGGATAGGGACAGAGCGGCCGCCTGCGGCCCGGGCTCCAAGCCGCCGGGACTTCCTTGTTCGCCGGATTGATCGAGGCGACGATCCGCTCGGGCGCCTTGCCCTGCTCCACCCAATCCGTCAGCGCGGTCAGCGCATCGAACTTGTCGAGCGTGACGCCGCCGCCGCAATGCGTGCCGCCAGGCATGGTGAAAAGGCGCGCAAAATTGTTGGCGTTTCCTTGCGCGTTCTTGTTCAACCGGTCGTACCAGCGGATGGTGTCGTTGACCGAGAACACCGGATCGGCCTGCCCGTGATAGATCAGCATCTTGCGCCCTGCTTTCTGCAGGCCGGCGAGCTTGGGATCATCGACATCGGGCGGCGTCATGAAGTCCATCGCCGACTCCGTGAAGGTGCCGTCCTTGGCGAAGATCTTTGGCGCGTCCTTGTCGAAGTCGTAGGCCTTCAGCGCGTCGATCAGCTTCTCACTACTACCTTCGACGGCAACGGGCGGTGTCGAGAAGATGTAGTTCAGCGACGCCGCGCCCATGGTCGCGATGATCGGAAAGTTGTTCCAGGGCGCGACGGGGCTCTCGACCTTCCAGGCGCGCCAATTGCCGGTGCCGATGCCACCATCGAGCGGCCAATCCGAATAGAGCGCCTCGCCCTTCGAATTTTTCGGACCGGCAAGGCTGGTCCTGAGCGCATCGACCTTGGCTTCCGGCAAGCAAGCATTGGTCTGGCCCGGAGCGCAAACTATCTTGAAATCGAACGCCTTCTGGCAGGCGGCGAGATTGGACGTGAGGCCATCCTTCGCTCCATCGAGCGCATCGCAGGCCTCGGTGATGCGCGAGGCGATTGTCTGCGCCTCCTCCTTGGTGATCGACTTGCGGAGATCCGGATCGGCCTTCAGGAGGGCCTGCACGTCCCAGGCGTGCTGGACCGCGGCGCGCGGCAGATCGAAGCCGGGATTGCCGACGAGGAAGCCATCATAGTTTTCCGGCATGCGCGATGCTGCCACCATCGCATGACGTCCGCCGTTCGAGCAGCCTGCCATATAGGAACGATTCGGCTGGCGGCCGTAATGCAGCGCGATGATCTTCTTCGCGACCGGCGAGAGCGTGATGTCCGCGGCGTAGCCGTAATCGCGCCGCGCCTGCGGGTCGAGCCCGAAGGCCGCGCCTGCGGCGAGCCCGAGCGGCTTGTTCGCGGGATCGGAACCGGAATGACCACTGTCGGATGACAGCACCGCAAAACCGCGGGCGAGCGGCACCGTGCCGCCCGAGGCCCAGCCGTCCGGCTTGTCACCGAGCGCCGGCACCACGACGCCGTCATTGCCGCCATTGACCTGATGGAGGAAGCGACCGTTCCATTCGGCCGGCAGCCTGAGCTCGAACTGGATGGCATAAGACTTTCCGTCCGCACCGGTGCGCTGATTGGCGAGGCCGGTCACGATGCAATGCTTGGGCAGACCGTTGCCGGCCTCCTGAAGCTTGGAGCTAACGATCTCGACGCCCGGGACGGACAACGACGCCGAGGTAACGGGCGAGCAGCCCTCGCCTTCGGCGCGCGCGAGCGCGGTGGATCCAAGAAGGGCAGCCAGCGCGACTGCCGATATCAAGCCAGACCTCACGGCGGCCTCCCATGTTTGATTATATAGTATAATTATTACTCATATTCCATATCTTGGCAAGTCGGACTCTCGTGTCCCGGACGCGGCGCAGCACGCAGTGATGCGCCGCAGAGCCGGAGCCCAGTCTTTCTTTGAAGACGGCCATGGGTCCCGGCTCTGCGTCGCATCGCCAAGCGCGCTGCGCCGCGTCCGGGGCACGAGAGCGTTTAGCGTGGAGGCGATCGGTTTACCTGGCGCAGCCGATCCATTCGGCCGACGCGTCATCGTTCAGCCGCGCCACAGCCTCCGCTCGGCGCGTCAGCACGGCGCGCTGGTTGATGTAACCCTTGTCGGTGATCTCGCCACCGTCGACCGAAGGCGGCTCCGCCAGCAGCAGCGCGCGCGTCGCGTGGCCGGAGGAGTTTGCACCTTGCGCTTTCAGCTTTGCGAGCCCCAGCGCGATCGCACTTCTCACCTTGTCGTGGCCAAGCACCTCGCTCACGGCAGCTGCATCCGGCAGCCCCGCATGCGTCCGGCAACCTGCGATGTTGGGGAATACCAGGAAGCGCACGTCATCGCCGCCATGGCCCGTCACGACGATGTCCTGCGCCAGCGGTGCGAGCGACGCAATGCCGGCGACGCGCAGCGTGCCGACACTGACCCAGGTGCCGGAATTCAGCTTGAAGTCCTCGGCGACGCGGCCGTCGAAGAACAGGCCGCGCTCGGGGCGCGCGCTGTCGGCGAATTTCACGGCGTCGCCGATGAGGTAAAAACCCTCCTCATCGAACGCCTGCTTCGTCAGCTCCGGCGCCTTCCAATATCCCGGCGTGACGTTGGGGCCGCGCACGCGCACTTCCAGCTTGTCACCAGAGGTGACGAGTTTCAGCTCGGTGCCGGGGATCGGCACGCCGATATTGCCGGAGCGCTCGGCCAGGAAGTGGCAGTCGGTCGCGAGCGGCGAGGTTTCCGTCGAGCCCCAGGCCGACACCATCGGCAGCGCGCGACCGACGGTCTTGAGCGAGAGCTCCTCGAGCGCATCCCAGAGATTCTGCGGCAGCGCCGCGCCGGCATAGAAGGCGAACTTGACCTCGCCGAAGAAACGGCGCCGCAGCTCCTCGTCGGTGCGCAACGCCGCGATCAGCATGTCGAAGCCGCGCGGCACGTTGAAATAGACCGTCGGCATCACGCTCTTCAAGTTCGCCAGCGACGTCGCAAAGAGTCCGGGCGCCGGCTTGCCGCCGTCGATATAGAGCGAGCCGCCATTGCGCAGCACCAGATTGAAATTGTGGTTGGCGCCGAACGTATGACTCCAGGGCAGCCAGTCGAGGATCACGAGGTCGCCGCCTTGCGCGAGAAAGGTCCAGGTCTGCGCCTTGGCCTGCTGGCTCGAGGTCAGCATGCGCTGGGTGTTGATCACGGCCTTCGGAGTGCCGGTCGAGCCCGAGGTGAACAGGAATTTTGCGATCGTGTCCGGCGTCACCGCGGCGAAAGCCTTTGCGACGTCGGAAGACTCCGGCGTCGCGGTGAGCGCGCGGAATGACAGCGCATCGGCGTCATCGGGATTGCCGCTCACGATTTCCGCCTGATGCAGCGGCCTGATCGCGGCCAGCGCTGCCGCGAACGGTTTTGTGTCGCTGACATAGATCACGCCGGGCTGAAGCAGGCTGATCATGCTCTTGAGCTTGTCGAAATCCCTGGACATCAGCGAGTAGGCCGGCGAGATCGCGGCGGAGGGCACGCCGACATGCTGGGCAGCCAGCGCGAGCAGCGCGTGATCGACGCTGTTGTCGGAGAGGATGACGAGCGGACGCTCCGTGCTCAGCCCTTCCGCGAGGATCCAGGACGCCAGCGAGCGCACCTGCTGCAAGGCTTGCGCGTAGGTGACGCTGGTCCAGGACGCGTCAGGCTTGCCACGCTCTGCCAGGAAGATCTTGCTCGGCGCTTGCAGCGCCCATTGCTCCAGCCAGTCGCCGGTGCAGCGCGCAGCCTCGCGCAAGGGATCGGGCGAGCGCAACACGATGCTGCCGTCGGCGCGATGCTCGGCGACCGTCCTGGGCGTTGCGAACAGGCTGGAAGCCTCACCTCCTACGGCGGCCATGGTCATGGGTGTCCTCCCGGGCAGCGGCCTCGTGCGGGCTGCTTTGGCAATAATGTTGGGCAGAGCAATTGTTGTCGTCAACAACAATCTTTGCCAAAGCCCGGCGAGGCGCTAGACTTGCGCGCCGCCGGAGAAAAGAAAGTGACAACCAGTGCAGGTCGAAATGAACTGCCAACCCGCGCGCCGCGCAAGCGGGCCGGCAGGGGCGCGGCGCGTCCCGATGACGCGGACGAGGTCGGTCTCGACGCGCTGGTCGGTCACGCCGGCTATGCGGTGCGGCGCTTCCAGATCTGGATTTTTCAGGACTTCGTCCGCACGCTCGCTTCAGTCGACATCCGGCCAACGCAATATTCGGTGATGACCGTGATCGGCGCCAATCCGGGCCTCTCCCAGATGGCGGTCGCAAAGCGCCTCGGCATCGAGCGGGCGCGGCTGGTACATCTCCTCGACAGCCTCGAGGGGCGCAAGCTCGTCAGGCGGATCAAGTCGAAGACGGACCGCCGCTCCCACGCCCTGCATCTCACCGCGCAGGGCGGGCTGTCGCTGGCGAAGTTCAAGCAGCTCGCCGCCGAGCACGAGCGCCATGTCGAGGAAAAGATCGGCAAGGGGAACCGGGAGCGGCTGTTGCAGATCCTCGCCGGTTTTACCTGAACCGCCGCTGCTCAAAAGTTGAGCAAATGCACACATCCGGGCGTTACCCCCGCACCGCTGCCGGCCGGTGATTATTCTCGTAACTGACTGATCTTTCGATAATATCCGGAGAAGACGGCCTGCACGGATTCTGTACACAATGGCACATCGCTTGCTTCATGGCTGCCAGAAGTCCGTTGCCGGAGTTTTTGTTGCCATGGGGGCTGACCAGCCTGAGACGGTAGCCGCGATCGTCGCCGCGCATCGCGCGGGCGCGATGACGCCGGCGGAGACGATCGCGCGCAGCTATCAGCGTATCCGCGACTATGGCGATGATGCCGTCTTCATCAGCCTGCGCGACGAGAAGGACGCGATCGCGGAGGCTGAGAAGCTTGCGGCACGGAAAGATGCAGCGAGCCTGCCGCTCTACGGCGTGCCTGTCGCGGTGAAGGACAATATCGACGCGCTGGGCTTTCCGACCACGGCGGCCTGCCCGGCCTTCTCCTACACGCCGACGCGTGACTCCACAGCCGTCGAGCGCCTGCGCGCGGCCGGCGCCATCATCATCGGCAAGACCAATCTCGACCAGTTCGCTACCGGCCTCGTCGGCGTGCGCTCGCCCTATGGCGTCCCCAAAAATCCAATTCGCGAGGATCTCGTTCCCGGCGGATCGAGCTCGGGCTCGGCAACTGCCGTCGGCGCGGGTCTCGTGCCGCTGTCGCTTGGCACCGACACTGCGGGAAGCGGCCGCGTGCCGGCGATGCTCAACAACATCGTCGGGCTGAAGCCGAGCCTCGGCATGATCTCGACGGCAGGGCTCGTGCCCGCATGCCGCACGCTCGATTGCATCTCGGTGTTCGCTCTTACGGTCGACGATGCCGCGCTCGCGCTTGCCGTGATGGCGGGGCCGGACCAGGCCGATCCATTCTCGCGCGACCGGCCGCTTGGCGCGATGACACCGTTTCCAGCCACCGTTCGTCTGGGCGTGCCGCGCAACGGGCAACTGATCTTCTTCGGCGACAAGAAATCGGAGGCCGCCTATGGCGAGGCCCTGAAGCGCTGGACGACACTTGGCGCGACACTCGTCGAGTTCGACCTCGAGCCGTTCTACGAGACCGCGCGGCTGCTCTATGAGGGACCCTGGGTCGCCGAGCGCTATCTCGTGATCCGCAATCTCCTCGCCTCCGCGCCGGATGCGATCCATCCGGTGACGCGGGAGATCACCGCCGCCGGCGCGCGGCTCACCGCGGCCGAGACCTTCTCCGCGCTCTATCGCCTGCAAGGGCTGCGCAAGATCGTCGAGCGCGCCTTCGCGCATCTGGATGCGATGGTGCTGCCGACGGCGCCCACGGTCTATTCGACCGCGCAGGTGCTCGCCAACCCGATCGAGCTCAACAGCCGGCTCGGCACCTACACCAACTTCGTCAATCTGCTCGATCTCTGCGGCCTGGCGCTGCCGGCATCGATGCGACCCGACGGCGCGCCCTTCGGCATCACGCTGCTCGCGCCCGCCGGCCGCGATGGATTCCTCGCCAGCATCGGCCGCGTGTTCCACGCCGACACCAAGCTCAGCGTGGGCGCGAAGGGTGTTGTGCAAGCACCACTCGCTCCGTTGCCGGCCAGCAGCGCCGACGAGATTCCGATTGCCGTGGTCGGCGCGCATCTGTCCGGGATGGCGCTGAACGGCGAGTTGAAGGCGCTGAACGCTCACCTGATCGAAGCCACGAAGACGGCGCCCGACTACAAGCTCTACGCGCTCGACACAACGCCGCCAAAACCTGGCATGCTGCGCGTCGAGGCCGGCAAGGGATCTGCGATCGAGCTGGAGATCTGGTCCCTTTCGGCGTCCGCCTTCGGCAAGTTCGTCAACGCGATCCCGCCGCCGCTGTCGATCGGCAGCATCAAGCTCGCCGATGGCCGCAGCGTGAAGGGCTTCATCGTCGAGCCGGAAGCGCTGGGCGCCGCGCGCGACATCACGGCCTATGGTGGCTGGCGCGCGTATATGGCGGAAGCTGCGACGGCGTAGTCGCCTGTCGTAGGGTGGGCAAAGCGTAGCGTGCCCACCAATTGTGCCGCGCGAAAAGCGGTGGGCACGGCGCTGTGCGCCTTTGCCCACCGTACGAGATCACACCGACACCGCGTAGATCTCGTACTCTCCGCGCACCAGTTCGATATGCGCGCGCATGGCGGCAGCGGCGCCTTGCTTGTCGCCGCGCATGATGGCGACGACGACGCGGTCGTGCTCGGCCTGCGACTTGGCGAGCCGGCCGAGGTTACGGAACTGGGCGCGACGGAACGGCTGCACGCGCACGCGGGTCGCAAGCGTGATTTCGGCGATATAGCCGTTCTGCGAGCCGGCATAGATCGCGTTGTGGAAGCGCTCGTTGACCTCGTGGAACCGTTCCGGATTGCCGGTGTAGCTCAAGACCCGCAGCTCCTCGTGAATGGCTTCCAGACCATGGCGCTCGGCCGCCGACATCCGCTCGGCGGCAAGGCCGGCGCACAAGGCTTCCAGTTCCGCCATCGCCTCGAACATGCCCGTCAGCCGCTCGATCGAGGGCTGCGCCACCACCGCGCCGCGATGGGCCCGCGCCTCGACGAGGCCGCTTGCGACGAGCTGACGCAGCGCTTCACGCACCGGCGTGCGCGAGACGTTGAAGCGCCGCGCGATATCGGTCTCGTCCAGCGGCGCACCGGGCGGCAGCATGCCACGCACGATCTCGTCCGCGAGCTGAAGCCGCAGCTCCTCGGCACGCGTGACCTTCTGCACCGAAGGCAGCGGCCGGTCGACGCGCGGCACCACCGTCTCAGTCGGCAGGGCTCCAGGCGGAAGGTCGTCAAGCGTCATGCGATCAGGTCTCTTTCGGCTCGTCGATGATGCTGACATGGGCGGCGACGACGCGCCAGCCCTCGGGGAAGCGGATCCAGGTCTGCATCTGCCGGCCGACCCGGCCCGGCATGGTGTCGCGATAAAACAGCGTGGAGGCGACCGCGGTGTCGCGGCCAAAGCTGGTGATCACGGTTTTCGCGGTGCGGCGGTTCAGGCCGACCGGCGAGCGCGCGGCGCGAAAGCCGGAGATCGCCTCATAGCCGTAGAGACTCTCGCCGATGCCGTAGCGCAGCGTCCGGGGATCATTGCGGAACAGCTCACCGAGCACGGCGACGTCGTTGCTGACCAGCGCGGTCTCATAACGCTCGAACGCCGACTTGACTTCCGCGATCACGTCGGGGAGATCGATCTCCATCTCAAAACCCTCTCGGCGACGGCGCGGATACCACGCCCATCCGTTCCAATGCGTGCGCGACGCGCAGCGCAATGTCCTCGCGCCAGGGCGCGGCGATGATCTGCACACCGATCGGCATCGGCTCGAGCGGCACCGGCACGGCAACCACAGGCAGGCCGATGAAGGAGATCGGCTGGGTGTGGACGCCGATATTGGCGCGCACCGGCAATTCGACGCCATCGAGCTTGAACGTCACCTGCCCGAGCTTTGGCGCCGTACAGGGCGTCGCCGGCGCGAGCAGCACATCGACCGACCCAAAGATCTCGGCGAGCCGCGCGCGGTACCAGCGGCGGAATTTTTGCGCGCGGTCGACCAGCGCCGCCGGCACCATTGCGCCCGCGATCAACCGGTCGCGCACCGCGGGGTCGAAATCGTTGGGTCGCTGGCGCAGCCGATCGAGATGCAGCGAAGCGCCTTCGGTGGTGGTGATGACATAGGCGGCCGCGCGGGCCCGCGCGGCTTCGGGAATGTCGACCACACGCGTTGCACCAAGGGCCTTGGCGACGCGGCCAACGGCTTCGACGGCTTCGGGGAAGACGTTCTTCTGAAAATAGCCGCCGGCGATTGCGACGCGCAGGCCGGAGATCGGCTCCGACAATAGCGGCGTCACCGGCTCGACCGGCCTCGTGGTACAGGCGGCATCGTCGGCATCCGGGCCCTGCATCGCGTCATAGGCGAGCGCGAGATCGGTGACGGAGCGCGCGAACGGGCCGAGATGATCGAGGCTCGCGACGAAGGGGAAGGAGCGTGCGCGCGACAGCCGGCCGTAGGTCGGCTTCAGGCCAAAGATGCCGCAGAACGAGGACGGCACGCGGATCGAACCGTTGGTGTCCGAGCCGAGCGCGATCGGCACCAGCGCGCCGCCGACAGCGCTGCCGGAGCCGCCGGACGAGCCGCCGCTCATCCGCGTCACATCGTGCGGATTGCGCGAGGGACCGTCATGGACGTTCTCGCCGGTGAAGTCGTAGGCGTATTCGCCCATGTTGAGCGCGCCGACCAGCACCGCGCCGGCAGCTTCCATCCGCTCGATCAGCGTGGCATCGCGCGCGGCGGGCGCGCGGTCGCGGTTGATCTTCGAGCCGGCCCGCGTCGGCAGACCCGCAACGTCGAACAGATTCTTCACCGCAAACGGGACGCCCGCGAGCGGGCCGACCTTTCTGCCCGCCGCGATGTCGGCATCGATCGCGCGCGCTTTTGCGCGAGCGCGCTCGGCAGTGACGTCGGTGAAGGAATTGAGAATCGTGTCATGTTGCTTGATGCGGGCGAGCGCCGCTTCGGTCGCATCGAGTGCGGACAGCTTGCCGCCCGCCACCGCTCTGGCGATGTTCGCAGCCGTCCCTTCAGGAGCTGTCGTCATGGCAACATCAGGCGGCGAACACGGGCGCCGGCTCGGTCTCGTCCGGCAGCGCGAATTCGTCGACGAGGCGGGCGAGCCGCAGCGACACCTCGAGGTTGGCGCGAATGGCCGGTCGCCAGGCCTCCTCGATCGGCAACGCCAGCGCTTGCGCGACAGCGTCGATATAGTCGTCCAGCGGTTCGGCCATCACACTCCCAAACAGGCTCTCAGTGCACCGGCAACGGCGGATGCGGGATCGCCGTCAACAGCTCCTTGGTGTAGTCGTCCTGCGGATCGCTAAGGACCTGTTCGGAGGTCCCCTCTTCGACGATTCGACCCGCCCGCATCACAATGACACGATCGCACAGCAAGCGCACTACATTCAAATCGTGCGAGACGAACAGGTAGCTCATACCTAGCCGCGCCTTGAGGTCCTGGAGCAGATTGAGCACCACCGCCTGGACCGAGACGTCCAGCGCGGCGGTCGGCTCGTCCAGGACGACGAGCTTTGGATGCAGCGCGATCGCGCGAGCGATGCCGACGCGGGCCTTCTGTCCCCCTGACAATTGATGCGGGAAGCGGTCGAGCAGATTGTGCGGCAGGCCAACCATGGTCGCGAGTTCCTCGCAGCGCGCGCGCAGCGCATCGCGTCCCCTGACGTCGCCGAGTTGCATGATCGGATCGGCAATGGCACGCGCGGCGGTGAAGCGCGGATTGAGGCTGTCGGTCGGGTCCTGGAACACCATCTGGATGCGGCTGCGCAGCGGCAGGCGCGCAAAGGCGCTCGGCATCATGCTGCCGATCTCCTCGCCGTCGAACTGGATGCGGCCGGAGGTCTGATCCAAGAGCCGCATCACCATCATCGAGGTCGTCGATTTGCCGCAGCCGGACTCGCCGACCAGGCCAACGCTCTCGCCGGTGCGGATCGAGAAGCTGATGCCGTCGACCGCGCGGAACATCTCCGGCTCCACCGGCGGCTTGCGGCTGAACAGCTTGCCGAGCACGGCGGTCGTGCCCTGGCGCGGGTATTCCTTGACGAGCTTTTCGATGAGGAGGAGGGGTTTCTTCTCCCTCTCCCCGTCCTTCACGGGGAGAGGGNCGGGGTGAGGGGCTGATTCCACGGGCACGACTCGTGGAGAGTCCCCCTCACCCGCCGCGCTTCGCGTGTCGGCCTCTCCCCGCGTGCGGGGAGAGACGAAGGCAGCCGACTCGTCTTCAGGCAGCAAGTCTCTCAAGGACACACCGATCCGCGGCGTCGCGCGCATCAGTTTCCGGGTGTAGGGGTGCTGCGGATTGGCGAAGATGTCGGCGGCCTTGGCGGTCTCGACCACCCTGCCCTTCTCCATCACCACGACGCGGTCGCAATAGGCGGCTGCCAATCCCAGGTCGTGCGTGATCAGGATGGTCGACATCGCACGCCGCTTGGTCAGCTCGACGATCAGATCCATCACCGCCTTCTGGGTGGTGACATCGAGACCTGTGGTCGGCTCGTCCGCGATCAGGAGCTGCGGATTGCAGGCGAGTGCCAGCGCGATGACGACGCGCTGGCACATGCCGCCCGACAGCTCGAACGGATAGGCGTGGTAGCGCTCGCGCGGGCGGGCGATCTTGACCTGCTCCAGCGCCTCGATCGCCTTTTCTCCGTGGTCCGAAACCATAGCCTGCTGCACATGGGTGCGCAGCACGTCCTCGATCTGATCGCCCACCTTGCGAATGGGATTGAGTGCCGCACGCGGGTTCTGAAAAATCATCGAGACCTCGCGGCCGCGCAGGTCGCGCATCTGGTCTTCGCTCGCCGCCTTGACGTCTATGCCGGAGAACATCACCGAGCCCTCGGCGATCTTGCCGGCGCGGTCGAGGATGCGCATCACGGCATATGAGGTCACCGACTTGCCCGAGCCGGACTCGCCAACGATCGCCAGCGTCTCGCCCTTGGCGACGGAGATGTTGACGTGCTGCACCGCCTTCACGATGCCGCGCCGGGTGGTGAATTCGACCGTGAGGTCCTGGACGTCGAGCAGCGGCTGGGACGTCATGACTGCCTCCGGCTCAGAAACGTCGAAAACAACCCCATGCACAGTAGAAGGGAGCTGAATTCATTGGAGAATTTTGGCCAGAAATTCGCACGTAAGGCGGGCGCAACTCTCTCGCTCCCTCCCCCCTTGTGGGGGAGGGTTGGGGAGGGGGGCAGCCCCGGGTGAGGTCGGAGTTCGTGGCTACCCCCCTCCCTGCCCCTCCCCCACAAGGGGGGAGGGAATGAGAGGATGGTGTCCGCCTCACATGTAGGGTCCGCGTTCCTGTTCCCGCGCTTGAAACCAAACATCGCTCACGTCCTCCGCTGCGGGTCGACGATGTCGCGCAGGCCGTCGCCGAGGAGGTTGAAGCAGAACACGGCGACCATCAGAGCAAGGCCGGGGAACAGCGCGATCCACCACTCCCCCGACACCATGAAGCCCGCGCCTTCGGCGACCATGATGCCCCATTCCGCCGTCGGCGGGCGGACGCCGAGGCCGATGAAGGACAGGCCGGCGGCATTGAGGATGGCGTAGCCCATGGTCAGCGACATCTGCACGATCATGATCGGCATGATGTTGGGCAGGATGTGCACCAGGAGGATGCGGAACTCGCCGTTGCCCGACAGCCGCGCCGCCTGCACGAAGCCGGCGTTGCGGCGGACGTTCGCTTCGGCACGCGCGACGCGGGCATAGAGCGGGAAGTTCACGATGGCGGTCGCCAGGATGATGTTCTGCACGGTGTTGCCGAGCGCGGCGACGATGCCCATCGCCAGCACGAACAACGGAAAGGCCATGATGGTGTCGGCGATGCGGCCAACGATGCGGTCGGTCCAGCCGCCGAAATAGCCGGCGGCGATGCCGGCAAGCCCGCCCATCAGGAACACCAGCACGACCGAGGCGATCGCGATGAAGAAATCGAGACGCGTTGCGAAAATGACGCGGCTGAAGATGTCGCGGCCGAGCTGATCGGTGCCGAACCAGTGCGCCGCCGAAGGCGATTTCAGCGCGGCTGCGGTATCCGAGGCGAGCGGATCGTACGGCACGACATAGGGACCGAGGATCGCGGCAACGAGGATCAGGATCAGGAGCGCGAAGGCGAAGCCCGTGACCTTGTTCTCGCTGAGCACATAGCGTGTCTGTTCGAGGATCGCAGTCAGTCCCGACGTGCGTGCGGGACCGACGGGTTCAACAACAGGTGCAACGGAGCTCATTGTGTCCCCCTACCCTTCCAGCCGCACACGCGGATCGATCACGCCGTAGAGAATGTCGATCACGAGATTCAAAAGCACGTACATGACCGCCATGGTCAGCACGAAACCCTGCACGGGCGCGAAGTCCGACGAAATGAGCGCTTCCACCGCATAGGAGCCGATGCCGGGCCAGGCGAAGACTTTTTCCACCAGCACGTTGGCCCCCAGTAGGAAGGAGAACACCATGCTCAGCGTGGTGATGACCGGCAGCATCGCGTTGCGGAAGGCGTAGGTGACGATCACGGTCGACGGCGACAATCCGCTGGCGCGCGCGGTGCGGACGAATTCGCTAGCGAGCACCGCGAGCATCGAGGCGCGCGTCATGCGCGCGATCGGCGCCAGCGAGAAGATCGCAAGCGTGGTCGCGGGCAGGATGAGTTGACTGAGTGCAGAACGAAAAGCCTCGACATCGCGCGCGACCAGCGTGTCGATCAGATAGAAGCCGGTGATCGTTGGCGGCGCGCTGTAGAACACATCCAACCGGCCGAGCGGCGCCGGCGACCAGCCGAGCTGGAAGTAGAAGACATAGACCAGCACGAGGCCGGTGAAGAACACCGGCAGCGACACGCCGGCCGTCGTCGTCACCCGACAGAGATGGTCTATCCACGATCCCGGCCGCGTCGCGGCCAGCACGCCGAGCGGAATCGCGATTGCGATCGAGACGATGAGGCCGAGCAGAGTCAGCTCGGCGGAAGCCGGCAGGCGGTTGCGGATCTCGGTCGCGACCGGCTGGCCGGTCGTAAGCGAATTGCCGAAATCACCATGCGCGAGATCGCCCGCGTAGCGGAAGAACTGTTCGATCAGCGGCTTGTCGAAGCCGAGCTTTTTGCGGATCTGCTCGACGGCTTCTTTCGTTGCGGCGGGGCCGGCGAAATACGCAGCCGGATCACCCGGCAGCGCGCGCGTCAGCAGGAAGGTGACGATGACAACCCCGATCAGCGAGGGAATCGCGAACATCAGCCGCTTGCCGATCATGGTCAGCATGGCGGCCTCCTTGTGCGCGAAGAGAATGAGGCTCTCGCTGCGCGCTCCTCTGCGCCCCCTCTCCCCTTGTGGGAGAGGGTTGGGGTGAGGGATAGTTCCAGGCGAGGTCGGAGTTCGTGGCTACCCCTCACCCTGCCCCTCTCCCACAAGGGGAGAGGGAATGAGAGAGCAGTGCTCACCCCACTCAAGACAGCCGGCGCCGGGGTCGTATCGCGCACCATGACGCATCACCCCTTCGCCATGGCGCGATAGTCAAGCCTGCGGTGGAACCAGTATTGATAGCCGGAGATGTTCTTCTGCATCGCGACGTTGACGAAGGGCTGGTAGAGCGGAATGCGCGGGACCTCGGCGAAGGCGAGGTCGACGAAACCCTTCACGTCGGCATCGTAGGCCGACTTGTCGCCGATGGCGGCGGCAGTGCGCGCGCCGTCGATGAGCTTGTCCATCTCCGCCGACTTGTAGCTCATGGTGTTGAAGACGGAATTGTTGCCGTGATAGCACCAGTAGAAGAAGTACTCGGGGTAATCGAGCCAGCCTGAGAACACGTTGGTGAAGAGCGGCATCTCCTTCTTGTTCAACTCGGTGCGCCAGTTGGCGCCGGGCACCTTGTTGATGGTGGTCTTGATGCCGAGCTGCGCGAGGCTCTCCTGCACCAGCACGCAGAGCGGCTCGTTGACCCCTGCGAAATTAAGGTCGAACGAGATCGTCGTCTCGAAGCCGTTGGCGTAACCTGCCTCGCTAAGCAGCGCTTTCGCCTTCTCCATGTCGGTCGCGAATTTGTGCGGCTGCGGCCAGGCGACCTCCGTCGCCTTGTCGGCGCTCGCACCGAACATGGGATTGCCGAGCCCGAACAGCACGGCGTCCATGATCTTCTGGTACGGCATCGCATAGGCCATCGCCTGCCGCACCTTGACATTGTCGAAGGGCGGCTTGGTCACGTTCATGCCGATGTACTGGATGCCATTGGAGAACGGCAGCGACACCACGTTGAGCTTGCCGTTCGCCTTCATCTCCTGAAAGTCCTTGAACGGCAGCTCGTAGGAGATGTCGGCGTCACCGCGCTCCAAAAGCGCACGGCGGTTGCCGGCCTGCGGCACCATGCGCCAGATCACGCGCTTGATCTTCGGCAAGGGGCCGCCGACCCACTCCTCGTTGCGCTCCATCACGACTTCAGTGCCGGCAGTCCACTTCGTCACCTTGTAGGCGCCGGAGCCCGCGGTCTGTTGCTTCGTGTATTCAAGACCCCATGGGTCCTTCTCGTTCGCGTTCTTCTTCACAAGCTCCGAATTGACGACGCAGGGCACAATGACGGCGAGATCGGGAATCGTCAGGCGATCCTTCTTCAGAAAGTCGACGCGCACCGTGTAATCGTCGACCACCACGAACTGCTCGGGCTTCGTCAGCGAGCCCGCGCTCATCTGGAAGGTCGGGAAGCCGCCGACGCTGACGGCGCGGTCGAGCGACCATTTCACGTCCTTCGCGGTGACCTGTGTGCCATCGTGGAATTTGGCGTTCTTCTTCAGCTTGAAGGTGACCGACATGTCGTCGATCTTCATGTCGTCGGCGAGCTCGCCCTTGAACTTGTCGCGATCGTAATAGGGCACACCGCCCGGGCCGCTCTTCATCTCGTGGCTGATCAGGCGGTCGTAGCAATTCCAGGACACCTCGTAGCCGGGCACGTTGGTGCCGACGCCGTGGATGTCGAGATTGTTGGGCCCGCCCTCGGAGACGATCAGCAGCGTCTCGGAGCGTGCATCGGCCTTAGCGGGCGAGATCACATGAAGGGCCGCCGGGAGCACCGCGCCGGCAGCCAATCCAGAGACGGATTTCAGGAAATCGCGGCGCTTCATGGCAATGCTCCAACGCAAAAAGGTTTTTGGTTGGAACAGGATTCGCAAGGTTCGTGCCAAAGCTTAACGAGACGTTACAGGCCTCCTAATCTATTGATTTACAAAGCGATTGATGCAATCGCGTCTGTGCGTCACTTCTTAAGCACCCCACAATTGCATACAAAGATGCGATTTTGATTGAAAATTAGGCTGAAAAACTGAGCGCCCTGGAATTGAGCAAGAGTGTCGCACGCCTTCAGTCAGGCGTCGCGACGGTCCGACCGCTCAGCCCGGCCAAATCAAATCCTTCATCAAGGCGCCCGGCTCCGCCTGGCCCTACTCCAGCACATCCTTGACGCTGTTCCTGATGGTCGAGGGGACCGCATGCTCGGGGACTTCGATCGTCTGGGCACCGCGCGTGATTCGGTAGCTGAACGCGTCGGCCTGACCTGGATGCGTCGCAGGGACTTTCTTCGGATCGGCAAACAACGACTCCACCGTCTTCTGGTCGACGAGCGACAAATCCGACAACGCCACTTCACCGCGGCTCTTGAGATGAGGGCCGCCGAAGCCGGCGAACCCTCCGACGCGCTCGATCTTCAAGCGATCCACGCTTCCTTCCTTTCGTAACGCGCTGCAACCGGCCTACAGCCCGACCTTTTTCCATCCTGCATCGACGGCAGCGAAGACCGCGGGGTCGGCAGGATACAACGTGTGAGCGCCCTGCCGGGTCCTCGCTGCAAACGCCTTCATCGTCATGTTCGGCGTCGGCCCGAAACCCGTGAGCGAATGGTACCACACCTGGCCGATCTTGGCCCAACTGTATCCGCCAAGCGTCGTGCAGGCCGTATGGAAGGCGAGGTTCGGCGGCCCGCTGGCGTAATGCGGATCCATGCCGGGCGTAATCTGGGAATATTGGGTCGGCTGCGGCGCCAGGCAGTGCTTGGCTGCGGGATTGGCCATGTCGCGCAGGCAGGTGAGCCCTTGCTTCTTGGCGGCGGGACCCATGATGTCACGCCCGATCAGCCAGTCGGCCTTTTGGACGTTCTGCTTGGCTTGCCACTGCCGGAACATCGAACCGAAACAGTCGGAGATGCTCTCGTTCAGGCCGCCTGCATCGCCGCTATAGGCAAGCTGGAGGCTGTGCTGGGTCACGCCATGGGTCAACTCATGCCCGATGACGTCGTTGCCTCTGGTGAAGTCGACGAAGATGCTGCCGTCCCCGTCGCCGTAGATCATCTGCGAACCATTCCACATCGCGTTGTTGTATTTGTTGCCGAAGTGAACCGACGACATCATGGTCATGCCGTGATCATCGATCGAATTCCGGTTGAAGACCTGCTGGTAGAACTTGGCCACCTTGCTCGTCTCGTTGAAGGTGCGCTTGACGGACCCGTCCGAGGACGTCTTCGGCTTCGGCACAGGGCTACCCGGCAGCGTCTGCGTGTGCTTGCAGTCGTACACCGTGATGGACGGCGCCGCCGCAAGCGTGACGAGTCCACTGGCACGCGCGGCGGCAACGCTGGTCAATCTCGCAGCCTGCTTCCGCAATTCGCGCAGTTCATGACTGATCTGGACTGTGTCGACCAGCTGCTTGCGAAGCGCAGCAGACAGCTTCTTGTCGTGGGAGAGCTTGGTCAGAACGTCGTTTGGGATGATGAAACATGAGCACGGCATGGATAATCTCCACTACAACTTTCCCGGAAAAATTATGGATGAAACAACTTCAAGATTATAGCTGCAGGCGGGCGGCCACAAGCGCCGCCGCGCGCTCAGGCTTCACGGTTCCGAGAGCGTGGACGCGCGGCTCGTTGCGCGTGGATTCACGCACTCTTCCGACGTCCAATTGAATTTGCTGACGAGTGAACGTCGCGCCTGATGCGCGACCGGTGCGGCAATCTGCGCCGTTCCTACCGGTCCGGGCTGGCGCGCTCGAACTGGCGGAGCAGCTTGTTGCCGCGCTCGACCGCGGAATCGAGTGCCGCCTGGGCGCCCTTCTTGCCGGCAAAGGCCTGCTCCAGCTCGTCCTCGATGACGCCGCGGATCAGCACGAAGGAGCCGAGCCGGATGCCCTTCGAGTTCTCCGTCGGCGGATGCAGCGTGATCTGCTCGAAGGAGATCGCGGCGCCCGGGTTGCGCTCGTAAAAGCCCTGCGCGCGGGTCAGCTCGAAGGCTGCGCGGGTGATCGGAAGGTAGCCTGTGTTCTGGTGCCAGGCCGCCTGCACGCCTGGCTGCGACAGGTAAGCGAAGAATCTCGCCACGCCCTTGTACTCGTTGCGTGGACGGTCGCGCAGCACCCACAGCGTGGCGCCTCCGATGATCGAGTTCTGTGGCGCGCCCTTCACGTCCGGCCAATACGGCATCATGCCGTAGCCGACCTCGAACTTCGAATTGGCCTTGATGTCGGCGCGCGTGCCGGACGAGCCGATGAAGATGCCGCATTCGCCGTTCTGGAAGCGCGGCTCGGCCGACTGGCCGCGGCCGCCATAGTCGAACACCTTGTCCTTCTGCCACTCGGCAAGCTCAGCGACATGGTGCACGAGAAGCGGATTGTTGATGCGCAATTCCGCATCCAGCCCGGCAAAGCCGTTGGCTCTCGTCGCAAGCGGCAGATCGTGAAACGCCGAGAAATTCTCGACAAGAATCCAGGACGGCCAGGACGTGGTGAAGCCGCAGGCCGCGCCGCGCTCGCGCAGGCGTTTTGCGGCAGCCCCGAGCTCCGGCCAGGTTTTTGGCGGCGTCTCCGGATCAAGGCCGGCGTCACGGAACATGGTCTTGTTGTAGTAGAGGATCGGCGTCGAGGCGTTGAACGGGAATGACAGCAGATTGCCGGCTGCGTCCGTGTAATAGCCGGACACGGCCGGCAGATAGGCATCGGGCGAGAACGGCTCGTTCTGATCCTGCATCAGGCTGAACACGGGATAGATCGCGCCCTTGGCCGCGGTCATGGTGGCGGTCGCCACCTCGTTGACCTGGACGATCGCCGGCTGGCCGCGCGAGCGGAAGGCGAAGATCGCCGCCGTCACCGTCTCGGTGTAGTTGCCCTTGTAGCTCGGCACGATCCGGTAGTCGGATTGCGAGGCATTGAAGTCGGAGGTGAGCTTCTCCAACTGCCGGCCGAGCTCGCCGGACATCGCGTGCCAGAGCTGGATGTCGGTCGCGGCACGCGCTGGCGAGACCGGGACAATCTGCATCAAGGCGAAGGCCGCTGCGACGGCGACGGTCTGCAAAAGACGCAAGGCTCTAACCACGATCGTTCATCCCGTCTCGCGCGAACAAAAGGCGACTACTTTTGCCCCGTACCTGCTTAAGGCGCGGCATGGCTGGTTTCAATCAGGAATAAGAATCGGCCGCGCTGCACAATCGGCACGCTTCGCCGCTCGCGGCAGGATAGCGTTCCCCCCACCTTCTGCTAGATTGCATTGAACCTTTTCTTCCCGCCATGGACTCCATCACTGAGGGGTTGAGTGTGCCAGTGTTGAGCCGTGCCGAACTCTCGCGGACCGGGGTGGTTTTCGTCGTGCTCTTGTTCGCGATGTGCGCGACGGGGACGTTTGCGCGCGAGTTTCGCGCCGCCGATACCCAGGCCGAGGACTACCCGACCGTCCAGGCGCTGCGTTACATGGGCGCCCTGATCGCGGAACGCACTGGTGGTCGGCATGAGGTCAAGGTGTTCCACTCCCGCCAGCTCGGCGAGGAGAAGGAGACGATCGAGCAGACAAGGGTCGGCGCGATCGACCTCAACCGAACCAACGTGGCGCTGATCGGCAACTTCGTCCCGGCGATGAATGTACTCGCCATGCCATTCCTGTTCCGCTCCATCGAGCACGTGCAAAAAGTGCTGGACGGGCCGATCGGCCGCGAAATCCTCAACAGCTTCGAGCCTTTCGGCTTCGTCGGCCTTGCCTTCTACGATTCCGGCGCGCGGTCGATCTACAACCGCATCCGGCCGGTGAAGAGCGTGGCCGACCTCAGGGGCTTACGGATCCGAGTCCAGCAGTCGGAGTTGATGTCGGTGATGATACGCTCGCTCGGCGCCGAGCCGGTCGAATTGCCCTATGGGCAGGTGCTCACGGGGCTTGCGACCCATCTGATCGATGGTGCGGAAAACAACTGGCCGTCCTTCGTGACCACGGACCATTACAAATATGCAGGCTACTATACGCTGACCGAACACACGATGAGCCCGGAGGTGCTGGTGATCTCGCTAAAAGCGTGGCGAAGCCTGTCGGCGGAGGATCAGCAGATCTTTCGCGAGGCCGCGCTGCGCTCCAGCCACTTCATGCGCGAGAAGTGGCGCGATCTGGAGGAGCAGTCGCAGCGCAAGGCGCAAGCTGCCGGCGTCACCATTGTCAGGGATATCGACCGCAAGCCGTTCGAGGACGCGATGGCCCCGATCTACGCCAAGGCCGCGCAGGATCCCGCCGCGGCCGCGCTGATCGAACGTATTCGCAAGGTGGAGTGAGGCCGCTTGGCAGCGCTTGGACACAGCGAGAAGGAAAAACTGCCCGGCCCGGTCGGACGCTTGCGCGCCCGGATCGTCGGCCTGCTGCGCGCCGTCCCGATCCGCTGGCGCATCCTGTCGATCGCGGCGCTGAACTCCGCCGTGGTCGTGGTGCTGGTGGCGATGATCTGGAACGGGGCGCAGGTGCTGGCCTCAGCCTGGGACGACCTCCGCCAGGTGCGCGAGTCCGACAAGATCCTGGCGCTGCTCGAAAGCGAGACCGGGCGCCTGCAAAACCTCATCCACCGCTACATCAACCAGCCGAGCCCGGACCTGTTCGCCGAGATCCTGCTGCTCCGCGAGGCCGTGCTGGGCACGCTGACCAACCGCGCCGCCAAGGACCCGATGCTGGCGGGCTCGGTCGAGGAGCTCGAGCGCACCACCGAGCGCTTCCTCAACGGTTTTGGCGAATTGCGCAGCGTGCAGGCGACCATCGCCAAGACCTATGAGGACCAGGTGCTGGGGCCCGCCAAGGACATGGCCGGGCTCTATTCCATCATCGAAGGCGCCACCGGCCATCGCGACGCGCTGATCTGGCCCTCGCTCGGCAAGTCCCGCGAAGCCTTCACCGCCATGCTGGTCGCGGCCAATTCCTACTATCTCTCGCTCGCGTCGGCTTCCGCCGAGGACGCCCGCCGCAACACCGAGACGATCGAGAAGACCATCCCTGTCATGAGGGATCTCGCCGACAACGATCTCCAGCGCATGGCGCTGGAGCGGCTCGCCACCCGCACCACCGCGCTGCGCGAGGGCTTTGCAAACCTCTCCGAGCAGCTCACCAGCCGCACCGATCTCTTGCGCAACACCATCGACGCAAGCCAGGCCGAGGCGATCGGCGCCATCGACGACCTCTCGACCAAGATGCGCCAGCGCGAGCAGCGGGCGCAGGAGACCTTCGACCGAACGCTGTCGGACATTTCGAGAAGAGTCCTGTCGATTGCGGTGATCTTCCTCGGCATCATCCTCACCGTCGGCGTGCTGATCGCGCTGTCGATCCGGCTGCCCCTGCAGCAGATCATGACGGCGATGCGCGCGATCACGATCGGCGATCTCGACCGCGAGGTGCAGGGCATCAAGGCGCGCGACGAGGTCGGCGCCATGGCGCGCGCAGTGGAAGTGTTCCGCGAGAATGCGATCGCCAAGCGCAAGACCGAGGACGAGCTGCGCGCATCGAAGGAGAAGGCCGAGAGCGCGCTGCTGGAGCTCAACACCGCGCAGCAGAACCTGATTGACGCCGAGCGGCTTGCGGCCCTCGGCGGCCTCGTTGCCGGCGTCGCCCACGAGGTCAACAACCCCATCGGCATCAGCCTCACCGTTGCTTCCAGTTTTGCCCGGCGCAGCGAGATCTTCGAGGCGCAGTTGAAAGGCGACAGCGGCCTGCGCCGCTCGCAGCTCGAGGAGTTCGTGCATTCCTCGCGCGACGCCTCGCAGCAGCTCGTCGCCAACCTCCAGCGCGCCGGCGAGCTGATCCAGTCGTTCAAGCAGGTCGCGGTCGACCGCTCCCATGCCGAGCGGCGGCAGTTCAGCTTGAGCGAGGCCACCGACCAGATCATCGCGAGCCTGCGCCCGGTGCTGAAGCGCTCGCCGATTACGCTCAACGTCGACGTGCCGGAGGGGCTGCTGCTCGACGGCTATCCCGGCTCCTATGGCCAGATCCTGACCAACCTGTTCCTCAATGCCGCCAACCACGCTTTCGCCGACGGCCGCGCCGGCACCATCTCGATCTCGGCACGGCCACGCGGCTCTGATGACATCGAGATCAGCTTTGTCGACGACGGCGCCGGCATGACGCCGGACGTGCAGCGGCAGGCCTTTGACCCTTTCTTTACCACCCGGCGCAATGAAGGCGGCACGGGTCTCGGCCTCCATATCGTCTATAACCTGGTCACCCAGCAGCTCGGCGGGCGGATGATGCTGGAATCCAAGCTGGGACAAGGCACCACTTTTCGCATTATCATGCCCCGGGTCGCCAAGGGCGGCATGCAAAGCACAGAGACTGACGGGACTTCTCAATGGCCGAACAGGACGATGTCCTCCACCTGATCGACGACACCGCCACCGCGGCGGAGGATACGACTGCGCGGAAATGGAAGATCGCCGTCATCGACGACGATCCCGCCGTGCATGACGGTACGCGCTTTGCGCTCTCGGACTACACCCTGAACGGCCAGGGTCTCGAGATCCTCTCCGCCTATTCGGCGGCCGAGGGCCGCAAGCTGATGCGCGAGCACAACGACGTCGCCGCCGTGCTGCTCGACGTCATCATGGAGACGGATGTCGCGGGGCTCGAGCTCGTCGAATTCATCCGCAACGAGGTCCGCAACGAGACCGTCCGCATCATCCTGCGCACGGGACAGCCCGGCCAGGCGCCGGAGCGGCGCGTCATCGTCCAGTACGACATCAACGACTACAAGGCGAAGACCGAGCTCACCGCCGACAAGCTGTTTACCTCGCTGACCGCGGCGCTGCGCTCCTATCAGCAGCTCGAGCGCATGGTGCAGACGCGGCGCGGGCTCGAGATCATCATCGACGCTGCCTCCACGCTCTATGACTTCAAGTCGATGCAGCGGCTCGCCGAGGGCGTGCTGACCCAGCTCGCCTCGCTGCTTAACGTCGACTGCGCCGGTATACTGGTACTGCGCGACAATGGCGGATCGGCGGGCGCGGAGCTGTCGGTGCTGGCGGGAAGTGGCTGCTACAGCCGCTTCATCGGCACCACTACATCGAAAGCGCTCGACCCCGATCTGCGCGCGCTCGTGGAAGCCGCCTTCCAGCGCCGCAAAAACGAATTCGCCGACCATCGCAGCGTGCTCTATTTGCGCACCGGCAGCGGCCGCGAGGTCGTGGTTTTGCTCCAGGCCGAACGCGATCTCTCGGAAACCGACCGCTCGCTGGTCGAGATTTTCTCCAGCCGGCTCTCGATCGCCTTCGACAACGTCATTCTCTATCAGCAGCTCCAGGACGCCAATACCCAGCTCGAGGACCGTGTCGCCCAGCGCACCCGTGCCTTGATGCAGGCCAACCGGCGCCTCTCCGCGCAGTGGCTGCGGCTCCAGCGCGCCAACGGCTTCAAGAACGAGATTCTGGGCACCGTCGCCCATGACCTGAAGAATCCGCTCGGCGTCATCCTCGGCCGTACCGAGATGCTGAAGGAGCTGATCACGACCGGCGCCTCGAGCGGCGGCGTCATCGCGCAGGTCGATCACATTCGCGACGCCACCAAACGCCTGACCACGATGGTCGATCACCTGATCTCGGATGCGATGGCAGACGCTTTCGACATCACGATCCGCCGCGAACCTGTTGACGTCGCTTCCCTGGTGCAGGAGGTCGCCGAGGCCAACCAGCCGCTCGCCGTCAACAAGCAGCAGACGATTGGCGTCACCGCCCCTGCAAACATCGTCACCATGTGCGACACCGACCGCATCCGCGAGGCGATCGACAATTTGATCAGCAATGCGATCAAATACAGTCCGATCGGCGGCAGGATCGGCGTGACCGTCACGCATGAGGGCAGCGACACCGTCATTCGCGTCAATGACGAGGGCGCGGGCCTGTCGCCGGAGGATTTGGGCCGCCTTTTCGGCCGATTCCAGCGGCTTTCCGCAAAACCGACCGCGGGCGAGAGCTCGACAGGCCTTGGGCTTTCGATCGTCAAGCGTATTATCGACATGCACGGCGGCGAGGTGACCGCCGCGAGCGACGGCCCCGGCAAGGGCGCGACCTTCACCATCACGCTACCTTCGACCGAATTGCCATAGTTTGAGTGCCAGGATCTGAATGACATGACACAGAGCCAGCACATCATGATCGTCGACGACGAGGCGCCGGCCCGGGAAATGGTCGGCGATTACCTCAAGATGCACGGCTTCACCGTGACGCTGTGCGACGGCGGCAAGTCCTTACGCACCGCGATCCAGGGCAGCATGCCCGATCTCGTCGTGCTCGATCTCAACATGCCCGAGGAAGACGGCCTGTCGATCATCCGCGACCTCAAGAGCCGCATCAACGTGCCGGTGATCATGCTCACGGCGACCGCGAGCCCGATCGACCGCGTCGTGGGGCTCGAGCTCGGTGCCGACGATTACGTGGCCAAACCCTGCGAGCTCAGGGAGTTGATGGCACGCATCCGCTCGGTGCTGCGGCGGAGCATGCCGGTGAAGGCGGTGGCGGCGGAAACGGCGGCAGCGAAATCCGACAAGGATCAGCTGGTGCGCTTCGGGACAAAATGGCTCGACCTCGAAGCCCAGGCGCTGCGCGACGACGAAGGCAACGAGCATCCGCTGACCGCATCCGAATTCGGGCTGCTCAAAGTGTTCGCGGCCAATCCGAAGCGCGTGCTGTCGCGCGAGCGTCTCCTGGAGCTCGCCAATGCGCGCGACGCCGAGGCCTTCGACCGCGCCGTCGATCTGCGCATCATGCGCATTCGCCGCAAGATCGAGCCCGACCCGACCAAGCCCGCCGTGATCCGCACGATCAGAGGCGGCGGCTATCTGTTCTCGCCGTCCGGCGAGAAGGCGTAGCCCTTCACTCTCGCGTCGCCATTCCGGGGCGCGCGTAAGCGCGAACCCGGAATCTCGAGATTCTCAGGTGCGCAATTGCGCACCATAGTTCGATGCTGCGCATCGCCCCGGAATGACGGTGTGTGGAGGTCGCGCACGAACGCGGAAACCAAAGATTCGTTCCCGCCCCTGCAAAGTCCGCAGCCCCGTAAATCCCGTATATTGAAATAATTGGCTTTTTTGCCCCGAATGTTTCGTCGCCGGCCCCACGACGAAACAATTTGGCAGCGCACGAAACCATTTTCCGCTTGTCGCGCAGACATCCCGAAACGCTAGCTCTTTAACACTTTGGTCCAAGGAAACGCCGCTCGGTTGCGGCGTTACGGGGAGCCAGTCATGCAGAACGTCGTCGCCATCAACGCCCAGGCCAGCCAGGGCATCCTTGCCGCTCAGGCGACATCGGACGAAATGCTTCTGGAGAGCGTCGCCGACGGCAACCGGACGGCCATGCACATCCTGTACTGCCGTCACAATGTGCGGGTGTACCGCTTCATCCTGCGCATCGTGCGCGACGCCACCACGGCCGAAGACCTCGTGAGCCAGGTCTTCCTGGACGTGTGGCGGACCGCCAGCCAATTCCAGGGCCGCTCGCAGGTTTCGACCTGGCTGCTCTCGATCGCCCGCTTCAAGGCGCTGACCGCGATGCGCCAGCGCCGCTTCGAGGACATCGACCAGGAAGACGTGCGCCGGATCCCGGACGAGCACGACACGCCGGAAACCGCCCTCGACCGCAACGACACCAGCGCGATCCTGCGCGCCTGCGTGGCCAAGCTGTCGCCGGCGCACCGCGAGATCATCAACCTCGTCTACTACCACGAGAAATCGGTGGAGGAGGTCGGCCAGATCATCGGCATCCCCCAGAGCACGGTGAAGACGCGGATGTTCTATGCCCGCAAGCAACTCGCCGATTTGCTTAAGGTTGCCGGCGTCGACCGCTTCGCAGCCTAAAGATATGTAATCTCAAAGGGATAGGACCAGCTAGACGGCCCTGTCCCGGCACACGGAAGCGTTACCGCCGACGAAACAATTGAAACAAACCACAACATCAGGCGGAAAAACTTCCTTCCTATAAAGCTCCATACGGTTTGCTTAAACCTCCCAAGGACCTCCAACGACCCGGACGGTGTGCCCGCCTCCGGGTCGTTTTTTATTCATGGTGCAGTGAGGCGGGCACCGCTCTCTCATTCCCTCCCCCCTTGCGGGGGAGGGGCAGGGAGGGGGGTGCGACGAACTCCGACCTCGCCCGGGGCTACCCCCTCCCCAGCCCTCCCCCACAAGGGGGGAGGGAGCGCACCGCCGTCGTGGCCAACACTGCTCCGTCACGAAGGCGTGACGCCGCGTAACGATCGAAGCATCCGGCCCGAACAGCCTCGTGTCCACCTACGAGTGCCCCGATGCTCGACCTGATCTTTGCTGTTCTTGCCGGCGTCCTCACCATCGCCGCGCCCTGCACGCTGCCGGTGTTGCCGATCCTGCTCGGCGCCTCGATCGGCCGCGCCGGGTATTTGCGGCCAGCGATGATTGCGCTGGGTTTCGTCGTCTCGTTCTCCGCAACCGCGCTGCTGCTCGGCGCGGTCACGCGCCTGTTCGATTTCGACCCGAACGTGCTGCGTTCGGCTGCCGCCGTTCTCCTGCTCGGCTTCGGCCTACTGATGCTGTGGCCGGCGCCGTTCGAGTGGCTGTCGATCCGGCTCCACGGCTGGCTCGATCTCGGCGCCTCGCAGAGCGCGCAGCGCGAGGGCGCGCTTGGCGGGCTGGTGCTCGGCACCACGCTTGGCCTGGTCTGGACGCCTTGCGCGGGTCCCGTGCTCGGCTCGATCCTCACCCTGGTTGCGACCTCCAAGAACCTCGCCTGGGCCGGCACGCTACTGATCGCCTACGCGATCGGCGCGGCGCTGCCGATGCTCGCCATCGCCTATGGCGGACAGGCCGTGACCACGCGTATAGCCGGCATCGCGCGCATCTCGCCGCGCTTGCAGCAGGCCTTTGGCGTCGTCGTCATGGCCTTCGCCCTCGCCGCCTACTTCCAATACGACACGCTGATCGTGGCGTGGCTCACCGGATTCTATCCCACCGGCCAGATCGGCCTGTAATCGCCTGCGTTCCATCGGAGGAAAGCTTCCATGACCCCAAGACCGATGCCAAGACTGCTCGCCGTGTCCGCCGCGCTGATCGGCTTCGTCCTGACCGGCGCCATCATCCCCGGCATCTGCGGCGAGGCCGCGCGCCCGACGCCGATGGTCACTGCTGCCGCAAGCCAGGAGATCGCGCCGGACTTCACCGGCATCAGCAACTGGTTCAACTCAAAGCCGCTGAGCCTCGCCGATCTCCGCGGCAAGGTCGTGCTGGTGGATTTCTGGACCTATGGCTGCGTCAACTGCGTCAACACGCTGCCGCATGTCACCGAGCTCTACGCCAAATACAGGGACAAGGGCCTGGTCGTTGTCGGCGTGCACACGCCGGAATTCCCGTTCGAGCGCTCAGCCTCCAACGTCCAGGCCGCGCTGAAGCGCCACGGCATCACCTATCCGGTGGCGCAGGACAATGATTCCAGGACCTGGAACGCCTATCGCAACCAGTATTGGCCGGCGCAATACATCATCGACCAGAACGGACGGATCGTGTTCGAGCATGCCGGCGAGGGCCGCTATGACGAGATCGACCGCACGGTCGCACGCCTGCTCAATGCCAGTAGCTGATCCCGCGCGGACGTCACGTGGCCGGTTTACTTGGCCGGTTTACTTGGCTGGCTTTGGATGCCGCCCTTGTTGCTTGACTCCACGGATGCGTCCGTGGAGTTTCGTGGCGACGGAATCGGCCGCCCGAAATGGACGACGCGACCACCAATAGCGACATCCGCCTTCGTGAAGGCTCCTCAATTGCGCAGCGGCTGGTGATCGCCGGCTTCGCGGCAATCGTTTCGCTTTGCTTCACGCCAGGCCTGTTCGCGCACGATGTCCTGGAACTGATCATCTCCGTGCTCGCGCTGCTCCTGGGAGCGGCGTTCATCGGCGCCGTCATGCTTGCACCGGCAGTGGTGTGGATCATCACGCCGAATGAAATCCTGATCGGGCGCCAGCGTCCGTTCGGACGACTTCGCACCAGGATCGTCGCGAAAGATGAAATCTCGCAACTGCAGGTCCAGGGACAGGTCCAGGCCCGCAAGGCGTCCACGACGCGCTTCCATCTGGCCTTCACGCTCGTCTCGGGAGAGCGCCTGACGTCCCCGCCCATCTCCGACGTCACGCATGTCCGCGACACCGTTGCCCGGATCGCCGCGCAGTTCGGCGTTCCCAATGTCGAGGCACCGGTCAATCCGCTCGATGCTGCCAATCCCGAAATGCATCTCGGCGAGCCCGTCGAGCCGTTCTCCAGCAGGGACATCAGGATCGTCGCATTGATCGCCGTCGGACTGTCCGCCGTTCCCTACGCCTACAAGCTATGGCGTGGCCTTTCGCCCGGCCCGGTCGACATGCTGCTGCTGCCGATCGGCGCGGTCGCCGCGTTCGCCGTTCACAGATACGCAAATCTCGTGACCGGCGCCTTCTGGATCATCCGGCAAGGCGATGTTCGCGTTGAACGCCTCTCGGGCGACGGCAGCTTGCGCGCTGACCATATCGAGGGACACGACGTGGAGGCGATCACGGTCGAGCGCCGCGGCCGATCCGAGGACGAGCACTGCATCGTCGTGATCAGATTGCGGTCCGGACAAAGGTTTCGCAGTCCCCGCATCGGCTCGCGGCAAGAGGCCCGCGCCGTGGGCACCGAGATCGTCCGGCGACTTAGAATAGGGCCTGAGAACAACCGGATCTAGTAAACGCGATGCCTGTTGGCTCAGGTGATTTGGCCACGCGCTTTGCTCAACCTCTCCCGCTTGCGGGAGAGGTCGCGCCGAAGGCGCGGGTGAGGGCTCTCTCCAGGCCGGGAGCTACCCATTGCGGAGACCCTCTCCCCAACCCTCTCCCGCAAGCGGGAGAGGGAGCGCACCGGCCTCGCGGCTGCATACTTCTATGCTTTTCGCGCCATGCCCCCCTGTTCGTGGCATTGATACATGTCAAAAAACCAAAACATCCTAGTGACATACCAGCCGGACGCGCCATTAACTTGCCATGAAGCTGCCCCTGAGTTTTGATGGTTCCGAATGATTTGCGCTGTGGCAGCGGGGAGAGCTTGAAATGACGGATTTTCGTCGCCTGACCGGGATGTTCATCGCCACACTCGGCCTGATTTTTTCCACCTCTTACGCTTCCGCCCAGCAGCCCGACCGCGGCGACGAGCCGGGCCTGATCGCGGACGATTCCTACCAGCTCGATCCGGAATGGCAGAAGCAGGTCGTCTACTACCGCACGACCGAAGCGCCGGGCACCATCATCATCTCGACCAACGAGCGGCACCTCTATCTGGTGCAGCCCGGCGGGCGCGCGATCCGCTACGGCATCGGCGTCGGCCGCGACGGCTTCCAGTGGCAGGGGCTAGTGAACATCACCAACAAGAAGGAATGGCCGGACTGGACGCCGCCGCCGGAGATGATCCAGCGCCAGCCCTATCTGCCGCGCTTCATGGCCGGCGGCCCCGGCAACCCGCTCGGCGCGCGCGCCATGTATCTCGGCACCACCGTCTACCGCATCCACGGCACCAACCGCCCTGATACGATCGGCACCAAGGTGTCGTCGGGCTGCTTCCGTCTCGTCAACAATGACGTCGCCGATCTCTACGATCGCGTCCCGGTCGGGACCAAGGTGGTCATCCGGCAGAAGCCCGAACTCTAAGGGTTATCGTTTGAGCATGAGCTTTTCGGAAAACCGCTTCGCACTTTTCCGGATCATGCTCTCCGCCTTCGTCCAAACTCCTTTTCCCGATTTTTTCGAGAGAGACAAATCATGCGCACTTTTCGAGGCGGCCTGCTGATTGGGCTCGCAGTCGCGGTCCTGGTCGGCGCTTTGGCCGTTGTCTATGAGATGTACGACACCCGCACGCTGAAGCGCACGGTCCGGCGCGGCGAGGTCTTCTGCGGCGTCAACAAGGGGCTGCCGGGCTTCTCGATCCCCGACGACAAGGGCAACTGGACCGGTTTCGACGTCGATTTCTGCCGCGCGGTGGCGGCCGCCATCTTCAACGATCCGAGCAAGGCCAAGTTCATTCCGCTCGACGCCAGCGAGCGCTTCAAGGAGTTGCAGAGCCGGAAGGTCGACATCCTCTCGCGCAACTCCACCTGGAGCATGGCGCGTGAGCTCGACTACGATCTCTATTTCCCGGCAGTCGCCTATTACGACGGCGAAGGTTTCATGCTGCCGCGCTCGCGCAACAAGGAGACTGCGCTGGACCTGAACGGCAGCAAGGTCTGCGTGCAGGCGGGCACCACGACGCTGCTCAACCTCGCCGACTACTTCCGCGCCAACAACATGAAGTACGAAGAGGTGAAGTTCGACAAGCTCGAGGACGTCGTTAAAGCCTATGACAGCGGCAAGTGCGACACGCTGACCGCCGACGCCTCCCAGCTTTACGCGCTGCGGCTCAACCTTTCCAAGCCCGGCGACCACATGATCCTGCCGGACATGATCTCCAAGGAACCGCTCGCACCGGTCGTACGCCAGCGCGACGACGACTGGATGATGATCGTGAAGTGGACGCTTTACGCGATGATCAACGCCGAGGAGCTCGGCATCACCTCGGAGAATATCGACGAGGCCCTGAAGTCGAAGAAGCCCGAAGTGATGCGCCTCGTCGGCACCGAAGGCAATTACGGCGAGCAGCTTGGACTGACCAAGGACTGGGCCGTGCGCATCATCCGCCACGTCGGCAATTACGGCGAGATGTACGAGCGCAATATCGGCGAGAAATCCAAGCTGAAGATCCCGCGCGGCATGAACCAGCTCTGGAACGCGGGTGGTGTGCAGTACGCACCGCCGATGCGGTAGGAGGTCTCTCCTTCGTCATTGCGAGCGAAGCGAAGCAATCCAGAGTCTTTCCGCGGTGACAGTCTGGATTGCTTCGCTGCGCTCGCAATGACAAGCTTGGGGCAGACGTTCTACATCCTCTCAACTGTCATCGCCCGCGAAAGCGGGCGATCCAGTATTCCAGAGGCAGTGATGGGGTGCGGAGGGGCCGCGGCGTACTGGATCGCCCGGTCAAGCCGGGCGATGACGCCTGAGGATGAGGCGGCGTCGCTGCCTCGCCTCACTCAATACGCCTCAATACCCCCTCGCCCTCGCCAGTTGCTCGGCGTGGTAATTCGCGTCGCCGAACAATTCCTCGCAGACCCGGGCGCGCTTCATGAAGAAGCCGATGTCGAACTGGTCGGTCATGCCCATGCCGCCATGCATCTGCACGCCTTCCTGCACCGCGCGCGTCGCGGTGGTGCCGGCGCGTGCCTTGGCGACCGCGACGGCTGACGCGGCCTTGGCCACGTCGGCATCGAGCGCCTGCATCGCCTTCATGACGGCGGCGCGGGTGATCTCGATGTCGACATAGAGCTCCGCGGCACGGTGCTGCAGCGCCTGGAATTCGCCGATCAGCTTGCCGAACTGCTTGCGCTGCTTCAGGTACTCGACAGTACGGCCGAACACCTCTTCGCTCAGGCCCACCATTTCGGAGGCGACCGCGCCGCGGCCGATATCGAGCATGCCGTCGAGCAGGCTTGCGCCCTGATCGACCTCGCCGAGCACGCTGTCGGCATTGACCTCGACATTGTTGAACTCGATGCGCGCAGCATTATGCGCGTCGACCATGATGGTGCGCTCGACGGCAACGCCCTTGGCCGCAGGGTTGACCAGGAACAGCGTCAACCCCTCGCGCTCGCCGGCGGCGCCGGCCGTGCGCGCTGCAACGATGAACAAATCGGCGACATGGCCGTCGACGACCAGCGCCTTGGCGCCGGAGAGCTTGAAGCCGTTGCCGGCGCGGACCGCTTGCAGGTTGGTCTGGAGCGGCCGGTGCTTGGCGCCCTCGTCGACAGCGAGAGTGGCGAGCAGCGAGCCGTTCGAGATCTTCGGCAGATGTTCCGATTTCTGCGCGGCATTGCCGCCATGCGTGAGCGCGGACGCTGCGACCACGCTGGTTGCCAGGAACGGCGACGGCATCAGCGTGCGGCCGATCTCCTCCATGACGACGCCAGCCTCGACGCAGCCGAGCCCACTGCCACCGAACTCTTCCGGCACCAGGAGGCCGGCAAAGCCCATCTCGGCGAAGGACTGCCAGAGCTCCTTGGAGAAGCCGGTCGGATCCTTGCTGTCGCGCAAGTGCCGCAGATGCGACACCGGCGCCTTGTCGCTGATCAGCCCGCGCGCGGAGTCGCGGAGCATCGATTGTTCTTCGGTGAGGACGAGGGCCATGGCTTTAAGTCTCTAGCGTCTAGCGAAATGCATATTTGTTGATGTCATTCCGGGGCGCGCGTTCGCGCGAACCCGGAATCTCGAGGTTCCGGGTTCGGTCCTTACGGACCGCCCCGGAACGACGGCGCGGTTAAGCCCCCGGCAGATCGAGGATGCGCTTGGCGACGATACCGAGCATCACTTCGGTGGTACCGCCCTCGATCGAGTTGGCCTTGGTGCGCAGCCAGGCGCGCGGGCGGGCGCCCTGCCTGGAGCGCTCGCTCTCCCATTCCAGCGCGTCGACGCCGCCGGCCGACATCAGAATCTCGTAGCGGCGCTTGTTGAGCTCGGTGCCGTAATATTTCATCGCGGAGGAGAACGCCGGATGCGCCTGCCCCGCCTTGGCGAGATCGACCGCGCGCTCGGCGCAGGCTGCAAGCGCCGCTTCGTCGACATCGAAGCTCGCGATCTGGCCGCGCAGCATCGCATCGTCGAGCTTGCCCTGCGCATCGGTGCCGACCGAGTCAGCGGCGATCTGGCCGAGCGGACGACCGACGCCGCGCTCGCCCATGCCCGAGATCATCGCGCGCTCGTGCTGCAACAGATATTTTGCAACGTCCCAGCCACGGTTGACGGTGCCGACCACATGCGATTTCGGCACGCGGACATTGTCGAAGAAGGTCTCGCAGAACGGCGAGTAGCCGGAGATCAGCAAAATCGGCTTGGTCGAGACGCCCTTCGAGGTCATGTCGAACAGGATGAAGCTGATGCCGTCATGCTTCTTCGCCGCCGGATCGGTGCGCACCAGGCAGAAGATCCAGTCGGCGTAGTTGGCGTAGGACGTCCAGATCTTCTGGCCCGTGATGACGAAATCGTCGCCGTCGCTCTCCGCGCGGGTCTGGAGCGAAGCGAGATCGGAGCCGGCATTCGGCTCGGAATAGCCCTGGCACCAGCGGATCAGGCCCGCCGCGATTTTTGGCAGATGCTCCTTCTTCTGCGCCTCGTTGCCGTATTTCAGCAGCGCCGGCCCGAGCATCCAGATGCCAAAGCTCGACAGCGGCGGCCGCGCGCCGATTTTTGCCATCTCGCTCCGCAGCACCTTGTGCTCGGCTGCGCTGAGGCCGCCGCCGCCAAATTCCTTCGGCCAGTCCGGCACGGTCCAGCCCTTGTCGCGCATGCGCTCGAACCAGACGCGTTGCGGCTCGGAGGAAAATTTCGCGTTACGCCCACCCCAGAACACGTCGGCATCCGAGGCCGCAGGCTTGCGCATCTCGGGCGGGCAGTTGGCTTCCAGCCAGGCGCGGGTCTCGTTGCGGAATGTTTCGAGCTCGGTTGATTCAGAATCCGGCGCTTTGGAGTCAGTCATGGGTCGCTTCCATCAAGATCACTTGTTGCCGATGACTCTGGGCCATCGCATCGCGGAATTCAACCTATTCCGCACGCTCCGGCTACTCACCCTGTTCGTCGTCGGGCTATACTTGCCGTCGCGGCGAAGCTTGAAAACACAGGGAAAACGACGATGCGCCTAAAACTACTTTCGCCTGGCGAAATGAGCGACGACCAGCGGCAGACCTATGACGAGTCGATTGCCGGAAAACGCGGCAAGCCGCCCGCGCCGATGATGGCCTGGCTCAACAGCCCGGAGATGGCGCGCCACGCGACGCGGCTCGGCGAGGTCATGCGCTTCAACACCGTCTTTCCCGCAAAGCTCTCGGAGATCGCGATTCTTGTGACGGCGCGGCACTGGACCTCGCATTACGAATGGTATGCGCACAAGCGCCTGGCGCTTCAGGGCGGGATGAAGGTAGAGATCATCGACGCGATCCGCGACCGCCGCACGCCGGAGTTCGACGATCCCAAGGGCCAGATGATCTACGACGTCGCAAAATCGCTGCATGAGGCCCACGGGCTGGCGAAGGGCCTCTACGACGAGGCCGTCGAGCTGCTCGGCGAGCGCGGGCTCGTCGAAGTGATCGGCCTGTGCGGCTATTACACGCTGGTGTCGATGACGCTGAACAGCTTTGAGTTCGAGCTGCCTGAGGGCGAGGTGTCGGAACTGGGCTAACTGCCGATCCGGAAACGCTGGGTTTCGGGATCGGCCAGTTCCACTGTCGCGCAGCAGTCCCTATGTCGGTGGATAAACGGAGCAATAGCATGTCACCAAACCCCGCCGTCAATCCCGGAACCCGCATCGGACACGTTCACCTCAAGGTCGCCGATCTCGACCGGGCGCTCGGCTTTTATTGCGGCGTGCTCGGCTTTGAGCTGATGCAGCGCATGGGCTCGGGCGCCGCCTTCATCTCCGCCGGCGGCTATCATCACCACATCGGGCTCAACACCTGGGAGAGCAAGGGCGGCTCGCCGCCGCCGCCGGGCACGACCGGGCTCTATCACACCGCGATCCTCTATCCGACGCGGCCGGCGCTGGCCGATGCGCTGCATCGCGTGCTCTCCGCCGGCATCGCGCTCGACGGCGCGAGCGACCATGGCGTGTCCGAGGCGCTGTATTTACGCGACCCCGACGAGAACGGTGTCGAGCTCTATTGGGACCGGCCCAAGGAGCAATGGCCGCTCACGCCGGACGGCAAGCTTGCGATGTTTACGAAGCGATTGGACCTGGAGGATTTGCTGAAGCAGCGGGAGGCGTGAGCTCGTAGGGTGGGCAAAGCGAAGCGTGCCCACCACTTCTGTCGCAATCGTGGAGAGATGGTGGGCACGGCGCTCCGCGCCTTTGCCCACCCTACGATTCCGAGGCTGCGGGAGAAACTCAGCAGCACTCCGTCAAATTGCATCCGGAAACTCGCCCATCGCGGCTTCCAGCTGCGCCTTGCGGCGGCGCGCCCAGGAGGCGAACGAGAGAACCGCAAGGCCCAAGAGCACCGGCGGGAACACCACCATGTTCACCGCCGACCAGCCGTAGTTGGCGAGCAACTGGCCCGACGAGAACGAGCCGATTGCCATCATGCCGAACACCAGGAAATCGTTGAACGCCTGCACCTTGTTGCGCTCGTTCGGGCGGTGCGTCTCCAGCACCAGCGCGGAGGCGCCGATGAAGGAGAAATTCCAGCCGACGCCGAGCACGATCAGCGTCGCCCAGAAATGCATCGCGGTGATGCCGGAGAGGCCGATCGCTGCGGCGCCTGCCTCCAGCAAGAGGCCGGTAGCGACGATCCTCGGCGCGCCGAAGCGCGCGATCAGCGCGCCGGTGAAGAAGCTGGGGCCGTACATGGCGACGATGTGCCATTGAATGCCGAAATTGGAATCGCTGACGCTGAGGCCGCAGAGCTTCATGGCAAGCGGCGCCGAAGTCATCACCAGGTTCATCATGGGATAGGCGATGACGCCGCACAGCGCGGCCGCGATGAAGCGCGGCTGCCGCACGATGCGCAGCAGTGGCCGTCCGCCGTGAAGATCGGCCGCGGCCGGCTTCGGCATATCGACGCCGGCAACGATGCCCATCGCGATCAGCGCCACCGCCGCCTGCACCACGAAGCTGAAGGCGAACAGATAGGGCGGCCAGACGTCCATGGTCCATTGCACGAGCTGCGGACCGAGCACGCCGGCGAACACGCCGCCCGCCATCACCCATGACACCGCCTTGGGCCGGTAGGCCGCGCTGGCGCCGTCGGCGGCGGCAAAGCGATAGGATTGCGCCACCGCTCCGTAGAGGCCACCGAGGAAGGTCGCGACACAAAACAGCGCGAACGAGCCATTGAGGATCGCGAACGAGCCGACGAGGCCGGTGAGCGTGCCGCAGGCGGTGCCGATGATGAAGGCCATGCGGCGGCCAAACCGGCGGGAGATCGCACCGGTCGGCAAGGTCCCTGCGGCAAGCCCCAGCACATACATCGACAGCGGCACGGTCGCGAGCGACATGTCGGGCGCGAGCGTCGCGCCGACGATCGAGCCGGTCGCGAAGATCACGGCCGAATTGGCGCCGGTCAGCGCCTGCGCAGCCGCAAGGCGCACCACATTGGCACGCACGCGGGCGTCGTCGACAATCTCGTCGGCTAAAGTCACGTCTAACATCGGCATTTCCGCCCGGGGAGCGTTCGTTGATTCCCGTCACTATGGAGGGGCGCGGCAGGGCGGGCAACTGGCGCAAACGGGCGCAAGCCATGCCGAGGGCGCAATTGGACAGCACCTAGCAGGCCGCGCTATCAAAGCCTTGCGCTCGATCAAGTTCACCTTGCAAATTCGCCTTTGCAAGTTCGCTTCCGGAGTTCGGATTATGCCCGTTGACGACAGGCCCACGTTGTCCGCTCCCGACGACGATCCGTATCTCTGGCTGGAAGACATCGAAGGCGAGCGGGCGCTCGACTTCGTCGAGCGGCAGAATCGCCTGACGCTGGAGCAATTCGGCGGCCCCGCGTTCGAGCGCGACAGCGATCTTCTGGCCGCCATCTACGACCGGCCGGACAATATCCCCTATGTCGGCCGCAGCGACGGCCTCCTCTACAATCTCTGGAAGGACGTGAACAATCCGCGCGGCCTGTGGCGGCGGACCACGATGGATGAATTCCGCAAGCCCAATCCATCCTGGGAGACCCTGCTCGACATCGACGCGCTCGCGGCTGATGAAGGCGAGGACTGGCTGCTGAACTGGTCGAGCTCGCTGCCCGGCGATGCCCCGCAGACGATCCTGAGCCTGTCGCGCGGCGGCAGCGATGCCGTGACCCTGCGCGAATTCGATCTGAACACGAAGAGCTTTGTCGCCGGCGGCTTCGCGCTACCGGAAGCCAAGGGCGGCGCCGCGTGGGTCGATGCCGATACGGTGCTGCTATCCAGTGCACTCGGCGAGGGCATGGCGACAAGCTCGGGCTATGCGAGGACGGTACGGCTGTGGCGGCGCGGCGAGCCCGTGGAGCAGGCGTCCCTGGTGTTCGAGACCACACCCGATCGGATGAGCGCCTATTGCGACGTCGACCGGACCGGCGAGACGCCGCGCGTCTGGTTCATCGACCGGCTGGACTTCTTCAACTTCGACATCTGGCTCGGCACCGAGCGTGGTGCGACCGTGAAGCTCGATCTTCCCTCCGACATCTGGCTGCAAATCCACCAGGACTGGTTCGCGATCAAGCTGCGCACGGCCTGGACGGTCGGCGGAGTGACCCATGCTCCGGACGCCGTGCTCGGCATTTCGCTGTCGGCCTTCCTCGCCGGCGATCGCAATTTCACCGTCGTGTTCGCGCCTGGGCCGCGCCGTGCATTGCAGGGATTTTCCTGGGCCGCCGGCAAGCTCCTCCTCAGCATCCTCGACGAGCTGCGGCCGGTCTTCGAGATCTGCACGCCGTCGGCCACGGGCTGGAGCCGTGAGACGCTGCGCGGGCTGCCCGACATCGGCGTGGTCGACGTCTGGCGCTTCGACCATCATGAATCCGAAAGCAATGGCGACCTGCTCGCCAATGTCCAGGATCCGCTCATCCCACCGGCGCTGATGCTGATCGAGCGCGGCGTTGCCAGCCCGACCGTGCTCAAGCAGGCGCCGAAGACGTTCACTTCAGACGGTCTCGTGGTGACGCAGCACGAAGCCATCTCCATTGACGGCGAGCGCATCCCCTATGTGCAGACCGGGCCCGCTGGTGAGACCGGCGATGCGCCGGTCTATATGAGCGCCTATGGCGGCTTCGCGCTCTCGGTCAAGCCGTACTACAATCCGGCGCTCGGCAGGCTGTGGCTGGAGCGCGGCGGCACCACGGTGCAGGCGAATCTGCGCGGCGGCGGCGAGTTCGGCACGCGCTGGCACGATGCCGGGCGGCTCGCCGGCAAGCGGCTCTCGCATGATGATTTCGCGGCAGTCGCCGCCGACCTCGTGCGCCGCGGCGTGACGCGCGCAAAACGTATCGCCGCACAGGGCGGATCGAACGGCGGCATTCTCATCACGAACATGCTGACGCGCTATCCCGAGCGGTTCGGCGCGCTGTTCTGCACGATCCCGCTGGTCGACATGCGCCGCTACACAAAGCTGCTCGCAGGCGCGAGCTGGATCGCGGAATATGGCGACCCCGACAAACCCGAGGATTGGGAGTGGCTGAAGACCTATTCGGCCTACCATGCCGCAAAGCCCGGCCAGCCCTATCCACCGATCCTGATCGCCACGACGCGGCGGGACGATCGCGTCCATCCCGGACATGCGCGCAAGATGGCCGCAAAGCTCCAGGCCATGGGCTATGAGGCTTATTTCTACGAGCCGGCCGCGGGCGGCCATGGCTACGGCAAGGACAACAAGGAACGCGCCGGCTTCCAGGTGCTCGGCATTGAATTCTTGAAAAGCAGGATCGGCTGGCACGACAACCGAGCGTAGCCGCCCTCGCGGCTCAGGCCTTCGCAAACACCAGCGTGAGATTGTTGGCGGGCATGTCGATCAGATCGATCAAACGCAGGCCCACGTGCTGCGCGAGCTTTTCGACGTCGCCGAGATCGCGCACGCCCCATTCCGCGTTGCCTTCGCGCAAGGAGGTGTCGAACACCGCGTTGCTGAGCGCGGTATGCTTGCCGTCGCGCTTGAAGGGGCCGTAGAGGAACAGCGTGCCGCCGGGCCGCAAATAGCGGCCGGCACCGGCGAACAGCCCCTCGGCCACGTTCCACGGCGCGATGTGGATGACATTGGCGCAGAACACCGCCGCGAGATCCTTCGGCCCCTCGCCGCTCTTCATCTCCGGGCACCAGTCGGGATCGGACAGATCGACCCGCAGCGGCGGGCGGATGTTTGGCAGGCTGGAATGGACGCGCCAGGCCTCGATGCTTTTCAGATGCCGCTGGTTGAGGTCGCTCGGCCACCAGACGAGATCAGGCGCATGGCGGGCGAAGTGGACCACATGCTGGCCGGTTCCGCTGCCGACCTCGACGACGTCGCCGAGGCGGCCGGCAAGATGTTTCTCCAGCGCCGCCCAGATCGGCTCGTGATTGCGATGGAACGCCGGCGCATCGAGGCGCCCATCGGGCTCGACCCGCCCGCCGTCCTTGCCAAATTCGGCGACATATTCAGCCAATTGAGGCCTCCGGGAAAAGACAACGAGATAAAAAACGTCACTGGACGCCGAGACGCCCCAATATTACTGGCCCGTCAGGGCCGAAACTGCCGAACAAATAGTCCGTTCGGTTGCAATGCGGAAGATCTTAACACCAATTTGCGACCTGCATCGTCGTGATTGTCAGGCGGTGCCCTTTGTGCTTTGAGCACTATATTTCGCGAATGCAAACATCGACATAACGCCTCGGACCGACGCCTTGACCGCCTTTCCCCGGAAGCCCGCCCTGGTTTTCATTCTGGCCGCCCTCGCCGCGATGGCCGCTGCGCCAGCGCGCGCCCAATCCGCTGCCGCCGAGGGGCAGAAGCTCGCCTTCGACCGCGGCAAGGGCAATTGTCTGACCTGCCACGTGATCAAGGGCGGCGATCTGCCCGGCACGATCGGGCCTGAGCTGAAGGACATCAAGGCGAAGTACCCCGACCGCAACGAGCTGGTCGCGATCCTGTTCGACGAGACCAGGCGCAATCCGCAGACCATGATGCCACCGTTCGGTCGGAACCGGATTTTGACCGAACAGGAGATCAACGCGATCGTTGATTTCCTGCAGAGCCTGTGACGGCGCCGATACCTAAGGGATCGCTGAGGCGATCGACCAGGAGACTGAGATGAGTTCAACGACCGGCCTTCTCGCGACGCGGCGCCTGATCCTGCAAGGCGCGGCCTCCGTTGCGCTGATCGGCCTCGGCAATCTGCCGTTCGGAGCCGCGCGCGCCGCGGCCAACGACAAATATCCGGAAGAGGCGTTCAAGCAGAAGAGCGAGGCCGACGCGATCAAGGCGCTCTATGGCAAGACCGCCGAGCCGTCCGACAAGATCAAGCTGGATGCGCCCGAGATCGCCGAGAACGGCGGAGTCGTGCCGATCTCGGTGACGACGACGCTCGAGAAGGTGACCTCGATCTCGTTCTTCGTCGCGGAGAACCCGAACGCGCTGGCAGCAAGCTACAAGATTCCCGACGGCACGGTCCCGAGCGTCGCCAACCGGCTGAAGATGGCGAAGACCACCAACGTGGTCGCGATCGTGGAGGCCGACGGCAAACTCTTCAGCGCGACCAAAGAGGTCAAGGTCACCGTCGGCGGCTGCGGCGGCTAGCGGCGAAGGAGAACCGAGATGGCATCCACCATTCGCGTACGCGCCACCGCCAACGGCGATATCACCGAGGTGCAGGCGCTGATTCAGCACCCCATGGATTCCGGCTTCGTCAAGGACGCCAAGGGCGAGCTGATCCCGGCGCACTTCATCCAGGAACTGAAGTTCGAATATAACGGCAAGGACGTGTTCGTCGCCGATTGGGGCCCTGCCGTCTCCAAGGATCCCTACGTCAAGTTCAGCTTCAAGGGGGCGAAGAAGGGCGACGACCTCAAGATAAGCTGGACCGACAACAAGGGTGCGTCGGACACGACCACCGCGAAGATCTCGTGATGGAGGCGCGCTCCGCAATCTGGCTCGGCTCGGCGCTCGCCGCGCTCGCGGCGCTGGCCTTCACCGCGCCGCACGTGATCGCAGCCGACAAGATCGATACCGCCACCGAGGCCAAGGCGTTCCAGAACTTCTTCTTCCAGAAATTCCCGAACGTGAAGCACGAGGATTTCGTCAACGGTCCTTATTCCATGAACGAGGACATGAAGCGGCAGTGGCAGGAGAAGGAGGAGTTCCCGCCTTACGAGTTCGCGCTCGACGCCGGCAAGGAGATGTTTGCGACGCCGTTCAAGAACGGCAAGACCTACGCCGACTGCTTCCCGAACGGTGGCATCGGCATCCGCCAGAACTATCCTTACTTCGACGAAAAGGAAGGCAAGGTCGTCACGCTCGAGCTCGCGCTCAACCGCTGCCGCGAGGCCAACGGGGAAGCACCCTACTCCTACGTCAAGGACGAAATGGCCTCGCTGACCGCCTACATGGCCTTCACCTCGCGCGGCAAGCTGATGGACATCAAGATCCCCGACGATCCGCGCGCGCTCGAGGCGTACGAGAACGGCAAGCGCTATTTCTACACGCGGCGCGGGCAGATGAACTTCTCCTGCGCGAGCTGCCATGTGCAGAGCCCGGGCGAGCGCATCCGCGCGGAGGTGCTGGCGCCTGCGCTCGGCATCATGAACGCTCTGCCGATCTACCGCAGCGAATGGAGCGGCATGGGCACGACCACCCGCCGCCTCATGACCTGCAACAGCCAGACCCGCGCGGTTCCGCTGGAACCGCAATCGGACGAGTACCGCGACGTCGAATATTTCCTGTCCTACGTCGCCAATGGCCTGCCGATTTCCGGCCCGGGAGCGCGGCCATGAGCACGACGATGATCGGAATGCGATCACTGGCACTCGTGTTGCTGCTGGCGGTTGCTGCAGCGCCCGCGCGGGCGGCAACCGAAGCCGACTACAAGGTGGCCTATGCCGCGGCGGAAGCTGCCAGCAAGGAAGCGGCCGACTTGCGCAACCAGTGGACCACGACCGTCTCGACGCTCGCGGCCGCGAAGAAAGCCGGCGACAGCGGCGATTTCGACCGTGCGGTTGCCGCCGCCAAGGAGGCCGAAGCGCTGGCGAAGGCCTCGATCTTCCAGGCGACATCGGAAAAAGACGCCTGGAAGGCGATGGAAATCCGCTAGACTGGCTCTCGTGGAACTGTTGGGCGATCTTCTTCTTTAAGGGGCGGAGAATTTGGGATGACCATCCGCCGCCGCGATTTCCTGAGAGCCGCAGGCGCTGCCGCCGTCACGGCCGGGCTGCCGCGGCTCGCGCGCGGCACCGACACCGCCAGCATCTACGACCTCGAACGCTTCGGCAATGCGCGCATCCTGCACATCACCGATACGCATGCACAGCTCAACCCGGTCTATTTCCGCGAGCCCAGCGTCAATATCGGCATCGGCGAGATGGCGGGACGGCCGCCGCACCTGGTCGGCCGCGCCTTCCTCGAACGTTTCGGCATCCGGCCCGACAGCGCGGACGCCTATGCCTTTACCTGCTTCGAGTTCGAGAAGTCCGCGGCCCGCTTCGGCAGGCTCGGCGGCTTTGCGCATCTGAAGACGCTGATCGACCGCTTACGCAACGACGTCGGCGAGCTGCATTCGCTGCTGCTCGACGGCGGTGACCTCTGGCAGGGCACCGGCCTTGCCAACACCATGCAGGGCCGCGACATGGTCGAGGTGGCGAACCTGCTCGGCATCGAGGCGATGACCGGCCATTGGGAGTTCACCTATGGCGAGCAGGCGCTGCGCGACAATCTCGAGCGCTTCAAGGGCGAGTTTCTGGCGCAGAACGTCTTCCTGACCGAGGAGGCCGCGTTCAACGACGCGCGCGCCTTCGACAAGGCGACGGGGCGCGTGTTCAAGCCCTCGACCATCAGGGAACTCGGCGGCTATCGCGTCGCGATCATCGGCCAGGCCTTCCCCTACGTGCCGATCGCGCATCCCAGACGCTTCACGCCGGACTGGACCTTTGGCATCCGCGAGGAGGAGTTGCAGAAGCTCGTCGACGGCTTGCGCGGCAAAGACAAGGTCGATGCCGTGATCCTGCTGTCGCATAACGGCATGGATGTCGATCTCAAGCTCGCGAGCCGCGTCACCGGCATCGACGTCATCCTCGGCGGCCACACCCATGACGCCGTCCCGCAACCGGTGGCGGTGAAGAATGCAAGCGGCACGACGCTCGTCAGCAATGCCGGCTCGAATGGAAAGTTTCTCGCCGTGCTCGATCTGCAGCTCGCCAAGGGCAAGGTCAGCGATATCAGATACCATTTGCTGCCGGTCTATTCCGAGTTGTTGAAGCCGGATCCGGCGATGGCCGAGCTGATCGGCAAGGTGCGCGCGCCGCACGTCACCGACTGGTCGGAGAAGATCGCGACGCCCGACCGCCTGCTCTATCGCCGCGGCAATTTTTCCGGCCCCATGGATGAGCTCATCTGCGCGGCGCTACGCCACGAGCTCGATGCCGAGATCGCGCTGTCGCCGGGTTTTCGCTGGGGCGTCACCGCGCTCGCCGGCCAGCCGTTCACGCTCGAGGATGTGCTGGCGGAGACTGCGATCTCCTATCCCGAGACCTATGTGCAGGAGATGCCAGGGGCCCAGATCAGGGACGTGCTCGAGGACATCTGCGACAACCTCTTCAACGCCGATCCCTATCACCAGCAGGGCGGCGATATGGTACGCACCGGCGGGCTCAATTACACCTGCACGCCGACAGCCGCGATCGGCAGCCGCATCTCTGCCCTGACGCTCGATAACGGCAAGCCGATCGAGGCTGACAGGCGCTACAAGGTCGCGGGCTGGGCATCGGTCAATGCGCAGCAAGGCGCGCCTGTCTGGGACGTGGTCGCAAAATATCTGCGCTCGGGCCGGATGGCGGAGAACAAGAGCTCCGGCGTCACGCTCAGGGGCGTCGAGGACAATCCGGGAATTGCAGGACAGGGATGACGCGTTCGCCAAATCTTCGCACGATGCTGTTGGCGCTGGTCGCCTGGGCTTTGGTGCTGCCCGCCTTCGCGCAGCAGGTGCCCTTGCAGGACAAGCCGTTTGCTGAGCACAGGATTGTGCTCCAGCTCTCCGACGGTGATGCCAGGAAGCAGGCGCTGGTGCTCAGCGTCGCCAACAATCTCCTGAAAGCCTATGACCCCGACAAGGTCGCGATCGAGGTGGTGGCGTTCGGTCCGGGCATCGACCTGCTGCTCGCCGCCAACGACCACCGCAAGCAGGTCGAGAGCCTGATCGCGCAGGGCGTCCGCTTCGACATTTGCCTCAACACCGTCGACACGATCGAGCGCGAGACCGGCCGTCGGCCGGACTTCATCTCGTCAGCCACGCCAGTGCAGGTCGGGGTCGGCCAGATCCTGTTCCTGACCGAGAATGGCTACAATCTGGTGCGGCCGTAACCGCGCTCTCGTCATTCCGGGGCGGTCCGCAATTCCGGGGCGGTCCGCGGGACCGAACCTGGAATCCATCCCGCCCCCGGGGTCTGCGGCCAAATGGATTCCGGGCTTGATGCTTTGCATCGCCCCGGAATGACGGCCCCAGCAGCAGCAAAATCTTCCGAATTTACCGGTTCAGGCAGTAAAATACTTCTCTTTTAATCGGCCTTCGTAGTATGATTTTGAATCATCCGACGCGGGGGTCCGCCATGATCTTTCGCCAACTGTTCGACAGCGTTTCGGGAACCTACAGCTATCTGCTGGCCAGCCGCGCCGGCGGCGAGGCGCTGATCCTCGATCCCGTGCTGGAGAAGGTCGACCGCTATTGCCAATTGCTGCGCGAGCTCGACCTCAAGCTGGTCAAGGCCGTCGACACCCACCTGCATGCCGACCACGTCACCGGGCTCGGCGAGCTGCGCGACCGCACCCACTGCATGACCATCATGGGCGACCAGAGCAAGGCCGACGTGGTGGCGATGCGGGTCTCCGACGGCGACAAGGTGACGATCGAGGGCCTGTCGCTCGACGTGATGTACACGCCCGGCCACACCGATGACTCCTACTCATATCTCATGGGCGATCGCGTCTTCACCGGCGACACGCTGTTGATCCGCGGCACCGGCCGCACCGACTTCCAGAACGGATCTTCGCGCGCGCAATACGACTCGATCTTCAATCACCTGTTGAAGCTGCCCGACGAGACGCTGGTCTTCCCCGCGCATGACTACAAGGGCGACACCGTCTCCACCATCGGCGAGGAGAAGCGTTACAATCCCCGTCTCCAGGTGCGCTCGGTCGACGAATATATCGAGCTGATGGCCAACCTGAAGCTGCCCAATCCGAAGATGATGGATGTGGCGGTGCCGGCCAACATGCATGTCGGCCTGCATCAGGAGGAATTGGAGAAGGAAGGCCGCGCGCTCAGCGCCGTCGACGCGATGCGCGCACTCGGCCGGCCCGACATCCTCTTGGTCGATCTGCGCGAGAGCAATGAGCGCGCCAAGCACGGCATGCTCGAGGGCGCGCTGCATGCGCCCTATCCGTCGATCGAGGAGAGCCTGAAGCCCGGCGGCATGCTGCGCGAGGTGGCGGCCGCCACCGGCCGCCGCGTCCTGTTCTTCTGCGCCTTCGGTGAGCGCTCGGCGATGGCGGTTGCCGCCGCGAAACAGGCCGGACTCGCCAACACCGCGCATATCGCCGGCGGCATCGACGCCTGGAAGAAGGCGGGCGGGCCGGTGGTCCGGGTGTGATGGCGTTTCCCCTGTGGTGCTTTCCGAGCACCGCTTGAGAAAGGTCAAGCGGATCGGAGCGGGTCCGGTTAGCATGCGTTGATGCATCACCATCCGGAGAAGGTCATGGCCAAGGCCGGCAACAAGAACCCGCCGCCGAAGAAGGCAGACGACAACAAGAAAAAGCCGCAGCCGCCGCGCGACACCGACGACGATTACGAAGACGGCGACATCGCCACCCCGAAACGCGATCGTTACGGCACGGATGACGAGCCGCTGTAAGGGGGCGCCCTTGCGAGACCCGTCATCCTGAGGTGCGAGCAGCGCAGTGCGCCTGCACTGCGCTGGGAGCCTCGAAGGATGAACGGCCCGGATGCAGCCGGGCCGTCGCCCTTCGAGGCCTGCGCTTCGCTCCGGCACCTCAGGGTGACGGTGAGAGATAGTGTCCGCTCTTGCTTCCCGTCATTGCCGCGCAGGACTAACCCGCCCTAAGGATCGAGCTGAGATACGAGAATCATCCCTCGGCACTACCTGCCATGCGCCGGCATTCATGGACAAATAACCGCTCACGCCGATAGTTAGCGCACCGAAAAGGAAGTGAAACGGAACTGCGATGGCCGACGTTCTCGCCGCACCGCAACAGGGGAAGACCGACAGCGCGCTGCGCACGCTGACGGGGATCTCGATCGCGCATTGGGTCAGCCATTTCCATCTGCTCGTCCTGCCGATGCTGTTTCCGTTCCTCAAAACCCAGCTGGGCGTCGGCTATATCGAGCTTGGCTTTGCGCTGACCGTGTCTGCGGTTGTTTCCGGCCTGACTCAGGCGCCGACCGGCTATCTCGTCGACCATTTTGGTGCGCGAAAGATTCTGCTGATGGGCCTCGTGATCGGCGGGCTATCTCTGGTGCTGCTCGGCCTGCACCTGAGTTACGCCTCGTTGATTACCTGCGCGGTGCTGCTCGGCCTTGCCAACAGCGTCTATCACCCGGCCGATTACGCGATCCTCGCCGAGCACATGGACGAGGCGCGGATGGGCCGCGCGTTCTCGGTTCACACCTTTGCCGGCTATCTCGGCGGCGCAGTGGCGCCGGCGATCGTTGCCGCGCTCGTCACGGTCTCGGGCGGCTTCGGCGCGCTGATCGCATCGGGCGCGATCGGCGTGCTCTGCGCGCTGCTGCTCATCGTGATGAACATTCCTGACGCCGGCGCGCACAGGAGGAAACCCGGAAACGAAGCCGCGCCAAAACAGGCGGTCATTACGCCGACGCTGATCATGCTGACCGCGCTGTTCATGCTGCTCAGCCTGTCGGTTGCAGGCATCAGCAATTTCGGCGTGGTGGCGCTGATGAGCGGCTATGCCGCCTCCTACTCCGCCGCCAATGTCGCGCTGACGGCATTTTTGGGGGCAAGCGCCGTCGGCGTGCTCGCCGGCGGCTTCCTCGCGGACCGGACCGAGCGCCATGGCCAGCTCGCCGCCGCCTGCTTTGCCGCGAACGCGGCGATCGTGCTTCTGATTGCGCTCGTCGGACTGCCCGGCTTGCTGCTGACGGCTGCGATGACCGTTGCGGGCTTCCTGTCCGGCGTGATCGCACCTTCGCGCGACATGCTGGTGCGCAATGCGGCGCCTGCGGGCGCCGCCGGGCGTGCCTTCGGCATCGTCTCCACCGGCTTCAATATCGGCGGCATCATCAGCCCGCTGCTGTTCGGCTGGATCATGGACCAGAACGCGCCGCACTGGGTGTTCGGCGCGTCGGTGGTGTTCATGGTGGCCACGGTGTTCCTGTCGCTGCTGACGGAGCGGCGGGAGCAGGCTGGACGATAGCTCCGCCAGCAACGCAACTCCACTCGGTGTCGTCCCGGGGCGCGCACAGCGCGAGCTTGGGACGACAGCTTGAATTTTGGTCCGACCAACTACGTCGGCGACACCACGCCCTTCAGCGCGCCGGGCTGCGCGGCGGCGCCGCGGGTCAGCCTCGACTTCTCCGTGTTCGGCCAGAGCAGCAGCAGGCCGAGCACGCCGGAGCCGATCATGACCACCGCGTTGATGGTGTAGCCGGTCAGGTAGCCGTCGACCGTTGAGCCGGCGCGCTGGATCACGCTGCCCATCACGGCCGGGGCGATGATGCCGGCGAGCGTGTAGAGCGCGCCGTAGATCGCGATGACGGCACCGCGCTGCGAGGCCGGGGTAAACTCGCCGAGCATTGGCGGGCAGACGACGTAGATCGCCCCGCACAGGCCCGAGCCGACCACGAGCAGCGCGATCTGCAAGCCCGCACCCTGCACGTGCGGCATCGCCGCGATGATGAGACCGCCGAGCACCAGCGGGACCGAGCCGAGAACGCCGCGCGCAACGCGCGTGGTCGCGCCACGTGCCATCATCATCTGCGAGATCCACCCCGTGAGGATGACGATCGTGGCGCCAAATACCCAGGGCAAGATCGAAATGAAGCCCGCATCGGTTTGCGAGAAGCCAAACCCCTTGACGATGAAGGACGTGAACCAGGTGAGCCCGAGCGACAGCGCCCAATAGGCGCCGAAGGTCGCCGCCACGCAGCCGATGAAGGTGCGCGAGGTGAGAAGCTGGAAATAGGGAATCTTCGGCTCGGTGGCCGCCAGGAGCTGCGTGTCCTCCAGCGGTCCCTCCTTGCCGAGCGCGAGCCAGGCCGCGACCCAGATCAGGCCGACGATGCCGAGCGCGCCGAAGGCGTAGTGCCAGGAATGATTGACGATCACCCAGTTCAGCGCCGGCACCGCGAGAATGACGCCGAAGGCCGAGCCCTGCGACAGGATCGCGGTCGGCAGCGTGCGCTTCTCGTCCGGAAACCATTTGTAGATCGCATGTGCGGCGACCGAGAAGCCCGGCCCCTCGCCCGCGCCGAGCACGATACGGCAGATCAGGAGCGTGGTGAAGCTGACGGTGCCCACCATCGGAAACTGCGCCAACGACCAGATCACTGCGAGCGTCAGCAGCACCCAGCGCGTCGGCACCTTGTTGACGATGAAGCCGACTACGATGGTCGAGATCGAGAACAGGAAGAAGAAGGATGAGCCGAGCAGGCCGAACTGCTCCGGCTCGAGCTTCAGGTCGGTCATGATCGGCACGCCGGCGAGACCCACGACGATCTTGTCGGCGAAATTCACCACCATGAAGAGAAACAGGAGAAAGGTGACGGTCCAGGCGCCCTTTGGCGTTGCCTCAGCTGTCGTACTGCCCGCCGTTTTGGGCGTTCCCTGAGCGCTCATCTCTCTCCCCGATTTTTCGCTTTCGGCACTCTTGATTTGTGCCGTCTTGTTTGGCGGTCTTGCGAGCTAACAACGGCTTGAACGGCAACGCAACCCCGGCATTTTCGCATCAACTGTGCTACGCAACATCCCAGTTAATTCCGTGCGGCGCCATTCATCGTGCTGAACATTAAAAACCTCTCCAAAAGCTTCTCCTCGGCCGGCGAGCCGGTCCATGTGCTGCGCGGCGTCGATCTCGACGTGCGCCCCGGCGAGCGCGTTGCGCTGACCGGCGAATCCGGCAGCGGCAAGAGCACGCTGCTGCACCTGATCGCGGGGCTGGATGCCGCCGACGGCGGCACGATCATGCTCGAAAGCGCCGATGTGACGGCGCTGCCGGATGCAGGACGGGCGGCGCTGCGGCGCAACCGGCTGGGGCTGGTCTTCCAGCAGTTCAACCTGATCCCGAGCCTGTCGGTCGAGGACAACCTTTCATTTCAGGCGCGGATCGCCGGCCGGCACGATGCCGCCTGGCACGGCGAGCTGATCGAGCGTCTCGGGCTCCGCAAGCTCTTGAGGCGCTACCCCGAGCAACTCTCGGGCGGCCAGCAGCAGCGAGTCGCGATTGGTAGGGCGCTCGCGATCAAGCCGTCACTTCTGCTCGCGGACGAGCCGACCGGCAATCTCGACGAGGCGACCGCCGACGACGTGCTGGCCCTGACGCGCGATCTCGTGGCGCGCACAGGCTGCGGCTTTCTGATGGTAACGCACAGCTTGCATCTGGCCGGCACGCTCGACCGCCACGTCACGCTGCATGCGGGGCGGATCACATGAGGCGCGCGCTCTGGATCCTGGCCGTGCTGCTGAGCCACTGGCGGCGGCATCCGATGCAGCTCGCGACGCTGCTGATCGGCTTGATCGCGGCGACCGCGCTGTGGAGCGGTGTGCAGGCGATCAACCAGCAGGCGCGCAACGCCTATGACCGTGCGGCGGCGACGTTCGGCGGCGTGCGCACGGCGATGCTGGTTGCGCCCGATGCCGCGACGTTCTCGCAGGACCTGTTCGTCGCGCTCAGCCGCGCCGGCTGGCCAGTCTCGCCGGTCGTGGAGGGCCGCGTCCAGATCAACGGACGCTCGTTCCGCCTGCTCGGCATCGAGCCGGTGACGCTGCCGGCCGAGGTCGGCAACGCGCCGCGGCTCGGTGCGTCGGACTTGCGCGCTTTCGTCGCCCCACCCGGCCAAACGCTCGTCGCGCCGGAGACGCTCGCCGATCTCGACGCGGCGGAGGGCGCGGCGCCGCTGATCAGCAGCGGCGCAATACTGCCGCCACTGCATGCGCAGCCGCAGCTCGTGCCCGACGTGCTGGTGGTCGATATCGGCTTCGCGCAGCGGCTGCTTGGCAAGCAAGGCCAGCTCTCGCGGCTGCTGATCGGCAAGGCCAAGGGCAAACCTGCGCCGCTTGCGAGCGTGGTCGGTGACCGCTTGCAGCGGGTCGAACCGAACGCGGAGACCGAGCTCGAACGCCTCACCGACAGCTTTCATCTCAATCTCACCGCCTTTGGCCTGCTCTCGTTCTTCGTCGGGCTCTTCATCGTCAATTCGGCCGTCGGCCTTGCCTTCGAGCAGCGGCTGCCGATGCTGCGCACGTTGCGTGCCTGCGGCGCTTCCGCACGCATGCTCAACAGCGTGCTGGTGCTCGAGCTAGTGGTGCTGGCGCTCGCCGCGGGACTCGTGGGACTGGTGTGCGGCTATGTCATCGCGGCCGCGCTGCTGCCGGATGTCGTGGCATCGCTGCGCGGGCTCTATGGCGCGCAGATCCCGGGCCAACTATCGCTGCGCGGCGAATGGTGGCTAGCCGGCATCGGCATCAGCATCGCCGGCGCGCTGATCGCGGCGGCAATGAGCCTGATCAAGGCGATGCGTCTGCCTTTGCTTGCGACCGCGCAACCACAGGCCTGGCAACAGGCGCAGCGGCGCTGGCTGATCCTGCAAAGCGCGGCTGCGCTCGCCGTGTTTGCGGTCGCACTGCTGTTGCTGCGCTATGGCGATTCGTTGATCGCTGGCTTTGGCGTGCTCGCCGCGCTGATGCTGGGCGCGGCGCTGATCCTCCCAGCGCTGCTGGAGATCATCCTCTCGATCGGCCAGCGCCGCGCGCGCCGTCCGCTTGCGCTGTGGTTCTGGGCCGACAGCCGGCAGCAACTCTCCGGATTGTCGCTGGCGCTGATGGCGCTGCTGCTCGCGCTCGCCGTCAATGTCGGCGTCTCCACCATGGTGGAAACGTTCAGCCGCACCTTCATCAGCTGGCTGAACGGGCGGCTCGCCGCCGACGTCTATATCAGCGCGCCCGATAATGCGAAGGCGGTTGCGATCCGGAGCTGGCTGCGCGAGCGCAGCGAGGTACAGGCGATTTTGAGCGGCGGGCGGGCGGAGACGCAACTGGAGGGACAACCCGTGGAGCTGCTCGGCCTGCCCGACCACGCGCTCTATCGCGAGCGCTGGCCGCTGCTTGAAGCCGCGCCGCGCGCCTGGGCGCAGCTCGTGCCGGGTGATGCCGCCTTCGTCAGCGAGCAATTGAGCCGGCGGTTGAACCTGCGCGTCGGCGACGTCATCGAGATCCCCGCGCCGGGCGGCAGCTGGGTGCTCGACATCGCCGGCATCTATGCCGATTACGGCAATCCCAAGGGACAGCTCGCCGTGAATGTCGCAGCGCTGATCCGGCGCTTTCCGCAGACGCCGCAGACGCGGATCGGACTCATCGTTCCCCGAGACAAGATTCCCGGCCTGATCACGGCGTTGCAGAGGCAGTTTGCCCTCGACGACCGCAGCGTCGCCGACCAGGCAACGGTGAAGGCGGAATCGATCCGTATCTTCAACCGCACTTTCGCGGTGACGGGAGCACTGAACGCCTTCACCCTCGGCGTCGCCGGCATCGCGCTGCTGACCAGCCTGCTGACGCTTGCCAATTCCCGCCTGCCGCAGCTCGCGCCGCTCTGGGCGATCGGCCTCACGCGGTCGCGCCTTGCTGCGATCGAACTGACCAAGACGCTGGCGGTCGCGCTGTTCACGGCGCTGCTGGCATTACCGCTGGGACTCATCGTGGCCTGGTGCCTGATCGCTATCGTCAACGTGAAAGCGTTCGGCTGGCGCCTGCCGTTCCACGTGTTTCCGCTGCAACTGGTCGAGCTGGTCGCGGTGGCGCTGCTCGCCTCGCTGCTGGCCGCCTTGCTGCCGGTGGCGCGGCTCGCGCGGATGCAGCCGGCAAATTTGGTGAAGGTGTTCGCCAATGAGCGCTGACAGACTATCGCGCCGCGCATTTGCCGGTGGCCTTGCCGCGCTGACGTTTTCGCGCTGCGCGTTCGCACAAGGCTATGCCGGCCTCGGCGAGACCGCGGACGGCTTTGCACAGGTGACGCCTGGAAAGGCGTTTTCGTTCCCCGCCGACCACGGGCCGCATCCGGATTTCCGTATCGAGTGGTGGTACCTCACGGCGAATCTGATCGATGCCAGTGGCGCGGCTTGTGGCCTGCAATGGACGCTGTTTCGCCAGGCCACTGAGGCCGGGCCGCAGCGCGAGGGGTGGGCCAATCAGCAGCTCTGGATGGGACACGCCGCAGTGACCCGCGCCGACACCCACCGCTTCAACGAGCTGTTCGCCCGCGGCGGCGTCGGGCAGGCAGGCGTGGACGCAAAGCCGTTCGCGGCCTGGATCAACGACTGGGAGATGAAGGGCGCTGAGGGCACCGATGATCGCGTGCTGTCGCCGCTGACGCTGAAGGCGTCAGGCACCGATTTCAGCTATGCGCTGACGCTTCAAGCCGATCGTCCGGTGGTGCTGCAAGGCGATGCCGGCTTCAGCCGCAAATCCGAGCGCGGCCAGGCGTCGTATTACTACAGCCAGCCGTTTTTCCGGGCGCGCGGCAGTCTCGTCATCGACGACAAGCCGATCGACGTGTCGGGCCAGGCGTGGATGGACCGCGAATGGAGCAGCCAGCCGCTCGACCCCGACCAGACCGGCTGGGACTGGCTCTCGCTGCATCTCTCATCGGGCGACAAGCTGATGCTTTACCGGCTGCGGCAGAAGGACGGCAAGGACGATCCGTTCGGCAACTGGATATCGCCCGACGGCCGCACTCAGCAGATCTTTGCCGCCGACATCCAGATGACACCGAAAGGATGGGCGGAGGTCGCGGGGCGCAAACTGCCGGTGGAATGGCAGATCGCGATCCCCTCGCGGTCGTTCACGATTACCTGCAAGCCGCTCAATCCCACCGCCTGGATGGGCACCGGCTTTTCCTATTGGGAGGGCCCGATCAGCTTCTCCGGCAGCCATGACGGCGTTGGCTATCTCGAGCTAACAGGCTATTGAGCGCCGGCGACTTCAAGGGGACCTTGTAATGTATCATCTCACCGCGCTCGTCACGCTGCTGGCCGTGGCGTTCTGCTTCTTCACAGGCGTCAATGTCGCGCGGTCGCGCGCGAAGACCGGCGTCAAGGTGCCGGCGATGTCGGGGCATCCCGACTTCGAGCGCGCCTTCCGCATCCAGATGAACACGCTGGAATGGATGCCGATCTTTCTGCCGTCGCTCTGGCTGTTCGCGATCTATGTCAGTGACGCCATCGCGGCCGCAATCGGCGCAGTCTGGATCATCGGCCGCATCGTCTACTTCATCGGCTACTCGAAGGAAGCCGCCAAACGTGGCCCCGGCTTCGCCATCCAGGCCTTCGCCAGCATCGTGCTGTGGGTGGGCGCGCTGGTCGCGGTGGTTTGGCGGCTGGGGCATTGAAGGAGAGCGGCGGCAACGATCACAGCCGTCGTCCCGGACAAGCGCAGCGAAGCGGAGCGCCGATCCGGGACGACACCAGGAATGCGGCGCTGGCGCTGCCTCACTTCGTCAGCGGGCAGCCGCTCTCCTTGACGGTGAAGAAGGCCTTGTCGCCGGGGACGGTTGCGAGCAGCTTGTAGTAGTCAAAGGGCCGCTTCGATTCCGAGGGCTTCTTGACCTCGAACAGGTACATATCGTGGACCATGCGGCCGTTCTCCAAGACCTTGCCTTGCGCGAAGGCATCGTCGACCGGAAGCTCCTTCAGCTTCTTGGCGACCGCGTCGGGATCCTTGGTGCCGGCGGCCTTGACCGCCTTCAGATAGCTCAGCGTCGCCGAATAGGTGCCGGCGTGGATCATGCTCGGCATCCGCCCGGTGCGCTTGAAGAAGCGTTCGCCGAGATCGCGCGTCTTGTCGTTGAGATCCCAGTAATAGCCTTCCGTGAGCACGAGGCCTTGCGCGGCCTGCAAGCCGAGGCCGTTGACCTCGGCGAGCGTCATCAAGAGGCCGGCGAGCTTCTGGCCGCCGGTGACGATGCCGAACTCGGCGGCCTGCTTGATCGAGTTGCTTGTGTCGAGGCCCGCATTTGCAAGGCCGACGATCTTGGCCTTGGAGCTCTGCGCCTGGAGCAGGAAGGAGGAGAAGTCCGACGAGTTGAGGGGCACGCGGACCGAGCCGACCACCTTGCCGCCATTGGCAGTGACGATCTCGCTGGTGTCCTTTTCCAGCGCATAGCCGAAGGCATAGTCGGCGGTGAGGAAGAACCAGGTATCGCCGCCGGCCTTGGTCAGCGCGCCGCCGGTGCCGACCGCGAGCGCGCGGGTGTCATAGGCCCAGTGGAAGCCATAGGGCTGGCAGGCATCGCCGGTGAGGCGCGACGTCGCAGCACCCACGACGATGTCGATCTTCTTCTTTTCCTTGGAGAGCTCATGGATCGCGAGCGCGACCGAGGAGGTCGTCAGCTCCGTGACCATGTCGACGTTTTCGACGTCGTACCAGCGCCGCGCGATGGAGGTGGCGAGATCCGGCTTGTTCTGGTGATCGGCGGTAACGAGTTCGATCTTGTGCCCCAGCACCTCGCCGCCAAAATCCTCGATCGCCATTTTTGCGGCTTCGACCGACCATTTGCCGCCGTAATCGGCGTAAACGCCGGACTGGTCGTTGAGGATGCCGATCTTGACGCCTTGATTGGCGTTTTGCGCGGTCGCCGGCGCCGCCAGCAACACGGACACGGCAGCGGCGGCCAAAAGTGCTGATTTCATATTTTAACTCCCAGCAGTTTTCTGTTTTGAAATCGCGCGGATACTAGTGAAGAACCCCGGCCCTGCCCATCCTCTTCGGCCTCAGCCGTTAGTATGGGCGCGGGGTCCATAACCACAGGAAGGAATTTGGCGAAGACCGGCAATCACGATCTCGCGCCACAACTACTCCCTGTGGTTATGGCCTTCGCCGGGGCGACACCGAGGTTGTGGATGTGGCGGTGGCCACAATGACCAATCATCCTCACGCCGCGGCAGCCTGTTTCTTCCCGCGTCCGTCCGCGAGGTTGCGCACGATCATGTAGAAGATCGGGGTGAAGACGAGACCGAACAGCGTGACGCCGAGCATGCCGAAGAACACGGCGACGCCGACGGCTTGCCGCATCTCCGAGCCCGAGCCGGTCGAGACCACGAGCGGCAGCACGCCGAGGATGAAGGCGAAGGACGTCATCAGGATCGGCCGCAGGCGCAGGCGGCAGGCTTCGATCACGGCTTCCAGCCGCGGCTTGCCTTCGAGCTCGATGTCGCGGGCGAACTCGACGATCAGGATGGCGTTTTTGGCGGCAAGCCCCACCAGCACCACGAAGCCGATTTGCGTGAGGATGTTGACGTCCTGCCCCATGATGCGCACGCCGATGGTAGCAGCGAGCAGACACATCGGCACGATCAGGATCACCGCGAACGGCAACGACCAGCTGCCGTACTGCGCGGCAAGCACGAGATAGACGAACAGCACGCAGATCGGGAACACATAAAGACCGGCATTGCCGCCGGTGACCTGCTGATAGGACAGGTCCGTCCATTCGAAGGAGAAGCCGCTCGGCAAGGTCTCGTCCGCGAGCTTCTTGATGGCGTTGAGCGCGGTGGTCGAGCTCGTGCCCGGCGCCGGCTCGCCCTGCAATTCGGACGCCGCATAGAGATTGTAGCGCGCGACGCGATCGGGTCCGGAGGCGTCGCGGAAATCGACCACGCTGCCGAGCATCACCATGTCGCCGGACGCATTGCGCGTGCGCAGCCGCGCGAGATCGCTGGTTTCTTTCCGGAACGGCTGGTCGGCCTGCGCCGTGACATGATAGGTGCGGCCGAACAGGTTGAAGTCGTTGACATAGGTCGACCCGAAATAGGTCTGGATCGTGTCGTTGATGTTGGCGATGGGAACGCCGAGCTTCTGCGCCTTGGTGCGGTCGATGTCGACGAAGAGCTGCGGCGTGTTGGCCGTGAACGGCGAGAACACCGAGGTGAGATTGGGGGATTTGCGCGCAGCGGCGACCAGCTCGTCAGTGGCCGCCGCGAGCATTTCCGGTCCGCGGCCCTGCCGGTCCTGGACGCGGATGGTGAAGCCGCCGCCGGTGCCGATGCCGGGCACGGCCGGCGGCGGAATGACGATGATGAAGGCGCCTTCGATCTTCGAGAGGCGCTTGCGCAGCTCGGCGGTGATGACGCCAGCCGTGAGCCCCTTCTTCAGGCGCACCTCCGGCTCGTCGAATACCGGAAACAGCGCGGCGGCGTTGCCCTGCTGCGTACGCGTGGCGCCGGAGAAGCCGGCGAAGACGGCGACGCGGATGATGCCCGGCGTATCGAGTGCGATGCCCTCGATCTCGTGCACGATCTCGGTGGTGCGCGCCAGCGACGCCGCGCCCGGCAATTGCGCCGAGATGATGACGTAGCCGCGATCCTGCGCCGGAATGAAGCCCTGCGGCGTGGTAAAGATCAGCCAGCCGGCGCTGCCGATCAGCGCGACGTAGACCAGCAACATCACCACCGAATGCCGGATGACGAAATTGGCGATACCGGCATAGCCGTGTGACAGACGGTCGAACACACGGTTAAAGACGCCGGTGAAAGCTCCCCAGCCGCGTGCAATGACATTCCAGCGCGCCGGCGGCCGCTTCTCTTCATGCGGAGTAAGGATCAGCGAGGCCAGAGCCGGCGAGAGTGTCAGCGAGCAGAAGCAGGAGATCGCGGTCGCCACCGCAATGGTAACGGCGAATTGCTGGAAGAACTGCCCGGAGATGCCTCCCAGGAACGCTGTCGGCACGAACACGGCGCACAGCACCAGCGCGATCGAGACCAGCGCGCCGCCGACCTCCTCCATGGTCTTCAGCGCGGCATCACGCCGGCTGAGGCCATGCTCGAGGTGCCGCTCGACATTCTCGACCACCACGATGGCGTCGTCGACCACGATGCCGACGGCGAGCACGAGACCGAACAGCGTGAGGTTATTGATGGAGAAGCCGAGCGCCGCCATCACCGCAAAGGTGCCGACCAGCGAGACCGGGATGGCGATGATCGGAATGATCGCCGGCCGCCAGCCTTGCAGGAAGACCAGCACCACGATGACCACCAGCAGCATGGCCTCGTAGATGGTCTTGATCAGCTCGTGGACAGATTGGGCGATGAACTCGGTCGGGTTGTAGCCGATATTGTAGTCGAGCCCTTTCGGGAAGCTCTGCTTGAGCTTCACCATGGTGTCGGAAATGTTCTTCGCGGTCGCCAGCGCGTTGGATCCTGGCCGCTGCGTCACCAACATGCCGACGGCCGATTTGCGCAGCAGGAAGCTGTTGGTGGAGTAGGACAGCGCGCCGAGCTCGATGCGGGCGACGTCGCGCAGGCGCACGGTGCGGCCGTCGGAACCGGCCTTGATCAGGATGTCCTCGAACTGCTTCGGATCCTTCAGGCGCCCGGTGAAGGTGAGGTTCGGCTGGAAGGCACGGTCCGCGATCGGCGGTTCCGCGATCTGGCCGCCCGCGATCTGCACGTTTTGCGACCGGATCGCCGCAAGCACTTCGGTCGAGGTCAGCCCGAGATTGGCGATGCGGTCCGGATCGAGCCACAGCCGCATCGAATAGTCGCGCGCGCCAAAGATCTGGATGTCGCCGACGCCGTCGAGCCGCAGCAGCTGGTCGCGGACCTGGAGCAGCGCGTAGTTGGAGATGTAGAGCTGGTCGAACGTGTCGTCAGGCGACAGCATGAACACGACCATCAGGATGTCGGGCGAGTTCTTGCGCGTGGTGACGCCGTTGCGCTGCACTTCCTCAGGCAAACGCGGCTGCGCGATCGCGACGCGGTTCTGCACCAGCACCTGTGCCTTGTCGAGATCGGTGCCGAGCTTGAAGGTGACGGTGATGGTGAGCTGGCCGTTCGAGGTCGCCTGGCTGTAGAGATACAGCATGTCCTCGACGCCGTTGATCTCCTGCTCGATGGGAGCGGCGACCGTGTCGGACACGGTCTGCGCGGAGGCGCCGGGATATTGCGTGGTCACCACCACCGTCGGCGGCACGACTTGCGGATATTCGGAGACCGGCAGCGTGGTGTAGGCGAGCGCGCCGACGATCAGGAGCACGATCGACAGCACCATCGCCAGGATGGGCTGGTTGATGGAGAGGCGGCCGAGGTTCATGACTTGCTACCCGCCGGCGCTTGCGCTTGATGCGGGTTGACCTTGGCGCCGACGCGGGCGCGCTGGATGCCGTCGACGATCACGCGGTCATCCGCCTTCAGCCCTTCGCGGATCACGCGCAGCCCTTCATCGAGCGGACCGAGCGTCACGGGACGCGCCTCGACGGTATCATCAGGCTTGACCACGAAGACGATCTTGCGGGACTGATCGGTCGCCACCGCGACGTCCGGAATCAGCAGCGCCTCGTAGGGCGCGCTGCCGATCAGCCTCACGCGGCCGAACTGCCCGGGCAGGATCGAGAGATCGGTGTTCTTGATGACAGCGCGGCTGCGCAGCGTGCCGGTGGAGGCGTCGAGGCGGTTGTCGAGGAAATTGATGGTGCCGTCATGCGACGGCTTGGTCTCGCCGGCGAGTGTCACCTGCACCGGGTTCGGCGTATCACGCGAGCTCGGGCGCTTTCCTTCGAACCACAGCTTGCTGTATTTGATGAAGCTCGTCTCATCCATGTCGAAATAGACGTAGATCGGATCCAGCGTCACGATCGAGGTGAGCAGCGTCGAGGAGCCGGCGTCACTGCCTTGCACCAGATTGCCGGGGCTGACGAGATGGCGGCTGACGCGGCCGGTGATCGGCGCCACCACATGGGTGAATTCGATATTGAGCTTGGCGGCCTTGAGCGAGCCTTCCGCCTGCGTCTCGGCGGCGTGCGCGGCCTGGAGGGCCTGGCGGCGCTGATCGACGACCTGCTCGGAGACCGCGCTGGTCTGGACCAGATTGAGGCCGCGGTCGAGCTCGCGCTTGGCCAGCTCGACTTTTGCGCGCGCGTCCGCGAGCTGACCGTCCGCCTGTTCCGCCACCGCCTCGAACGGGCGCGGGTCGATGACGTAGAGCAGATCGCCCTGGTGCACGATGGCACCGTCCTGGAATTCGACCGAATTGACGTAGCCGCCGACGCGCGGACGCACCTGCACCTCTTCGACCGCATCGAAGCGGCCGGTGTATTCATCCCAATCGGTCACGGTGCGTTTGACCGGCTGGGCGACGGTGACGGAAGGCGCCGGCGGGGCTGCCGCCTGCGAGGCCGGCTTGTCACAGCCGGCGAGGAGGCCGGCAATCGTCAGCGCCAGAACCGCGAGGAAGGGATGCGGCGCGGATTGCCGTCGGACTGGATGCTGCCTCGGGTACGGCTCGCTCATGTCTTGCCCCTTCCTGGTGGCTGCGGCAGCAAACAGGGTAGCTACTTACCCGCAGGCGGCACAAGATGGGTTTCAATAATGAACTCTTCAAGACGAAGGAGAGGGCAATCCTGGGGGATACCCTAGCCGGATGGCGGGTTGCGCGGAGATAGTCGGTCGCGCAGCCGGCAATTGGGTGGCCGAACGCGAATGGACTTATTCACCGGGCTCATGAATGCGAGGCGGTTGCTTCGCCTCTCCCCGCCTGCGGGGAGAGGGTAAGAGAGAGAGAGAGACAGCGTCTTCGCGCATGACGGGCGCCGGCGGCTCGGCTAGATTAATCGTACAAAAACAAGACGAATTGTCCGGGAGGACAGGCGTGCATCAAGGGCGTGTCGTTTTCGGCGCGATCGAGGAGGTCGTGTTCGGCCATCCGGCCGCGGGCGCCATTCTGGCGCAAATGGGTCGTTTGGGGTCGAACCGCGCCTTCCTGATGGTCTCGGGTACGCTCAACCGACAGACCGACGAAATCCAGAAAATCAAGCAGGCGCTGGGTGCGCGCTGCGCGGGGGTGTTCGACGCCATGCCGGCGCACACGCCGCGCGAGGCGGTGGTCGCAGCCGCAAACGCAGCACGCAATGCCAACGCGGACCTGATCGTCACCGTCGGCGGTGGCTCGATCACCGACGGCGCCAAGGCGGTGCAGCTCTGCCTCGCCAACGATATCGACAGCACCGATGGCATCGAACGCATCCGCGTCCACAAGGGCGTCGCACCCGAGATGAATGCCCCATTGGTGCGCCAGATCAGCGTGCCCACCACCATCGCCGGCGGCGAGTTCAGCGCTATCGCGGGGGTCACCGACCGCAGCACCCATGTGAAGCAGATGCTGCGCCATCCGCTGATGGTGCCGCGCGCAACGATCCTTGATCCTGCGATCACCGTGCACACGCCGGAATGGCTGTTCCTCTCGACCGGCATCCGTGCTGTCGACCATTGCGTCGAGGCGATCTGCTCGGGCGAGACACATCCTTATGCCGACGCGCAATCGGTAAAGGGTCTTGCGATGCTCGCCGATGCGCTACCGCGGGTGAAGGCCAACCCTTCAGATCTCGACGCACGGATGAATGCGCAGCTCGGCACCTGGCTGTCGATGGGCGCGCTTGCGGCCGGCGTTCCCATGGGCGCGAGCCATGGCATCGGCTATGTGCTGGGCGCGGCCTTCGACGTGCCGCACGGCTATACCTCCTGCATCATGCTGCCGGCGGTGATGCGCTGGAACGAGCGTGAAAATGCCGACCGCCAGATGATCGTCGCGGCCGCGATGGGCTTCCCCGGCAAGGATGCCGCCGACGTGCTCGATGCCTTCATCCGCTCGCTCGGCATGCCGCGCAGTCTCGCTGAGATGCGCGTCTCGCCAGAGCATTTCGACGCCATCGCCGAGCAGGCGATGCGCACGCCCTGGGTGCCGCGCAACCCGCGCAAGATCGACGGCCCGGCGCAGGTGCGCGAAATCCTGCTTCTCGCCGCATAACGCAACCCGGAGGACCGATGTACACAGGTACGCATGCCCGTCTGCGCCCGCTGCAGCCCGCCTTCATCATGGCCGGCACGGGCGAGACCGTCACCTATCGCGAGCTCGATGCGCGCAGCAACCGGCTGGCGCATCTGTTTCGCAAGCAGGGCTTGAGGCGGCTCGACCACTATTCGATCTTCATGGAGAACAATTCGCGCTATCTCGAAGCCTGCGGCGCGGGCGAGCGGTCCGGGCTCTACTATACCTGCGTCAACTCGTTCCTCACGTCGGCCGAGCTCGCCTACATCCTGACCAACAGCCAGTCGCGTATCCTGATCACCTCGGTTGCAAAGCTCGACATCGCGCGCGAAGCGCTGAAGGAATGTCCGAAAGTCGAGCTCTGCGTCGTCGTCGATGGGACCGGTGAGAGCGACCGTATCGTTGGGCTGGAGCAGGCGACGACAGGCCTGCCGAAGACGCCGATCGCCGACGAATGGCTGGGCACGGCGATGCTCTATTCGTCAGGCACGACGGGACGGCCGAAGGGCATCTTGCGGCCGCTGTCGGAGCAGCCGCCGCGGCACAACATGCCGCTGTTCGATTTCCTCACGAAACTTTGGCACTACCGCGAGGGCATGGTCTATCTGTCGCCGGCGCCGCTCTATCACTCGGCTCCGCAGGCCGCGGTCAATCTGACGATCCGCATGGGCGGCACCGTGATCATCATGGAGAGCTTTGACCCCGAGCGTTACCTCCAGCTCGTGGAGCAATGGGGCATCACCCATACCCAGCTCGTGCCGACGATGTTCTCGCGCATGCTGAAGCTGCCGGAGGAGGTGCGCGCCCGCCACGACCTGTCCTCGCTCGAGATCGCGATCCATGCCGCCGCGCCCTGCCCGGCGCTGGTGAAGGACGACATCATCAAATGGTGGGGGCCGATCATCCACGAATATTACGGCGCGACCGAAGGGCTCGGCTTCACCGCCTGCAACACCGAGGAATGGCTCGCCCATCGCGGCACCGTCGGCAAGGTGCTTTTCGGCGACCTGCACATTCTCGACGAGAACATGAAGGAGTGCCCGATCGGCACTGCGGGCACGGTGTGGTTCAAGACCGCCTCGGCGTTCGAATATTTCAATGATCCGGAGAAGACAAAGGAAGCGCGCTCGGCCGATGGCAGCATGAGCACGGTCGGCGACGTCGGCTATGTCGACGCAGACCGCTTCCTCTATCTCACCGACCGCGCCACCTTCATGATCATCTCGGGCGGCGTGAACATCTATCCGCAGGAATGCGAGAATCTGCTGATCACGCATCCGAAGGTCGCCGATGCCGCGGTGTTCGGCGTGCCCAATACCGATCTCGGTGAAGAGGTGAAGGCGGTGGTGCAGCCGATGGCGGGCGTGGTGCCGGGGCCCGGGCTCGCCGAGGAGCTGATCGCGTTCTGCGGGGCGTCGCTGTCGCGGCAAAAGGTGCCGCGCTCGGTCGATTTCGAAAAGGAATTGCCGCGCCTGCCGACGGGGAAACTGTACAAGCGCCTGCTGCGGGACCGCTATTGGGGGAACAAGACGTCGCGGATTGTGTGACGGCTCTCGCGCCTACACGAGTAGGTGAGATTGATGCAAGCGCGCGCCAACATCTCGGTGTCGTCCCGGCGAAGGCCGGGACCCATACCCCCAGGGAGAAGTTGTAGCGCGAGTTGGCAACCACGAGTCTTCGCCAGACTTGATCCTGTGGCTATGGGTCCCGGATCTGCGCTCGCTCTGCTCGCTTGTCCGGGACGACGGCGGGGTTTGGGGCGACCGGCAATCTCACCCCAACATCTGCGTATCGCCGCAGATCGAGATCGCCTGGCCGGAGACGGTGCGGCCGCGAGGGCTCGCCATGAACAAAATCTGGTCGGCGATCTGCTCCGGCGTCACGTAGTCCTTGATCGAGGTGTAGGAGAATGCGATGCGCTCCATCTCGGCGTAGGAGATGCCACGCTGCTGTGCCTTCGCTTCCAGCACGCGGCGCTGGCGTTCGCCGGCGACGAGACCGGGCAAAATGGCGTTGACGCGGATCTTGTCGGGGCCGAGCTCGATCGCCAGCGACTTGGTCAGGCCGATGACGCCCCATTTCGCCGCCGCATAAGGCGTGCGCATGGCGAAGCCAACCTTCCCCGCAGCGGACGAGATGTTGACGATCGAAGCGTTCTTGCTCTCGCGCAGCAGCGGCACCGCGAGCCGCGTGCAGTTGAACTGGCCGGTGAGGCAGACCTCGACGCAGCGGTCCCAGTCCTCCGGGTTCATCTCCTCGACCTTCGCGGTCGGGCCAGCGATGCCGGCGTTGTTGACGAGCACGTCCAGCCCGCCGAGCGCGCGGACCGCCTCGTCAAACATCGTCTTCACGGCGGTGCGATCAGAGACGTCGCATTGCGAGCGCGTGATGGCGGGATCGCTGTTCGCAAGCGCGGCAAGCGCCATCTCGTCGACATCGCAGACATGCACCTTTGCGCCCTCGGCAATGAAGCGGCGGGCGATTGCAAGCCCTATGCCGCCCGCTCCCGCGGTCACCAATACGCGCAACCCCTTGATGTCGAGATCCATGATGGCTCCGATCGTGCCTTGATGCTAAGCGTGACGGTAGATCACAGCCGCCTCGGAGTTGCAAACCCATGGTTAGCAAAGTATTGGCCCGCAAAGTCATCATCACCTGCGCCGTCACCGGCGCGATCCACACGCCGTCGATGTCCCCTGCCCTGCCGGTGACGCCGCAGGAGATCGCGGACGCGGCGGTGGAGGCCGCCGAAGCGGGCGCGGCGATCGTGCACCTGCACGCGCGCAACCCCGAAACCGGCCAGCCGGATCAATCGCCGGAGGCCTTTGCGCCGTTCCTCAAGATCATCAAGCAGCGTTCCAACGCCGTGATCAACCTCACCACGGGCGGCTCGCCGACCATGACGGTGGACGAGCGCGTGCGGCCGGCCGCGGTGTACAAGCCCGAGGTGGCCTCGCTGAACATGGGCTCGATGAATTTCGGCTTCTTCGGCATGCTCAACCGTTTCAGGACCTTCAAGCATGATTGGGAACGCAAGCATGTCGAGAACAAGGACATCGTGTTCCGCAACACCTTCCAGGACATCGAGTTCGTGCTGAAGACCCTGTCGGAGACCGGAACCCGCTTCGAGTTCGAATGCTACGACACAGCGCACCTTTATAATCTCCAGTACTTCCTCGATCAGGGCCTGGTGAAGCCGCCGCTGTTCGTGCAGACCGTGTTCGGCCTGCAAGGCGGCATCGGACCGCACCCCGAGGACGTGCTGCACATGAAACGCACCGCGGAGCGGCTATTCGGCGACAAGTTCATCTGGTCGGTGCTGGGCGCCGGGCGGCATCAGCTTCCGATCGCGGCGATGGCCGCCGCAATGGGCGGCAATATCCGCGTCGGCCTGGAAGACTCGCTCTGGGCCGCGCCGGGCCGCATGGCCTCGTCGAACGCCGAGCAGGTGCGTCTCGCCCGGAAGATCATCGAGGGCCTCGGCCTCGAGGTCGCCAGCTCCGACGAGGCGCGCGAGATGCTGCATCTGAAGGGCGGCGACACGCTGCAGGTGTAGTCCACCGCTCTCCGGATTTTGATTTCGCTAGGATGTCGTCGTCCGTCGTCCCCGCGACCGCGATCCTGTATGCTCAGCAGGCATTGACAGGAGCCCCCATGCTCGCCGCGTTTCTCTTCGTTGCCGGCCTTCTTGCCATCTTGATCCTCTGCGGGCGCTGCACTGCGAAATTCGCGGCGGAGAAGGGACGTTCGCGGAGTGTCTGGTTCGTCCTGGGCGCCCTGTTCTTTCCGTTGCCCTCGATCGTCCTGGCGCTGCTGCCACCCCGCGCGCAGGCGCAACGCTAAAGACGATCTGGTTCCAATCGAAATGATGACATCAGCTTCTCTCACATTGTGAGAGAGGGGCGTGCGGCTTTACGTCATCCGAATTGTCAAGGCCGCAACGGGCCTTGGCCGTTGCCTGGCCTCGCGCGCATGGCTATCGTCGCGATCAAACAGGCCGCACAAGGCCTTGAGGCTCGAGGGAGAGAAGCATGCGGAGCGTGAGGGCGCTCGCCGCGATGGCGGCGCTATCGGTGCTGACGGTCTCAACCACCACGCTCGCCGATGAGGGCAAGCAAGGCGGCATCTTGCGGATGTACCACCGCGACAGCCCCGCAAATGCTTCGATTCACGAAGGCGCGACCTATTCGGTCAACATTCCCTTCATGCCCGTCTTCAACAATCTCGTCATCTACAAGCAGGACGAGCCGCAGAACAGGATGGACGACATCGTCCCCGAGCTCGCCGAAAGCTGGGCCTGGGTCAATGACAACAAGACGCTGACCTTCAAGCTGCGCCAGGGCGTGAAATGGCACGACGGCAAGCCGTTCACCTCGGCCGACGTCAAATGCACCTTCGACATGCTGATGGGCAAGTTGCAGCAAAAGTTCCGGCAGAACCCGCGCAAGGCCTGGTACAATGAGGTCAATGACATCTCGACGAATGGCGATTTCGAGGTCTCGTTCAATCTGAAGCGGCCGCAGCCCTCGCTGCTGGCGCTTCTCGCCTCGGGCTATACGCCGGTTTATCCCTGCCACGTCTCGCCCGGCGACATGCGCACGCATCCAATCGGCACCGGTCCCTTCAAGTTCGTCGAGTTCAAGGCCAATGAATCGATCAAGCTGACCCGCAATCCCGACTACTGGAAGAAGAGCCGGCCCTATCTCGACGGCATCGAGTTCACCATCATTCCGAACCGCTCGACTGCGATCCTCGCCTTCGTCGCCGGAAAGTTCGACATGACGTTTCCGACCGAGGTGACGATCCCGCTGGTGAAGGACGTCAAGTCGCAGGCACCGAGCGCGATCTGCGAGATCGCGCCGACCAACGTCTCGACCAACATCATCGTCAATTCGTCGGCGCCGCCGTTCGACAATGTCGACATCCGCCGCGCCATGGCGCTGGCGCTCGACCGCAAGGCGTTCATCTCGATCATGTTCGAGGGCCAGGGTGACATCGGCGGCACCATGCTGCCGCCGCCGAACGGCCTGTGGGGGCTGCCCAAGGAGATGCTGGAGACCATTCCAGGCTACGGCCCGGACGTGAGCGCCAACCGCGAGGAGGCGAAGAAGCTGATGCAGAAGGCGGGCTATGGGCCGGATAAGCATCTCGCCGTGAAGGTCTCCACGCGCAACATTCCGGTCTATCGCGACCCCGCGGTGATCCTGATCGACCAGCTCAAGAGCATCTATATCGACGGCGAGCTCGATGTGGTGGAGACCGCGAACTGGTTCCCCAAGGTCGCGCGGAAGGACTACATGATCGGACTCAACCTCACCGGCAATGCGGTGGATGATCCCGACCAGTCCTTCTACGAGAACTATTCCTGCGGCTCGGAGCGCAACTACACCAACTATTGCAACAAGGAGATCGAAAAGCTGTTCGACGTGCAGTCGCAGGAGACCGACGCTGGCAAGCGCAAGAAGCTCGTCTGGGAGATCGACAAGAGGCTGCAGGAGGACGTCGCTCGCCCGATCATCTTCCACAGCCGGATGGGCACCTGCTGGCAGCCCTACGTCAAGGGCGTGACGATCATGACCAACTCCTCCTATAATGGCTATCGCTACGAGGATCTGTGGCTGGACAAGTAATGCGGCGGGCAGGCAGCTGAAGGCTCGGCAGGAGGCGTTGGGATGTTTGCCTATCTGGTGCGCCGCCTGTTCCTGATGCTCGTGACCCTGTTCGGGATCTCGGTCGTCATCTTCTTCCTGCTGCGCATCGTGCCCGGCAACATCGTCGACATCCTGTTCGCCGCGGCCGGTTATGTCGACCCCGCCGACAAGGCCAATCTGGAAAAGGAGCTCGGCATCGACCAGCCGCTGGTGATGCAATATCTGCACTGGATCGGCGGTCTTCTGCGCGGCGATTTTGGTTACTCCTATGTCTCGGAAAAGCCGGCGCTCCAGGAGATATTGCCGCGGATCCCGATCACGGCGCGGCTTGCCGGGCTGGCGCTGCTGTTCTCCGCCTCGATCGGCATTCCCTTGGGCGTGATAAGCGCGGTGAAGCAGGGAACAAAGCTCGACTATGCACTGCGTGTCGTCAGCCTCAGCGGCCTGTCGCTGCCCTCGTTCTGGCTCGGGCTCTTGATCCTGACCGCGTCGGTCGCGATGTTCGGCCAGATGCCGATCTTCAATCCCAATCCGCAGACTTGGCTGGAAGCGTTTGCGACCTATGCGGTGCCGGCTGCCGCGGTCGGCTTCCGCAGCGCCGCGCTCACCATGCGCATCACGCGCTCCTCGATGCTGGAGGTGTTGCGGCAGGACTACATCCGCACCGCGCGCGCCAAGGGTGCCTCCGACGCTGCCGTGAATTATCAGCATGCGCTGAAGAACGCGATGTTGCCCGTGATCACCGTGATCGGCATCGAGGCCGCGTTCCTGATCGGCGGCCTCATCGTCACCGAAACCGTATTCAACATCCCCGGCGTCGCGCGCTTCCTGGTCGAGGCGATCCGCTGGCGGGATTATCCGATCGTGCAGAACCTCGTGATGTTCATTGCGGTCGTGGTGGTGTTCGCGAACTTCACCGTCGACATGCTCTACGCCGTGTTCGACCCGCGCATCCGGTTTACGGACTAGGAGATTCGCTTGGCCGCGATCGACTATGATCTCGAACTAAGGCGCGCCGGCGCCGGCGCGACCGGGGGCTGGCGGCGCGTGATGTTCCTGGCGCAGCGGCATGTGCTGGGCGCGGCCGGGTTGATCATCATGACGCTGTTCGTGTTCACGGCGATCTTCGCCAACGTCCTCGCGCGCTTCGATCCGCTCACGGTCGATGCCGCGCATGCGCTGGCGCGCCCGAGCGCGCTACACTGGATGGGCACGGACTCCTTCGGCCGCGACGTGTTCAGCCGCATCATCCATGGCGCGCGGATCTCGCTCGCGGTCGGGCTTGGCTCGACCGCGCTCGGCGCCTCCATTGGCGTCATCGTCGGCCTGACGTCGGGCTATCTCTCCGGCTGGGTTGATCTCGTGTTCCAGCGCGTCTCCGACATCCTCCAGGCGCTGCCGCTTCTGGTGCTCGCGCTGGTGATGACGGCCGCGCTCGGGCCGTCGCTGCCGAACGTCATCATTGCGATCGCCATTCCGCTGATCCCGACGGTCGCGCGCGTGATCCGCGCCAACACGCTGGCGCTGCGCGAGCAGCCGTTCGTCGAAGCCGCCAAATCGATCGGCATGAGCGAGGTGCGGATCGCGCTCCGTCACGTGCTGCCGAACACGCTGGCGCCGCTGATCGTGCTCGCCACCGCACAGCTCGGCTCGACCATCTTGACCGAGGCCTCGCTCTCCTTCCTCGGCCTCGGCATTCCCGAGCCCTACCCATCCTGGGGCCGCATGCTGTCGGAATCCGCGGCCGAATATGTCCGCACCGCACCGTGGCTCGTCGTCTTCCCAGGCATTGCGATCAGCCTTGCTGTGTTCGGCACCAATTTGTTCGGCGACGCGCTTCGCGACATTCTCGATCCGAGGCAGCGCGGCTGATGAGTGATGCGTCCGATCTCGTGCTCGATGTCAAGAACCTGAAAACGGTGTTCTTCACCAGTTCGGGTCTCTTCAAGGCGGTCGACGACGTCTCGTTCAGCGTGAGGCGCGGCGAGACGCTGGCGATCGTGGGCGAATCCGGCTGCGGCAAGAGCGTCACCGCGCTCTCCTTGATGCGGCTGGTGCCGGATCCGCCCGGACGCATGGTCGGCGGTTCCGTCATGCTCGAAGGCACCGACCTGCTCGCACTCGATGAAGCCAGGATGCGCGCGATCCGGGGCAACCGCATCTCCATGATCTTCCAGGAGCCGATGACCTCGCTCAATCCGGTGATGCGGATCGGCGACCAGATCACGGAGGCGGTGCGGCTGCACAGGGACATCTCGACCAGGGAGGCCCACGACATCGCGGTCGAGATGCTGCGGCTGGTGCGTATTCCAGAACCGGCACGGCGGGCAAAGGAATATCCGCACCAGCTTTCCGGCGGCATGCGCCAGCGTGCAATGATCGCGATGGCGCTGGCCTGCCGGCCGGCGCTGCTGATCGCGGACGAGCCGACCACCGCGCTCGACGTCACCATCCAGGCGCAGATTTTGGCGCTGATCCTCGATCTCCAGAAGGAGCTTGGCACCGGGCTCGTGCTGATCACGCATGATCTCGGCGTCGTCGCGCAGACCGCGCAGCGCGTGATCGTGATGTATGCAGGGAAGAAGGTCGAGGAAGCGAGTGTCGAGGCGCTGTTCGCCGCGCCGAAACATCCCTATACGCGCGGGCTGATGGCCTCGATCCCGGCCGTGCCGGCCTCGGGTGTCGCGTCGCAGGCGCGGCTGAACGAAATTCCCGGCACCGTGCCGTCGCTGGTGCGGCTGCCAAAAGGCTGCGCCTTTGCGCCGCGCTGCAAGCTCGCCGTAAAACGCTGCGAGGAATACCCACCGCTGATGGACTGGGGCAGCGGTCACCTCGCCGCCTGCTGGCGCGCGGCCGAGGTTGAGGAGGAGGTGGCATGAGCGAGGCGCTGCTCGAGGTCACCGATCTGATGAAGCATTATCCGGTGCGGGCCGGCGTACTGCGGCGGCAGGTCGGGACCGTGCATGCGGTCGATGGTGTCAGCTTCTCGCTTGGCACGGGCGAAACGCTGGGCCTCGTCGGCGAATCCGGTTGCGGCAAGTCGACGGTGGCGCGCAGCGTGCTGCGGCTGATCGAGCCGACCTCGGGCCAGATTCGGCTCGACGGCGAGGACATCACGCATCTCTCCAAGACCGAGCTGCGGCCGCATCGCCGTTCGATGCAGATCGTGTTCCAGGACCCGTTTGCATCGCTCAATCCGCGCATGACCGCGGGCGACATCGTCGGCGAGCCGCTCGCGGTACATGGCCTCGCGAGCGGCAAGGCGCTGGAGACGCGCGTCGCACAACTGTTCGAGCAGGTGGGCCTGCGGCCGGACCAGATGCGCAACTTTCCGCACCAGTTCTCCGGCGGCCAGCGCCAGCGCATCTGCATCGCGCGGGCGCTCGCGCTTCAGCCACGGCTGATCGTCTGCGACGAGCCGGTCTCGGCGCTCGACGTCTCGATCCAGGCGCAGGTGATCAACCTCCTGATCGACCTGCAGCGGCAGCACGGCTTCTCCTATCTCTTCATCGCGCATGATCTGGCGGTGGTCGCCCATATCAGCCACCGCGTCGCGGTGATGTATCTCGGCCGCATCGTCGAGGTCGCGGGCAAGGACGAGCTATTCAGGAATCCGCGCCATCCCTACACGCAAGCCCTGCTCGCCTCGGTCCCGATCGCCAACCCGCACGCGAAGCGGCTCGCGCCGCTGGTCGACGGCGATGTGCCAAGCCCCGTCAATCCGCCATCAGGCTGCGCGTTCCACACCCGCTGCCGCTTTGCGATGGAGCGATGCAAGACGGAACGGCCGGCGCTGATGGAGGCCGGCGACGGGCATCAGGTGGCGTGCTTGCTGAATGAAGGGACGGGGCGGAGCCCTGTAGACTTGTAGAATGGGTTAGCGAAGCGTAACCCACCGCTTCTCTGTCAGCGCGGAAGGTAGAGAGGTGGGTTACGCCTTCGGCACCCTACGATTGCGGTACTTGCGGCACTATCTCGCCTCGATCTCCACCACGATCTTCCCCGTCGTCACCTGCTCGCCCTCCGCGACGTCGATCGCCGCGACCACGCCGTCGATGCCGGCCTTGTGGACGTGCTCCATCTTCATCGCTTCCAGTGTCATGACCGGCTGGCCGGTGGTGACGCGATCACCGGGCTTGACCAGCACCGCGACGACGCGGCCGTTCATGGCGGCGCGGACCTTGCCGTCGCCGCCATTGGTTGCGGCGGCCTTCGGCGGGGCGAGGGTGAGATCGGTGACCGCAAACGGGACGCCGCGGTGCTGGAGATAGAGCCGGTCGCCGTCGCGCAGGAATTTTGCGGCGTCCATGAGACCGTTGTGGCGGAAGCGAATGGCGTCGGGATCGAGCTGATCGATCTCGAACTTGTGGCTTTGGCTATCGAGCACCACCATGTACCCGCCATCGCGCTCGCGCGTGATTTCGAGCTCGTGCATGTGACCGTCCAACTCAATCTTCGCAGGGAGCGGAAACGTTGCCGCCAGACTCCGTCCGGCCCGCCATGGCGGGGCATGGGGGTTGGTGACGTAGAACAACAAGCCCGCCAGCGCCGTGTCGAACGCACCGTTCTTGCGCGGCGCCAGCAATTCGTGGCAATGGGCGCCGATGAACGCCGTCGTCGCCTCAGCCCCGGCAAAGCCGGGATGCCGCAGGCACGACATCAGGAACGCCTGGTTGGTGGTGACGCCGAAAGCGGTGAGCTGTTCCAGGCCGCAGATAAGGCGGCTGCGTGCTTCCTCGCGCCTCGCGCCGTGGCTGATGACCTTGGCGATCATGGAATCGTAGAACGGCGGGATCTCCGTGCCGGATTGCAACGCGTGCTCGACGCGCACGCCCTCCGGAACCTGCCAGCGCGCGATGCGGCCGGACTGCGGCATGAAATCGTGTGCAGCGTCCTCCGAGCACAGCCGCACCTCGATGGCGTGGCCGAAGAACCTGATGTCCTGCTGCTTCACCGGCAGCAGCTCGCCGCGAGCGACGCGCAGTTGCAACTCGACGAGGTCCAGGCCGGTGATCGCTTCGGTGACGGGATGCTCGACCTGGAGGCGCGTGTTCATCTCCATGAAGTAGAACGCGCCGCTTTCGTCGAGCAGGAACTCCAGCGTGCCGGCTCCCTCATAACGCAGCGCCTTCACCGCTGCGACGGCGACCTCGCCCATCTTCGCACGCAACTCCGGAGTTACGGCCGGCGATGGTGCCTCCTCGATCAGCTTCTGGTGGCGCCGCTGCACCGAGCAATCGCGCTCGCCGAGATGGATGGCGTTGCCATGGGCATCACCGAACACCTGGATCTCGATGTGCCGCGGGTTTTGGATCGCCCGTTCGAGGATGACGGTGGGATCGCCAAATGCCGCCTTGGCTTCGGACCGCGCGCTGCGCAGCGCATCCGGAAACGACACGGCATTAGTGACGAGCCGCATGCCGCGGCCGCCGCCACCGGCCACCGCCTTGATCATCACGGGAAAGCCGATCTTGTTGGCCTCCGCGAGCATCACCTCGTCGCTCTGGTCGACACCCTGATAGCCTGGCACGATAGGTACGCCGGCCTTCTTCATGATCTCCTTGGCGCCGGCCTTGTTGCCCATCGCCTCGATTGCCTGCGGCGACGGGCCGATGAAGACGAGACCCGCATCCTTGCAAGCCTGCGCAAACGCCTCATTCTCGGCAAGGAAGCCATAGCCGGGATGCACAGCATCCGCGCCGCTCGCTTTCGCAGCTGCAATGATGGCTGGTATGTTCAGATAGGATTGCGCCGGCAAGGCTTCGCCGATCCGCACGGCCTGGTCGGCCTGCCGCACATGCAAGGCGTCGCGATCCGCATCCGAATAGACCGCGACGACGCCGAGGCCGAGCCGCCGCGCGCTCCGCATCACCCGCAGCGCGATCTCGCCGCGATTGGCGACCAACACCTTGAAGAACGGCCGGTGCTGCACTGATCCGTTCCTCATGGGCGGGCCACCGAGAATTGCATGCGCTGGGGAGTCCGTGCGTCGCCCTCGCGGCAGATCGCGAGAACCTCGGACAGAATCGCGCGGGTGTCGCGAGGATCGATCACGCCGTCGTCGAGCACGCGGGCGCTGGTCGAGAACACATCCATCTGGCCATCGAACACTCCGATGATCTGCGCTTTCATGGCCTCGAGCTTGTCCTGCTCGATCGGCTTGCCGCGTCGCGCAGCGGCAGCCTCCGTCACGATCGCCATGGTCTCGGCGGCCTGCTCGCCGCCCATCACAGCGGTCTTGGCATTGGGCCAGGAGAAGCAGAAGCGTGGGTGGAAGCCGCGGCCGCACATGCCGTAATTGCCTGCGCCGAAGGAGGCGCCACAATAGATCGTGATCTGCGGCACGGTCGCCGACGTCACCGCCTGGATCATCTTCGAGCCGTGCTTGATCATGCCGGCTTCCTCGTAGGCCTTGCCGACCATGTAGCCAGTGGTGTTGTTGAGATACAGCAGCGGCGTGCGGGTCTGGCAGCAGGCCTGGATGAAGTGCGTCGCCTTGTTGGCGCCGGCCGGATCGAGCGGACCGTTGTTGGTGACAATGCCGATCGCCTGGCCCTCGATACGGGCATGGCCGCAGACCGTGGCGGGGCCATAGTTCGGCGCCATCTCGGTGAAATCGGAATCGTCGACGATGCGGGCGATCACCTGCTTCATGTCGACTGGGCGCTTATGGTCCATCGGCATGATGCCGAGCAACTCGTCCTGGTCGTACCGCGGCGGCTTACATTGCGCGCTCGCCCGGCCCGGCCGTTCCCATTCCAGCGCCGCCATGATCTCACGTGCGATGCGCAGGGCATCGCGATCATCCTCGGCGAGATAGTCGCCGAGACCGGAGGTCTGCGTATGCATCTCGGCGCCGCCGAGCTCTTCTTCGGTCGCGATCTCGCCGGTTGCAGCCTTGAGCAGCGGCGGCCCCGCGAGGAATGCGCGCGTGCGGCCGCGCACCATGACGATGTAATCGGACAGACCCGTCTGATAGGCCCCACCCGCGGTCGATGAGCCATGCGTCACGGTGACGACGGGAAGGCCCGCCGCCGAGAGCCGCGCGAGGTTGCGAAAGATGTTGCCGCCGCGAACGAAGTCCTCGACGCGATAGCGCAAGAGGTTGGCGCCGGCGCTTTCGACCAGCTGCACGTAGGGCAGCTTGTTCTCCAGCGCGAGCTCCTGCACGCGCAGCGTCTTGTCGAGGCCGTAAGGTTGCAGCGCGCCGGCATCGATGCCGGCGTCGCTGGCGCTGACCATGCATCGAATGCCCGAGACGAAGCCGATGCCTGCGATGACGCCGCCGCCGGGCACGCTCTTGTTGGCATCGGGAACATCGAACATGTAGCCGGCAAGCGTCGAGAGCTCGATGAAGGGCGCGCCGGGATCGAGCACCAGCGCGACGCGCTCGCGCGGCAAGAGCTGGCTGCGCTTGTGGAAGCGGTCCTTCGCAGCGGCGGACGCCGCGCGCGTGCGCTCTTCCAGCGCGCGCATCCGTTCGATCAGCGCGAGCATGCCGTCACGATTGGCGTGGTAGGTCGCGCTGCCGGGGGAGATGGTGTTTTCGATGATGGACATAGCTCTTTCCTACCCGTCATTGCGAGGAGCGAAGCGACGAAGCAATCCAGGCTGTTTCCGCGGATACATTCTGGATTGCTTCGCTTCGCTCGCAATGACGGTGGGGGGAATACCTACCGATTCGTCCCAAAAATCCTCCGCGCCTCGGCCGGGCTCGCGATCTCACGGCCGGCACGCCGCGCGCAGGCCGCCACCGCTTCGATCAACTGACCGTTCGACGTCACCTTCCTGCCGTCGGCGAGATAGAAGGTATCTTCAAGACCAGTGCGGAGATGACCGCCGAGATCGGCGCAGCGCTGGTGCAGCGGCCAGATGTCTTCGCGGCCGATTGCCGTGACCTGCCAATGCGCCTCGGGACGCTTCAGCTTGAGCAGGATCGGCAGCAGCTCGGGATCGGCGGGCATGCCGGAGGCAACACCCATGACGAAATTGTATTCGAGCGGTCCCTTGTACATGCCGACCTGGGTGTACATGCCGACACAGCGGACGATGCCGACGTCGAAACATTCGAACTCGGGGATGGTGCCGACCGCATTCATGACGTCGAGATAGTCCTTCACCTTCTCGACCGCGTTGTCGAACATCATCGGCGGCCAGGCCCAGCTGTTGTCAGCCTTCACCTTCAGATAGTTCAGCGAGCCGGCGTTGCAGGCGGCGATCTCCGGCTTGGTCTCGCGGATGCAATCGAGCGCGCCGCTGTAGTTCGGCCCCGACACGCCCGAGGTGTGATTGATGATCACACCGGGGCAGGCTTCGCGGATCGCCTGCTGGATCTCGCGCGAAACGCTGACCTCCCAGGACGGCAAGTGCCCCTTGTTCGGCGCCTGCTGACGCAGATGAATGTGCATGATGCTGGCGCCGGCATCGAATGCTGCCTTGGCCTCACGCGCCATCTCTTCGGGCGTCACCGGCACGTTGTGCTGCCGGGGATCGGTGAGAACGCCATTCAGCGCGCAGGTGATGACGGCCTTGTCGCTCATGCCTTGGATGTCTCGCAGGTTGAGAATGCAACGCTTGCGATCATGTGACGAGGGGGCTGCGGCTTCTTGCGCGGAGAAGCTAGAGCAGCCGAAGCTACCGTAGGGTGGGCAAAGGCGCTCTTGCGCCGCGCCCACCATCTCTCCAGACTTCAGCTGAAGCGGTGGGCACGCTTCGCTTTGCCCATCCTACAAGGTCCCTCGGCTAGCTTGCTTCCGCAAGCTTCACCGTCTCGCCGCTGCGATAGATCGCAAGATCGCGCGAGCCGACGAAGATCGCGCGCGGCTTCAGGCCATAGAAGCGGCGGATCGAGTGGCTGAAATGCGTGCTGTCGGGATAGCCGATGTCCTGCGCGAGATGGGCGAGGTTGAGGTCCTGGTTGGCGAAATTTAGGAGATACCGCGCGCGCTTCCAGGCGCGGAAGGAGCGGAAGGAGATGCCGGTCTCTTCCTTGAACAGGTGCAGGAAGCGCGAAGCCGAGAGGCCCGCTTCCGCCGCGCATGCTTCCGCCGTCACCGGCTCGCCGGAGAAGCGTTCGATGCGCGCGATCGCCCGCGTCACGCGAGGATCGAGCACGCGGCGCGGCAGCGCTTCGCCAAAACACGTCCCGTCGAATTCGGCGGTGGTGACGTCGCCATAGCGGCGCTGGCGCAGCAACGCGTAAGCCGCGAGGATCTTTCGCGCATAGGCCGCCTTGTCGGGCCCGGTGAGCCGCTCGGCCAGTGCCTCGATCACGCCGTCCGGCATGCTCTCCGGCTCGAGCGTCACGCTGATGACGGTGCGATAGTCGCTCGCGATGGTGTGCCGCTGGTTCGGCAGGGTCACGACAAGGATATCGGTGGTATGGACATCGTCGATGGTCAGATGCAGGCTGCCCTTCACCGCGACATAGACGTGGCAGCAGCCGGCGGTCCGCCGGCGCGGCCGGCCGAGCAACCCCGCATAGAACACGCGCTCCGGCGTGATCAGCATCAAATGGTCGGATTCGCGACCCTTATCTTCCATTGGCGTCTTCCATCGGCGGTCCTCCTCGCGCGGCTCTTCGGGCCGCTGCGGACGTGGCCACCTTAGCGGAATTTTGGGCGGTGTCACGACGGGATAGCGCTGTCATAAAACACGCTGCGTCGTTCCGGGGCGGTCCGCAGGACCGAGTCCGGAACCTGGAAATTGCAGCGCGAGATTCCGGGGTCGATGCTTCGCATCGCCCCGCAATGACGGCTTCGTTACGCCCTCAGCCTCGGCGCGACCTTCTGCTCGATGCCGGCCTTCTGTTCCGCCGCCACCGCGCGTTTGAAACCCTCGCGCCGTTGCAGCCGCGCCCAATAGGCTGCGACATTTGGCCCGAAATCCTGCGAAAGGCCGATGCTTTCTGCAAGCCGCAGGGCATAGCCGATCACGATGTCGGCGGCGGTGAAACGGCCGGCGCACAAGGCCTCGGTATTGGCAGTCGCTGCCTCGACCGCGCGCAGGCGCCCGAGGAACCATTTTGCATAGTCGCCGGCGACCTGCGGATTGCGCCGTTCCTCCGGCTCGAGCTGGGCGTAACGGAGCACCAGCGTCTGTGGGAAGGTTAACGTCGCATCGCTGAAATACATCCAGTTCAGGAAGGCGCCGAAATCGGGATCATTGGCATCGACCATCAGCGGCGTCGGCCCGTATCGGGTGCCGAGATAGTGGCAGATGCCGGACGATTCCGTCATCCGCGTCTCGCCATCGATCAGATAGGGAATCGTGCCCAGCGGATTGATCGCGAGGTACTCCCTGGCAAAGACGCGCGGCGGGAACGGCAGCATCTTCAGCTCATAGGGCAGGCCCATCTCCTCCAGCATCCAGAGCGGGCGGAAGGAGCGCGCAGCGTCGCAGTGGTAGAGCGTGATCATTAGGCGTTTCCCCTAGAGCATGATCCGGAAAAGTGTGCAGCGGTTTTCCGAGAAGATCATGCTCAAACCTTAAAGCTGCCGGGCAGCGTTCCCATCATCTTGCACAAGACCATCAGCATGACCTCATCGGCGCCGCCGCCGATCGAGGTCAGGCGGCTGTCACGATAGGCGCGGCTGACCGGCGTCTCGTTGGTAAAGCCCATTCCGCCCCAATATTGCAGGCAGGCATCGGTGAGCTCACGTCCCAAGCGGCCGGCCTTCAGCTTGGCCATGGTTGCAAGCTTCGTCACGTCCTCGCCCGCCACCAGCGCCTCGCCCGCACGATAGACCAGCGCGCGCAACAGCTCGACCTCGGTCTGCATCTCCGCAAGCTTGAAGTGCACGATCTGGTTGTCAAGGATGCTCTGGCCGAAGGCCTTGCGGTTGCGGGTATATTCGATCGTCTCGTTGATGATGTATTCGTGCGCCTTCAGGCAGGCGGCCGCGCCCCACAGCCGCTCCTCCTGGAACTGGATCATCTGGTAGGTAAATCCCTTGCCCTCCTCACCGATCCGGTTGCGCCTGGGCACTCGGACATTGTCGAAGAAGATCTGCGCGGTGTCGGAGGAGCGCATGCCCATCTTGTCGAGCTTACGGGCCACCGTGACGCCCCTGCTCTTCATGGGGACGCAGATCAGCGACTTGTTGCGGTGAACGGGCCCGTCGCCGGTGTTGGCGAGCAGGCAGATCCAATCGGCCTGGGCGCCGTTGGTGATCCACATCTTGCCGCCGTTGATGACATAGTCATCACCGTCCGAGCGCGCATTGGTCTTGATCGAGGCGACGTCAGAGCCTGCGCCGGGTTCGGAGACGCCGATGCAGGCGACATAGTCGCCAGCGATCGACGGCGCGAGGAACTCGCGCCGCACCTCGTCGGAGCCGAAGCGAGCCAGCGCCGGCGTCGCCATATCGGTCTGTACCCCGATCGCCATCGGCACCCCGCCGCAGGTGATGGCCCCCAGTTCCTCCGCCATCATCAGCGCGTAGGAGTAATCGAGGCCCGAGCCGCCGAACTCGACCGGCTTGTTCAGCCCGAGGAAGCCGAGGCTGCCCATCTTCTTGAACAACTCGTGCGCCGGGAAGATGTCGGCCTTCTCCCATTCATCGACATGAGGATTGATCTCGTTGGCGATGAATTTTTGCAAGGAGCGGCGGATGTCGTCGTGGTCGGCGGTGAACAGCATTTCTTTCCCTTCGTCATTCCGGGGCGCGCGAAGTGCGAACCCGGAATCCAGAGATGAGTCCAAAATATCGAGATTCCGGGTTCGACGCTTCGCGTCGCCCCGGAAGGACGGTGAAGATCACAACCCCATCTGCCGCGACGCCAGATCCTTCATGATCTCCTCGGTGCCGCCGCCGATGGCGTTGACCTTGACCTCGCGGTAGATGCGCTCGGCCTTGATGCCGCGCATGAAGCCGGCACCGCCAAAGATCTGCACTGCTTCCGAGGCGCAGAACGCCATGGTCTGCGTGGCCTGGTTCTTCATCATGCAGATTTCGGCCACCGGGCTCTCGCCCTGCTCGAGCCGCCAGGCCAGCATTTCCAGCATCGCCTGGCTGGCTGCGACCTTCTGCGCCATGTCGACGATCTTGTGGCGGATCACCTGGTGCTGGGCAAGCGGCTTGCCGAACGTCTTTCGTTCCTTCGCATAGGCGATCGCCTCATCGAGGCAGACGCGGGCAAAGGCCGTGCAGCCGGCCGCCATGCCCATGCGCTCGCTGTTGAAGTTTTGCATGATGATCTTGAAGCCCTGCCCTTCTTCGCCGATCAGGTTCTCGGCCGGCACGCGGCACTCGTCGAAATGCAGCGTCGCGGTGTCCGACGCCCACCAGCCCATCTTCTTCAGCTTGGTGCGCGACAGGCCGGGCGTATCGCCCTCAATCAGCAGCAGGCTGACGCCGCCGGCGCCCTCGCCGCCCGTGCGCACGGCAACGGTCAGATAGTCGGCGCGCATGCCTGAGGTGATGAACGTTTTCTCACCGCTCACGACGTAGTGATCGCCATCACGCCGCGCTCTGGTGCGGAGGTTCGCGACGTCGGAGCCGCCGCTCGGCTCGGTGATCCCGAGCGCGGAGATCTTTTCGCCGGCAAGGATCGGCGGCAGCACCCTGGCCTTGATCTCGGCACGGCCCGCGCGCGCAATCGGCGGCGCGCCAATAGTGTGGCTCATCAGCGACGCACTGATGCCGCCGGCACCGGCCCGCGCCAGCTCCTGGCTCGCCACGATCCTCATGAACTGGTCGGCGGGGACGCCGCCAAATTCCTCGGGGAACCCAAGCCCCAAGAGGCCGATCTCCGCGGCCTTGCGATACAGCACGCGCGGGAATTCGCCGGCCTCGTCCCATTCATGGGCTTGGGGCTCGATCTCCTTTTCGACGAAGCGGCGCATCACGGCGCGGAAGGCGTCGTGCTCAGCGGTATAGAACGGGCTCGTCATCGCGTGGTCGCTTTCGCTGGCGGCGATTCTTGTTGCCACCATGGCCGGAACACCACCCGCTCACTTGCGTCGAGTGGCTGGCTTGGGACACCCGACTTCGGTCGGGCCACGCTCCAGCAACTCAACGCAAGACAGTTTAGCCCCTCGCGGACCAACTCCGAACCAAAAAAGAAACTTGCACAAAACTCCGGCCGGCCCCTCGGGGCTGGCCTGGGCATGTTTCACGGCATGACGGGCAGGCAGCGCACGACCGCAAATGGAGGGACACTTGACCGTTCGCCATTACGACTGGATCGCCCATCATAGCCGCCGCGCGCCAGACAAGATCGCGGTCCACGACCTCGCAAGCGAGCGCCGCTTCAGCTACGCGCAATTCGATGCACGGATCTCGCGCCTCGCCACACATCTGCGCGACAGCCTGAAGGTCTCGCGCGGCGATCGCGTCACGGTGCTGGCGCAGAACACGACCGACACGCTGGAGGTGCAGTTCGCCTGCTTCCGGCTCGGCGCGGTGTTCGTGCCGCTGAACACCCGCCTCACCGTTCCCGAATTGCAATTCATCGTCGCCGATTGCGCGCCGAAGGTGATGGTTCATGACCGCGATCTCGCCGACACCGCCCTTGCAGTGACAAAACTCTGCGGCGTCGGCACGACGCTGCTGCTTGGCCCAGGAGCCTCGTACGAAGCCGGCATCGCGACGGCAAAGCCGCTCGACAGGGTCGAGCAGGTGACGCTCGATGATATCTCGACCATCATGTACACCTCGGGCACCACGGGCCATCCCAAGGGCGCGACCATCACCCATGGCATGACGTTCTGGAATTGCGTCAATCTCGGTGGCCCTGCCGGCATCGGGCCGTCCACGGTGCTGCTCACTGTGCTGCCGCTGTTCCACACCGGCGGGCTCAACTGCTACACCAACCCCGCGCTGCATGCCGGCGGCACCGTGCTGATCATGCGCGCCTTCGATCCCGCCCTCGCGCTGCAGCTGCTCGGCGATCCCGCGCAAGGCATCAACGTCTTCTTCGGCGTGCCCGCGATCTACCAGTTCATGGCGCAGCATCCGGCCTTCGCGACCACCGATCTGAGCCGGCTGGCCACCTGCGGCGTCGGCGGCGCGCCGATGCCGGTGCCGCTCTTGAAGGTCTGGGAGGCGCGCGGCGTCGCGCTTCAGCAGGGCTATGGCATGACCGAGACCTCGCCGGCCGTGCTGGTGCTCGATCGCGAGGACGCGGCGCGCAAAGCCGGTTCCGCCGGCAAGCCGGTGCTGCACACGGAGGTGCGGATCGTGCGGCCGGACGGCCGCGATGCGGATGTCGGCGAGCTTGGCGAGCTCTGGGTGAAGGGACCGAACATCACGCCCGGCTACTGGAACCGGCCGGAGGCCAACAAATCCTCCTTCACCGACGGCTGGCTGCATACGGGCGATGCGACGCGCGTCGACCAGGAGGGCTTTTACTACATCGTCGATCGCTGGAAGGACATGTACATTTCCGGCGGCGAGAACGTCTATCCGGCCGAGGTCGAGAACGTCCTGCATCAGCTCAGCGCGATTGCCGAAGCAGCCGTGATCGGCATTCCCGATGCGCAATGGGGCGAGGTTGGCCTTGCCATCGTTGCGGTCAAGCCGGGACAACGCTTGAGCGAAGCGGACATCTTCGCGCACTGCGCTGCCAATCTCGCGCGCTTCAAATGCCCGCGCCAGGTCCGCTTCGTCGACGCGCTGCCGCGCAACGCCACCGGCAAGATCCACAAGCCGACGCTGCGAAAGGAATTTTCGGCGGCTTCGGAAGTCGACAAGGCCGCGACCGCCTGAGCGTCAAGCCTCGCGCGGCTGCACGTCGCTCGCCACTTCGATCGCCACCACCGGCAGGCCGAGGCGGCGCGAATCGCCCACGGCCGCAAAGCGCGGGCAGGTCCATGCCAGCGTGGCCTCACCGGGCGATGGCAGCTCAAGGCGCAGTTCGAAGCCATCCTCATGGATCGCGATCGATCGCTCCGCGATACGTTCGCCGTCGAGATAGAAGCGAAGCCCGATTCGATTAAAGGGTTCGCGGACATTGAGGCATTGAACACGAACCACGTTGCGGCCGGGCCGCGCGCTGATCCGGACCGCGGCTTCGGGCTCACTCCAGCGGAAGGCGCGGCCCTGCCAGGTCTCCACCGCATTGAAGCCGGCCTGCGCGAGCACAGGATTGCCCAACCGCTGCAAGGGACCACCTCCAGCCTCGCGAACGCGGCGGATGCAATCGAGACGCTGAAAATCGATCAGGGCCGCAATGTAACGCTTCATCCAGCGCGCGATGCTCTCGCGCGAGCCGACACGCGCCAGCGCGGTCAGGACGCAGCGGGCATAGGCCGCAGCGAGCCGCGCCGCACCGCGCGCGGAGAGGTTGCCAAACAACGCAGGCCCGACCCAGCGCCGGAAGCCGCGCCATGTCTCGTGAGGCCGCCTCGACCATGCACGGCCATCAAGCACCAAGGCGCGAAGCGCGCTTCGCGCAAGTGCGGGATCGAAATCGTCCTGACTGCTCCATTCGACCGGAATGTCCAGAAGCTCGCTGCCGGGCTCGCGCCGTCCTTCGCTGAGGTAGCGGATCTCGCCTTCCACGAAATCGAGCGTGAACGTCTTCAGGTCGGACAGCCGTCCGATGTAGTAATGATGGAAGCGCGCCTCCTCGAGATAACCGATGACGTGGCCGCGCGCATGGTAGGCGGCTGCGAGCACCCATTCGGCGAAATGGCCGAGCTCCTCGCGCAGGCCGCCACATTCCTCATAGGCCTCGCGGCGCGTCACGAAGCATTGGTCCAGCACCTTGCGCCAGGGATGTATCTTCATGCCGAAATCGATGTCGGCCTGGTACATCGCGGCTTCCGCCTCCGACAGGCGGTTGCGGCAGACCGGAATCGACTTGCAGGAAAAGCCCGACCACTCGGGATGCTCCTCGAAGGCGCGGACACACAGCGCGAGCACATCGGGCTCCGGCCAGCAGTGCGATTCCGTGAAGAACAAATATTTCCCGCGCGCCCTCGCCGCGCCGATCGCGCAAAGGCCGATGTCATGAGCCGAATCGGAGAATTCGAGCCGCGCCTCACCGCCGGCAAGCGCGGACAGATTTTCACGCGGCGAAAAGTCCGGCGGCACGACCAGGATGATCTCGTAAAGCTGGCGCGCGATGGTCTGCGACATCCAGCCCTGCCATGACTGCTCCCACTGCCCGCGGTGAAATTCAAGCGGAATGATGACGGAGAACAGCGGACGCTCGGCGTCGGGCGCGGCTTGCGGACTGGGCATGAATGACACTGGCAAATAGATTCAATAAAAAGGCAATGCCGGGACGAAAGAGCCGCTAGACCGGAAGGAACAGCGCGAATGACTCGTCCACCGTGCGGCGCAGATGGTCACGGTACAGCGCGTAGTTGATATTGTCGGGAGCAATCCGTCCCAAGGTCGGCGTCTTGACGTTTCGCGCGGGCACGAGCGCGATCGGCGCCGCAATCGGCGTCAGCTGCGAGCCGGGGCCGGCACGCAGCGTCGAGATGATGCCATACATCTCGCCGGCCACCGTCGGCCGCGACACCGTGATCACGCGATGCTGACCGTGCCGGTTGATGACGAGATATATGAAGCCGGACTGATGGGGAACGGCGACCTCGCCGGTGTGCTCATAGGCGGCGTCGGTGCGCTCACCCTCGCGGAAGACCAGCGACGAAACTTTCGGCTCCCAGACGATCTCGGTGCGATAGGCAAAGAGCGCATCCTTATCGCCGAATGACGGCCGCAGCGTGATGTAGACGTCCTCGAGCCAGGTCACCGCGCGGTGCGAATAGGAGCCGAGACTGTCGGGCGCGACATCGTTGCCTGCGGCAGGCGCCGGCGGCGCGGCGTGATTTTTCCGCAAGGCGACCCCCAGGGCCTGCTCCAGCCGCACCGTGGTCGCCAGCGTGAACGGGCGCCGGCCGCCCAGCACCTTCTCCAGCGTCGACAGGCTGAGCTTGGCCTGCTCGGCCAGCGCCTGCCGGGAGATGCGCCGCTTGGCGAGCTCCTCGCGGATTTTCTCGGCGACCTCGCGGCTTTGCTCGTCGGTAAGCTGCTTGTCCGGCGTCTGCATCGTCATTCCCTGCTCCAGACGGACATTCTAGCAGGCCGGACAAATCAGCACAAAACCGCACAGGGCCGTCTCCACGACGGCCGGCCCGGGTGGCCGGCGGCCGAACATTGCCGATCATTCTGCTCGCGAAATCAGGGCTCCGAGGCCGAAATAGAGGCCAGCCAAACGTGCTTCGGGAGCAGATGAGATGAGCATTTATGACGAGACCGACAGTGACGAGCACCCCTTGCTGCGAAAGCTGATCAATCTGGGGCTGTTTCTGCTGGCGCAGGGCGTTGCCGTGATCCTGATCGCCTTCGTGGCCCTGCTCGTGAGCTTCGTGCCGAGCTGGTCGGCCACGTCAGAGCAGGCAAGCCTGCTGCAGCCCGGCGAGACCCGCTCGGGGACGCTGTTTCTGAAGGACGACGGCGCCACCACGGAGGCCGTCCGACTCGGCATCGACGTCGACATCACCGTCTCCGGCCCGACGCTGCGCGCCCGCGTCACGCAGGTGTTCAGGAATCCCTCGAAGAACTGGGTCGAGGCAACCTACGTGTATCCGATGGCCACCAACGGCGCGGTCGACACTCTGAAGATGGTAGTCGGCGACCGCGTCATCGTCGGCGACATCAAGGAACGGCAGCAGGCGCGCGTGATCTACGAGCAGGCGCGCCGGGACGGCCAGAAGGCCGCACTCACCGAACAGGAACGGCCGAACATCTTCACCAACTCGGTTGCCAATATCGGCCCGGGTGAAACCGTGCTGGTGCAGATCGAATATCAGGAGCCGGTGCACCAGTCCGGCAACGAATATTCGCTGCGCGTACCGCTCGTGGTCGGGCCGCGGTACAATCCGACGCCGATCGTGCAGAGCGTCGATTTCCGTCCCGACGGCTCTGGCTGGGGCGCGAGCAAGACCGACCCGGTGCCGGATCGTGACCGTGTCTCGCCGCCCGTGCTGGATCCCGCCAGGAATCCGCCGGTCAATCCGACCAGCATCACGGTTCGGCTCCAGGGCGGCTTCGCGCTCGGCGAGGTCAAGAGCCATCACCACGCCGTCAAGATCGAGAGCCCCGACAATGTAACGCGGATCGTTCGTCTTGCCGACGGCACCGTGCCCGCGGACCGCGATTTCGAGCTGTCCTGGAAGCCCGCAGCCGAGAAAGCGCCCTCGGTCGGCCTGTTTCGCGAGCATGTCGGCGACGCCGATTACCTGCTTGCCTTCGTGACCCCGCCGTCGGTCGAGCAAGCGACGCAAAAACCGTTGCCGCGCGAAGTCGTGTTCGTGATCGACAATTCCGGCTCGATGGGCGGTACGTCGATCATCCAGGCCAAGGCGAGCCTCAACTACGCGCTCTCACGCCTCCAGCCGAATGATCGTTTCAACGTCATCCGCTTCGACGACACCATGGACGTGCTGTTCACGACGTCGGTGCCCGCCGATGCCGAGCATGTGCGGCAGGCAACCGCTTTCGTGGACGCGCTTCAGGCGCGTGGCGGCACCGAGATGGTGCCGGCGATGCGCGCCGCACTGACCGACAGTCTCGGCGACACCAGCATGGTCCGCCAGGTCGTATTCCTGACGGACGGCGCGATCGGCAACGAGCAGCAATTGTTCGAAACGATCACGGCGATGCGTGGCCGCTCGCGCGTCTTCATGGTGGGCATCGGCTCTGCGCCCAACACCTATCTGATGACCCGCGCCTCCGAGCTTGGACGCGGCGCCTTCACCCATATCGGCTCGGTCGAGCAGGTCGAGGAGCGCATGCGCGGCCTGTTCGCCAAGCTGGAAAATCCGGCCGTGACCGGCCTCTCCGCCAAGTTCTCGGATGCCTCGGCCGATATCACGCCGGCAATCATTCCCGACGTCTATCGCGACGAGCCGCTGGTGCTCGCGGCAAAGCTCGACAAGCTTGCGGGCTCGCTCGAGATCAAGGGGCGCGTCGGTGACCGGCCATGGTCGGTGACGCTGCCTCTGCAGAACGCCGCCGAGGGCAAGGGTCTGTCAAAGCTCTGGGCCAATCGCAAGATCGGTGACGCAGAGGTCGCGCGCACCATGCGCGAGATGAGCCCCGACGATGCCGACAAGACCATCTTGCGACTGGCGCTGGAGCACCAGATCGTCACCCGGCTGACCAGCCTCGTCGCCATCGACAAGACGCCGAGCCGCCCCGAAGGCGAACCGCTCAAGCTCAGTGAGCTGCCGATCAACCTGCCGGCCGGCTGGGACTTCGAAAAGGTGTTCGGCGAACGGCCGCAGCAAGTGCCGACGCAGCTGAAGGAGCGTCATGCGGATGCGAGCACCCAGCCGACCGCGCGGCGCCCGACGCCTGCGGCCGCCGACACGATCCGCCTGCCGAAGACGGCCACCTCGGCCGAGTTGAAGATGACCGCAGGACTGATCGTGTTGTTGCTCAGCCTGGTCCTGTTCCTGTTCAACCGGCGTCAGCCCTTGCTCACTGACGCCGGGTGAAAGAGGAGGTCTCAGCCACCTTCTCTCCTTCAGCGCGCGCGGCTGCCCGTCACCCGCCCCAAACAGCCGCGCGCGCCTTTTTTCTCAGCACCGTCATTGCGAGGAGCGGAGCGACGAAGCAATCCAGACTGCCGCCGCGGATGCAGTCTGGATTGCTTCGCTCCGCTCGCAATGACGAGAGAGTGAAACATCATGCGCCGCATCATCTCCCCCGTCACCCTGGCCCTCGTCGGCGTCATCCTGTTCGGCGACGGCGCCTATATCCACGCCAAGGCATGGCTGGCGCAGGTGCTGCTGGAGCGCGCGTTCACCAAGAGCATCGCAAGCGGTCAACCGACCAAGCCGTGGTCATGGGCGGATACGTGGCCGGTGGCACGGATCGAGGTGAAGCGGATCGGCGCCAGCGCCATCGTGCTCGCCGGCAGCAGCGGCCAGGCGCTTGCCTTCGGTCCCGGACATGTCGAACAGACCGCAGATGCCGGCGAGCGCGGCGTCGCCGTCTACGCGGCGCATCGCGACACGCATTTCCGTTTCCTGCAAGATGTTGTCGTTGGTGACGAGATCGAGCTCACGCGCAGCGACGGCAAGCGCTTCCACTACCGGGCCGACGCCTCGGCCGTGGTGCGCTTCGACGCTTCGGGTATCGATCCCAATACACAAGGCTACGAGCTCGTGCTGTCGACCTGCTGGCCGTTCGACGCGCTCACCTCAGGCCCGGACCGCTACATCCTGCACGCGACGCTGATTGGAACCGGCAGCTAGGTTTGTCATCGCCGCCGTCCCGTGAGATGCTGGCAGCAGGCATACTACTTCCAGATCCAGCCGTGTGACCATGCATTCACAAGTTCAGTACCTGCCGATCACACCGGGCCTGTTTTCTATCCTGGTACTGCTGTTCGCGGGGCTAATCATCCTGATCCAGCTCCGCATCCTGCGCTATGCCTATATGAAGCTTGGCGTCGGCCCGGGAGTTGCGCTGCTGCTGTTGTTCGGCTCGCTGGTCGGCAGCTATTTCAACATCCCGATCACGGTGCTGCCGGGAAAGGCGGTGCGCTCGGGCGAGATCGTCGATTTCTTCGGCATGCGCTATGTGGTGCCGCTGGTGACGCAATGGCCGGGCACGGTGCTTGCGGTGAATGTCGGCGGCGCCGTGATCCCGACATTGATGTCGAGCTATCTCGTGCTCCGCTACCAGCTCTGGCTGAAGGCTGCGATCGCGGTGATCGCGATCGCCTTCGTCATCCACATGATGGCGACGCCGGTGCAGGGTGTCGGCATCGCGGTTCCTGTCTTCGCGCCGGTCGTAGCCACGGCGATCCTGGCCTTCCTGCTGTCGCGCGAATATGCCGCGCCGCTCGCCTATATCGGCGGCTCGATGGGCACCCTGATCGGCGCCGATCTGCTCAACCTCGACAAGATCGGCAGTCTCGGCGCCCCCGTCGCTTCGATCGGCGGTGCCGGCACGTTCGACGGCATCTTCCTGACCGGCATCCTGGCCGTGCTGCTGGCCGGCATCGCCTCGCCCTCAAGACCCAGGGAGGTCTGGTGAGAGCCTCATGTTGCGCACAATTAACGATGGCTTCTAACCATGGCTTCCGGCACTCCGTTTTGAGCGAGGAACTGAACTGGCGTCTCCGGCAGTAGACCTATAGAGAACGACTTGTGGCGAGCGGCTTCGCCGGGGCGATTTTTGATACTGCATTCCTGTTGCGGAACTTTATTGATGGACGACGAATTCAAGCAGAAGGTCTTGCAACAGCTCGATCAGATCGAAGGCCGTATCGCACTTCTGGAGAGAAACCAGCATCTCATCGCCGCGGGACAACGACGGGAGTCGTTGCGCAGTCTCTGGCGACGACCGCCGATGTGGACGTTCGAGCAATATCCGCCGCGCCTGCTCAACGCGAACGGCTTTCAGCCCGCGCCATCGGCGCCCGCGAACGCACCGCGCATCGCGATGGTGACGCCGAGCTACAATCACGTGCACTATCTCGACGCCACCATCGACAGCATCCTCAACCAGAACTATCCGAACCTGCACTATCACGTGCAGGATGGCGCCTCGATCGACGGAACGGCTGAGCTGCTGAGCAGGCGCGGCAACGGCCTGAGCTGGTGCAGCGAGCCCGACAAGGGCCAGTCCAACGCCATCAATATCGCCTTTTCCGGCGTCGACTGCGAGATCATGGCCTACCTCAACAGCGACGACATGCTGCTGCCCGGCACGCTCGCCTATGTCGCCAACTATTTCATGTCGCATCCGGACGTCGACATCGTCTATGGGCATCGCGTGTTCGTCGATCGCGACGGGCTGGAGGTCGGCCGGGCCGTGCTGCCGCCCTATCACGGCAAGACGCTCAGATATGCCGACTACATTCCGCAGGAGACCATGTTCTGGCGCAAGCGGGTGTGGGACAAGGTCGGGCCGATCGACGAAAGTTTCCATTTTGCGCTGGACTGGGACTTCATCCTTCGCGCGCAGGCGGCGGGCTTCAAATTCGTTCGTCTGCCGCGCTTCTTATCGTGCTTCCGCATCCACGATGCGCAGAAGACCGCCGCCACTTATGCGGTGGGCGTCAAGGAGATGGGAATTCTGCGGCGGCGCGTGCTGGGCTTCGATCCGACGCAGGCCGAGATCCGCCGTGTCATCGCCCCCTATCTCGCGCTCCAGATCGCCTATCACTACGGCTACAAGCTCGGTCTCCTGAAATACTGATTGAGGCAGGCCTATTCCGCGCGACGGCATTCGCGCCGCGCGGTTGCCACTCGTTCGAACTCACCCTACAAAAGCGGACGTGCCAACAAGAACGCACGCCAAGAAGAACAAGGTGAGGAACCATGGAAGCAAAGGTAACCGCTGCAACCGCCCTGCCATGGTCTCCAGCTCCCGATGCCAGCGACGTCGTGAAGGGTATCCACGCGATGCTGCATCCGCGCAACATCGTGCTGGTCGGCGCCACCGACAAGCCCGGCAACTACGCCGAGCGCATCTGGAACAACCTGATCAAGTACAGATTCGCAGGCTCGCTGTTTCCGATCAACGCGAAGCGCGAAACGATCTGGGGCGTGACCTGCTACAAGGATTTTGCAAGCCTTCCCGAGCGGCCCGATCACGTGCTGGTTCTGGTGCCGGCGCGCTTCGCCGTGCAGGTGATCCGCGACGCGGCCGCAGCCGGCGCACGCTCGGCCACCATCGTTACCTCGGGCTTCAGCGAGTTGCAGGATGAGGAGAGCCAGAAACTCGCTAGCGAATTGCAGCAGGCGATACGCGAGACCGGGCTCGCCGTCACCGGGCCGAACTGCCTCGGCAACTTGAGCGCCGGCGAAAACCTCTTCACCAATATCGACGATCGCGTCGTCACCATGGACCAGGGCGCGGTGGCGATCGCCGGACAATCCGGGGCCATCGTGATGGCGATCCGCCAGGCGCTGGAGGATCGCGGCGTCGGCGTCGGCTACATGGTGACAACGGGCAACGAGGCCGGACTCGAGACACCGGACCTCATGCGCTATTTCGCCGAGGATCCGAGCATCCGCGTGATCGTCGTCTATCTCGAGGGCGTGCGCAACACCAAGGCGTTTCGCGATGCCTGCAAGGCGGCGCGTGCCGCCAGCAAACCGGTGATCGCGCTCAAGCTCGGCGCCTCCGAAGGCGGCCGGGCGGCGGCAATGGCGCATACCGGCGCGCTTGCGGGCTCCATCGAAACCTTCGACGCCGTCGCAACGCGGGAGGGCGTGATCCGGGTGCGCGGCCTCGACGAGCTGATCGAGACCACGGAATGCTTCGTGCACAGCACTGTGCCGAAAGGCAATCGCCTTGCGGCGGTGACGCTCTCGGGCGGCAAGCGCGGGCTCCTGATCGATGCCTTCTACGCGGCCGGGCTCGACTTTGCGCCGCTGAGCCCGCATGTCAGCGGCGAGCTCGCAAAGATGCTGGGTCCCGGCTCGATCGTCGGCAATCCGCTCGACGCCGGCTTTGCCGCAGTGGTCGATCCCTCCGTCTACATGAGATCGATCAAGCTGATGATCGATGATCCCGACATCGACATCGTCATCATCGACGCCGAGCTGCCGAAGGCGCCGCATGAGCAGCGCGAGCGTAACCTGCGCATCGTCAACGAGATGGCGAGCTGGGATGCAAAGCCGGTAATCTACATCAGCGCGATGTCGATCGGCTTCACCGATTTTACAAAAGCCTTGCGCAAATCGCTGCCGCATATCGCAGTGATGCAGGGCCTCGACCGCGCGGTGAGCGCGATCAAGTCGCTGCTCGACTACGCAAAGCTCGCCAAGGAAGTGCCCGATGTCGTCGCAAGCTCGAAGCGCGCGGCGCGCACCTTGCTGGAGAAGACGCTGAAGGCGGCGAACGGCGCCGCGCTCGATGAGGTCGCATCGAAGAAGCTGTTGAAGGCCTACGGCATCCCGATTTCCAAGGAAGGGATCGCGCAGACGCCGGCCGAGGCCGTGAAGATCGCCAAGCAGATCGGTTTCCCCGTGGTCGCCAAGGTCGTGAGCGCCGAGATCCTGCACAAGTCCGACATCGGCGGCGTCGTGCTCAATCTCAACAGCGCGAACGAGGTGAAGCAGGCGTTCAACGACATCACCGCGCGGGTCAAGAAGCTGAAGGGAAAGCCCAGGCTCGACGGCATCCTGATCGCTCAGCAGGTCAAGGCCGATCTCGAGCTCGTGGTCGGCGCCTCGCTCGACGCCGAGATGGGACCGGTGGTGCTGTTCGGCACCGGCGGCGTCGACATCGAGCTGATGAAGGACGTCGCGTTGGCCGGCGCGCCGCTCAATGCGGCGGAGGCACGGCAGTTGATCGGCCGCACCAAGGCTGGCGTCAAGATGCGCGGCTATCGCGGCAAGCCGAAGCTGGACGAGGCCTCCGTCGTGAAGGCCCTGGTCGGCCTCTCCAACCTGATCGCGGACGCCGGCGACCGGATCGCCTCGATCGACGTTAACCCCTTCCTGATCAATGCCAGGACCGGTGTCGCCGTAGACGCATTGATCGTCCTGAACAACGCGGCCGCCCGGCGCGCGGCCGGGCATTGATCGGCTTCCACTGGCCGCGCTTTGCCCATAAAATCGGCGCGCGGCTCCGCTTTCCTCGGCGGCGGGGCGCGGGTCGGAACGGATAATGGCGCGCAGACGTAATTTGATGATCGGAACCGTGACGCTGCTGGCGATCGCCGTGGCGTTCGGCGGGCTGCTTGGCGTGCAGAAATATCGCGCGGCCCAGAGCCGCAGCCAGCTGCGCGTGGTGTTCGAGGGCGGCTCGGCCAGCGGCCTACGCCGGGGCGGCCCGGTGAATTTCGACGGCGTGCCGGCCGGCCAGATCCTCTCGATCAAGCTCGACAATCCGCGCAAGATCGTCGCGCTCGTCATGCTCGATAACGCAGCGCCGATCCGCAAGGACACCGTGGCGGGCATCGAGTTCCAGGGCCTGACCGGCATCGCCGCGATCTCGCTGATCGGCGGCGCGCCCTCGGCACCGCCCGTGCCGCTGGATGAAGACGGCATTCCTGTGCTGACGGCCGATCTCAGCGACGCCGAGTCGATCGTCGAGACCCTGCACAATGTCGACCGCATGATCGTGAGCAACTCGGGCGCGATCAAGGACGGCCTGCGCACATTCGAAGACTATACCGCCGACCTCAAGGGCAAGGGCGAAGAGATCGACGCCGTGATGGGCAAGATCGACAAGGGCTTCGCGAGTTTCGACAATGCGGTCACGAAGATCGAAAACGTCGTACCCGGCTTCGCCGACGGCAAGGCCGACGAGCTGTTCGAGAAAGTGAAGGGACTGCGCGAGCTAGCCGACACCATGAAGAAGAAGTCGGCGAGCTTCATCGAGGACGGGCGCCGCACCCTCCTCGACATCAGCGAAGCCGCCAACAAGATGGCCGGCACGCCGGTAGCCCCTCGCCCGCCGCGCAAGCCGCAGCAGCAGAAGCAGTGACGCTACGCGTCGCCCCGGACAAGCGAGCAGAGCAAGCGCAGATCAACCCCAGGGCATGGTTTGGCGAAGACTCGCGGTTATTGGCACACGCCACGACTCTTCCCTGGGGTTGGGTCCAGGCCTTCGCCGGGACGACGGCAGAGTGTGGGGCTAGACGCACCTACCTCACCCGTAGACAAACGCCTTGTCGTCCAGATCCGTCCTCGGGATCTCGTCCTTCTCGGTCCAGTAATCCTGGCTGTGCTGCCATTCCGGCTTGTCGCCGCGCTTCGGCAGCAGGTCCATGTTGCGCATCATGTAGCCGGGGTTGAAGTTTTCCGGATCGATCCAGGGCAGGATCGGCATGTTGTGGTCTTCGGGGCGCAGCTTGACCTCGATCTTCTTGGCGCCCTTGTCCTTCATATGGCCGAGCAGCCGGCAGACGAAGTCGGCGACGAGATCGACGCGCAGCGTCCAGCTGGCGCGGAAATAGCCGAAGACCCAGACCATGTTCGGCACGCCCGTGAACATCATGCCGCGATAGGTGACCGTGCCGCCGAAGGCGAGCGGCTTGCCGTCGATTTCGAAGGCGATGTCGCCGAGCGCGGCGAGATTGAAGCCGGTCGCGGTGACGATGACGTCCGCCTCGAGCAGCTTGCCGGATTTGAGCTGGATGCCGTCCTCGACGAAGCATTCGATCTCGTCGGTGACGACCGAGGCCTTGCCGCTGGCGATGCCCTTGAACAGATCGGCATCGGGCACGAAGGCGATGCGCTGCCGCCACGGCCGATATGTCGGCGTAAAATGCGTCTCGACATCGTAGTCCGGACCGAGGATCGCGGAGATCTGCCCGATCAGCTCCTTCTTCACCTGATCGGGCTTGGCGACACAGAGCTTCGTGAACGCGTCCTGCTCGAACAGGATTTTCCGCCGGACGATCTCGTGGATCCATTCCTCATCCACCTGAAGCCTGCGCAATTCCTCTGCGATCTCGATGGCGTTGCGGCCGATACGGAAATAGGTCGGAGAGCGCTGCAGCATGGTGGCGTGCGCGCATTTGTCGGCGATATTCGGCAGCAGCGTCGCAGCGGTTGCACCCGAACCAATCACCACGACCTTCTTCTCGGTGAGATCGAGATCATCCGGCCAGTTCTGTGGATGGACGATGCTGCCCTTGAACCGGTCCATGCCCTTCCATTCCGGCGTATAACCTTCGGAATGGCGATAATAGCCCTGACACATCCAGAGGAAATTCGCGGTGAAGGTCTTGGCCTCGCCGGTATCGGTCGTTATCGCTTCGATGGTCCAGCGATTGGTTTCGCTCGACCAGCGTGCCGAATTGATCTTGTGCTTGTAGCGGATGTGCTTGCCGAGATCGTTCTCTTCGATCACGTCGTTCATATAGGCGAGGATCTCCTCGGCAGTCGCAATCGGCGGTCCGACCCAGGGCTTGAAGCGATAGCCGAAGGTGTGGAGATCGCTGTCGGACCGGATGCCGGGATAGCGGTGCGTGATCCAGGTGCCGCCGAAGCTGTCCTTGGTTTCCAGGATGACGAAGCTCGTGCCAGGAAGCTGCTTTGTCAGGTGATAGGCGCTGCCGATGCCGGAAATGCCGGCGCCGACGATCAGGACATCGAAATGTTCAGTGACTTGCTGCGTGGTGGGCTGAGTACGGACGGCGACATTCATTGTTGATTCTTTGCCTTTTGAGGCCGCCCTTGATCAGGCGACGCGTTTCCTCCGCGAGGGGTTCATGGTCGCCCGCCGCGCTTCCGCTTCAAAATGGCATAGATCAAATCGCAATCAAATCACAGCGCCGCACCCCAGCTCCGCGCTGTCTGCAGAATCCAGTCGCGGTAGAGCGTGAGCGGCGTGACGCCGGTCAAGCCGCCGCAGCCCGCGCTGCCATTCGGCCCCGTCGACCAGCTGATGACGCCGACGACGACGGGACCGTTCGGCTTGTCCTCGAACGCGGGACCGCCGGAATCGCCGGTGCAGGCGCCGATTCCGGCGCGAACGCCGTTGGTTACGGGGTCCACGAGCCTCATTTGCAGCGTACCGGGCTGGCCCGCCACGACGAGGCCCGCAACGCGCGTCATGCCGCCGCTCTTGCCGTCGCCAGGCACCGTGACGCCGACGCCTGCGATGGTGAAGCGGCCACCGACCACAATCGGAATTTGCGGCGCACCGATCTGCGATGTTGATTTTCCTTTGAGTGGAATTTCGAGTTGCAACAGCGCCACATCGGCGGTCGCGCGATGCGACTGCATGGCCTGCATGTTGAAGCTCGGATGGATCGCGACCGCACGCACGTTCTGCAATTGCGGTTTGCGGTCGGCGGCATAGTCGAGGATCTTGTACTCCGCACCGGGCTGCACGCAGTGTGCTGCGGTGAGCACCAGCCTCGCTGCGATCAGGCTGCCGGTGCAGAAATTGCCGCGCGATCCGACGATCGTGACGATGGAACGCGCGACGCCTTCGGATTGCGGCGTGCCGCCGCCGACGATGGCCTGGGCGGGTGCGGTGAAGAGCAGCGCCGCCGCTGCGAGCAGGATGGACGTCTTGTTCATGGGCTAGTGTGGTAGCCGCTGGGACGCCGTTAGCCAAGAGACGCTTAGAAGAGAGCCTTGAAAGAGATCCTTCGTGCTGGCCGTTGCGGCGGCAGCGTGCTAGCGGTTTTCACCTGATATCGACGAGGGCAGGACGGTGGCGATCGGGGCTGTGATCTTTGACTTTGGCGGCGTGTTGACGAGCTCACCCTTCGAGGCCTTCACGCGCTTCGAGCAGGAGCGCGGCCTGCCCGCCGACATCATCCGCCGCACCAATGCCGCCAATCATCTTGAAAACGCCTGGGCGAAGTTCGAGCGCGCCGAGGTCGACATCGAGACATTTGACCGGCTGTTCGCAGCGGAATCGCTTGCGCTGGGAGCGGAGGTGCGCGGTCGCGACGTGTTGCCGCTGTTGCAAGGCAATCTGCGGCCTGAGATGGTCGAGGCGTTGAAGCGGATCAAGGCGCGTTTCAAGACCGGCTGCATCACCAATAATCTTCCCGCCAACGCCATCGGCAGCATGACCGGCCGCACACTCTATGTCGCCGAGGTGATGGCGCTGTTCGATCACGTCATCGAGTCCGCCAAGATCGGCCTGCGCAAGCCGGATCCACGGATCTACAGCATGATGGTCGAGGCGCTGCAGGTCGATCCGAACGCTTGCGTCTATCTTGACGATCTCGGCGTCAATTTGAAGCCGGCGCGCGAGATGGGGATGACGACGATCAGGGTCGTAAGCGGCGCGCAGGCGATCGCGGAACTCGAGGCAGATTGAAGCTCGGCTAGTTCAACTCGTCATTGCGAGGAGCGGAGCGACGAAGCAATCCAGACTGTCTTCGCGGAGGGATTCTGGATTGCTTCGCTGCGCTCGCAATGACGAGATTGCGGCGGCCTCCTTCGTCAAGCGCTTTACTCCGCCGCAGTCGCAATCCGCTCCGGGAAGGCGGCGGCGAGCGAGGCGCGATCTGGTTTCAGCACGCCACGCTCCGTGATCAAGCCCGTCACCAGCCGCGCCGGCGTCACGTCGAAGCCATAGTTGGCGACCGGCGAACCCTCGGGCACGATCCGCACCGTCTCGAGCCGCCCGTCGGCGGTGCGGCCGGTCATGTCGGTGACCTCGATGGCGCTGCGCTGCTCGATCGGGATGTCGCGGATGCCGTCCTTGACCGCGAAATCGATCGTCGGCGACGGCAGCGCGACGTAGAACGGCACATTGTTGTCGTGCGCGGCGAGTGCCTTCAGGTAAGTGCCGATCTTGTTGCAGACGTCGCCATTGGCCGCGACGCGATCGGTGCCGACGATGGCAAGGTCGACCATGCCGTGCTGCATCAAGTGACCGCCGGTGTTATCGGGGATCACCGTGTGCGGCACGCCGTGGTGCCCGAGCTCCCAGGCGGTGATCGAGGCGCCCTGGTTGCGCGGACGGGTCTCGTCGACCCAGACATGGATCTTGATGCCGCGATCATGCGCCAGATAGATCGGCGCCGTCGCGGTGCCCCAGTCGACGGTAGCAAGCCAGCCGGCATTGCAATGGGTCAGCACGTTGATGGTGTCGCCTGGTTTCTTTCTCGCGGCAATGGCCTCGATCAGTTCGAGACCATTGCGGGCAATGCCCCGGTTGATCTCGACATCTTGCTCCAGAATTTCGTCGGCGCGCGCGTAAGCCGCTTCGGCGCGCTCCAGGGGATCGATCGGCGCGAGCGTGGCGCGCATCTCGTCGAGCGCCCATTTGAGATTGATGGCTGTGGGGCGCGCCACCACCAGCGTCTCGTAGGCGCGCATCAACCCTGCATCCGAACTATCCTCGCGCATGGCGAGCGCCATGCCGAATGCAGCCGTGGCGCCGATCAGCGGAGCACCACGCACCAGCATGGTGCGGATAGCGTCGGCCGCTTCCTCGCTCGTGGTGAGACGGGCGATGACGAATTCGTGCGGCAGCCGGCGCTGGTCGATGGCACCGACCGACCAGCCGTCGCGCTCGCGCCAGATGCTGCGATAATGCTTGCCGTCGACCTTCATGGCGTTCTGCCTTTCGTCCTATGCGCGGAGCACGCGTCCCGCCACGGCATCGAGCTTCCTTAGAAGTTCCGGATCACGCGCCTCGGGCGCGGTGATCAGCGCCGTGTCAAGCGCGCGGTCCGAGCCGATCGGGCACGGCTCATGCTCGCGCGGAAAATCCTTTGCCAGCCGCGCCACCAGGGCCTTGGCCTTGTCCGCGTTCGACGTCAGAACACGGATGATATCCTGAACGGTGACGGCGTCGTGATCGGGATGCCAGCAATCGAAGTCCGTCACCATGGCAACGGTGGCGTAGCAGATCTCCGCCTCGCGGGCGAGCTTGGCCTCGGGCATGTTGGTCATGCCGATCACGGAATAACCCAGCGTCTTGTAGGTCATGCTTTCCGCAAGCGTCGAGAATTGCGGCCCCTCCATGCAGACATAGGTGCCGCCGCGCGCAATTGCGATGCCCTCGGCTTCCGCCGCGGCCGCGAGATGGATACGCAGCCGCGGCGAGACCGGATGCGCCATCGACACATGCGCGACGCACCCCTTGCCGAAGAACGAACTCTCGCGCTTGTGAGTGCGGTCGACGAACTGATCGATGAGCACGAAGGTGCCGGGCGGCAGTTCCTCCTTGAAGGAACCGCAGGCCGACAGCGAAACCAGGTCGGTAACACCGGCACGCTTCAGGACGTCGATATTGGCGCGATAGTTGATGTCGGAGGGCGACAGGCGGTGGCCCTTGTCATGCCGCGGCAGGAACACGATCGGCAGACCGGCGATGGTGCCGCGCCTGACTGGCGCCGACGGCTCGCCCCAGGGGCTTTCGATCACCTCTTCGTGCGCACTCTCGAGTCCCGGCAGGTCGTAGATGCCGGAGCCGCCGATGATGCCCAATACCGCCTGCGTCATGCCTGCTTCACCCCGTCCGCGATGTGCAACGTGGTTAAGCTATGCCAGTTTTCGGACCGATTTGGAACGGGGAGGCCGCCCGTTGAGGGCGTCATTCCGGGGCATCGCCTTACCGACGAACCCGGAATCTCGAGATTCTCAGGTGCGCAATTGCGCACCATAGTTCGATGCTGCGCATCGCCCCGGAATGACGGGGTCTTCGGCTACGCCGCCGTCGCCGGCTGCAACTGGCTCGCCACCATCCGATGCAGCGTATCGACCGACTGGAAATTCTCCGGCGTGATTTCGGATTGCGGGATGGTGAAGTCGAACTCGGCTTCGACGCCGAGCATCAGGTTGACCATGTCCATCGAGGTGAGGCCGATGTCGACGAGGCGCGCACCCGGCTTCACATCCGCGGCGAGCGAATTCTGTTCGAGGATGCCCTTCACCAGCTTGATGATGCGATCCCGCACATCGGTATCGAACGCCTGCATCTGCAATATCCCATCCTCTGATAAGGTCCGGAGCGCCGTCTACGATGGGCATGACGGGCCGATCCCGCAATGGGCGCGACTCTTAACTCGCGTTTCTTAGTAAACGATGACTCAGATTGACTAAAACTCGTGGCTTCCTTGCATTGTTAACGCGATCTCGGAAAGTCCGGTGGCGCAAAAAACCAGGTCTTAACTGCTCGTTCCGAATTAGGCCTTGTTTACCTTCAATTTCGTCGACGAATTTGAATTAAATCCGTAAGCCTCCAGGCCAAGCAAACATGGTCGGATGATCGTCACGGCGTGACCGATCTCGAACGACGAACCGGAGGCGAACCAGCATGAACGTGCGTGAAGCGGCCCTTCAACCTGTCGACGACGCTCAGGCAAGCTTTCTCGATCACAACCCTTCTCTGGTGGAGCGCGCCGCGCGCATGGCGACGGTGGCCGCCGGCGAAGCCGAGAGCGTCGATCGCGACGGCCGCTTTCCCAACAAGGCATTCGACGCCGCGCGCGAACAAAAACTGCTCGGCGTGATGATCCCCGTCGAATTCGGCGGCTTCGGTGCCTCGATCTACGACGTCACCGACATCTGCTACACGCTCGGGCGCGCCTGCGCTTCGACCGCAATGATCTATGCGATGCATACGACGAAGGTCGCCTGCGTTATCAGACACGGCCACGGCATTCCCTGGATGGAAACCATGATGCGCCGGGTCGGCCGCGACCAGTGGCTGCTCGCCTCCTCCACCACCGAAGGCCAGAACGGCGGCAATATCCGCGCGAGCGCGGCCGCGGTCGATCATGAAGGTGACATGATCGCGTTGACGCGCGATGCCACCGTGATCTCCTACGGCGCGGAGGCCGACGGCCTCGTCACCATCGCGCGCCGCGCGGGTGATGCTGTCGCCTCCGACCAGGTGCTGCTGGCGCTCGCCAGGGACGATTATTCGCTGAAGCGGACGCTGGGCTGGGAAACGCTCGGCATGCGCGGCACCTGCTCGACCGGCTTCGAGCTGAGGGTCGACTGCCCCGCCGACCGCGTCTTCCCGGAATCCTATGACAAGATCCACGCACAGACGATGACGCCGTTCGCGCATCTGTGCTGGTCGTCGGCCTGGGCCGGCGTTGCGGCTGCCGCCGTGACGCGCGCGCAGGCATTCGTCCGCAAGGCGGCACGTGCCTCCGGCGGGCAGATGCCGCCGGCAGCGGCCCATTTCACCGCCGCGAAGATGTCGCTGGCAAAGCTCCGCGCGCTGATCGCCTCCAATATCGACGCCTTCGCCCATCACGAGCATGACGAGCGCGCGCTCGGCTCGCTCGATTTCCAGTCTTCGATCACGCTCCTCAAGGTGCAGGCCTCCGAGCTTGCGGTCGAGACCGTGATGCACGCGATGCGCACGACCGGCCTTGCCGGCTACCGCAACGACGGCGACTTCACCATGGGCCGCCACTTACGTGACGTGCTGTCCGCACCGATCATGATCAGCAATGACCGCATCCTTGCCAACGCCGCGACCTCGACCTTGATGAGCGGCGTGCCGGCAAGCCTTCGCGACTGACAAGCCTTCGAGACCGACGAGCCTACGCGACCAACAAGAAGAATTGCAGATAACAGGAAGTTTTGGCCATGAACGTTGCCGTTCTCCCGACCTCGCCCGACACTGCGCCGCAAGCCATCGATCCGCTCGACCATCTCACCGACGTGCTGTTCCACCGCATGGGTTCGGACGGCGTCTACGCCCGCACCGCGCTCTATGAGGATGTCGTGGAGCGGCTCGCCGCGCTGATCACGCGGCACCGTGAGGCCGGCACCGAGGTGATGCGCTTTCCGCCGGTCATGAGCCGGGCGCAGCTGGAGAAATCCGGTTATCTCAAAAGCTTCCCGAACCTGCTCGGCTGCGTCTGCGGCCTGCATGGAACCGAGCGCGAGATCAACGCCGCCGTGAGCCGTTTCGACGCCGGCGGCGACTGGACCACATCGCTCTCGCCCGCCGATCTCGTGCTGTCACCGGCGGCCTGCTATCCCGTCTATCCGATCGCCGCGAGCCGCGGGCAGCTGCCGAAGGGCGGCCTGCGCTTCGACGTCGCCGCCGACTGCTTCCGCCGCGAGCCGTCGCGTCATCTCGACCGGTTGCAATCGTTCCGGATGCGCGAATATGTCTGCATCGGCAGCCCCGATGACGTTGCCGATTTCCGCGAGCGCTGGATGGTGCGCGCGCAGGCAATCGCACGTGATCTCGGTCTCACCTTCCGCGTCGACTATGCCAGCGATCCCTTCTTCGGCCGCGTCGGCCAGATGAAGGCGGTGAGCCAGAAGCAGCAGCAGCTCAAGTTCGAGCTGCTCATCCCGCTGCGCTCGGAAGAGCAGCCGACGGCCTGCATGAGCTTCAACTATCATCGCGAGCACTTCGGCACGACCTGGGGCATCCAGGACGCCAATGGCGAGCCCGCCCACACGGGCTGCGTCGCCTTCGGCATGGACCGCCTCGCCGTTGCGATGTTCCACACCCACGGCACCGATCTTTCCGCCTGGCCCGCCAAGGTGCGGGATATCCTGGGCCTGTCGCCGCATGTGGCGACTGACGCCCATGTCGAAGGCTGGCGCTAAGCGACGAGGCCGATCATTTCCACGGGCATTACGAGCGTGATCCACACCAAGGTCCGATGCCGCGAGATCACGGAGTCCGATGTCGATGCCATCGCGGACCTCTTGACGCGCGGCTTTGTCGGCCGCTCGCGCGACTACTGGATCCAGGGCCTGCGCAGGCAGGCCTTCCGGCCCGTGCCCGAGGGCTATCCGCGCTTCGGCTACATGCTCGACAATGAAGGCCTGCCGGTCGGCGTGCTGCTTCTGATCTACACGGCGCGCAAGGACGGCGAGGCCATCGCCATCCATTGCAACCTGTCGAGCTGGTATGTCGAGCCGGCGTTCCGCAACTACGCGCCGCTGCTGACCAAGATCGCGCAGCGTCACAAGGACGTGACCTATCTCAACATCAGCCCGGCGGTGTGGACCTGGCCGATCATCGAGACCCAGGGATTCAAAGCCTATTGCCGCGGCCTGTTCTTCTCGGTGCCGGTGCTGTCGCGCGTGCCGCGCTGGACCAAGATCGAGGTGATCGCGCCGCACGCCAAGCGAATCGAGGGCCTCGGCGAGGCCGAGACCGAGCTTTTGACGCGGCATGCGCGCTACAATTGCCTGAGCCTTGTGGTCCGCACGCCGAAGGGCGTGTTCCCCTTCATCCTGCAACCGGTGCGCATCCGCCGCGGCTGGATCGCGCCGCCGGCGATGCAACTGATCTATTGCCGCAGCGTCGCCGAATTCGTCACCTGCACCGGCCGCATCGGCCGCCTGCTGCTGCGGCTCGGCAAGATCTCTGTCATCGTCGATTCCAACGGTCCCATCCCCGGCCTCACCGGCGTCTACGCCGAGCGGCGCGGCCGCAAATATTTCAAGGGCCCACACCGGCCGCAGCTGGCCGATCTCACAGACACGGAGCTCGTGCTGTACGGGCCGTAGAGGTCAGCGGGCGGCAAGAGATCGCAAGTCTGCCCCCTCTCCACCGTCATGCCCCGGCTTGACCGGGGCATCCAGTACGCCGCGGCCTGTCCGTATCCCATCACTGTCTCTGGAATACTGGGCGGTTTCAACCGGTCAAGCCGGGCGATGACGGCTGGGTGTGTGGCGAGCTCGCGCCTTTCACGGCCAATGACACGGCCGACGTGGTAAGCTCTAGCGATTACGGGGAGCCAACCCATGTCCGAACGCAGCACACATTGGGAAAAGGTCTACGCGACCAAGGGCGAAAACGAGGTGAGCTGGTTCCAGGAGAGCCCAGCCATCTCGCTTCAGATGATCCACGCAGCCAATCCAGGACGAGACGCCGCCATCATCGACATCGGCGGCGGCGCGTCGCGCCTCGTCGATGCGCTATTGCGGGAGGGCTATCGTTCCATTGCGGTGCTCGATCTTTCCGCCCATGCGCTGGACACTGCAAAGGCGCGCATCGGCCCTGCCGCGGCGCACGTCGACTGGATCGTTGCCGACGTCACGACATGGCGGCCGTCACGCACATACGAGATCTGGCACGACCGCGCCGCGTTTCATTTCCTGACCGAGCCTTCCGATCGGGAGGCGTATATCGATCGCCTGCGGTCGGCGGTCCGCGAGGGCGGTCACCTCATCATCGGCACCTTCGCGCTCGACGGACCCGAGAAATGCAGCGGCCTTCCGGTGCAACGCTATGACGGCAACAGTCTCGCCACAGAGCTCGGCCCGGATTTCGAGCTGCTGGAGACACGTCACGACATCCACCGCACGCCCTGGGATTCGACGCAGGCGTTTCAGTTCAGCCGTTTTCGCAGGCTCAGGTAAGCAGTCCTACGCCGCGAGCTTCACGGCATGCGCAAAATCCCAATAGAGCTTGCGCGCCTTGGTGTAGAACGGACCCGGCTTCAACTCGCGCTCGTCGATACGGATGACGGGGGCGACCTTGGCGAAGTTGCCGCTCGAGAAGATCTCGTCGGCGGCGAGGAAATCGGCATAGCGCAAGGTCTTCTCGACCACTGTGACGCCGTCGGCACGCAGCAGGCCGATCACGCGCTGGCGCGTGATGCCGTTCAGGAACGTGCCGTTCGGCGCCGGCGTGTAGACCACGCCGTCTTTTGCCATGAACACGTTGGAATTGCCGAACTCCGCGACATTGCCGAGCATGTCGAGCATCAGGGCGTTCTGGAAGCCGCGGGAGGCGGCTTCGGCGAGCGCGCGCGAATTGTTCGGATAGAGGCAGGCCGCCTTCGCCTCGACCGGCGCGCATTCCGCCGTCGGCCGGCGGAACGGCGACAGCGTGATCGCGTTGCCGACCGGCTTTGGCATCGGCGCCTCGTAGATACACAGGCACCAGTTGGTGGTTTCGGGATCGAACAGCACGCCGCCGCCCGCGCCGTTCTGCGCCCAGTACATCGGACGGATGTAGAGCTCGGCGTTCGGCGCAAAGCGCGCAATGCCGTCGCGCGCGAGCGTCATCCAGCTGTCGGTGTCGACCACCGGCTTGAGGCCAAAATTGATCGCGGATTGATTGGCACGGGCGACGTGGCGATCGAGATCGGGCGCAACGCCTTCGAACGCACGGGCACCGTCGAACACGACCGAGCCCAGCCAGGCGCCATGCGTGCGCGGTCCCATGATCGGCACGTTGCCTTCGTGCCACTTGCCTTCGAAAAAGGTCCAGCTCGGCGAGTATTCGATGGGTTTTGTGCTCTCGGCCATTAGCGGGCCTCCCCTGATTGTGATGCCGCAATATGCGTCACTATTAGCCCAATTCCTAAAGGATTTCCTGCGTGAAACTACCATTAACCTGCGTGCGCGCGCGTTCAGATTTGCAGTAATATCCGGCCATCATTTGTCGTTCACTGGTGCCCCATGCCGCTCGATCCACTTGCAAAGCGCTTGTTGACCATGATGGCCGCGGCAGGTCCCGCGGCGCGCGCCCGCCCCAGCGTCGAGGCGCGACGGCAATCGCTGGCGAAGCTGATGCAGTTTGCGCGCGCGGAGGCTCCCGGCGTTGCAACATCGGACGGCACGCTGCCCGGCCCCGGCGGCGAGCTGGCTTACCGTCTCTATGCGCCGGAAAACGCCGCACCGCGGGCGCCGGGCTTCGTGTTCTTCCACGGCGGTGGGCTCGTCGCCGGCAGCATCCAGACCCATGACCGCATCGCCGCCGGCATCGCGCACGTGACCGATTGCCGCCTGGTGTCGGTCGACTACCGGCTCGCGCCCGAGCACAAATTCCCCGCCGCGATCGACGATGCGATCGCTGCGACCGAATGGGTGGCGCGGAACGCTTCTCTCCTCGGCATCGACGCCGAGCGGCTGGTGATCGGCGGCGATTCCGCCGGCGCAACGCTTGCCGCCGTCGTGTGCCAGGAGGCAACGCAGAACGCCGGCCTTTCCATCGTCGCGCAATGCCTTATCTGCCCGGTGCTTGATTTCGAGGAGACCTCGCCCTCGCGCGAGGCCTTTGCCGAAAATTACCTGATCGATCGTGTCACGATCGACGCCGATCTCGCCGATTATCTACCCGACGGCATCGACGCCGCCGATCCCCGCATCTCGCCGCTCCGCGCGTCGCGGTTGACGGGCTTGCCACCGGCGATCATCCACACGGCCGAGTTCGACCCGATGCGCGACGAAGGCAACGCCTATGCACGCAAGCTGCTGGCGGCCGGCGTTGTCGTCGAGCATGTCTGCCACGACGGCATGGTTCACAATTTCCATGCCATGGGTGCGATCCTGCCGCAGGCGCAGCTCGTGCTGTCGCAGATCGGCGAACAGGTGCGGCGGGCCGTGGGCGCGTGAGCCCTCCCGCAATTTGGTTCAAATTTTAGCTAATTCGACAACGATCGTTAGGGTTACTTCGTCGATCTCTAGACGAATTATTGCCCGCTTTACCACCCGCCTCTAACACGAGGACGGCGGATAACGCACATCCATTGACGTGCCAATAAGTGCGACCCGCCGGACGCGGAGGTGGACGATGCGCAACGAAACGATCGCTATTCACGCCGGCTACGAACCAGAAGCGACCACGCATGCGGTCGCCGTGCCGATCTACCAGACCGCGGCCTATGCGTTCGATAGCGCCGATCATGGCGCAGCTCTCTTCAATCTCGAAGCGGAAGGCTATCGCTACAGCCGCATCGCCAATCCGACCACCGCGGTACTCGAGAAGCGCATCAGCGAGCTCGAAGGTGGCGTCGGCGCTCTTGCGGTCGCAACCGGACAGGCGGCGCTGCATTTCGCCTTCGTCAACGTCGCCGATCACGGCGGCAACATCGTTTCCGTGCCGCAGCTCTACGGCACGACGCACACCCTGCTCTCCCACATCCTGCCGCGCCAGGGCATCACGGGCCGCTTCGCCGAGAGCGACAAGCCCGATGCACTCGCGCGCCTGATCGACGAGAACACCCGCGCGGTGTTCGCCGAGACCATCGGCAACCCGGCCGGCAATGTCTGCGACATCGAGGCGCTGGCGAAGATCGCCCATGCCCATGGCGTGCCGCTGATCGTCGACAACACGGTGGCGACGCCGATCCTGCTCAAGCCGTTCGACTACGGCGCCGACATTTCCGTGCATTCGCTGACGAAGTTTCTGGGCGGCCACGGCACCACGCTCGGTGGGGCCATCGTCGACTCCGGGCGTTTTCCCTGGGCGCAGCACGCCGCGCGCTTCCCGGCCTTCAACACGCCCGACGCGTCCTATCACGGCCTCGTCTATGCCGAGCGCTTCGGCAAGACCGCCTTCATCGAGCGCGTGCGCAGTATCTATCAGCGCACCATGGGCTCGGTGCTATCGCCTTTCAACGCCTTCCTGTTGCTGCAGGGTATCGAGACCGTGGCACTGCGCATGGAGCGCCATGTCGAGAACGCACGCATGGTCGCCGAATTCTTGCGCGCGGATCCGCGCGTGGCCTGGGTCAATTATGCAGGCTTCCCGGACAGCCCGTATTATCCGCTGGTGCAGAAATATCTCGCGGGCAACGGCTCGTCCCTGTTTACCTTCGGCATCAAGGGCGGCATGGAAGCCGGCAAGGCATTCTACGACGCGCTGAAGCTGATCACGCGGCTCGTCAACATCGGCGACGCAAAATCGCTTGCCTGTCATCCGGCCTCGACCACGCACCGCCAGATGTCGGCCGAGCAGCAGCGTGCCGCCGGCGTGCTGCCGGAGACGATCCGCCTCTCGATCGGCATCGAGCATATCGCCGACATCATCGAAGACATCGACCAGGCGCTGGCAAAGGCCCGCCCGTCGGAACGGCTTCAGGCTGCGGAGTAGACGGCAGCGCCGATGACCATCTTGATCGACAAGGATCAAGGTATCTTGAGCCCGGCCCTGGTGCCGGCGCTGGACGACGCACGGGGCGATGGTCGCGAGATCACGATCGGGCTGATCAACAACATGCCGGATCCGGCACTGAAGGCGACCGAGCGACAGTTCATGAAGCTGTTGCAAGCCGCCGGCCGCGGACGCCGCATCCGCTTCCAGTGTTTCTCGCTGCCCTCGGTCAAGCGCTCACCGGAGGCGCGCTGGCATGTCGAGAGCGAATATTCCGATCTCTCCGATCTGAAGCGGCAAAGGTTCGACGGCTTGATCGTGACGGGCGCCGAGCCGGTCGCGCCCGATCTCGACCAGGAGCCCTACTGGCACGATCTCACCGACATCATCGATTGGGCGAGGACCAATACGCGCTCGACGATCTGGTCGTGCCTTGCCGCGCATGCAGCGGTGCTGCATCTCGACCGGATCACGCGGCGGCCGCTTGCCGCCAAATGCCATGGCATTTTCGACTGCGAGACGATCGGCAGCGACCCGCTGACGCGCGCCGCGCCGGCAACTCTCAAAGTCTCGCATTCAAGGCTGAACGAGGTCGCAGAGGCCGACCTCACCGAGTATGGCTATCAGGTGCTGACGCGCTCGGCGAAGGCCGGCGTTGACGTTTTCGTCCAACAATATGCCAGCCGTTTCGTGTTCTTCCAGGGCCATCCCGAATATGACGCACTGTCGCTGCAGCGTGAATATCTGCGCGATATCGGTCGCTTCCTCGCGCGCGAGCGCGAGGCCTATCCAGCGCTGCCCATGAGCTATTTTGACGCGGCGACCGAGGAGAAGCTCATCCGCTTCGAAAAGCGCGCCAGGCATCAGCGTCATCCCGCAATGGCGAGCGAGCTGCCTGCACTGAACTTGCGCAGCGATATCGCCGCAGGAAGTGCCGCGGCCGTGCTTTTCAGGAACTGGCTCGATTTTCTCGCCGAGGATGCGGCCGCGCCGTTGTCTCTGCGCTGAGGAGCCGAGCGGGTTCTCCGTTAGGCATAACGAATCGTTAAGCTTGCGTCAGGCCGAGGGCGGATGGTTCATTGCTGCCGCCCTATTTGGAAATACAGGGAAACAACCCCCGTGTGGTCGGCGATCAACGGACGTGTAAGCAATCGGCTGGCCCGGCATTTCGCGGTCTCGCCGCATCGGCTGTCGGCTCATGCGCCAATGGTCAGCTTCACCTTCGATGACGCTCCCGACAGCGCCGCGAACCTTGGCGCCCCCATGATGGAAGAGCATGGCGGCCGCGCCACGTTCTATCTGGCCGGCAGCCAGATCGGGCAGTGGTCGGGTCACTGGCTCGGGTTGTCCAACGACGCTATCCTGAGGCTCCATCATCGTGGCCATGAGATCGCTTGCCACACGTTCTCGCATCGCCGCGCGGCAGATCTCGATCAGGCCGGGCTCGCGCGCGAGATCGAGCAGAACCGCAACTACTTTCACGCGCTCGACCCGACGATCAGGCTCGAGAATTTCGCCTATCCGTATGGTCTCGCCTCGATCTGGCGCAAGCCGCAGCTCGCCAGGAAGTTCCGCTCGGCACGCGGCATCCTTCCCGGCGTCAATCGCGACGTCATCGACCTGCAGCTCCTGCGTTCCACGCCCTTGATCGACAAGGATATCGATGCCGGCGGCATCGATCGCTATTTCGACGAGACCGCTGCGAGTGGCGGCTGGCTGATCTTCTATGGCCACGATGTCATCAACCAGCCGAGCCCCTATGGCTGCTCGCCGTCGTTGTTGCACCACGCATTGAAGGCGGCGCAAAAGCGCGATGTTCCGATCGTGACGGTCGCCGAAGCCCTGCGGCGAATCGGGGCTTAGCGCTCTTTCCTCCTTCTCCCCTAGTGGGCCTGTTGCGTTACTGGCTTTTGAGGCCAAGACAGGTCAGGGAAGAAGCTAGTTGTCGGAGTAGCGGGCCGACGATGGAGCGGCTCATGCTCCTCGGCGGGCGGTTCACGCAGCGATTGCGGCCCACCGCCTCATGTTGAACGCGATGGAGGCGAGCAGAACCTGCCCGTTTGCCTTGATGAGGCCGACGTATCGGATGCAAGTCAATCGCATGCGGCGTTTGAGGGTGGCGAAGGTCGTCTCCACCTGCGCTCGCCGTCGTGCGATGAGAAGGTTGTAGCGTTTGA
>NZ_KI421477.1:0-25374 GCF_000472925.1 Bradyrhizobium sp. Ec3.3
AGCAGCTCAAGGAGGAGCTTGGCCTCGACCACTTCGAAGGGAGATCCTGGACGGGCTTACACCGACACGCCTTGATGACCATGATCGCCTACGCCTTCCTCCAATCCCGCCGCCTTAAAGCAGCGGGACGAAAAAAAAAGAATCGCGGGACCACCGCCACAGCCGAGCATGCCGGCCGTCAGGCAAGCCATCCTCGAGCTCTTCGCTCAGCCTCCACCCCGGCGATGCCCGCACTGTGAGAAACTCCTCGTCGACCCAGGCAAAACTAAACTGCCAGAGTAGTGCTAAGCAGCGGACTCTTTCACCGGGAGCGGCGACGCAGCGCCACCTCCCGCAAGATCCGGTTGCCGCGCAAGCCTCGTTTGAGGAGTTCCGGCCCTGGAGATCGCCTGCTCTTTGGAATCAAATGGCTGCAGAGCTTGGTGTGCAGGTGGCACCACGGTATGGTAGAGTCCAAGCTTGTGGAGCATTCCACCATGCAAAAGCTTCAGAGCCAGGGTGTTCACCACATCACGCTGACGGGCGCCAACCGCCAAACGTCGATCGATTTCTGGGAGGGCGTGCTCGGTATGCCCTTCGTGTTTGAGCAACCCAATCTCGACAACGCGTCCGAGAGCCATCTTTATTTTGATCCGGGCGATGGAAGGCTCATTACGGTCTTCACCGACGAGCATCGTAAGCCCGATCCCCGCCGGACGCCGACGGAGCCCGGCTGCGTGCATCACATCGCCTTTGCCGTCTCACGCGCCACCTTCTCGCAGGCGATCAAGCGCCTGGACGAACGCAAGATCAAACATACTGGCGCCAAGGACAGGGGCTTCATGGATTCCATCTATTTCACCGACCCGATGGGCCTTCTGATCGAGCTTGCGTGTTACCGATTTGAACCGCCGAACGGCTATACGCATGTGGATGTGCTTATGGAGGCCCATAAGATCCGCGTCTCCCGCGGAGATCGCAACATTGTCGAGGTTCATCTCGCCGATGCCATCGAGGCGCTGGTTGCGCGACGTAACGCGTCGCTCTCCACCGACAGGGCACCAAAGAACCCATATTGAGCGTCTTCGGCAGGGCCGAGATTGCAAATGGAGGAGGCCATGAACCTGAACGTGCTGAAGCCGAGTGTAAACAACATGGCAGTGCGCGTCTTTGTCCGTGCAGCCGATCTGGAGTTCACGGAAGAGGATGTTTACGGCAAGACACGTACGCCGGAATTCCTGCAGAAAAACCCCGCACACATGACGCCGATGCTGGAGACGAAGGAATTGCCGAAGGGCGGAATGTGGGAGAGCTGCGCCATCATGCAGTATCTCTGCAACAAGCATGAGATCACCACATTGTATTCGAAGACCGCCGAGCAGCGCGCCATGGTCGACAGCGCCATGTTTTATCTCATCGGCACGCTCTATCCCCTGGTCGCGCGAGCTACCTATCCGGCACTCGGCTTCCCGCAGTATCCGGGTGAAGTGGGCGCAAGCGACGCCGATGCGTCCGCGAAGGAGGCGGCACAGAAGGCCGCGATTGCCGCGGTTGCCGAGCCGCTCGAGGTGTTTCACAAGTTCTTTATGGATGGAAAGTCGTTCATCGGCGGCGCCGCGCCCTCGATCGCCGATATCCGACTCGCAGCGACCCTCGAGTTTCTTGCAGTGGTCGATTATCCGCTGCCTTCTTGGGCCACAACCTACATGGCAGCGATCGAGAAATCTCTGGGCAAGGCCTATTCGGAACCTGCGGCCGACGTACGCGGCTATATCGCCTATGTGAAATCGCAGAAGAAATAACAAAGCTGTTAATCGGCGTGGGGTTCTCGATGCCGATCGGTACGATAAGTCGATGATCCACTTGACGTTGGAGGGGTCATGCTTCGGCGCCGATTTACAAGCATTTCTCGTGTCGCGCGGCCAATTCTTCCGGATTGTAGTAGCCCCACAGGTCGGCGACCTCAATCTTTGGAACGTGGACGAACCAGAAAAGACAATGTATCGGCGGCGATCGGTTTCAGTCTTGGCTGAGACGAAAGAGGAATTGTTTCTGTTCTGCCGACAGCACGCCGCTTTGATGAGACGCTGGGAGGAAAACATGAGCAAACTTGCGCGTTCTATTTTCGTCGCCGCGCTAAGCTTTATCTTTATCGGTGCAGCACTCAGGCCCGTCGCAGCGGAGGAGCCCTACAAAGCTCAGCTCGATGCGTTGCGCAAGTCGCTGGAAAAATACCAGGATTATAGAGTAGCCGTGCGTGACCTCTACCTGTCGACTGTGGGCTGTGTACACTATTCTGGCGAGAAAATACCTCATCACATGGAATATCCCAAAGGCGCCATGGGCGTACACTTTGTCAATCTCACGGTACAAGGCGCTCCTGATCCGATGAAGCCCAATGTTCTGATCTACGAGCCCGTAGGCAAGGAACTGAAGCTGGTGGCTGTTGAGTGGCTTGTGCCTTTAACGGCAGACGCCAAGCAGCGGCCCTCTCTCTTCGGCCAACCCTTCATGGGCCCAATGGAGGGACACGAACCGCTCATTCCGAAGGAGTTTGTGCATTATGATCTGCATGCCTGGTTGTTCAAGGACAATCCGCTCGGCATGTTTGCCCCTACCAACCCATATGTTAGCTGCGAGGGCTCGGACTTTTCCCTGCTGGAGAAGCCGACCATGATGGTACAGGGCCCATAAGCACGTGTCCGGATCTGGCCCTTCGCGTCATTTCGCGTGCGTGCAATAATCAGCTCGCTTCAAGGTAAAAGCGGACATCAATTGGCAGGCAGGACCGACTGGCTCGGTCAAGAATGCCCCAACCCCGATTGCATTGCACACACCGGCGGGCAATCAAAGGCGAAGCTGTTGATCGAGGGCCTGAGTAAAGCGGGGTTGCCCGAATGAGCCCCCGCGCGGCGGCTAGCGCATGACCGCCTCTGGCCCCTCGCGTCATTTGCTGCTTCTGCACAAATGCGGGCGTTATCGGGACCGAAGCGGACATTGATTGATAGCGAGCACTGCCCGGCTCAGTCGCGGATGACCCTGAGCTAACTCGGCCGCCGCGTCGCTGCCACCTCCCTGCCACTAGCCGGACGGTCGTGCCACGCTGTCCCTGACACCGAGCACCTCGCGACGCCATGTCGCCGGGCCCACGCCGACCAAGGCCGAAAAGACCTTTGTCATGTGGCTCTGATTGGCGAATCCGGCTGATATCGCAATCTCGGCCAGCGGCAAGTCAGGCACGGTCATCAGCTTCTGGGCCGCTTTCACGCGCTGGCGAAGCAGCCATTGGTGCGGCGGCAGGCCGGTTGAGGCGCGAAACGCGCGCGAAAAATGGCTGACCGACAGGCCAAACTCGGCTGCGATCTGTTGTAATGAAAGAGTACCTCCGAGATCGGCGTCAAGCTTTTCACAGGCTTGTTTGGCCTGCCATGGGGCGAGACCGCCGCGGGCCAGCGTGCGGATGGTTCGCAGCCCCCCATAGGTTTGCGCGACGTGCGCGGTAAATGCGAGCATCGTGTAATCGATGAAGAGCCGGTTGATCTCAGCCGGCTGACGCAGCGCTTGCAGGAGCGCTCCACCGATATGACGGATGACCGGGTCGTCATGGCCGGCGCCAAGTTGAGAGGGGAGTTCACCAACACGCGGTGCGCCGGACTGCTCAGCGATGCCGTCGAGCGCCGAGCGCGGAAGATAGAAATGGAGGGAGTGGCATGGCTTGTCGATCACGAATCTCGGATTCTTCTTCATGTCGTACAGGTAGGTTGCGCCCGCATGGATGTTGTTCTTGACGGCAGGCGTGCCGAGTTCCCGCTGCTCGCAATCCGGATAATCGCTAAGTATCAGGCTGACAACATAGGAATCCTCAAGGACCATCCCGCCGGAAAGACTCCGCGTCGGGGCATCATCCCGGACTTCAGTGACGGCGATATCGGCGTTGCGCAGCGAACGCGTAATCAACGACAGCGGTTCATGCTCGAGGTCGAAGTACTGCCTGGCATTCTGACCGTAGAAACCCGTCGGCTTCATATGGAGGGGCCTTGTCTGCAAGATTTGGCCTGGCAGCGCATTCCCACGGCAGCCCGTGAGGTCCGCGGTCATTATCCGGTATCCCAGTGCGGAGGTCTAGAATTAGGGAGACGTAAACCGCACTTTATTGTGAGGCGAAGCGGTAGCTCTAAGGTGGCCCACAAATCTCAGATTGCGCCTCTTAGGCGTTTTCAGAATGAGCCGGTTTGCGTCGACAGCCGGGCCTTCTGCGACACCAATGCCGACTTCTGCCGATGGCCTTTCTGTGACCTCCGGCGATGTCCGCTATCGTACCGCTATTGGCGGATAAGCAGACATCAGGCTTGACCCAGCACCCCGATCACGGTGCACGACCTGGTCAGCCGCGCACGGCCACTGCGCGGCCGTAGGGCGGCTGGGCGGCGACCGGCGGATTGGCGGTCTGCGCGGCGAGTTCGCCGATCAGGCGGTCGGCATCCGCCGCCATGCCGTCGGGCGCCTGGATCACCAGCCGCTCCAGCGCCCAGCGATAGGACGAGACGCGCTGCTCCAGGCATTGCTGCACCCACTGGACGATCAGCGAGTTCTCCTGCATGCGCGCGACCGCGTCCGCCTTCTCTCTTGGCGACAGTTCGGAGACGCGCGCCATGCTGGCATTGCGCTTCTTGTCGAGATCGATGACGCGGATCGCACTGGCGAAGAACGGCTCGAAACGCGTGATGTCATTGCGCACGTCATCGATGAGCTGCGCATAGCGCGAGGAATGCGAGCGGTGTGGCTCGTCGATCAGGGTGCGGCCGTACATGGTGCGGTCGAACACCACCTTCTGCTGCCAGGGCGAGGGCAGCGCCTTGTAGTCGCCGAACACGCTCTTCCAGGCGGGACGGGACAACGGCGGCTCGATCATGGGATAGGCGAGGTCGCGAAGCTGGCGCTCCTCGTCGGTGAGCTGGAATTGCGAAGCCTTGAGACCAAGGCTGCCCGTCACCTCGGCACCCAGCCAACGGTGCATGTCGTCGCTGCGCATGTCTTCGCGGGTGCGGCCGAAATCGCCGCCGCTACAGGCGCCGAGCGTCGCGCCGGTCAGCGCGAGCAGCAGGGCCGACGCGAAACACCGGATCTTGTGGTGTGGGTCCGGCATTGCACGACAGCCGGATGATTAGCGACGCCGGCGGCGGCGCCCCGGCGCAGTGCCCTCTTCCGGCCCACGACCGCCGGTGGTCTCGTCCGATTCACGCTCGATGCGGATCACGGGAAGGATCAACACCGTCCCCATCTCTGCGAGCGGAGCGACATCCCCTGATGAGCCCAGCCGGCGATCGGCCGGAAATTCAATGATGGTCCCCATGTCAGCTCTCTTCTATTGCCGCGCGACCGAACGGTCCTCACAACATGGGTGCCATTAAGATCAGCACATGGTTAACGGGGTGTAAACGTGCCGGCCGGACCGTAACCGCACGGGTCAGACGCGCCGTCCCGTTGCGGCACGACAACTGCTGAAACTGCAGCACCGGTTCACACCTCGTTTTCCTTAACGAGCCTTTAAAACAACCCGCGATAGGCTGACGCGGACGATTTTTCTCGAGTTGCGTACGCCTCATGACCAAGCCGCTATTTCCAGCATTCGACGGGCTCATCACCCTCTCCCGTCGCGAAGGCGTCGATATTCGCCCCACGCTCCTGCGCGTGCTGACCGACCTTTATGTGCAGGCGAAGAGCCATAGCGGCGACGAGGAGCGGCAATTCGTCGAGCTCGCCTCGCGGCTGATCGACCAGGTCGACGATGCGACGCGCGCCGCGGTCAAGGCCCGTCTTGCGATCTATCCGGCAACACCCGCCCAGATCATGCAGAAGCTTGGGCTCCTGCCCGCGGATGAGGGCCGGCGGATTCCGCTGGCGCGCGAAATCCCCGCCCCGCCCGCCGCGTCCGCGCCCCCCCGCCTGCCGACCGATGCGGAGCTGCGGATGTCCGCGAACATGGCGATGCAACCAAAGGACGCCGCCGAGATCCACGACATGTTCTTCCGCGCCACGGCCTCGGAGCGCGCACTGATCCTGCACAATCTCGCGCAGACTCCCCTGAAGGCTGCGCCCCGCATTCCGACCGCCCGCGCCACGCGCGCCATCCAGACGCTGGAGTGGGCGGCCTATGCCGAGGACACCGAGAGCTTCACGCTGGAACTCGGCGAGAGCCTGATCCTGCCCTCGCGCGTTGCCGCGCAGATCGTGGATGATGCCGGTGGGGAAGCGCTTGCGGTCGCCGCGCGCGCGCTCGACATGCCGAGCCCCAACTTCCAGCGCATCCTCCTGTTCTTCAAGCCGGAGATCGGGACCTCGGTGAATACCGTCTACCGGCTGTCGCGGCTCTATGACCGCCTCAGCGATCGCTCGGCACTTGTGATGCTCGCCGCCTGGCGCGGCTCGACGCTCGCGGTGACGCGGGCAAAATATCAGTCGTCACTCTACGACGGCGAACGCCAGCGTGCGCGCAGCGGCGCGAGCCAGCCGCGGCCCGCGGTGCAGCCCGGCGCGATCCCGCCGATGCGGACAGGCACCGGCGGATCGGAGCGCTAGCGAGGGACGGGTTAGGTTGAATCAGTACGAGCCGGGGGTCACCTCTCCCATAGGGAGAGGTGACCCCCGGCTGTCGTCACACTCTAATCTTCACGCGCGCGCCAGTTCCAGGAAATGCCGCCCGGCGCGATCCTCCGTCTCGACGATCCAGGCGTCGGGATCGAAGCGGATTTCCTTGGTGATCCGTTCCTCGACCGCAGGCTCCGGCAAAGGCTGCGGCGCCATCGGCACGAAGAAGCGGTCGACCGGCCGGCCATCGTGGTAAACGGTCTGGGGCGCGGGCACGTACAGCATCGCATTGCCGTCAAGCAGCGACACCTTGACGAACACCGCGCCGGCCTCCTCGGCGCCGCGCCGGCGTACCGCGCCGAACACGCCCTCGGTCTGGCAGCGGCGCAAGTACGCTGCCACCCATATGTTCGATTTCAATCGCATGGACAGGACGATAGGCCAGCCGCGGAAGCAGCACCAGTGTCAGCGGCAAGCGACGGCGATTATTCGACCGGATGTCCGATCACCGCCGCGAGCTCGCGCAACAGCCGGTCGGACACCTGACCGGTCACCGGCATCTTGTGCTCGCGTTCGAATTTCTGGATCGCGGCCTGGGTTTCGCCGGAGATCGAGCCGGTCACCTTCAATTGCCCGTAGCCATATTCGGAGAGCGCGCGCTGCACGGCGGCGACGCGGCGCATTGCGGGGCTCTGCTGCGCCGGGATCGGCGCCGGCGGTCGCGCGACGACGACGGACTGCGACGGAGACGTCGTCGCCGTGGCCTTGACGAGATTGGTCAGAGGATCGGCAGACCTCGAGGTCGAGGCCGTTGCCTCGGGTGCCTTCTCGGGCGCCGGCGCCTTCTCTGCCGCCTTGGGCTCAGCGACCCGGAACTCCATCGGCTTCGGCTCGAGCGGCAGTGAATCGGCCGCGAGCGGGCGCGGCCGCGGCAACGGGTTCGACAATGCAGCGGCCGACGGCGCCGGCAAATTGATCACGGTGCCGAACATCGGAGCCGGATGGCGGCCGGTTTGCAGGAACAGCGCGTTGGCGACGATGGCACTGACCGCGGCAAAGGCCACGAGGCCGGCGAGCGTATCCTTGGGGCTGTGCAGCAGGATCCGCATCGCGAGATTGCGCTCGGTCTCGACGTCGACGACCGCCGCCTTGGCGCCACGGCGGCGCGGAGCATCCTCGTCCCTTGCAGACTTTCTAGGCACTTTTCTTCACCAAAGCCGGTTGGTCCTGAACATCATGGCGCGGCGGCGGCATCAGCGTCGCAATCTTGCTTTCGGCTTGCCGTCCTTGTGACGGCGCGCAGACGAGCGGCAACTTGATGGTGACGGCCGTCCCCTCTCCGAGCTTGCTTTGTATCGTCAACTCGCCGAGATGCAAGGCGACGATGCTCTTCACGATCGACAATCCGAGACCCGTGCCTTCGTGGCGACGCTGATAGGTCTTGCCGGCCTGGAAGAACGGCGCGCCAATCCGTTTCAAGTCGTCGGGCGCGATGCCGACCCCGGTGTCACTGATGCGAAGGAAGAGGTGCGATGGCGAAACCGTGGCGGCAACAGTGACCTGCCCTCCGCGCTCGGTGAACTTGATCGCGTTCGAAACGAGGTTGAGCACGATCTGCTTGAAGGCGCGCGGATCGCCGATCATCACCGGCAGATCCTGCGGCGCATCGGTGATGAGATCGATGCCGTTCTCGCGCGCCTTCAGCGCGAGCAGATTGCAGCAATGCAACAACGCAGCGCGCGGCGCGAACGGTTCCGGCGAAATCTCGAACTTGCCGGATTCCATCTTCGACATGTCGAGGATGCCGTTGACGACCGACAACAGATGCTGGCCGGAAGCGTTGATGAGCTCTGCGTATTCCTTGCGCTGGGCCGCCCCTAACATCAGGGTCTGTTCCTGCGCGATCATCTCGGAGAAGCCGATGATGGCGTTGAGCGGCGTGCGCAGCTCGTGGCTCATGGTGGCGAGGAAGCGCGTCTTGGCGGCATCGGCCGCCTCCGCGGCGCTGCGGGCCTGATCGAGCGCCTGCTCCTGCATCTTGCGATCGGTGATGTCGCGCATCACTGCGACGACCTCGGGCTCGCGCGTCACGCCGCGGCCCAAATCCTGGTCGACCAAGTCCTTGTCAACCAAGTCCTGGTCAAGCGGCCGGCAGCGCATCTCGACCCAGATGAAATCGACCTGGCCGCGCTCGCTGCCGCCGATCTCCCGCCGCAGCCGGAATTCGGCGCTGCGCACGTCGCCCCGCGCGGCGTCCGACAGCGCAGTGAGGTAGGCCGGGCGGTCGGCGACATGGACGCGGTCAAATAGGCCGTGACCAGTAAGCTGGGCGACCGGCAGGCCGAGCATGGCTTCGACCGCCGGCGAGATGAACTGGACTGCGCCGTTGCGCTGATGCCGCGAGATGACGTCGCTCATATTGCGCGCCAGCAGTCGGTAGCGCTCCTCTTCGCGCGACAGCAGCGCAACGCTGGTGCGGGCCAGCGATTCAGCGCCGAAAGCGAGACCCGCCGCATAGAGCGTCGCCGACGCAACGCCGAATGCGGTGAACATGCCGCGTTCGGCCGCATTGGCCTGGTCGAGCGGCAACCAGTCGAGATGACCGGACAGGATCAAGAGCGCCGCACAGGACAGCGCCAGCACCGAGGCAAAGGCAGCTACCCGGCGCGAGGCCGACAGCGCAGCCTCCAAGGGAACGACGACCAGCCAGACTGCGGCAAACGATTCGATGCCGCCCGTGGTTACCGCCACGGCCATGATTAGTCCGGCGAGCGCCAGCGACGACAGCACATGGGCGCCTTCATAGCGGCCGGTGCGCGAAAGGAACCACGACAGAAGAATTGGCGCGATCAGCCAGGCGAAAGCCGCGACTTCGATCGCGCTGGGTGCGCCGCGCATGGCGAGATAGATCGGGAATGCAGCAAAGGCGGCGAGGCTGCCGAGAAGCCTGGGGGCCATGAAAGCCCGATGGCGTGCCCGCGTCAGCGCGTCAAAACGCGCCGAGGGATGCAACAGCGCATCGAGACAATCGCGGATGATACTCAAAACTGTCACGGGTCTCGCGCTTCGGCTCATGCATCGAAAAGACGCGCCGGAACGCCTCCTTATCGTTGAGCCACCGTGTCAGAGTGACATTAAACGAACGCTAAGGCGGTGGCGCGTGCGGCAGAACACCGTGTGATCGTGGGAAATTTTACGCGATTTGACGGTTTCATTCGCGCGGATGGTGAACGCGGGGTTTCCGCCCCCCTCGCCTTATGGTTTCGAATTGGTGGAAGGGCGCAAACGGGCGATCGCGAGCCGGCATCAATCGAAAATTTACGAGCCGTTCGATTCGTTCAAATCTCACACAAATTTTCGCCGAATTAAGCTCAACGCAATCACTTGCGATTTATCGAGGGGTGCTAGGTCGAAGGCCCGCGGGGGTGCCGCCGGCTGGATCTAACACGCAAGGTCGCACGATGCGTTTTCTGCTCCGCATCACATTCTGGCTCGGGCTGGTGCTGGTGCTTCTGCCGCGGGACAAGACTCCCGAATCGGAGAAGCTGCCGCAGGTCGGCGCCGCCGAAGCCGTCTCGGCTGCGACTGCGGCCGTCTCCGACATGAGCCAGTTCTGCAAGAGGCAGCCGGCGGCCTGTGAGGTCGGCGGACAGGCCGCGACCATCATCGGTCAGCGGGCGCAGGACGGGGCACGCAAGCTCTACCAGATCATCAACGACAAGAAGGAGCAGATTTCCAACGGCAGGAACGACAAGAGCGACAAGAAGGCGCCTGACCACACCGGCTCGATCGGCAGCATGGCTGAAGCCGATCTCGACCCGACTACGGCACAGCGCGACACCCTGACCCAGGACGACCTGGCGCTCGAATGGCGCGGGCCGGAAACGGCGAATTAGGGCCCAAACCCTATCGATTTCGCATCCTTGCGTCCCTATATTGGCCGTGAGATCACACACGGGCCATCATGACAACGATCGACGAAATCAGGGACAATTTCGAGATTCTGGACGAGTGGGACGACCGCTACCGGTACGTCATCGAACTCGGCCGTTCCCTGGAACCGATGCCGGAGGCGGAACACTCCGCCGCGAACAAGGTGCAGGGCTGCGTCAGCCAAGTCTGGCTGTCCAAGCGGATCGATCGCGAGAACGGTACGCCGGTCCTGAAGTATCGCGGCGATAGCGACGCCCATATCGTGCGCGGGCTGGTGGCGATCCTGCTCTCGCTCTATTCCAACCGCTCACCGCAGGAGATTCTTGCGACCGACGCGCTCGTGGTGTTCGACGAGTTCGGCTTTCGCGAGCACCTGACGCCGCAGCGCTCCAACGGCCTGCGCTCAATGGTCGAACGCATCCGCACCGATGCGCGCGAGGCGCTCGCCGAGGCCTCGTGACGCAACGCTATTTGCGTTTGCGCTGCTGCTGCCCCAGCCCCATTTTCTTCGCCAGTTGCGACCGCGCCACCGCGTAGTTCGGCGCCACCATGGGATAGTCGGCCGGCAGGCCCCATTTCTCGCGATATTGTTCCGGCGTCATGTTGTACTGGGTGCGCAGATGGCGCTTCAGCGACTTGAAGCGCTTGCCGTCCTCGAGGCACACCAGATAGTCCGGCGCGATCGACTTCTTCAGCGATACCGCGGGCTTGGCCGGCTCGAGCGGCGGTTCGGTCCGACCCGCGGAGACCCGCACCAGCGCGCCATGCACCTGGCTGATCAGGTTCGGGATCTCGGCCGCCGGCGTCGGATTGTTGCTGAGATACGCCGAGACGATGTTTGCCGTCAGCTCGATGAAGTTTTTGCCCGCCGCTTCTGACACGGATGGACCTCAGGACCGCTGGTCGAGATGCGTGCGCAGCTCGTCGATCGAGGCGAAGCGCATCATGCCCTCGGGCATCTGCGCCTCGATCGAACCGTCGGAATAGAGTGAATAGGCCATCCCGTCGACGACGCCCGATTTGAGCACGGTGATAGCCGGCTGCTCGGACGGTGGCGCCGGACGCGGCTCAGGTGCCGGCGGCGGCGCGGCTTCCGTAGAGGTCGAGGGTGTACGAAGCGGCGGGGGCGGCGGGCGGCGCGGCGGAGTTGCCTCCGGCGGCCGCATGCGTTCGGGCTTCGGCCAGGCATCGTCGAAGCTCGCCGGCGGCGGCTCTGCAGGCTCGGCAGCCACGGGCGCCGGATGCTCCTCACCCGGTGCGGCCTCCGCAGCCTTGGCCTGAGCGCGCTCGCGCTCCTTGCGCGAGGTCGAAGCGAACAAGAGATTGCGCCGGCGCGGTGCTTCAGGCGCTTCCGGCACCGGCGGCACTTCGGCGCGTGTACGCGCCGCTGCTTCATCCTGCCAGGGGGGCGGCGCAGCCGGAGATACCGGCATCGACGGCTCGAACTTGGCGGCCTCGGCAGGAACCGCTTCCGGCCCAGGCATGCCCGCAGTCGCAAGGCCCGGCGGAAGCACCGGCCTGACCCGAACCTCGGACAGTGGCGTCGTTGCGGCGAGCCGGCGGGCAATGCCCTTCAGCTCCTGCACGACAGCATACAGGCCGATCAGTAACATCCCGGAGCAGACGCCGATGGTCCCGCTGAGTATGAGAGTACTGCCGAGACTGAATTCCTTGAGCGAGATGCCCCAGAGGACCGTGAGGAGACCCGCCACAAAGGCGAAAATCCCCGCGATCAGCAATGCCAGCGTCATCGAACTCACCCCCGGCCGCGCATGAGCGCGCGACACCACCTACGCCACGATACCGTCATATCGCACGCCTCGCCAACGACCAATTGCCCTAGCCGTTCCTTAAAATAGCGAAATCAGGGACTTATTCACATTCCCTTCAGCAACATCTCGCTAGCTCTATCAAAACTCCAGGATTCGGAAATTGCTGCGTTGCATCAGGAATTTAGCCATAATGCGCAATTACTTGGAAATGGAACTGCGCTATAGGGTTCCCGGGGAAAAGGGCCGTGCGCGCCAGCACGGCCGAGAGGGGATTCCGGGTCACCGATTGCCATGACATCCATCACCACTTCGGCGATCGACACGCCTCTGGGGCGCTCGATTGAGCGGACATGCGATGACCTTGCCATGCTGGTGCTGGCGGCGGTCGCGGTCATCGCGGGGCTGACCTTCCGCGACTACGGGCTTGGCTGGGACGACTATACCCACGCCGAATATGCCGACCTCCTGCTGCGCATGTTCGGGTCCGGCTTCAAGGACACCGCGGCGCTCTCCTTCGCCAATCTCTACATGTATGGCGGCGGCTTCGACATGGTCGCGGCGCTTCTGCACAAGGTCATGCCGCTCGAGCTGTTCGAGACCCGGCGTCTCGTCGGCGCCGTCGTCGGCGTGATCGGGCTTGCGGTGACCTGGCGGCTCGCTCGCCGCGTCGGCGGACCGCTTGCCGGCCTCGCAGCACTCCTGCTGCTCGCGCTCTGCCCGATCTTCTACGGGCACATGTTCATGAACCCGAAGGATGCGCCCTTCGCGGTGGCGATGACCATCCTGATGCTCGGCCTGGTACGACTGGCCGAGGAATATCCGCAGCCCTCGCCGCGCACGATTCTGATCGTCGGCCTCGGCGCGGGCCTCTCGATCGGCACGCGCATTCTCGGGGGCCTTTCGCTCGTCTATGCGATGATCGGCTTCATGCCGCTGTTCCTGGAAGAGCTGCGCGTCGAAGGCACCCGCGAAGCGATCCGCCGCTTCGTCCATGTCGTCTACGTGCTGCTGCCCGGCCTCGTGCTCGGCTATCTCATCATGGGCCTGATCTGGCCGTGGTCGATCATGGAGCCCGGCAATCCGTTCCAGGCGCTGACCTACTTCTCGCATTTCTTCGAGAAGCCCTGGAAGGAGATGTTCGACGGCGCGCTGGTGTCCGTGCCCGACATGCCCTGGTCCTATCTGCCGACGCTGTTCGCGCTGCAATTGCCCGAAGTGATGCTGTTGCTGATGATCGGCGCCGTCGTCGGCGCTCTGGTCATCCTGCCGCGCCGCGAGGTTCCGGCGCGCCGCAAGACCATCCTGTTGATGCTGACGCTAGCAGCCACGCTGCCGCTCGTGATCGCGATGGTGAAGCGGCCCGCGCTCTACAACGGCATCCGCCACTTCGTCTTCGTCATTCCGCCGATGGCCGTCCTGGGCGGCGTCGCCTTAGCCTGGACCATAGAGCGTCTGCGGGCCAATCATCGCGCCTGGCAGCCGGTCGTGCTCGCCACCTTCTGCTTCGGCCTCGCGCTGCCGCTCGCCGAGATGATCCGGCTGCATCCCTATCAATACACCCACTTCAACCATATCGCCGGCACCGTGCGCGCCGCCGACGACCGCTTCATGCTGGACTATTGGGGCCTTGCCCTGAAGCAGGCCTCCGACGAGCTGCGCGAGCAGCTCATCGAGCGGCAGGAAGTCCCGCCGCGCAATCGCAAATGGAAGGTCGCGGTGTGCGGCCCGCAGCGGCCCGCGCAGGTCGCGCTCGGTCCCGATTTCACCATCGGCTGGGATTCCAATGCCGCAGACTTCGCCATGACGCTCGGCGAGTTCTACTGCAAGGGCCTCACCGCGCCGGTCATGGTCGAGATCAAGCGCGACGACGTGGTCTTCGCCCGCGTCTACGACATCCGCGGCCGCAGCATTTCCAGCCTGCTGTCGATCCCGGCGCCGTAGTTCAGGATCATCTCCCGTAGCCGGATGAGCGCAGCGATATCAGGGGACCTGGATGGAAATCCCGCATGTCGCTTCGCTCATGCGGGCTACGCGTGACTGCCGCGCAATAGCTACCTTGCTGCGACTTCCTCGCAGGACTAGGCTCCCGCTCCGCAACAACGAGGTTCGGAGAGATTTGCCATGTCACCAGCGGAAGCGCGCCTGAAGGAAGCGCCGTCGAACATGACGGAGGCCGAGTGGCAACAGCGGGTCGATCTCGCCGCCTGCTACCGTCTCGTCGCCCTCTACGGCTGGGACGACCTGGTCGACACCCACATCTCAGCCCGCGTGCCCGGCCCCGAGCATCACTTCCTCATCAACCCCTACGGGTTGATGTTCGACGAGATCACCGCATCGAGCCTGGTCAAGGTCGACCTGCACGGCAACCAGCTCACCGAGAGCGAGTACAGCATCAACCCCGCCGGCTTCACCATCCATTCGGCGATCCATGAGGTGCGCGAGGACGCGATCTGCGTGCTGCACCTCCACACGCTCGACGGCACCGCGGTCTCCAGCAGCGCGGAAGGATTGTTGCCGCTGAACCAGACCGCGCAGCTCGTCACGCACGACCTCGCCTATCACGACTATGAAGGCATCGCGCTCGATCACGAGGAGCGGCCGCGGCTCCAGAAGGACCTCGGCGACCACAACCACATGCTCTTGCGCAACCACGGCACGCTCACGGTCGGCCGCTCGGTCGCCTCCGCGTTCGAGCGCATGTACCATCTCGAGCGCGCCTGCTCGATGCAGGTGCGTACGCGTGCCCTCGGCACGCCGGTCTATCCGGTCGAGGAGATCGCCATCGAGAAGAACACCGAGCTGTTGTCGAACCGCGATCGCGCCGAGCTGCGCGCCACCAATCTGGTATGGCCGCCTCTGCTGCGTAAGCTCGACCGCGTCAATCCGGGCTACCGGACTTGAGATTTGCGAAAATTCGTGTAGGATCTTCTGCGAACGACCTCTGCACGTTCTGGAATGAAACGCCGCCCAATCCAGGGCGGCGTTTTTATTTTGCGTAACTTCGTAGGGTGGGCAAAGCGAAGCGTGCCCACCTCTTCCGTCGCAATCTTTGAAAGATGGTGGGCACGGCGCTTCGCGCCTTTGCCCACCCTACGCACCCCGCGCCTACTTCACCTCCGCGAGCGCGGCGAGGATGCGGGCCCAGGAGCGAATGCCCTTCTGGAAGCTTTGCAGATCGTACTTTTCATTCGGCGAATGGATGTTGTCGTCGTCGAGGCCGAAGCCGACGAGCAGCGAGTCCAGCCCAAGCGTGCGCTTGAAGTCGGCGACGATCGGGATCGAGGCGCCCGAGCCCATCAGCACGGTCTCCTTACCCCATTCGTCCGTCAGTGCCTTCTTGGCGGCGGCGAGCGGCTTCATGTTCCAGTCGAGCGCGATCGCGGGCGCAGCCGAATGGTCGCCGAACTCGACCTTGCAGTCGCCCGGAATGCGCGCCGACACGTAGTCGCGGAAGGCCTTGCGGATCCTCGCGGGATCCTGCCCTTCGACCAGGCGGAACGAGACTTTCGCGGAGGCATGTGACGGGATCACCGTCTTGGAGCCTTCGCCGATGTAGCCGCCCCAGATGCCGTTGACGTCGCAGGTTGGGCGCGAGGAGGCTTGCTCGATCAGCAGCCGTCCCTTTTCGCCGGCCGGGATCGACAGGCCGATCGGCTTGAGGAACGTCTCCGGCGTCAGATTGAGCTTCTTCCACTGCTCGAGAATATCCGCGGGCAGGTCCTTCACCCCGTCATAAAAACCGGGAATGGTGATGCGGCCGTCATCGTCGAATAGCCCGCCCAAAATCTTCGTCAGCACGCGGATCGGGTTCATCGCCGCGCCGCCGAACACGCCGGAATGCAGATCGCGGTTGGCGGCGGTGATCTTCACCTCTTCATAGAGCAGGCCGCGCAGCGACGTCGTGATCGCCGGCGTGTTGCGATCCCACATGCCGGTATCGCAGACGAGCACATAGTCGGCCTTGAACTCGTCCTTGTTGGCCTCGATGAACGGCACGAAGTTCTTCGAGCCGACCTCCTCCTCGCCTTCGATCAGGAAGGTGACGTCGATGGGCAGCGAGCCCGTCACGGTCTTCCAGGCGCGGCAGGCCTCGACGAAGGTCATCACCTGCCCCTTGTCGTCCTCGGCGCCGCGCGCGACGATGATCTTGCGGCCGTCGGCATGATCGGTGACGACGGGCTCGAATGGCGGACGGTGCCAGAGATCGAGCGGATCGACCGGCTGCACGTCGTAGTGTCCATAGAACAGCACGTGCGGACGTCCGCTCGCCTTGCTCTTGCCGACGACGGCGGGATGGCCCGCGGTCGGCCTGACCTCCGTTGCAACGCCGAGGCTTGCGATGTCCTTGGCGAGATGCTCGGCCGCCGCTTTGCAATCATTGGCAAAGGCCGGGTCGGCCGAGATCGACTTGATCCGCAGCAGCGCGAACAGGCGCGTCAGGCTGTTGTCGAAATCCTTGTCGATGTGATCGAGCACGGACTGGAGCTGTGCATTGGACATTGTTTTCGTTCCTGACTTGCAGTGGTTCTCAAGGCGCTGCTTTTAGCGCCGCCGCGGCTTTCGAGCCAGACACCCGTGCGTCAGCGTCGCAGCAATCCGCCCAGCGCGCCACGCACCAGGGCGCGGCCGACCGAGCCGCCGAGCTGGCCGCCGACCGACTTGCCGAGATCGGCGACAACGCCGCCGACCACCTGATTCGTGACCGTGCGCGTCACGTCGCGTACGACACGCTGACCGGTGGTGAGCCGGCCGCGCCCGGTGTTGGTGCCGAAGATGGTGCCGACGATCGAGCCGATCTGGCCGAGGATGCCGCCCCCGCCTCCGCCCGCCGAGCCGTCAGCCGTCGCCGCCGTGCCGGCGATGCGCTTTTGCAGGATCTCATAGGCGGATTCGGCATCGATCGCGGTGTCGTATTTGCCCTTCACCGGGCTTGCATCCATGATCGCCTTGCGCTCCTCCGGCGTGATCGGCCCGATCCGCGCCGAGGGCGGACGGATCATCACCCGCTCGACCATCGAAGGCGTGCCGTTGCCTTCGAGGAAGGACACCAGCGCCTCGCCCTTGCCGAGCTCCATGATCACCTTGGTGGTGTCGAGTTTCGGATTGGGCCGGAAGGTCTGCGCCGCGGCGGCGACCGCCTTCTGGTCGCGCGGGGTGAAGGCGCGCAGCGCGTGCTGCACGCGGTTGCCGAGCTGCCCAAGCACCCGGTCGGGCACGTCGATCGGGTTTTGCGTGACGAAGTAGACGCCGACGCCCTTGGAGCGGATCAGGCGGACCACCTGCTCGATCTTGTCCATCAGCGCCTTGGGCGCGTCGTTGAACAGAAGGTGCGCCTCGTCGAAGAAGAACACCAGCTTCGGCTTGGGCAGATCGCCCGCCTCGGGCAGCTCCTCGAACAGCTCCGACAGCATCCACAACAGGAATGTCGCGTAAAGCCGTGGGCTCTGCAGCAGCTTGTCCGCGACCAGGATGTTGATCATGCCGCGGCCGTCGCGGTCGGTCTTCATGAAGTCCTTCAGCGTCAGCGCCGGCTCGCCGAAGAATTTCGTGCCGCCCTGATTCTCCAACACCAGGAGCTGGCGCTGGATGGTCCCAACGGTTGCCTTGGTGACGTTGCCGAAACCCTGGGCAGCTTTCCGGATCGGCGCCAGCGGATCTTCCCCGGCATCCGGCCCCTTCTTGCTCGTGTCGGGCACGATGGCGTCGAGCAACGCCCGCAGGTCCTTCATGTCGATCAGGGTCAGGCCATTGTCGTCGGCGACGCGGAAGGCGACGTTGAGCACACCCTCCTGCACGTCGTTGAGATCAAGCATGCGGGCCAAGAGAAGCGGGCCCATCTCGGTGACGGTCGCGCGCACGGGATGCCCCTGCTCGCCGAAGACGTCCCAAAACACCGTCGAGAACTGGTCGGGCTGGAACGTCAGCCCCATGTCAGCGGCGCGCTTGACGATGAAATCCTTGGCCTCTCCCACTTCGGAGATGCCCGAAAGGTCGCCCTTGATATCGGCGGCGAAGACCGGGACACCCGCGCGCGCAAATCCTTCCGCCATCACTTGCAGTGACACCGTCTTGCCGGTTCCGGTTGCTCCGGTGACGAGGCCATGGCGGTTGGCGAGCGCAAGCGTCAGCCAGGCGGTCTCATCTCCCTTGCCGACAAAGATCTTGTCGCCGGTATCTCCGAGCTTGATGTCTTGTGCTGCCATTACTGATTGCCTTGGTGCGGGAGTGCGATCGCAGGTTCCGTACTTTAACGTATGTTGGGTGCCGATTGAACGGGTCAACGCATTTCACGAAGCGCGCACATGCGACATTATCGGAGGCGAGACGCCTAATCCTTCGACAAAAGTCGGAACGATAAGTGCCCACCGCGGCAATTTTTCGCGGATTCCATCTTTTGCTCTTGCATCGCTGCAACACTCCCCGCGCGATTCGTCGCCGCTCATGCGTTCGTCGCTTGTAATTCTTAACGCACCGGCTCAAGATCATTTTCAGAAGCAAAGACTCCGGACTTGAACCGGCTGAGGGGCAGGCAAGATGGACGAGCTGATCGGGCGGCTGGCGACAAACGCCGGCATCGATAGTGCTGTCGCTGAAAAAACCATCGGCATTATCCTGGGTTTTCTGCGCAACGAAGGCCCTTCCGACGGCGTCCAGGCTCTGATCGACCACATTCCCGGTGCCGAAGCCGCGATTGCCGCGTCGCAAAGCGGCGGCGGTCTGTCGCGCCTGATGGGCGGCGGCCTGATGGCTGTCGGTACCCGGCTGATGGGCCTTGGTCTCGGCATGTCCGATATTCAAAAGATCGCCCGTGAACTTTTTCGTTTCGGTCGAGACAAAATCGGAGCGGATCAGATGGGCAAGATCATTGCGGGGACGCCGGGCCTCAGCCAGTTCGCCTGAGGCTTTCGCACTTCATATCGAGCATCATGACATATCCCATCTCCGAGATTGAGGGCCTGTCGGCCTTCGCCGCCAGCAAGCTGAAGGCGCAGGGCATCCGCACCACCGTCGCGCTGCTCGAAGCTGCCAGCACCTTGAAGGGTCGCAAGGCGCTCTCCGCCAGGACCGGCATCAGCGAGCAGCAGCTCCTGGAATGGGCCAACGTCTCCGACTACATGCGCATTCCCGGAATGGGCAAGGCCAAGGTCAACCTCGTCCGCGCCGCCGGCGTCACCACCGTCCGCGAGCTCGCCTATCGCAACCCGTCGCGGCTGGCGCAGAACATGCGCGCGGTGAACGAGAAGCGGAAGCTGGTCCGCGTTCTGCCGTCGGAGAAGTCCGTCGGCGACCTCATCGCCAAGGCCCGCAAGCTGCCGCCGAAGATTTCGTATTAGCTTATTCCTTCATCCTGAGGCGCGAGAGCAGCGGCGCAATTGCGCTGCTGCGTGAGCCTCGAAGGATGAACGGCCGAGATGCAGCAGCAGGGCCGTTCATCCTTCGAGGCCAACGCTTCGCTCCGGCACCTCAGGATGACGGTCGCCTCCTCTTCCCGTCTTGACTCGCCGTTCCCGACCGCGCAAAGCGACCGCATGAGCGCCTCGCCCTCGCACCCAGCCCCGTCCACTGCCCCATGGCTGCAGACGCTGCTGGCCAGGCCGGTCCCGGCCGTGATGGGCGTGCTCAACGTCACCCCGGATTCCTTCTCTGACGGTGGGCAATTCATCGCGCCCGACGAGGCGCTGGCGCGGGCGCGCACCATGATCGCCGATGGCGCCGACATCATCGACATCGGCGCGGAATCCACCCGGCCCTACAAGGGCGCCCAGCCGGTCACAGCGGAGGAGGAGTTGCGGCGGCTAAAACCTGTCCTCGCCGACATCGTCGCGCTCGGCGTGCCGGTCTCGATCGACAGCATGAAGTCGGAGGTCGTGGCCTTCGCACTGGACCAGGGCGTCGCGATCGCCAACGACGTCTGGGGCCTGCAGCGTGATGCCGGCATGGCGGCGGTAGTAGCGGCGAAAAAAATCCCCGTCATCGTGATGCACAACCGCGATAGCGTCGACCCTGCCATCGAGATCATGCAGGACATGACCGCGTTCTTTCAGCGCTCGCTCGACATCGCGGCGAAGGCAGGCATCCCTGAGGACTACATCGTGCTCGACCCCGGCATCGGCTTCGGCAAGACGCCTGACCAGAGCATGACAGCACTGGCGCGCCTCAACGAGCTCAGCGCCTTCGGGCTGCCGGTGCTGGTCGGCGCCTCGCGCAAGCGCTTCATCGCATCGGTATCTCCGTCGGAGCCGCAGCAGCGGCTCGGCGGCTCGATCGCCGCCCATCTCATCGCCGCGCAGCGCGGCGCGCGGATCATCCGCACCCATGACGTCGCCGAGACCCTGCAAGCCCTGCGGGTCGCCACCGCCATCGAGAGCAAGCCATGACCGATACGATCTTCGTCACCGGCCTCGTGATCCATGCCCGCCACGGCGTGATGGAGCATGAGACCGAGGTCGGCCAGCGCTTCGTCATCGACCTCGAGCTCTACGCCGACCTCCAGGAATCCTCGCGCACTGACCGGCTAGCTGACACCGTCTCCTATGCCGACGTGGTCGCGACCACGACGGCCGCGTTCAAGAACACCAACTACAAGCTCTTGGAGCGCGCGGCCGGTGCAGTGGCCGATGCCATCCTGTCGCATTTTTCGCGCATCCGTGCGGTGAAGGTTACCGTGCACAAGCCGCATGCGCCGATCGCCGCCATCTTCGATGACGTCGGCGTGGTGCTGACGCGCTCGCGGCACCCGGCTCATGGCTAGTGGCCCGATTCTACATTCGCACACCCTCGCGGAGGCACGTTTGCGAATGTCAGAATCAAAGGGCCACTAGCAACTTTATTGTTTGCTAGCGGACCGGATTTGACGTTCGCAGAAGGAAGCTCGGCAAATGGAGAGCGAACGTCAAATCCGGTCCGCTAGCGCGCTCATCGCGCTGGGCGGCAACGTCGGCGACGTCCGTGCGACTTTCAAGGACGCGATCCCGGACATCTGCGGCATGGCGCAGGCAAAGCTGCTCGCGCGCTCGTCCGACTATTCCACCCCGCCCTGGGGCGATGAGGACCAGGCACCCTTCATCAACGCCTGCATCGCGATCGAGACCGCGCTCGATCCGCTTGCGCTGCTATCCGTGCTGCAAAAGGTCGAGCAGAGCTTCGGCCGTGCCCGGGCCACGGAGCGGCGCTGGGGGCCGCGCACACTCGATCTCGACCTGATCGCCTATGACGATGTGTCCTTGCGAACGCCGGAGCTGACGCTGCCGCATCCGCGCCTGTTCGAGCGCGCCTTCGTGCTGGTGCCGCTCGCCGAAATCGCGCCCGACCGCATGATTGGCGGCACCCGCGTTCGCGACGGCCTCGCCAGCGTCTCAGCACAAGGAATCGTGCGGCTTCCGGATACCGGTTAACCAAAAACAACCGTTTGCAGGGGCGGCCGGCCGTGGCAATTTCGCCCCCAAACGACGAAAACGGATTTTTCCGGGAGTTTCCTGCCGAATGACCTCCGCGACCGACGATCTGCCGCTGGCGGCGGATTTCCCGCAGGCGAGTTACGAGGATTGGCGCAAGCTGGTCGATGGCGTGCTGAAGGGCGCGCCGTTCGAAAAGCTCGTCGGCAAGACGTATGATGGCTTGAAGATCGATCCGCTCTACCCGCGCGCGAAGGATGTCGCGGCCGTGGTGGGACGGGCGGCGGCCGCGCCCTGGGAGGTGATGCAGCGGATCGACCATCCCGATGCAACGCAGGCAAACGCGCAGGCGCTCGCGGATCTCGAGAATGGCGCGACGGGTCTGGCGCTGGTGTTCGCCGGCGGCAACGGCAGCCATGGCTTTGGCCTGGAACCGACGGCGGATGCGGTCGCGAAGGTTCTGAAGGATGTTCACCTCGATGCCGGCATCGGCATCGAGCTTCAGGTCGGCCCGCAATCGCGGATGGCCGCGATCCATGTTGCGGAATATGTGAAGAGCAAGGGCATCGATCCTGCGGCCTGCGACATCCGCTTTGGCCTCGATCCACTCGCGGCCTGCGCGGTCTGGGGTCACAGCCCCTACGCCTGGGAGGAGATCGTTCCCGCGGTGACCTCTGGGATCAAGGGCCTCGCAGCGCTCGGCTTCAAGGGACCGTTCGCCTCCGCAGATGGACGCGTGATCCATGATGCCGGCGGATCGGAGGTGCAGGAGCTCGCCTTCGTGCTCGCCTGCGGCGTTGCGTATTTGCGCGCGATCGAAGGCGTCGGCGTTCCGCTCGAGGAGGCCCAAGGCATGGTCTATGCGCGGCTTGCGGCCGACGCCGACCAATTCCTGACCATGGCAAAGTTCCGCGCGCTGCGGCTATTGTGGGCGCGCATCGAGCAGGCTTGCGGCTTGACGCCGAAGCCGCTGTTCATCACGGCCGACACCGCCTGGCGCATGCTGACGCAGCGCGACCCCTACGTGAACATGCTGCGCGCGACCATGGCGACATTCGCCGCGGGGCTCGCCGGCGCCAACGCAATCACGGTGCTGCCGCACACGCTGGCGCTCGGCCTGCCCGATCCGTTCGCACGGCGCGTGGCGCGCAACACGCAGCTCGTGCTGATCGAGGAGAGCAATCTCGCAAAGGTCGCCGATCCCGCCGCGGGCGCAGGCGGCATCGAGACGCTCACGGCGCAGCTTTGCGAGGCCGCCTGGGCGCTGTTCCAGGAAACCGAAAAAGCTGGCGGCGCCTTTGCCACGCTTCAGCAAGGCCTGATCCAGGGCAAGGTCGCCGCAACGCGCAAGGCGCGCGAGACCAACATCGCAAAGCGCCGCGACGTGCTGACTGGCGCGAGCGAGTTTCCGAACCTGCAAGAGAGCGACGTGGCCCTGCTGCCGGCGACGCCCGTCGCTCTTGCGCCCTACGGCGAGCAAAAGTTCAAATTCGACCCGCTTGCGCCGATCCGCCTTGCGGAACCTTTCGAGGCGCTGCGCGACAAATCCGACGCAAAGCTGAAGGCAAGCGGCGCGCGACCAAAGGTGTTTCTGGCCAATCTCGGCACGGCGGCCGATTTCACCGCGCGCGCAACCTTCGCAAAGAGTTTCTTCGAAGCCGGCGGCATCTTGGCGGTCGACAGCGAGGGCTTTGCCGATCCGGCAAAGCTTGCAGCCGCCTTCAAGGCGTCGGGCGCCGAGCTCGCCTGCCTTTGTTCCAGCGACAAGGTCTACGCGGCCCATGGAGAAGCTGCGGCCAAGGCCCTGCAAAGCGCTGATACGAAGCATATCTATCTGGCAGGCCGGCCGGGCGAGAACGAAACCGCGTTGCGCTCGGCCGGCGTCAGCGGATTCATCTTCGCCGGTGCCGATGCGCTGGCCATGCTGCAAGACGCCTATCGACGGATGGAGCAGGCATGACCGAGACGAAAAAACCCGTTCTCACCGGCGGCTGCCAATGCGGCGCGGTACGCTTTGCGACCACGACCGCGCCGAACAAAATCAGTATCTGCCACTGCCGGATGTGCCAGAAGGCGAGCGGCGCGCCGTTCGCCTCCTTCGCCGATATCAACAGGACGGACTTTTCCTGGACCAAGGGACAGCCGTCGTTCTTCCGCTCCTCCACCATCGCCGAGCGCGGCTATTGCGCGGCTTGCGGCACGCCGCTGAGTTTCGGCCGCATCGACGGCGAGCGGATCGAGATCATGACCGGCGCCTTCGACCGCCCGGATCACGTGGTGCCGACGCGGCAATACGGAACTGAATCCCGGCTCGGTTGGGTCGTCGGAATCGCCAACCTGCCAAGCCAGACCACGCAGCAGAATTACGGGCCGGAGAAGATGGCGACCATCGTCAGCTATCAGCATCCGGATCATGATTGAGAGCGAAAGAGTCGAGGCAGCAACTCTGATAGGCTATACCATGCTTCGGTTGTTCGGAGAGACGTTGCTAGGTTTGGCGGAATGGAAGCTCGGAACACTGCTTGCGCGGCTGCTCTGGAGCGGAACTGGTGTGATGACTGAGAGCCGATTGGACGATCCGGTCTACAAGAAGAATGTGCAAAGGCTGATCGAGCACCATCGCAGCTTTGAGGACTCCAAGAGATGAGCCGCATTCCCAATTTCGCCGATGTCGCCTTCGAGCGGACCATAACCGGCGCTCCGACCGGAAGCGCCGAGCCATGGCTGACCCCTGAGGGCATACCGGTGAAGAGCGCCTATGGCGAAGCCGATCTCGCCGGCCTCGACTTCCTCGATACGTACCCCGGCATCGCGCCCTACCTGCGCGGCCCCTACCCGACCATGTATGTCAACCAGCCGTGGACGGTCAGGCAGTATGCCGGCTTCTCCACGGCGGAGGATTCCAACGCCTTCTATCGTCGCAACCTCGCGGCCGGACAGAAGGGCCTCTCGGTCGCCTTCGATCTCGCGACCCATCGCGGCTATGATTCCGACCATCCGCGCGTCGGCGGCGACGTCGGCATGGCCGGTGTCGCCATCGATTCCATCTACGACATGCGCACGCTGTTTGCCGGCATCCCGCTCGACCGGATGAGCGTGTCCATGACCATGAACGGCGCGGTGCTGCCGATCCTCGCACTGTTCGTGGTGGCGGCCGAAGAACAGGGCGTGCCGCCGGAAAAACTCTCCGGCACCATTCAGAACGATATCTTAAAAGAATTCATGGTGCGCAACACCTACATCTATCCGCCGAGCCCATCGATGAGGATCATCTCCGACATCTTCGCCTTCACCTCCTCGAGGATGCCGAAGTTCAATTCGATCTCGATCTCCGGCTATCACATGCAGGAGGCCGGCGCGACGCAGGATCTCGAGCTTGCCTATACGCTCGCCGACGGCGTCGAATATCTGCGTGCGGGCCTTGCTGCCGGGCTCGACGTCGACCGCTTCGCGCCGCGCCTGTCGTTCTTCTGGGCGATCGGCATGAACTTCTTCATGGAAGTCGCCAAGATGCGCGCCGCGCGCCTGCTCTGGGCGAAGCTGCTCAAGCCGTTCAACCCCAGGGATCCGCGTTCGCTCTCGCTGCGTACCCATTGCCAGACCTCCGGCTGGTCGCTGACCGCGCAGGACGTCTTCAACAACGTCATGCGCACGACGGTGGAGGCGATGGCGGCGACACAAGGCCACACCCAGTCGCTGCACACCAA
>NZ_KI421477.1:25909-153390 GCF_000472925.1 Bradyrhizobium sp. Ec3.3
GCCTGGGGCCATATCCAGGAGGTCGAGGAGCTCGGCGGCATGGCCAAGGCCATCGAAGCCGGCGTGCCGAAACTGCGCATCGAGGAGGCCTCTGCCAAGACGCAGGCCCGGATCGATGCGGGCAAGCAGNCGGTGATCGGCGTCAACAAGTACANGCCGTCGGACGAAGCGCCGATCGAGATCCTGAAAGTGGACAACACCAATGTCCGGCGCCTGCAGATCGACAAGCTGACCCGGCTCAAATCCGAGCGCAACCAGAGGGACGTCGAAGCCGCGCTCGCCGCGTTGACGCGCTCGGCGGGCGAAGGCAACGGCAATCTGCTCGCGCTCGCGATCGACGCGGCGCGCGCGAAAGCAACGGTCGGCGAAATTTCCGACGCGATGGAAAAGGTGTTCGGCCGCCACCGCGCCGAGATCAAGTCCATCACCGGCGTCTACAAGCGGGAGGCGTCCGCCATGGGCAGCCAGGTTGAAAAGGTGCAGGCGCTGATCGACGCNTTCGAGGAGGCGGAAGGCCGCCGTCCGCGCATTCTCGTCGCCAAGATCGGCCAGGATGGCCACGACCGCGGCCAGAAGGTGATCGCGTCGGCCTTTGCCGATATCGGCTTCGACGTCGACATCGGGCCGCTGTTTGCGACCGCCGATGAAGCCGCGCGCCAGGCGGTCGAGAACGACGTGCACATCCTCGGCGTCTCCTCGCTCGCCGCGGCCCACCTCACCGCGGTGCCGGAATTGAAGGCGGCGCTGAAGAAGCACGGCCGCGAGGACATCATGATCATCGTCGGCGGCGTGGTCCCGCCGCAGGACTACGACGCACTCTATGCAGCAGGCGCTGAAGCGATCTTCCCGCCCGGCACCGTGATCGCTGATGCCGCCGAGGAGCTGATCCACAAGCTCAACGCCCGGCTCGGGCATAGCGCCGCTGCGGAGTAGCTCAACGAGGCCAAGGGCTTTCCGGCAGAGAACCGGAACGCACCTTGCGGCGACCAACCTTCACGAGCGGGTGTCCGCCCGGCGCGTTCTGCGTCGGTTCATCTTGTGGCGCCTATGTCATGGCGCGGTCATGCCGGCGGCGTCCAAAACGAACATGAACTCATGGGTACTGATGTGACATATCATCGTGCAACCACGCGCGCAGGGCTGCTCCTGCGGATCGCGTTCCTCTCAGCCCTCGCGACGCTCGTCATCGCCTCGCCGTCCCATGCGGCTGATCCCAAGCCCGATGCGATCATCAAGAACAGGACCATCGAAGCCCGCGTGCTGCTCGACGACCAGATCAAGGCCGATCCTGCGCTCGCTGCCGATTGCCTCGCCGAGGGCAAGAAGTGGCTCGAGAAGAATGCGGCCGATGCCGCCGCCTCGCGCAAGCAGGATCCGCAATTCTTCCAAAACGGCGGCTGGGATTTCGAGCGCAAATACACAATCCGCTCGGTGGTTGCCGACCGCTATGTCAGCCTGATCCGCGCCGACTACATGGATACCCACGGCGCGCATCCGAATTCGGGCGTCGACACCATCCTGTGGGACAAGGCGCAGGCCAAGCGTATATCAATCCGGCCGTTCTTCACCGAGACCGCCGACAACGGCGCGACGATGAAGGCACTGCAGAAGGCCGTGATCGCCTCGCTGCGAATCGAGAAGAAGAAGCGCGATGCGGGCGAGACGGCCACCAACGAGTGGTTCAAGGGCGTCGAGCCGAGCCTGCTCAAGATCGGCGCCGTGACGCTCGCGCCTTCGACCGAGGCCGGCAAGAGTTCCGGTCTCACCTTCCACTATCCGCCCTATGCTGTCGGCCCCTACGCCGAAGGCGAATATGTCGCCTTCGCCTCGTGGGAGACGCTGAAACCCTATTTGACACCGGAAGGCGCGCGGATTTTTGGTGGCATGCGACCAAAGGGCGACGAAGACGACGGGCAGTGATTCGTCGCGGCATGAACGAGGCGTTGCTCACAGCGCAACTGGTCCGGCCGGCTTGCCGCGCTGGTGCAAAGCTGCCAAAAGTGTCGCCATAGACAGGGCGTCCGACGTTACAGGCGCCTCTGGAAGGTGCTCATGTCTGCCATCACGCGCCGCGCCTTCGCGGCATCGTCCGTCGCTGCCGCCGCTCTTGGACTCAAGCCGGCACGCGCTGAGGCCTATCCGGCGCGGCCGGTGACATTGATCGTGCCGTGGGGTGCGGGCGGCGGCACGGATGCAACCGCGCGCGTTCTCGCGACGATGCTGGAGAAGGAGCTCGGCCAGCCCTTCAACGTGGTCAATCGGGTCGGCGGCTCGGGCGTCGTCGGCCACACCGCGATCGCAACCGCCGCTCCCGACGGCTACACGATCGGCATGCTGACCGTGGAGCTCACCATGATGCACTGGCAGGGGCTCACCGACCTGACGCCGCGGAGCTTCACGCCGCTCGCCATGATGAACGAGGACGCGCCGGGCATCCAGGTTTCCTCTTCCTCGCCTTACAGAACGGCCAAGGAATTGGCCGTGGCCATCAAGGACGCACCGCCCGGCAAGTTCATTGCGTCAGGTACCGGTCAGGGCGGCATCTGGCATCTCGCACTGATCGGCTGGATGCAGGCGATGGGACTGCCGGCCAACCAGGTCGCCTGGGTGCCGTCGAACGGTGCCGCACCCGCGATGCAGGATCTTGCGGCTGGCAACATCGATCTCGCCACCTGCTCGGTGCCCGAGGCCCGTGCCACGATCGATGCCGGGAAAGCGCGCAGCCTCGCCATCATGGCGCAGGCGCGCAACCCTGTTTTCCCCGACGTGCCGACCCTGAAGGAAGCGATGGGGGTCGACTATTCGACCGGCGGCTGGCGGGGCATCGGCGGACCGAAGGGCCTGCCTCCGGAGATCGTGGCCAGGCTCACGACGACGGCGAAGAGGATCTTCGACTCCGCGGAGTTCAGGACCTTCATTGCCAATCGCGGCTTCGGCATGGCGTGGCGCGATGCCGGCCAGTTCGCCGACTTCATGGACAAGAGCGATGTCCAGATGGGCGCAGCGATGAAAGCCGCCGGCCTCGCCAAGGGCTAACGTGTCGAGCAGGGTAAAGCCGGCCGCGTTGATCCCGGCCCCGGCCCTCGCCTGTCCCGCCCGGCCGTTGTAAAGCAGGGCATGACTCAGAAGAAGGCTTCGCTCGACGTCAAAGCCCTCGCCCGGGACGTCCGTTCCGGCAGCCGCGCGGCGCTCGCCCGCGCCATCACGCTCGTGGAGAGTCGGCGCGGCGACCATCAAGCGGCCGCGCGCGAGCTGGTGCAACTGCTGCTGCCGGACACCGGTAAGGCGGTTCGCGTCGGCATCACCGGCTCGCCGGGCGTCGGCAAGTCCACCACCATCGATGCGCTGGGCACCTATCTCATCGCGCAAGGCCACAAGGTCGCGGTGCTCGCGGTCGATCCGTCCTCGGCGCGCAGTGGCGGCTCGATCCTCGGCGACAAGACCCGGATGGCGCAGCTATCCGCGTCCGAGCACGCCTATATCCGCCCGTCGCCGTCATCCGGCACGCTTGGCGGCGTCGCCGCCAAGACGCGCGAGGCAATGCTGCTCTGCGAGGCGGCCGGATCCGACGTCGTGCTGGTCGAGACCGTCGGCATCGGGCAGTCCGAGACTGCGGTCTGCGACATGACCGATTTCTTCCTCGCGCTGATGCTGCCGGGCGGCGGCGACGAATTGCAGGGCATCAAGAAGGGCCTGGTCGAGCTCGCCGATATGATCGCGATCAACAAGGCCGACGGCGACAACCTCAAGCGCGCCAACATGACTGCCGCGGACTATCGCGGCGCGCTGCACATCCTCAGCCCCCGCTCCGAGCATTGGCATCCGCCGGTCGAGACCTATTCGGCGCTGACCGGCAACGGCATCGCAAAACTCTGGCAAAAAATCCTCGATCATCGCAAGGCGATGAGCGCGTCGGGCGATTTCGCCCAGCGCCGGCGCGAGCAGCAGGTGAAATGGATGTGGTCGATGCTGGAGCAGCGCATGCTGTCCCGGCTGCGCACCGAGGCCTCCGTCCGCACCAGGGTGAAGAAGATCGAGGCCGAGGTGGCCGACGGCCGTGTCACGCCGTCGCTCGCCGCCGAGCACATCATGGAGCTCCTGCAATGAGCGGCAAGCTTCGCGTCCTCCTCACCGGCTTCGGTCCATTCCCCGGCGCACCCTATAACCCGACGCAGCCGCTGGTCGGGCGGCTGGCGCGGCTGCGCCGTCCGGCGTTCGACGGCGTCGAGCTTGCGACCCACATCTTCCCGGTGACCTATGCCGCGGTCGACCGGCAATTGCCGGAGGTCCTCGCGAAGGCGAGGCCCGATGCGCTTCTGATGTTCGGCCTCGCCGCGCGCACCTCGTACCTGCGCATCGAGACCCGCGCGCGTAACGCCGTCACCATGCTCTGGCCCGATGCCGCCAATACCCGTTCCCGCAAAGGCGCGATCAGGGCAAACGCGGACGCGATGATGTTCGGCGCGCACACCGCAAAGCTCTTGCGGGCCGCGCGACTGACCGGGATCGATGCGCGGGCCTCGCGCGATGCCGGCGCCTATCTCTGCAACTATCTGAGCTGGCGCGCGATCGAGAGCGTGAACGCCGGCGGGCCGAAGCTTGCGGCATTCATCCACATCCCGCTGCTGGCACGCACTGGCGCAGCACGGCGCAAGGGAGCGCCGCGCATCACGCTGGAGGAACTGGTCGATGCCGGCGAAGCTATGCTGATGGAAATGGTGAAGTTGGCGCGCCGGGATGCAGCTGCGTAGGGTGGGGTTAGCACAGCGTAACCCACCACCCTGGCTTCCGCGGGCTCCGTACTCGCGTTGAGACTATGGTGGGTTACGCCTTCGGCTCCTACGGCACCGTGTTTGCGTAAACATTTAACCCTACCCCGAACAATTCTGCCGCCTACAACCGCCCTGCCCCATTTCTGCGCTACCTAACGCTCGCGGATGCGTCCCGCGTCCGCTGGAGGACGCGTTATGGACCTCAGTCGCCGTCATCTCATCGGAGCTTCCACCGCCGGCGTTGCCGGTGCGCTGGCCATGCCCGTCGATGCCGCGCGCGCAGCCCCTCTGACGTCCGTGCTCGGGCGCGACGCCACACAGTATGGCGTGCGGCCCGGCAGCAGCGAGGACCAGACACGCGCGCTCCAGCGCGCCATCGACGACGCGGCGCGCGCGCAGGTGCCGCTGGCGCTGCCACCCGGCATCTACCGCACCGGTATGCTGCGGCTGCAAAACGGCTCGCAACTCGTTGGCGTGCGCGGTGCCACGAAATTGGTCTTCACCGGTGGTCCTTCGATCCTCCTCAGCGAAGGCGCCGGCTCGATCGGCCTTGCCGGCATCACCTTCGACGGCGGCGGCATTGCGCTGCCGACACGGCGCGGCCTCATCCACTGTCTCGGCGGACGCGACGTCCGCATTCTCGATTGCGAGATCACCGGCTCCGGCGGCAGCGGCATCTGGCTCGAGCAGATCGCCGGCGACATTTCGGGCAATGTCTTCACCAACATCGCCGTGACGGCTGTGGTCTCGTTCGATGCCAAGGGACTCATCGTCTCGCGCAACACGATTCTCGGCACCAACGACAACGGCATCGAGATCCTGCGCACCGCCATTGGCGACGACGGCACGCTGGTCGCCGACAACCGCATCGAGGACATCATGGCCGGCCCCGGCGGGTCCGGACAATACGGCAACGCCATCAACGCCTTCCGCGCTGGCAACGTCATCGTGCGCGGCAACCGCATCAAAAATTGCGATTACTCGGCGGTGCGCGGCAACTCAGCCTCCAACATCCAGATATCAGGCAACAGCATCAGCGACGTGCGCGAGGTCGCGCTCTACTCGGAGTTCTCGTTCGAGGCCGCGGTGATCGCCAATAACACGGTGGATGGCGCCGCCGTCGGCGTCTCCGTCTGCAATTTCAACGAAGGCGGCCGCATCGCGGTGGTCCAGGGCAACATCATCCGCAATCTGATCCCGAAGCGCCCCATCGGCACCGCACCCGACGACGATGCCGGCATCGGCATCTACATCGAGGCGGACACCTCCGTCACCGGCAACGTGATCGAGAACGCGCCGTCCTACGGCATCGTCGCGGGCTGGGGCAAGTATCTGCGCGACGTCGCGATCTCGGGCAACGTGATCCGCAAGGCCCTCGCCGGCGTCGGCGTGTCCGTCGTGCCAGGCGCCGGCACTGCGCTCGTCAACAACAACATGATCTCCGAAACTCCGCTCGGCGCGGTCGTGGGGCTCGACCATGCGCGCACCGTGACAACGGATTTGTCGGCTGACAGTGCGCAACGGTTTGCGCAGGTGGTAGTGGGTGGGAATGCGGTGCGGCGGTAAGTGCGACGACGCTAAAGTGGCTCCGCCGCGCGTGCTGACGCCACACCGTCATTGCGAGCACAGCGAAGCAATCCAGAATCGTTCCGCGCAGACAATCTGGATTGCTTCGCTGCGCTCGCAATGACGGAGGATGCGGACCTAAAACGCATTCCGCAGCAGCGGATATTTCGCTTCGATGCCGTCGAGGCTGAAGGTGAATTCGACCACGTGTTCGGGGATTGCGGGCACCGGCTCGGGGGCGATCGGGGCTTCGGTGATCCCGGCAAGCCGTTCGGGCATGCCGGCGAGGCCGACCGGCACGACCGTCTCCGGCACGATGTGCACGGCCTTCGGCTGTACGGTCTGGGCGTGCTCGCGCCGCACCGTTTCGCGTGACAGGACCGCCGGCGACCAGCCCAATGCGAACGTCCCGACGGGGCTCATCGCGGGCACGTCAGCGCCGTCGGCGAGCGCCCGCCACGTCTGCACGGCACGCTTGGCTTCCTGGATGTTTTCGAGAAAGGCGACTTCGGAGTGATAGCGGCGCCAGCGTCCGGTCTCGAACATTTCAGTGAGATGTTCCAGCCGTTGCTCGGCGAGTGCGCACCAGCGCTCCGCGATGTCGCGGCCGCGAGCCACGCCTTGGCGATGTGTCATGAATGAGCCCGTCAGGAGAGAACAACGGACGCGGGACGCAACGTAGACGAATCAATTTAGACGTGACGTGATTATTTTGTGGAAAAGTTTTGACTTGTCCAGCGACGACACAAATTTCGGCGCGAAATTCCGTAGTCGTGCGGAGATTTCGTGGGCTTTTGTGGTCAAGCCCCGCACAAGCATGGCGGACTTGCAGCGCAATGCGCCGGGCGATTCGCAAACGATCATGTGCGCTGACTCAACCCGGAGCTGAAAGGCGGAGCGCTTCGGAAGATCGAGAGCCAAAAAGAAAAGACCCGTCCGGGGGGACAACCGGACGGGTCAAGCCATATGGGCGCTTGGGGTGGATGGGCGCTCGCGCCTGATATGACTGATGGGGAGGGATGACCGCTCCCACATCATTTGGTCGTGGCACAGAGCCGAACGTTCAAAACCCGCCGCGTGATTTTTTAACCTTCGCAGTCCGCGCATGTTTGCGGACAACTATCGTGCGGCAGGTCTATCCGATTGAGAAAGCGTGGATTTATCGCCGGCGCTGGACAACGAGGGTTGCGCCAGCGCGCGTGTTCCAGGCTCTTCGCGACGTTCCGACGCATCTTCACGTTTTGTTGTCCCCGGCACCGCCGCAACCGGCGTCGCACCATCGACCGCAACCGCCATGACCGCGGCGTAAGCATCAGCCTCGCCGTCGCCGAACAGATCGTCGCGGCCCGGCGTTCCCAGGTCGCGGGCGGTCTTTACAAGAGTCAGGCGCAGCGCTTCCGGCTTCAAAGCGTAGTTGCGCTCCAGCAGCAGCGCCGCGACGCCGGAGACATACGCCGCCGAGAACGAGGTTCCCGATGTCATCTGGTATTTGCCATCCGGCGCCGGCAGGAAGATGTCGACGCCGGGCGCGGCGAGCGCGATGTGGCTGCCGCGATTGGAGGCGGAGAACAGCTTGTCCTGCGCATCGGTCGCGCTGACCGCGATCACGTTGGGATTGGCCGCGGGATAAAGCGGCGGCGATTTCGCGCCGGCATTGCCGGCCGCCGCAATCAGCACCAGCCCGCGCGCGGCGGTCGCCGCGATGGCGCGCTCGATCACCGCGTCCTTCGGACCTGCAAAGCTCATATTGACGATCTGCGCGCCGTGCTCGGCGGCGTAGTTCAGCGATCTCAAGATCACGTAGGATGAGCTTTCGGCGCCCCCCGTGGTGCCGCCGAAGGCGCGGATCGCGATGATGCGCGCCTCGGGCGCGCTCCCCATCAGACGCGCATGCGACACGATCGCACCAGCGATACCGGTGCCGTGGACGTGCGGCCCTTCCTTGCTGCCGAGCGCATCGAAATTGTCCGCGATCGAGTTGGCAAGCTCGGGATGGCTGGTGTCGATCCCGGAATCGATCACCGCGACCGTGACGTTCGCGCCATGGACCAGCATATGCGCCTCCGGCAGGCGGAGCTTTGCCAGCGCATATTGCGCGGGGTCGCCTTCCGCGGGCACGCCCGCCTTCTGGTCCTGAAGCATGTAACGGAAATTCGGCTGCAGCGAGCGCACGCCGTTCGCAGCAGCGAATTCGCGGCGCACGGTGTCGTAGGGCCGGCCGTCGGTGATGCGGAACAGCCCGATGGTGGCGCCGATCAGCGGAAAGCTCTCCGACGCAATGCGGGTCAGGCCGTGGCTGCGCGCAAGCGCGTCGGCATCGGCCGTCGAAAGGTTGCTGTCGAGTTCCGCCACGAACTCATTGGCGATACTGCGCGACGTGGTCGCCGCCTGCGCCGTGTTGCGGCCGGAATTGCCGGCGCCCTTCTTGCCCGATTTGCCCGAACCGCCGCCGGCCGCACTCGGCTGATCCAGGCATTCTCCGTCGGCGTCGCGATTAGGCGCGCTACAGGCCGGATAGAGATTGGGCGAATAGCGCACGTAAGGCAGCACCGCCGTGTGGGCCATGCGCGCCGTCAGCCGGGGCACCACCCTGGGTCCGCGATCGACGCTGGTTATCGCCCGCCCGGTGACGACGGGACCGCCGCGCCCCGTCACCGTCGGGCTGATGGTCGGAACGCGCGAGGGAATGCTGATTGTCGGCGTGCGCATGATCGCCTGCGCGTGCGCGACTTCGCCGCCGAAAGCGCCAAGCAAGAGAACTGTGCCCATCGACGAAGCGAAGACGCCCGCTCTCGACACGCTTTCGGACTTACGCTTCATGACTCTCGGCGCTTAGGGGGCCGCCACGGCGAGGTTGACGATCTTCTCGCGCTGCATCCTGCCGAGCAGCGAGGCAAGCTCGTCGTTGTTCATCGCCTTGTTGAACTGGAGGCGGAACATGCCGCCCTTGGCGCCGTCGACGATCGATGCCTGGTAGCTGTCGAGCAGCGTGGTGATGTCGGCGACCCGCGCGTCCGGCGTGAACCGCACCAGCGCATGCGCCGACGCCCCAGGCGAGGCACCGAGTTCGCGCGTGATCGGCGCGTTCGTGGAGAGCGAGGCGGTCTGGAAGGTCGAGCTCTGGTTCTTCACCAGCACGGCCCCGATGATACCGGCCTGGAGCAGCAGCGCGATCGCGCCGAGGCTCGCCGACCAGGCGAGCGTGCGTGGCGACAGGCTCGCGAAAAACGTCGAGATGCGTGTCGAGAGCGACAGCCCTCCGGGCCCGCGTGCGGGCTCCGCATCGATCGCGGCGAACAGTTTCTGCATCGCGCCGGCCGACGGAGCACCCAGGCTCTCGTTGAGATGGATGGTCTCTTCGTATTCGGCGCGGATCGCGGCGTACTGCCTCGCCAATTCAGGATCGCCGGCGAGGGCGTCCTCGACCCGGCGCGCGTCGCGCGGGTTCAGCGTGCCGGCAGCATGCCATGGCAGCAGCATCTCAATTTCACTGGGCTCTTGCTCCAGCATCTTCTTGCTCAATGCCATCATGGCCAGCCTCGCTCAACACCGGCTGCCTTGAGCAGCTCGGCCAGTTTCTTTCGCGCATAGAACAAGCGCGTCTTCACGGTGTTCTCCGGTATCCCGACGATTTCGGCCACCTCTTCCACGGACTTCTCGTGGTAGTAGACGAGATCGACGATTTCCCGATGGTCCGGCGACAGTGCCGTCAAACACTCTCGCAACGCTTCACTGGTATCCTTCTTCTGCACCGCCGTTTCCGGATCGTCGGACGTATCCTCGATCGCGTTGGCGGCCTCTTCGTCCAACTCAAGATCCTTCCTGCGCCGAAGCGCAGACAGGGCCTTGAATCGGGTGATTGCCAGCAGCCAGGTGGAAACAGCGGATCGGCCCTCGAACTTTCCGGCCTGACGCCAGACGTCGAGAAACACCTCACTGATCAGGTCCTCAGCGACCTGCTCATCGCGCACGAGCCTAAGCCCGAAGCGATAGACCCTGACATGGTGCCGCCCGTACAGCACCTGCATAGCGAGCCGGTCGCCTTGGGCGATCCGGGCGATAAGGACTTCGTCCGAAGCCGCCTGTGTCACGCTCAAAGGCCGTCTCGCAAAGTTGGTCGGGTCGAAACGGCAGGCGGTTCGACGGGTGATGCAAGAATCTTCAACCTACCGCGGTTGCACGGGGACATGTGTGATGTACCCCACATACGCGCGTATTCTTGCAGCCCCTGGGGGCTCGCTAAAAATGGTAACATAATACTATAACTTTTCCCTGCGGAGCGCACACGGGCGCGGCCCGATCTTACCAAGCCTCGATCCATAACGCAGCCTTGTGCAGCGTATTCGCCGGCCAATTGACTGTATCTCTGGACCTTACCGTTGACCTTATCCGTGGCCCATTGCCTGGCCAATTCCCTGGCCTATCGCCGACAATCCCTAATCGCTCGCTAATTTCCGTGTCGGATCAAGGCACTTACCCGGGCGGCCGGCCCGGATTCGCACCGCAAGGATACCAAACCTAAAGGCTTGCCACGTAGATTTTTGGACTGACATTCACCAATGGCAGGTTCATGAGCACGGCCGCGACATCCATCCCGGAGCGGAATGCCGCAGAGGTCGCGGATCTCGTCCTGTTTCCCGACCAGGCCACGCCAGAGGTCGTCGCGCGCCGCATGCGGCAGCGGCGCCAGATGTATGTCGGCCAGGCCGCGAGCTATTCGCTCGGCACATCCGTCCTGTTGATCTACGCCTATGGCGGGGCGATCTCGATGATCGTGCCGTCGCTGTTCTGGTTCGGCGGGCTGATGATCATCGGCAGCTTCGCGGTGCTGTCGGAGGCCGGCGTCGGCGAGCGCTACCGGGACCACTACCTGACCGTCTTCCAGATCTCGGCGCATATGGCGCTCCAGCTCGTCTTCCTGCTGGCGGTTCCGACGATCGGGGTCGCCTTCATCAGCGTGCTGTTCCTGATCTTCGCCTTCGGCACGCTGCGCATGACCTCGCAGCAGGCGATGCTGACCTGGGCGCTCGCGACCATAGGGCTCGGCTTCGTCTTCCTGATCTCCGACCTGCCGATCGGCATGCCGGTGACGAGCCGGCTCGAGCGCCTCGCATCGATGCTGTGCTTTGTCCTGGTGATCGGCCAGTGCGCCTTCCTCGGCCTGTTCGGCAGCACGCTACGCAAGATCCTGTACCGGCGCAGCATCGAGCTGAAGGCCGCCTATCAGCGCATCGAGGAGCTCGCCGAGCTCGACGAGCTCACCGGCTCGCTCAACCGCCGCTCGATCATGCGCGCGCTCGATGAAGAGATCGCCGGCGTGCGCGAGGCAAAAGCGCCCTGCTCGGCTGCACTCATCGATCTCGACTGGTTCAAGCGCATCAACGACGTCCACGGCCATCCGACCGGCGACGAGGTGCTGCGCACCTTCGCCATCACCATCTTCGCCAATATCCGCCCCAACGACCGTTTCGGCCGCTACGGCGGCGAGGAGTTCCTGCTGCTGATGCCGGACACGTCGGGCGAGGCCGCCATGCGCATGCTCGACCGCCTGCGCATGATCGTGGCCGAGCTCGACTGGAGCGCATTCGCGCCCGGCATGCATGTGACGATTTCCGCAGGCGTCGCAGCGCTGCGCGACAATGATAATGCCGACTCATTTCTCGCGCGCGCCGACAGCGCGCTCTATTCCGCCAAGGCGCAAGGACGCAACCGCATTGCGACCAGCTGACCAATCCATTTTTGCCCGGTGGCGCAGAAAGAGCCCCCGGACCGAACGCTCCAGGACAGGGCCATGAGATCGAAAGCCGCCAAAGTTTCCGAAAACCTGCTCGACGAATTGCAGGCGACGCTGTCCCACGGCACGGTTGCGCGCCGGGTCGAGACGCTGCGCCGCGTCACCGATCTCTTCATCACCGGCGCGGTGGACTATTCGGACGACCAGGTCGCCGTGTTCGACGACGTCTTCCAGTGCCTGATCGAACATATCGAGACCTCGGCCAAGGTGCTGCTCGCCGAGCGCCTGGCACCGATCGACACGGCGCCGGCCGTGACCATCCGCACGCTCGCGCTCGACGACGTCATCGACGTCGCCGGCCCTGTGCTGTCGAAGTCGGAACGGCTCGACGAAGCGACCCTGATTGAGATCGCGCGCAGCAAGAGCCAGGCGCATCTCGAGGCCATCTCGATGCGCCGCGTGCTGTCCGATGCGCTCACCGACGTGCTGGTGGCGCGCGGCGATAACGAGGTGGTGCAGTCGACGGTCAAGAATCCCGGCGCGCAATTCACGGAAAAGAGCCTTAGCGACCTGGTCGGACGCGCCGAACGCGACGACGACCTCGCAACTTGCGTGGGCCTGCGCCCGGACCTGCCGCGCCATCATTATCTGAAACTGATCGCGAAGGCGTCCTTGAGCGTGCGCAGGAAGCTCGAAGCCGCCAATCCCGGCCAGTCCGACGCGGTGCTCAGCGCGGTCCACGAGGCGGCGCAACGCGTTCGCGCGGCGACCATGACGCGGCAGACCGAAATGGCGCGCGCGCTGGTGAGATCGCTGTTCGATGACGGCCGTCTCAACGAGCACCAGGTCACGGCCTTTGCCGAACAGGGCAAATTCGACGAGGCCAATGCCGGGCTCGCGGCGCTCGCGGGCGTTCCGGTTGCGATCGCCGAAAACATGATGATCGAAACCCGCACCGAGGGCGTGATGATCCTCGCCAAGGTCGCCGGGCTCTCGTGGTCGAGCGTGCGCGCGATCATCGCCATGCGCGACAAGCTGTCCGGCCGCGATTTGACCGACCTTTTGAGCGCGCGAGACACCTACGAAGCGCTGCGCACCTCGACGGCGCAGCAGGTGCTGCGCTTCCACCGCATGCAGCAGAGCACGGCACCGGCGTAGCCGGTGCTAGTACTTCAGCACTTTTGATCCGATGAACGCGCCGATCGCGGTCACGAACGCGGCGGCGAGCGTGTACCAGGTCGCCACGAACAGCGGCGAATCATCGGTGCAGTGCGAGGCGTAGAGCGTCGCCGCCAGCCCCGCCGACAAAAGGCCGGCGAGCGCGCCGGCAAGCGCGGGCCGCGACGGCGCGCCGTGACGCAGGCCGAACAGCGCGCCCGCCAGCAGCGGTAGCGACATCGCAGGGATCGCCGACAGACACACCCTTGAATTCTTGCCGACGAGCCGCATCGTCATCGGCATCGCAGGCGCCATCATCATCTCGCCGCCGATCGCCACCGCAAGCAAGGCCACGGGGAGCAGCAGCAGCCAGCCCCAGCCGCGCATCAAGGCCTCGGGCCGCGACAGATGCAGACTGATCGCGATCGCGGGGATCGCGAGCGACAGGGTGACCGCGAACTTCATATCGAAGAACGGATTGTGCATCGCGCTCATCACGTCCGGCCGCACGCCGAGGAAGGTGGCGAAGATCAGGATCGAGAGCGGCGCGGCCACCAGCAGCGACAGCGCCAGCACGGCACCGACCTTCGGCGCACGATGAGCGTTGTCGGCCGCGAGCGTGCGAATGAGTTGATCGGTATCCATCTCATCTGTCCCGCAGTTTGGCGGTAAGCGCGGCCAGCCCCCGATGCAGCGCGACGCGCACCGCGCCTTCGCTCATCGACAACTTTGACGCGGTGTCCCTGATCGAGGCGCTGTCGACCGCAATCGACTGCAACACGTCACGCTGGCGCTGCGGCAGTGTCGCAAGCTGCGCCGCGACCTCGCCTGCGGAGGCCGTCTCCGGCGGAGCCTCGCCCGGCAACGTCTCGGCGAAATCGTCGATATTGACGAAGATCCGCCTGCCCCGTCGCCTTAGCGCGTCGATCAGCTTGTTGCGGGCGATCGCGAACAGCCAAGGGGCGAGAGGCGCTTCGCTATCCCAGGTATGCCGCTTCAAATGCACCGCCAGCAAAATGTCCTGCACGATATCCTCGGCTTGATCGGGAGGCTGGCCGGCCCGCGCGAGTCCGCGCCGGGCGGCAGCCCGCAGCACCGGCGTGACCGCCTTCAGCAGGCGATGATACGCCGCATCATCCCCTGCCATGGCCGACCGCATCAGGCCGGTCCATTCGTCCTCACGTCCGCGCACGCGCGCTCCCACCTAGCAATTCGGCCGCTCTTTCAATTTGTTACGCCCGCACCGCCCAGATCACGACTTCGTGATCAAGCTGAGGGTGTAGAATCCGGCCCGGCCCGCAAGTCGGGGAGGCTCATAACACCGATCCCTCCGGCTGGCATCCATCGGGCGCTTTGCGGGCCACCAATTGCCCCGGTTTTGCCCGGTCCAGCCCGAAGATTCCCTTTTTTTGCCCAGCTGTGGTCACGCCCAGGGGTCTCTGTTCGCCCCGGGATGGGCCAATTGGGGAGATCATCACAATGATCAAAGCCAGCGGGCGCGTAGCGTTGATTCTCGCCGCCGGACTCTTCGTCGCAGTCGGGGACACCGCACAGGCTGCACCGACCGCCGCGAGCGACACCAAGTCGGACAGCGCGAGCAATTCGAGCGAGACCGTCAAAGAAACCAAGCCTCGGCGTCACCACGCTCGTCACCACACCAGCAAGACGGCGGAGAAATCCTCCGACGACAAGGCAGGCAAGAGCGATAATAAGGACGCCGCGGCCGCCGAGAGCATCGCGCCGGCCTCCAGCGCCATGCCGCCCGCAGTCGCCAACGCCAATGCGCAGCTCGCCTCCGCCGATACGCCGACCGCCGCTGCGGCCACCGCCATGACGTCGCGGGCCAATGACAATTTGCAGGCCGCGGCAGACCAGGCGGCTGCAGCGCCGGACAGCCAGGTGGCCGCGTCAGATCAGCCGGATGATGCCACCCAGCAGCAGGATAACCCGCCTGCGCAAAAGGCCGTCGCGGCGACCGATGCACAGCCGCGCCCGGCTCCGGTGATGGCTGCCGCGAGCAGCGAAAACTCGGCCTGGGACCAGAGCTCGCTGATCGGCAAGATCTTCATCGGCTTCGGCGCGCTCCTGACGCTGGCCTCGGCCGCGCGCATGTTCATGGCTTGATTCTTGGCCTGATTCTTCGCTTGATTCTTGGCCTGAGCCGGTTCCGGGACGCGCGGCTCGCGCGTCCCGTCAGGCGTTTTCGCCCTCTTGAAGCCCACCCCGCCAACGGGCACATTGCCCGCTGAAATCGAAAAACGCGTGGGTGGAGCATGAGCACGTTCGAGCACATCATCGTCGAAAGCCAAGGCGCGGTCGGCATCATCAAGCTGAACCGCCCGAAGATGCTCAACGCACTGTCCTTCGGCGTCTTCCGCGAGATCGCCGCCGCCGTCGACGATCTCGAGGCCGATGACGCGATCGGCTGCATCGTCGTCACCGGCAGCGAGAAGGCATTCGCCGCGGGTGCCGACATCAAGGAGATGCAGCCGAAAGGCTTCATCGACATGTTCTCGGAAGATTTTGCCGCCATCGGCGGCGACCGCGTGGCGCGCTGTCGCAAGCCGACGATCGCCGCGGTCGCGGGCTACGCGCTCGGCGGCGGCTGCGAGCTCGCGATGATGTGCGACATTATCATCGCCGCCGACACCGCGAAATTCGGCCAGCCCGAGATCACGCTTGGCACCATTCCCGGGATCGGCGGCACGCAGCGCCTGACGCGCGCGATCGGCAAGTCCAAGGCGATGGACCTCTGCCTCACCGGCCGCATGATGGATGCGGCGGAAGCCGAGCGAAGCGGCCTCGTCAGCCGTGTGGTCCCTGCCGACAAGCTGATGGACGAGGTGATCGCGGCTGCCGAGAAGATCGCCGCGATGTCGCAGCCGGCGGCCGCGATGGCCAAGGAAGCGGTGAACCGCGCCTTCGAGACCACGCTCGCCGAGGGCATGCAGGTTGAGCGCAACCTCTTCCACGCCACCTTCGCGCTGGAGGACCGCTCGGAGGGCATGGCCGCGTTCATCGAGAAGCGCAAGCCGCTGAACAAGAATCGGTAAGGTTGGTGTAAGGCTCCCCATCCCTTCCCGCAAAATCCTGTGACGTAGCTGCAACAAGCGCGGATTTCATGGGACATTCACCCGCGGCAGTTTGCCTGCGGGACCGGCGCTGGTTAAACAGGTAAGAGGGCCGCCGTCGGCGGGGGCGGATAGCCGGGGTTGTTACGGGATCAGATGAAGGGGCGTGCCGCCAGAACTGGCCGCGTAAGGACGCGGCGCCGATCGGGCGTGGGTCATGTCCTTGTCACATGGACCGCGCTAACGGTTTCCTGCGCCCTCCCGGCCGCTGCGCTGGCCGAAGCGCTGCCGGAAGCGCTGGCAAAAGCCTATCAGACCAATCCGCAGCTCAATGCCGAGCGGGCGCGCCAGCGCGCCACCGACGAGAACGTGCCGCAGGCGCTTGCCGGCTACCGGCCGCAGATCGTGGCTAGCCTGAGCGCCGGCCTGCAATCGGTGCGCAACCTGCTTCCAGACAACACCATCCAGACCGCGACGCTGAAGCCCTGGACCATCGGCGTCACCGTGACGCAGACCCTGTTCAATGGCTTCCGTACCGCCAACAGCGTGCGCGTCGCCGAGCTCCAGGTGCAGTCGGGCCGTGAGGCCTTGCGCAATGTCGGCCAGGGCGTGCTGCTCGATGCCGTGACCGCCTACACCAACGTGCTCGCCAACCAGTCGCTGGTCGAGGCGCAGCGCTCCAACGTCGCGTTCCTGCGCGAGACACTCGCCGTCACCCAGCGCCGGCTGAACGCCGGCGACGTCACGCCGACCGATACGGCGCAGGCCGAGGCGCGCCTCAACCGCGGGCTTTCCGATCTCAACGCCGCCGAAGTCGCGCTTGCCGTCAGCCAGGCGACCTACGCCCAGGTGATCGGCAACCCACCGTCGCAGCTTCGGCCCGCCGAGGTCGTCGACCGCTATCTGCCGAAGAGCCGCGAGGACGCGCTCGCCATGGCGATCCGCGAGCACCCGGCGGTGATGGCGGCAGGCTTCGACGTCGACGTCGCCTCCACCAATATCCGCGTCGCCGAAGGCGCACTGCTACCGAGCGCCAATGTGCAGGGCAGCGCCAGCCGCAGCCGCGACGCCGACCCGACGCTCAGTACCCTCGGCACCGACCAGGCCTCCATCGTCGCCAACGTCACCGCGCCGATCTATGACGGCGGCACGGCCGCCTCGCAAACCCGGCAGGCCAAGGAGGTGTCGGCGCAAAGCCGCCTCGTGCTCGACCAGGTGCGCAACCAGGCGCGCACCGCCGCGACCAGCGCCTGGGTGGCGAACGAAGGCGCCAAGATCGCGGTCTCAGCCTCGGAGTCCGAGGTGAAGGCGGCGACCGTCGCCCTGCAGGGCGTGCAGCGCGAAGCCGCCGGCGGACAGCGCACCACCGTTGACGTGCTGAACTCGCAGGCCGACCTGATCCAGGCCAAGGCCCGCCTGATCGGCGCGCTGCGCGACCGCGTCATCGCCTCCTACACGCTGCTCAGCGCGGTCGGCCACCTCGACGTCAAGACCTTGAGCCTCAACACGCCCGACTATCTGCCCGAAGTGCACTATCACCAGGTGCGCGACGCCTGGCACGGCCTGCGCACGCCGTCGGGGCAGTGAATCGGGTAGGCTCCTCAAAACATCGAAAACAACCCCATGCAAAGTAGAATGGCTTCGCCGGCCAGGATTTGACGCGTCGGGCAAATCAGCAGCACCACTCCATCGTGAGCGGGGCCCACGACCGCGGTTCGCTTCAACGCCAAATCAACTCGCGCTAGAGTAGCGGTCCAAGATCAACCGACTCATCCCGCGAGGCCTTTTGATCACTGGAATTCCTCGAGGTGCGGCCAAGCTGTGCGGCGCCCTCGTGCTGCTGGTCGTCGCAGCGGTCATCGCATTCCGGCTCGCGGCTTCCGCTCGCGAGACAAAAGGCCGTGCCGATCACGCGCCGTCGAGCGGGCATTGGGTGACGACGCGCTCGGGTGACGTGTTCATTCAGGAGAAAGGCCCGCCGGCCGGAATTCCGGTCGTGCTGTTTCACGGCACGGCGGCCTGGAGCGAGTTGTGGCGGGCGACGAGCGAAGCGCTCGCCGCCGGCGGTTATCACGTGATCGCGCTCGACCTGCCGCCGTTCGGCTTCTCGGATCGGCCGGGCGGCTACACGCGACAGGATCAGGCCGAGCGCGTCAGCGACGTGCTCGAGAAGCTCAATGCAGCACCCGCGATCATCGTCGGCCATTCCTTCGGTGCCGGTGCCGCGATTGAGCTTGTGCTGCGCTTCCCGGCGCGCGCCCGCGCGCTGGTCTTGGTGGACGCCGCGCTGGGGCTGACGGCCGAACCGTCCGATCCACCGGCAGCGCTGCGTCCGAAATGGCTGCGTGAAATGCTGGTGTCACTGACGGTCACTAATCCACTTGCCACGAAGATGCTGCTGCAATCGCTGATCGCGAAAAAGGATCGCGCCTTGCCTGAATATGTCGAGGTCCTGCAGCGGCCACTGACACGCCAGAACTCGACATCGGATATTGCCGACTGGGTCTATTATTTCGCAGGTACAGATCGCGGCGCGATCAGCGCCGACCGCGGCGCCTACGCGCGGCTCAAGCAGCCCGTCGCAATCCTCTGGGGCGAGATGGACACCGTGACGCCGCTCGCCCAGGCGCGCGACTTGAATGGTCTGCTGCCCCAGGCGCACCTCACTCTGCTGCCCGGACTCGGTCACATTCCGCAGATCGAAAATCCCGGCCAGTTCAATGACGCCCTGCTCAAGGCGCTCGGGACACTCTAAACTCGATCAAGATTCGAACTCACCGGAGGACTCATGGACATCATCAGATTGTGCGCCCTTGGCTATGCCGCACTGCTTGGTTTCGTGATCCTGACCGGTTACATCCCCGCCTTCATCGACCAGAACGACATGATCTTCGGCCTGTTTCGCCGCACTTGGTACGCCGACGGCCTGCATCTCGTCTCCGCGCTGTGGGCCCTTGCCTCGGCGCTGACCTCGCGACGCGCATCCGAGCTGTTCTTCCAGCTCTTCGGCGTCTTCTATTTCGCCGATGGCGTGCTCGGCCTCCTCACCGGCAGCGGCTATCTCGATTTCGGCATCCTCATCAACGGCGTGCTGAACCTGCCGCTGTCGACCCGCATCTTCGCCAATGCGCCGCATCTCGGGCTCGGCGGGCTTGCCATCCTGATCGGCTATCTCCTCGCACCGCGCACACGCCCGGCCCATGCTTAAGCGCTTGCGTCGCATCGTCCTCACGCTAGTCGTCCTGATCGTCGTCGCGATCCTGGGGCCACTCGCCTATATCGAGGGGACCTGCCAGCCCACATCCGACATTGCATCTGCGGTGACGGCCGCAGACCCGCTGCCGCCGATCGGCGAGAAGGGCTATCGCCGGCCGCTCGACAACACCTATTTCACCTTCCCCGAATGGTACATCGTCTATTCCTTCGAGGATTTTGGCCGTTTCCTCGACCAATCGAGCGAAAGCCATTTCGGCTATTTGCGTCACATCCTCGGCTTCTGGCAGAGCTTCTGCACCATCAACCGCGCGGTCCCGGCGAGCGCCGAGTCGCGCTTCGACGTGAAGATGATGATCTACGTCATCGGCATCAGCTACTCCGCCGAATACGCGATCAAGGGATTTTACGAGAACACGATCGGGCGCGCGTTCGAATGGATCAGGGGCGAGAAGCTCACGCCGCAGGATGAATATGCCCGCGCGGTGCTGCAGGACTATGCGGCCTTCCTCTACACCATTCCCTGGTACAAATATCCGTTCCGCGACACGCTGAACGGGCTAACGGCGATCTCGGCACCGACGCCGAGTGATTTGCGCACGTGGGAGCGCAATTTTGCGCTCGGCACCGAGTATTTCGTCAAGATCGGCTACGCCGCCGCGATTCAGAAGGCGCTCGATGCCAGCGATGACGACGAGCCACGCGACATCATGTTCGTGGTCGCGACGCTCCCGCAGGACGTGCTTGGCGCCGAGCCACGCATCACCCCGGTCCGGACGCTGCCACCGGATTGGCAGCTCGTGCAGGCGCCGCGCTACAAGGCGCTGAGCGAGATTTTGAACAAGCTGCTCGATGGCGGCCACCGCCTGGCGGAGATCGCCGGCAATCACGATATCCTCATCACCGTGATCGCGCCGAAAGGAACGGCTCTCGATATTCCCGACACTACGGAACTGTTTTCACTGGATCTGGACGCCAAACCCGGCTTCCGAAGGGCCGGCCTTAAGGCTAGGATCGACCGGCTCGTCGAGATCAAGCGCGAGCTGACGACCAAGGGTGCGAGCCTTGAGCACTTCTACGACTACTAGCCGGACGACACCCCGGCCGCTCCGCAGGGTCGCGTTTGCGGTCTCGCTCGTCGTCGCGGGCTGGCTTGCGCTTGTCGTTGCCCTGACTTTCGGCTCCGCGCCCGGCCGCTCGCTGGCCGTGATCGGGCCACAGGCGCAGGCGATCGCGGCAATCGCGAAGGCCGACGGTCGCGTATTGGCCTCGTACGCCTACGTCACCATCGCCCGCTCCAACGCCGCCGACTTCGTCGGCCGGCTCTACGCCGCCGGCGCCCTGCTGGTGCTCGATGCCGAGCAGGCCGGCGGCTGCAACGGGCTCGTGCCCAAGCGAAGCTGACGCGTCGTCAACTTGCCTCGTTCGCAGGCAATGCCAGCGGCCGTCGCCTCTGCACCCAGCGCCAGATCAAGTAGGCGAAGGCGATGAGTGGGGCCGACACGTAAAGGTATGGAACGCGAAGCTCGTTTTGGCTGAACAGGGCCATCGGATAGCGAACAGCAAATATTGGAATGACCTCGCCAGCCGAGTTGCTGGCGGCCTCCATCACCCAGATGTACGCCGTGTTCCAATTCACCGCGAGAGTCGGCGTGAGCCCCAACGGCATCGCGACGATGAGCGCCCACCTGCGCCAGCCGGTATGCCGCCTGAAGGCGATGGCGATCGCCCAGGCGGTGAGTCCGATCACGGATATCCAACCAGCAAGAAACAGGTACTGCACCGGCCCCTTGCCGAAGAAATGAAACGCGTTCAGCTCCCTCAGGGGCAAGGTATTGGAGGTGATGAAGAGGCCAGTGAACCGCTTTGAGGTGCCTTGCGTCTTGATCGTTGCGTCCACGATCACCCATTTGCCGGTCAACGTGTATTCCAAGATGATCCGGCTGTTGCTGTTGCCGTCGCCGCTTTGAACGAAGTGGGTTCCGGTCGCCGAGATCGTCTCGATCGAGGTCGGTTCGCTCGCGCCGATCAGGTCTGACATCTGACGCAGCTTGTCGTCGGGGGCTTGACCGATACGTGGATCGAGGCGCTCTCGGAACGCCGCAAGATCCTTCCCTGCCAGCAACGAAATGGTGGCCTTCGTCAGCGCGATATCGTCAGATATTCGCGCGTCCTCTGCGTCCAGCGCCATTGCCGGCACGGCCCAAAAGAGCAGTATCAAATCTGGTCATGCGCTGTGCTCGCAAATAAGGGGCGCTCACAATCCGCCGAGGCGGTGGCGGCGGCTTAGGAGGCGTATTTCTGATACATCGTGTTGGTGAAGAGACCGGCCGGGTCGTACTTGCGCTTGGCCGCGAAGAAGTCGTCGATTTGCGGATAGGACTTCTTGAGCTGATCGCGCGAATAATAGAGCTGGTACGGCAGGAAGAAGCGTCCCTGATTGGCGATGGTGAGATCGATCAGCTCTTCCGTCACCTTCTTCATGCGGAGGTTGCCCTCATCATCCGTCGGCTGGTTGATGTAGAGCACCAGCGAGAACGCCGGCTCCGGAGAGTATGTGAGGAAATTCTCCTCCTTGTGCACGACGCGGACCGACGCGTTCAGCAGGTTGGTCTTGTTGTCGAGCATGATCTTGCGCATGCCGTCGACGAACGCGACGAAGTTTTTGCGCGGGATGAAGTATTCGTGGAGAATGTCAGTCTCGTCCTGCAAGGCGTTGCGCAAGTACGGCACGGAGTCGTGCATGGGATTGTTGCGGCTGACGAGGCAGGCTTCGCCCGAGGCGATCGCTTTGGCGCGGGTGACCGTGCAGGTCTCCATCCGGTGCTCGATTTGCTTCTCGGACAGCCACTTCAGCTCCTGGAAGAATGGCCCCTGCTTGGACAGGTTGATGGTGAGCCGCCGGAGCTTCGTGCTGCTGACCTCCCCGAGCTCCTCGATCGCGAAATCGCTGCCGTCGACCTTGGTGTAGGTGTAGAGCAGCATCTCTTGCAGAAAGCTGCTCGGCGCGGTCGAGAGATGGCCGTACATCAGGCCGATGTTGGTGTCCTTCTCGATCTCGCCTGCGAACAGCGCCGGAAACGCCTTGTAGTCCAGCACGCGCCGTCCGGTCTGGTAGACCGCATTGTCGGCGATATCGAGCTCGGCCTCGACAATGACGCCGAACAGGCCGTAGCCGCCGACCACGAGGTTAAACAGCTCCTGGTTCTCCGTCGGCGAGGCGTTTTTGATCGAGCCGTCGGCCAGCATCACCTTCATCGCCTTGATCGAGCGGGCCAGCGCGCCGGCCTGGTGGTCCATGCCGTGGGCATTGACCGAGATCGAGCCGCCGACGCTGAAGATGTCGGTCGATTGCATCGCGCGCACAGCAAAGCGCGGATGCAGCGCGATCTGAATGTCGTGCCAGGTCGCGCCCGGCTGCACGGTGACGCTGTGCGCCGCCTCGTTGAGCGTGATGCGGTTGAAGCCGCGCATGTCCAGCACGATGCCGCCCTTGCGGAACGCCTGGCCGCCCATCGAATGGCGCACGCCAGCCGTCGTCACCGGGAGCTTGTTGGCGCGGGCGAATGCCAGCGTCTTGGCGATATCATCGACGCTATGCACCTCGACCACGCCAAAAATCTCGGTGCGGTTGAGGCAGCTCGCATCATTGATGCTGCCGCCGAGCTGGGACCACTTCACGCCTTGAAGCGGCGCGATCGCCCTCACCTTCTCCAGCTCGACCTTGCCCTGCTCGCCGATGTCATCCGCAGCACGGCAGTCCTTCGGACCGGTCGGATCGGCCGCCAGCGCCTGAAGCTTGCGGAAGCCATAAACACCAAACAGCGCGACGAGGACGGCAGCGGCCGAGACGCCTGCTTTGAACTTGCCAAAAGATTTTTGCATAAAGTGATTCCGGTGGGAGGGAGATGATCCGGGAGCGCGGATCATTAGTCAAACCGCCAGCCGTTGGGTTCAAGTCATTCTCGGGAAGCGATCATGAAAAGCTGCCGCATTCATCTGACGGGAGCGTCGGGCTCCGGCGTGACGACGCTCGGCCGGGCGCTTGCGGACCGGCTTGCACTGCCGCATCACGACAGCGACGATTATTTCTGGCTGCCGACCGCGCCGCCCTACCAGACCCTTCGCCCCATCCCTGAGCGCCTGCGTCTGATGCGCGAGATGTTCCTGCCACGCCTCGATTGGGTGCTGAGCGGATCGGTCACCGGCTGGGGCGACGAGTTCGTCGCGCATTTCGATCTCGTCGTCTTCGTGGTCACGCCGCGCGAGGTGCGGCTGACACGGCTGCGCGCCCGCGAGGCCACGCATTTCGGTGCAGCCGCAGTCGCGCCCGATGGCTGGCGCCATGAGGAAACCGAAGCCTTCATCGAATGGGCCTCGCACTACGAGGCCGGCGACCGCGAAGGCCGCAATCTCGCAAAGCATGAGGCGTGGCTCGCAGGCTTGCCCTGCCCGGTCGTGCGCGTCGACGGCGCGAGGCCCCTTGCAGAACTTGTCGAACAGCTATGCAGCGACGTGCGGCGACTGCCGGGCTGATGTGATATCGTCGCCGATACGTTCTCGGAACAACGAAGCAAGGAGACAACCATGCTCACCCGACGCAGCGTTCTGCTCGCCTCCCTGGCTGCCGAATGACCAGCAAAGCCCATGCCCGGGCGTCGCAGCCGTCGACATCAGTCAATTTCGACGTCCCGGCCCATGCCTGCGACTGCCACACCCACATCCACGGCGATCCCGAGAAATTCCCCTCCTTCGCCGGCCGCGTCTATACGCCGGAGCCGGCGTCACCAGAGGAGATGGTGGCGCTGCACAAGGCGCTGCATATCGAGCGCGTGGTGATCGTGACGCCGAGCGTCTACGGAACCGACAATTCGTCCACCCTGTTCGGCATGAAGGCCCGCGGCGCGACCGCACGCGGGGTGGCCGTGATCGACGACAAGACGACGGAGGCCCAGCTCGATGCGATGGGAGAGGACGGCTTCCGCGGCATCCGCATTAATCTGGCAACCGGCGGCATCAGCGATCCCAATGTCGGGCGCGCACGCTTCACGGCAGCCGTAGAACGCATGAAGTCGCGCGGCTGGCATGTGCAGCTCTACACCACGCTGCCGATGATCTCCGCGATCAAGGACCTCGTGACGGCCGCGCCGGTGCCGGCGGTGTTCGATCATTTCGGCGGCCTGGTGGCATCGCTAGGGATGGACCAGCCCGGATTTTCCGACCTCCTCGAGCTCGTAAAATCGGGCAAGGCCTATGTGAAGATCTCGGGCGCCTATCGCTCGTCAAAGCTCGCGCCCGACTACCAGGACATGGTGCCGTTCGCCCGCGCGCTGATCGCGGCGAACCCCGACCGCATCGTCTGGGGTACGGACTGGCCACATCCGGATTCCAGCCACGTCGAAGGACGAAAGGCCACGGACATCGCCCCGCTCTACCAGATCGACGACGGCCGCCTGCTCAACCAGCTCCCGGTGTGGGCGCCGGATGCAGACATCCGCAAGAAGATTCTGGTCGACAATCCAGCGCGGCTTTACCGATTTTGAAGGGCGCCTGGCACGCTGGCGTGCTCGTTCAGCCAGCGCGCGGATTTGCGGAGACCACCGAACGGGAACAAATGGAAGCCGATGATCTGCGAGGTCGCGGACTTCGGTGCGGCCTCGAGCCCGCGCACCACCTCGTCTGGCCCCGTCTCGGTGAGCAGCCGGCCATAGCGGCCGATCTTATTGCGCACGGCGCGGATCGAATTGCCGACGCCGCAGCGGAGTGCGAATTTCATCAGCGTGGCCGGACTCGCAGGACCCGCGAAGCCGATCACCACGGGAAGATCGATGGCTGCGATGCGAAGCTCGCCGAGCCAGTTAAGGATCGGCGCGACCTCGAAGCAGAACTGCGTGACGATGTCGACGGCAACTTGCCGCTCCCTGCCCCAGTCGCGCGATGCGGCGAGCGACTTCATCGTCTGCGCCGTATCGAGATAGGGATGTCCCTCAGGATGGCCGGCGACGCTGACGCGCGAGAAGCCGTGCGCCTCGATCAGGCCGCTTGCGGCGACATCGCGGCTCGACTTGAACGGCCCTTTGGCGATGGCGAGGTCGCCGGCAATCAGGAGGATGCGGTGGACGTCGGCCTCGCCGCGTAGCCGGCGGAAGAAATCGTCCAGCGCTTCGCGCGAGGTGATCTCGCGCGCCGCGATGTGCGGGACGGGGTTGAAGCCGGCGCGGCGCAGCGCGGCGGCAGTCTCGACATTGTGCTGGTAGTGGTCGCCCGGCAGGAAGGTGATGCTGACATCGATGTCGGGCGAAAAATGCTCGTGCAGCTCGTCGAGCTGATGCCCGCGCGAGGAGATTTCCACCGACGCCTTCGGCAGAAGTGCAGCGAGATCGCCGGAGAGAGACTGTTCGAGCGTCATCGTCATCGCGCGCTCCGATCGTTTACGCCGGCGCCCGGCGACGCGAGATCACATAGGTCTCGTCGTTGAACCAGAGCCCGCCGTGTTTTCTCACCACGCGATCGGTCGCCTCGAGATAGCGGCCGTCACGCACGACCTCGGACAGCCTGTCGTCCTCGATCTGCGCGACATAGATCGCAGCGTTCCAGGCCGCGAACAGTGTCGAGGTGCCGATCGGGCCGGAGACTTCATCGGGCAGCGTGTGCATGCGGTAGCGGAAGATCGCGCGCGCATCCGACGACGCATTGAAATTGTAGTGCCGCGCCGCCGAGCCGAGCTCGCGCTTGACCTCGCGCAGGATCGCATAACGGTCGGTGCCAAAGGGATCATCGCCGGGCCAGACCTGGTCGATGATCTCCATGCCGGGATCGCGGCCATGGGAATGGATGCCGATCAGACGACCGCCGGGACGCAAGGACCGCACCAGCGGCGTCACCACCTTCGAGGCCTTGAATTCGACGCTGGCGCGCGCCCGGTAGGGCTGTGAGGCGATAACGAGATCGTAGTCGGCCATCACGCGGCCGGGCCGCGGCATGATCGGATCGAGCAGGAAGGAATGGTCTTCGCGCCTGAGCGTCAGGATCACCGGCCGCATATAGACGGGATTGCCGGTCTTCTGGCTGATGCCGGCGCGCCAGTTCTCGGCGAGGAACGGCTCGAGCTCGCCGATCTGCTCGGCAAAGCCATGCGCGGTGTTGCCCGCGAGTGCGACGTCCTTCCACAGGAGGCCTTGCGCCGCGGTCGCCGAGCGCGGCGTCAGCCAGGGCGCTTCGCCGTAATAGAGGTTGGTCACGACCAGCACGGTTGCGGGATGCTCGAACAGGCGGTCGGCCATCTTCTCCAGCATCATGCGGACGTCTTCGTAGGAGATCTCCTTGGCCACGACATAAAGGGGCATTGCGGGGAAGCGCGCATGCAGCGCACGCATCACCCGCGACAGCACGGTGCCGTCACCGGAGCCGGCGTCGAACAGCCTGAGCGCCGGCGGCGACGGCTGGAGATTGGAGATCTCCAGCGAGATGCGGTTGGCGACCTCGGTCTTCTCGCTGCAGGTCGAGACGAACAGGAGATATTTTTGCCGGTTGTCGAAGAAGCGGAAGCCGGGCGGCGCGGCCTCGACCACGGGCGCCACGCCATTGGCCGCCTTCAGCGCGACGGTCGCGGGGCTGCCTGATGGCTCCGGCCGGTGCTCGCTGAGATAGGCGCGCACCTTGTCGAGCGTGCCTGTCGTGATCCTGGCACCGTCGCGCAGGCGGGATACCAGCTTGCCGTCATTGACGACGAGCCGGCCGAAGGTCGATTCCGCCGTTCGGGTCGCACGGCAATAGTCCCGGATCTCGCCCAGGATCTGCTCCGCCGTGGCGGCCCCCCTGCCCGCCTGTTCCTCCATCCGCATGGCTGGTCTCTCCCGCGGTTTCCCTTGCCTCTAATCAAGGAACGCTGGGGGAGTTCGTCAACCACAAACCGAGTGGGCAGGAATTGTGGGCGTGTGCCCACAGGGGGATTAAACTAGCGGGCGCGGCGCGAGAAGAAGGAGATCAGGACCGGCAGCGTCACCAGGATGACGATCGGCGCCAGCATCATGCCGGTGACGACGACGACCGCGAGCGGCTTTTGCACCTGCGAGCCGATGCCTTCGGACAGCGCGGCCGGCAGCAGCCCGACGCCGGCGACCACGCAGGTCATCAGCACCGGGCGGAGCTGCAACTCACCGGTGCGCACCACCGCTGTCATGCGGTCAAGGCCTTCCTCAATGAGCTGGTTGAACTGCGAGATGATGATGATGCCATCCATCACGGCGATGCCGAACAGCGCGATGAAGCCGATCGCCGCGGAGACGCTGAACGCCGTGCCGGTAATCAGCAGACCCAGTACGCCGCCGAAGATCGCCATCGGGATCACGCTCATGGCGAGCAGCGTGTCGGTCATCGAGCCGAAATTGAACCAAAGCAGGATGCCGATCAGCGCCAGCGAGATCGGCACCACGATCGACAGCCGCCGAATAGCGTCCTGGAGGTTGCCGTACTCGCCGACCCATTCCATGTGCGATCCCGGCGGCAGTTGGACCTGCTCGGCGATCTTCTGCTGCGCCTCGCGGATCGCGCTGCCGAGGTCGCGCTCGCGCACCGAGAACTTGATCGGCAAATAGCGCTCCTGCTGCTCGCGGTAGATATAGGCCGCGCCCGAGACGAGGCTGATCGTGGCAACCTCGCTCAAGGGAATCTGCGTGACGGTGCCGTTCGGCCCGGGCGCGCCGATGCGCAGATTCTGGATCGCCTCGGCGCTCTTGCGGTATTCCGGCGCCAGGCGAACGATGATCGGGAAATGGCGGTCCGAGCCCGGCTCGTAGAGATCGCCCGCAGTGTCGCCGCCGATCGCGACCTTGATGGTCGCGTTGATGTCGCCGGGCGCCAGGCCATAGCGCGCGGCCTTGGCGCGATCGATATCGATCTGGATCGTCGGCTGTCCGAGCGAGGTGAACACCGCAAGGTCGGTCACGCCCTGCACCGTCGACAGCACCGATTTGATCTTGTTGGCAGTGTCGGTCAGCGCCTTCAGGTCGCTACCGAATAGCTTGATCGAGTTCTCGCCCTTCACGCCGGAGACGGCTTCCGACACGTTGTCCTGCAGATATTGCGAGAAGTTGAACTCGACGCCGGGGAAGTGGTCGTCGAGTTGCTTGAGCAACTCCGCGGTCAGCACTTCCTTGTCATGGGTGCCGGGCCATTCGCTTGCCGGCTTGAGCGGCGCGAAGAACTCGGCGTTGAAGAAGCCGGCGGCATCCGTGCCGTCGTCGGGACGGCCGTGCTGCGACACGACGGACTCGACCTCCGGCCGGGCGCGGATCAGCTTGCGCATCTCGTTGACGTAGGTGTTGCCCTCCTGGAGCGAGATGGTCGGCGGCAGCGTGGCGCGGATCCAGAGGTTGCCTTCCTCGAGCTTCGGCAGGAATTCGAGGCCGAGCAGGCGGCCGAGCGCCAGCGTCATGACGACGAGGCCGATGGCGGCACCCAGCACGATGTTGCGGTTGCTGACCGCCCAATGCAGCACCGGCGTGTAGATCCGGTGCAGGAACAGCATGATCCTGGTCTCGGTCTCCTCGACATGCGCAGGCAGGATGATCGCCGACAGCGCCGGCGTTACCGTGAAGGTCGCAAGCAGGCCGCCGGCGAGCGCATAGGCATAGGTGCGCGCCATCGGGCCGAAAATGTTGCCCTCGACGCCGGAGAGCGTGAACAGCGGCAGGAACGCCGCGATGATGATGGCCGCGGCAAAGAAGATCGAGCGCGAAACGTCGGCTGCGGCCGACAGAATGGCATGGCTCTTCATGCCGAACAGCGTCTCCGGCGAGGCATGCTCGAGCTCGGAAAGCGGCGTGGTCTGCGTCAGGCGGCGGAAGATGGCCTCCACCATGATGACGGTTGCGTCCACGATCAGGCCGAAATCGATGGCGCCGACCGACAGCAGGTTGGCGGACTCCCCGCGCAGCACCAGGATGATCACGGCAAAGAACAGCGCGAACGGAATCGTGGCGCCGACGATCAGCGCGCTGCGCAGATCCCCCAGGAAGATCCACTGCAACAGCACGATCAGCAAAATGCCGACCACCATGTTGTGCAGCACGGTGTGGGTGGTGAGGTCGATCAGGTCCTTGCGGTCGTAGATGCGCTCGATGCGCACGCCGGGCGGCAGGATGGTCGAGTTGTTGATCTGCGCGACGAGCTGCTCGACGCGCTTGATGGTTGGCGTGCTCTGCTCGCCGCGGCGCATCAGCACGATGCCCTGCACGATGTCGTCGCTGTCGTCGAGGCCGGCGATGCCGAGCCGCGGCTTCTCGCCGACCGTGACGGTCGCGACGTCCTTGACCAGCACCGGGTTGCCGCCAGTCTGCGCCACCATGGTGTTGGCGAGGTCGTCGATCGAGCGGATCAGGCCGACGCCGCGCACCACGGCGGATTGCGAGCCGATATTGACGGTGTTGCCGCCGACATTGACGTTGGAATTGCTCACCGCCTGGAGCAGCTGCGGCAACGTCAGGCCGTTGGCCATCAGCTTGTTGAAATCGACCTGGAGCTCGTAGGTCTTGGTCTTGCCACCCCACCCGGTGACGTCGATCACTCCGGGCACGGCGCGGAAGCGGCGCTGGAGGATCCAGTCCTGGATCGTCTTCAGATCGAGCACGCTGTAGTTCGGCGGGCCGACCAGGCGATAGCGGAAGATTTCGCCGATCGGGCTGAGCGGCGAGATTTGCGGCTGCACGTTGCCGGGGAGCGGCGCGAGCTGCGCCAGGCGGTTCAAGACCTGCTGGAGCGCCTCGTCATAGGTGTAGGCAAAGGAGAACTGGAGTTTGACGTCGGACAGTCCGTAGAGCGAGATGGTGCGGATAGTCGTCAGGTTCTTCAGGCCTGCGACCTGGGTCTCGATCGGGATCGTGATGTAGCGCTCGATCTCCTCCGCCGACAGGCCCGGACTCTGCGTCACGATGTCGACCATCGGCGGCGTCGGGTCGGGATAGGCCTCGATATTGAGCTGGTTGAACGCGATCAGGCCGCCGATCAGCACGGCGACGAACAGGCCGACCATCAGGTAGCGGCGATTGACGGCAAGGGCGACGAGGCGATCCATTACAGGTCAGTTTTTCGCTGTGCGCTAACGGCAGTTTTGATGGCGCATGATCATGCGCTAGCTGCCCGAGGCCGCGCGATCGATGAACAGGCTGCCCTTGGTTACAATCTGCTCGCCCGGTTTCAGATTGCTTGTGACTTCGACGAGGTCGCCGTTGACGAGGCCGATCTTGATCTGGCGCAGCTCGACCGACTTGTCCTCGCGCGCGACCCAGATGCGGACCTGGTCGCCCTCATAAATCAGGGCCTGCTTCGGCACCGCAGGCGCCGCGCGATCGCCGGCCGAATAGATCGTCACGTTGGCGAACATCTCCGGCTTCAGCAGATTTTCCTTGTTGTCGATGGTGGCGCGGACCAGAAGACGGCGGGTGTTGGGATCGATCGCGGCGGCGACGTAATTGATCTTGGCGGTGAAGGGACGGCCCGGCAGTGCCATCACATTCACGGTAATGTCCTGCCCGACACAGACGGCGGCGGCATCGCTCTCGCGCACGAACGCCGTGAGCCACACGGTCGAGAGATCGCCGATCACGAACACCGGATCGCTGGCGCCGGCGCTGACATACTGCCCGGGGCCGATCTTGCGCTGCACGACCGTGCCCGAGATCGGCGCGTAGATCGTGATCTCCGGATTGATGCTGCCCTTGTCCTGAAACGCCTTGATCGATTCGTCGGTGAAGCCGAGGATGCGCAGCTTGTTGCGGGCGGCTTCCAGCGCCGTCACCGATGAGCGCATGTCGTTCTGCGCCTGCACCTGCGTCGCTTCCGCCTGCTGATAATCCTTCAGCGGAACGGCGTGGCCTTCATAGAGATCCTTGGCGCGCTTGAACTGGATGTCGGCGAGCTCGAGCGCCGATTTTGCCTTGTTCTGCGAGGTGATCGCCGTGATGAAATCGTTCTGGGCCTGCACGGTGTCGGCGGCCTCGATCAGGAATAGCGGCTGGCCCTGCTTGACGCTCTCGCCGGGCTTCACGAGCAGCTTGGTGACCCGCCCGGCATAGGGCGAGAACACCGGCGTCGAACGGTCCTCGTCGACCGCGACCTTGCCCTCGGTGACATATTCGGCGCGGAAGGCCTTCTGGTTCACCGGCTCGATCGACAGCGTTGCCCATTCGGACGGCGTCGGCGTGAAGTTCTGCGCGTTCTTGCGCGACTGGCTGGAGACTTCCGAGTGGTTCTTTTCCTTGCCCCCCGCGTAGAGGTAAGCGGCGCCGCCAGCGGCGAGCATCAGTAAAACTACGGACGCGATCAGCCGTTGCTTTGTAAATACCTGCAATTGCTTGGTATTTTTGACTAACATGGGCCCCGGTCATTCTCGCGATGATTTCAGCAAGATACCTGCCTCATCGGTCGCGCTAATAGTGCCGATTTGCGATTTCAGACAACCTAAAAAACGCGGGTCGCCTTTCGGTTTGCGTTAAAATTTTGCCACGTCAGTTCTATGTCAGCTTCGTGTCAGCTAAGGCTCGGCCATTCCGGCGGGTGGCTGCCGAGCGGCATTGCCGGGCGCAGCCAATCGGCCGGGGTTTTCGACAGCATCGCCGAATGGCTGACCGCTTTCAACGTTCCGAAACCGGATGGCATGGTCTTGATGAACGCAGGATGTATGGCCGCCCCCGTAAGATCCGGGGTCTTCAGGCCGTCCGCGAGTCGGCCGAGATTCCACAACCAGCGCCCGGTTTGCGCCAGCGACACGCGCACGTGCCAGCTACCGCCCTCGCGGGCCTGACGTGCCTTCGCCATCATCGCGCCGAAGGCCATCAGATAGCCGGTGGCGTGGTCGAGCATCTGCGCGGGCAATTCCTTCGGTCCTTCGACCTCCGCGGCCTGCCCCTCTGCGTGGTTGAAGCCGGTTGCGGTCTGCGCCAGCGAGTCGAAGCCGCGCCTCTCCGCCCAGGGACCGGCATGGCCGTAGGCCGACAGCGTGACATAGACGATGCCGGGATTGATGCGCGCGGCATCTTCCGGCGCGAAGCCGAGGGTGGCGAGTGATCGTGGACGATAGCCCTGCGAAAAGATGTCGGCCTCCGCGAGCAGCGCGCGCAGCTGCTTGCGCCCCGCATCGCTCTTGAGCTCGATGAAGGTCGTGAGCTTGCCGCGTCCGGTGTCGATGGTGAGCCAGGGAATGGCGGGAAGCTCGGGGCCGGACACCAGCAGCACATCCGCGCCGTGGACGGCAAGCGTACGGCCCGCAACGGGGCCCGCGATGACTCGGGACAGATCGAGCACGCGCAGTCCAGCGAGCGGACGATCGCCTTTGGGCCAAGGCTTCGGCGATGCCTCGCCGATTTTCTCGATCGAGACGAGCGGCAGCTCGGCCAGCGCGCGCGCCTGCGGTAGCGCCATCCATTCGTCATAAGAGCGCATCAAGGCAACGACGCCGCCCGCCGCATGAGCCGCGGTTTCGAAGTCCTCACCTTTCCATTGCATCAGCGCGGCCTGCACCTTTTCGCGCTCAGCCTCGCAACCGAGCACCTTGCAGACGGCGTCGCGATGGTGCGGGAAATTGGTGTGGCAGCGGACAAAGCGGCCGTCACCGGCCTTGTAGATTCCTGCGATCGCGTCCCATGCCGGTGGCGGCGGCTTGTCGTCGACACGCAAGTAACGTTCGGAGCGGCATTCGACGACGGCATGGCGCATGTCCACAATGACATCCTGCGCTTCGCCCGCGCGCAACTTCCATATCTCAGCGGCAGCGAGTCCCGCCGCAGCAACGCTGGCCTGCGCCGCAGCGGCGACCCGGAATGAGGACGGGATTTGCGGCTCCTCGCCGCTCAGCCGCACGCGCTCGACCACAGCGGCCTCGCCGCCGGCGGAGGTCCAGATGTCCTTCAGGATGTCGGCGGGGCTTTGCATGGCCATTGCTCTCCCGATAATTTCGGCAACATCGCATTAGCACGGAAAGGACTGCAATGGCTGCCATCGATCCCCTCACCGCGGGTGCCGTGTTGCTCGCCACCGCCGCCACCGATGCGGTCTACGTCATGTTCACCTCCGCCGTGGTCGCGCGCAAGCGCGTGCCGGCGGCGACCTGGAGCGCGATCTGGTACCTGCTCTCCTCCTACGCCGTGATCAGCTACACCGAGAACGCCACCTACGTCGTCTTCGCCGCGATCGGCTCCTGGGTCGGCGCCTTCGCGTCGCTCACCTTTCTGCATCGCCCGCCCGGCGGCCCGCCCGTGGGCGCGGCGCCGGAGTGACGGTCGAAACCCATTCGGAAATCGTAGGGTGGGCAAAGCGAAGCGTGCCCACCGCTTTTTATAGATATGAATTGAAAAATGGTGGGCACGGCGCTCAGGCCCCATTGCCCACCTACGGCGGCTAAGACTGTGACCGTGGCAACGCAGACGCGCGCTCGCGTCGTCTGCGGATCAGCCAACTCGCCCATGTCATGAGCCAGTTCGGCGCGTTCAGGTAGCGCAATGTTTCGACCTCGCCTTCCTGACGTCGCCGTTGAAAGCTCTGGTCGGAGTAAAACTCATGATCGCCGGCAGACCATTCCAATGTACGCACAATTTCATCCCGCAAGAACTTGCTGTTAGGCGTCTTCGTAAGGAAGTTGAGCTCGCGCCGGAGACAGATCGCTTCGATCTGAGCGCGCCTTCCTTCGAGATACTGGATGCCCCATCCCTCGAGTCGAGCATGAGTCGCTTCATGTACGATGGTGGAAGCGAGCTGCTCAAGGGTCATTGTGTCCTTGAGAACATAACGTTCATCGAGTACGCAAGCGTTCAACGACCGATCGTAGTGCGCTTGAGCGCTGGGGAGCAGGTGCACCCATATTCGATCGAGGTGGCGGATGATGCGGGAATAGTTGAGCGCGTCATGGCGCTTGATAATCTGCAGGGCCTCTTCCACGCGGCGCCGCGCCGGGTAGGGCTTGCTCTCGGTCGTCCCAACCCAAAGCCGCTCGATTGTGATAGCTTTGGACAACCAGACGCCCAGCTTGTCGACGCGGGAGGGTTTTCGGTCCGGCGTTGCGGCGACGGCGAGGCCGCGCGATCGTTGAGGCGATTTGAGTTGCTGCAAACATCACCCCATCATGTCCAAATCGCGCTCCGCGAACGATATATAGGCGTATCTTGCTTTCAGCTTGCTTAGAGGCTTAATTCAAATCGTATCGATCGTCGGGTGGGATTGGCCGATTGCTGCGATGGTTGATGACGCCTCAATGAAAATCCCGCGACGGCGGCAAAATCCTCACATCGCGGGGGTGGCGGATTTTCTGCGCGGGCGCATCAAGGTGGTCGCGGCGGTCGTCGTTGAGGGGCTCGATCAAGGCGGCGCCCGCTGGCACCGGGTGCTTGCGGCTTAACGCATCATTGGCGAGCCCGACCAGATCGTGCGAGCGGTCGACCATCCGCTGGGCGATGAGATGCGTCACCTTTTCGGGGCTGCTCTGGATATAGCCCTCGACCAGGATGAGGCGCGCGCCCATCACCTCCTTGCGGTATTGCTCCATGATCTTGGGCCACACCACGACATTGGCGATGCCGGTTTCGTCCTCCAGCGTCATGAACACGACGCCGCTGGCGCTGCCCGGCCGCTGCCGGACCAGCACCACGCCGGCACAGCGAACGCGGCGCCGCTCGTTCTCATGACTGACGTCCTTGCAGGCGATGACGCGCTCGCGCGTGAACATCTCGCGCAGGAACTCCATCGGGTGGCCCTTCAGCGACAGGCGGATGGTCTGGTAGTCGGCGACGACCTGCTCCGGACGCGGCATCACCGGCAGCGGTTTTGCGTGCTCGTCCGGCTGCTCGCGCGCGGTGGCCGCCTCGAACAGCGGCAGCGGCACGTCGTCGGGCAGGCGCCGCACCTGCCACAGCGCCTCGCGGCGGTCGAGCCCGAGCGAGCGGAAGGCGTCGGCATCCGCCAGCAGGATCAGCGCGCGCTTGGGCAGACCGGTGTCGCGGGCGAAGTCTTCGAGCGAGGTGAAGGGCCGGCGGTTGCGCGCGGCGACGATGCGGTCGGCCCAGTCTTGAACTCTCTCCACGTTGTCATTCCGGGGCACGCGGAGCGTGAACCCGGAATCTCGAGATTCCGGGTCTGGTGCTAACGCACCATCCCGGAATGACGGTGTTGTGGGCGCGCCCCCATTGCGCACTTGCGCAATGTGGAATGACAGCTGAGAGTGTTTCAGCCTCTCCTCATCCTCATCAAGCCAATGGAAGCCGTCGATCTGGCGGAAGCCCAAGCGCACGGCGCAATATTTGCCGTCGGTGTTCTCCAGCGTGTTCTGCGCGAAGCTAAAGGACACGTCGATCTCGCGCACCTCGACGCCGTTCTTGCGGGCGTCGCCGACGATCTGTGCCGGGGCATAAAAGCCCATCGGCTGCGAGTTCAACAGCGCGCAGCAGAACGCGTCGGGGTGATAATGCTTCAGCCAGGACGAGATGTAGACGAGCTGGGCGAAGCTCGCGGCATGGCTCTCCGGAAAGCCGTAGGAGCCAAAGCCCTTGATCTGGTCGAAACAGCTCCGGGCGAAGTCGGGGTCGTAGCCGCGCGCGACCATGTTGCCGATCAGCTTGTCCTCGTACTTGCCGATGGTGCCGACATTGCGGAAGGTTGCCATCGAGCGGCGCAGGCCGTTGGCTTCCTCGGAGGTGAATTTTGCCGCCTCGATCGCGATCCGCATCGCCTGCTCCTGGAACAGGGGCACGCCCATCGTCTTGTGCAGCACCTTGTAGAGCTCATCCTTGTCGCCATGCTCCGGTGACGGAGATGGATAGCTCACTTTTTCCTGGCCGTTCCGCCGCCGCAGGTAAGGATGCACCATGTCGCCCTGGATCGGCCCCGGGCGCACGATCGCGACCTCGATGACGAGATCGTAGAAGGTCCGCGGCTTCAGGCGCGGCAGCATATTCATCTGCGCGCGACTCTCGACCTGGAATACGCCGAGCGATTCTCCGAGGCACAGCATGTCGTAAACCTTGGGATCGTCCTGCGGGACGCTCGCCAAAACCCACCGCTGACCTTTGTGCTGGTCGATCAAGTCAAAACTCTTGCGGATGCAGGTCAGCATGCCCAGCGCCAGCACGTCGACCTTCATCATGTTGAGCGCGTCGACGTCGTCCTTGTCCCATTCGATGAAGGTGCGGTCGTCCATCGCGGCATTGCCGATCGGCACATAGGTGTCGAGACGGTCTTGCGTGAGCACATAGCCGCCGACATGCTGCGAGAGATGGCGCGGGAATTCGATCAACTCGGTCGCAAGCTCGACCGCGAGGCTGATCATGGGATTGTTGGGATCAAGCCCGGCCTGCTTGACCTGCATGTCGTTGAGGCCCTTGCCCCAGCTCCCCCATACCGTGTCGGCGAGCGCCGCCGTGACGTCCTCCGTCAGGCCCAGCGCCTTGCCGACATCGCGGATGGCGCTGCGTGGACGGTAGTGGATGACGGTCGCGATGATCGCGGCGCGATGGCGGCCGTAGCGGCGATAGACATATTGCATCACCTCCTCGCGCCGCGAATGTTCGAAATCGACGTCGATATCAGGCGGCTCCAGCCGTTCCTTGGAGATGAAGCGCTCGAACAACAGATCGACCTTGGTCGGATCGACCGAGGTGATGCCGAGCACGTAACACACGGCCGAATTCGCCGCCGAGCCGCGGCCCTGGCACAAAATGTTCTGGCTGCGCGCATAGTGGACAATGTCGTGCACGGTGAGAAAATAATGCGCGTATTTCAGCTCGGCGATCAGCACGAGCTCCTTGTGCAGGGTGGCGCGGAGCTTGTCGTCGATCTTGCCGCCGAAATAAGTCTGCACGCCGGCCCAGGTCAGGTCCTCCAGATGCCCTTGCGCGGTCTTGCCCGGCGGCACCGGCTCGTCCGGATATTGGTATTTGAGCTGGTCGAGCGAGAAGTCGATTGCGCCTGCAAAGCGCATGGTTTCTGCGATCGCCGCAGGGAAATCGCGGAACAGCCGCGCCATTTCTCGGGGTGTTTTCAAAAACCGTTCGGCATTGGCCTCAAGCTTCCTCCCGATCGCCTCGATCGTGGTCTTTTCCCGGATGCAGGTCAGCACGTCCTGCAAGGGGCGGCGCGCGGGATGGTGATAGAGCACCTCGTTGGTCGCGAGCAGCGGCACTTTTGCCTTCACTGCGAGATCATCGAGCCGCGCGAGGCGACGCCGGTCGTCGCCGCGATGGAGCAGGCTCGCCGCCAGCCACACGCCCTCGGCGCGGCTTGTCTTCAGTTTTCCCAGAACATTTAACGCTTGCCCCGCGTCAAAGCGATGCGGCAGCGTCAGGACCAAAAGCTGGCCTTCGGCAAACTCCAGGAGATCGGCGAAGGTGAGATGGCACTCGCCTTTCTCGATCCGCGTGATGTCATCGCCACGCTTGCCCCTGGTGAGAAGCTGGCAGAGCCGACCATAGGCCGCGCGATCGCGCGGATAGACCAGGATGTCGGGCGTATCATCGATGAAGACGATGCGCGCGCCGATCAGGAGTTTTGGCTTGTGCAGCACTTCCGTATTGTCGAGCTCTTTGTAGGCGCGGACGACGCCGGCGAGCGTATTGTGATCGGCGATCCCGATCGCGGGAATGCCCAAAATGCTGGCCTGATGCACATAGGCGCGCGGATCCGACCCGCCGTGCAGGAAGGAGAAGTTGGTGGTGATGCCGATCTCGGCATAGGCTGGCGTATTCATGCGAAGAGACCGTGCACATACCAGTTGGCGGGAACGGACCTGCCCTCCTCGTCCACGAGCTCGCTGTCGTAGAGACCATCGCGAAAGATCCAGAACCGCAGGCCTTCGGCATCCTCGACACGAAAGTAGTCCCGCGTGAGCTGCTTGCCGTCCTGCCGCCACCATTCCATCGCGATGCGCTCGGGCCCTTCCACCCGCACCACCGCATGCAGCGCGCGCCGCCAGGTGAATTGATGTGGCGCTCCGTCCGGCACGGTCGCGAACGGCACCTTGATCGGTTCCGGTCTATCGAACAGCCGCAACGGGCGTAGCGGCGGCTCGCTCTCAACGCGCGATGGCCATTCAGTCTGCGCGGCAGCGGCGAGATGATGCTGCGCAGGCGCGGCGAGCACCGCGCACTCGGGAATATGCGTATCCTGCGGCAAGTGTACGACGACGCGCTTTCCGCCGATCCTCGCGGCGATGCGGTCGATCAGCGCGGCGAGTTCGTCATTGTCATGGACGTGCGCATCGAGATCGCACTGCTCCTGCACCACAATCTCGGTGCGGCTCGCCGAGAGACGGACCATGTCGAAGCCGAAACCGGGATCGAGGGGATCGGCGAGCGCATCCAGCCGCTCGCGAAAGAGACGATCGACGACTGCGCTTCGCGTCACCGGCCGCCCTGTCTCGACCATGATCGCGCGCACCATGCCGTCGGTGCGGAAGAAGGACGCCTCCAGCCGCCGCGCGCCCTTGCCTTGCTTCTCCATTGAGGCGATCAGCGTATCCGCAAGCCGCGACAGCGTCATCGCGATCATGGTGTCGGTTGCGATCGGCTCGGCGAAGCGTTTTTCCACGATGTAGTCAGGCAGCGGTTTTCGCGGGCTGATCGGCGCATCGCCCTGCCCCAGCGCATGCGCGAGCAGCGTCGAGAAGCGCGCACCGAAGCGCGCCGTGATCTCATGGGGGCTGCGCGAAGCGACGTCGCCGATGGTCTTCAGGCCGGCGCGGCGTAGACCCGTGGTGATGGCGTCATCCGCGCCGAGCGCGGAGACCGGCAAGGCACTGATCGCTTCCGCCTCGGCGCCATCGGCGACGATGGTGCTAGGTGCCTGCCGCGTCAGCGTGCGCGCACAGATCGAGGTCGAAGCGATCGCCGCGCTGACCGCAAAACCCTGCCGCACCAGTGTACGGACGAGCGCCTGCAACAGGTTGGCCTCGCCGCCGAACAGATGCGCGCAGCCGGTGATGTCGAGGAAGAGGCCATGCGGGGGATCGAGCGCCACCAGCGGCGTGAAGCGGTCGCACCAGTCGGCGATATCCTCGAGCGTCCTGGCATCCGCCGCGACATCGGCGTCGAAAACTTTTAATTCCGGACAGATCGCGCGGGCGTTCGCCAGCGGCTGGCCGATATGCAGGCCGAGGCGCGAGGCCGCTTCATCGAGGGCATAAATCAACAGCGCATTGTTTTCTTTGGCGACGACAATGCTCGGTTCATTTTTACCCAGCTCGACGCCGCTCACCAACAAGAGGCGCTTGATGCGATCGATGGGCAGGCGCGGCAGCCACAGGCTGAGGATACGCCGACGATTCACTGAACAGGCACTCATCACACTTCCATTCCATGATCCACCGGCCGACCGGGCCATGACGATTGCGAACGAGCTCGGCATCGAAGCAAGGCGCGCCCCAGGCGCTCCACTGAGGTCCCGGCGGTGAATGCGCCGCCCGCAACATCCATCTGGTTTCCGCGGTCGACGGCAGAGGGTTTGCTGCCATCCGCAGCAGCAGCCCGGTCACGCCGGAAGCCTGGGCTGCAAGCGTCAGCTTGCGGCTCGCCACGAGATCGAACTGTTTCGTCTCGCCCCAGAGCTCGAGCACGACGGCGCCCAGCGCATCGCAGGCAAGCGCATCGGCTGACGTCCGCAGCGCGCTCTCGATATCGGCAGCGCGCACCATCACCACGCGGCGCGGATCGAGGCCGAGTTCGGCAAGCCCGCTCATCGACAGTGCGCCTGCCTCGATTTCCGAAAAATCCTGCCGCACCCACAGCAGCGGGCGATGCGCCATCACGCGCCCCGCAAGTCCGGTGACAAAACCCGTCGCGGCCGTGCCCTGGCGTCCCTCGCAAAACACTTCGTGGATCGCCGCACGTGCCAGCCCACCCTGCAAGGCCAGATCTGCCTGGGGGTGGCCGAGCGCTACGCGATCGCGATGATGCGCGGCATCCGACGTCTCGATGCGCTCGATCTGGCCGCGCAAAGCCGCAAGCGCGCTTGTGCGTGCGCTCATGCTCGCCGCTCCTTCTCGTGATGGTCGCCAGGATCGTCAGAAAGACAAACGATCGGCTGGCTCATTTGTTCATGATATGTTCTAATATAAAGCTAACAGCGCCGCTGGAGTCAATCGAATTGGCGGGCTCTCGGATTCATGAGCGAAATCAAGAGGATTCAAGTGCCATGTACCTCATCACCCTCGATCATGAGACGGATTTCGACGGCTGGCGCAAAGCCGCGCGCGCGCTGGCACTGCATCACATCGCCCCCGTGGACGTGACGTGGGGCGTGCAAGGCCAGATCAAAGATCAAATGCCGCCCGGCCTGTCCGAAGCGCCGAGCCTGCCGCCGATCGAGATCGAAAGCACCTTCAACGTGCCGGCCAATTTCATCGAGCTTGCGCGCGTCGCGATCCTCAATCGCGACAGCGAACGCTTTGCGCTGCTCTATCGCCTGCTGTGGCGGTTGAAGGCCGATCATGACCTCTTGGGACGGATGACTGACCCTGATGTGGCGCTGGCCACCGCGATGGCAAACAGCGTGCATCGCGACGTGCAGCGGATGCGCGATGTCATCCGTTTTCGCGAGATCGGACGCGAGCAGAAGGCGCATTACGCCGCCTGGTTCGTGCCGGAGCATCACATCGTCGAATTCGCGGCGCCCTTCTTCGCGCGCCGCTATGCGGACATGCCCTGGTCGATCCTCACGCCCGACATCTGCGCCCATTGGGACGGCCACGTGATCTCGTTCACCCCGGGGATCAGCCAGACGGAGATGCCCGCACCAAGCCGCCTGGAGGAAACCTGGCGGCGCCACTTCCGCACCGACCGGCCGATCGCACCGGAAGCGCCAAAAAAGCGCGCGAGGAACCTCCCGGAAGCCTCGATACTTGAACCTCTGCTCGCCGATGCCGAACGTTGGACCGGCGGACGGAGCACGCCGCGTCCGGAGGCAGCCATGCCACGCAAACCCGCCGCCGATGATCTCGAAACGCTGCGCGAGGAAGCCGCGCATTGTCGCGCCTGCCCTCTCTACAAGGATGCGACGCAGACCGTGTTCGGTGAAGGCCCGAAGAGCGCCACCATCATGCTGGTCGGCGAACAGCCCGGCGACAAGGAAGACCTCGCTGGCTACCCCTTTGTCGGGCCCGCTGGAATGATGCTCGATCGCGCGCTGGAAGAGGCCGGCGTCGATCGCAGGAAGGTCTATGTCACCAACGCGGTGAAGCATTTCAAGTTTGTACCGCGCGGAAAAATCCGCCTGCACCAGAAGCCGAACACGCCGGAGATCCGCGCCTGCCGGCAATGGTATGAACGGGAACTGGCGGCCCTCCAGCCCAGCCTCGTCGTCGCGATGGGCGCGACCGCCGCGCAAAGCGTGTTCGGCAAGATCACGCCGATCGGCAAGAACCGAGGCCGGCTGATCGATCTTGCCGACGGCCGCAAGGCGCTGGTGACGGTGCACCCGTCCTATCTGCTGCGGCTGCCGGACCCCGAGGCCAAGGAGCTGGAATATCAGCGTTTTGTCGACGACCTGAAGATCGCAGCCGGATTCCGGGAAAAATCGGCACGGGCAGCGTGATGTAACTCACGCTGCGCCGCAGCGGATACCCGTGGAGAAACGTCGTCATTTCAACTGCCTGTCACATGCCGCGCGCAAAGTCGGGGCACAGGGACAGGAGAGTTTTCAATGAGTGACCTTGCTTTACCCGGCTCCATCGAGCCGGCCTTGCGGAGGGGCCCCGACCTCGACCGCGGTTTTCATCCGCTGACCGGCATTATCTACATGGGGGTCATCGCCGCGGCGCTGCTCTTCGTCGCCTACAGCATCTGGGTCGACGTCGATGCGACCGGCACGCAGGTCAAGAGCATTGCGCCCTTCCTCATGCTCTTCGTCGCGCTGCTGATCGCGCTCGGCTTCGAGTTCGTGAACGGCTTTCACGACACCGCCAATGCGGTCGCAACCGTCATCTACACCCGCTCGCTGCCCGCCCACGTCGCCGTGGTCTGGTCCGGCATGTTCAACCTGTTCGGCGTGCTGCTCTCGAGCGGCGCGGTCGCGTTCGGCATCGTCTCGCTGCTGCCGGTGGAGTTGATCCTCCAGGTCGGCTCCAGCGCGGGCTTTGCCATGGTGTTCGCGCTGTTGATCGCGGCGATCATCTGGAACGTCGGCACCTGGTATTTCGGCCTGCCGGCGTCGAGCTCGCATACGCTGATCGGCTCGATCATGGGCGTCGGCATCATGAATGCGGTCCTGCACGGCCGCAGCGGCACCTCGGGCGTCGACTGGACCCAGGCCACCAATATCGGCAAGGCGCTGCTGTTGTCGCCACTGTTCGGCTTCGCGCTCGCCGCCGGCCTGCTCCTGATCCTGCGCACCGTGCTGCTGCGCGCAACGCCCGCTTTGTTTGGCGAGCCGAAGGGCGACCAGCCGCCGCCGTGGTGGATCCGCGGCATCCTGATCCTCACCTGCACGCTGGTGAGCTTCTTCCACGGCTCCAATGACGGCCAGAAGGGCATGGGCCTGATCATGCTGATCCTGATCGGCACCGTGCCGACGGCCTATGCGCTCAATCGCGCACTGCCGGCGAGCCAGATCGAGGCGTTCGTCGCGAACTCGGAGGCCGCGAGCAAGGTGATCGAGGCCAAGGCCGCCGGCTACAACGTCATCGGCAATCCGCGGCCCGCAGTGACCAACTACGTCGCTCAACACGAGGTCAACGGCGGCACGTTCCCGTCGCTCGCCGTGCTCGTGCGTGACATCGCAAAGCAGGTCACCACCTACGGATCGCTGGCGAAGGTGCCGGCCGAAGTCGTCGGCAACACCCGCAATGACATGTACCTCGTCTCGGAAGCAATCCGCTTCCTGATGAAGGACAAGGAGGCCGAGCTCAGCGCCAACGACGTCGCCGTGCTCACCGCCTACAAGGGCTCGCTCGACAGCGCCACGAAGTTCATCCCCGGCTGGGTGAAGATCGTGGTCGCCATCGCACTTGGGCTCGGCACCATGGTCGGCTGGAAGCGCATCGTCGTCACGGTCGGCGAAAAGATCGGCAAGACGCACCTGACCTACGCGCAAGGCGCCTGCGCCGAGATCACCGCAGCCGCCACCATTGCCGCCGCCGACGTCTACGGCCTGCCGGTCTCGACCACGCACGTGCTGTCGTCCGGCATCGCCGGCACGATGGCGGCCAACGGCTCGGGCCTGCAATGGGCGACGATCCGCAACATCGCGATGGCCTGGGTGCTCACCCTGCCGGCCGCGATGATCATCTCCGGCGTGCTCTACTACGTGTTCTCGCGGGTGTTCTGAGCGCTACGCCACTCAACGACAAAGGGCCCGCGCATCGCGCGGGCCCTTTTCATTTTGGCCTGACTTGCGCGCTTACGACGCTGCCAAAGAATTCTCCACCAGCTTGATCCAGTACGACGTGCCGTAGACGATCGCTTCGTCGTTGAAATTATATGCGGGGTGGTGGAGACCTGCGCTGTCGCCGTTGCCGCAGAAGATGAAGGCGCCGGGGCGCGCTTCCAGCATATAGGCAAAATCCTCGCCGCCCATCAGCGGCGGCATCTCATGCACATTGGCATCGCCTGCGACCTGTTTGGCCACCGTCCGCGCGATCTCGGTCTGCGCGGCATGATTGTTCACCACCGGATAATTCCTCTTGTAGTGCAGATCGATTTTCGCGCCGGTGATCTGTGCCACGCCCGCCACCACTTCGCGCACGCGCTTCTCGACGAGAGCGCGTACCTCCGGCGTCAGCGTGCGGATCGTGCCCTTGAGCTCAGCCGTCTGCGGAATGACGTTGCGGGCATTGCCGGCGTGGAATTCGCAGATCGAGATCACGGCCGAATCCAGGGGATCGATGCTGCGCGCGACGATCGACTGCAGCGCCGTGATGACCTGCGCGCCGACCAGAACGGAATCGACGCATTTGTGCGGGCGCGCGGCGTGGCCGCCGAGACCCTCGATCTTGATGTCAACCTCGTCAGTCGCCGCCATGATCGGCCCCTGCCGGATCGCGAACGAGCCGATGGGAATGCCGGGGCCGTTATGCATGCCGTAGACCTGGTCGATGGCAAAACGCTCCATCAGCCCGTCCTTGACCATGGCCGCGCCACCCGCGCCGCCCTCCTCGGCTGGCTGAAAGATCACGACCGCATCGCCGGCGAAATTGCGGGTCTCGGCGAGATAGCGCGCCGCGCCGAGCAGCATCGCGGTGTGGCCGTCATGGCCGCAAGCATGCATCTTGCCCGGATTCTTCGAGGCGTAAGGCAGGTTGGTCTGTTCCTCGATCGGCAGCGCATCCATGTCGGCGCGGAGGCCAATGGTCTTGATGCCCTCGCCCGCCGGCTTCTTGCCCTTTATCAGCCCGACCACGCCGGTCTGACCCATGCCGGTGACAACCTCATCACAGCCGAACTCGCGCAGGCGGTCCGCAACGAATGCTGCGGTGCGGTGAACGTCGTACAGCAGCTCCGGGTGCTGATGGATGTCCCGCCGCCAGGCCTGGATGTCAGGTTGAAGGTCGGCGACGCGGTTCACGATGGGCATGGAGGATCTCAAGCTTTCAGTTGGGAATACAGGACTGTCTACCATGCAAGCGGCGGTCCACCTAACTGCTTCGGACATGGCCTTGCCCGCCGTCATGCTTGGGCTTGTCCCGGACATCCACGACCGACTATTAGGACGGCAAGCGCGTGAATGCCCGGGACAAGCCAAAGACCGAGCCTGGGCATGTCGACCATCTGGGTGGAAGCAGAATGCCAAGGCGGCTCGAAGGTGAGTTTGACTACATTGTCGTCGGGGCCGGCACGGCGGGCTGCATCGTCGCCAACCGGCTCTCGGCTGATCCGAAGAACCGCGTCCTCATTCTCGAGGCCGGCGGCGACGACAACTGGATCTGGTTCCACATCCCCGTCGGCTATCTCTTCGCTATCGGCAACCCACGCTCGGACTGGATGTTCAAGACCGAGGCCGAGCCCGGGCTGAACGGCCGCGCACTCGCCTATCCCCGCGGCAAGGTGATCGGCGGCTGCTCGGCGATCAACGCCATGATCTCGATGCGGGGACAAGCCGCCGACTACGACCATTGGCGCCAGCTCGGGCTCACTGGCTGGGGCTATGATGACGTGCAGCCGCTGTTCAAGCGGCTGGAGGATCACTTTCTTGGGCCGAGCGAGCATCACGGTGTCGGCGGCGGCTGGCGCATCGAGGCGCCGCGGCTGTCCTGGACCATTCTCGACGCGGTCGGAGATGCCGCAGAGGAGATGGGCATCAAGCGCATCCCGGATTTCAACACCGGCGACAATGAGGGCACGAGCTATTTCCACGTCAACCAGAAGCGCGGCCGGCGCTGGTCCTCGGCGCGCGGCTTCCTCAAGCCCGCGCTGAACCGGCCCAATCTGCGGCTCGAGAAGCACGTGCTCGTCGATCGTCTCATCATCGAGCAGGGCCGCGCCGTCGGCGTGCGCTTCATCCAGAATGGCGAGACCATCGAGGCGCGCGCCAGGCGCGAGGTGATCCTCTCGGCCGGCGCGATCGGCTCGATCCAGGTCCTGCATCGCACCGGCATCGGACCTGCCGACTGGCTGTCGCCGCTCGGCATCGACATCGTGATGGACCGGCCCGGGGTGGGACGCAATTTGCAGGACCATCTGCAACAGCGCGCGATCTACAAGGTCGAGGGCGTGCGCACGCTGAACGAAACCTACTACAATCTGTTCCGCCGCGGCCTGATGGGGCTCGACTATGCTTTCCGCCGCCGCGGTCCCCTCACCATGGCGCCGTCGCAACTCGGCATCTTCACCCGTTCCGATGCGACGCGCTCGCGCGCCAACATCCAGTTCCACGTGCAGCCGCTCTCGCTCGACAAGTTCGGCGATCCCCTGCACCGCTTCCCCGCGATCACGGTCAGCGCCTGCAATCTCCAGCCGACCTCGCGCGGCTCCGTACGCCTGCGCGCGGCGACGCCGGACGAGAAGCCGATCATCGCGCCGAATTACCTCTCGACCGAAGACGACCGCCAGGTCGGCGCCGACGCCATCCGCACCACGCGCCGCCTGATGCAGCAGAAGGCGCTGGCAAAATATCACCCGAGCGAATATCTGCCCGGCCCCTCCGTCGGCGATGACGATGCCTCGCTCGCCAAAGCCGCCGGTGATATCGGCACCACCATCTTTCATCCCGTCGGCACGGCGAAGATGGGCACGGCCAACGATCCGATGGCCGTCGTCGACGAACGCCTGCGCTTCTACGGCCTCGGCGGCCTGCGCATCGTCGATGCCTCGATCATGCCGACGATCACGTCAGGCAATACCAACACACCGACTGCGATGATCGCCGAAAAGGGCGCGACGATGATTTTGGAAGATGCGAAGTAAACGCACCGCGGCATGATCACTCAGCATCACCATTCGATCGGACCCGCCGGCGCGCAGATTGCGCTGGTGCAGTGGGGAGAGGGAGAGCGGCGCAAGCCGCCCGCGCTGCTGCTTCACGGCACCGGATTCGTCGCCGACGTCTGGAACGAAGTCGCCCACGATCTCGCATCGAGCTACACCGTCTATGCGCTTGATCGCCGCGGCCACGGCGCGAGCCACAAGCCCGGCGCCTATCACTTCCTCGATTACGCCGACGATATCTGCCGGGTGATTGAAGCGCTCGATCTCTCCGACATCTACGGCATCGGCCACAGCGCCGGCGCGACCGACCTGCTGCTCGCGGCAAAGCTCCTGCCCGCCCGTTTCACGCGCCTGTTCGTGATGGAGCCGACCGTGATGGACCCGCGCCAGCCGCGCGATGCATCGGCGGGATTGAGCGAATGGGCGAGCGCTGCCGTGCAAGGCGTGCTGCGGCGCCAGCGCGAGTTCGACGGTTTTGATGCCGTCTTCAAGCGCTACCGTGCCGCGCCTGCATTTGCGGATTGGACTGAGGCCTCGCTCTGGGCCTATGTGAAGCACGGCTTCAACCCCCTCGCGGATAGTCGGGTGCGGCTCTGCTGTACACCCGAGATCGAGTCCGCGATCCTGCGTCCCATCTTCGAAGCGATGGAGCAGATCTACACGGGCGATACGCGCGGCAACCCGTTCGGATACCTGACCGAGATCGACTGCCCGGTGCGCATTACGACCGCCGAGAAGTCGGGCGCGATCTACAAGCAGATGGCATCCCGCGCGGTGTCGCTCATTCCGCGCGTCAGTGCGGAGACCTTCGACGGCGTTGGCCATTGTGTGGCGCAGGAGGCGCCGGCCCTCGTGGTGCAGGCCGTGCTGGAGTTCTCGGCCTAGCCCTGCGGCCCTTTGCGAAACCTGAAGTCGCAGCAGGCTCCGCCTTCCATGATCGTCTGGCTGCGGGACAGCTCGAGTTCGTCGTTGAAGCCGGCCAGCATGGCATGGTCTCGATTGCAGTGGACGCGGGCGCCGAGATCCGCGAGACCCAGCTCCTTGTAGAACTCGGCGTATTGACAGCGCGTGACATTGAAATCGAGATGATCTTCGGACTCCGCGACCACCGTGACATCCATGCCGCCACCGCCGGCCCAGAGCTCCTGCGCCACGGTTCGCAGCGACGCAGTTGACTTTCCATAGGCTGCCGCCCACCTCGCGCCGTCCTCGGCGGCGAGCCGACGTATCGTTTCGTCAACGACTTCGCGCATTGCGCTTTGACCAAATCGGTCGCGCAACACCTGAATGAACGGAATCAGCACGCGCCCTTCGATCTTCCGGCGCTGCAGGTGGCTGATGGCAACTTCGCTCGTATCAACCATTGTCGACCGCCTCTTTCATGGACTGACATGTTTGTTTCACGCCGCCATCCACGGATCAAACCAGATCTTCTGAAGCGTTGACTTAGATTTTCTATGCCACGAAGATGTGCGCTTCCGGAGCGAGAGGACGCTTTGTGCGATGGGCTATCGGTTCCTCCCCTGAACGGTCTGCGAGCGTTAGGAGCATCGGCACGTCACCTCAGCCCGTGATGCTGCCAGGACTGGCCGGATGCCGTGAGGTCCGGGCGCTCCGCAGGCTCCTCACACACATCTAGGGCATCGCCTTTCGGCCGTTGAGGCGTTGAGGACATTCGAGGTGCTGGCTTGACGATGCTGACGGAATTCGGTCGCGATATCTGGATCGCAGATGGTCCAAACGTCTCGGTCGCGGGATTTCACTATCACACCCGAATGGCTGTCATGAGGCTCCCGGACCAAAGCCTTTTCGTCTGGTCACCGACGAAGATCACGGAGAGCTTGCGAGAAGCCGTCGATGCCGTTGGCCAGGTCCGGCACATCGTTGCGCCCAATTCACTTCATCATCTCTTTCTTCCCGAGTGGAAGCGCGCCTATCCCGGAGCCAAGCTCCACGCCCCGCCTGGCCTGCGACAGAGGCGCGCCGATATCAGCTTCGACACCGACCTCGGCGATGTACCGAACGCGGATTGGGCCGGGCAGATAGATCAGGTCCAGGTGCGCGGCAATCTGATCACGACGGAGGTGGTGTTCTTTCATGCTGAGAGCCGAACCGTACTTTTCACCGATCTCCTCCAACAAATTCCATCTCATCTGCTGTCGGGGTGGCGGGCGACCGTTGCGAAGCTGGATCGCATGGTTGGGCCCGAGCCGTCGGTGCCGTACAAATTCCGGATTGCGTTTGCCAACCGACGCGTGGCGCGAGAAGCCCTCACGCGCGTTCTCGCGTGGCCTGCCGAAAAAGTACTGATGGCCCACGGAACGCCGATCGAGACGGATGCATCAGCATTTTTTGCGGCGCGCATTTGCGTGGCTGAGCCCTTAAGCGGCAGATCTGAGGCCGCTGGACTTGCGGCCCTCGCTCACGAAATCGTCATCCCATCCAGGAATAAACCCGCCCCTCCCCCGATCACCTCCTCCGAAGCCCAATTCCGGGCGCAAGGAGAGGCGTGATGAGCGGACACGACCACGGGGACGACGGCGTCAACCGCCGCAAGGTGCTCGAATGCATGACCTGGGCCGGCACCGGGGTGCTCTGGACCATCACGGGCGGCGTGCCGCGCTCGCTCGGCATCGTCGATTCCGTCCAGGCCGCAGAAGCGCCCGGCATGACCTTCCTCCAGATCAGCGACAGCCATGTCGGCTTCGACAAGCCGGCCAATCCCAACGCGCTCGGCACGCTGGAGGAGGCCGTCAACAAGATCAATGCGATGCCGGCAAAGCCGTCCTTCATGATCCACACCGGCGACATCACCCACCTGTCGAAAGCCGCCGAGTTCGACAATGCCGAGCGCATCATCTCGCAGACCAAGCTCGACGTGCACTACGTGCCGGGCGAGCATGATTTCCTCGACGAGGAGGTGAAGTTCTATCGCGATCGCTATGGTCGCGGCACCAAGGGCCAGGGCTGGTATTCGTTCGATGCCGGCGGCGTGCATTTCGTCGGCCTCGTCAACGTCGTCGACCTCAAGGCCGGCGGGCTCGGCAATCTCGGCACCGAGCAGCTCGCATGGCTCGAGGACGATCTGCGCGGCAAATCGAAATCCACTCCGGTCGTGCTGTTCGCCCACATCCCGCTCTGGACCGTCTATCCGCAATGGGGCTGGGGCACCGAGGACGGCGCGCGCGCGCTCGAATACGTCAAGGGCTTCGGCTCGGTCACCGTGCTCAACGGCCACATCCACCAGGTGATGCAGAAGGTCGAGGGCAACGTCACCTTCCACACCGCACGCTCCACCGCCTTCCCGCAGCCCGCGCCCGGAGCTGCCCCCTCACCCGGCCCGATGAAGGTCGAGGACGCAAAGCTGCGCTCCATGCTCGGGGTCGCCAGCATCAACTTCAAGCAAGGCGATCAGCGCCTCGCCATCATCGACACGCCGCTCCAAGGTTGATTCAAGGCTGAACGGAAGCTGACCATGAAGACTCTCAATCGCCGCGACTTCGGTGTCGCCGTGGCCGCGGCCGTGCTGCTGCCCATCACCAACGCCCGCGCCGACGACATGGAGGTGCATATCGACAATTTCACCTTCCAGCCGGCCGAGCTCACGGTGAAAACCGGCACCACCATCACCTGGATCAACCGGGACGATATCCCCCACACCATCGTCTCGGCCGGCAAGTTCAGGTCGAAGACGCTCGACACCGACGACAAATTCGCGTTCACCTTCACGGCGGCCGGCGATTACAAGTATTTTTGTTCGCTGCATCCCCACATGACGGGGTTGATCAAGGTTGAGTAACGGCTCAAACCAAGGCATCACCATCCTGCCCGGCCAGTGGATTGACGCTGGCCGGGCGCGCGCGTCGAAAGCCGGCACCGGCGAAAAGGCAAAGCGAGCGGCGATGCCCTCCACCAGCGACGATCCCGACAAGGCGCGGCGCTTCCGTGAAGCGGCGCTGCCGCATCTGGACGACGTCTATACGCTCGCGCGCTATCTGCTGCGTGACGCCTCGGATGCTGAGGATGCCGTGCAGGAGTGCTACCTGCGCGCGCTGAAGCATTTCGACAGCTATCGCGGCCCGGCGATGAAGCCGTGGCTGTTCGCAATCCTGCGCAACGTCTGCAATGCCGAATATGCGCGTCGGGCGCATTCGCCCGCGGCGATCGAGGATATTCCCGAAGCGGCCGAGCAGCCGCCGATCTGGCGCGAGACTGAAGCAAATCCCGAAATTGACATGCTGCGCACGCGTGACGCGACGGCGATCAGAAAACTCATCGAGGCTTTGGCCGAACCGTTCAAGGAAACTTTTGTGCTGCGGGAGATCAACAACCTGTCCTATCGCGAAATCGCAGACGCCGTCGGCGCGCCGATCGGCACCGTGATGTCCCGCCTTGCCCGCGCCCGCGCCATGCTGCGCTCAGCCTGGATGGCGGAAGAGGAGCAACCGAAATGACCTGCGACGAGGCAAAGCTTCTGCTTCACGCACTGATCGACGGCGAGCTCGACGCCGGCCATACCAGCGAGGTCGAGGCGCACATCGCGGCCTGCCCGGCTTGTGCGGCCGAGCTCGCCGCCCAGCGCGAGATGAAGCACGTGCTCGCCGATACCGATTTGCGCTACACCGCGCCGGCAAACTTGCGTGCCCGCATCGAGGCCTCGCTGCCGCAGCCGCGCCAGCAGAGCCGCCGCGCGGTGCTGCGCGGCTTTGCGATGGGCTCGGCGGTCTCGGCGCTCGCCGCCACCGGCCTCGTGGCCATCGTGCTGCGCCAGGATGACCAGCAGCGCATCCTGTCCGAGGTCGTTTCCGCGCATCTGCGCTCGCTTCAGGCCGGTCATTTGACCGACGTCGTCTCCACCGACCAGCACACCGTAAAACCGTGGTTCAACGGCAAGCTCGACGTTGCCCCGCCCGTGATCGACCTAACCGCGCAGGGCTTTACGCTGGTCGGCGGCCGGCTCGATTATATCGACGCCCGCGCGATCGGCGCTGTGATCTACCGGCGCCGCCAGCACATCATCAACCTGTTCGTGTCGCAGACCGCAAGCGCCGAGCACCGCCCGCCGAAGACCCAGACCATGCAGGGCTTCAACTGCCGCCGCTGGGGCGACCGCGGCCTGAACTTCTGGGCCGTCAGCGATATCGGCGCCGACGAGCTCGCGGAATTCGTCGACAAGTTCGAGAGGGCGATGAAGGCGAATGTGGAGGGGTAAGGTTCCGTCGAACCACAACAACGTGGTTGCTGGCGCGCAAATCCTTTCCAAGGTCGTCCTGGCGAAAGCCAGGACCCATTACCACAGAATGCAGTTCTGTGATCGGTACTAGCCCCGAAGTTCTATGAGAGATCACGCGGTATGGGTCCTGGCTTTCGCCAGGATCGTGGAACCGATAGGTGGTCGCAATCCCGATCGCTATTGCGGCAAAGTAAGCCTGCCTACGCCGACCGCCTCACCGCATTGTCCACCAGCGTCTTGCCGAGCGACCAGATCGCGCCGGGGACCTTGTGGCTGCCGGCGATGACGTCGTCGAACGCCTTCTCGATCCAGTTGCAGTCTTCTTCGGTGATGGTGAGCGGCGGCAGCAGCTTGATGGTGTGGCTGCCGTGGCCGGCGACTTGCGTCAGGATCTTGTGGTCCTTGAACAGCGGCACGGTGATGAGCTGGCAGAACAGGCCCTTGTTCGCCGTCTCCAGCACGTTCCAGGACGCCCTCAAGCGCAGCGATTTCGGCGGGCCGAATTCGATGCCGATCATGAGGCCCTTGCCGCGCACTTCCTTCATCAGCTCATAGCCGGGCACCATGCGGGTGAGCGCGAGGCGAAGCTCGGCACCGCGCTTGGCGGCAGCCTCGATGAGCTTCTCGGATTCCATCACGTCCAGCGTGGCGATGCCGGCGGCCATCCCAAGGTCGTTCTTGGAGAAGGTCGAGCCGTGCACCACCGCACGGTCCATCTGGTTGAAGATCTTGTCGAAGATGCTTTTCCGCGTCAGCACCGCGCCGACCGGCACGTGGCCGCCCGAGAGCGACTTCGACAGCAGCACCATGTCGGGCTCGACATTCCAGTGCTCGACCGCGAGGAAGCGGCCGGTGCGGCCCATGCCGGTCTGGATCTCGTCGGCGATGAACAGCGTGCCGTATTTCTTGCAGAGCGCAGCCGCGCCCGGCAGGAACTCGTCGGTGGGCATGTTGACGCCCTTGCCTTGGATCGGCTCGACGATGAAGCCTGCGACCTCGCGCGAGGACAGCGCCTTTTCCAGCGCGGCGAGATCGTTGAACGGGATCGAGGTGCAGCCGGGCAGCAACGGCTCGAAGCCGCTGCGGAAATTCGAGTCCCCCGTCAGCGACAGCGCGCCGTAGGTCAGGCCGTGATAGGCGTGGGCGCAATAGACGATGCCTGGGCGCCCGGTGGCACCGCGCGCAAACTTGATCGCCGCTTCCACACTCTCCGCACCCGAATTGGCAAAGAACGCCTTGTCGAGATAGGGCACATATTTGAGCAGCCGCTCGGCGAGCACGCCGGCGAGCGTCGAGACGTCGAACTGAACGAGATTGGGCAGATCGGCGTCGAGCACGCTCTTCAGCGCCTCGCGCATCACGGGATGGTTGCGGCCGATCGCGAACACACCAAAGCCGGACAGCAGGTCGAGATAGCGCGCGCCATCGCGGTCGTAGAGGTACTGCCCCTGCCCCTTCTGGAAGCCGACGTCATAACCGATGGTCTTGAGCACCCGAACGAACTGCTCGTTCAGGTGACGCGTATGCAGGGAGCTGCGTTGCGCCTCGCGGTCAGCAAAGAGCTGGGCCATGTCTGGATTTGGAGTGTGCATCCGCTACATACTTCGGTTGATGGTCGTGTCGTCAACAGAAAACGGTCGTTGCGGCCTTTTGCCCTTTTTCGGACCATCTTCGCAAGCACAGCTTTAAATCATGTTGCACTGCCAAGGAACTATCATGCGTTTGGCCCTTTACTCCGGAATAATACTGGTTAGCGGTTTCAGCTGTTTGAACCCGGCCTTCGCGGCCGATCCGACCGGCGACTGGCGGGTCGCCGACGGCGTCGCCAACATCCGCGTGGCGCAATGCAATGGCAGCATGTGGGGCGCGGTGTCCTGGGAGAAGACCCCCGGCGGCCGCGATGAGAACAACCCGGATGTCTCAAAAAAGAGCAGGCCGACCCTGGGCATGGCGATCCTGATCGACATGAAGAAGAAGGCCGGCGCCGACCAGTGGGAGGGCCAAGTCTACAACGCCAAGGATGGCCAGCTCTACGCGTCGACCATCACACCCGCTGGCACGGACCAGCTCGAGATCAAGGGCTGCGTGCTCGGCTTTCTCTGTGGCGGCGAGACCTGGACCCGGGTCGGGCCGCCGATCCCGTCGAGCCCCGCCAACAGCATGGCCAAGGGCGCGCCGAAGACCACCGGCGCCGCGCCCAAGATGGCAGCACCTGCCGCTCCCAAGAGCACCGGCGCGAGCGCAAAACCCGGTCAGAAGGCTGCCGCCGATCCCGTTGGCGACATCTGCCTACTCCCTGAGATTGCGGGGTTTGCCCATTAGGGCCGGCTGAAACAGCAGCACGGCGGCGAGCGTCGTCACCAGCGAAAGCGCGAGCAGCTTGCCCATGCTGGACGTGCCGGGATGGCTCGACAGCCACAGGCTGCCGAACGCGGTCGCCGTCGTCAGCGCGCTGAAAAAGATCGCCCGCGTCAGGCTGGTCTGCAGCAGGTTTGTCCTGCCGGAGCGCCAAGCCACGACATAGTAGATCTTGAAGGCGACGCCGACGCCGAGCAGCAACGGGAAGGCGACGATATTGGCGAAGTTGAGCGGCAACCCGATCAACACGCAGATCTCGAGCGTCACGGCTCCCGCAACCAGGAGCGGCACCAGCGTCATCAGCACGTCGGTGAAGCGCCGCAAGGTGATCCACAAGAGCAGGCTGATGACGACCAGCGCATAGATGCCCGCCATGATGAAGGCGCGCACGACCGTATCGCCCGATTTCAGGATCGACACCGGACCGCCGATCGCCATCGGCTCCGCTGCGAGCACCGCCGCGGCGAACTTGCGCAAGGTGTCGTTGTCGTTGGGATCGCCGCGCGGCAGCGCCTCGACGCGGATCACGCCGTCCTTGCTCTTCCAGGCATTGACCAGATCAGACGGAAGCGACTTCAGCGTGACCGGCTCGGCCTGCATCGCGTTCCTGAGCTGATCGAACACGATCTTCATCGGCGTAATGAAGACGTCCTGTGCCTTGTTGCGGGTCGCCTCGTCCGCGTTGGCCAGCTTCTCGAGCCCATCCGCAAGCCGCCGCGAGGCGGTAGCACCGGGTCCCTTGTCGTTGCCTGCAGTCCTGCGCAAGGCCTCGACCGAGGATTTCAGCGAGTCGACATTTTCCTGGTCCGAAGGCGCAGCGTCGACCTGATCCGGGTTGAGCGCGGGATTGATCACCTTGGCGCCCTGCGCGATCAGCTTCAGCTTCGGTGCCTGATCCGATGGCACGAAGCTGTCGAGGGACATCACCCGCAGCACCTCCGGCAGCTTCTCGAGCCTCGCCTCGATCTGCGTCGCCTGCTCTTCCGAATTGGTCAGCACGTTGATGGCGTTGGCGCCGGTGTTCGGATCCTTGCGCAGGTCAAGGAAGGTCGCGATCGACTCCGCCCTGGGGTTGCGCAGGTTCATCGGATTGAAGTCGAATTTCATGTAGTAGAGCAGCGGCAGGCCGCCGACGGCGAGGAGCAGCGTGCCGCCCACGATCACCACGCGGTGCTTCTCCAGGAAGTGATCGAGCGGCGCCAGGAAGGCGTAGCCGACCGGCTCCTTCTCGCCAGGCGGGTTCAAGAGCTTCAACAGTGCCGGCAGCACGGTGATCGAGGAGAGGAACGCCACCAGCATGCCGACACCGGCGATCTGGCCGAGCTCGGAAATACCCTTGTAATCGGTCGGCATGAAGCAGAGGAAGCCTGCGGCAGTCGCCATCGCGGCCAGCGACAGCGGGATCGCCGAACGCTTGGCGCCCAGCACGAGCGCAGAAGTGAGATCATTGACCTTGTAGCGTTCCGAGCGATAGCGGACGCTGTACTGGATGCCGAAATCGACGCCGAGACCGACGAACAGCACGGCGAAGGCAATCGAAAGCAGGTTGAGCGAGCCGACCATCATCAGGCCTGCGGCCGTCGTGATCGCGAGCCCGACGAACAGGTTCACGAACACGGCGAAGATGATCTTCGCCGAATGCAGCGCGAGCCAGAGGATCAGCAACACCACCAGGACGGTGCCGATGCCGTTAACGACGACGCCTTCCTGCACCGTGGCGTATTCCTCATTGGCGATGGGGACCGGACCGGTCAGGCGCACCCGCGCCTGGTACTTGGTCGGGAAATCAAGGTCGGCCGCGGCCTTGCGGATCGCATCCGTCGCGCCCTTGCCGGGCTCGAGCGCGTTGTAATCGAGGACCGGCTTGAACTCGATGAAGGCGCGCTTGTCCGAGTCGGAGAGCGGCTTGTCGCTGACGAGCTCGCGCCAGGAGAAGATTGCGTTGCCCTTGTTCAGGACCGTCTCAACCGTCTGCGCGATCAGGTTGAAGGGACGCTCGGTGTTGTCGAGCTTCACCTGGCCCCGTTTGACGCCGGCAAGCCCGGTCTCCAGCGCGCCGGTGAGGCCGCGGATCGAGGGATCGCCCGCCATGATCTCGATCAGGGGCGCTGCCGACTCGAACTGGCCGGTGATCTTGCCGACCTCTTCGGTCGGCAGGAACAGCAGCCCGTTCTTCTCGAAGAATTCGCCGGTGCCGAGCTGCTGCATCGACACGAAATTGGTCTTGTCGTCCCTCAGCTTGGCGTAGAGCGCGTCGGCCGCAGCCGTCGTCATCTCGGGCGTCGCCGCCTCGACGACGGCCAGAATGGTGGCGTCGCGATCGAAGGCACGATCGAAGGCCTGGTCGCGCTGCCGCCAGTCGAGATTTTGCGCGATCAGCGAGTTGATATCGGTGTTGATGGCGAAATGGCGCGCCGCGTAGTAGCCCGCGCCCACCGCCAGCAGGAGCCCGGCGATAACGACGAGGGTGGCAAATCGGGTGCAGGCTCGGACGATCGCAACGACTATAGTTTGCAGCACATCTATTCTTTCTGGCTTTCAAACAGCTTGCCGGAAACGCCCGCTGTTTATCGGAGTTCCCCGGCGAAACCTATCGCTGTTTTGGGCGGTTTGACCCGTCGGGAGGTTCGAGGAATTGACGGAAGTCAACGATCGCGCGGGCGGGTATAGACGGCCAGTTGAGGCGGTAAAGTGACGAAGGGGTGAGGACCTGCCTTAACCTTGCCGCATCATAGTACCGTTAATGGAACCGAGGACGCGATCCGCCTTCCATCGCGGCCGTTTTTTTGACACAAGGCCCTGTGCCTCCATGCGCTTGGGGCCAAACGGACGGGTGGGCGGCTACCACCGGTGCGGAACCAATGGTGCGGATATTCCACTATTGGTGAGTATCGGGGTGCCGCCGGGGACAACTGAACGGATTTGGTGCAACTTGCGTGATGGACACCCTATGGAAATTTATCTAGCGCAGCCGCGCGGCTTTTGTGCCGGCGTGGTGCGTGCCATCGAGATCGTGGAGCGGGCGCTGGAGAAGTACGGCCCGCCCGTCTATGTGCGCCACGAGATCGTACACAACAAATACGTCGTCGAGAGCCTGAAGCAGAAGGGCGCGATCTTCGTCGAGGAGCTGTCCGAGGTTCCGCCGAAGGCAATGACTGTTTTCAGCGCCCACGGCGTGGCGCGCAGCGTCGAGGAAGAGGCTGCCGCGCGCGACCTTCCTGTGCTGAACGCGACCTGCCCCTTGGTCACGAAAGTTCACAATCAGGGGAAACGCTACATCTCCAAGGGCCGTACCCTGATACTGATCGGCCATGCCGGCCATCCCGAGGTCGAGGGAACCATGGGCCAGGTTCCGGGCCCCGTGCTGCTGGTCCAGAGCGTCGAAGAGGTTAAGGCCCTGATGCTGCCGGCCGATCGGCCAGTGGCCTACATCACCCAGACCACGCTGTCGGTGGACGACACCAGGGACATTATTGCGGCCCTCCAGGCCCGATTTACAGATATTCAAGGCCCTGACATCCGGGATATCTGCTATGCGACACAGAACCGCCAATCTGCGGTAAGGGATTTAAGTAAGCTGGTCGACGTGATCTTGGTGGTGGGCGCTGCCAATAGTTCCAACTCGAACCGGCTCCGCGAAATCGGCACTGAGGCCGGCGTGGCGAGTTATCTGGTCGCCGATGGCCGCGAGCTCAATCCGGAATGGTTGAAAGACGCCAAGACCGTCGGCATCACAGCCGGCGCCTCGGCACCTGAGGTTCTCGTGGATGACGTGATCGAAGCCCTGCGACGGATCGGACCGGTTTCGGTCTCGGTGCTGCCAGGGCGCGAGGAAAACATCGAATTTCGGCTTCCGGCGGAACTCGCCGCAAGCTGACCTACCTGAATTCCAAGCCCAGAAAGAAATGTGTGATGGCAATACCCTTCTTCAAGGAAATGCGTATCGGCGGCTATTTGGTCAAGCAGAAACTGCTTGGCCGCAAACGCTATCCGCTCGTGTTGATGCTGGAGCCGCTGTTTCGCTGCAATCTCGCCTGCGTCGGCTGCGGCAAGATCGACTATCCGGACGCGATCCTCAACCGCCGCATGACGGCGCAGGAGTGCTGGGACGCCGCGGACGAATGCGGCGCGCCGATGGTGGCGATCCCCGGCGGCGAGCCGCTGATCCACAAGGAGATCGGCGAGATCGTGCGCGGCCTGGTGGCGCGCAAGAAGTTCGTCTCGCTCTGCACCAACGCGCTTCTGCTCGAAAAGAAGCTAGACCTGTTCGAACCCTCCCCGTACCTGTTCTTCTCGGTGCATCTCGACGGGTTGAAGGATCACCACGACAAGGCGGTGTCGCAGAAGGGCGTGTTCGACCGCGCCGTGTCCGCGATCAAGGCGGCGAAGGCGCGCGGCTTCACGGTCAACGTCAATGCGACCATCTTCGATGGCCATCCGGCGGAAGAGATCGCAAAGTTCCTGGACTTCACCACCGAGCTCGGCGTCGGCGTCTCGATGTCGCCCGGCTACGCCTATGAGCGCGCGCCGGACCAGGAGCACTTCCTCAACCGCACCAAGACCAAGAAGCTGTTCCGCGACGTCTTCGCGATGGGCAAGGGCAAGAAGTGGAACTTCATGCATTCCGGCCTGTTCCTCGACTTCCTCGCCGGCAACCAGGAATACGAGTGCACGCCCTGGGGCATGCCCGCGCGCAACATCTTCGGCTGGCAGAAGCCCTGCTATCTGCTCGGCGAAGGCTATGCCAAGACCTTCAGGGAGCTGATGGAGACCACCGACTGGGATTCCTACGGCACCGGCAAGTATGAGAAGTGCGCCGACTGCATGGCGCATTGCGGCTACGAGCCGACGGCGGCCACGGCGGCGCTGACGAACCCGATCAAGGCGGCCTGGGTCGCAATGCGCGGCGTCAAGACCTCGGGTCCGATGGCGCCTGAGATCGACCTCTCCAAGCAGCGTCCGGCGCAGTACATCTTCTCGGAGCAGGTCCAGAAGAAGCTCTCCGAGATCCGCCGCGACGAGGCGCTCGCCGCCCAGGAGAAGGCCTCGACCGCCGCGTAAGCGGCTGGACATCGACGGCAACAAAAAGGCCCGATCGCGTTGCGATCGGGCCTTTTTTGTTTGTCCGCTTCGAATAGTTTGTCCGGTTCAAAACCGCTCAGACGGTCTCGGGAACAGGCCCATCGCTGCCGATCAGGAAATCGCGGCTGACGCGCAGGGAACGCAGTGCTCGGTTGAAGTCGATGCCGGTGGAGACCAGCGCGCGCAGCGTGCCCGGATTGCGCACGAGGCCGCGCAAGATCGTCGCCACGTCGATCTGGCCATTCGGCTTGATCGCCTCGCGCGCCAGCGCCGGCAAGGCGCGGTGGGCGGGATCGCTGATGACCCGGAGTGCGGCGAACGGCAGGTCTGCCTCGGCGGCGTAGGCAGCCGCGATATGGCTCTCCATGTCGACGGCGGCCGCCCCGGTCTCGGAGTGCAGCGCCGCCTTGCAGGAGCTGCCCGTGACCACTTCCTCGGCACCGGCGAGGCTGCCGCGCACAACGCGGCGCCGTCCGGAGGTCAGGCGGTCGATGAGGTCTTCGCTGAGCGACAGGCCGGCGGCCCAGCGGGCATCGCCCGCCAGCACCTCGGTCGCGACCACGACGTCGCCCGAGCGGAGCGTGGGATCGAGCCCACCGGCCACGCCGAACGAGATCACGCCCCGGATGCTCTCGGGATCCACCACCGTGAGAAGCGCCCGCAGCTGCGTCGGGCTGCTGGAAGAGCAGATAACGGCCATGCCAGGGCCGGCCGCGATGCGGGCCTCCTGAACCAGACCGGTCACAATAAGTATCGGCCGCAGGTCTATTGCATTACCCGCGGAGCCCCCGTCCCCCGTCCCCAAAGTCACATTCCGACCCCTACCACCCTGCTGTTGGTGTTCCGCAAGTTCCGATACCGCGCCAGCGCCCACAGCGGGAAGAACTTCGGGTAACCATGATAACGTAGATAGAACACGCGGGGGAAGCCTGTGGCGGTATACCGCTGCTCGTCCCACAGTCCTTTTTCGTTCTGTGTTGCAATCAGGTACTCCACCCCACGGGCGACGGCCGGGTGATCAACCTCGCCTGCCGCCATGAGAGCAAGCAAGGCCCATGCCGTTTGCGAGGCGGTCGAGGGAGCGGCCTCCCAGCCCTTGTAGTCGAGCCGGTAGCTGACGGCGTCCTCGCCCCAGCCGCCGTCCTTGTTCTGGATCGAGACCAGCCAGTCGGCGGCCTTGCGAATCATCGGGTCGGTGTGGCCGATGCCGGCCGCATTCAGGGCGCACAGCACCGACCACGTTCCGTAGATGAAATTCATGCCCCAGCGGCCGTACCAGGAGCCCTCCGGGTGCTGGGTCCGCCGGAGATAGGCGACCCCATCGGCCATGTGCTTGCTGGTCTTCTCGGTCTCGCCCAGCTGGGCCAGCATCGAGATGCAGCGCGCGGTAACGTCCTCGGTCGGCGGATCGAGCAGCGCGCCATGGTCGGAGAACGGGATGTTGTTCAAATAATATTCGAGGTTGTTCACATCGAAGGCAGCCCAGCCGCCATCGTCGCTCTGCATGCCCTCGATCCATTCCCGGCCGCGGTCGATCGCGGCGTCATAGCCGGCCGTGCCGTGCTCCTTGCGCATGCGGTCCATCGACATCACCACGACGGCGGTGTCGTCGAGATCGGGATAGTGGGCATTGTTGTACTGGAAGGCCCAGCCGCCGGGACGCGTCTCGGGCCGCTTCACCGCCCAGTCGCCCTTCACATCGAGCTCCTGCTTTGGGATCAGCCAGTCGAGGCCCTGCTTCGCAGCCGGTACGGCTTGTGTGCCGCCGGCCTCGAGCAGCGCGTGAGCGCTGAGCGTCGTATCCCAGATCGGCGAAACGCAGGGCTGGCAATAGGCTTCGTCGTCCCTGATCACGAGCAGCTTGTCGATGCCCCGGCGCGTGGTCGCGCGCGGCGGATAGCTCTCGTCCTTGCCGAGCGCGTCATACATCATGACGATGTTGGCCATCGGCGGATAGATCGCGCCCATGCCATCCTCGCCGTTCAGCCGCTCCTCGGTGAAGGCGAGCGCCGCATCGATCGCGCGCTTGCGCAGGCTCTTGGGAAACATCGGCTCGATGACGCGCAAGATGGCATCGAGCGAGCGGAACAGCACGAACCAGGCCATGCTCTGGTGCGGCGCCTTGGCAGTCATGCCGATCGAGCGCGGATCCTGAAGGAACAGCTCGTCGATGCCCACGCCTTTCGGATTCCGCGCGCGCGGCTTGAGCGCCGCAAGCACCATCAGCGGCACCATGGTGGTGCGCGCCCAATAGGAGATCTTGTTGAGGTGGAACGGCGACCAGAACGGCAACAGCACGATCTCGACCGGCAGCACCGGCACTGCGCGCCAGCCCACCACGCCGAACATCGCCAGCGTGAAGCGGGTGAAGACGTTGCTATGAATCGCACCGCCGCGCGAACGGATCGCCTCGCGCGCCCGTACCATGTGCGACGCATCGATGGAATCGCCGATCATCTTGAGCGCAAAGTAGGCCTTCACGCTCGCGCTCATGTCGAACTCACCGTCATGCACCAAGGGCCAGCCGCCATGGGCGCCCTGCACACGGCGTAGATAGTTGCCGATCTTGGCCTCGAGCGCGGCATCGACCGGCTCGGCAAGATGATGCCGCAACAGGACATATTCGGCCGGAATGGTGCAATCGGCCTCGAGCTCGAACACCCAATGGCCGTCGGATTGCTGGAAGCCGAGCAACCCTTGCGTGGCCGAAGCAATGCTCGATTCCAAGACTTCGCGGGTAGTCGCGCTCTTGTTCACGGAATGCATCTCGCTCGATATCTCCGATAGTTGTCTGGATAATTGACCGGGACCAAAGCCCGTCAGGTCCGCTGTGCGGCCAGGACCAAATCGGCGGCGCGATCGCCGGACCGGACCGATCCCTCAATGGTTGCTGGCAATCCCGTAGCAGTCCAGTCGCCGGCAAGAAACAGGTTTTTCAGCGCGGTGACCGGCCCGGGACGCAAGGCATTCTGCTCGGGCGTGGCGGCAAAGGTGGCGCGGCGCTCGCGCACGATCTGCCAGGGTGGCAGCTCGCCGGCAACGCCGCCCGCCATGCAGACATCGTTCCAGATCGTCTGCGCGAGTTCTTCGCGCGGCATCTCGACCAGCCGGTCGCCATTGCTGATGGTGACGGACAGCCGGTTCGGGAACGCGAACAGCCACTCTACGACCCCGCCGATGACGCCCAGGATGGGGGCCGAGCCCGGCGGCGGCTCAAAGCGGAAATGCGCATTCACGATGGCGCGGAATTGCGTCGGCGTTTTCACACCCGGCAGCAGCGAAGCGGCGGCACGTGGCGGCACCGCCATCACGATCACATCGTCTGGCGCGATCGCGACGACGTCCTCGCCGCCGAAATTGAGCGCGCTGACCTTGCCGTCCGTGGTCGTGAACGAGCGCAGCTCGTGGCCGAGCTGCACGGAGTGACCGCGCTCGGTCAAGAACTTCACCGCGGGCTCGATCAGCACAGCGCTCAGACCGTCGCGCGCGATCAGCGGGCGGCAGGCCTGGCCGCCGGCGAGCAACGTCTCGCGCACGATCGCGCCGGCAAGCCCCGCCGAACCCTCGGGCGGATCGACGTTGAGCGCCGCGAGCAACAGCGGCTGCACCAGGCGCTGATACAGCACGCCCTCGCAGGGGATCGACTTGCCGACCAGCGTCTCCTCCGACGCCCAGATCAGCGGCGCGAGCTTGAGATAGTCGGTCAGTCCGGTGTCGGGGACACGGCGGCTCTCGTCGAACACCCAGCCCGGCAGGCGGCTGTCGCCGAGATCGAGCTGCCAGCGCTGCCCCGTCTTCAGATCAACGAAGGGAAACTGCGCGCGCGCCGGGCCCACCAGCCCCGCTTCGGTGCCGATCGAGCGCGCATAGGCGAGCGCGTGGCGATTGCCCGACAACAGGAGATGGTTGCCGTTGTCGATGACGAGATTGGTCGCGCCGTCGAAATAGGAGCGGCAGCGGCCGCCAGCCTGCTGCGTCGCCTCGTGCACGGCGACCTTGAAGCCGGCATTGGCGAGCCGCACGGCAGCAGAGAGGCCGGAAATTCCGGCGCCGATGATGTGAGCTGTCTTTGACATCAGAAAATTGCGTAGCGGAGTAGGATGGCGATACGTGTGATCTTGGATACACGCACCGGCGTGCGGGGCGCGGCAAAGCCGCGTTCGAGCAAGAGGTCCAGAATGGCGTGATAATATTTCGACATGATCCGCGGCGCACGCACCGCGCGGCGCTTGTTGCGCGCCATGATCTCGTCCGACTTCTCGAAATGCGCTTTCGCGCGCTGGGCGAGCGGCAGGCAGACCTTTGGCAGGGCGCGCTCGGCGATCACGCGCTGCGGATCATTGGAGGTGATGCCGGCATGCAGCAGGCCTTCGCGCGGCAGATAGAGCCGGCCGAGGCCGGCGTCCTCGTCGATGTCGCGCAGGATGTTGGTGAGCTGGAGCGCGCGGCCGAGATGATAGGCGAGCAGGATGCCATCCTCTTCCGGCATGCCGAACACCCGCACCGACAGGCGTCCCACGGCACTTGCGACGCGATCGCAGTAAAGATCGAGGACTGCCATGTCCGGCGCGCGGATGTCCTGCGGCACGTCCATCTCCATGCCATCGACGATGGCGAGGAAATCCTCCCGCTTCAGTCCGAAGGTCTTCACGGAAGCGACGTAGTCGGAGAGCCGCGCCGGCGGATGGCCCTGATAGAGCGCATCGATGTCGTTGCGCCATTCCTGAAGCGCGGCGAGACGTTCATCGCGCGGGCCGTTGGAATCGGCGATGTCGTCGACCTGGCGGCAGAAGCTGTAGATCTGGAACATCGCCTCGCGCTGGTCGCGCGGCAGGATCCGCATCGCGGCGTAGAACGAGCTGCCGGATGCGGTCGAGCCATAACTGGCGCCGGGCGTGGTCGCCTCAAGCGTCATGCGCCGGCCCCGGATTGGAGATTGGCCTGCGCCCTAAGGCGCGGCGGCCGATTTCACCGGCGATGCCAGCGAGGCTGAAGGTAAGGAGCTCGAGCTTGTTCAGATGCACACGCTCGCGCAGGGGATCGCGCACCTTGAGCAGGCGCACGATGCGGTCGGCATAGGCCTGGATCACCGAGATATCGACGCCCAGGCGGAAGTCCCGCACTTCCGCGGAAAGCGACTTGCTCTCGTTCAGGAGCTCTTCGTTGCGTGCGGCGAGTGCCTGGAGGCAGGCCAGCATCTGCGGCGGCGAATGATCGCCGCCGAGCTGCTCGACCGAGGCGCCGCTTGCGGCCAGCGCATCGCGCGGCAGATAGACGCGGTTGAGCGCGCGAAAATCCTTGCCGCAATCCTGGAGGTGATTGTTGATCTGCAAGGCGGCGCAGAGCGCATCCGAAGCGACCCAGGTCGAGGTCGCCTCGCCGTGCACGTCCAGCATGAAGCGGCCGACCGGCATCGCCGAATAGCGGCAGTAGTGGATGACCTCGTCCCAGGTCTCGTAGCGCAGCTTCGTCACGTCCATGCGGAAGGCGATCAACACGTCGAGCGCATGACGCGGCGGCATACCGCGCTCGGCCAGCGCACGGCGGAGAACGACGGCCTCGGCCTGCGTGTCGCCGTTGCCGTTGAGCTCGGCCTCGAGCAGGTCGAGATAGGCGAGCTTCTCCTCAGGCGGCAACGTCGCATGGTCGGCGATATCGTCGGCGGTGCGGACGAAATTGTAGAAGGCGAGGATCAGCGCGCGGTGACGCGGATGAATAATCCACGACGCGACGGGAAAATTCTCGTCGCGGTCACCCTTGCCGGATCGCAATTCGCTCGCAGAGGTCATCGAGGACTGGTTAACAATCGTCTGAACAGGAAGGCTTTTTTAGGCGCGCCCGGCCGAGCCGTCGCGGCCCCCATATAGGGGAATATGCCCGCAAAACCAACCTGTCTCGCGGGTCCCTGCCCTCACGAATCGAGGCCGCCGCAAAGGCGGGCCCGTGAACGCTCCACGGGCCCCGCGAAAGCTTACTGGTTGTGGGTCTTCAGGACCTGATCGCAAGCCTGCGAGATCTTGGCCCGATTCTCCTTCAAGCAGGCCAGAATCGTGAAATCGCCCTGATCGATGACCGGACGGCAGAATTTCTGCACGTCGCGCGTGCAGGCCTTCTGCTCTTCGGCGGTGCCGCGCCCCTGCTGGGGCTGCTGGGCGAACGCCGCGGTCGAAAGGGATGCCGACAGCAGGGTGAGAGCGAGGAGATATTTACGCATTGTAGTCCTTCATTCTGGCGGCAGAATCTCTCCGTTCCCGGACAGCACAGGGCGGACGACCGGAACGGATTGTTCTGATGGCGTTGCCGCGGAGCGCGCAGCAGTGGAGACAGCACAAGCACTGGTAAATGCGGCCAAATTGGCACCAAATCCACCAGATCGCACCTTCACACGGCCTTCATTGGCAGATGTAAGGGATTGATACTATGCGATTATTTAGGCAGCCGGTGTTTTGCCATGGACCTGTTGCAGACATGCATCGCAAGCCCTTGCACACGTCATCGAAAAGGCACAGCTGAAACCCTGCGCGGAACGGCGAAAACGGCCGCAATCGTTCGCCGTCCTGACACCTCGCAGGGTTATGGTTTGAACCTGCCAGCAGATGGGGACACTAAACCTTCGATGCGGCGAGACGTTCTGTTAGGAGCGAACGTCATTCAAAAAACGGGATATTCGAACATGAAATTCTTTGGACGGTCTGGACTGGCGATCAAGGCGGCAGGCATTGGCGCCGCGCTGCTCTTCTCGGTTTCGGCGAGCCATGCTCAGTCGTCCGGACCCTTTGCCGGCTTTGACGGCGCGTGGTCGGGCACCGGCACCGTGGCGCTGTCCGACGGCTCGACCGAGCGCATCCGCTGCAAGGCGGACTACAAGGTCGCGGCCAGCGGTCTCGGCCTGAAGCAGGCGCTGCACTGTGCTAGCGACAGCTACAAGTTCGACCTCACCAGCGACGTGACGAGCCAGGGCGACCGCATTTCGGGCAATTGGAGCGAAGCCAGCCGCAACATCTTCGGCAATCTGCAGGGCACCGCCGGCGGCGGCCAGATCGACGTGTTCGTCGAGGCCAACGGTTTTGCCGCTAACCTGACGCTGCGCACCAACGGCAACAAGCAAACGGTGCAGATCAGCTCCAAGGGCGAGATCCGCGGCGTCAACATCACCATGGTGAAGAGCTGAAGCGCTTCCCTCACCCGTTGACTGGACAACATGGCCCCTGGTTCTCGCGAGCCGGGGGTTTTTCATGACGTGGACCCTATTCGCAGAACCCTGCTCAAGGCGGTCGGCTTCCTCGCCCCGCATGCCGCCTTCGCGGGTGATGCGCCGGTGACGGAAATGCAAGCGCCCGCAGTCAAGCCGCGTCACGTGCTCTGCTTTCTCGGCAAGGACGAAAGCCTGCTGCATCCGCCGAAGGACGTCGTGAAGACGATCGAGGATTTTGGCTTCGAGATCGACCGCACCTATTCGCAAGCCAAGCCCGATCCGCATATGCCACGGTCGTTTTCTGTCTGCTGGGATCGCGTGTTTCCGCTGGCCTGGACGGCCGCCGATGAGCAGGCCGTGGTCAACCACAAGTCGGTGCTCTACGTGCTGAGTCCTCCGATGGATCAGCAGAAGACGGTTGCCTATTCAGCGGCGGCCCTGCGCATCGTCGAGGAGATGATAGAAGCGGGCGCGACGGCCGTGAAAGGCGAGAGCGCGGGGGTCGCGCATGGCCTCGAGCGTTGGCGAAACCTGGCTGATCAGGCGCGCAAGGGCGCGACAACCGGCCAGGGTCTTGCCGTGACTCCCGCTTTGGCCAAAGCGTGCCGCCTCGCCTTCGCCAAGCGCCCGCTCAGCGGCGAGCGCTACAACGAGACGGTCGGTTACCACCTCGTCGGCCTGCCCGAGGTCTATGTCGCCAGAGCCGGCGACGGCGATTGGGGCACCGTGATGATTATGGAGGAGATCGCCAACGAGATGGCCGAACGCGGCATCGAGGCGACGCTCGAGGCGCGCAAGCTCGCGGTCTCACACGAGACGAAATACCGCGAGGACGACTTCAAGTTCAATCCGTACGGGATCGTCCGTATCGAGGCGTGAGCAAGAGGCGGCATGAAGCCGCCTCGCTCAGATCGCGCGCTTGTCCGGCCCTTGCAGCTTCTCGTGCAGGTTGATCAGCCACATCGCCGTCGGGCGCAGGATGAAGAGGTCGGCAACGAGCGCTGCAACCATCGAGAAGGCGCTGAGCCAGCCGAATAGCCGCAGCGACGGCAGGTCCGAGAACACGGTGACGACGAGGCCGCAGGCCAGCACCACCGTGGTCAGGATCAGCGCCGGGCCGACCAGCACGGTCGCGCGCTCCACCGCGAGCGCCGAACCGACGCCCGGCTTGCTCTCCAATCGCAAGCGGTTGAGGAAGTGGATGGTTGCGGAGAGGCCAAGGCCGAATGAGACGGTGAGCGCGACGACGCTGGCGAATTGCAGCCCCTCGCCCATCGCCCACAGCACCGTTCCGGACATCACGACCGGAAAGATGCCCGGCAGGATGCAGGCGAACATCACCACCCAGGAGCGGAAGGCGAGACCAATGAAGATCGCGACCAGCGCGAATTCGACAGTCAGGCCGCGGTTCAGCTTCTCGATCATACCGGCCGAGTTGCGCGCGGCGATGGCGGCGAGACCCGTGACGGCGACCTCGTAGCCGGGATGCTTCTTGCGGACGGCGTCGAGCTCGGCATCGAGCTTGTCGACGATCGGCAAGAGCTGGCTGGAGTCCTTGTCCGGCACGCGGCCGGCCACGACCACCGCATCCTGCTCGGCGTCGATGAAACGCCGCACCAGATGCTCGGGGATGACGTTGACGTATTCCTTCAGGGTCGCGACATCGTCGCTGCCGGCCTTTTCCGCCAGCCATCGGCGGAGCGTCTCCAGCGACCAGACGTTGCCGACACCCGCCGCCTTCTCGACGGTCGCGTGCACATCCGCGATGGTTTGCAGCGTCTCCGGCGAATAGAGCGATTCACCCTTGGGGAACGTGATCAGCACGTTGACCGGGTTGGCGCCGGTCAGCTTGGCGTCGAGCCGGTTGCTGGCGGCAACCGCCTGGCGCTTGTCCGGCACCTGGTCGGCGAGCCGGTAGCGCGGCTGCAGATTGGCGTAGATGACGCCGAGGCTGGCGACGAACAGCAGCGCAATCAGGCTGAACAGGCCGGGCCGGCCGACCATGCGCACCGCGATCCAGTAGCAGAAATTGCGCAGCGCCTGCACACCGGCATCAGCGCTCTGGAACTTGACCGCAAAGATCTTCTCGTTGCGCACGAAGAGAACGCCGAACACCGGCACCAGCGACAGCACCGTGACCAGCGCGATGATGGTGGCGGCAAGGCCGGCCTCGCCGAACTTGCGGATCAGGTCGGAGTCGGAGAACTGCAGCGCGATGAAGGAAATGCCGGCGGTGCCGTGTGTCAGCACGCAGGCCGGGCCCACCACCAGCACCGCGTTCTTGAACGCGGTGAACTTGTCCTGGCCCGCGATCAGCCGGTCGCGCGCGGCGAAGGTGAGCTGCATCGAGTCCGAGAAGCTGATGACCATGATGAGCGGCGTCATCACGTTCAGGAACATGTTGAGATTGAAGTTGGCCCAGCCGAGCGCGCCGAGCGCGATCAGGATCGCGATCATCGGCGGGAATGCCGCCACCACCATGAACGAGATCTTGCGGAAGAAGATGATCGCGATGATGCAGCCGGCGAGAATGCCGAGGATGTTGTAGGTGAGGCCGTCGCGCTCGACCGCGTTGCGGATTTCGAGCTGCATCACCGGCACGCCAGAAAGCTGCACGCTGAGGCCGGTGTCGCCGAGATCCTCCTTCATCAGCGCGCGGATGTCGCCGACGGTCTTGGTCAGCTTGCTGGAGGCGACCACTTCGGGATCGAGCGAGAGCACGATCAGCGCGAGCGTGCCGTCCTCGGACAAGAGCTTGCCGCGGATGATCTCGTTGTTTTTGACGGTCTCGATGAACTGGTCATAGGCCGCGCCCTCGGGCAGCTCGGCCGGGAACAGCGCCGCCGGCAGCTTGCCCGGCGCCGGCGCCTGGCGTGCCGAGAACAGCGAGACCAGGCCGCGCGTGCCCTCGACCAGCTGCATGTCGGTGACGAAGTCACGCAGTTTCTCGAGGTTGTTGCGCGCCAGCAAGGTCTTGCCCTCGACCACGACGAGGACGTCGAACTCCTCGGCCGGGAACTTCTTCGTCACCTCTTCGTACTGGCGGAATTCCCGCGTGTTGGAGCGGAACAGCTGCGACAGCGAATCGTCGATCTTGATCCGCTCGATGCCGAAGACGGCACCGACGATCAGTGCGATCAGGATCAGGCAGGACAGGACCGGCGCGCGGACGGCAATCAGCCCGATGCGTTCAAGTCCAAAAGCGATGGAGGACGAAGGTCCCTGCTCGACCTTGTCGACATGAACCTCACTCTCGCTGTGCTTTTCGAGCATGCCTTGTCCAGTTCCTAAATCGGCTCGGTTGGTGAGCTTATGCGCCCCGCATATCGGCTGGAAAACGCCACACAGATGGGAGGCTTGCCCTTTGAAAAAGCGCGGGAAATCGCCGCGAGGGGTTTAGCAGGTCGGCACGCCCCCTCGCAAGCGCGCGCTGGGCAACAAAATCGATCAAGATGCGGCAATTTCGGCCCTTGATGGCTCATTCTGGCAGCGCTGTGCCGATTCGCGCCGGCAGATCGCCGCTCTCGTCCTTCAGCGCCACGCCGGTCACGTCCCGCGACAGGCCTGCGCGGACCAGCCAGGCGATCTTGAAGGCTGCCTCGTCACAACTGAGCCCAGCCCGATGGATGTTGGAGACGCAATTGCGCTCGGCATCGGTACGGCCGGGTTTTGGCGCAAAGGTCAGATAGGCCCCGAGACTGTCGGGGGCCGACAGGCCCGGCCGCTCGCCAATCAGCATCACGACCATGGCTGCGCCGAGAATGGCGCCGATTTCGTCGCCCAGCGCCACACGTGCGCCTGAGGCGACAACGATGTGGTCAACTGCGACAGGCGGCGTATCGGCGAGGTCCGGCAGCAGCGCGCGCAACAACCCAATCGCGTGCGCATGCACCGCCGTCGGCGACAATCCGTCGCCGATCACGATTACAAGCCGGCCGGGATCCGCGGCGCGCGACGCGAGATGCTCGGCGCATGTCGGCTCGAGCTGGCGTCCGAGATCCGGCCGCCGCAGATAGTCGCCGCGATCGGCGGCGCGGCTCCTCGTCGCAACAGCGGGAACGCCGAACTCGGCGAGTTCGGCGATCATCCGCTCGACATCGAAGACGGCATGCACGGCGTCGCGGGCGCGCGCGTGATCGAGCGTGAAGTCGAGCAGCGGCTTGGTCGGCAGGCTCGCCCCGCTGCGCCCGAGCGCCACGCGCGCGGGCGTCAACGTCCGCAGGTCCAGGGTCGGGCGGCTCGGAACGGCAGGGCTAGACATGTCGCATCATTCAGCGGGAACGGACGCCTCGCGCAGCCGCAGCGAGTAGTTCGACGCGTTCTGCTGGCCGCTCGATGCCGCGCGCGCAAAGGTGATGAGATGGTGCGCGATCATGGTGCACCCGATCAGGCCTTCGAGATCGCCGCGCCTGATCCGGCCCAGCGCAAACTTCCAGAACACGCGTTTGTAGTCGCCGAGCACGCCGACCTTCCAGAAGATGTTGCGCAACATGACGAGACCGCGCCTGATGTTGGGCCAGGTCTTCATCTCCGCAGGCACCGGCACCTTGATGCGGTTGGCATAGGTGTAGTCACACTGGTGCTGATAGCGCGCATAGACCTTCTCGGGCGCGTAGGCCCGCTCCATGCAGAACTTCCAGGACGCCACGACATCGTCATAGGGCAACAGGAAGTTGACGTTGGAATCGCGGCCTTCATCGTTGATCAACCGGCCCTCACGCTCGAGCCGGTCCCACAGCGGCGTCTTCGGCAGCGCCTGGAGCAGGTTGATCGTGAGCAGCGGAATGCGGGATTCCTCGACGAACGAAAGCAGCGCATCCGACGTGTTCGGCTTGTCGGTGTCGAGCCCCATGATGATGCCGGACACCACCTCCATGCCGTAGGAGTTGATGGTACGCACGCCCTCAAGGATCGGGACCATCATGTTGTGGTCCTTCTGCATCGCGTGCAACGCGTCGGGATCGGGCGTCTCGATGCCGCAGAAGATGGTGATGAAATAGGCCTCGCGCATCTTCTCGAGGATTTCCGGGCGCTTGGCGATGTTGAGCGTCGCCTCGCAGGCGAGCCGCATCACATAGCCGGTCTTCTTCTGCCACTCGATCAGATGCGGCAACAGGTCCATCGCCGCCTTGCGGTTGCCGATGAAATTGTCGTCGACGAAATAGACCGTGTCGGTCATGCCGCATTCGCGCAGGCGGTCGAGCTCGGCGATGATCTGCTGCGGCGTCTTGATGCGCGGGTTGCGGCCGTAGAGGCCGGGGATGTCGCAGAACTCGCACTGGTAGGGACAGCCGCTGGAATACTGGATGCTGCCGAGGAAGTATTTCTTCACCTCCGCAAGCTCGTAGGCGGGTATCGGAAACTCCGCCATCGGCACGCGGTCGTTGGTCGTCAGCACCACCTGCTGCGCCGGGCGCGCGATGTCGCGCGACAGGATCGCGATCAGCTCATTGGTGGCATCGCCGAGCTCGCCGACATGGAGATAGTCGAAGGACGGATAGTAATCCGGGCAGGCGCTGACCGATGGGCCGCCGAGCGCGACCGGCAGATCGTACTCATGGGCGCGGCGGCAGATGTCGTTCATCTGCTGGCGCTGGATGTGCATGCCGCTGACGAAGACCGCCTCCGCCCATTCGAACTCCTCCTTCGTCGCCGGACGGAGGTTCTCGTCGACGAACTTCACCTGCCACTCCCTGGGCAGATAGGCGGAGATCAGCAGCAGCCCCTGCGGCGGCATGAAGGCCTTGACGCCATCGGTCAGGGGATAGGCGTGCTCGAATGTGCCGAAAGACGATGTGTAGCGCGGAAAGACGCAGAGAATGTGCCGGACCGTTCCGTTGCTTTCAGCGCGCATCGAACTTCCCCCAACGACCTTCTACAAACCGTGCAGAACAGACATAGAGACACATAACGTAACGCTGGGCCCGAAATTCCTCAATATTGTGGCATGGGCCTAATTCATGAGACGCCGCAATGGTTTCCCCGGTTCACGCTGATTGTCCGTGATCATGCGAAATTCGGGCCGGCTTCAAGCAATCAGGCGTGAGGCAAAATCGGGTAGCAGCCCCGCATCACGAGCAAGCCGGAAATCGGCACCCGCAATCCCGCTCTTCGCCAGCCAGTCGTCGAACTCCGGCGCGCGGTGCAGGCCGAAGACGTCGCGGACATAAAGCGCGTCATGGAAGGAGGTCGACTGATAGTTCAGCATGACGTCGTCGGCGCCCGGCACCCCCATGATGAAGGTGACGCCGGCGGCAGCCAGCAGCGTCAGGAGATTGTCCATGTCGTCCTGGTCCGCTTCGGCATGGTTGGTGTAGCAGATGTCGACCCCGAGCGGCAGGCCGAGCAGCTTGCCGCAGAAATGATCCTCGAGCCCGGCGCGGATGATCTCCTTGCCGTCATAGAGATATTCCGGGCCAATGAAGCCGACCACGCTGTTGACCAGCAGGGGCTGATACGCGCGGGCGACCGCATAGGCCCGCGCCTCGCAGGTCTGCTGGTCGACGCCGTGATGGGCATTGGCCGACAACGCCGAGCCCTGGCCGGTCTCGAAATACATCACGTTCTGCCCGACCGTGCCGCGCCTCAGCGACCGCCCGGCCTCGTGGGCTTCGCCAAGCAAAGTGAGATCGATGCCGAAGCTGCGGTTGGCGGCCTCGGTCCCGGCGACCGACTGGAACACCAGGTCGACCGGCACGCCCTGCCCGATCAGCGACAGCGTCGTCGTCACATGGGTGAGCACGCAGCTCTGGGTCGGGATGTTGAGCCGCGAGATGATCTCGTCGAGCAGCCGCAGCAACTGGCCGATGGTCGCGGGGTCGTCGCTCGCCGGGTTGATTCCGATGCAGGCATCGCCCGCGCCGAGCAGAATGCCGTCAAGGATCGAGGCGGTGATGCCCTTGGCGTCGTCGAAGGGATGGTTGGGCTGGAGCCGCGTGCTCATCCGCCCCTTCAGCCCGATGGTGTTGCGGAACGATGTGATCACCTCACATTTGCGGGCCGCCAGGATCAGATCCTGGTTGCGCATGAGCTTCGACACCGCGGCCGCCATCTCCGGCGTGATGCCGCGGGCCAGCTTTCGCAAACCTTCCGTCGTCGCGGCGTCCGACAGCAGCCAGTCGCGGAAGCCGCCGACGGTAAGCGCGGCCACCGGCGCGAAGGCCTTCTTATCGTGGGTATCGATGACGAGGCGCGTGACCTCGTCGGCCTCATAGGGGATCACCACTTCCTGGAGGAATTGGCCAAGCGGAACGTCGGCGAGCGCCATCCGCGCCGCGATCATCTCCTCGGCGCTGGCAGCCGCGATCCCGGCCAGCCGGTCACCGGAGCGCGGCGGGGTCGCCTTGGCCAGGAGGTCGCGCAGATCGGCGAAAACATAGGTCGTGGCATCGATAGTGTGGCGGTAGACCAAAAGCCCCTCCGGCGTCAGTCGGCCAATGGCCGATGCAGACCTAACCCAGCTCCGAGGAATACGTGCCTGGCGGCAGCCGTGCATGCCGATCTTTGCAGCATGTCAGCCTATCCCCGGACGCGCATTGCCCAAAACCGACAGCGTCTCCAACAGACTGATATCCCTTGTATTTTCTAAGACAAAGGACGGACACGCAACCCGGGCGCGTTAACGGCGCGTCCACCTTCATTCTGCATAGTTTTGTATCAATTTTACCGTTCGTGCTCACCGATCGCACGTAAAGGCCATTCGGATCGCTGGAAGCCATGACAACTGACCGCACTGGGAATGCCGCCGGCCTGGCAGGCCGTTTCACCCTTGCTACCAGGCTCTATTCGATTTTCGCGCTGTTTGCGCTGCTCACCGCAGGGATCGCGGTGCTGTCGGACTACAACAGCCGCCGCGGTGCCGAGCTCACGGCTGCGATCGAGACCGCGAACGCGGCAGCGCTCAACGTCGAGCGTGTCAACTCGCTGGTTTACGCCGTGGTGATGGAATCCCGCGGCGTCTACATGTCGACGGATCCAAAGGCCGTGAAGAAGTTCGGGGACGGCCTGCTCAAGTTCAACGACGAGATCCTCGGCGTGGTGAAGGGCTGGGAAGCCATCGTCAGGACCGACGACGCCGAGCAGTTCGCAACGTTCAAGAAGCGCATCGAGCAGTTCATCGACTTCCGGAAAGAACTGGTTCGCCGCGCCTATGAGATCGGTCCGGCTGCTGGCCGCGAATGGGGCGACAACGACGCCAATCGCAGCGTGCGGTTGGCGTTGAACAAGGATCTCGAGGCGCTGTCCAAGGTCTACGCCCAGCGCGCCAAGCAGATTGCGCAGGAGACCGAGACCAATCGCACGCTCTCCTTCGTGCTGACGTGCCTCGGCGGCGTCGCGCTGGCGCTCGTCGTCATCGGCATCGTCATCATCGCGCGCTCGATCGCCCGTCCGCTCTCGGCGATTACCGCGACCATCAAGCGGGTCGCCGACGGCGAAGAGAATGTCGTGGTGCCGCATACCGAGCGTGCCGACGAGATCGGCGCGCTGGCGCGCGCGATCCGGATTTTTCAGGAGGCGATGGACCGCAATCGCAACCTCGCCTCGCAGGTCTCCCAGGACTCCGCGGCGCGCGACGAGCGCGCTCGCCACATCGAGACCTCGGTCGAGGCCTTCCGCGAAGCAATCGGCATGGTCATGCGGGGCCTCGCCGACAACGCGTCGGCGATGCGCGAGACCGCGCAGACCATCACCCGCGTCACGGCAGATGCCAACACGCGCGCCGGTACGGCGGCGAGCGCCACCGAGCAGGCCTCGCACAACGTCACGGCGGTGGCGGGTGCGGCGGAAGAGCTGTCGGCATCCGTCGAGGAGATCGGCCGTCAGGTGCGGCAATCGGCGAGCGCCGTCGAGCAGACAGGCCAGCGCACCGAGAAATCGATCTCCGAGATCGAGAGCCTGGCAGCCGCCACACAGCGCATCGACGGCGTGCTCAATCTGATCCAGGCGATCGCCGAGCAGACCAACCTCCTCGCGCTCAACGCCACCATCGAGGCGGCGCGCGCCGGCGACGCCGGCCGCGGCTTTGCCGTCGTCGCCCATGAGGTCAAGGCGCTCGCGGGGCAGACGGCGAAGGCGACCGCGGAGATCAGCGAGAACGTCGGCATGATCCAGTCCTCGACCCGCAACGCGGTCGAGGCCGTGCGCGAGATCGGCGGCGCTGTGCGCGAGATCAACGACGTCACCTCGGCCATCGCAGGCGCCATCGGCCAGCAGGACTCCGCGACCCGCGAAATCTCCGCCAACGCGCAATCCGCTGCGCAAGGCAACGAGACCCTGGTCGCCAACATCACCTCGCTGCGCGACGCCATCGGCGAGACCGACACCGCGGCAACCTCCGTGCTGACCGCGGCAGGCAGCCTGACCGCAACGGCCGAAACCCTGTCGCGCGAGGTGGAAAAATTCTTCCAGAATTTGCGCTCGGGCCCGGCCGAGCGCCACATCGCCAAGGCGAGCTAGCTCCCCGCATCATTCGACGCTGCGCCAGGAGCCCTTGTAGGAGCGTCGCAGCAGCGCGAACAGACTTCCGCCGGTCACCGCGCCTAGCAGATAGACGACGACGGTGAGCACCGCGAGCGGCAGGCTGAGGTTCACCCTGAAGAACGAGACCGTCACGGTCTCGAAATTCTGCGCGGCGAACACCACGATCGCGACCGCGAACAGGATGATGATGGCGAGATAGACCCAACGCATGAAGCACTCCCCTTCGGCCGCGCGCAGCATCGCGCGGTCAACCGCGACTTGAAAATCAGCCCTTCCTCGCGCGCCTTAAGTGCCGCGCCGCAGGCTGAAGCCGAGGCTCAGCCAGCCCGCGCCGGCAAAGATCAGGTCGATGCCGAGGAACAGGCCGAGGATGTAGACGCTGTTGACCGGCCAGCGAGCCAGGATCAACAGGCCGAGCAACAGCGTGATGACGGCCGAGAGCGCGACCCAGATCCAGGGGCTCTCCCGCTTCATGCTGAAGGCAAGAAACAGCCTGACGACGCCGGAAGCGATCAGCGAGGCACCGAGGAACAGGGTCAGCAGCACCGCAGCAAACAGCGGGTTCTCGAAGGTCAAAAAGCCCGCGATGACGTAGAGAACGCCGAGCAGCGCCCAGATCAGGAACTTGCCCCAGCTCTTCATCTGGAAAGCGCCGATCACCTCGGTCACGCCAGCCACGATCATCATAACGCCGACCACCAGCACGCTCGCGACCGTCGCGATCACCACGCTGCCGAGCGCAATGAAGCCGGCAATGACGTAGACGACGCCGAGCGCGACGATCCAGCCCCATTTCGGGCGCAACGCCGCGATGCCGGAGCCCAAGCCTAGTCTGTGAGACATATCCGAAGCAGTTGTCATGACGGCCACTCCTACATGCGAGCCCCCACGGCACACGTCAGGATAGCATGAGCCCGGCGGGGGCGACAGCCAGAAGAGCAGCCGCCGCAGGCGCCACCGTTGATACAGGTCAAGGCCGCCAAGGCGCGCTTCAGGCGCGCGACCGCTCCATCTCAAGCTCGGCCTTCAGACTGTCGAGATCGCGATAAATTGACGCGACCGCGAGCACACGGCCGCCTTTCCGGTACCGGAGCAAGCAGTCCTTGCCCGGGATGCTGCCGTCGACCTTGATGTCTTCCCAGCCTTCGGCGTGGCCGACATAATTGATCGGCACGTCATAGTGCTGGCTCCAGAAGAACGGCACGGCGTCGTAGCGTTCGCGCCGGTCGAGCATGTTTCGCGCCGCGGTCTGCCCCTGCCGCTCGGCAACCACCCAGTGCTCGACGCGAATGTTGGTCCGAGAATGCGGGTCCGGCCAGCGCGCGATGTCGCCGGCCGCAAAGATGCCGGGCGCGCTGGTTTCGAGGTAAGCATCGACCGTCACGCCGCGATCGATCGCAAGCCCGGCCCGCTCGGCCAGTTCGAGGCGCGGCTTGACACCGATGCCGACCACCACGAGGTCCGCCTCGATCACGCCGCCACTTTTCAGGTGCGCGCGGCGGCCATCGAGTTTCTCCACGGTGTCCCTGAGGTGGAAATGGACGCCGTTCTCTTCATGAAGAGCACGGACGAAATCGCCCATCTCGGCTCCCAGGATGCGCTCCATCGGCCGTTCCTCCGGTGCGACGACGTGAACCTCGAGCTTGCGCGCCCGCAAGGAGGCGGCGACCTCGAGGCCAATGAAGCTCGCCCCGATCACCAGCGCGCGTTTGGCGCTGCCCGCTGCCGTGATGATGGCACGGCTGTCGGCGACCGATCGCAGGGTGTGGACATGCGGCTGGTCGGCACCAGGAATCTGTAGCTTCACGGGCTCGGCGCCGGTCGCCAGCAGCAGCCGGTCGAACGGCACCTTGTCGCCGTTGCCCAACGTCACATGACGTTGTTTCGGATCGAGCGCGGCGACGGAAGTGTCGAGCCTGAGCTCGATGCCTGCGTCCGCGTAATAATCCTCTGGCCGGAGCGGCAGCCAATCTTCCGGCGCATTGCCAGCCAGATAGTCCTTCGACAGGTTCGGCCGGTCGACCGGCAAGGCACTGTCGTTGCTGAGCACGGTGATGCTGCCGGCAAAGCCCTCGCGGCGAAGCATTTCGGCCGCTGCAAATCCCGCCGCGCCGCCACCGACGATGACAAACCGGTCCGGCGTCGGCGCGGAGCGATGCGGCGCGGCCTGTGGTGGCGCCTCTCGCTTGCGACGCACGATGATCTCGTCCTTCTCGCGTTCGACCTCCCAGACCGCCAGCGCATTCAGCGCCGGCGCTGCGACCGCCTCGCCGGTGCGCAGCGAGAAGCAGGCGTGATGCCAGGGGCATCGGATGGTGTCGTCGACCACGAGCCCCTCGGCGAGCGGACCATGATAGTGCGTGCAAGCCGGTTCGATCGCCACGACCTCGGCGCCGAGCTGCACCAGGAGAACGTCTTCGCCACCGACATGGCCGAGCAGCTTTCCGTTGTTGAAATCGGCGAGGTTCACGCCCTTGGCTAGATCGGGTCCACTCGGCTTCTTCTCATCGCTCATGCGCCGTCTCCCGTGGCTTTGCGTCTCAATCGTCCGAGTTGGCGAGGCCCAGCAGCTCCTGCCGCGTCAACGCGTTATCGCGAAACACGCCGAGCATGCGACTCGTGACGAGATCGGTGCCCGGTTTGTGCGCGCCGCGCGTGGTCATGCAATGATGCGTGGCCTTGATAATCACGCCGACGCCTTGCGGCCTCAGCACGTCATTGATCGAGTTGGCGATCTGCGCCGTCATCTTTTCCTGGATCTGGAGGCGCCTGGCGTAGATGTCGACCACCCGCGCGAGCTTGGAAATGCCGACGACGCGCCCCTGCGGAATATAGGCGACCCAGGCACGTCCGACGATCGGCGCGATGTGGTGCTCGCAATGGCTCTCGAAGCGAACGCCGCGCAGCACGATCATCTCGTCATAGCCCTCGATCTCCTCAAAAGTCTTTTGCAGGATTTCGGTCGGGTCCTGCTCGTAGCCGGCAAAGTATTCCCGAAACGCACGCGCCACCCGGTCCGGCGTCTCGCGCAGGCCGTCACGTGCGGGATCATCGCCCGCCCAGCGGATCATGGTACGGACGGCGTCCTCGACCTCCGCCTGGCTCGGGACCTCTGCCGGCGCTTGCGCGAGTGCAACGCGTTCCAGCCGTCGCGCTTGTCTTTCCATATGAACTCCTCCCCCTGACTAGCCGCTGGCAATTGCGTCGCGGTACCAAGGCTTGGACGGCGCCAACGGAAAAAGGTTCCGGGGATAGGGGAAAAATCAGAGCGGCTCGGAACCAGGCTTACCTGTTTGCGGCCTTGCGCAGGTCGAGCACGGCCTGCGCCCATTCGGCGGGCCGCTCCTGCGGCAGGTTGTGACCTGCCCCGTTGAACACGCGCCGTTCGAAAGAGCCCTCGAACTTGTGCGCGTGATGGGCGGTGCCACGAATGACGCCGTCGTGATCGCCGTCGATCGCGATCGTCGGCACGCGGATCGGCGGCTGCATGGCAAGCTGTGCCTCGATTGCCGCATAGGCGGGATCGCCCTCGACCAGCGCATAGCGATGCCGGTAGGAGTGGATCACGACGTCGACGAAGTCCGGATTGTCGAAGGCAGCTGCGCTTCGGTCGAACGTCGCATCATCGAACGCCCAGGTCGGCGACCACATCGACCAGAGCTGGCGGGCAAAGCCGCGCCGGTTGCGCTCCAGCGCGCGCCGGCCGCGTTCGTTGTGAAAGAGATATTGATACCAGAGCGCGGCTTCCTCCGGCGGCGAAGCCGGCTCCATCGATCGCGCGATGTTCTGGATGTTGTAGGAATTACCGGAGACGAGCCCGACCACGCGCTCCGGATGGAGCGCCGAGACCACGCAGGCCGCGCGCCCGCCCCAGTCATAACCACCGACCATTGCGCGCTCGATCTTCAGAGCATCCATGAACGCCAGGAGGTCAGCGCCGAGCGCCGCCTGCTCGCCCGAGCGCAACGTCTTGTCGGACAAAAACCGCGTCCCGCCGTATCCGCGCAGCGACGGCACCAGCACCCGCGCACCGGATTGCGCGATCAGCGTCGCGGTCTCTGCATAGGCGTGGACGTCGTAGGGAAAACCATGGCCCATGATGCAGGGCCAGCCATCCGGCGCGCCGAATTCGAGATAGGCGATTTCGAGAACGCCGGCGGTCACTGTTTTCGGTTGCATTCTTGCGACAACCCTCTTGCAAAAAAAACGATATTGTAGCCCGGATGAGCGTAGCGATATCCGGGACCGCGGAGCGAGCAACCCGCATGTCGCTCCGCTCATGCGGGCTACGCGGCTACAAGGCTCCGACCTACTTCTGCGGTCCCGACAGCGGAATGTCGCGCTCGGCGCGGAACACGTTGCTGTAGAGGTTGGCGATCCACTGCCGGCCGATGTCGGTCTGGTTGAGATAGCCGATCTCGGTCTGGATATGCGGAGCGACGCTGTCCCAATAGAATTGCGGATAGCGATGCACGATGTCGGCGGGCGAGTCGTAGCCGAGCTGGCGGTTGATACCGACCTCCTCGAATTCATAGTAGAGCGCGTTGGCCTTGCGCAGGTAGTTGGGATCGCCGAGCTGGCCGATAAAATCAGCAGCGCGCAGGATCGAGGCGTCGGCATCGTAGTCCTGGCCGTCCCGGGCCGGAAACCGCGTGCCTTCGATGGCGCGGGCAATGCGCTCCGGGTCGAGCCCCGGAATGTGCTGCAGCCGCCGCATCACGTAAAGCTTCGATCGGTCGACGTGATACATCATCAGGCTGGCATCGGAGGAACCACGCGGCAGCGCGATCCTGGTGCCGGCGGCGTCGATCAGGAAGCCATCCTTATCATCCTCCTCGAACAGGCCGCGCACATAGCCGATGTCATGGGCAAGGCAGGCGATCAGGACGTGGATGAAATCCTCCGCCTCCATGTGGGTATGGAGATATCGGCCATTCAGGATGGCGTGGCCCGCCAGTGTCACGAGCATCGTATGCTCGATATTGTGATAGAGCGCATCGCTGTTGCCGATACATTCCATCGCCGTACGTGTCGCGCCCTCGATCGTCCTCGCGGAGGACTCGTCGTACCGGCGACGCATGAACGAGCCGAGCAGCTTTTCCAGAGATTCGGCAGCCAGTCTCGGTAACGTGATCATGGATGCAGCCCCGCCGTCGGTGGTGTTCCCACGCCAACTCCTGACGCCTCGTTTCTCCTCGCCCCGGGGGCAGCATAGCCCATCTCGGCCCGGCTGACCAAATCTCCAATGGCGACGTAGCGAAAAGATTTGTGTTGCGCGACGGTCTTCCCGTGGTCAGCGGTGCATCTGGTGATAATCCCTACTCCACCAGCAGCACGTCCACGGCGACACCGAGCTTCTGCTTCGGCGAGCCGACGATGATGCCGTCGACCGGCGAGACGTCGGAGAAGTCGCGGCCAACCGCGAGCACGATGTGATCGTTGGCGACCAGGAGATCGTTGGTCGGATCGAGCCCGACCCAGCCGAGCTCAGGCCCGCACCATAGCGACACCCAGGCGTGCGTGGCATCGGCGCCTTGCAGGCGCGGCTGGCCGGGCGGCGGGATGGTGCGCAAATAGCCGCTGACATAGGCCGCCGGCAGCCCGAGCCCGCGAAGCCCGGCGATCATCACATGGGCAAAGTCCTGGCAGACGCCGTGGCGTTTGTCGAACACCTCGTTGAGCGGCGTCGAGATCACCGTCGCCTTCGGGTCGTAGCGAAATTCGCTGCGGATACGATGCATCAGATCGACGGCGCCGGCGAGGATACCGCCGCCGGGCGCAAAGCTCATCGCAGCATAGGCGCTGACGGGACGCAGCACCGGCACCAGAGGGCTCGCAAACACGTAGCCGACCGGTGACGATGGCCCGAGGCTCGTCGCCTCGAAAGCGATGTCACGGATGCTTTCCCAGGGCGGACTGAAGGCATCGCGCGGCGGCGGATTTCGCGACACCGACACGCGGGAGCGGGAATCGATGCGCAAATTGCGATGCGAAACTTCGATCACGACGCTCTCGGTCAGCGTGCCGAAGAAATCGCGCCTGGCATGGCGGTCCGCAGGCCGCGGCCGGATCTCGACGTGGTGCGAGATCAGCTCTTGCCCGTCGCCGCTCTTCGGCTCCAGCCGTAGCGTGCAGCGGGCGAAGCTGACCGGACTCTCGTAGGAATAGGTCGTGACGTGACGGATGTCGTAGATCACGCCAGCCCCGTCAGCTTTTCCGGCCGGCTGGCATTGGGGCCATGCGGGAAGTAATGCAGCCCGATCGCCTCCGCCAGGTTGAGCAAGTCCTGCTCCAGCGAGAACAGCGACTTGACCTCGAGCTTCTCCGCCTCGGCTGTGGCGAGCATCGCCTGCACGGCGACTGCAAGTCGTTGCGGCTTCTCGATCAGGCCGTACTCCTTCAGGCTCGGCAGCGCTGCGATGTGCTCGTTCAGGCTTGCGACCTGGAAGGCGACCGAGCGCGGATTGTAGGTGTCGAGCACCGCGAGATCGCGTACCGGCGCGAGCACCGGCGCCAGCAGATAGCGCGAGCGATAGGTGATCTGGCAATCGACCAGCGTCAGTAGCACGTCGAGGTCCTCATCGCCCGCCTCGTCATAGGCGAACTGTCGCGCGAAGCGCGTGGTGTTGATGGCGCGCTCGGCGCGGCGCCCCATGTCGAGGAAACGCCAGCCGGCAGCGCGATTCATGTTCTCCTGCGCAAGGCCGGCGAAGCTCGCGAGCTCCTGCAAGGTGAGCTCGGCAGCGCTGAGCACGCTGTCGTCGTCCTCGACCTCATAGGCGAGCCGCTCGGCCATCTCGGTGATCACCTGCCAGGCATCGGGCGACAAGCGCTCACGCAGGCCGGTTGCCGTGCGTTGCGCGGCCCGCACCAGCGACAGCGCAGAGCCGAAACGGTCAGGGCTTTGCAGTGCTTCGGCGGCGATCCGTCCAGGAGCCGTGCGCGAGGCTTGGGAGATCGCGCCCCAGGCGACGAGGATGCGCTGGATGCGCTCGGCCGACTGCATCGCGGCCGATGCGCCCTTGTTGTTGGGCCCGCGCATCGGCGAGCCGAGCGCGCGCACCAGCCGCAGCGTGGCCTCGGCGCGTTCGAGATAGCGGCCGAGCCAAAACAGATTGTCCGCCGCACGACTCGGCAGCACGCCCGCGATGCGACGGATCCGCACCTTGTCGGTTGCCGGCAGCAGCGTCGCGGTCGAGACCTGCTTCTCCGAAACGACCCAGACGTCGGCGGCACGCGCTCCATCGCCCATCGAGACGGCGCGCGCGTCGGCCTGTTCGGCGATCCGGCAGAAGCCGCCGGGCATGATGGTCCAGCCGTCGGGCGTGGCGGCAGCGAACACGCGCAGCACGAAGGGGCGCGGCGTGAGTTGCCCCTGCTCCCACACAGGCATCGTCGACAGCCGCACCACCTCCTGGCCGACATAATCCATGCCGCGCCCGCCGATGGCGTCGATCAGGCGCTGGCGCTCGGATGCGTCGAGCTCGCTCGCAAGCACAGGTCCCGTGCTGTGGAAGCCGGGAACGCCACGGCGATAGGCGCCCTCGATTGCGACCTCGTCGAGCCGTGCCAAAACCTCCTCGCGCGCCGAGCGCTGGCCGCACCACCAGGTCGCGATATGCGGCATCTTCAATTCCTCGCCGAGCAGGCGACGGCTCAACGCCGGCAGGAAGCCGAGCAACGCCCTCGCCTCCAGCACGCCCGAGCCGGGCATGTTGGCGACGACGACGCCATCCTTGCGCAACACGTCGACCAGCCCGGGCACACCCAACCGCGAGGACGCATCGAGCTCGAGCGGATCGAGCGAATTGGAATCGACCCGGCGCAAGAGCACGTCGAGCCGCTTGAGGCCTGCGACGGTGCGGATGTGAATGCGGTTGTCGCTGACCGCGAGATCGTCGCCCTCGACCAGCAGGAAGCCGAGATAGCGCGCCAGCGTCGCGTGCTCAAAGTAGGTCTCGCTGAAGCTGCCGGGCGACAGCACGCCGATGCGCGGCTCGTCGCGATCGGCGCTGGCGCGAAGTGAGTCCCGAAACGCCTCGAAGAACGGCGCAACGCGCGGCACGTTCATCGACTTGTAGAGGTCGGCGAAGGCACGCGACAGCACGAGGCGGTTCTCCAGCGCGTAGCCGGCCCCGGACGGCGCCTGCGTGCGGTCGCCGAGGACCCACCAGCGCCCGTCGGGCCCGCGGCCGACATCGGCGGCGTAGATCGACAGGTACCGCCCGCCGGGCGGCGCCACGCCGCAGACGGGCCGCAGATATTCGGGGCTGCCGGCGATCGCGGCGGCAGGGAGCGCACCCTCGGCGACCAGCCTGCCCTCGCCATAGATGTCACGCAGCACGAGTTCGAGTAGCTGGGCACGCTGCTTGATGCCGGCCGAGAGCTGCTGCCAGTCGGCCTCGTCGATCAGGAGCGGCAGGTGGCTGAGTGACCAGGGCCGGTCGGCGCTGTCGCCCGGTGCGCGATAGGTGACGCCGGCCTCGCGCAAATGGCGGTCGGCCATGGCAAAGCGCCGCTCGATCTCGTCGGGCGCCAGCGCACCAAAGGCGTCGAAGAAACGGCTCCAGACGGCGCGCGGAGCGCCATCGGGACCCAGGAATTCGTCGGGGATGCCGGGCAGACGGCTATAGTCGCGGACCCATTGCGCGACGCGGCGCTGGCTGAGGCGCCTGCCCGCCTGGCCTTCTCCGTCGGTCGCGCCTTCGCCCATGCACCACTCCCTGCAGCATCACCATACTCAATGCAGGAGCGGCGTGCGCAAGTCGAGGGTCAGCGGAAACTCAATTGTGCGTTCCTCCGGCGGCGGCTGGCTGGGACCTGGCGTATGACCGTGGTCCTGGAAGCGCGCAAGCCGCCGCGCCTCGGCCTCGTAAGTGTTGACCGGCTTGGTGTCATAGTTGCGGCCCCCGGGATGGGCGACGTGATAGACGCACCCGCCGAGCGAGCGGCCGTTCCAGGTATCGATGAGGTCGAACGTCAGGGGCGCGTGGACGGGTATCGTCGGATGCAGGCCGGAGGCTGGCTGCCAGGCCTTGAAGCGGACGCCGGCCACGGCTTCCGCCGAGCGGCCGGTCGGGGTCATCGGCAGGCGGCGGCCGTTGCAGGTCACGACATGGCGGCCCTCGATGAAGCCTTCCGCCTTCACCTGAAGCCGCTCAACTGAACTATCAACGTAGCGCACGGTGCCGCCGGCCGAGCCCTCCTCGCCGAGCACATGCCAGGGCTCCAGCGCCTGGCGCAATTCCAGCGTCACGCCGCCATGATGGACCCGGCCGAAGGCAGGGAAACGGAATTCGAGCTGGGCCAGATACCATTCCGGCTCAAAGGGATAGCCGGATTGCTTCAACTCAGAAAGTACGTCAACGAAATCCTCCCAGATGAAGTGAGGCAGCATGAAGCGGTCATGCAGCGCCGTGCCCCAGCGTACGAACTTGCCGGCTTGTGGCTCGCGCCAGAGCTTTGCGATCAGCGCGCGGATCAGGAGCTGCTGGGCCAGCGACATGCGCGGATCGGGCGGCATCTCGAGCGCGCGGAATTCGACCAGGCCGAGCCGCCCGGTCGGGCCTTCCGGCGAATAGAGCTTGTCGATGCAGATCTCGGCGCGGTGGGTGTTGCCGGTGATGTCGACGAGCAGGTGCCGGAACAGACGGTCCACCAGCCAGAGCGGCGTCTGGTAGCCCGGCGGCGGCACGTGCGAGAGCGCGATCTCGAGCTCGTAGATGCTGTCATGGCGCGCCTCGTCGATGCGCGGCGCCTGGCTGGTCGGGCCGATGAACAGGCCGGAGAAGAAATAGGACAGCGACGGGTGGCGCTGCCAGTACAGCACGAGGCTCTTCAACAGGTCGGGCCGGCGCAGGAACGGCGAGTCCTGCGGGCTCGAGCCGCCGACCACGATGTGATTGCCGCCGCCGGTGCCGGTGTGGCGACCATCGACCAGGAAGCGGTTGGCACCGAGCCGCACCTTCGCAGCGTCCTCATAAAGACCGGACGTGATGTCGACCGCCTCGCGCCAGTTCTTCGCCGGCTGGATGTTGATCTCGATCACACCGGGATCGGGCGTCACCTTGATGACGTCGATACGCGGATCGAACGGCGGCGGATAGCCCTCGACATGGACCGGAAGCTGCATCTCCTCGGCGGTGTCTTCGAGCGCGGCGATCAGCTCGAGATAATCCTCGATCCGCTCGACGGGCGGCATGAAGGCGCAGAGCACACCGTCACGGATTTCGACCGCCATCGCGGTGCGCACTGGGATCGTCATATTGAGATATTCAGGCGCCACCCGCGGCGGCGACGGCGGCCGCGGCATGCGGCTGAACACCGGCAGTTGCTTGCGCACCTCCATCGGGTCCTGCTCGATGACGTAGGGATATTGATTGGGCGGGACGTAACCGAGCGAGCCCATCGGCAGCCGCAGCCCCAAGGGCGAGTCGCCCGGCGTCAGGAACAGATGGCTGCGCCGGAGCCCCCAGCGTTCGCTGCGCCAGCGCGGCGGCGCATTCCAGCGCTGCACCGGCAGCACGAAACCGCGCGGCGTGCCGAGCCCCTGGTCGAACACCCGCGCCATGCGCGCGCGCTCCTCCGGATCCGACAGCTTGGAATCGGAGGGATCGACACTGACGGGAAGGTCGGCTTCCTTCTGCAGCCAATAGGCGGGATCCTCATAGGCCGGCATGATGTAGCCGGGATCGAGCCCGAGCCGCGCCGCCGTGCCCTCCATGAAGGCTTCGGCGTCCCTGACCTCGGCGCGGCGGGGAGTTTCGACCTTCGCGATCAGGTCGGCATTCTTCCAGATCGGCACGCCGTCCTTGCGCCAATACAAGCCAAAGGCCCAGCGCGGCAGGCTCTCGCCCGGATACCATTTGCCCTGCCCGTAGTGCAGCAGACCGCCCGGCGCAAAGCGCGTGCGCAGACGGCGGATCAGATCGTCGGCGAGCGCGCGCTTGGTCGGGCCGACGGCCTCGGTGTTCCACTCCGGCGCTTCGAGATCGTCGACGGACACGAAGGTCGGCTCGCCGCCCATGGTGAGCCGCACGTCCTGCGCGGCGAGGTCGCCGTCGACCTGCTCGCCGAGCTCGTTAAGCCGGGCCCAGGCTTCATCAGAAAAAGGCTTTGTAATGCGAGGCGCTTCGCGGATGCGCTTCACGCTCATCTCGAAAGCGAACTCGACCTCGGCAAAGCCGGCGCTGCCGGAGATCGGCGCGGCCGAACGGTAATGCGGCGTCGCGGCTACGGGAATGTGCCCCTCGCCTGCCAGCATGCCGGACGTGGCGTCAAAGCCGATCCACCCTGCACCTGGCAGATAGACCTCGGCCCAGGCGTGCAGGTCCGTGAAATCCTTCTCGACCTCGGGTGGTCCCTCGATCGGATCGATGTCGGGACGGATCTGGATGAGGTAACCGGAGACGAAGCGCGCCGCGAGACCGAGATGGCGCAGCGTCTGGATCAGGAGCCAGGCGGAGTCACGGCAGGAGCCTGCGCCTGAGGCGAGCGTTTCCTCCGGCGTCTGCACGCCAGGCTCCATGCGGATGATGTAGCGCACCCGCTCCTGGAGCTTGCGATTGAGCTCGACCAGGAAGTTGACGGTGTTGCTGGCCTCGCGCGGGATCGACGCAAGATATTCGGCAAACAGCGGACCGGGCGTGATGGTCTCGAGATAGGGCGCGAGCTCGGTCTTCAGATCCTTGGGGTACTGAAACGGAAAGCTGTCGGCATAGGGCTCGACGAAGAAGTCGAACGGGTTGACCACGGTCATCTGCGCCGTGAAATCGACTTCGATCTTCAGCTCCGTCGTCTTCTCCGGAAAAACGTAGCGCGCCAGCCAATTGCCTTGCGGGTCCTGCTGCCAGTTCACGAAATGATTAGGCGGGGTGACCTTGAGCGAATAGCTCAGGATCGGCGTCCGCGTATGCGGCGCCGGCCGCAAGCGGATGGTCTGCGGGCCGAGATCGATCGGACGGTCATACTTGTAGTGCGTGACGTGGTGTAATGCGACGTAGATCGACACGGATGCGGTGCTCCAGCAGCTTTTTTAAGCAGAACACCTGATGTCATCGCGATCAAGCACTAACAACGGGCAGCGCGTGCCTACAAGGCGTGCGAATGGCGAGTCGCGAATGGCGAATAGTCGAGTAAATCCTCTATTCCCTACCCCCTATTCGCTATTCGCCTCTCTCACATCGTCGCGCCGATCACCCAGGGCGCGAACTCGGCGCCGCCGAAGTCGAAGCTCTCACTCTTGGTCGGCTGTCCCGAGGCCGTCTTCAGAATGAGATCGAAGATGCGCTGGCCGCATTGCTCGACCGTCTCGGAGCCTTCGAGGATGGTGCCGCAATTGACGTCCATGTCCTCTTCCATGCGCTTGTACATGGGCGTGTTGGTCGCAAGCTTGATCGACGGCGCGGGCTTGCAGCCAAACACACTGCCGCGGCCCGTCGTGAAGCAAACGAGATTGGCGCCGCCTGCAACCTGGCCGGTCGCGGCAACCGGGTCGTAGCCGGGCGTGTCCATGAACACAAAGCCCTTCTTCGTCACCGGCTCTGCATAGCGCAGCACGTCGACGAGATTGGTAGTGCCCGCCTTGGCCATCGCGCCGAGTGACTTCTCGAGAATCGTGGTGAGGCCGCCGGCCTTGTTGCCGGGGCTCGGATTGGCGTTCATCTCGGCGCCTTCGCGCTCGGTATATTCTTCCCACCAGCGCATGAGATCGACGAGCTTTTCGCCGACTTCGCGGCTGACCGCGCGGCGCGTGAGCAGATGTTCTGCGCCATATGTCTCCGGCGTCTCCGACAGGATCACGGTGCCACCGTGACGCACGATGAGATCGCTGGCCGCGCCGAGCGCGGGATTGGCTGATACACCGGAATAGCCGTCCGAGCCGCCACATTGCAGCGCCACAGTCAGCTCACTCGCCGGTACCGCTTCACGTTTCACGTTGTTGGCGTCAGCGAGCGCCTCCCGCACGAAGGCAACGCCCGCCTCGACCGTCTTGCGGGTGCCGCCGACCTCCTGGATGTCCATCGCGCGCAAGCGCCCGGCGAGTTTCTGCTCCTCCATCAAGCCGCCGATCTGGTTCACCTCGCAACCAAGGCCCAGCACGATCACGTGCGAGAAATTGACGTGCCGCGCGTAGCCGCCGAGCGTGCGGCGAAGCAGCGCCAGCGGCTCGTTCTGCGTCATGCCGCAACCGGTCTTGTGGGTCAGCGCAACGACGCCATCGACGTTGGGGAATTCGGCCAGCGGATTTTCACCGGTGAAAGGATTCTTCTTGAAGACGTCGGCGACGAGGCCAGCGACATGCGCACTGCAATTCACCGAGGTGAGGATGCCGATATAGTTGCGCGTGGCGACGCGGCCGTCGGGGCGGCGGATGCCCTCGAAGGTCGCCGGCAGGTCGAAATTCGGCGTCGGCTTGACGTCGGCGCAATAGGCATAGTCCTTGGAAAAATCGCCCATGCCGCAATTCTGCGTGTGCACGTGCTGGCCGGGCGCAATCGGCGCGGTGGCAAAGCCGATGATCTGACCGTAGCGCTTGACCGGCTCGCCCACCGCAATCGGCTTGATCGCAACCTTGTGCCCGGACGGGATGCGGTCGACCGTCGTCACGCCGTCAGCCACCACCGTTCCGGGTGGCAGACTGGCACGCGCGATCACCACGCCATCATCGGGATGCAGGCGGATGACGGGGGCTGGGGTCATGATCGTTCTCCTTGGTCTTCAAAAGTATCGTGCCCCGGATGCTGCGCAGCGCGCAAGCGGTGCGCTGCTGATGCGGGGCCCACGCATGACGTCGGCAACTGGGTCCCGGCTCTGCGGTGCAACGACCCGCTTATGGCGCTGCACCGCGTTCGGGACTCGCGAGATCAAGCCTTGCCGCCGGAATCCTTCCGGGTCTGGTTCACCTGCATCTTGGCGTAGGTCGACATCAGACCGACCTCGTTCGACAGCGTCACCAGCTTGAAGCCCATGTTGATCGCGCGCGCGGCACCTTCCGCGCCGCTGCAATGGATGCCCGCGTTGAGGCCGCGCTTGCCGCATTCCTTGATGATCTTCTCGTAGATCGCGAGGATCTCCGGCTCGGTACGGTCGAGCTTCGGCTCGAGCCCGTAGGAGAAGCCTAGGTCGGACGGGCCGATATAGACGCCGTCGATGCCCTCGACGTCGAGGATCGCTTCCATGTTCTCGACCGCGGTCCTGGTCTCCATCATCGGCAGCAGCACGGTATCGTCGTTCGCCGTCTTCTGGTAAGTGCCCGCGGTGCCATACATGCCGGCGCGGATCGGCCCGTTGGAGCGCACACCCTTCGGCGGATATTTGGAATAGGAGACGAGGTTCCTGGCCTCCTGCGGCGTATTGATCATCGGGCAGATCACACCATAGGCGCCGCCATCGAGCACCTTGCCGATGATGCCGGGCTCGTTCCAGGGCACACGCACCATCGGCGTCACGGGATGCTTGTCCATCGCCTGGAAGCACTGAACCATCGACAGATAGTCCTGCACGCCGTGCTGCATGTCGACGGTGACGCTGTCGAAGCCGCACTGCGCGATCACCTCGGCCGAGAAGCCGGAGGGGATCGCGAGCCACGCATTGACCACGGCCTTGCCCGACTTCCAGATCTCTTTGACTTTATTCGCCACGTTGCCTTCCTTCCCTGTTGGTCTTACTCGCCGTCATTGCGAGCGAAGCGAAGCAATCCAGAATCCGTCCGCGGCAACACTCTGGATTGCTTCGTCGCTGGCGCTCCTCGCAATGACGAAATTGAACTAGCTCGTCGCCCTCTGGATGCTGACCTCGCTGACACCGACATCGCGGGCGGTATTGACTATCGCCGCCCAGGTGTCATCCGGCAAGGGCACGCCGTTCCTGGTGCGCTCGGCCCGGGTCTTCCGTTCGGGGTCGCCGGGGATCAGGACCTGCTCGACGCCGGCCATCGGCTTGGTGGCCCGGATGAAGTCGACATAGCGCGACACTTCGGCGTCGAAAACATCGGACGTGTCGATCACCTTGGGGTCGACAAAGAACGCCAGCATGCCGTTAGCGAAGCGGCGACCGCCTGAGGTGGCGCCGGTTCCGGTCAGCGCGCCGCCGAGCAGCTCGCAAATGAACGCAAGGCCCGAGCCCTTGTGCTCGCCAAAGGCGCGAATCGCGCCCGTCCCCCGGGTGTGATCGCGCTGGCCGTCGGGCGTATACGGCCCATAGAGAACGACCGGGTCCTCGCTTAAACTGCCGTCGGAATCGACCAGCGCGCCCTTGGGCAGCTTCTTGCCGCCGCGGCTTGCGACCAGCACCTTGCCCTCGGCGACGATCGAGGTCGCAAAGTCCAGGACGATCGGATCCTGGCCCTCGCGCGGAATGCCGACGCAATAGGGAGCAGTCGACAGCCGCTTCTGAACGCCGCCGAACGGCGCGACCAGAAGCGAGCCGGCAGCGTTGACAAAATAGACCGAGACCAGCCCCTCAGCCGCAGCCATCTCGGCCCAGTCGCCGACGCGGCCGATATGGCCGGCATTACGCAGGGCGACCGCGGCGAGGCCCGCCTTCTTGCACTTCTCGATGCCGATCTTCACCGCTTGCGGCGCAACCGTCTGGCCATAGCCGAACTTGCCGTCGACCACCGCGAGCGAGGGCGTATCGAGCACAACCTCGGCGCTCTGGTTCGGCACCACATTCCCAGTCTTCTTCCAGCGGATATAGACGGGCACGCGGATCACGCCGTGGCTGTCATGGCCGGTGAGATTGGCCGTCGTCAGATAAGTCGCGATGCGCCTGGCTTCTTCCGGCGACGACTCCGCATGCGAAAACACCTCCGTGACGAAGTCGATCAGCTTCTGAACCTGAATGGTGACCATAACGGGCCTGTTTGCCTCTTCCTTGTTCCCTGCCGGATGAGGCCGCTGAGATGCGGCATCAGTGGCGGCGCCGATTTTGGGCAGATCGGCTTGGGCGGCACTTTGAGCGAAAAAAAGCGGCCGTGTCCATGGTTCTCGCCGCTTGCGCGCGCATATCTGGTTTCACTCCTCGGCTATTGCCTCGTCCGCGCTTCCAAGTCCTGCAAGGCTCTGCTCGAGCTCGCCCAGCATCTCCTGAAGATCAGCGAGCTTGCGTGTGCCAAAGCGTCGCGTGATCTCGGCGTAAATCGCTTCCGATGTCGGCGCCACGACCGCCATCAGCTTCACGCCCTTCTCGGAGATCGACACCATGCTGCGGCGCTGATCCTCTTTCGCCGTCTTCCGCTCGATCAAGTGGCGGGCTTCGAGATCGCGCAGGATGCGCGACAGGCTGGGCCCGAGGAGAAACGCCGTACGCGCGAGTTCCGTGACCTCGACCGCGCCGATGGCCGCGAGCGCGCGGAGGATGCGCCATTGCTGCTCGGTGAGGCCATGCTGGCGCAGCGAAGGACGGAACTGCCGCATGACCGCCTCGCGCGCCCTCAACAACGACATCGGCAGCGAGCGCGAGAACTCGCGCATCGGCACCTGTCGGGCGGCAGGCCCGCTTCCGTTCGCAGGATCAGTCGGTTTCTTCTTCGCCATGACGCCCCGCGCTCAAGTCCCAAAATGTTTGCACTGCAGCAAACCCGAATTGGGTTTGACGAATTCATTTAACATGTTAAGTATCTCTCGGCACCACGATTTGTAAGATCACAGATGGCGCTTTCCAAGGACGATATTCTGAGCTGCGCGAGGCGTCTGCACCAGGCGGAGAAGACGCGCACGCAAATCAGGCAGCTCTCGCAGGACTATCCGGCGATCACCATCGCCGATGCTTACGCGATTCAGAAGGCGTGGGTCGACATCAAGCTCGCTGAGGGGCGCATCGTCAAAGGCCACAAGATCGGCCTGACCTCGAAGGCGATGCAGAGCGCCCTCAGCATCGACGAGCCGGATTCCGGCGTGCTGCTCGATGACATGTTCTTTGCCGATGGCGGGCTGGTGCCGACGGATCGCTTCATCGGCACCCGTGTGGAAGCCGAGCTTGCCTTCATCATGAGCAAGCGGCTTTCGGGCCCCGACTGCACGATGTTCGACGTGCTCAACGCCACCGACTTCGTGGTGCCCGCGCTGGAAATTCTGGACACGCGGATCGAGCGTGTCGATCCCAAGACCAAGGCAACGCGAAAAATCTTCGACACCGTCGCCGACAATGCGGCCAATGCCGGCATCGTGCTCGGCGGCCGGCCAATCCGCCCGCTGGAGGCTGACCTGCGATGGATCGGCGCGCTCTGTTTCAAGAACGGCCAGTTAGAGGAGACCGGCCTAGCGGCCGGCGTGCTCAATCATCCCGCGACCGCCGTTGCCTGGCTCGCCAACAAGATCGCGCCGCTCGGCCTTGCGCTCGAGCCGGGGCAGGTCGTGCTCGCCGGCTCCTTCATCCGTCCGATCGAGACCCGCAAGGGCGACACAATTCAAGCCGATTATGGCGCCTACGGCTCGGTGAACTGCTACTTCGCCTGACAAACAAGAAGCACAGGAAGCGAAACCGCCATGCCGCATTTCACGATCGAATATTCGGCCAATCTCGACGACCGCGTCGATATAAGCGCGCTGTGCGAGGTCGTGCGCAAGGCGGCGGTCGAGACCGGCATCTTCCCGCTCGGCGGCATCCGCGTCCGCGCGATCAGATGTGAGTCTTATGCAATCGCAGACGGTCGAAAGGACCTTGCCTTTCTCGACATGGTACTGCGCATCGGCGAGGGCCGTGACCTGCCGACACGCCAGAAAGCTGGCGAGCACGTCTTCCAGGCGCTCTCCAGGCATCTTGATCCCGTCTTCGCGAGCTCGAAGTTCGCCCTGTCGTTCGACATGCAGATCAACGACAAGGAGACGAGCTGGAAGCGCAACAACATCCACGACGCCCTGAAAGTGGAGGCTGCCCATGGATAAGCCCATGCCGAAAGCCGATGTGTTCCAGGCCAACCGCGAGCGCACGGCGCCGCTGCTGAAGAAGCTCCGGGCCGACGGCATCGGTCACATGATCGGCGGCAAGACCGTCGCCTCGATCTCGGGCGAGACCTTCGAGACGAAGTCGCCGGTCGATGGCGCCACGCTCGCGAGCGTTGCCCGCGGCAATGCCGAGGATATCGACCGCGCCGCGACCGCTGCCGCGACTGTCTTCAAGTCCTGGCGCGACATGGGCCCTGCGATGCGGCGCAAGCTGTTGCATCGGGTCGCCGACGCGATCGAGGACAATGCCGACGACATCGCCGTGCTCGAATGCATCGACACCGGCCAGGCCTATCGCTTCATGGCAAAGGCCGCGATCCGCGCGGCCGAGAATTTCCGCTTCTTCGCCGACAAATGCGCAGAGGCTCGCGACGGCCTCAACACGCCGAGCGATGAGCATTGGAACGTCTCCACGCGCGTGCCGATCGGCCCCGTGGGCGTGATCACGCCCTGGAACACGCCGTTCATGCTCTCGACCTGGAAGATCGCCCCAGCGCTCGCGGCCGGCTGCACCGTCGTGCACAAGCCGGCCGAGTGGTCGCCGGTCACCGCCGATCTGCTGGCCAAGCTTGCAACGCAGGCCGGCATCCCCGATGGCGTGCTCAACACCGTGCATGGCTTCGGCGAAGAGGCTGGCAAGGCGCTGACCGAGCACCCCGCGATCAAGGCGATCGGCTTCGTCGGCGAAAGCGCGACGGGCTCGGCGATCATGAAGCAAGGTGCGCCCACGCTGAAACGCGTGCATTTCGAGCTCGGCGGCAAGAACCCGGTGATCGTGTTCGACGATGCCGATCTCGACCGCGCGCTCGATGCCGTCGTGTTCATGATCTACTCGCTCAATGGCGAACGTTGCACGTCGTCGAGCCGTTTGTTGATCCAGCAGAACATCGCGGAGAAGTTCGTGGAGAAGCTGACCGAGCGCGTGAAGGCGCTCAAGGTCGGTCATCCCCTCGATCCCGCAACCGAAATCGGGCCGCTGATCCACGACCGACACCTCGCAAAGGTCTGCTCCTATTTCGACGTCGCGCGGCAGGACGGCGCGGTGATCGCCGTCGGCGGCAAGGCCTATGACGGCCCGGGCGGCGGACACTACGTGGAGCCGACGCTGGTGACCGGTGCACACAGCAAGATGCGTGTCGCGCAGGAGGAAGTGTTCGGCCCGTTCCTTACCGTACTCCCCTTCCGCGACGAGACCGACGCGATCGAGATCGCCAACGACATCCGCTATGGCCTCACCGGCTATGTCTGGACCAACGACATGGGCCGCGCGCTACGCGTCGCGGACGCGCTCGAAGCCGGCATGATCTGGCTGAACTCGGAGAACGTCCGCCATCTGCCGACGCCGTTCGGCGGCATGAAGGCCTCAGGCATTGGCCGCGACGGCGGCGACTATTCGTTCGACTTCTACATGGAAACCAAGCACGTCTCGCTTGCGCGGGGCACGCACAAGATTCAGAAACTGGGAATTTAGAACCACCGTCGTTCCGGGGCGACGCAAAGCGTCGAACCACAGATGCGCAATTGCGCATCGGGGAACCTCGAGATTCCGGGTTCGGTCCTGACGGACCGCCCCGGAATGACGGGCTTAGAGAGGGGAAACCAATGCCCGCACCGCAACACGTCTTCGAGCCGCCGTTCAACATCATCCGCTCGAGCCACGCCGTGCTCGACGTGACCGATCTGAAGCTCAGCCGCGAGTTTTACGAGACCACCGTCGGACTGCATGTCGAGGATGCCGACGACAACGTCGTGTACCTGCGCGGTGCGGAAGAGCATCAGCATCATTCGCTGGTACTGCGAAAGGCCGCCGTGCCAGCCTGCAACCGCCTCGGTTTCAAGGTCGGCAACGAGAAGGATCTCGACAAGGCGGCGGCGTTCCTCGCCGAGAACGGCCTCAAGCACGCCTTCGTCGACCAGCCCTTCCAGGGTCGCACGCTGCAATTCACCGATCCCTTCGGCTTCCAGATCGAGCTCTACGCATCGATGGAGAAGCGGCCACATCTGCTCCGGCGCTACGATCTCTACAGGGGATGCCACCCGCAGCGGCTCGATCATTTCAACGTCTTCGCAGCCGAAGTGCAGGACACCGTCGATTTCTACGCGCGGCTCGGCTTCCGCCTCACCGAATATGCCGAAGAGGATGGGCCGAACGGCCGCATCGCCGCCGCCTGGATGCATCGCAAGGGCAACGTCCACGACTTCGCCATCACCAACGGCAAGGGCCCGCGCCTGCATCACTTCGCCTACTGGACACCGACGGCAATGAACATCATCCATCTCTGCGACGTGATGGCCTCGGCGGGCTTCGTGAAGAACATCGAGCGCGGTCCAGGCCGCCACGGCATCTCGAACGCGTTCTTCCTCTATGTCCGCGACCCCGACGGCCATCGCCTCGAGCTCTACACCAGCGACTATTTTACGGGCGATCACGACCATGAGCCGCTGCGCTGGTCGCTGCGCGATCCGCGCCGGCAGACGCTGTGGGGCGCGCCCGCCCCGCGCTCGTGGTTCGAGCAGGGCTCGCCGTTCACGGGACAGGCCGTGCGCGAGCCCAAATTCGTGGCCGACGTGCTGGTGGCGGACTGAGTGATGACAGCCCCTCGCCTCGCCACCTATTCCGTCCAGGGTGCAACCAAATATGGTGCCGTCGTCGACGGCGGCATCGTCGATCTCTCCGCGCGCCACGCCAAGGACTATCCGACACTGCGCGAGGTGATCGCAGCCGGCAAGCTGGCAAGCTTTGCAGAAGAAGCTGCCGGCCGTACGCCGGATCATGCGATCGCCGACATCACCTGGCTGCCGCCCGTGCCTGCGCCGGAAAAGATCATCTGCATCGGCGTCAACTATCCCGACCGCAATGCCGAGTACAAGGACGGCCAGGACGCACCGAAATATCCGAGCATGTTCATGCGCTCGCCCCGCTCCTTCGTCGGCCACGACACCCCGCTGGTGCGCCCACGCGCATCCGCGCAGCTCGACTATGAAGGCGAGATCGTGCTGGTGATCGGCAAGGCCGGCCGGCACATCCCGGAAGCCGCGGCGCTCGACCATGTCGCGGCGATCACGCTCTGCAACGAGGGCTCGGTGCGAGACTGGCTGCGGCACGCCAAGTTCAACGTCACCCAAGGCAAGAATTTCGATTCCAGCGGCAGCCTCGGCCCGTGGCTCGTGCCCTACACGCAGGAATCCCAGCTTGCCGATGTGCGTCTGACCACGCGCGTCAACGGTGAGCTCCGGCAGGACGACCGCTCCGGCCGGCTGATCTTCCCGTTCCGCTACCTCATCAACTACATCTCGACGTTCGCAACGCTCGTCCCCGGCGACATCATCGTCACGGGAACGCCGACCGGCGCCGGCGCGCGCTTCGATCCGCCGCGCTATCTGAAGCCCGGCGATGTCATCGAAGTCGAAGCCGACGGCATCGGCCTGTTGCGCAACGGCGTCGTCGACGAAGCCTGACATCTGGATTGGAAGACAACCATGACCACCCTCACCGGCGGCGAAGCGATCGTAAGCGGCCTTGTTGCGCATGGCGTCGACACCGTGTTCGGCCTGCCGGGCGCGCAGGTCTATGGGCTGTTTGACGCCTTCCACCAGGCACAGCTCAAGGTGATCGGCGCGCGGCACGAGCAGGCCTGCGGCTACATGGCGTTCGGCTATGCGCGCGCGAGCGGCAGGCCCGGCGTGTTCAGCGTGGTGCCCGGCCCCGGCGTGCTCAATGCGAGCGCTGCGCTCCTCACCGCCTTCGGCTGCAACGAGCCGGTGCTGTGCGTCACCGGCCAGGTGCCTACGGCCTTTCTCGGCAGGGGCCGCGGGCACCTGCATGAAATGCCGGACCAGCTCGCGACCCTGCGCAGCTATGTGAAATGGGCTGATAGAATCGAAGCGCCGGCCAACGCGCCGACGGTCGTCGCGCGCGCGTTCCAGGAGATGCTGTCGGGACGTCGCGGCCCCGCCTCGGTCGAGATGCCCTGGGACATCTTTACGCAGCGCGCCGACACGGCGTCTGCGCAGGTGTTTGCGCCCTTGCCTCCACCGCAACCCGATCCTGACGCCGTGAAGCAGGCCGCTAGCCTGATCAAGGCTGCGAAGGCGCCGATGATCTTCGTCGGCAGCGGCGCAATCGATGCGCGCGAGGAGATCCTCGAGCTCGCCGAGATGATCGATGCCCCCGTCGTCGCGTTCCGAAGCGGTCGCGGCATCGTCTCCAATGCGCACGAGCTCGGGCTCACCATGGCGGCCGCCTACAAGCTGTGGCCGAACACTGATCTCATGATCGGCATCGGCACGCGCCTGGAGTTGCCGACCATGTCGCGCTGGCCTTATCGTCCGGACAGATTGAAGAGCATCCGGATCGATATCGACCCGGTTGAGATGCGACGCTATCCGGCCGACGCGCCGGTCATTGCCGATGCCAAGGCCGCGACCGCAGATCTCGTCGCTGCCGTGCGCAAAGTTGGCTACAGCAAGACCAATCGCCGCCGCGCCGCGATCCGTGAGGCCTCCGCCTCCGCGCAAGTGGAGATCCAGCGCATCCAGCCGCAGATGGCGTATCTCAACATCCTGCGCGAGGTGCTGCCGGCAAACGCGATCGTCACCGATGAATTGTCGCAGGTCGGCTTCGCCTCCTGGTACGGCTTTCCGATCTACGAGCCGCGCACCTTCATCACCTCGGGCTATCAGGGCACGCTCGGCTCCGGCTTCCCTACTGCGCTCGGCGCCAAGGTCGCCAATCCCGACAGGCCGGTCGTTGCGATCACCGGCGACGGCGGCTTCATGTTCGGCGTGCAGGAGCTTGCCACCGCCGTGCAGTTCAACATCGCCGTGGTGACGCTGTTGTTCAACAACAACGCCTATGGCAACGTGCGGCGCGACCAGCGCGAGCGCTTTGACGGCCGCGTGGTGGCGTCCGACCTCGTCAACCCGGATTTCGTCAAGCTCGCGGAGTCCTTTGGCGTCGCGGCCGCGCGCGTGACCTCACCGGATCATTTCGAGGCCGCACTGGAAAAGGCGCTCGTCCATGGCGGGCCGTATCTGCTGTCGATCGAAGTGCCGCGCGACTCGGAAGTCAGCCCCTGGGCGTTCATTCATCCGCCGAAGCCGTGATGTCGTTCCGGGGCGATGCGTAGCATCGAACCCGGAACCTCGAGATTCTCAGGTGCGCAATCGCGCACCATAGTTCGCGCCAACGCGCGCCCCGGAATGACAACGGAACCGTCAGCGCGTCTTGCGGAAGGTCAGATTGATCCGTTGACGGCCGAGCAGCGCATGCTCGCCGTCGGCAAGCGGCGCGACGCCGTGATAGGCGAGCCGGGAGGATCCGCCCCACACCACGACATCGCCGTGCACCAAACGGAGGCGGCGCGGCTTGTCGCTACGTGCCATGCCGCCGAACAGGAAGATCGCGGGAAGCCCGAGCGAGACCGACACGATCGGCGCTGAGAGATCCAGCTCGTCCTTGTCCTGATGCAGCGACAGCCGCGTGCCCGGCTCGTAGCGATTGACGAGGCACGCATCCGGCGCGAAGCCGGGAAAACCTCCCTCCTCGGCCGCGCGTCTCGCCAGGTCTCGGAATATCGGCGGCATCGCCGGCCACCGCTTTTCGGACAACGGATCGATCGGATCATAGCGATAACCGGTGTGATCGGTGATCCAGCCGCGCTCGCCGCAATTCGTCATCGCCACCGACATCTGGTAGCCGCCGGGCGTCGTCATCTGCCGAAACGACGACTGCGCCGTGATCGCGCGGACGGCGGCGATCAGCTCGTGCTCGATCGTCCCCGCAAATCCACGCAGCAGCACGGCTCCGTCCCCGACGTCTTCGCGCGACGGCTGCGCCTCGGCGAGAATATCGAACAAATCCGCCGTCAACGATCGCGCTCACTTTGCATCATGGAAGATCACACCCAGCGTGTGGCGCTGTCCGGACCGAATCCGGCTGACACCATGGCGCAGATTAACCCGATACGTGCCGCGCGTCCCCTGCACCGGGCGATGATGCACGGCAAAAGCCACCGCATCGCCCTGCAATAGCGGCACGACCTCGGCGCGCGACTGCATGCGCGGACGCTGCTCAGTCAGCACGAACTCGCCGCCGGTGAAATCGCGCCCGGCCTCGGAAAGCAGAATCGCGACCTGGATCGGAAACACGTGCTCGCCATAGAGATCCTGGTGCAGGCAGTTGTAGTCGCCGGCCTCGTATTGCAGCAGTAGCGGCGTTGGCCGGCTCTGGCCCGCCTCGTGGCAGCGCTTCAGGAACGCCGAATGCGCCGCGGGATAACGGATATCGATTCCCATCGCCTCGTTCCAGCGATTGGCGATGCCGTGCAGATGCGCATACAGCGCCGGCCGGAGCTGCGTAATGAGATCGGGCAGCGGATAGGAAAAATATTTGTACTCGCCGCGGCCAAAACCATGGCGGCTCATCACGATGCGGCTGCGGAAGTTGGAGTCGTCCGGATAGAGCGTGGCGATAGCGCGGCATTGGTCCAGCGTGAGCAGGCCCTTGAGGACGGCACAGCCCTGGGTGTCGAGCTCGGCGGTGATCTGGGACCAGTCGAGGGTGTCGACGTGGGCGGCGAGGTCGACGGATGGCTTATGAGGTGATTTGCGCGCTGTTGCTGTCATGGCTACGACTTTCGCAGGACTGGTCCGCCCGCCGCCACCCGATTTCCGACTGTCTCCCCGTCCTTGCGAGGAGCCCCTGCGACGAAGCAATCCAGACTGCGCTGCGCTCGCAATGACGGCGCGATCGGTCAGCCCAACACCGGCAACGTCACCACGTCATACCCGTGCTTGATCGTGCGCTTTAGCACGGGATCCTCCAGCTCGAACTCGAAGCGGTCGGCCGGGCGGATGCCGCCTTTGGCGGCGAAGGTGCCGCCGAACATGGCGCAACCGTCAGGCAGATTCTTGCCGTCGAAGCCGCGCGCGATCAGCTCGGCAACCGGTAGCATCGCATCCAGCGTGCCCTCCTGGTAGAGCACACGCTCGCCGTTGATCCAAGCGTACGAGCGCAGGACCATCTTGTCCCAGTGGCCGATCACGTCCTCGAGTTCCCACAACACGGGCGCGACGACCTTGTCGCACATCTGCTTCGAGACGGTCACGCTGTAGGCCTCGACCTTGCGGTCGGTGTGGTCGGAGCCGCAGCCGACGAAGATGCGGCCCTGCCAGCCGATCAGCACGAACTCGACCTCGCCGGAGGACTCGCCGCCGGAACATTCGATGCTGTCTTCCATCGTCAGCCGCCGCGCCGAGACGCGGTAGTAGATCGGCGTCGACGCGGGCCGCGCAACGCCGACCGCCTCGAGCTCCGCGATGTGCTTGTCGCGCGCGACGGGATCGCGGCCGGTCCAGCCGGCAATAACGGCCTGGTCAATCGCAAGCGTCAGCGGCGTTGTCGTGTCCTGGGCGTCGACGGTGAAGGTCAGGTCAAACACGGATCACGGCCTCCATGCCGGCAGCAAGCTCGAAAATGCGATGGTCCGATCCGCCGGCGCCCGCCAGCATCAGGCCGACGGGAACATCACCCTCGCGATGAGCAGGCAACGAGATAGCGCAGCCATCGATCATGTTGATCAGGGTGCAGTTGCGCAGGGCACGCAAGTTAGCCGTGGTGAACGCCTTGTCGTCAGCAAGGTCGGCGATCTTCGGCGGCGTATTGGCAGTGGTCGGCAGCACCAACGCGTCATAGGGCGCGATCCGCGCATTGACCCGCGCGATCAGCGAGCGGCGCTCGTTGAGGAGATCGATGTAGTCGGCCGCGCTCTGCGCCTCGCCGCGCATGATCCGCACCGCGACGCGAGGATCATAGACGTCGCCCTTGGCCGTGATGAGATAGCGGTGCCAGGCGTAGCTTTCGGCGGCCGCAAAGCCGCCCTTGGCGTTCATCGGGCCGATGTCGTGGAATTCCGACATCTCGATGCGCTCGATGGTAGCGCCGTGACTGGCGAGCGCTTCCAGCGCCCGCTCGAAGGTCTGCGCGACGGCCGTGTCGAGGTCGTCGAGCGCAATGGTGGTCGGCACCGCAAGCCGCATGCCCTTCACCGGCCGCGGCTTGAGCGGAACGATCGGCTCGTCCGCCAGCACGGCGTCGAGTACGGCGCAGCAACTGACCGTTCGCGCCAGGGGGCCGATGCTGTCGAGCGAGAATGACAGCGGCACTGAGCCATCGAGCGGCACGCGACGCTGCGTCGGCTTGTAGCCGACGATGCCGTTATAGGCCGCCGGGATCCGGCACGAGCCGCCGGTATCGGTGCCGAGCGCCGCATGCGCCATGCCGTCCAGCACGGACACTGCCGCGCCGGATGACGAGCCGCCGGGCACGTGGCCCTCGGCCCGGTTCCAGGCGCCCTTCGGCGTGCCGAAATGCGGATTGATGCCGATGCCGGAATAGGCGAACTCGGTCATGTTGGTCCGCCCCATCACCACGAAGCCGGCGCGGCGCAGCCGCGCCACCACCGCCGCGTCGTGCTCCGCCGGATCGGAATCGTCGAGCGCGCGGGAGCCGGCGCGCGTCGTCTGTCCTTTGATGTCGAAGAGGTCCTTGATCGAGATCGGAATGCCGGCATAGCGCGACGGCACCGCGTTGGCCTTGCGCAAGCCATCCATCGCATCAGCCGCGGCGAGCGCCGCTGCCTTGTCGACATGGACGAAGGTACGTTGGCCTTCGCCGGCCGGATCGGCGATCCTGGCGAGGCATTCCTCAACCAGCTTTCGGGAGGTCGTACGGCCGCTCTCGAGGTCTTCGGCAAGCTTCGCCAGTGTCGGAAAGTTGGGCATGTCTGTCTCACGGAATATTGGCACGCGCAATCTATCGCGCTGACTCAGTTCGACACAAGCATTGTGCGCGCGGCGGTATACTTACCATGCACACACATCGCTGGACCGTTGACGCCCAATAGTCAATTGTCGCATCAAGATCGAAACGGGCAGGCGCGAAGCCTGTGCCATGGGGAGGACTTGCTTGGGAGGATCTGCCGCAATGGCCGAACCGCAGCGCGCGCGACCGAAACCGACGCCGGAGACACAGCATTTCTGGGACGGCACGAAAGCGGGCGAGCTGCGCCTGCAACGCTGCGACGCCTGCGCGCATGTCTATTTCCCGCCGCGTCCGTTCTGCACCTCCTGCGCCTCGCGCAAAGTCTCTGTCTTCAAGGCGAGCGGCAAGGGTTTTCTCTACAGCTACGTGATCAATCACCGCCCCGCCGCGCCGGGCTTCACGCCGCCTTACGCGATCGCGGTGGTCGAGCTTGCGGAGGGACCGCGGATGATGAGCAACATCATCGACTGTCCGCAGACGCCGGAAGCGCTCGAGCTCGACATGAAGCTCGAGGTCGCCTTCCAGAAGCTCGACGACGCCATCACCCTCCCCGTGTTCCGTCCGGCGAAGGGATAGGCCATGCGCAGGAACCAAGTCGCCGTCGTGGGCGCGGCCGAAACAACCGAGCTCGGCGTCATCCCCAACATGTCGCAGCTCCAGCTTCATGCGGATGCAGCGCTCAATGCCATTGCGGACGCTGGACTGAAGCTCTGCGACATCGACGGCTTTGCCACCGCCGTCGAGACCCCGCAGCAGGTCTGCCATTATCTCGGCATCAAGCCGACCTGGGTCGACGGTACGTCGGTCGGCGGCTGCTCGTTCATGCTGCATGTCCGTCACGCGGCCGCAGCGATCGAGGCCGGCCTGTGCAAGACCGTGCTGATCACCCATGCCGAGAGCGGCAAGTCGATGATCGGCAAGCAGCCGCGCTTTACCGCGCCGGACAGCCTCAACGGCCAGTTCGAAGCCCCCTTCGGCGTGTACGGGCCACCCAGCATGTTCCCGATTCCCGTGCTGCGCTTCATGAAGACCTACGGCATCACCCACGAGCAGCTTGCGATGGTGGCGGTGGTGCAGCGGGAATGGGCGGCGAAGAATCCGCGCGCGATGATGAAGGAGCCGATCACGATCGCTGATGTCCTCAACTCGCGCATGATCGCCTATCCGTTCCGGCTGCTGCAATGCTGCCTCGTCACCGACGGCGGCGGCGCGCTGATCCTGACCTCGGCCGACCGCGCCAAGGATTTTCCGAGCAAGCCGGTCTACATCATGGGCACCGGCGAGAGCGTCGAGACGCCGATGGTCAGCCAGATGGGGACCTTTAATTCCTCGCGTGCCTTCAAGGTCGCGGGGCCCCTTGCCTTCAAGGAAGCCGGCATCGCGCATGGGGACGTCGACCATCTCATGATCTACGATGCCTTTGCGCATCTGCCCCTGTTCGGCCTCGGCGATCTCGGCTTCATGCCCTATGAGGAGACCGGCAGTTTCATTGCCGACGGCAACACGCGGCCGGGCGGCAAGCTGCCGATCAACACCAATGGCGGCGGCCTCTCCTACATGCATTCGGGCATGTACGGCATGTACGCGCTGCAGGAGAGCGTGCGCCAGATGCGCGGCATCGCGCCGGCGCAGGTGCCCAACGCAAAGATTTCGGTGTGCCACGGCGTCGGCGGCATGTTCGCTGCGAGCGGCACTATCGTGTTTACGAACGAAAGGTAGGCATCTGTCATTCCACATTGCGCAATTGCGCAATGGGGGCGTCGCGTAAGTGACGAGCCCGGAATCCATAACCACGATCGGGAGTATGGATTCCGGGCCTGCGCCTTGCGGCGCATCCCGGAATGACGACGGAAGTTGGATCGATAGCGGAGAACCCACATGACGAATTCACTGCAGGACAAGGTCGTCGTCGTCACCGGCGCAGGGCGCGGCATCGGACGCGAGATCGCGCTGCTGTGCGCGGCCGAGGGCGCCAAGGTCGTCGTCAACGATCCCGGCGGCGCATCGGATGGCTCGGGCTCCAGCGCCGCACCCGCCGAGGAGGTGGTCGAGGAGATCAAGAAACGCGGTGGCACGGCGGTCGCCAATTTCGAGAGCGTCGCGGAAGCCATTCCCGCCAGCAAGATCGTCAAGACCGCGACCGATCATTTCGGCCGGCTCGACGGCGTCGTCAACAACGCCGGCATTCTGCGCGACATGATCTTCCACCGCATGAGCGTGGAAGCCTTCGAGGCCGTCATCAAGGTGCACCTGATGGGCTCGTTCTACGTCTCCCACGCCGCCGCACGGCTGTTCCGCGAGCAGGAGAGCGGCTCCTTCGTGCACTTCACCTCGACCTCCGGTCTGATCGGCAATTTTGGCCAAGCCAACTATGCCGCCGCCAAGCTCGGTATCGTCGGCCTGTCGAAGTCGATCGCGCTCGACATGAACCGCTTCAACGTGCGCTCGAACTGCGTCTCGCCGTTCGCCTGGAGCCGCATGATCGGCACCATCCCGACCGAGACCGAGGCCGAGAAGGCGCGCGTCGCGAAAATCCAGAAGATGGGGCCCGAATTGATCGCGCCGGTCGTCGCCTATCTCCTCAGTGACGCCGCCAAGGACGTCACCGGGCAGATCTTTGCCGTGCGCATGAACGAAATCTTCCTGATGAGCCAGTCGCGCCCCATCCGCTCGGTCCAGAGCAGCGACGGCTGGACGCCGCAGTCGATCGCCGAGCATGCGATGCCGGCGCTCAAGGGCTCGTTCTACAAGCTCGATCGCTCGGCCGACATCTTCACCTGGGATCCGGTGTGAACATCCGCCTGTCATTCCGGGCGGCTCGCAGAGCCGAACCCGGAATGACAGGCGGTGAAGCTAGCCCGTATTCCGCAAGCCCGCCGAGATGCCGTTGATGGTGAGCTGAATACCGCGCAGCACCTGCTCGTCCGGATTCTGCGCGCGGTGCTCCTTCAAGAGCTCGACCTGCACGTGGTTGAGCGGGTCGAGATAAGGGAAGCGGTGGCGCACGGAGCGCTCGAGCAGAGGGTTGCCCTGGAGCAGCCGGTCCTGGCCCATGATATCGAGCAGCGTCTCGATGCATGAATGCCATTCGCGGCGGATGCGGCCGAAAATCTTCTCGCGCAAGGCTTCGTCCGGCACGAGCTCCGCATAGCGCGAGGCGATCGCGATCGAGCTCTTTGCGAGCACCATGTCCATGTTCGACAGCAGCATGCGGAAGAACGGCCATTCCTTGTAGAGCTCTTTGAGGAACGGCATGCCCTTGTCGGGGTGCTCCGCGATCCAGGTCTCGACCGCGCTGCCAAAACCGTACCAGCCAGGCAGCATCAGGCGGCACTGCGCCCACGAGAACACCCAGGGGATCGCGCGCAGATCCTCGATCGCGCGGGTCTTTTTTCGCGAGGCCGGGCGGCTGCCGATGTTGAGCGTCGCGATCTCGTTGATCACGGTCGACGACCAGAAATAATCGACGAAGCCGTCGGTCTCGTAGACGAGGCCGCGATAGGCCTTGAATGCGAGGCTCGACAGTTCATCCATCGCGGCCAGATATTCGCGCCGCGGCGCGCTCTGGCGCGGATGCAACAGGCTCGCCTCCAGCGTCGCAGCCGCAAGGATCTCCAGATTGTTGCGGCCGACTTCGGCGTTGGAATATTTCGACGAGATGATCTCGCCCTGCTCGGTGATGCGGATCTGGCCGTTCACAGCGCCACCCGGCTGCGCGATGATGGCGTCATAGCTCGGTCCGCCACCACGGCCAACCGAGCCGCCGCGGCCGTGGAACAGGCGCAGGCGCACGCCATGGCGCTCGAACACTTCGACGAGATTGATCTCCGCCTTATAGAGCTCCCAGCCCGAGGTGACGAAGCCGCCATCCTTGTTGCTGTCGGAATAGCCGAGCATCACCTCCTGCACGCTGCCGCGGCTGTCGACCAGACGGCGGTAGTCGTGCAGCGAGAGCATGCGGTCCATGATGCCGGAGGAGGCCTGCAAGTCCTCGATGGTCTCGAACAGCGGCACGACGTTGATGGCGCTGCGCCCCGACGGATTGACGAGACCGACCTCCTTGAGCAGAACGGCCACTTCGAGCATGTCCGACATGCCCTTGCACATCGAGATGATGCACTGGGGGATGGCGTCCGAGCCGAACTTCGCATGTGCTTCCGCGGCGGCATGGAAGACGTTGAGCTCGCCCATCGTCTCGTCGCTGTATTTGACGAATTGCGAGACCAGCGAGCGCGTGCTGCGCAATTCGTTGGTGAGCAGCGCAATGCGCGCCTCCTCGCCGAGCGCGAGATAGGACATGCCGGGGTTTGCCGCATCGATCAGCTCGGCGATGGTGCGCTCGTGCACCGCCGAGTTCTGGCGGATGTCGAGCCTTGCCAGATGGAAGCCGAAGCAATCCACCGCGCGCCGCAACAGTCGCAAGCGGCCGCGGGCGATGACGCGGGCATTGTTCGAGATCAGCGAGCGGTGCAGCACGTCGAGATCGGCCTGCAATTCCCTGACGCTCTCGTACGGCGCACCCTTGCCGACCGGCCTGCGGGTGATCTCGACCTGGAGCTTTTCGGCCGTCGCGGTCAGACGGGCATAAATGCCGGAGACCGCGAGGCGATAGGGCTCGCCGCTCCGGTGCGGCGAAGTGTCGGGCGAGCGCTCGGCGAGCGCGCGCAGCTCCTCGGAAACGTCGGCGAGATGCGCCGCGATCGACAATTCCGAGCCGAGCACGTGCAGCTCGTTGAGATAGAACTGCATCACCCGGCTCGATTGCAGCCGCAGCGTGCCGCGCATCACGTCGGCGGTGACGAACGGATTGCCGTCGCGGTCGCCGCCGATCCAGCTTCCCATGCGCAGGAACGAGGCGAGCTCGGCGGCCGCCTGCTCGCCGCCCTCCTCCAGCCGGTCCTCCAGCGCGTTGATGAGGCGCGGGACCTCGCGAAGGAAGGTGTAGTCATAGAACGACAGGCCGTTGCCGACCTCGTCGAGCACGGTGAGCTTGGTCCGGCGCAACAGATTGGTCTGCCACAGCGTCAGCACCTCGCGCCGCAACTGCTCGTCGCTGGCCGCGGCCTCGTCTGCCGTCATGGCAAGGCGCTCGCGGCTGTCCAGCAGCGCCGCGATCTCCATCTCGCGGTCCATGGTGCTCTTGCGGCGGACCTCGGTCGGATGCGCCGTCAGCACCGGGCTGACGAGGGCCTCCTTGAAAAAGTTGCGTAACGCGTCGGCGCCCACGCCCGCGCTCTTGGCATGGCCCAGCGTCTCGGCCAGTACGCCCGATCCGCCGCGTGATCCAGTTTCCTTGGCCGCGCTGCGGGCGCGCATCTGGCGGATGTTGTTCTGGTCCTCGGCGATGTTGGCGAGGTGCGAGAAATAGCTGAAGGCGCGGACGATGCGCAGAGTATCGGGGATCGACATGCTGTCGAGGATCTGCTCGAGCTCGCGGCGGGCGAGCCGGTCCTCGTCACGGTGGAACCGGATCGAGGTCTGGCGGATGCGCTCGACCAGGTCGAACACGTCCGCGCCCTCCTGGTCACGTACCGTGTCGCCGAGGATGCGCCCGAGCAGGCGGATATCGTCCCGCAGCCGGACATCCGCCTCCAGCGCCTGGGCCTCCTCGGCGCGGTTGGAACGGTCGATCGCTGCGTCCGATGGTACGGTCTGGAGGGACATGGCTAAATTCCCTTCGAAGTCCCTTGGCTTCCCGGCCCAGCGAGTGTGCAAGTTTTTTGCCGCGGTGCAAGATAAACTTGGAGGCGGTGCACACCGGAGCCAAACGGGCAAAGTCGTACAGATTGGTTTGCCCGAACGGTGCAAGCGGACTTCCATTTCCTCGAAATCAACCCCATGCAAAGTAGGGCTTGCCCGACGTATCCAACCAGAAACACAAGATATTGTGGCCCGTCGGCGCTAGGCCGGTACGATCGCTTTGCCGATCGGCCAGAGCGCGATGCCCGCGAGCTTCAGATGGGCCCAGGCGAAGGGGATGCCGATGATGGTAACCGCCAGGATCACGGCGGTAACGAGGTGGCCGAGCGCCAGCCACCAGCCGGCGAGCAGGAACCAGATGATATTGCCAAGCAACCCGAGCGGGCCAGTGCCGATATCGCTCGCGCCGGTGACCTCGTCGCGCCGCACCGCCTTTGAGCCGAACGGCAGCAGCGTGTAGACGGCGATGTTGAACGCCGCCCGCGCCCAGGGCAGGCCGACGATGGTGATGGCCATGATGACGGAAGCCACCAGCCAGCCGAACGCCATCCAGGCACCGCCGATGAGAATCCAGAGCAAGTTGAGCAGGATAGAAACCGGAGCCATGGGATAATCCGCGGTCAATGATCGTGCTTGTATAAGCCCGAAAGCTATCGCTGCGAAGACATCTCCGAGATCGGCTCCCGTTTGACCACGCGCAACTTTCGCCACCCACTCGTGGCGGCGAGGCTCGTCGGAAATGAAGCGAAGCACATCTCGATTGATCTAAATCAACATCGCAGGATGCGACTTCTAGTTTCAATTTGGCGCGTGAGGAGATTTCGCCATGCGCGAGTTCAAGTACCTCTCGATCGCAACTTTTCTGCTCGTTGGAGGTCCGCTGTCGGACAGCGTGCCTTTCCGCTCAATCGCAAAAGCTGCCGACGAAACGCCGAAGGACATGCTGGCAGCTCAAATCCGCAGCCAAGGTATCGTTTGCAACAAGCCACAGCGTGCGAACCGGGACACCGCGCGATCAAAGCCGGATCACGAGGTCTGGGTTCTGACGTGTGACAACGCAACGTACAGGATCAGCCGATATCCCGACATGGCTGCAAAGGTGGAGCAATTGCGATAGCCACATCGTCGATCAAGGGCGCGATAAGCCATGCCGGGTTCAGGTCCATCCCGCAGCCGGAGAAAGCAATGCCCAAATCGATCAACGAAAACAACTCGAACTCAGACAAGAGCAAGCTCAATCGCCGCGATATGTTGATGGCCAGCACCGCCGTTGCAGAGCGCACGGGGTGGCCCGACAGCGGGACCAAGTTCGGGGCACAATAATATTTCGACTGGTTCAAATACGAATTCTGGCGGTTCGTATTCGTTCAGCAGCAAGTCGAGAAGCTCGCTCAGACCGCGATCGAGTTTCCGCCAATGCAGCGGGGTGCGAGCTTCAATCTCGATGCGGTGAAAGCCACGATAGAGGCAGCCAGGACGGCAATGGCCAAATAGCTCATTCAACTGGATGAATCAATACGCCCTTGGCCGGCGGGCCCGCGCGAGGCGCGGCCCCGTTGGCTTTCACAGGACTCCGCGCCCGCTGTTCGGTCCTATCAGATCTTCCGGCCCGCCTGCTCCCAATAGGGGTCGCGCAGGCGGCGCTTGAAAATTTTTCCGGAATCTTCGCGCGGCAATTGGGCTCGGATCTCCACGTGCTTCGGCACCTTGTAGTCGGCCAAGTGTGCCTTCAGGCTGGCGCGGATGGAAACCTCATCCAGTATCACGCCGGCTTGCGGTTCGACCACCGCCATCAGCGCCTCGCCGAACTCGGCATCGGGGATGCCGAATACCGCGCAATCGTGCACGCCGGGGATGGCGTGCAGCACGGCTTCGATCTCGGCCGGATAGATGTTGACGCCGCCCGAGATCACCATGTCGCGCTTGCGGTCGCAGATGAAGACGTAGCCGTCCGCGTCGATATAACCGACATCGCCCGAGGTGATGAAGCCGTCGCGGTCGATCTCGGTGCGCTTGTCCGGCTTGTTGTGATAGGTGAAGTCCGTGCTCTCGCGCATGCGCGAATAGATTTCGCCGATCTCGCCGACATCGAGCACGCGGCCATCTTCGCCAATGAAACGCAGCTCGGCGCCGGGTGAGATTTTGCCGACCGTGCCGGGCTTCTTCAACGCATCCTCTGACGTGGCGAAGGTCACGGCGCCGGATTCGGTCGAGCCGTAGAATTCGTGGATCACCGGCCCCCACCATTCGATCATGGCGCGCTTGACGTCGGGCGGGCACGGCGCGGCGGCGTGGATCACATGGCGCAGCGAGAAGACGTCGTATTTTTCGCGCACCGCCTCGGGCAGCTTCATCAGGCGGATGAACATGGTCGGCACCATGAAGATGGTGTCGATCGAAAAGCGCTCGATCAGCGCCAGAAACTCTTCCGGCTCGAACCGCGGCATCAGCACCAGCGCGCCGCCGAGCCGCCCTGCGCGAATGCCGAACGAGTTCGGCGCGGAATGGTAGAGCGGTCCCGGCAATAGCGCGCGGGATCCGGGCTTCAGGCCATAGATCATCGCGCGCATGCGCTCTCCGGCAGCTTGCTGCTCCGGCGTCGGCGCGTGCCGGCGCACGCCCTTCGGATGGCCCGTGGTGCCCGACGTGTAGATCATGTTCATCGGCTGCGGCACGACGGGACCGTCATAGGGCTGGAATTGCGCAAGCCATGCCTCGAAATCGATCGCAAAATCCGGTGTTGCCGGATGACCGGGATCGATCTTGTAGGTGTTCAATATCTCAGGCGGCGTCGGCACGCTGAGCACGATGACGCCTTCAGGGATCGCCTCACGCAGGCTATGCAGCATGTCGGCATGCGCGATCAAAACCCGCGTGCCGGAGTCTTGCAGGATGTAGTTGATCTCGTCCGGTTTGAAATGCCAGTTGATCGGAACGCCGTAGGCACCCAGCCGCATCGCCGCGTAGGCGGCTTCCAGGAAGGCGATGTCGTTGCGCATGAGCATGCAGACGCAATCGCCTTGTCTGACGCCGAACTTGGCGAGGCCGCTTGCGATGCGGTTCGCGCGGTCGGCGACTGCGGCGTTGCTGCGGCGACGCTCGCCGGAGGCGAGGCCAAGGAAGAGTTGGGACGTTTCGCTCATTGTTGTTTTCCGATCTTTCGTCGGGTTTTAAGGGCGTGGACACAATGCGGTCGTCATTCCGGGGCGCGACGAAGTCGCGAGCTATGATGCGCAATTGCGCATCTGAGAATCCATACTCCCGATGGTGGTTATGGATTCCGGGCTCGATGCTCCGGGCCGCGCTCGCGCGGTCCCGTCGCATCGCCCCGGAATGACAGAGTCAATTTATTCATCAGCAAACCTCGGTGCGCGCTTCTCCATATTGGCCCGAACGGCTTCGGTCTGGTTCGCACTGCCGATCAGTTTTTGCTGCTCGACGGATTCGGCGAGCAGCGCGGGAGCCGGATCGACCGAAAGAGTATTCAGCATGCGCTTTGCCGCGCGGATCGCATCCGGGCTCTTGCCGGCGATCTCGCGCGCGACTTCGAGCGCCGCGATGCGCGGATCATCGCAAATACGCGTTGCGAGGCCGTATGACATCGCCTCCTGCGCCGAGAAGATGCGCCCCGTGTAAGTGAGCTCGCGCAGAATGTCGTCTCGCACGAGCGAAGCCAGGATCGGCGTGCCCGCCATGTCGGGCACGAGGCCCCATTTGATCTCCATGATCGACATCCGCGTATCGGGCGCGACGAAGCGCATGTCGGCGCCGAGCGCGAGCTGGAAGCCGCCGCCGAAGGCGACGCCATGCACCGCCGCGATGACAGGCACCGGGAGCTGACGCCAGCCCCACACCGCCTGCTGCGCAAAATTCGCCTTGCCGTGCGTGCGCGCGGTGAGATCGCGATTTTCGCCACCCGGAATTCCGTTGCCGCCCTTCTCCTTCATGGCGGCAAAACGACCCATGTCGAGGCCAGCGCAGAACGCCCGCCCCTCGCCTGAGAGCACCACGGCGCGCACGCCTTTTTCTTTGGAAAGACGGTCGGTTGCGTCGACCAATGCCTGAAACATCGTCTGATCCAGCGCATTCATCTTGTCCGCCCTCACAAGGCGCACGTCGGCGACGCCTTCCGAAATCGAAATCGAGACGCGCTCTTCCATCGACGAATTCTCCCCTGATCTTGAACGGCAGCCGCTTTACAGAAAGGCGGCGGCCGGATTTAGTCAATCGACCAATTAACTCATAAATCCACCGAGGGAAACGCCATGTTCAAGGAAAATCTTCTGGCCGGCCGGCGCATCCTTGTGACCGGCGGCGGCACCGGTCTCGGCAAATCGATGGCGGCGCGCTTTCTCCAGCTCGGCGCCGAGGTGCACATCTGTGGCCGGCGCAAGATCGTGTGCGACGAGACCGCGACCGAGCTGATGGATCTCTACGGCGGCCGCGTCACCAGCCACGGGGTCGACATCCGCAACGCGCTCGCGGTCGAGGAGATGATCGAGAACATCTTTCGCGATGGCGCGCTGACCGACCTCATCAACAACGCCGCCGGCAACTTCATCTCGCGCACGGAAGAGCTCTCGCCGCGCGGCTTCGATGCAGTCGCCAACATCGTCATGCACGGCACGTTCTACGTGACGCACGCGGTGGGCAAGCGCTGGATCGCCGCGAAGCAGCCGGGCAACGTCGTCTCGATCACCGTGACCTGGGTGCGCAACGGCTCGCCTTACGTCGTGCCGTCGGCGATGAGCAAGTCGGCGATCCACGCCATGACGATGTCGCTTGCGACCGAATGGGGCCGCCACGGCATCCGGCTGAACACGATCGCGCCCGGCGAAATTCCAACCGAGGGCATGAGCAAACGCATCAAGCCGGGCGATGAGGCCGGCGCGCGCACCAAGGCGATGAACCCGATGGGCCGCGTCGGCACCATGGAGGAACTACAGAACCTCGCTGTGTTCCTGATCTCCGGCGGCTGCGACTGGATCAACGGCGAGACCATCGCCATGGACGGCGCGCAGGCGCTCGCCATGGGCGGCAATTTCTACCAGCTCCGCGACTGGAGCGACGACGACTGGAACACCGCCCGCGAGAGTATCAAGGCGCAAAACGAGAAGGACCGGGCCGCGCGGGGGTGACCTCGTGCCCCGGACGCAGCGCAGCGCGCCGCACTTGCGGCGTGGTGCGCTGCTGAGCCGGGGCCCATCTCGGCCACATCAAGTCTGGGTCCCGGCTCTGCGCAGCAACGCTCCGCGTTGCAGCGCGTCCGGGACACGAAACCATCCAGCCTTTACCTTGTCTTCGCGCGAAGACTTTCCGGCGCCAACTGCGCGAGCCGGATAGAGCGGGGAAGGACCGGCGGGTGAATTGATCTCAATCGTCGTCCCGGGGCGCGCACAGCGCGAGCCCGGGACCCATAACCACAGGGCATTATTTTGGTATTCGGTGAAACCCGCCGAAACTAAGAAAACGCTTTGAAAGTAGGCCTTTTTGCTTAGGCTTGTTGCGGGCTGTTTCTGCGGGCTTCGCCAAATCTAGGGCCCGGCCCTAGGGCTTTCAGCGTCCGCACGACAAACTGAAACCCCAAAAGCCGGGCCCTTTGGTCTCAAGCCTTAGGAGCCGAAACCACATGAAACTACCACCATCAATGGGCCCGCTGGCAAGCGGGCGCGCAACGGCAGCCTCATTCTGACCGACCGCCTCTGCAAGAAGCGTGTCGCCAAACGGGTCAAGCTCTACGACCGCAAATGCCCCGGTCTCTACGGCAGCATCATCCCGGCGGGCACGACGACGTTCAATTTCAAGTTCACCGACCCGGCCGACGGCAAGCAGCGCTCGACCGTGTTGGGCGTCTATAACCCCGAGACCTTCACCGTCGAGCACGCCCGCAGTGCCGTCTATGCGCTCAAGGCCCGTCTCGGCAACGGCGAGAACATCGCCGAGGGCCTGCGGCAACAGAAGATCCTGAAGACCAAGCGCGGCCGGGCCGTCGACGACATCATCGCCGAGCGGATCGAATGGATGAAAACGCCGGTCATTAAGCCGGACGGCGAGATGCGGCCCCGGCTGGAGAGTTGGGAGACGACCGCGAGCAATCTGCGGCGGTTTTTAAGCCCCCGGCTGGGAAAGAAACTCGCCACCGAGGTCACCAAGCACAATATCGCCACGCTCTCGAACGACATCGTCGCCGGAAAGTTCGGCGTCCCGTCAACCAGCAATGCGCGGCAGATGCGCAAAGCGGCGTCGGCGCTATTCAATTGGGCGGCGGAAGCAGGCCGCGACTACGTGACCGCCAGCCCCTGCGTCAACCTGCCGAAGCTTGACCCGGAGCATCCGCGCACGCGGGTATTGTCCGAGGAGGAGATCAGGATTTTCTGGCACGGCCTCGACCGCGAGGATTTGCCATGGGACCGCCGGACCCGGCTGGCGCTCAAGTTCGAGTTGGTCACCATGCTGCGCTCGAATGAACTGCTCGGCGCACACCGGAACGAGCTGTTCGATCTCAAGGGCGAGCATCCCCGCTTTGACGTGCCGCTGAAGCGAGTCAAGAAGCGCCGCGTGATCCAGCAGCCGCTATCAAATCTCGCGGTCGAGATCATCAAGGAGGCGCTGACCAGCGACAAGCAACAGTTTGTCTTTGCCAGCCCTCTCGGTGACCAGCGGATGAATCGCAAGGTGATGGCGGTAGCGCTTCGCGGCACCAAACACACCGATGGCAAGCGCAAGGGACAGACAAAAACCCCGGGTATCTGCGCGCTGCTCGGCCTGAAGCCGTTCACACCGCACGATCTACGCCGCACTAGCGCGACCTTGGCCGGTGACCTCGGCTTCGATGATGCGTGGATCGCGAAGTGTCTTGACCACGCCGCGAGCAATAAGGGCGAGCAGGTCGTGCCCAGCGTCACTGGAAAGGTCTACAATCATTCAAAGCGGATGAAGGAAAAGCGTGCGGTGCTCGACGGCATCGCAGCGGAGCTGCGGCGGATCATCGGGACTACGGCCGAGGGTAGGTTGAAGATGGCGGCGTGAAAGCCCCTCCCGCCGCCGCCGCGCGCAAGACGCCGGGCCAATGCATGCCGCTGCCGGAGCTTCCTGATCAGCTCCCGCAGATCGGACCCCTGTGCCGGTTCAGCGCCCGCATGGTCCCGACGCGCACGAACATGGTCGGACCACCGCCCTCGGCCACCAGCATCAGCGCCTCCATCGCTGCTTGCCATTGTTCACGTCAAAAGCTTGGTCGCTCGCGCGTCGGGGGGCAGGAAAGGTTGGCGGCGGGTCTCGCACCGGGTATAGCGCCGCAACTACGGTACCCAAATCGTTCCTGCAACGTCGGTCAGCTTTTGCGATCTCAAGTGTTCGCTTGGAAAGAAAATGCGAGGGTTGGCGCCTAACTCCTGCTGGAGCAGCGCGACCAATCTGCCAAGAGCGATTTTGCCTCGACGGAGCTTGGAAGGATCAGAGCTGTAGTCGTTTTTTGCTTTGATAGCTATTGCACCATGATTTGGCGGCTCGCCGCCTGCCTGACGCTTTCGGAAAGCTTCTGTCGTGCGCTGATTTACAATCGCTTCGATCGACTTGTCAGTCGTTTCGTCAGTTGCTTGGTCAATCAGTCGCTGAATACGCTCGACTGACACACTAGGATTGTCTAGAGCGCCTAGCTCAAGCAGAACCTCAGTCGTGTTGATATCGGGCGAGTCGACCTTGGTTCCCTTGCTCAACCAGATAATTGATGCTCGGTCTTTCATAGAGTTTAGGACATGGCGAGAGTGGGTGCTGATGAGTGCTTGAAACCCGCGTTCTGATGCGAGCTGGAAGATAAGATCGCAGAGTACTCGCTGATTGTCTGGGTGGAGGTGCGAATCTGGCTCATCGAGAATCAGGACCCGTGGCTGGAACAGCGAGATGTAAGCAAGAATTTGGGCCGCCTGCAGAACCGAGGTGCCCGCTGCGTCGATGGGCAGCCGAGGTCCACCGGGAAACTGAAAGTAGACAGTTATGTTTTCGTCAGTAGATTCATCAAAATCGACCTCGACTTGAATGCCCTCAAAGATCGATTGCATATCGTCGATAAACCCGGCCCACTGAGTATCCGACGCCTTCAGCATGCGAAGCACGTTGCGGAGCGTGAGATTCGCGTCGCCCCTTGCCACAAAGCGGCGAACCAACCCAGGGGACATGTACTTTTCTTCTTTCGGTACTCCCGCGAGGCCAGGCGCATAAATGGTGAACGGTTGAGTCACTGACATAAGCTGTTCGCCGATGATCCTTCCCGTAATCGAGACCGCAATATTCCGATTGCGGCCGCGACGGAGGCCGACAATACAGCGCTGCCCATCGTTGCCTTGCAATTCGATCTCGATTTGCGTCTGCCTCGGCTCTTGCAAAGCGCCGCCTATCGCGAGCGAGTGGACGTCGGCCACAGGCGAGTAGAGCAATTGAGATGGGTTGAAAGAAAGCTGGAACGCGTCATTCTGCCAGGCAACGCCTTCACCCACTAGGCGGGCGGTTTGCGCGATCGAGACGGCGAAGTGGATTGCTTGGAGTATGCTACTCTTTCCGGAATTGTTAGCCCCAATGAGAAGCGTGACGTCATCAAGTGGAATTTCGATTTCGTCGATACGCTTAAACCGACGTATCACAACAGATGAGAGGCGGGGCACGTGGTGGGAGTCCGGCTGGTTGGAGATAGGCGCGGATGTGACCTTAAACGTTTCGCCTGTATTGATGCAACCAGGGAGCGTTGCCGTCCAGGGCGACCCGCGATTGGCCTGTTAACCCGAATACCTATCGAATCGCCGTGCTTCACCCCGCGAATGTATCCGCGCCCGCTGGCATTGCTAGAATTCGGCTTGGTGCTCGGTTGGATATTCGCAGGCTTCAAACGTCGGCCGGGCATCTAAAGACACTTGGGGTGCATAACTCGGCGCGAGATCGCCCCCATCGCCATATCTGGCACTTGCATTTTTCACCTTTGCTGCCTCTGCTAGTATCGCAAATTCCGGAGGATCAACCGGTGAGCGATCTCGAACGGACATCGCGCCGCCTTCGCGGCCCGACCGCGCGCGGTTTCTCACTATGGCTTTCCTTGGCTGGAATCTAACACCGCGTCCGGCGTTTTCGCAGTTCGGCAATCAGCCGTGCCTGCGCCCGGCTAGCCTCGATGCCGCGAGCGCGGTTGTAATGTCGCGTCGTCGTGCGCAGGTCGTTATGCGCGAGCAGATCTTTGCTGACAGCGATTTGCGATGGCTTGGCGATCGCCCAGGTGGTCGCCGCAGCGTCACGCAGATCGTGCGGTGATAGACGAAGGCCAAGGTGCTCGGACGAAAGTCTGGCGAGGACACGACCGAACGTTTGATGGCTCAAAGCGCCTTCCGCTTGGCGGCTCAGCCACAGCGCGTCGCCCGCGCGTCCGCGCTGCAGCCATGGACGTATCACTTCAAGATACAGCTCGAGATATTCATTCAAAATCTCCGGGACCGCGAACTCGATCGGTGTTCTGGTTTTCGTTTCGGATCTTGGAATGATGATGAACCACTCATCCTGTTCTCGGACCAAATGGCGGCCGATCTCGAGCCCAAGACAATTCTTCGCGCGGAGTGGGATGAACGCGAGAAGCGCGATCATCAACCCGTTCCGATAACCAGCCGCAATGGATTCCGTCAACTTCCCACCTTCCAGAGGCTGGCTTTCGATCATCAATTCCAAGCCAAGCTTCAACACCGGAATGCTAGTGATCACCGGCGCAGAAACCGTCGACTTGGGAACCGCCGCATGGAGACGCCCGGTGATATCTCTGAGCCAAGTCCAGTCGCGCTCGGGCATCATCATATGGGCTGCACCGTATAGTCTCGTAATGTGGTCCGCGAGACTGCGGGCGGCGTTCGTCCGCGCGAGGTACGATGTAAACGCTCGAATTCGCTCGGCGTTTAAGCGCTCTGCCGGCGCGAGGTGCAATGCGAGGGGCTCCTCGCGTGCCAAGAACCCCAGAAACCTCCTCCATGCATGCCACCTCGCATCCAGAGTAACCTTGGACAGGCGCGCTGCTCCTGCGTTGCTGAATGGATCACCGTCCGAAACAGCGTGCGACCAGAGCTTTTGGTCTGTCAGCGGCCAATCTCGCCACGGGAGTTCTTGGATGGCGACCCCACGAGATCTAGGCATTTGCGTTGCCTCGCTTTGGCGCCCGGCGCCGTTGCGCGGCCTTCGGTTCGCGCAGTTGCATGATCAAATCGGCGTGCGCACGTCCAGCCGCCAATGTGTCTATGCCGGCGTAGAAGCGGGACGTGGTCTGAGGGTTTTTATGGCCGAGGAGTTGCCGGACCTGTTCGAGCGCGCCACGGTTCGCCTTCAAAGTGATCTTCGCTGCCAGATGCCGAAATTGGTGGGGCGTGCAAACCACGCCAAGATATTCGCGCGTGGCTTTTTTAATGCTGGCCGCGACTCGCGACTTCGCGCGAGGGGCACCGTTTGGTTGAATGAACAGACGGTCGGGTCGCGAGCCGGTGAACGTGGGGGCGATCTCGTTGCGAAACAGCAGCAGTCGGTCTGCAAGCGATTTAGGAATTTCGAAGTCCTGCGCTTGGAGGTTTTTGGTCTCGTTGCTCGAGAACGCCACGCACACCGATTTCCGTGGATGTTGCGGCCAATGGAAGTGCTTGCGGAAGTCCAACGACCATAAGTTCTCAATTCTCACCGGCATGTGCAGTAGCAGATCGATCGCGAGCGCTGTCTGCAGATCGACGAATGCCCGCCGCGGCGATCTTGCCGAGTTGCGCTGCGCATTCCGCCAAAGTCGATCCGGCAGCTCGACAAGTTTTAAAAGCAAGCGCGGGTCATCAAACTTACGTAGGAGCGCGCTGTTCTTCTCGGTCATTCCGATCTGTGCAGTAGCAACCTTGCTGAGGAGCGTTTTCAATGCCGCGATCTGATCAGGTGGGGCCTTCACCCATTCAGACGCGATCGTTATCAACGTGACCAGGGCATTCGATGCATAGAGGGAAAGCTTGCGTCCGTCGACCTGCCAACGATGCCGCACGAGGGCCGTGACTGTTGGGACCTCCACAAGCAGTGCTAGAGAAGTTAGCGTCGCAACATCGATGCCGGCGGCAATCGCGTCGGTCGCGGCCGACCGGATGTGATTGCGTCGCAATTCCCGTGTCAGCGGTGCCAGGGCACGTTTCCGGGAAGTTGCGTCAAGAGGATCTGTAACTGCGCACCACTCAAAGTACCGTCCGACGTCGGCCTGAAACTGGGGCGGCAATGCGTCCCAGCGAACCCACTTGGGTGTTTTTTTTGTTGGCGGCAATACAACGCGCTTCAGTTTCAGATCGGGTTGCAGGTCCGCCAAGCTATTCCAAATTGATACGAGAGAGCGATGCTGCCAACGAAAGTCACGAATAAGGGTGTAGCGATCGAGGTCGGCCACGAATTGTTCAATCGTGTGCCCATCCACGGCTTCCGGGAAAATCCGGCGCAGAGTTGCCCAGCGGACGAAGCGCGAAAGCCCGTTCCGCGCTTTCGGACGGGTGATGCGGCTGTAAAGATCGGTCCAGGCCGGATCAAGTGGCAGCTTCGAGGTTCTGAGTATTGGTCGAAGCCCCGAGGCTCCGATTGCCGTTAGAAGATCGCTGCGCAAATTGGCCCAGCGCTTGCGACTGACCTTGGCCGCGGCCGGTACGATGCGATCAAACGTCTCACGTATTTCGCCGAAGTCGAGCGTGATCGAGTTCGGGGCGCGGTCGGTGAGTTTGGCGTAGGTCGTGATGGCCGACCGCAAGTCCCGACGGCGGGTCGGCGATAGAGCCGGGTCGGCGGCCAGCCGCTCCAGCACATGACCGAAGGTGATTAGGTCGCCGCTTACTGGCTTCGTTGTCTGGCTCAAATTCACTTTCTCCGTTACGACACGCCGCGACAGGACGGTGACCTGAGCTGCCAGAACCCGAAATTCGGGAAGACTATGCGAGCAAATACCGAACATGTAGTTCGTTGGAGTTTTCCCGATTCTTTGTAAGCCTCTGACAGGAGGAGACAAAATAGGACGGCGGCGACCGGTTAAAACCCGCGTCTAGTCGCCAAGAATCGTTGCAGGTCGATCTCTCCGACGCGGACGAGCCGGCCGAACCGGTGGGCAACAAGCTCCCCTGTCTCGATCCACCGACTGACTGTGCGGGTCGATACGCCCAACTGCTCGGCTACGTCCTTGATGGACACGAAGCGTTGCGGCGGCATGGCCCCTGGGCCCTTGGAGCGTCGCCCGCCGAACCGTTTGCGGGATTGCTTGCTCATCGGTGACCCCTTACTCGCAGATAGCTCGTCGCGGATATTGATGCCGCGGACCGGGCCAATCTCTGCAACCGCAAAAGAGTCAGGCTGATTTCGAATTCGGCCTCGAGGATTGTCGGAGCACGCCTCCGGGGCCACAACCCCAGGACTGCGCGCATCGTTCTTGGAACGTTTGTGATGGCGATGGGCCGGCATTTTGGTAACCTCACCCAGTAGGCGCGGATTTCATCTCCATCGCATGACGGCGCGTGGAGTAGCGACGCGACACTCCATGAGTGTCTGAGAGGACAAGACAAAATAAGACTGGAGCGATGAAAACCCGCGTCGGAATGCTCGTAAGTCATTCTCTCCGATGCAGACGCGCCCGCCGATTTTGTGAGCGACAAGCCCTAAGTGGATCCACCGACAGACTGTCCTGGTCGATACGTATAGTCGGTCGGCGACGTCCTTGATGGACATGAATCGTTGCGGCGGCCTGGCCCCTGGGCCCTTGGAGCGTCCCCGCCGGACCTGACGCTCGATTGCTTCCTCATCAGCGCCTCCTTGCGATTTGTCGTCACAGATACCGCCGCTCCGACCTGAAACCATGCTATCATTATTGAGTTTGTTTTCAACCGCACAAAATATCGTGATAAAATAGGCTATGAAGCGAGCAAAAACAAAGGTGGCCAAACGGCCGCGCGGGCGCCCCGCCAAGTACCGCGCGAAGCGCATCACCATCACCGTGCGCCTGCAAGAACCGATCTATCAGCAAGTGGCGGCTGCCGCCGACGCACACGGCCGCTCAATCAGCGAGGAATTCGAACAGCGCATCAATCGCTCGTTCGAGGACGAAGCGGCGTTCCCCGATCCAGAACTTCGTCAACTTGCTATTCGATTGATCACACGTTTCTCGGATGCGGGGCGTCTCTCGGAGATGAAGCGATCCGGCACTGCCCGGCCAGTGAACGAGTGGATCAAGGATCCCGACAGCTACGAAGGCGCAATGCTCGCGGTCATCGAGCATCTGCTGGTAACCAAGCCAGGGATGTCGGACTTCCAAGTCTGGGACACCGTCAGCTGGCTGCGGACTCTTTCGGTTGATACCACTGCGCGACAATTGAGAGACATTTTCATCAAGCAGGGCGATGACACGCCGACCAACACGAGCACAAAGGACAAGGAGCAAAAATGATGGTGGGAAAGGTTGAGAAGCGCATTCCGCGATCCGGCTAATCACGTACCGCGCACCCTATGTCGACGCGACCGGCAAGCGGCGCTCCCATTTGTGGTTCGAGCTTAGGCGAAGCGATGCGAGGTTTTGCACGGCGTCCTGCCGTGCGATGTCCTCAGCAAAATAGAAGGCTTGGCTAGAACGAACTTGGAAGGAAGTTCGTGATGATCGCAGCAAAACAAGCAGAAGCTCAGGCCGGCACCACGGATAGCTCCGGACCGCGACGCATGCTGAACGAAAAGCAGGTCCTACAGATTGTCCCGGTCAGCCGCACTACGCTTTTCAGGTTGGAGAAGGCAGGCCGGTTTCCACGATCGACCTACATCAGCCCGAACCGCAGGGTATGGTTCGAGGACGAGATTATCGCTTGGCAAAACGCCGTCGATGAGCTCGATCCGCACAGAAGACGGGGTAAGGGTCGCCGGGCTTCGCTTGGTGCGTCATAGCGCGCGCACTGCTGCTCTTGAGGACAAAGCAGAAACGCGTTCTCTGCGAAGTGTTTCGCGCAGCGTCGAGAGTGTCGCAACTGCCCTACCTCTCAAAGCACTGAAGGAAGCCACATGAAGTATCACAGCAAGGAGTGGCACAAGTTCATGGAGGAACGCGCAGCCGCGGGCAAACTAATCGATCCTGCCACGGCGGAGTTGACCTGGGGTTGGGCACAGATGGCAGATCCATATGGGGTGTTGGAGGATCTTCCCCACGAGTGGGACTGTGTGGGTCGCGCCTATTTCCTGCGCGGGCCCAACAGTGACATTTGGGTCCACACCAGCAGTTTGCCCAAGGAGGCACAAAGCGAGTTTACTTCCCCAAAGGTGATCCAGCTAAAGCACGTATCATCTGCGAGGGAAGAGACGTGGAGCCTTGCAAGTCGTTCGTTGCACCGTTTCACCTCGCTATTGACCAACAGGATCGCATCTGGGTTTCCAATTTCATTAGCGACTGGGTTACTCGATTCCCTGCCTCCGACCCAAGTAAGGCGGAGACGTTCAAGGTTGGTATCAGCCCCGGCGGGACGGCGGTTGACGGTCAGGGCAATCTTTGGGTTGCCAGCCACTTCGGCAGCCGCGAGCTTGCTTGGTTGACCGTCGGTCGCGCGGCGTTGCTTGCGTTGCGAGGAGATAATCCCGATCCCCTACTGGTGCGCGAGATGGTCGCGGTGCGTCCCGGCCCCGACGGTGGCGCCGTCGTAGTTCTGCGCCCCGATGGCACGTGGGCGCGGCCGCCGGTGTACGGTAACGGCATTGTCGTTCCATGGGCGATCGCCATTGACGGCAACGACCGCGTCTGGGTCTCCAACTTCTCCAACCCGCCGGACTCTATTGCCGGACTCTGCGGCTACCGCATCGAGACCTGCCCGCCCGGCATGAAGATGGGCGATCCTATATCGCCGCCGGGCGGCTTTGTCGGCGGCGGGATGCACATGCACGTGGACATCGCCATCGATCCGGCGGGGGATGTATGGGTGGGTAACAATTGGCAGATGTACCAGGCCGCGCTGGAACATGTTGACGAGGCGCAGACCACGCTCGGCGGTGGTCAGGGACTGGTGGCGTTCTACGGCATGGCCAAACCGGTGCGCACGCCGCTGATTGGACCGCCGCGGAAGTCCGAGTGACATAATTGACGTTGAGCCGGACGCCGGTCGCGACGAACTAGGCTCCGCGCTTTGGTGTCAGCAGTGTGGGGATCTCGGATGCAATGCCTTCGATCGGGCATAGGGCCCAGCGTTTTTGGATACGGCGGCATGTAGGTGTTGGGGGCGGGTGCCGCTGTACTGCCGCTTCCTGCTCAAACTTCAACGAGGGAGATGCAACCATGGCATACAGCCACAACGATCCGAGTCTTAAAACCGGAGACGGCGGCCTCACCGTTTGGACTCTTCAGGATATGGCTCGAGCAAACCGGTTCGACGAGCTGGACAACATGTTCAAGAATGGACTGAACATGGACGCGCTGCCTGTAGGCTATTCGGCAGGCGCGGGCCTTGCGAAGCCAGACATCGGGGGCAAGTATGTTTCACAACTGCTGAACTTTCTCACCATCAAGGGCAAGTATCTCAATGTCGACAGCAACCAGCTCGTTGCCGATGCCACAGAATACTTCGTCGGGAAGTGTTGGCGAGGAAAGATATTCTTCCCGTCGAACAACAAGAGAGTTTCGAAAGGAAGAAACCGAATCAAGGAAAGCTTGCTCGTTCCCAGCTCCCCCATCATACCCCAGGCGAAATTTGATACCATGCTGCTCGACAGCCATCCTCTAGCGAAAGGCGCAACATCGAACCTCGTGGTCTTGAGTTACACGGACCCGCAAACGAGGCCGTATTGGGCGGAATTGGTTGCCACCAAGATTCAGGGCTACGATGTCCAGGTGGCGGTAAAAGGCAAATATGGACCTATCTATATTGGACAGACCTTGGTTTGGAAAGTACGACAAGCAGGGAGAGTTCATCGCGTCTGATCCCGACAAGTCGGTCGCGTTCTATTTCCTCGATTTCAACGAGGGCGCGCTCAAAGAACAACGGGAAGAGCACTGGGATGGCACCAAGGAAGACGTCCTGGATCCTCTTCCCTTAGTTGACAATTGAACCAAGCGTCTGTGGCATTGCGGTCTACCATCGCCATGGCGTCGAGGAGGCGAGACGACCTAGGACTGCGCTCCGAGGGCGGGCAGGCAACAATGATCGGTGAACACATTGAACTCGTTCTGATCGTCACCGGCGCCGTCACGGCGATTGCACTTTTTCAGTTTATCGCCCCGGCTCCGGTGCTTCGCATGATTTACGGTGAGGCACCGACCGACGAGGTCGGCTTGACCGTAGCGCGTCATTGGGGCCTGCTCACTTTCTTGATCGGGGCGCTGCTCATCTATGCAGCGTTTCATCCTCCGATTCGTGGGCCAGTGATGGTCGTCGGGGTGATCGAGAAAGCGGCGCTGGCCCTGGGCATATTCGGCACCTCCTTGCGTTCGCGTCCTGCCGCAGCGTCGGCGGCTGCAGGCGATTCTCTCATGGCGCTCATCTATGTCCTCTATCTGACGGGTTTCTAAGCCCCATGCCGTCGCGCTCAGGCCCGCAAACTGCTCGCGAAGGACGTAGTGCCCACGATCTCCTCTTGAACTAAAGGCGCGACAATGACCCCACCGCTTCCGGAACCAAGCAAACAGCCGACCAGCGCGGAGACGCCATCTACAAAGACTCTCAAATTTTCCAAACAGCGCCTAGCCCTTGCCTTTGCCATCGCAGGCATCTCCGATGCCATTGGTGCATTCGTAACTCCGCTGCCGCCGATCGGGTGGGTTACAGATGTTGCGACGGCATTGCTGCTGTTCTTGGTGCTGGGCCGGCAGTGGCTGCTATTGCCGGGACTTGCTCTGGAAGCCATTCCGGGCTTTGGCGTACTTCCATTCTGGCTGCTGGTGGTTGGAGCCATTGCTGTCCTGGGCACTCCTCGACCGACGTTTGAACGGCACTAGGACTACGCCACTTCGCATAGCCCTGCGTCGCTTCAGTGTGTCTGGTTTTGGCCCTTCGCTACATATTGCACCGCCACGCACCATTGGTCGCTAACGGGGCATAGCGGAAATCGACAGGCCGACGACTATTGCAGAGGCCGACGCTCGTGACCCCTAACGGACGTCACCGTTGTCGTGATGAATGTCCGCTTTCTGCGTGATAAAGCGGACATGGGATTGAGCTAGCGGCTTCCTATGATCGTTTGTTCCTGCAACATCCTAAGCGACACCGAGGTGCGAACTGTGGCCAACACTGCGACGCGCCGAACCACCAGCTATGTCTTTAGCTGCCTTGGCTGCAGAGCTCAGTGCGGTCGCTGCGCCCGTACCATCCGAGAAATCATGGACGAGGTATTTGACAGAGCGAAAGTCCGCTCGCAAAGTAGCGGTGATACGCCATTCCGAAAACGTCGCGCTTGATTTGCAACAGAACCCGAGGTTGACCCGAAGCGGTCCTTCGAGGCACCTCACATCCCCACGGTAAAGTGCTAAGCTCTATCTTCCCACAGGCGTGACCCTTGCAGGGAGGGATGCATGCGACGGCGGGAATTCATCGCAGGCACTGCGGCACTGCTCGTTTCACCACGGCGTTCACTCGCACAGGGGACGCCTCGCCGGGTCGGCTATCTTGATAGCGCGCCCCTGTACTTGCCAAATTTCAAGGTGTGGCAGGACAGCATGCGCGATCATGGCTGGATCGAAGGGAAGAACCTGATCGTTGAGTACCGGTCGGCCGAGAATCATGCCGAGCGCCTAGCGCCTCTAGCGAACGAACTTGTCGCCCTCAAGCCCGATGTGCTCTTTGGCCCGGGCACGCCAGTAGCTTTAGCCCTGAAACCGGCAACAGCCAGCATTCCGATTGTAGCCATTGCTGTCGATCCCGTGGGGCTCGGCCTCGTCCAAAGCCTGTCGCATCCAGGCGGCAACGTAACTGGTCTTGCGTCCTTCGTCCCGGGAGAGATCGTTGGCAAAACGATAGAAAAGCTGCGGCAAATGGTTCCTACCGCCTCGAAAATTGCGATCTTGGTCAATCCGGACAATCCAATGCACAGGTTGCACGTAGTCGAGGACATACCCCAACTTGTCCAGAAACTAGGCGTCGCGCTGCCGATAGTGGAGGCGACCACGGCCGAGGAACTTGACATCGCCTTTGCCTCGGCCGCAGCCCAGCAGCCCGATGCCATAGTTGTCATGGGCGATGCCTTGATGGTTAACAACGTCACACGCGTTACCGCGCTGGCGGCGAAGCATCGTCTGCCCGCGATTTACCTATTCCGACTATTTGCCACCAATGGCGGTTTGGTTTCATACGGCCCCGATATAGCCAATAGCCTCCGCCGTGCAGGCGACTACGTCGATAAGATCCTCAAAGGCACCAAGCCTGCCGATCTGCCGGTTGAGCAGCCGACCAAATTCGAACTGGTGATCAACCTCAAGACTGCAAAGGCGCTTGGCCTCACCATACCGCCCTCGTTTCTCGCCCTTGCAGACGAAGTAATCGAATAGAGAGGCGGTTATTTGCTGCGGCGCATGAGTCCGAAAATGGCCCTTCGCGACATATTGCACCGCCATGCACCATTGGTCGCTAACGGGGCATAGCGGAAATCAACAGGCCGACATCTATTGCAGAGTTCGACGCTCATGACCCTGGCTGTGTAAAAACGCGAAGGATTGAAACACGGCTAGAATTACATTCTGCAGTTTGTCATCTAAGTTGAAATCGCTTGCGAGCTTGAGCGCCAGAGCG